>JANOJL010000057.1:0-2338 GCA_031418715.1 Variovorax sp. | reverse complement strand
GAGCTCTGCCTTCACCGGGCCACACAGATGCGCTTGCTGAAGCTCAAGCAAAGTTTGCACAGAATCAGCCATGCTGCCAGCGTGCCCGCGCAGAAATTCAATCCATGCACTGGTGTCGATCAAAACACCTGTCATCGCTTGTTTGCCTTTCATTTGCGGGCAGGCAGAGTATCCAGAGCACGCAGCTTGCGCCAGTTGTCAGTGATTTGAACTTTGCCGCGCAAAGCAAGCACTTTTTTGAGTTTTTGCTCCTGCAAATAGCTGTTCAAAGCTTCTCGCACAGCCTCTAGAGGATTGCTGCGGCCAGTCGCTTGCATCACCGATTGCATCACTTGATCATCAATTGATAGTGTTGTTCGCATCAAAATACTCCATTTTTCACATCGATTCTATCAAAAAATGCATCTTCAACTTCTCGGCGAAGCTTATGCCTTCATTTCGCCAGCTTGGTCAGGCCCGCAGATGATTGGGACAACACGAGTGAATTCTAGAAAATCAAAAAACGCGTGTCTTAAAAATCACTCAAAACAAGAAATAGCGTTGCGTCATCGGCAGGCTACTCGCTGGCTCGCAGGTAAGCAGCATGCCGTTCGCACGGACGGCGTAGGTTTGTGCATCAATTTCCATCTTGGGTGCGTAATCGTTGTGGATCATGTGCTGTTTTTTCACACTGCGGATGTTTTTGGCGACCGCAATGTTCTTTTGCAAGCCAAAGCGCTCGGGGATGCCTTGCGTAATGGCGCTTTGCGAGAGAAAGGCGAGATTGCTTTTGTGTAGGCTGCGGCCAAAGCTACCAAACATGGCGCGGTAATGCACGGGTTGCGGTGTAGGAATTGAGGCATTCGGATCGCCCATGGCAGCATGCGCAATCGTGCCGCCTTTGACGATGAGCGCGGGCTTCACGCCATAGAAAGCTGGCTTCCAAATCACGATATCAGCCCACTTGCCTACTTCTAGGCTGCCCACCTCGTGGCTGATGCCATGCGCAATCGCGGGGTTGATGCACAGCTTGGCCAGATATCGTTTGACGCGGGCGTTGTCGTTGCGCTCGGTATCTCCGGGCAACTTGCCGCGCTGCACTTTCATTTTGTGCGCCGTTTGCCAGCAGCGGATAATGACTTCGCCGACGCGGCCCATGGCTTGGCTGTCAGAGCTGAACATGCTGATTGCGCCTAGGTCATGCAAGATGTCTTCAGCGGCAATGGTTTCTTTGCGAATGCGGCTCTCGGCAAAGGCCAAATCTTCTGCGATGCTCGGATCGAGATGATGGCAGACCATGAGCATATCCACATGCTCATCGAGCGTGTTGATCGTGTAGGGGCGCGTGGGGTTGGTTGAGCTGGGCAGCACATTGGCCTCGCCCACCACTTTCAAAATATCAGGCGCGTGGCCGCCGCCTGCACCTTCGGTATGAAAGCTATGAATCGTGCGGCCTTTGAAGGCGGCAATCGTGTCTTCCACAAAGCCAGATTCATTGAGCGTATCCGTGTGAATCGCCACTTGCGTGTCGGTTTCTTCGGCCACGTCGAGGCAGTTGGAAATGGCGGCGGGGGTCGTGCCCCAGTCTTCATGCAGTTTGAGGCCAATCGCGCCTGCGTGGATTTGCTCCAGCAAAGGCGCGGGCTGCGAGGCATTGCCTTTGCCCAAGAAGCCCAGATTCATCGGGAAGGCATCGGCTGCTTGCAGCATGCGCTCCATATGCCAGGGGCCGGGCGTGCAGGTGGTGGCGAATGTGCCGGTGGCCGGGCCTGTGCCGCCGCCGATCATGGTGGTGATGCCGCTACTCAAAGCTTCTTCAATTTGCTGTGGGCAGATGAAGTGAATATGCGTATCGATGCCGCCGGGCGTGACGATCATGCCTTCGCAGGCAATGACTTCGGTGCCGGGGCCGATGATGATGGTGACGCCGCTTTGCGTATCGGGATTGCCGCCTTTGCCAATCGCAACGATGCGGCCATCTTTCAAGCCGATATCGGCTTTGACGATGCCCCAGTGATCGACGATGAGTGCATTGGTGAGGATGGTGTCCACAGCGCCTTCAGCGCGCGTACGCTGAGATTGCGCCATACCATCACGAATCGTTTTGCCGCCGCCGAATTTGACTTCTTCGCCATAGCCGCCCGCTAGCAAAGTGAAATCTTTTTCGACCTCAATGATCAGATCGGTATCGGCCAATCGCACGCGGTCGCCTACCGTCGGACCGAAGATTTCTGCGTAGGCTTGTCGTTGAATCGTGGCCATTAAAGCGCTCCCTGCACTTGCGCGTTGAAGCCGTAAACCATGCGATCTCCTGCATAGTCCACGAGTTCGACAGTGCGCTGCTGCCCAGGCTCAAAGC
>JANOJL010000056.1:0-69193 GCA_031418715.1 Variovorax sp. | reverse complement strand
AACGTTCGAGCTATGCGGGCGACAAGGGCTGGACGCCTGGCCCGGGCTGGCTAAATTGAACCGCGTACCGCCAGACCGGGCCTGGTGGCCTGCCGTTGTCGCCCGCTTGAGCGAGGGGTTAGGCCGCACCGCGCCGCGCCTTGAGAGCATGAACCATAACTGCAACAACTGCCAGATTGAGGGCAAGCAGGAGCGTTGCCAGCATGCTCGGCCTGAGAAAGAGTTCTATTAGCTCAAAGGGAACATAAACAACGCCGCTGAGGGCGGCGAGAATCTCAGCCCACGCCCGCTGCTTGTACAGGCCATAGCCCTCGACGAGGCGCAGCACGGAATAAGCGGCTGCTCCTGCCGCCAGCTGCCACAAACGAGGGTCTGTGACCTCGGCCGCAGCGTCCAGGAAGATCTTGGGGTATTTGGATGCGGGATTCAGATGGGCATGCGCAATGAGCAAGCCGGCTAGTCTGTGGACATCGTGGTGGATCAGGGCAAGGAGTCCAGATGCCGCAAATAGCACGACCAGACCTTTGAGGGCCTCGATTGCAGCGATGACGCGTATTGCCCTAGAAGATGGCATAGGCGATGACTGCGCAAATTACACCCATGCCGGCCAGTCCGGATAGGAAGAGTGTGTCCACTATCAATCGGAGGCGTCTGCGGATGATTGGTTCTTTGGTCTTGAATGACCAGAACGCTAGGAATGCGCAGACGACAAACAGCATGGCGTCCACCGCCAGTAGATCGTCGCCAAGCGTTTGAGCCTTCGTTTGAGCTGCGATGAGCCGCAGTAGTCCGATGGCGGTCAGGCATACGCCCACCATTCCTGCGGAAACTGTGAAGACGTGCATCGTGAGATCGTGTTCACGGGCTTCAAGGTCGGACGGATGTTCCATCAGTGGTGACTTGTGCGGCCTAACGTCACTGTCAGCCGCCGCCGGAGGCGGTCGGATGGACTGGGGGGTTAACTCTCATGGCATTTGCTCGATCGTTGAAACTCCTCAACCCGGGACTAAAAAACATGTAGCCTGCTCCCGCGAAAAAGAATGCCGCGTACAACGCCAAAAACAATGCTCCATCGGGGTTTGATTGGAAGCTTCTTAGAACACCGAAAGCTGACACCACGCCGCCTAACACGCTCATGAAACCCCAGAGATTGGCTGCGGTCCGACTGCCCCGAAAAACGAAAACGAAAACCACGGTATAGAGGGCCATGCGTACCAAACCAGCTGGACTTATGCCCGATAGCATGAAAGCAATTTCGGAAAGGAAGTACAGCGCGGCAATAGCAATCAATGTAGGCGGTGGAGCGTTTTTCATGAGGGTTAACGTAATGTATACCGCAAAACCTGCGGTATAAAAATGGCGTTGCGGTATAAGTTGGACATAAAAATTCCTAAAAATCGTTCTTAATCATGAGCTTGCATTAAATATACTGTATTAATTAACAGTTATAATGAATTCATGAAACCCGGCACTGCTTCTGGCTCGCCTCCGCGCTTACTTGATCAAGTGCGGGAGCAGATTCGTTACCGTCACTATAGCCTGAGTACTGAGAAAACGTATCTTTATTGGGTGAAGTTTTTCATCCGCTGGCATGGGCGGGAGATGCACGGCACGGCCAGTCCGCTAGATAAATTGGCGGCATTGGCATGAATATGCTCAACGAGCGGATAGAGGGAAGAATTTATGCCGATTTCAGCCTCTAGCCGTTATAAAACATGCGTAGTATGCTATCGAATACATAGTAACCAACGACGCGCGAACCGCATCAATCCGCTGCGTGATGGGTCTGAAAAATCCGAGGGATTTCCTCGTGGAGCGCGAGAAACCATGCTGGCACGCTACAAAAGGCGGCGGCTCGGGGTGAGCGGGTGGCATGACAAAAGGAAAGCCCTCGGAGTTTTCGGGCACGTCACGTGGCAGGCGAGCGGGTGGGATGAATGCGAAGCAGGTGAGCGGGTGGTATGAAGGCGAAGCGGTCAATCAACAACCTCGTATCCGAAGCAAAAAATCAGGCAAGAAGCTTCCTCGCCCGCACCCGATCAACGCGCCTTCCCTCCAGCGCCATCACCTCAAAGCGCCAGCCATTGGCTTCAATCGTCTCGCCTTGTGCAGGCAAATGCCCGGCCACAGCCATCAGCAGGCCGGCCAGCGTGTTGTAGTGTCCTGCTTCTTCATCGGGCAACTCATCGTAAATATCTAGGCGGCTTTTGAGCTCGGCCACAGGCATCAGGCCGTCGAGCTGCCAGCCGCCATCCGCTTCTCGCGTGGCCCAAGCATCCGCGGCCACTTGCGGTTTGAGCTCCCCGGTGATGGCTTCTAACAAATCGCGCGGTGTCAGTAAGCCCTGACACACGCCGTATTCGTCCACCACGAACACCTGGCGTGCAGACTGCTGGCGAAATTGCTCCAGCAGCTCCATGCCGCTGAGCGTCTCGGGAATGAAGACGGCGGGCGTGGCCAGCTCGCCGACTTTTTGCCCGGTGTTGCCCGTTTGCTGGCGCAGCAGCTGCGCCACGCTCACGATGCCCACGATGTTGTCTAGCCCGCCTTGGCAGACGGGATACCAGCTGTGCGAAGTCTTGCTGCTGCCCTCATCAGAGCCGCCCGCTTTGCGCAGCGCAAGCTCCACCGTGGAGTCGGCTTCCAGCCAAGTAATGTCTGAGCGCGGAATCATGATGGAAATCAGCGGCCGATCATCTAAATGAAACAAGTTTTGCACCATTTGGCGCTCATGCTGCTCCATCAGGCCAGCATCCAAGCCTTCGTCTAAGCTGGCAGACAACTCTTCTTCCGTCACACTGCGGCTTTGGTCGGTACGAATGCGCAGCAGCTTCAAGACACCCAGCGTCGTCACAGTCAGCAGTTTCACAAACGGGCTCGCCGCTTTGGCCAGCCAGATCATCGGTTTGGCCACCACCCGCGCCACCGCTTCTGGATACGCCCAGCCGATGCGCTTTGGCACGAGTTCGCCAAAAATCAGCGTGATGAAGGTGATCACGATCACGACAAAGGTCGTCGCGCTCGGCGCAGCGACTTTTTCGGAGAGTCCCATATATTGCAAGAAACTCGCCACGTTATCTGAAAAAGCCGCCTCGCCGATGATGCCGTTGAGCATGCCAATCGAGGTGATGCCGATTTGCACCGTGGAGAGCATCAGCGTGGGTTTGTCGGCCAATTCCAGCGCTGCTTTCGCGCCATCGTCGCCTGTTTCAGCCATCGCCATCAGACGCACTTTCTTCGAAGCCGTGAGCGCCATCTCGCTCATGGCAAAAGCGCCGTTGATGAGCGTGAGAATGGCAATGAGCAGGAAATCCATGAAAAGCGATTAGAGTCTTGAGATATGGGACTTTACTTGATTGGCGATGTGCAGGGCTGCGATGCTGCTTTGGGGCAGCTTTTGGCCGAGATTGATTTTTCCGCAAGCCGAGACCAACTCGTGCTGCTGGGCGATTTGGTCAACCGGGGCCCCGATTCGCTCAAAGTGCTGCGGCGGCTGCAAGCTTTGGGCGATGCCGCGCAATGCCTGCTGGGCAACCATGATCTTCATGCGCTGGCGGTGGCTTGCGGCGCACGCGCGGCGAGTAAGAGCGACACACTGCAAGCGCTGCTCGCTGCACCCGACGCGCCGCAGCTGCTCGATTGGCTGCGTTGGCGCGAATTAGCCATTTTTCGAGAGGGTATTTTGATGGTGCATGCAGGCGTGCTCCCCAGTTGGGACGCTACTAAAACAATAGCACTGAGCGCACATTCTATAACGGCAATACGCCAAAAAGACTCAAAAAACTTCTTCCAAAGCATGTATGGCAACGCGCCAGCAGCATGGCGCGATGATCTGCAAGGCACAGATCGCCACCGCGTCATCATCAACGCTCTAACGCGCCTGCGCTTTTGCAGCGCCAGCGGCGAGATGGAATTCGCCACCAAAGAAGGCGCAGGCGCAGCCCCCGAGGGCTATATGCCCTGGTTTGACGTGCCAGATCGCGAAACTGCGTGTATCACCGTCGCCTTCGGTCACTGGAGCACGCTAGGCCTGATCAACCGCCCTAATCTGATCGCCCTAGACACGGGTTGCGTCTGGGGTGGCTGTTTGAGCGCCATGCGCGTAGATGGCGGGCGGCGGGAGCTGGTGCAGGTTAACTGCGAACAGGCGATGAAGCCGAATGCGTGACGACTCAGCAGCCGCGCAACTTTCCGCACAACACCGCCAACGGAACAACCTCAATGCCTTCTTTCAGAGGGTAACTTTCCTGTCCTGGATAGACGACCCAACGCTGTGCAGGCTTGATGTCTTCGCAGGCGGCGTAGAAGCCGCGCTCTAACTTGGGGCTTAAGCTGCGCTTGACTTCGATCGTCCAAAGTTGGCTGCCGGGTAACTCCAGCAAGAGATCAATTTCTGCGCCGCCGCTGGTGCGATAAAAATAAGCTTGCGTGCCTTGTGGGGCGCAGGCGAGCAGATTTTCCAGCACAAAGCCTTCCCAGCTTGCGCCGATCACTGGGTGCGAGAGCAAGCTGTTGGTATCGGCCAAGTTGAGCAGGGCATGCAGCACGCCGCTATCGCGCACATACACCTTCGGCGATTTCACCAAGCGCTTGCCCACATTGGCATGCCAAGGCTGCAAACGGCGAACAAGCAGCAGGTCGCAGAGAAGATCAATGTAGCTTTGCGCCGTTTTGGCATCTACCCCTAGGCCGCGCGCCAATTGAGCCACATTGAGCATGCCGCCTTGGTTGTGAGCGAGCATGGTCCAGAAGCGGCGCAAGGTCTCGGCTGCGATGCGTGGGCCGAATTGCGGCACATCGCGCTCTAGGTAGGTTGAAATGAAATTTTGCCGCCACCGGAAGCTTCGGGCATCGCTGCTGGAAGTAAAGCTGTCTGGAAACCCGCCGCGCAGCCACAAGCGATCCTGCGTGTTGACGCCTGTTTCTAAGACGTTGAGTGGCGGTAAATCCAGGTAAGCCACACGGCCAGCCAGCGTCTCGCCGGATTGGGCGAGCAGATCAAGCGAAGCAGAGCCAAGCAGCAAATACAGACTGCTTCGCTTGCCTTGGCGGCGCGCCTCATCAATCAGCCCACGCAGGCTAGGAAAAAGCGATGGCACGCGGTGTACCTCATCGAGGATGACCAAACGATCTTGCCAAAGCGGCAGGCTCAGCTCGGGTTCTCCTAAGCGGGCGCGGTCACGCTCGGATTCGAGATCCAGATAGATGCTGGGACGCTCTGCCGCCAGTTGCAGCGCTAGCGTAGTTTTGCCCACCTGACGCGGGCCGAGTAGCACGACAGCTGGATTGGTATCCAGCTCTTCCCGTACCTGGGAGATCAGTTGACGAGGTAAATCAGGATTCATTATCCTTGCAATTATGGATTTATATTCCATGAATTGCAAGTTTAATTTTTACTTTTTAGGCTCTCTAATTCAGCTTCAGTGAGCCAGCGCCACTGCCCAGAGGGCAAATCGTCACCCAACACCATGCTGCCAATTTGTGAACGATGCAGGGCCACGACATGGTTGCCGACGGCGGCGATCATGCGTTTGACTTGGTGGTATTTGCCCTCTGTGAGCGTCATGTCCAAAGTCTTTTCGCCAGTTTGCATGGCTGCGGCGGCTTTGACGGGTTTGGGGTCGTCGTTGAGTATGACGCCTGATAGCAATTGCTCAATTTGCTGCGGCTCTACCGCGCGATCTGTGCTTATTTGGTAGACCTTGGGCACATGGTGCTTTGGGCTGCTCATTTTGTGGAGGAACTGGCCGTCGTCAGTGAGCAGGAGCAATCCCGTGGTGTCTTGGTCGAGTCGGCCAATCGCTTGCACGCCTTGCACCACGCCTTTGGTGGGGCGCTGGCGCAGCGGGGCGGGCAGCAGGCTATACGCGCTTGGCCAAGCGCCGGGGCGGTGGCTGCATTCGAAGCCGGAGGGCTTGTGCATCAGCACATAAGCCTTTTCGTGATATTCCCAAGATTTGCCTTGAACCTTGAAAGGCATGCCTTCAGTTGCTATTATTTCAGTAGCATCTTGCGCAGATTCTATAACGGGGAACTGCACAAAACCTTGTTGAATTAAACCAGCGCAGACGCGCCGGGTGCCAAAGCCTTGGCTGAACAACAGATCATCTAGCCTCATGCGCTGCACCTAATCTCTGCTTGCAGCTTTCAATGAGGCGCGGGCTGAGCCAGCTCGGCGACGGTTTGCTCTGCTTGCGGCTCGCCTGCTTTGAAGAGAGCAGCCACTTTGCGCTTGGTTTTGATGTTGGCCGAGACGCGCGAAGGAGCAGATTTTGGCGTGCTTTCCCACGCGGCTGATTGCTCGGCGCTGGGCTCTTCGTAGGGTTTGTTGAAAAACGGATCCGCTGAGATGCGGGCAGGGCGGCTGGGGTATTGGCTGCGCTGCGCAGGGCGATCATCGCGGCGCTCCGAGGCGCGTTCAGATGGCCGCTCATCGCGTCGCTCACTCTGAGAGCCAGCATCGTCTTCACCCCAAGCGCGGCGGCCTGAATTGAATCGATCGCCTCTGCGTGGGCTTTCATTCTCAAGCTCAACAGGGGAAAACTCCACCTTGGTTTTGATCAATTTTTCAATGTCGGCAATCAAGCGCTTGTCGTCGCCGTCCACAAAGCTCAGCGCCAAGCCAGAAGCGCCTGCGCGGCCCGTGCGGCCAATGCGGTGGACGTAATCTTCGGCATTGAACGGGATGTCGTAATTGAATACGGCAGGCACGTCTTTGATGTCTAGGCCACGCGCTGCCACGTCGGTGGCCACCAGCAGATCGACTTCGCCTTTTTTGAAGGCCTCTAATGCTTTCAAGCGCTCGTCTTGGCTCTTGTCGCCATGCAGCGCCGTGGTACGCAGGCCATCGCGCTCCAATGAGCGAGCCAGCCGAGCACAGCCGAGCTTGCTGTTGCAAAACACAAAGGCTTGCGTGATCCCACGCTGTCGCACCAATTGCTTGAGAACACGGCGTTTGTCATCTTCATGCACGCTGAAAAACAGTTGCTCGACGTTGGCCGCCGTCTCGTTCGGGCGCGCAGTTTCTACCAAAATTGGGTTTTGCAAATAGCTTGCAGACAAGCGCTTGATCTCTGGGGAGAAAGTGGCCGAGAAGAGCAGGGTGGTGCGCTGCTTGGGCAAATAATTCAAGATGCGCTGCAGATCGGGCAGAAAGCCAATATCCAGCATCCGATCAGCTTCATCCAGCACCACGTATTCCACTTGATTCAGCACAGCCGTTTTGGCTTCGATATGGTCAAGCAAGCGACCGGGAGTGGCTGTCAAAATCTCGACGCCTTTGCGCAGCTCGGCCATTTGCGGCTTGATGTCGATACCACCGAAGACGACAGCGCTGCGAAGCTGGGTGTATTTGGCGTATTGCGTCACGTTGGCAGCGATTTGATCGGCCAACTCTCGCGTGGGCGTGAGCACCAGCGCTCGCACGGGGTGGCGCGCGGGCGATAGCGAAGCGCTTTCGTGCTTGAGCATGCGCTGCAAGAGGGGGAGCACGAATGCAGCGGTTTTTCCCGTACCCGTTTGCGCAGCGCCCATCACATCGCGGCCTGCCAGCACATGCGGAATGGCCTGCGCCTGAATCGGGCTCATCGTGGTGTAGCCCTTTTCGGCCACGGCGCGAAGGATGCTGTCGGCTAGGCCAACGGAAGAAAATGGAATAGTGAGGGGTTCGGTCATGTAGGGTGTATTGTCTCACCTGCGCTAGACACCCACGTGACAACCCTAGAGCCCACGCCTTAGAACTGCCGCCACAATGGAAAAGACATGATTTCTGACGAACCCATCCTCTCCCAAGACGAGCGCGAAGCGATCAACGCTGGCCGCTGGTTTGCCTCTCTTTCGCCCAGCCTGCGCCACGATATCTTGCGCTATGCCTATGTGAAGCGTTATCGCGATGGCGAATTAATCGCTGCTCGCGGCGAGCGGCCTGAAGAATGGAGTGCCTGCGCCAAAGGCGCTGTTCGAATATCCAGCACTTCGGTGTCGGGCAAACAGGTGACGCTCACTTACGTCGAGCCGGGCATCTGGTTTGGTGATGTGTCAATTTTTGATGGCGATCAGCGCACGCATGATGCTTATGCCCATGGCGACACCACGATCGTCTGCGTGGCCCGCAACGACTTTGCCAAAATCTTGGCCGATCATGTGGAGTTATACGAAGCTTTGCTGCGCCTCAACTCGCGGCTGATCCGCCTGCTGTTTGGTTTGGTGGAAGACCTGAACACGCTGCCACTTCGTGCCCGCTTGGCCAAGCAACTCGTGCATTTGGCGCGCAGCTATGGTGTGCCCAGCCTGTCCCATCAAGACGAGACGCGCATTGGCTTGCATTTGGCGCAGGAAGAATTAGCGCAGTTGCTTGGCGCATCGCGCCAGCGTGTGAACCAAGAGTTAAAGCAAATGGAGCGCGAAGAGCTGATCCGCGTGGAGCCGAGTGGCTTGATCGTTCGCAGCCGCGATGGCTTGAAGCGCATTGGCAATGGAGACCAAGAATGAGCGGTTTCGAGCATTTCGTTGGAACGCGAGAAGTGTCTGACAAGCATGCCTTTGACACAGCCGCATTGACTGATTGGATGGCTGCGAATGTTGCTGGCTTTACCGGTCCTTTAAAAGTGGAAATGTTCAAAGGCGGGCAATCCAACCCGACCTACAAGCTCATCACACCTAGCCAAACCTATGTGATGCGCGCCAAGCCCGGCCCCGTGGCCAAGCTGCTGCCTTCGGCGCATGCGGTAGAGCGAGAATTTGCCGTGATGCGCGGCCTCGCGGGCACGGGTGTGCCGGTGGCGAAGATGCATGCACTTTGCGAAGATGAATCTATCATTGGCCGCGCTTTCTACATCATGGAGTTTATTGAAGGCCGCGTGCTTTGGGATCAGGCTTTGCCGGGCATGAGCAATTCAGAACGTGGCGAGATTTACCGCGAGATGAATCGCGTGCAAGCGGCTTTGCACACGGTGGATTTTGCGGCGCAAGGTTTGAGCAACTACGGCAAGCCTGGCAATTTTTTTGAGCGACAAATTGGCCGCTGGACCAAGCAATACCTAGCGTCGGTCACGCAGCCAATCGAGGAAATGGATCGCTTGATTGAATGGCTGCCCGCCAATATTCCGCAAAGTGGCCGCGACGAAAGCAAAGTCAGCATCGTGCATGGCGACTATCGCTTAGACAATCTGATCTTTCATCCGACCGAGCCGCGCGTCTTGGCGGTGCTCGATTGGGAGCTTTCTACGCTCGGCCACCCTCTGGCCGATTTCAGCTACCACTGCATGGCTTGGCACATCCCGCCCGGCGCTTTTCGCGGCATCGGCGGGCTCGATCATGCTGCTTTAGGTATACCGAGCGAAGCGGAATACATCCGCTTGTATTGCGAACGCACAGAGCTCGCTACGCCTGAGCAATTACAAGCAGATTGGAATTTTTATCTTGCCTACAACCTGTTTCGCTTAGCCGCTATTCTGCAAGGCATCGCCAAAAGGATTGAGACCGGCACAGCATCGAGCGCACAAGCCATTGCATCCGCCGCGGGAGCAAAACCTCTTGCGCACATGGGTTGGCGGTTTGCGCAGGCTTCTGTGAGCTGAATGCCTATTTATCGCAAAAAACGCTAAAGAGACATCCGAAAAACGCAAAAAAAGAACAAATACTGAAAAAATCCAATGTTCTTTTTTGCGTTTTTAGCGTCCTTTTAGCGCTTTTCGCGTTACCTAAATTCTCAAGTATCCAATCAAATAACCGGAGATCACCATGGATTTTTCTTATTCACCTCGCGTTCAAGAGCTGCAAGCGCAGTTGCTGGAATTTTTTGACAACCATATCTACCCAGCAGAAAAAGCCTACTCCGAGGAAATCGAAGCCAACACGCAGGCCGGCAAGCGCTGGACACCCTTGCAGACGATTGAAAAGCTCAAGCCGGTTGCTCAAAAGCAGGGCTTGTGGAATTTATTCCTCCCGCGCGACACCGCAGAAATTGCAGGCTTTGGCGGCGATCCGCTCTTCGGCGGCGCGGGTTTGACGAACCAAGAATACGCACCATTGGCAGAGATCATGGGGCGCGTGCTTTGGGCTTCGGAAGTATTCAACTGTTCCGCGCCTGATACCGGCAACATGGAAACGCTCGCACGCTACGGCTCGCCCGAGATTCGCGATCGTTGGCTCAAACCGCTTTTGCGCGGCGAAGTGCGCTCCGCCTTTGCAATGACGGAGCCCGATGTCGCCTCGTCTGACGCAACGAACATCGCTACCCGCATCGAGAATCAAAACGATGACACTTACCTCATCAATGGTCGCAAATGGTGGATCTCCGGCGCGGGCGACCCGCGCTGTGCGCTCTATATCACCATGGGCAAGAGCGATCCCGATGCACCGCGCCACAGCCAGCAAAGCATGATCGTCGTACCCGCTGATGCGCCGGGCGTGAAAGTGATCCGCCCGCTCACCGTGTTTGGCTACGACGATGCACCCCATGGCCATTGCGAGATGACGTTCACCGATGTGCGCGTGCCCGCCAGCAATATGCTTTTGGGCGAAGGCCGAGGCTTTGAAATCGCGCAAGGCCGCTTAGGCCCCGGACGCATTCACCACTGCATGCGATTGATCGGCTTGGCCGAGCGTGCGCTAGAGCTCATGTGCAAGCGCGCCAGTAGCCGCACAGCATTTGGCAAACTTGTCTCTCAGCAAGGCGTGACCTTGGAGCGCATTGCCGATGCGCGATGCAAAATCGATCAAGCCCGCCTACTCACGCTGCGCACGGCGTGGCTGATGGATGTGGGCGGCAACAAACTCGCCAAGAACGATATCGCCATGATCAAAGTCGTCGCGCCTTCTATGGCTTGCGAAGTGATTGATTGGGCGATGCAAGTGCATGGTGGCGGCGGTATGTGCGACGATTTCCCGTTGGCCTACTCCTACACCGCAGCTCGCACGCTGCGCTTTGCCGATGGCCCGGATGAAGTGCATCGCAATGCGATTGCTAAGAATGAGTTGGGGAAGTATTCGGCTTGATATTTGTTGGCGCTCTGGGGCCTCTTCGATGCGCTTGGGCGCTTGAGGTATCCCTCTGCGCTCGTGTCCTGCGCGCTGGCCTTCGGCTGGCGCTCCCCCATGACTTCGCTACGTGAGATACCTAAGCGCAGCCGAGGCCGCTATACAACAAGACAATTTAAGAGAAACAAGCGCTTCGCCACCATGAATACTGCGTAAGGCGCTATGAATTTAGTAGTGATCAAAGCGTTTAAAATCATAATATGCTAGATCCAAACCAACTCCGCAAAGACCTCGATTCGGTCGTCGCTGCGCTGCAAAAGCGCAAAAATCCTCAGCCATATCTGGATGTAGCCGCTTATTCCGCTCTGGAAGCCGAGCGCAAAACCATTCAGATGCGCACCGAAGAGCTGCAAAACAAACGGAACACCTTGAGCAAATCCATTGGCATGCTCAAGGCCAAAGGCGAGAGCACCGATACGGTGATGGCTGAGACCGGTGCGATCAAAACGGAGCTCGAAATCGCTGCAGCGCGCAACGATGCGATTGCCGCTGAGCTACAAGGCATTTTGATGACCTTGCCAAATTTGCCACACGAGAGCGTGCCAATCGGTGGGGGCGAAGAAGGCAACGTAGAAGTGCGCCGTTGGGGTACGCCCAAGTCATTTGATTTTGAAGTGAAAGACCATGTGGATGTCGGTCAGCCTCTGGGCTTGGATGCTGACACGGGCGCTAAGCTCTCAGGTGCACGCTTCACCTTCATGCGCGGCCAAGTCGCTCGCATGCATCGCGCACTCGCGCAACTTATGCTTGATATGCAGACCAACGAGCATGGTTACACCGAGTGCTACACGCCGTATATTGTCAACCGCGAAGTGCTCGAAGGCACGGGGCAGTTGCCCAAATTTGAAGAAGATATGTTTTGGGTTACGCGCGGCGGTGATGAGACGCAAGCCACGCAATACTTGATCTCTACCAGCGAAATTTCTTTGACGAACAGCGTCCGCGATCAAGTCCTCGCAGAAGCCGATTTACCCATCAAACTCACCGCCCACAGCCCTTGCTTCCGCTCCGAAGCGGGCAGCTATGGCCGCGACACCAAAGGCATGATCCGTCAGCATCAGTTTGACAAAGTAGAAATGGTGCAGATCACGCATCCCGATAAGAGCTACGAAGCTCTAGAAGAGATGACGCGCCACGCAGAAAACGTGTTGCAAAAGCTGGGATTGCCTTACCGCGTGCTCGCGCTCTGCACCGGAGACATGGGCTTTGCCTCCACGAAAACTTACGACCTCGAGGTTTGGCTGCCCGCACAAAACACTTACCGCGAAATCAGCTCATGTTCCAACTGCGAAGCCTTCCAATCGCGCCGCATGCAAACCCGCTTTAAAAATGCGCAAGGCAAGAATGAGCTGGTTCACACGCTCAACGGATCAGGGCTCGCTGTCGGCCGCACCCTCGTGGCGGTGCTTGAAAACTACCAAAATGCAAACGGTAGCGTCACCGTGCCCGAAGTATTGCGACCTTACATGGGCGGGCAAGCCTTGCTCAAAGCCTGAGGCAGTGCGCGCGTTGCCGCGCGCACCATCAGTTCAGCTTATTTTTCTGGCGTCGCGTGGCGGTGATCATGTTTGTCGGCACCATGCGATGACATGTCGCAGGCCATCATGTCTTTGCCGTGCCCCATTGATTTTCTAGCCTCATGGCCACCCATCATGCCCTGCATTCGGCCATGTCCTGCGCCCATGCCCTGCATTCGTTCGTGGCCTGGGCCCATGCCGTGCATGGAATGATTGTTCGGGGTGACCGTGCTGGGTGCCGAGGGGTCTGCGGTGGCAGCCCAAGTGACGCCGATCACGCTAGCCAATGCAGTAAGTAGAATAAGTTTTCTCATAGTGTTCTCCAAAAAAAATAAAAAATGATCAGGCTACGCGGCCAATGGCGCAGCTCACATAAGACTTAGCATTCGCCAAGCCCGCACTGATGCCGCTGATGCTTCCCTTTTCGGGGTAGCCCATGTGGCGCAGTTGTTCAGCGATCTTGCTGCGCAGCGTCGCAGGCGCTTCGACTTCTACCGTGTCGGACGCGCGATTGACGCTGACTTTGCGCACGCCCTCGATAGACTTCAAGCCCTTCAGAATGCTGACCTCGCAACCCCCGCATTTCAGGTTCTCAATTTCAATTTGCATCGCTGCACTCATGATGTTTCCCTTTCAAATCATCCGCTGAAACCTTTTCAGCGTGTGATGTAAGTATGGTCAAACGCACGCCAAAGCAATATGATTGCAATCATATGAATCACACGATTCTTCCCATGCCCTTGCAGGAGTTATTGCCCGATGGACTGCGGCAGCTCGCTGGCGGGGCACTTATTCGCAAAGGAGAGCATGTTTTCTCCGCTGGTGCTAAGCCGCAGTGGATGTTTTTTGTGGTGCGCGGCGAAGTGGCACTCGAGCGTTCAGGCGCGCACGGCGAGCATGTGATTTTGCAGCGCTGCCGTGGCGGGTTTGTTAGCGAGGCCAGTTTGATGGTCGATGCTTACCACTGCGATGCCATCGCTCTTGAAGAGACGCAGGTGATCAAGCTGCCTGTCGCTGCGCTGCGAGCTGAGTTGCAGAGCGACCCTATCTTTTCGAGTCGTTGGATGCGCACGCTGAACGCCGAGATCATGCGGTTGAGAATGCAATGCGAGCGGCTAAGCTTGCATTCGGTACAAGAGCGCTTACTGCATCTGATTCAAACCGAGGGTATGGCAGGCCGCTACCCGATCCCGACTGGCATCAAGACTTTGGCTAGCCAACTGGGCGTCAGTCATGAAGCGTTATATCGTACGATCACCGATATGAAAAAGCACGCACTGCTGGATCGCACAGCTGAAGCGTTGATCCTGATGCCAAGAAATGAGGGTTGATTCGCCACGTCAAGAAGTAAAGATGAGCGCAAAGACTGTCATTGCAGCAAAACGTAATTGGCGGAGGAAGAGGGATTCGAACCCTCGGTAGACTTGCATCTACGCCTGATTTCGAGTCAGGTACATTCAACCACTCTGCCATCCCTCCGCAGCGTGTGAAGCCGATATTTTAACATGGAGATATGCTATAAATTTAATAGCAATCGGCGCATATTCTATAACGGCTAGAGGCCTAAAACGCTTGAAAAATCACTGTCCCTGAGGAAGTTTTGGCGTTGGTGCGGGCGCGATGTATTCATGCGCGACGAGCTGCTCAAGCGTGGCAAATTCCAATGCTTTGGCATGCGTGCACTCCAGAATAACAGGTGGCGCAAAGCCGGCGTTGAAGGCTTCCTTCCAACGCGCAGCGCAAAGGCACCAGCGATCGCCCGCTTCTAAGCCTGCAAAGCGATATTCAGGGCGCGGCGTCATCAAATCATTACCGCGCTCCAGGGAGAAGACCAAGAATTCATGCGTCATGCGAGCGCACACCACATGGCTCCCATGATCGTACTCATCGGTTTCGCAGCAGCCATCTCGGTAGTAGCCGGTGAGCGGGTCGTAGGAGCAGGGCACAAGCGGTGTGCCCAAAACATTCTTGGTCATGATGCGGTTCTTGCAGAATTACTTTGGCGCAACGCCCAATTGCGTCATCTTCATCGCCGATGCGATCAGCGTGGAGACTTGCGACATGTCGCTGGGCACGATCAGGGTTGTGGTCGCGTCTTGAGCCACTTTCCCATAGGCTTCAACCGCCATTTCGGCCACTTTCAGCTGTACCGCTTGCTCACCGCCGGGCTGGCGAATTGCCGCAGCTATCCGCTCGATCGCGCCCGCTGTGGCTTCAGCAACAGCCGTGATGGATTGCGCATCGCCTTGTGCTTTATTGATCACGGCCTGCTTCTCGCCTTCGGAGCGGGCGATGAAAGCCTCGCGTTCACCTGTTGCAATATTGATCTGCTCTTGGCGGCGGCCTTCGGAGGCGGCAATCAAGGCGCGCTTTTCGCGCTCAGCAGTGATTTGCGATTGCATCGCAAGCAAAATTTCCTTCGGTGGCGTGAGATCCTTGATCTCATAGCGCAACACTTTCACGCCCCAATTCATCGCTGCTTCGTCAATCGCCGCAACCACTTGCGAATTGATGATCGCGCGCTCTTCAAAGGTTTTATCCAACTCTAATTTGCCGATCACGCTGCGCAGAGAAGTTTGTGCGAGTTGGGAAATCGCCATGATGTAGTTGGACGAGCCATAGCTGGCTCGCATTGCATCGGTCACTTGGAAATACAAAATGCCATCCACCTGCAATTGTGTGTTGTCGCGCGTGATGCACACCTGGCTTGGCACATCGAGTGGGATTTCTTTCAAGCTGTGTTTGTAGGCGATTTTGTCAATGAAGGGCACCAGGAAATTCAAGCCCGGGGTTAGCGTGTCGTGATATTTGCCCAAACGCTCGCGTACCCAAGCATTCTGTTGCGGCACGATGCGCACTGTTTTAGCGATAAAGATCACCACCAAGATTAAAACGACGATTGCAATTTCCATATTCCACTCCTAAAAATATTGTAAAAAAAATACCAAATCGATCAAGCAGGCTCCACCACCAAACGGCTGCCTACCACTTCCTTCACGCGATACGAGCCCGCCGCCTGCACCGCGCCCTCGAAGGGGATCACGCTCCAGATCGCACCCCGGTATTTCACCTGCGCTGTGCCATCTACCGCCCATTGCTCGACATACACCGTCGCACCAATATCTTGATTCACATCCGCATTGCGGCTGGCCTGCGCTTTGGCAGCCTCGGCTCGGCTGGGGCGGCGAAAGTGCCATACCACGGTGGTTGCAGCACCGATAGCCGCTGCGATGGCGATTTGTGCCGTCCAGCTCAGGCCTGCGTGCGCAGCCAATGCGCCTGCGGCCAAGCCCAGCGCCACCATGAGAAGGTAGAAGGTGCCTGTCAGCAGCTCAGCGATCACCAAAACCGCTGCTGCAACCCACCAAAACGTTGATGCATCCATACCTTGAGCCTCCAATGTCTTTGATGCACCACATTTTGAGGCAAAAGCTGCGGATTGCAAGGCAAGTGACACGGAATATCCTTACACTTCGCGTTTTACCTTCTCCACAGGCACTCCGCCATGAAATTCCGCTTCCCCGTCGTCATCATTGACGAAGACTTCCGCTCAGAAAACAACTCAGGCTTGGGCATCCGCGCTTTGGCCAACGCCATCGAAGGCGAAGGTTTTGAAGTGCTCGGCGCGACCAGCTATGGCGATTTGAGCCAATTCGCCCAGCAGCAAAGCCGCGCTAGCGCCTTTATTTTGAGTTTGGATGACGATGAATTCACGCCCGGCCCCGATTTGGATCCGGCAGTTTTAAATCTACGCGAATTCATACAAGAAGTGCGTCGCAAAAATGCCGATGTGCCTTTGTATATTTACGGTGAAACCAAAACCAGCCGCCATTTGCCCAACGACATCTTGCGCGAACTGCATGGCTTCTTGCATGCGTTTGAAGACACCCCAGAGTTCGTGGCCAAACACATCACACGCGAAGCCAAGAGCTATCTTGAAGGCATTCAGCCGCCTTTCTTTAAAGCCTTGCTCGACTACGCCGAAGATGGCTCGTATTCATGGCATTGCCCTGGCCACTCAGGCGGCGTGGCTTTCCTAAAATCTCCCATCGGCCAAATGTTTCATCAATTCTTCGGTGAAAACATGCTCCGTGCAGACGTGTGCAATTCCGTGGAAGAGCTAGGACAACTTCTTGATCACGATGGCGCCATTGGTGAATCTGAGAAAAACGCTGCGCGTATTTTCAATGCCGATCATTGCTTCTTCGTCACCAACGGCACGAGCACTTCTAATAAAATTGTTTGGCATCACGCGGTTGCCCCTGGGGATGTGGTGGTGGTGGATCGCAATTGCCACAAATCGATCTTGCATGCGATTGTGATGACGGGCGCGATTCCAGTTTTCTTGAAACCCACGCGGAATCATTTCGGCATCATCGGCCCGATTCCGAAAGAAGAGTTTGAGCCCGCCAGCATCATGGCCAAGATCAAGGCCAACCCTTTGCTCAAAGGCGTCGACTGGAAAAAAATCAAACCCCGCGTGCTCACCATCACGCAGTCCACCTACGACGGCGTGCTCTACAACACCGAGACCATCAAGAAAATGCTCGATGGATACGTGGAAAATTTGCATTTTGATGAAGCATGGCTACCGCATGCCGCCTTCCATCCGTTTTACGGCACTTACCATGCCATGGGAAAAAAGCGCCCACGCCCGAAAGAGGCCATGGTGTACTCCACGCAATCCACACACAAGCTGCTCGCAGGCATCTCGCAAGCCAGCCATGTGCTGGTGCAAGACGCGCAAAACCGAAAACTCGATCGCGCGCTGTTCAACGAAGCGTATTTGATGCACACCTCCACCTCGCCGCAATACGCCATCATCGCCAGCTGCGATGTGGCTGCCGCCATGATGGAGCCGCCCGGCGGCACCGCATTGGTAGAAGAAAGTATTGCCGAAGCGCTAGATTTCCGCCGCGCTATGCGCAAGGTGGATAAGGAATATGGCAAAGACTGGTGGTTCAAAGTCTGGGGCCCAGACAAGCTCGTGGAAGACGGCATTGGCAAGGCAGACAACTGGATCATCAAAGGCGAAGCCCGCACCACCAAGAGCGGCGACAACGTGGCCAGCAATTGGCATGGTTTTGGCAATCTCGCCGAAGGCTTCAACATGCTCGACCCGATCAAGAGCACGATCGTCACGCCCGGCATGAATTTGAACGGCAAATTCGCCAAGACCGGCATCCCAGCCAGCATCGTGAGCAAATTCCTCGCAGAGCATGGCGTGATCATTGAGAAAACAGGGCTCTACAGCTTCTTCATCATGTTCACCATCGGTATCACCAAAGGCCGCTGGAATACGCTGCTCGCCGCATTGCAACAGTTCAAAGACGACTACGACCGCAACCAACCCATGTGGCGCATCCTGCCGGAGTTTTGCCAAAAGCATCCGCTTTACGAAAAGATGGGTTTGAAAGATCTCTGCCAGCATGTGCATGAGCTGTATGCAAAATACGATATAGCCCGCTTGACGACCGAGATGTATCTCTCCAGCCTAGAGCCCGCGATGACGCCCTCAGACGCCTACGCGCACATCGCTCGGCGCAAGACAGACCGTGTAGAGATCGATCATTTAGAAGGCCGCATCACGGTTGGTTTGGTCACGCCTTATCCTCCCGGCATTCCGCTACTCATCCCCGGTGAAGTGTTCAACAAACGCATCGTGGACTATCTGAAATTCAACCGCGAGTTTGCCAAGCTCTGCCCAGGTTTTGAGAATGATATTCATGGGCTGGTGGAGGAAATCGGTAAAGATGGCGTGAAGCGCTATTACGCGGATTGCGTGAGGCCTTGATTTTTAAGCGTTTTAAGGTTGTACCCGTTATATTATATGCGCAGAGTGCTATTTAATTAATAGCATCTAGAGGCTTTTTTTCATCAATTTTTCTGCCGTGACAGCGTCAACGCTGACCCGAAGGGCAGTGGGCGTCACGCCAAACCAGCGCTTGACGGTGCGGCTGAAGTTGGAGGTGTCGCTGTAGCCTAATCGGGCGGCAATGTCTTCTACGCTGTAGCGGGTGTTTTGCAAGAGCCATCGTGCTTGGCTTTGTAGGTGTGCGTCCACGAGTTGCTGAAACGAGGTGCCTTCTTGGTTCAGGTGGCGGATCAGGGTGCGTTCAGAGATACCGCACGACTTGGCGATGGTCGCCAATTGAGGGTATTGGCCTTCGGGAGTGCGGTTGAGCAGGCTCGCTACACGCTGCGCTGCGCTTAGCGTGCCGCGTTCTTGAAGCGTTGCCTCGCATTCTTGGCTGGCGGTGATGTGTGCCCGCGCGTCGGCTCCCAAGCAGGGTAGTCGCAATGCAGCTTGTGGTGTGTGAAGCGCCAGAGTCGGTTGGCCAAAGCGCAGCGCTAACGGCAACGCCCGCGCGTATTGCACAGCCCACGGTGGCGTGGCAAACGGCAGATCGAGCTGCAGCCCTTCGGGCAAGGTGCCCACGGCGGCTTGCAGCAGGCGCACCAGCGCAGCGGCCATGGTGTCCACCACAAACATGTGCGCAGCGCCCCAGTCTAGTTTGGCGGCCGCTTGCAAGGTGTAGCCCTCGATCGTTTTTTGAAAAGTCCAGGTAAAACTGTCTTCGCGTACCGCGCCATAGCGCGCCACGGTGGCCAAACAGTGTTGCAGATCAGGCGCAGTGACAGCCGCATAGCCCAACGGCCCGTGTGCAGAAATCGGCATTTGAGCCCCTAGCTCTAAGCCTAACCAAGGCTTGCCGGTGGCTTGTATCGCAGCGCACACCAGCCGAATCACGGTGTCTTGAGAGAGATGTTTTTCGCTCTTCAACAAAGTGTCCCAATCCAATGCGGCAGCAGCCAACACGCGCTGGCTGTCTACGTCGGCTCCAACCAGCAGCATATGCAGCAGCCGGGCATAGATCGGGTGCATCGGGGCGGGTGTGTTTGGCGTTGAATGCGCGCCAACTCGTTGGGTTTTTCCCGTTGTTAAGACATGAGAGGGCATATTTGGCAGTTTAAGACGATCATTTGGCGCGGCTATCGGTGGAAACCCACAACAGCTTGCTTCACACTTCGTTCCTGTCTGTATAGATTTGCCGACATGGCGCTTCACCAACCGAGATTAAAAACATGTCATCCACTGTGCCGCAGCCCTCATCAGCCGGATCGCAAGAACCGTATCGTGACCGCAAACGCTTTACCTGGACGCTGTCCTTGCTGGTGCCTTTGTTCGTTGCCGCAGGCCCTTTGATGTGGTGGTCCAACCCAGTGGCCTTGATGCTGTGGTTGCCCGTGGTTTTTATTTATTTAGCAGTCCCTGCGCTCGACCGAGCTCTGGGCGTTGACACCAGTAACCCGCCAGAGTCGGCAGTCCCCAAGCTGGAGGCTGACCTGTATTACCGCCGCATCACCTTCTTGCTCGTGCCACTTTTATGGGTTGCGCTGATCGGTGCGGCTTGGTTTAGCCAGGCAGCAGACTTGAATTGGCTTGAAATGCTCGGACTGATTATTTCTACGGGAGGTGTGGGCGGCTTTTGCATCAACCTTGGCCATGAGATAGGCCACAAGCGCGCTCCGCTAGAACGCTGGTTGGCCAAGCTGATTTTGGCACCCACTTTCTATGGCCATTTCACGATTGAACACAACCGTGGCCACCATCGTGATGTCGCCACCCCTAAAGATCCTGCCTCTTCGCGCATGGGCGAGTCTATTTGGCGCTTTGTCTGGCGTGAAATGCCCGGCGCTTTTCAACGCTCTTGGGCGATGGAGCGTGAACGCATGCGCGCAGACGGTCAAGCTTTCTGGTCTTGGCATAACGAGATATTGCAGCCTGCGGCGATTACCTTGTCGCTTTGGGTGGCGCTGTGCTTTTGGTTGGGCCCGCAGGTGCTGCTGTTTTTGATACCGACAGCGCTTTGGTCCAATTTTCAGCTGACCTCAGCCAACTACATTGAGCACTATGGCCTGCTGCGCCAGCAGGACGCGAACGGACGCTATGAAACCTGTAAACCCAAACACTCTTGGAACAGCAATCATCTATTTTCCAACTGGATCTTGTTTCATCTGCAGCGCCACTCGGACCACCATGCGCATCCTTTGCGGCGCTATCAATCATTGCGGCATTTTGAAGAGGCGCCGCAGCTGCCGAGCGGCTATTTCGGCATGTTTCCTTTGGCATACATCCCTCCGCTTTGGTTTGCCGTGATGGACAAGCGCCTATTGGCCGCAGTCAACCATGATCCCGCCCGGATCAACTTTGAGCCCGACCAACGAAAGCGCTTAATGACTAAATATGGGTTGCAAGACGCGGCGATTTAATTTGCACTTGCAGCGGCCTGCTGGAGGCCTATTTTTCTTATAAAAGTCAGCATTCAATGTTGTCTATCAATCGCGTCTTGCCCAAACGTGCTGCGCCTAGCGCGACCCAGCTGCCTGCTGCTTCTTGCGCTGCCGGTGATTGCAAATCTGCGCGGCGGCGCAGGGTCAGGTAGTCGGGTTGCCAGCCGCGTGCGGTGAGTGCGGCGAGTGCGGCTGCTTCTAAAGCGGCGAGGTCTGCGCCACCAGCTTGATGTGCTGCGATCAGGGCTTTGAGGGCGAGAGACAGGTGCACAGCTTCAGCCCGCTCAGCTTCGCTCAAGTAGCCGTTGCGTGAGCTTAAAGCCAGGCCGCTCGCAGCACGCTCGGTTTCGTGGCCGATGATCTCAATTGGCATGGCCATTTGGCGCACCATGTTGCGGATCACCATGAGCTGCTGATAATCTTTTTTGCCAAAAATCGCGATGCGTGGCTGCACGATTTGGAAAAGCTTCATCACCACCGTGCTCACACCCACGAAAAAGCCAGGGCGAAAATGGCCTTCCAAAATATCCGCCAAACCTGCGGGTGGATGCACTTTGTAGCCTTGCGGCTCGGGGTACATATCCTTCTCCAACGGCGCGAAGACCACATCGCAGCCAGCGGCTTCTAACTTTAAGCAATCAGGCTCGAAGGTGCGCGGGTAGCTGTCAAAGTCTTCATGCGGCAAGAATTGCAGGCGGTTGACAAAGATGCTGGCAACGGTGGTGCTCACTTTGCCTTCGCGTTTTTTGCTGGCGGCGAGATTCATCAGCGCGATATGGCCGCTGTGCAAATTGCCCATAGTGGGCACGAAGGCGTTGGTTGTTCCTTTTAGAGCGGCACGCAACTCGTCAACAGTTTTGCAAATCTTCATGAAGCTACCAGTCAGTCATTCAAAGGATCGTGCCCGATACAACACGGTGCAGCGCTGGGATGATAACGCGGGAGCTTGCATATTTGCGTACAGCCAGATTCAAATGCGTGGGAGCTTGCTCTTCAAACTGGCGCGATTTTTACGCCACCATAGCCCGCCAACCGTGGCAGCAATGGCGATCAGCAGCAAAACAGATGCACCGAGCAACCAAATCACAAACACGATCACCGGAAGCGCGCTGCCTGCAAAAGACAAAAGGCCTTGCAACAGCGGCACGCTGACTTGCAACGCAGGCGCTAGCAGATCCACCATCATTGACCACCACTGACCCAATGGCTCAGGCGGACTCAGACTTTTGAGCTTGCTGAGCACTTGCTCCCAAGGCAGACCTGAAAGCATACCCAGCAAAGCATGGGTCATCCAAGCAAAAGCGCTCCAGAAAAGTAGCAAGATCAAAGCCAACAACCAAATTGCAATCATCATGACAAAACGCCTCATTAAATAACCAGTGAGTTTAGGGTCATGTAAGTCACACCATTCCCCTAAAAAGGGATACCCTTTCAAAAGTTGAGGCTTGCTCTCTTGGGGTTTCCAGCTGTTACCAAGCGTGCTTCGCGTTGTCTGGAAAGGCACCGCTCTTGACGGCGTTGACGTATGCAGCAAACGCGGCCTTCACATCGCCTTGCGTGCCTGCTAGGAAGTTGTGAACGAATTTTGGCATGCGCCCGAGGTTAATGCCCAGCATGTCGTGCAACACCAGCACCTGCCCTGCGCAGCCCTTGCCAGCGCCGATGCCAATCGTGTGGCAGGTTTTGAGCTCATCGGTGAGTGATGTGGCAAGTGGCTCTGGCACCATTTCCAGTACCAGCATTTGCGCGCCTGCGTCTTGCAATTCGTGCGCATGGCGGCGCAGCAGAGCCGCAGCCTCATCGCCTTTTCCCTGCACGCGGTAGCCGCCTAAGGCATGCACGGTTTGCGGCGTGAGCCCGAGGTGCGCGCAGACGGGGATGCCGCGCTCCACGAGGAAATGCACCACCTCTGCCGTCCAACCGCCACCCTCTAACTTGACCATGTGCGCACCTGCCTGCATCAGCACGCTCGCGCTGCGCAAGGCTTGCTCTTTGCTTTCGTGATAAGAGCCAAAGGGCAAATCGCCAATCATCCAAGTTGTCCCATTGCTGCGCTGCAAACCGCGAAACACACTCTCGACGTGATAGCGCATCGTCTCCAAGCTCACGCCCACGGTGCTGGGCAGACCTTGGCAGACCATGCCAAGCGAATCGCCCACCAAGATGCAATCCACACCTGCTGCGTCCATCACGCTGGCAAAGGTCGCGTCATAAGCTGTGAGCATGCTGATTTTTTCGCCGCGTGAGCGCATTTCAGCCAAGCGGGGGAGGCTGATGGGTTTGCGTGGCGCATCAATGCTTTGCTTGCCAGCGCCGTAGACAGCGGTGGTGTTCTCTGGGGTTGTGCTCATAGCTTTTGGTGGTTTGTAAATGCGGAAAACGCGAAGATAACTTAGTTTTGAGGTCTGTGTTGGTTTGTTGCTGGAAAATTTTGCGCTCTTTGGCCTGTGATCGGCGTATGCGTCACGGCCTCATGGTACTGCACAAATCGGCCGAGCCACATACCTCGACCACAGGCCGTTATCTGTTATAAAATATAAATAGTTTGCTACGAATTCAATAGCAAATTAACTCGCAGGTGTGTAAGCCAATCGCACATAAATCGGCGCAAAAGCCTCGGCCTGCGTGATCTCAACCAGCGTTTCCTTGCCCAATTCAAGCAGAGCAATGAACGTCACAACAAGCACCTGGGTGCCATGGCTTGGGTCAAACAGTTCTTCAAATTCAACGAACTTGCGACCCTGCAAACGCTTCAACACCATGCTCATGTGTTCGCGCACAGACAGCTCTTCGCGCGAAATTCTGTGATGCTGAATCAGCTTGGCGCGCTTCAAAATATCCCGCCAAGCTTCTTGTAAATCTCCCGAATTTACATCCGGGAAACGTGGAATGAGCGACTGCTCGATCACCACCTGCGCACGCAAATAATCTCGACCAAAGGTCGGCAGAGCATCGATGCGATGTGCAGCCAGCTTCATTTGCTCGTATTCGAGCAAACGGCGCACGAGCTCAGCGCGTGGGTCTTCGGGTTCTTTGCCGTCTTGCGCTTTTTTCGGCGGCAAGAGCATGCGTGATTTGATTTCGATCAGCATCGCGGCCATCAGAAGGTATTCAGCGGCCAGCTCTAAATTGCGTGTGCGAATTTCATCCACATAGCTCAGATACTGCTTCGTCACGCCCGCCATCGGAATGTCCAGAATATTGAAATTCTGTTTGCGGATCAAATAAAGCAGCAGATCAAGCGGGCCTTCAAAGGCTTCTAAAAATACTTCCAATGCATCTGGCGGAATGTACAAATCCTGCGGCATTTTGAACAGCGGCTCGCCATACAAACGCGCCAATGCCACCGTGTCGAGCACGGTGGGCATGCCGGCCAACGAAGGAGACGCCAAGGCAGTGTCAGGCAATTCAATCACGGGTCAGATTCGCAAACCAGCCATCAAACGAGATCAAGCCTTGGTTTGGTAAACGTAAGCCTGTTGCTTCACGTCGGCCAAGCTGTTGTCAGCCGATTGGCTGCGATCCACGTTCTTATCCCAGAGCAGAGCGCGACCCGCGCGTTGCTCAGCATCCAGCTCGGGGCGAGCACGCTTGATATCAGTGATGAAATTTGTGGCGTCAGAGCGGTAGTTTCTGTTTTTGAGAAACAAATTGGCGAGGAAGGATTTCAGGCTGGGCATGGGTTTACACTAATTTCTTGAAAATCTATTTTAACGGGGCGCACGATGGCTTGGATTACTTTTGAAACATCATTCCTAACGACCTTCAAAAAGGGCATTTTCATGGGCGTTTTTGCTGCTTTGCTCAGCTTGGCGGGCTGCGACCAGCAGCGCATCCTTGAGTTGGAGGAGGGTGTGGCCACAGAGGCCGATGTGCGCACCAAATTTGGTGAGCCAGAGAAAATCTGGGAAGGCGAAGCAGGCGAACGCATCTTCGAATACAACCGCCAACCTGCAGGCCACCGTAATTACATGATCACCATCGGTACCGACGGAAAAATGAGCGCTTTGCGGCAAGTGCTCACTCCCGAGAACTTCGCCAAAGTGCAGCCCGGCATGATGATGGAAGAAGTGCGCAAGATGTTTGGCAGGCCCATGCGCGTAGTGCCTTATGAGTTAAAGAAAGAAACGTATTACAACTGGCGTTATCTTGAACAGTCCGGAAACGTCAGCATGGTTTTCAGCGTGGTGATGGACAGCAATTTGCGCGTGATTCGTACGGAAAAAATGTTCGACCCTGAGGATCCGAACAACCCCAACCACCACCAGAACTCTAGCAAGTGACCGTCTAAGACAGAAATACCGGACTTAGGAGGTGCAAAGGTTACGCAGAAGGCGCAAAAAAAGACACAAGAAAAAATTCAAAAGGCGAATTCAGAAACTTTACTTGCCTAGCTTCTCCTTTGCCTCCGGCTGTTCGGAAGTTTGACTTCAAGCCTTCAACCGCTTAAGCGCCCAAGAAACTGCCAACCCGCAGGTAATTCCCCATGTCAAGCTCAAAGCTAGCGTGAAAATAAACGTCACACTTAGCACCCAACTCCATTCGCGAGGTTGGCGGTGCAAAGACATCAGGACCTTCCAATTGCCCATGTTCCAGGCGATGAAGAGCAAAATTCCTGCGAGCACGGCCAGCGGAATGTGTGCAGCCAATGGCGTTGCAAGCAGCACGATCAGCAGCAAAGTGAGCGAGTGCACGATACCCGCAATCGGCGTGCTGCCGCCGGTGCGCAGGTTGGTCATGGTGCGGGCGATTGTGCCTGTGACTGGCATACCGCCCAATAGCGGTACGGCCATGTTGGCGATACCTTGCGCTATCAGCTCCTGACTGGGGGCATGTTTTTGCATTTTGGGCGCTTGCTCATCGGCCATGCGTGCGCAGAGTAACGATTCAATCGCAGAGAGCGCGGCCAAGGTGCATGCTGGCACGATCAGCGCAGGCAGACTGCTCCACGGCATGGCCGGAAAACTGATGCTCGGCCAATGACTGCCCATTTCTTGGAAAGCGATGCCAAAGCGGCTGCCAATCGTCTCGGCAGGAATTTGAAAGCCCCAAGCCAGCAGCGTGAGCCCAAGCAGCGCCACCATCGGCCCCGGGATGCGCGAGAGCATTGACCAGCGCTTAGTCGATTGCTGCCAGAGCACCAGCGTGAGAATGCAGCCCAGCGCCAAGGCGAGTGACCACGGGTTGAATTGCGCGAGCTTGCCCGTCAAAGCGGCGACGAGACCGATCACATCTGCAGGTGGCTTGGACAGCGGCAGACCCAGCGCATCTTTGAGCTGCGTGATGATGATGATCACCGCAATCGCGCTGGTGAAACCTTCAATCAAAGCATCCGGCACATAGCGCATCCAGCGCCCGAGTTGCAACAAACCCATGAGCACCATCAGCGAGCCTGCCATCATCGTGGCCAGCAGCAAACCTATGATGCCGTGTTGCAGCACGATGCTATAGACCACCACAATGAAGGCATTGGCTGGGCCAGCGATCTGCACATTCGAGCCACCGAGCAGTGATACCACTAAGCCGCCCACAATCGCGGTCCACAGGCCAGCCTGAGGCGGCAGACCCGACGCAATAGCGATCGCAACGGCCAGTGGCAAGGCCACGATACCAACCGTCACACCGGCGCCAATGTCTTTGATGAGGGCTGCACGGCCATAACCAGGCAAGGTGTCGAGCAGGCGCGGACGGAAATTCATGTGAAAAAACTGAGCAAGCCTTGTGCCAACGATTGAAGAAGCACCGGCCTTCAGAACTGAATTTCAGCAGGCAAGTATTTCGCCATGAGATCTTCGTAATAGGGCTTCACAGCCTTGAGCACAGGTCGATTCGGGTTCTTGGAATACAAGTCATATGGGTTGAAGCGCTGCACCCAAGGCAGCATGGCGCGGTCTTGGGCGTTACACAAATGATCGTAATCGCCCTCTTTGTGCCAACTGTAGAAGCTGTGATATCGAATCATGTACAGCGCTTCCATCGGAAGATGATCGCTCAGCAAGTGATACAGATATTCATCGTGACCCCAGCTCATATGTACTTGATTGAGGCCGCAATTCGGAGCGTAGATACCATACTTGGTTTGCAAATCAGCGCGCAGGGCATCAGGATTCAGATGGAAGAACTCGCTGTAAACAATCTTCGATGAATACGCGCAACCCGTAGGAAACGTATCGCCCACCACCGCCCATTGCGGTTCGCCAAACAGGCAAAGCACTTTCCCTAGGTCATGAATAAAACCGGTGAGCACCATCCAATCAGGTTGGCCATCCGATCGCATGGCTTCAGCGGTTTGCACGAGATGATCAATCTGCGGCAACGAAGTGTCGGGGTCAGAATCGTCCACCGTCGTGTTGAGGTAATCCAGCGCATCCCAAGGATTCATCTTCTGTCGCTTAAAGCTTAAGAATTCAGCCTTCTTCGCTTTCACGAAATCATGGGTTTGGTGCGTGTGGTTAAGTTTGTAAAACTCGCGCACACGATCAAAAGTTTCGCTCACCTGCGGTGCAGCGTAGTTGCGGTAAGCCTGTTTGCGGACGTTTTGGACGGTTTTTATTGTGCTGCTCATCAGTGGCATGTTACACCTGTGAAGCAGGCTGCACCCGTCGTGCCTAACGCACGCGCATGCCAGGCTGCGCGCCGGGCCAAGGCTCCAGAATATGGATGCCGGGATTGGCTTTTTCATCCGCATGACTGCCCGCCAGCACCATGCCCTCACTCACGCCAAACTTCATCTTGCGCGGCGCAAGATTGGCCACCATCACGGTGAGCTTTCCCACAAGCTGCTCGGGCTTGTACATGCTGGCAATGCCGGAAAACACATTTCTGGTTTTACCTTCACCCACATCGAGCGTGAGGCGCAGCAGTTTGGTCGAGCCTTGGACCGATTCGCAGTTAACGATTTTGGCGATACGCAGATCGATTTTGGTGAAGTCATCAATCGTGATCGTCTCAGCAATGGCTTCTCCGCCGGGTAAGGTAGGTGCTACATTTTCAATAGCAACTGGCGCAGGTTCTATAACGGCGGGAGGCTCAAAAAGGGCTTCAAGTTGCTCTTTTGTGACGCGCTGCATGAGGTGTTCGTAGTTGCCCACGCGGTGACCGACTGGTAAAGGCGTTAGCGCATTGTCCCAATTCAGGTCCCCGCAGTTTAAAAACTTCTCAGCCTCGCGAGCTAAATTGGGCAGTACTGGCTTGAGGCATGCAACTAAGACTTTAAATCGAAGAATGCAATCCGAGCAGAATTCAGCAGCTCTTACGGAATTGCCTTGCTTCACCAAATCCCAAGGTGCAGTACTTGCGATTTGGGAATTCATGAAATCAGCAGCCTCCATGATGATTCGCATTGCTTTGGAGTACTCACGATTTTCGTAATAGCCTTTGACTTCATCAACAAGTAGATTGAAATCGTGATGAGAGTCTTTTGGATATTGACTTTCAACTAATTTTCCATCTGACAAAAATTTAGATGCGCGACTAGCAATATTCACAAACTTGCCAATCAAATCACTATTGACTCTCAGCATGAAATCTTCTGCGTTGAAGTCAATGTCTTCGTTCTTTGCCGACAGTTTTGTTGCTAAGTAATATCGTAACCATTCTGGGTTCATGCCCAAGCCGAGGTATTTGAGAGGATCCAGTCCAGTGCCACGGCTTTTGCTCATCTTCTCGCCGTTATTCACCGTGAGGAAGCCATGAACAAATACATTGCTTGGCGTTTTGCGGCCACTGAACTTCAAAACGGCTGGCCAGAAAAGCGTGTGGAACGTAACGATGTCTTTGCCGATGAAATGGTATTGCTCGACGGGTGAATCCGGTGCGATGTACGCGTCAAAATCTTGGCCGCGTTTGCCCAGGAGATTTTTTAGCGATGCGAGATAGCCAATGGGTGCGTCAAACCACACGTAGAAATATTTGCCCGGTGCGCCGGGGATTTCAATGCCGAAATAGGGCGCATCGCGGGAGATATCCCAATCGGCCAGGCCTTCCGATGTGCTGCCGTCGGCGTTGGTTCGCACAGAAAACCATTCTTTAACTTTGTTGGCCACTTCGGGTTGGAGCCGAGGCTTGCCGGAATCATCCGGGCCTTGCGTCCACTCTTCGAGGTATTTAACGCAGCGTGGGTCAGACAAGCTAAAGAAGTAATGGTCGCTGCTTTTGAGAATCGGGGTGGTGCCGCTGAGCGCAGAGTAGGGGTTTTTCAGATCGGTCGGTGCATAGACGGCGCCACAGTTCTCGCAGTTGTCGCCATATTGGTCTTTCGTGCCGCATTTGGGGCACTCGCCTTTGATAAAGCGATCTGGCAAAAACATGTTTTTATCAGGATCGAAAAACTGCTCCACGCTCTTCTTGCCAATCAAACCGACTTTGTCGAGCTCAGCGTAGATGGCTTTGCACAGGGCGTGGTTTTCTTCACTGTCCGTATGGCTCCAGTTGTCAAAGCTGATGTGAAAACCGTCCAGATACTCTTTGCGGCCAGCAGCGATGTCGTCCACAAACTGGCGCGGGGTTTTGCCGGCTTTCTCCGCCGCAATCATGATCGGCGCGCCATGAGCATCATCGGCGCAGACAAAATTCACCTCATGACCCTGCATGCGCTGGAACCGCACCCAGATATCGGCCTGGATGTACTCCATGATGTGGCCGATATGGAACTTGCCGTTGGCATACGGCAGGGCGGTGGTGACGAAGAGTTGACGTTTGTCGGTCATGGCGAGAATATGGCTTTTTCTAAGGGGAAGCCCTGATTTTATGGGGCTTCGGTACACTTACTGGATTCTTTCCCTTTTTGCCCGATAGCGAAGCATTCCCTCATGGCCACCAACGAACAGATCCTGGACGCGCTCAAAAGCGTGATTGACACCAATACCGGCAAAGATTTTGTCTCCAGCAAATGTATTAAAAATTTGACGGTCTCCGAAGGCGATGTGGCCTTTGACGTGGAGCTGGGCTACCCGGCCAAAAGCCAGATTCCAGGCTTTCGTAAGGCGCTGATTGCTGCGGCCAAGGGCGTGGCGGGGGTGGACAACGTCTCTTGCAATGTAAGCGTGAAAATCGTGGCGCATGCGGCGCAGCGCGGCGTGGCATTGATGCCCACGGTGAAAAACATCGTTGCCGTTGCTTCTGGCAAAGGCGGCGTGGGCAAGAGCACGACGACGGTGAACCTCGCACTCGCATTGGCAGCCGAGGGCGCGCGCGTGGGTATTTTGGATGCGGATATTTATGGCCCGAGCCAGCCGATGATGATGGGTATTGAAGGCCGCCCCGAGAGCGAAGACGGCAAAACCATGGAGCCAATGGAAAATTACGGCGTTCAGGTGATGAGCATCGGTTTCCTCGTGAACCAAGACGAAGCCATGATCTGGCGCGGCCCCATGGCCACGCAAGCCCTGGAGCAACTGATTCGCCAGACGAATTGGAAAGATTTGGATTATTTGATCGTGGACATGCCGCCAGGCACAGGCGATATCCAGCTCACGCTCAGCCAGCGCGTGCCGATGACGGGCGCTGTGATCGTCACCACACCGCAAGACATCGCCCTGCTCGATGCGAAAAAAGGTGTGGCGATGTTTGAGAAGGTTGGTGTGCCGATTCTGGGCATCGTCGAGAATATGGCCGTTTATTGCTGCCCCCAATGCGGCCACACCGAACACATCTTCGGCGAAGATGGCGGCAAACGCTACGCTGCTGAGAAGGCCATCGACTATCTCGGCGCACTGCCGCTCAACATGAGCATTCGCGTCAACGCAGACAGCGGCCGGCCCACGATGGTGACCGATCCTGATGGCGACATTGCTGGCATTTACAAAGCTGTCGCGCGGCAGGTAGCCATCAAAATTGCTGCGAAGGCGAAAGATTTTTCATCGAAGTTTCCTTCGATCAAGATCAGTAAAGACACCTAATATTTGCCAAGATTCACAGCCGCGACGGTGCGCCGGATCGTGCACCTACTGTTTGCTGTGATCCTGGCGATAGGTCCAGAGCAGGTATATACCGGCGACGCACAAGGCTGCATAGTTCAGGGCCATAAACCAAGGTGTATTCCAAGCCAAACCATCGAAGCCGCGCTGTGTGATGGGGTAGAGCACGGGGCTCGGGTAGAAATCTGCAGAATGCGTGGGGATATCGATCAAGATATGAGACCACCAGCCCAACAGCGGCAGGCATTGCTGGGGCCAGAATCGCCAAGCAATCAGCGATACGAAGCCGGCGACGATGGCGCTGTGAAAAACGCAATGCAAATGATGCGTTAGCCACGTGATTGCCGGGGGAACGGTCGGCTCCTGCCCGGGCAGCGCGACCGAGTAATGCCACAACTGTGCCCACGATCCATCGCCAAAGACATTCCAACTGATCATCGGCAAGAGATGGGCTAAATCAGGCAACACAGCCAAAGCCAGTGTGGAAGCAGCGATTCGCGGCGAGATCCGGTGACGCCGATGGATGATGGCAAGACCCACCCCGACCCATAGAGCATGCGCGGCGATGTCCATATGCAAGTGTCGCAGTGCTTACTGCGCCGTCCAGCCCCCATCCACGGCCCAAGCCTGACCACGTACATTCATGGCGGCATCTTGGCAGAGGAAGACGGCGAGTTGGCCGAGTTGCTGTGGCGTGGTGAATTGCAAGCTCGGTTGCTTTTCGCCCAATAAGTCCTTGCTTGCCTTGTCGACGCTGATGCCTTCGCGCTTGGCACGGTCGTCAATCTGCTTTTGCACCAAGGGCGTGAGCACCCAGCCGGGGCAGATCGCGTTGGAGGTGATGCCGGTGGTGGCGGTCTCCAGTGCGATGGACTTGGTGAAGCCGACCAAGCCATGTTTGGCGGCGACGTAGGCGGATTTGTCTTTGGAGGCGACGAGGCCGTGCGCAGAGGCGATGTTGATGATGCGACCCCAGTTTTTGGCGCGCATGCCGGGCATGACCAAGCGAGTGGTGTGGAAGGCACTCGAGAGATTGATCGCGATGATGGCATCCCACTTCTCTGTCGGGAAGCTCTCCACTGGGCTCACATGTTGAATTCCGGCATTGTTCACCAGGATGTCGACGCCGCCCATCTCTTTCGCCGCAAACGCCATCATGGCTTCGATCTCTGCAGGCTTGCTCATGTCTGCGCCGTGATAGGCCACTTTGACGCCAAAGGCGCTGACCTGCGCTTTGGCCGCTTCAATGGCAGAAGGCTCACCAAAGCCGTTGAGAATGAGATGGGCGCCTTGCTTGGCCAGCTCGATGGCGATGCCCAGACCAATGCCGCTGGTGGAGCCGGTGACGAGGGCGGTTTTGCCTTGGAGTGAAGAGGTCATGATGATGAAATGTAAAAAAAATGGAAAGATCAGCGGCTTTTCAGAGGCCATGCATCCAGTAAATCGGGCGATGCTTGGAAACGGATGCCGTTGTCGCTGAGGATTTCTTCTGTGGATGCCAGTATTTTTGCATGCGGCAACACAATGGATTCTGCGGACTGCTGATCAAACTTGATCACTACCAGCTCCGTCTTCAAATCGCGCAGCAACTCGGCCATATGGCGCAGGCTACGCACAGGAATATCGTTGACGGACTGCACCACGGAGCCAAAGCGATTGTCATAACCCGACACCAGTCGATGCGGGAAAAACGGCGCACTCACCACCACCAAATCCTCCCGCTTCGCATCGGGCGCATCGGCCATGCGCGTGACCAAAGGCTGCGCGTTGAAGGCGAAGCTGTTGAGTGAGCCTGCATTGCTGTTAAAGAAGCTACGAAATTCCCATGTCGCGCGGGAAAACACCATCGGGCCGTAAATAAAGTAACTCGGATAAGAGCCGCCCAACCCTTCCACCAAGCGCGGCCTGCGAGCCACCACAGGCAATTCAATCTCCATCACTTTGCCTTGCCGCACCACGGTGAGCGGCACCATGCCATTGCGTGCCGCTTTTTGTACATGGTATTGAAAGCGCACATTGACATCGCTCGTGAGTCGTACCAAGCCTTGGTTGTCAATATCGGTTTTGCCGATGCGCGTGATCACATCCCATTCTTTCAGTGGATAGCTGGCTTCTTTGGACAATGGTTGCTGCACCACCATGCCGCGCACGGATTTTTCAATTTTGAGAAACTCGCGCAATGCGGGATTTTCCAGCGTTTGCAGCTCGTCATAAATCGCGGCTTTGCCATCGTATTTGCCATCGGCAATGTCTTGCAAAAATAATTCCACCTCTTCATTGGGAATGATGTAGCCAATATTTTGCGCACTACTGGCGATTGAATACGCCACACCAATCATCTTGTCGCCCGCAAACACCGGGCCGCCACTGTTGCCAGGATTGATGGCTGCATCCACCTGAATGCGCAAGCCTTGTACGGGAAAGTTGTAGGAGACAAATTCGATGCGCGAGACGATGCCTTTGGTGATCGACAGCGAATTGCCGCCAACCGGATAGCCATATGCCAACACTTCGTCTTTCACTTCAGGCAACAAGCTCGCGCGAGGCGGTGGCTGGCGGTTGGTGAAAAAGCTGTTGTCCTCCAGCTCCAGCACTGCCAAATCAATACCCCGCGCAATCGCCACCACCTTGGCTGTCATCTTGTCGCCACCTTCTTTGGCACGTACTTCCACTCTGCTCGCATAGTTCACCACATGCGCATTGGTCAGGATGCGGTTGCCTTCAATCACCACGCCTGAGCCTGTGCTTTCACTGGGCGCAGCTTTGTTCCAAGGGCGGAAAAGATCGGGCTGACGCGAGGTGGTGAAAATCTTCACCACTGAGCTTTCAAGCTGCGCAGATCGCGCAGGCTTGGGCGCAGTTTGCGCATGTGCAGAAAAACTTGCCGCTAAGAGGAAACTCGCAAGTAGTTTGCAAGCGAGGTGTGGGGCGCGAAGGAGATTCATAGAGGAGGCCAAAGAGTCAAGTTGTGACAATGTGCAAATCTTACCGCGAGCGGCGCAGATGCGCTCGGGCGCTCCAGCGCTCTAACGCTCAGGCGGCGGCAGGCGATAGCTCGCTGGCGTGCGGCTGAGTTTGATGGGGGAAGCAACGCCTTTGTAATCGCCGATATTGACGACCATTTCTCTGTGATCGGTGTGTTCGTCGCTCAGGGCAGCTTTAACGTCTTGAATAGGAGCACAAGGAACGCCTGCTCGGATGAGTTGGTCAGCCAGCGGTTTGCCAGCAAAGAGCGCGAGCTTTTCTTCGAGGGCGACTTTGAGGGCGATGCGGTTGACGTTGCGCAGACCGTTGTTGACAAAGCGTGGATCGGCGGCGAGATCAGGTGCACCAATGGTTTGGACGAGGGTGGCAAATTGGCGGTCGTTGCCCACTGCGAGGAAGATGGGCTCAGTGCCGGTGGCAAATGTGTCGTAGGGCACGATATTCGGATGTGCATTGCCGCTGCGGCCAGGCACACGGCCATCCAGAAGATGATTGGCGCTGTGTGGATGGAGGAGCGCGAGGCCGTTGTCGTACAGACTTGATTCAACGAACTGGCCTTGGCCGCTTTTACTGCGCTCATGCAACGCGAGCAAGATACCCATGGCGGCGCTCATGCCAGTAGCGATATCGACAATCGGAATCCCCATGCGAAGCGGTTCTCCACCTTTTTCACCATTGATGCTCATGAGGCCGGCGAGCGCTTGAATTGCCGCGTCATAACCAGGCAGGCCGCCCAGTGGGCCATCTGCGCCGAAGCCACTTACTCTGCAATGAATCAGTCTAGGGAATTTAGCATGCAGCGTTTCAAAACCGATGCCCCATTTTTCCATGCTGCCGGTTTTGAAATTTTCGACGAGCACGTCAGCATCTTCCAGCAGCTTCATCAAGGCTTCGCGCTGCGCGGGATCGTATAAATCCATCGTCATGCCGCGTTTGTTGCGGTTCAGACCGAGGAAATAGCTGGCTGTGCCGTGTTCGTTAAATGGCGGGCCCCAGCCACGCGTTTCGTCACCTTGAGGAGGCTCGATTTTCAAGACATCTGCACCATGATCAGCCAAAATTTGCGTGCAATACGGGCCGCCGAGCACGCGGGAGAGATCGATGACTTTGATGCCTTGCAGGCTGCCTGGGTTTGCTGTGGTTTGCATGGCTTGATTATCGGCTAGCTGGGGATTCTTCCTCACACTCGCATCCTGTTGGCTTCATTGAGAATTTTGGTGCGAAATGGGTGACGTTGCACAGGCCATCAGAGTACGAACTAAGACCTGAAACTCAACGACGAGAAGCTTCCAAATCCCGCAATTTAAACCGCTGAATCTTCCCTGTCGCCGTCTTGGGCAATTCACTCACAAATTCAATAAATCGCGGATATTTGTAAGGTGCAAGGCGCTCTTTGACGAAGGCTTTGAGTTCGTCTTCTGTGGCTGATTGCCCGGCTTTCAAAACAACGAAGGCTTTTGTTTTGGTGAGGCCTTCGGCATCTTCTTTGCCTACGACCGCAGCTTCCAGCACGGCGCTGTGTTGCACAAGGGTGGCTTCCACTTCAAAGGGCGAGACGTAGATGCCGCTCACTTTGAGCATGTCGTCGCTGCGGCCAGAGTAGGAGTATGTGCCGTCTGCGTTCTTCACATATTTATCGCCGCTTTTCGTCCATGCGCCTTGGAATGCATCGCGGGTTTTCTCACGGTTGTTCCAGTACATCAGGGCGGCACTCGGCCCTTGGATGTAGAGATCGCCGAGCTCGCCATCAGGCACTGCGCCGCCACCTTCAGCGCGCAGCTCAATGGCGTAGCCCGGCACGGGCCAGCCCGTGGTGCCGTAGCGCACTTTTCCGGGAATGTTGGACAGGAAGATATGCAGCATCTCAGTGGAGCCGATGCCGTCGATGATTTCTACGGTAAAGTGCTTTTCAAAGCGCTGGCCAATGTCTGCGGGCAGGGCTTCACCGGCGCTGGAGCACATGCGCAGAGCGACCTCATTTTTGCCAGGAAGATGGGGCGAGGCCAGCATGCCAGCGAATCCGGTGGGTGCTCCGAAGAAGATAGTAGGCTTTGCAGTATTCATGCCGGTAAACTGCCCTTTCCATCGTGCAAACACGGCATCGGGCGTAGGGCGCTCGGCCATAAGAATGACTGCCGCGCCCACGCTCAAAGGGAAGCTCAAAGCATTGCCCAAGCCATAGGCGAAGAACAGCTTGGCAGCGGAGAAGCACACATCGTTTTCTTGGATGCGCAATACGCCTTTGCCATACAGCTCTGCTGTGTAGTAAGCATTGGCGTGTGTATGCACTGTGCCTTTAGGGCGGCCTGTGGAGCCAGAAGAGTACAGCCAGAAGGCGGCCTCGTCGGCCTGCGTGGCACAGGACGCACTGAGGGGCGCATTGAGTGAGGCACTGATGGGCCCAGCTTCAAGCAATTTGTTCCAAGCCGTGTAACTGACGGGTAGTTCAGACGCGCCGCGCGAGACGTAAATTGCCTTGACCTCGTGCCCGCCAACTTGTGCAGCGATCTGCATACCGCCTTGCAACGTGGACAGCAATGCCCCAGAGACCAAAGCGGCCTGCGCGCGGCTGTTTTGCAGCATGTAGGCGTAATCTTCTGGTGTGAGCAATGTGTTGACTGCCACGGGAACAATGCCTGCATACAAGCAGCCTAGAAACGAGACGACCCAATCGGTGCAATCGTGCATGAGCAGCAAGACGCGCTCTTCGCGGCGCAAGCCAGCGCCCAGCAAGCTGGCAGCACAGCGCTGAATTTGCTCGGCGAGTTGGCCATACGACAAATAGCCTGCATCGTCTATCAAGGCTGTTTTACTGAGGCGACCGGCATTGGCGGCGATCAAATGAGCGGCAAAATTGAACTGCGCGGGCGGCGCACTGGTGTGGTGTGTCATGCAAGTCTCCTCAAACTCTCGTTTGACGTGTTGTTCTTTGTGATGCAAAATATTTCCACTCGCAATATAAATTCAAAGAAGCCCTTATGTCAAGCAATATATTGCATGAAATTCCAATTGAATCGGGAACGGATCAGGCCAAAAACCCGTTTCTCGTGGCTTTGGGCGAGCGCGTGCGCAGCCAACGGGCGCGTCGCGGACTCACGCGCAAGGCGCTGGCGGCGGCGGCAGATATGTCGGAGCGGCACTTAGCCAATCTGGAATATGGCGTGGGCAATGCCTCGATTTTGATCTTGCAGCAGGTGGCGGATGCACTCGAATGTCCACTGGCCGAATTACACGGCGATTTGACCACCAGCAACCCGGAGTGGCTGATGCTGCGCAAGCTGCTAGAGCCTTGCGATGAAGCGCAACTGAAACACTTGCGCCTCAACATCACTCACTTTTTGATAGCGCCTCGCACACATTCTATAACGGGTAGTAGCCTAAAACACTCTCAAAAAATAGCCTTGATCGGCCTGCGTGGCGCTGGTAAATCCACACTGGGAAAAATGCTCGCGCAGAAGCTGGGCTATCCATTTTTTGAGATGAGCGCAGAGATTGAAAAACTAGCGGGAACTACTGTGGCTGAGATTCAGGCACTGTATGGCGTCACGGCTTATCGCCGCTACGAGCGCCGCGCTTTAGATGCGCTGATTGAGCAACATGAGCAATGCGTGATCGCCACACCGGGTGGCTTGGTGTCAGATGTGAGCACCTTCAACACGGTGCTCACGCACTGCACCAGCGTTTGGCTACAAGCCGAGCCACAAGAGCATTTGCAGCGTGTTCAGGCGCAGGGCGATATGCGGCCGATGGCGGCCAGCAAAGAGGCTTTGGATGATCTGAAAAGCATCTTGACGGGTCGCGCAGCTTTCTATTCCAAGGCTGATTTCAATCTGAATACCAGCGAGCAAAGCTTGGAAAAGAGCTTTGATTTGCTCAACAAACTGCTTTTACCCGTGACTTCTGCGGCTTGATCTGCAAAATATTGCATATGTATAAATCATGCAATATAATTCATAAATCAAAACCGAGGTGACAAACCCATGAGCACGGATCTTCGCGTCAATTACCAAACCCAGCCCAGCCAATACAAACATTGGAAACTCGAGTTCAATGGCCCGGTGGCCACGATCAAGGCCGATTTCGATGAAAACGCAGGTCTGCGCCCCGGCTACAAGCTGAAATTGAACAGCTATGACCTCGGTGTGGACATCGAGCTGCACGATGCTGTCAACCGCATTCGTTTTGAGCATCCCGAAGTGCGCACCGTGGTGCTGACCAGTGCCAAAGAAAAAGTGTTTTGCTCGGGCGCGAATATTTTCATGCTTGGCGTATCGAGCCACGCTTGGAAAGTGAATTTCTGCAAGTTCACGAACGAGACGCGAAATGGTTTGGAAGATTCATCTGCCCACAGCGGCTTGAAATTCATCGCGGCAGTGAACGGTGCATGCGCGGGCGGCGGCTACGAAGTGGCGTTGGCTTGCGATGAAATCATTTTGGTGGATGACCGCAGCTCGGCAGTGAGCCTGCCAGAAGTGCCGCTACTGGGCGTGCTACCTGGTACGGGCGGCCTCACGCGAGTGACGGATAAGCGCAAAGTGCGCCACGATTTAGCCGATATTTTTTGCACTAGCGTGGAAGGCGTGCGTGGCAAGAAGGCCGTGGAATGGCGTTTGGTGGATCAGGCGGTGAAATCTGCGCAGTTTCAAGAAGCGGTGCAAAAACGTGCGCTGGAATTGGCCGAGAAGAGCGATCGGCCTGCGGGCGAGTCTGGCGCTAAGGGCGTAGCACTCACACCTCTGAATTGCACCATCGAAGCAGATGCGCTGCGTTATAGCAACGTGACTGTTGAGATTGATCGCGCCAAGAGGATTGCAGTCTTTACGGTCAAAGCGCCAGTTGCCTTCATAGAATCTACGGTGTCTGCTATCGAAAACGCAGCATCGAATTGGTATCCCTTGGTGCTCGCACGTGAGCTGGATGATGCGATTTTGCAGATGCGCACCAATGAGCTGGATATTGGCACCTGGATTTGGAAGACGCAAGGCGATGCGGCCAACGTGCTGGCGATGGACGCTGTATTGATGCAGCACAAAGACCACTGGTTCGTGCGCGAAACCATCGGCATGTTGCGCCGCACGCTGAGTCGTATCGATGTGTCATCGCGCAGCTTGTTTGCCTTCATCGAAGAAGGCTCATGCTTTGCGGGCACTTTCTTGGAGCTGGCCTTGGCCTGCGACCGCTCCTATCACCTGGCTTTGCCTGATGACGAAGCCAAAGCACCGAAGATCACCGTCAGTGATGTCAATTTCGGCCTCTATCCCATGGCCACGAATCAGAGTCGCTTGCAGCGCCGCTTCTATGAGGAAGAGCCCGCGCTGGATGCCGTTAGAGCCGTGGCAGGCCAGCCGCTGGATGCAGATGCTGCCTACGCCGTTGGCTTGGTCACAGCGAATCCGGACGACATCGACTGGGCCGACGAAGTGCGCATCGCCATTGAAGAGCGCGTAGCCATGTCGCCTGACGCACTCACTGGCCTAGAAGCTAACCTGCGCTTCAACGGCGTCGAGACCATGGCGACTCGTGTCTTTGGCCGCTTAACCGCTTGGCAAAACTGGATCTTCCAACGGCCAAATGCTGTGGGGGAGAAGGGTGCTTTGAAGGTTTACGGCAAGGGCGATAAGGCGGCTTTTGATTGGAATCGGGTTTAAAAAATCTCGTTGTACGGCAAGGCTGGTGGCTTGCTGTAACCGAAAAAACTCCACCGTCGTTTTGAAATTAATCACTATGAGCATCAACTACAGCGAGAAAATCCCGAACAACGTTAACTTGAGCGAAGACCGCACCTTGCAGCGGGCACTCGAGGGCTGGCAGCCTAATTTCATCAACTGGTGGGATGAGATTGGCCCTGTCGGTTCAGAAGCCTCTGATGTGTATTTACGCACCGCCACGAGCGTGGACCCCGCAGGTTGGGCGCAGTTTGGGCATGTGAAGATGCGTGACTATCGTTGGGGCATTTTCTTGAACCCTGCGCAGCAAGATCGCAAAATTCATTTTGGTGATCACATGGGGCAAGAGGTTTGGAACGATGTGCCTGGCGAATACCGCGCCAATTTGCGCCGCATCATTGTCACGCAGGGCGATACTGAGCCAGCGTCTGTCGAGCAGCAGCGGCATTTGGGGCTCACAGCACCCTCGATGTACGACCTGCGCAATCTCTATCAGATCAATGTGGAAGAAGGCCGCCATCTGTGGGCGATGGTCTATCTGCTGCACAAGCATTTTGGCCGCGATGGCCGCGAAGAAGCCGAAGCGTTGCTCGAGCGTCGCAGCGGCGATGCCGATACACCGCGCATCCTGCAGGCCTTCAACGAAGAAACACCGGATTGGCTCAGCTTTTTCATGTTCACTTACTTCACCGATCGTGATGGTAAATTTCAGCTCTGCGCTCTAGCAGAAAGTGCTTTCGAGCCATTGGCGCGCACGACCAAGTTCATGCTCACCGAAGAAGCGCACCATATGTTCGTTGGCGAGAGCGGTATCAGCCGCGTGATTCAGCGCACTTGCCAGATGATGAATGAACTGAAGACCGATGATGTGAAAAAGCTTCGCGCAGCAGGCGTGATTGATTTGCCCACGGTGCAGCGCTACTTGAATTTTCACTTTTCGGTGACGATCGATCTCTTCGGTGCCGATGAATCCTCCAACGCCGCCACCTTCTACAGCACCGGTCTCAAGGGCCGCTACGAAGAAGGTAAGCGCATGGATGATCACCAATTGCGTGGCCAGAGCTATCAAGTGCTGCAAGCGCTGGGCGGCGAGCTGGTGAGCAAGGAAGTGCCGATGCTCAATGCGCTCAACGAAGTGCTGCGCGACGACTACATCAAAGATTCTGTCGCGGGCGTTGGGCGTTGGAACAAGGTCATTGAAAAGGCGGGTATCCCCTTTGCGCTGAAAGCGCCGCACAAAGCCTTCCATCGCAATATTGGCGCCTTGGCCGGCGTGAAGGTCTCTCCAGATGGCCGCGTGCTGAGTCAAGCCGAGTGGAATGCGAAGGTCGACGAGTGGTTGCCAAGCGCCGAAGATCGTGCATTCGTCGCGAGCCTGATGGGCCGCGTGGTCGAGCCGGGTAAGTTTGCCAATTGGATCGCGCCACCTGCGATGGGTATCAACCGCCAGCTTGTAGACTTCGACTACGTTCGATTTAACTAAAGGTACGCCATGGGTGCTAACGAGACAGGTTTGATCAAGCAACACCTCATCGACCCAGTCATCTGCATCCGCTGCAACACCTGCGAGGCGACCTGTCCTGTGGGTGCGATCACGCACGATGATCGCAACTATGTGGTGGATGCGGACAAGTGCAACCTGTGCATGGCCTGTATCTCGCCTTGCCCCACGGGTTCGATTGACAATTGGCGTAACGTGCCAAAAGTCAAAGCCTATTCCACGACCGAGCAATTGACGTGGGACGATCTGCCTGCTGAGCTGTCCGAGACGCAATTGGCTGAAATGGGTGTTTCTGAGGCTGTTTCAGACGAAAAAGTGCCAGTCGCTGGCACAGAATGTGCGCACATTGCTATCAATTCAGTAGTATCTGTAAACGCCGATACGATGCCCAACTACAGCGCCACGCTACCACCTTGGTCTGCCGCGCATGCGTACACGAATCTCTACGGCCCCAAAGCAACGCAGAAAACCATCACCGCAACCGTGACCGGCAATGTTCGCGTCACAGAAGTCGGTAAGACGGCCGGCTCAGATTACGACACGCACCATATCGTGCTCGATTTCGGTAGCATGCCTTTTCCCATATTGGAAGGCCAGAGCATCGGCATCATCCCGCCGGGCTTGGATGAGCGTGGCAAGCCCCATCACGCCAGGCAATACTCGATCGCCAGCCCGCGCAATGGTGAACGGCCCGGTTACAACAATGGCTCCCTCACCATCAAGCGCGTCTTGCAAGACCATTCCGGCAAACCCGTGCGTGGTGTGGGCAGCAATTTCATGTGTGATTTGAAAGTGGGTGACAAGGTCGAAGTGATTGGGCCGTTTGGTAGCAGCTTTTTGATGCCTAATCATCCGAAGAGCCACATCGTGATGATTTGCACCGGCACGGGCTCTGCACCGATGCGCGCGATGACGGAATGGCGACGTCGTCTCCGCGCTACCGGTAAATTCGAGGGCGGCAAACTCATGCTTTTTTTCGGCGCTCGAACGCAAGCCGAACTGCCTTATTTCGGCCCTTTGCAGCAGTTGCCCAAAGACTTTATCGATACCGAATTTTGCTATTCTCGCGAAACGGGTCAGCGCAAGCGCTATGCGCAGGATGCGATGCGCGAGCGCGCGGCTGACCTCGCCGTTTTGCTGCGAGACCCGAACGCCTACTTCTACGTTTGCGGCCTCAAAGCCATGGAGGAGGGCGTGGTGCTGGCGCTCAAAGACATTGCCGATACGGTGGGTCTGAGCTGGGATACGATAGGCAGTGCCTTGAAAAAAGAAGGTCGCCTGCACCTCGAAACCTATTGAACGCCCAACATGAATCACGCCTATATCGTCGACGCCATCCGCACACCTTTTGGTCGCTACGGCGGTGCACTCTCGTCCGTGCGTACCGATGACCTCGGCGCGATTCCGCTAAAAGCCTTGATGGCGCGTAACACGGGCGTGGATTGGGAAGCCGTCACCGATGTGATCTACGGCTGCGTGAATCAGGCGGGCGAAGACAATCGCAATGTGGCGCATATGGCTTCTCTCTTGGCAGGCTTGCCTTATCAAGTTCCAGGTAGCACGGTGAACCGCCTTTGCGGCTCAGGCTTAGATGCTTTGGGCACAGCAGCCCGCGCCATTCGTGCGGGAGAAGCTACGCTCATGATCGCGGGCGGCGTAGAGAGCATGAGCCGTGCGCCTTTTGTGATGCCCAAAGCCACGAGCGCTTTCAGCCGTTCCGCAGAGATTCATGACACCACGATTGGCTGGCGTTTCATCAACAAGATCATGAAAGAAAAATACGGCGTCGATTCGATGCCTGAGACGGCTGAGAACGTGGCGACGGAATACAAGATAGAGCGCGAAGCGCAAGATCGCATGGCTCTGAGCAGCCAGATGAAAGCAGTAGCTGCGCAGAAATCGGGTTATTTTGATGCTGAGATCACACACGTCGCGATTCCCCAAAAGAAAGGCGATCCCATCATCGTCAGCCAAGACGAGCATCCGCGCGAGACTTCGATGGAAGCGCTGGGCAAGCTAAAAGCGATCGTGAAGCCAGATGGCACAGTCACCGCAGGCAATGCCAGCGGCGTGAACGATGGCGCCTGCGCTTTGCTGTTGGCTGACGAGAAAACGGCTGCGAAATTCGGCCTCACCCTGAAAGCCCGCGTCGTCGGCATGGCCACGGCGGGCGTGCCGCCGCGCATCATGGGCATCGGCCCTGCGCCTGCAACGCGCAAGGTGTTGCAGCTCACGGGGTTGACGCTTGCGCAAATGGATGTGATTGAGTTGAACGAGGCCTTCGCAGCGCAAGGCTTGGCGGTGCTGCGTGATCTCGGTTTGAAGGATGATGATGCAATAGTGAACCCGAACGGCGGTGCGATTGCACTCGGCCATCCGCTAGGCGCATCGGGCGCTCGGCTCGCGACCACAGCGGTGAATCAATTGCACAAAATCAAGGGTCGCTATGCCCTTTGCACGATGTGCATTGGTGTTGGGCAGGGGATTGCGGTTATTCTCGAAAGAGTGTGAAGCGTGGGCTCAAGAGGTCTGCATTCTTAGTTTTTCAGATCACTCAGGACAGATACCACCATGAAATCACGTGCCGCAGTTGCCTTTGAAGCTGGCAAACCTTTACAAATAGTTGAAATCGATGTGGCGCCGCCAAGGCAAGGTGAGGTGCTCGTCAAAATCACGCACTCTGGCGTGTGCCATACCGATGCTTTCACCCTCTCGGGCGATGATCCAGAGGGCATCTTTCCGGCCGTACTCGGCCACGAAGGTGCTGGAATCGTGGTGCAAGTGGGCGAGGGTGTCACCAGCTTGAAGCCGGGCGATCATGTGATCCCTTTGTACACCGCTGAATGCCGTGAATGCAAATTTTGTAAGTCTGGTAAAACCAATCTTTGCCAGAAAGTGCGAGCGACACAGGGAAAGGGTTTGATGCCCGATGGCACAAGTCGCTTCTCTTACCAAGGCAAGCCGATTTATCATTACATGGGTTGTTCAACTTTCAGCGAGTACACCGTGGTGAATGAAATTTCACTGGCTAAGATCAATCAGGCCGCTGATCCTGAAAAGGTTTGCTTGCTCGGCTGCGGCGTGACCACGGGATTGGGAGCAGTGCACAACACGGCCAAGGTCAAACCGGGTGATACGGTGGCTGTGTTTGGCTTGGGTGGCATTGGATTAGCCGTGGTGCAGGGCGCCAGGCAGGCCAAGGCGGGACGCATCATTGCTATCGATACCAACCCCAGTAAGTTTGATCTTGCGCGGCATTTTGGCGCGACCGATTGCATCAACCCGAAAGACTATGGCAAACCCATTCAAGAAGTCATCGTGGATATGACGGATGGTGGTGTGGAATTTTCGTTTGAATGCATTGGCAATGTGCATGTGATGCGCGCGGCGTTGGAGTGTTGTCACAAGGGCTGGGGCGAGAGCATCATCATTGGTGTGGCTGGAGCTGGGCAGGAGATTACGACGCGACCTTTCCAATTGGTGACGGGGCGCGTTTGGCGTGGCTCGGCTTTTGGCGGCGTGAAGGGGCGCACGCAGCTGCCCGGTATGGTGGAGCAAGCGATGAGCGGGGAAATTGAGCTTGACCCGTTTGTGACGCACACGATGCCGTTGGCGCAAATCAACGAGGCTTTTGATTTGATGCACGAAGGCAAATCCATCCGCACTGTGATTCACTTTTGATCATGAGTGACTCTTTTCGTTTGCTCAGTGCGCATGCCTGCTTTGGCGGCACGCAGTCTTTCTATGAGCATGACTCTGCGCAAATTGGCTTGCCCATGCGCTTCGCTGTTTATATGCCACCTGCTGTCAAGAACGGTGCTGTGCCAGCCGTTATATATTTGTCAGGCCTGACCTGCAATGAAGAAACCTTCCCCACCAAAGCAGGTGCGCAGCGCGTGGCTGCCGAGCTGGGCTTGGCTTTGATCGCGCCGGATACCAGCCCGAGAAACACTCAGGTGGCGGGGCAGGCTGATAGTTGGGATTTTGGCGTGGCTGCAGGCTTCTATCTGGATGCGACTGAAAAGCCATGGAGCGCGCACTGGCGCATGGAGAGCTATCTCATGCAAGAGCTGCTGATTCAAATCAGCCAGCAGTTGCCAATCGATGGGAATCGACTGGGCATCATGGGTCACTCGATGGGCGGGCATGGCGCGCTCACCCTGGCTTTGCGCCATGAAGGCGTCTTCAATTCGCTCTCTGCACTCGCGCCCATCTGCGCACCCACGCAATGCCCTTGGGGGCGCAAAGCTTTCGCAGGCTATCTGGGAAGCAATGAGAGCCAATGGACGCAGCACGATGCCACCGCACTGATGCTCGCTCGCGGCAAGGCTTTGCTACCTCACAGTATTTTGATAGATCAAGGCTTGGCCGATAAATTTTTGAGCGAACAGTTGCATCCTCATCTGTTTGAAGCCGCTTGCCAGCAAGTGAATCAAAGCTTGGAGCTGAATCGCCACGAAGGCTATGACCATGGTTATTACTTTATTGCGAGCTTCATCGAGCGACATCTGCGGCATCACGCCAAGTCGCTTTGTACGACCTGAAGCTTGATTTTTCTAACTGACTGCCATGCAACCTGTTCAGAGCCAATTCACAGTTCGTGTGGACGAGATCCGAAAACCGCGTGCGCAGCTCAAAGGGCGGCAGGTGTTGCCGCAGGCGCGAGAGGAAGTGCATGCTCTTATGCAAAAAGTCTGGGCGGGAGATGTGCAGCAGCCGTTTCGCCGTGATCTTCTGATTGAATATTTGCATGCGTTGAACGATGCGTTTGGCGCGGTGTTTGAAAGGCATATCGCTGCGCTGGCAGAGCTGATGAAGCTGTCTCAAGCAGAGGTGTTTGAAGTCGCTTCTTTTTACCATCACTTTGAAATTTTGCGCGATAGCGAAACTGCACCAAACTTGCGCATCCGTGTGTGCAATGGGCTTTCGTGTGAGATGGTAGGTAGTAAAGAGCTTTTGACTAAGCTGCCTGCGCTGCTGCAAGCGGATGTGAAAGTAGAGCCTGTGCCTTGCATTGGGCGCTGCGAGCAAGCGCCTGCGGTGACTGTGGGGCAAAGGAATGTGGGATATGCCAACGTCTCTTCTGTGGTGCAATTATTTAAGCAAAATCAGCTTCTAACCGTTATAGAACGTTCGTATAGTGCTATTGAATTAATAGCGTTTGAGGATTATCAAAAGCAAAGTGGTTATGCGCTGCTGCGAGCAATGGCATCGGGTGAACGCGATGGTGAGAGCATCATCGCGGCTTTGGAACACGCGGGTTTGCGCGGTTTGGGTGGTGCAGGTTTTCCTGCGGGGCACAAGTGGCGCATCGTGAAAGAACAACCCAGTCCAAGGTTGATGGCTATCAATATCGACGAAGGTGAGCCGGGTACTTTTAAAGACCGCTGGTATTTGGAGCGTGATCCGCATCGGTTTTTAGAGGGTATGTTGATTGCTGCGCACGTGGTTGGAGTCGATGCGATTTATATTTATCTGCGCGATGAATACCATGAGCTGCGTGAGATGCTTAACCTTGAATTGGCGAAGCTGCAAGCGAATCCTCCCTGCGAGCTGCCGAAGATCGAGTTGCGGCGCGGAGCGGGAGCTTATATATGCGGCGAAGAATCCGCGATGATTGAAAGCATAGAAGGCAAACGCGGCGAACCGCGCATGCGCCCGCCTTACATCGCGAAGGTCGGTCTCTTTGGCCGCCCGACGCTGCAGCACAATTTTGAAACGCTGTATTGGGTGCGCGAGATTGTGGAAAAAGGCGGTGAGTGGTTTGCTTCGCATGGAAGAAATGGTCGCAAAGGCTTGCGCAGTTTCAGCATGAGCGGGCGTGTGAAAAATCTGGGTGTGAAGCTCGCGCCAGCGGGGATCAGCGTGCGTGAGTTGATTGATGAATATTGTGGCGGTATGCAAGATGGCCATGAGTTGTATGCGTACTTACCGGGCGGTGCGAGCGGCGGCATCTTGCCTGCATCGCTCTCGCATGTACCACTGGATTTTGATACCTTGCAGCCATATGGTTGCTTCATTGGCAGCGCGGCGGTGATTGTGCTCAGTCAGCATGACGCAGCAAGAAACGCCGCACTCAATATGATGAAATTCTTCGCGCATGAGAGCTGCGGGCAGTGCACGCCTTGCCGCGTGGGAACTGAGAAATCTGCGAAGCTAATGGAAGCGAAGGTGTGGGATCAAGCCACACTGAATGATTTGAGCACGGTGATGGTGGATGCGAGCATTTGCGGTTTGGGGCAAGCTGCACCGAATCCGATGCTCAGCGTGATCAAGTATTTCCCGCATGAGGTTGGTTCGGGAGGTGCAGTATGAGCGCACGCGACTTCATTGGCTTTGAATTGGATGGAAAAGCTGTTCGAGCGTTACCCGGCGAGAGCATTTTGCAAGCGGCCAAGCGTAGCGGTGTGGAGATTCCTCATCTGTGCTTTAAGGAAGGCATGCGAGCCGATGGCAATTGCCGCGCGTGCGTGGTGGAGGTCGATGGCGAGCGGGTGCTCGCACCGAGCTGTTGTCGTACGCCGGTTGAGGGCATGAAGGTCAAGGCGCAGAGCGAGCGGGCTCTGAAGAGCCAGAAGATGATTTTGGAGATGCTGCTGGCAGACATGCCAGATCAAGGCTACAAGTGGAATGATGCAGTACCCGAGCGTCCTGAGCTTGTCGAAGGATCAAGCATGGCTGAGGCTATGGCAGCCTCAGCCCGCATGGAAGTGGTGGGTCAACATGGTGAGCTGAGCGAGTGGGCTGCTGCGATGGCAGTGACGGTCCGCCCCGAGCTCAAAGCATTACGGCGCGAGCAGCCTAAAGTCGACATGTCTCACCCCGCAATGGCGGTGAATTTCGATGCTTGCATTCAATGCACGCGCTGCGTACGCGCCTGCCGCGAGGTGCAGGTGAATGATGTGATTGGTTATGCGATGCGCGGCAGTCATTCGAGCATTGTGTTTGATCAGTTTGACACCATGGGCGAGAGCAGTTGCGTGGGCTGCGGTGAATGCGTGCAGGCTTGCCCGACTGGGGCGCTGATGCCCAAGACGCAGATCGGCTCGCAGAAAGTCGATAAGAAGATCGATTCGGTTTGCCCTTATTGCGGTGTGGGCTGCTTGATCACCTACAACGTGAAGGACGAAAAAATCGTCAGCGTCGATGGCCGCAATGGCCCGGCGAATGATTCGCGCCTGTGCGTGAAAGGGCGCTTTGGGTTTGATTACGTGCATCACGATGGGCGTTTGACGCAGCCATTGATTCGCAAGAGCGGTGTGCCGAAGAGCATCTTGCCGCGTGATGCTGAGTGGCGCGAAGTGTTTCGTGAGGCGACTTGGGAAGAGGCTTTGAATCACGCAGGCGGCAAGCTGAAAGGTCTACGCGATCAATATGGTGCAAAGGCTTTGGCAGGTTTTGGTTCCGCCAAAGGCAGCAACGAAGAAGCCTATCTCTTCCAAAAACTCGTGCGCACTGGCTTTGGCAGCAACAACGTCGATCACTGCACACGGCTGTGCCATGCATCTTCCGTGGCGGCATTGCTGGAGGGTGTGGGCTCGGGCGCGGTGAGCAACCAGGTCAATGACGTGGCGCACAGCGAAGTCATTCTGATCATCGGTTCGAACCCCACGTCAAACCATCCCGTGGCCGCCACTTGGATGAAGAATGCCGCACAACTGGGCACCAAGATCATCCTGGCTGACCCGCGCCGCACCGATATGGCGCGCCATGCCTGGAGGAGCCTGCAATTTAAACCTGATACCGATGTGCTGCTGCTCAACGCGATGCTCCACACCATTATCGAGAAAGGCTTGGTCGCCGTCGAATTTATTGCGCAGCGTGCTACGAATTTTGAAGCGTTGAAAGAGCAAGTGGCGAATTTTTCACCCGAAGCTGTTGAACACGCTTGCGGCATTGACGCTGCTACGATCCGCGAAGTAGCAATAACATTCGCCACCGCCAAAAGCGCGATGATTCTCTGGGGCATGGGCGTGAGCCAGCATGTACATGGAACAGACAATGCGCGTTGCCTGATCGCACTGGCCACGATCACCGGCCAAATCGGCAGGCCGGGCACAGGCTTGCACCCGCTGCGTGGACAAAACAACGTGCAGGGCGCAAGTGATGCGGGTTTGATCCCGATGATGCTACCCAATTACCAACGTGTGGACAATGCCGCTGCACATGCTTGGTTTGAAAATTTCTGGGATACGAAGCTCGATAACAAACCCGGCTATACCGTGGTGGAGATCATGCACAAAATCTTGGCTGATGCGAGCGATCCTCACAAGATTCGCGGAATGTACATCATGGGCGAAAACCCCGCGATGAGCGATCCTGATCTGGCGCATGCACGCCATGCGCTGGAGAGCCTTGAGCATCTCGTTGTCCAAGATATTTTTATGACCGAGACCGCTTGGCTCGCTGATGTGATCCTGCCCGCAAGTAGCTGGCCAGAAAAAACAGGCACAGTGAGCAACACTGATCGCATGGTGCAACTCGGCCGCCAGGCGTTGCCTTTGCCCGGTAATGCAAAATACGACCTCTGGATCATCCAGCAACTTGCCAAACGCCTCGATCTGAATTGGCAATACGAAGGCGAAAGCGATGAGGCTCAAGGCAGTGGCGCAGCAGCCGTGTACGAAGAAATGCGCCAAGCCATGCATAGTGCGATTGCTGGCATCACTTGGGCGCGGCTAGAGCGCGAAGGTTCGGTCACGTATCCTTGCCTCAGCGAAGATGATCCGGGTCAAACCATAGTTTTTCAACACAGCGTGCCCACGAAAGATGGCCGCATCCATCTCGTGCCTGCAGGCTTCATTCCGGCCAATGAATCGCCAGACGAAGAATTCCCGTATGTGCTCATCACAGGCCGCCAGCTTGAACATTGGCATACCGGCTCTATGACTCGCCGCGCCAGCGTGCTTGATGCGATTGAACCCGAAGCCACCGTGTCGATGAACAGCTTATTAGCTGATCAGTTGAAAGTGCAAGCAGGTCAGCAAATGACCGTTAGCTCTCGCCGTGGCCGCATCACGCTGCAAGTGCGCATTGATGAAGGCACGCCAGTGAACACTGTCTTCGTTCCCTTCGCTTACGCCGAGGCCGCAGCAAATTTGCTCACCAACTCAGCACTCGACCCGTTCGGAAAAATTCCTGAATTCAAGTACTGCGCGGTGGCGTTGGCAGCGACGACGGACTGATTCAGCGAGCCTGCGCAACACGCTCACATCGCCCAAATGCGCGGTGCATTCTTTGGCAAACCCCAAGCCACTTCGCGCCATGCGCCGCGCACTTGTTTGCAAAGATCAATGGCTTCTTCGGTGTGGTGCGCGAGCGTGCGAAGCAGGATGACTTGGCTGTGTGGGCTGGTGATGCCGCAGGTAGCTTGGAGTGAGTGGGCGCTTGCAACAGCTCTAGATTTTGAGAGAAATTGGTCTCTCGCCGTTATAGATATTGGGTGACCTGCTATGAAAAAGAGAGTCGCCATACAGGTGTATCCAGCAAGGCCGACTGGGGATTGGAGCAAGCGTTTGTCGTCTGCAGCGATCCGGCTACGCTCTAGCCAAGGGCTGTGAGCGCTGGCTGAAGACAGTAATTCCACATGCTGCGTGAACACGCCGCGCTCGAAAGGCTGATCTGCGGCAGGCAGGCCGAGCGCGGTGATGTCCCAGCCTATCATCTCGGCTGTGGGAGCGAATTGTAGTTGCAGACGGTTTTCGGCCAAGCAGCCGTTGTAGGCAATATTTTCCATCGGCAGCCATTCGAGGCGCGCACCATCTTCCATTTTTACGGTGGTGTGTTGAATCGCAGCGTCGCCAGAGGTTTTGTAAAAGCGCGTGGCGCCCGGCGTGGTGATCAACGCATGCGCGCCGCTTTGCACGTTGACAGAGATATCCAAATCATCACCGCCCGCCACACCACCCGGCGGATGCACGAGCACGTTGTGGCAAACCGCATCGCCTTCTGGATAGAGGCTTTGCAGAATGCGCAGCGGGCCGTTGTGCGAGAAATCAAGCAGAGTTTTACCACCACTGGCACGGTAATCCAATGAAAGCTGTGCATGCCAGGTCATAAGATGAAGAAATAATTTACTATTAATTTCATAGCATATTGCGCAATTTTTATAACGGGTAGAGGCCGATTTGGCTTAAAAAATTGATCTGAAGTGCAATACCAAAGGCAAACTGATAAAGCCCAAAGCAGTGGACAGAGTGACCAAGCCTGCAACAAACGCGCCATCGTAGCCCATACGCGTGGCGAGCACATAGCAGCTCGATGCAGTAGGTAGCGCACTGAACATCAACAGCACGGTAGCCTGCGTGGTGTCAAGCTTAAAAAGCTTGACCAACACCAATGCCACCAAAGGCAGCAGCAGATGGCGAATGATCAATTGCGCAACACCTAATCGCACGCGAGAAGCCGTGTCAAAAATCTGGCCCAACTGCAAGCCCGCGCCAGCGGCCATCAGCCCGAGCGCCAGCGAAGCCTGCCCCATGCGGGAGACGGCGGGCTCTGCAAAACTCGGCACAGATATGCCCAAAAGATTGGCAAGTAGCCCACTCACCGTGCCAATGATCAGTGGATTTTTCAACAGCGCTTTGCCAAAACCTTGCCCTGATTGTCGCGCCATCGGCCACACCGCAGCCATGTTGAACACCGGCACACACACGCCGATCACTACGGCAATCAGCATCAAACCTTGCTGCCCTGCCAGCCGCTCGGCCAGCGCCAGCGCGATGTAGGAATTGAAACGAAAGCCAATTTGTGCGCTGCTGGCAAAGTCCGTCTGCGCCACACCTGGCAGCTTGGCCGCTGAATACGACAACATTACCCCGCAAGCCGCCAACACCAGCGCTGCGCCCACCAAGCTGCTTGCTGAAGCCCAATCCAGCGGCGAACGCGAGATCGCATAAAACAACAGCACCGGAAAGAGCACGTAATACACCAAGCTTTCCACCTGTTCCCAGAGCGGGCGGCCGAGCCGGGTGTAGCGGCAGATCAGATAACCGCACACAATCAGTGCGAAATCTGGAAACAGAAGCTGAGCAAAATACATGTGACGTGAAGGCTTATTCGGTGTGGAAACCGGTAAGGCCAGTAGGGTTAGCGAGTATGGGTAAGCCACAATCGCAAGCGTTGTGGAACTGCTTATTATTCATGCATCGCAGCGCCTAGCTGCACCGCTTTTCACTTCAAGGAGTTTTTATGTCAATTCAGTCTCAGTTGCGCCAACGAAATGCTCTTAAATTAATAGCAACCAGCGCAATATCTATAACAGCCAGTGGCTTTATTCTTGCTCAAGGTTATCCCAATAAACCCATTCAACTGCAAGTGCCCTTCGCACCCGGCGGCACGACCGATATCGTCGCCCGCGCTATTGCTGAGCCTTTGGGCAAAGCACTCGGCCAAAACGTGATCGTGATCAACAAAGCTGGCGGCGGTGGCGTGGTGGGCGCGAACGAAACCGCCAAAGCCGTACCCGATGGCTACAACTTGGGCATGGCCACTGTCTCGACCACAGCGGCCAACCCCGCTATCAATCCAAAAATTCCTTACAACGCCGCCACCGATTTCACGCCGATCATCAACATTGCTGCCACACCCAATCTGATTGCTGTACATCCGAAATTCCCCGCCAGTGATTACAAAGGTTTCATTGCCGAGCTGAAAAAGAACCCTGGTAAATACAGCTACGCATCTTCTGGTACGGGCGGTATCGGTCATTTGCAAACTGAGCTGTTTAAAAACCTTTCTGGTGTGTTCATCACCCACATCCCTTACTCTGGCGCAGGCCCTGCACTGCGCGATACCGTGGGTGGTCAAGTAGAAATTATTTTTGACAACGTGCCCTCTGCGCTTCCGCATATTCAGGCGGGTCGATTGATCCCGATCGTGGTCGCTGCGCCGCAGCGCTTGACGCAATTCCCCAACGTACCGACTTTCAAGGAAGTCGGGCTTGAGCCAGTCAACCGTATGGCTTACTACGGGCTGCTCGGTCCGAAAGGTTTACCAGCTGATGTGGTGCAAAAAATTCATAATGCAGCGATGAAGGCGCTGCAAGATCCGGTTGTCAAAAAGCGCATTGAAGACACAGGCTCCATCGTGGTGGCCAATACGCCTGAGCAGTTCACTCAGCAACTGGCTGCTGAACTGGCTGTGTACAAAAAAGTGGTTGAGCAGCAAAAACTCAAATTGGAGTGATGCTGGTTATTTGATACGCGATCTTGATTGATACCTTCATCGATGCCCTCTGGTTAGAAGAGGGTTTAGCCAAAAACACGCTGGAGGCATACCGGCGTGATTTGAACTTGTATGCTGCGTGGTTGCAAGAGATGCAATCGCGCAGCATCGATTCAAGTGAGGAGCTCGATCTCAAGAACTATTTCGAGCATCGCTTCAAGCTGGCCCGTAGCCGTTCGTCAAAAGGTGGTCTAGATTTGGCCAAGACGACATCTGCCAATCGCCGCCTGACGGTTTTCAAACGCTACTTTCGCTGGGCTTTGCGCGAAGGCATCATCAGCGTCGATCCCACGCTGAAACTCGTCTCATCGAAGCCTTTGGCGCGGTCGATCAAAACGCTCACTGAAGCACAAGTCGAGCAATTGCTCGCTGCTCCCGATGTCACCACACCCTTGGGGCTACGAGACCGCGCGATGCTAGAACTGATGTACGCCAGCGGTCTGCGCGTGAGCGAATGTGTGAGCTTGAAGGTGTTCAACGTGAGCCTTTCAGAGCATGTGCTGCGTACCTTCGGCAAAGGCAGCAAAGAGCGCATCGTGCCGTTCGGCGAGCATGCGGCGCATTGGGTCGAGCGTTATCTCAAAGAAGCGCGGCCCGAGATATTGAAGCAACAGCAGAGTGGTGATTTGTTCATCACGGCGCGTGGCAGCAAAGCTGGAGGAGCAATGACGCGCGTGGCCTTTTGGCAAACCATTAAAAAGCATGGGCTGTCTGCCGGCATCGATAAGCCCTTGTCACCCCACACCTTGCGCCACGCATTTGCAACGCATCTGCTCAACCATGGCGCTGATCTGCGTGCAGTGCAAATGCTGCTCGGCCATGTTGATATTTCTACAACGACGATCTACACGCATGTGGCGCGTGAGCGTTTGAAAAAAATTGTGGCAGAGAATCACCCGCGTGGGTAATCTGCTCGATGCAAAAAATCAGGCCTGCGCTAGCTCAAACACCAGCGCATCGCGCAGATTGCTTTCAACCTGCGCCGCGCTCAAACGGCAAGGGTTTTTGCTACCGGGCAAAGACACGTCATACACATTCGGTGTTTTGACAATTTCAATCACAGCAAAGCTTCGAATGTGACGGCGCAGATCGTCCATCAAGCTTTTCACGTTCTCGTCCATCAACTCTGATTCAATCACCATTGCCGCAGGCAAACTCAGTTCGCATTCCCGTATCAAATGCGTCAAGCTGGTGGCGTAACGCGTGCGGCATTCGGCTTTAGAAAGCGCTTTATCAATCGACATGCGTACCGCAGGTGTGTTCGCATACACCACGACATCCATTTGCGCCAATTGCGGCGAATCCATGGTTTGCAGACGCAGCTCATGGCTGGCAATGCCGCTGTCGTTGTCGTTTTGCACAGGGAATTCGATTGAAATGCCGGTTTTGCCGTCTACCTGTGAGCGATTGACCAACACGCCTGCTGCCTGCGAGAGTTCGGTGATCAATTCCCACATGAACAAGCTGGTACGCTCCATTGTTGGAATATCTGTGCCATCACTGGTGCGCACAACATGATCGGCCACCACGCTCATGCGGGCAGAGTCGCCCCAAGAAGACAGTTCGGTCGTCACCGTGAGTCGATTGCCAAATGGAATCGCCCATTCGATGGCTGATTCCACCAAGGCTTTGCAAAGATTCGGGTCGCCATCAATCGAGCAGCTTTGCAATTGCGGCACGAGCAACACACCCGAGCGGCGCAAATCATTGGCACGCTTGGCCAACACACTGCCCATCAGCGGCAGCATCGGAATGGTTTGCACTTGCGGCTTGACGCGGCGCAGCTTCACTTCTGCCAACGAGTTGATGGTTTGCCCCATGTCAGCCAATGCTGTCACATCGCGGATCAAAATATTCCATTGCTGCACGGTGGCACCGCGTTCGGCCAGCGCATGCAACTCGCGCGCAATTGCTTTCGCCCGAGCACTCACTTCTTCGCCCGAGAGACCGAGCAAGGCCAAGTTCACATCTGGTGCGTGCGAGTCCGGCGCAGCCACCAAACGGTTTGTGCCAAAACTGCCTGTGCGTATTGCGTCTGATTCCGCCCAAGCAGAGCTCTCCCCGCTCACTTGCGTGAGCATGCTTTCCCAGTCAGTGCGTTCGGGGCTGCCGCTGATCGCGCGCAGCAATTTGGTTAACAAAAGAGAGCTTCTTTCAATAAATGAGGCTAAAAGTATTCATTTGAGTTACAAATGGCAAAAATTTCTTATGCAAATGCAACCAAATGCAGTTTACCAAGGATGGAAGTTTCCAGCAACACTATTTCTAGGAAAAGGGTTTGTTGTTACATCTGAGGATGCGGCATGACAACGCCATCAAACATGAAAAAGCCCGGCTAGTTTGCACGAGTCGGCTGCATACATATTGCCCAAAATCGGATGCTGTTGATTTTCTTCAATGAATGAAACGCACTATATCCAAAGCGCAGCAACAAAAATACCAATCATCATGAAAGCGATGACGACTTTGGCAACCAGGCCAACCATGATGCCTAGCCAGGTGGCAATACCAACTTTGATGGCTTGCTGGTGATTTTTACGGGCAATGTATTCGCCCACCGCTGCGCCTGCCAATGGCATGAACAACACGCCAATCAGACCCATGAAAATGCCTGCCACGGTGCCCAGCGCCGCACCTGCAATGGCGTAGCGACTGGCACCAGCTTTTTTTGCGCCGAGCAATCCTGCGGTATAGTCCAGCGACCAGGCAAGCACTGCCAGCACGGCTACCGCTGCCACGCTGCCCCAGCCTACGCGGGTGAAGTCGTCAATCCACGCGCCTAGCACGATGCCAGCCAAAACTAACAAGGTGCCCGGCAAGGCAGGTAACACCGTACCAGCTACGCCCACGACGATGAGCAGGGCTGAGGCGATCCATAAAAGTGAGATGTCCATTGTGGTGCAGTCTTGAGTTACATCAGGGTGAGGCGGCGATTAAAACCGGGTTGTCTTCAGGATCTATCGTGGTGCGCATAGCCAAGCCTTCGCGCACTCTGTACGGCTCCACCTCGGTCACGCGCACGCAGCCAAACGCTTGCTGCGCAGCATCAAAATCCCATTGCTCAATGCGCAAAACTCTAGGTGTGGAATTAGAATTTGCATCGCTACCCCAATGCAGCACATTGACCGAATTGGGCACGCCAGGCCGCACCCTTTTAGACACCGCAGTACCCGCCTGCACAGCCCACAGGGGACGCGCCAGGCCAGTCAATGGCATGACATAGGGCAGGTGAATATGCCCGCCCATCACCACGTCGGCTCCAGCACTGGCCCAGCGCTTCAATGCTGCTGCGTGACCACGCACGAGGTGCACGGCATCTTGCGCTCTCTGCACGGCCATGGGCTGGTGCACCACCACCACACGCAGCTGCGCGGCGCTGGCTTGCCCTAGTCTGGCGGCCACAGACTCAATTTGCGCCATCGAAACCTCGCCATGCTGATGCCGGTAAGCGCGGGTGGTGTTGACGCATTGCACCAGCAGATGGGGACAAGAATGCACTGGCTCCAAATTTGCGCCAAAGGCTTGGCTGTAGTGTTTGTAAGGCCAAAAAACGCGCGCTGTTAGGTTAAACATCGCAATATCGTGATTTCCCGGCACCGAGACCATGGGTGCGCCTAGGTTGTTCATGAAGGCACGCGCCGCCTTGAACTGTGCGGGTCGTGCGCGCTGGGTAATATCACCAGACAGCACCAACAAATCAGGGCTCAAGCGCTGCGCTAATACGACCAGGGCTTGCATCACATCGGGCTGCTCAGTGCCGAAATGTGTGTCCGAAACTTGCATCAATATGCTCATGTCATCACGCGCTTGGTTGCACAGGTTCTGCTGCGCCAAGGGCTGACGGAATAGCCGAAGACTCAAGCGCAGGCTTGAGCAAATACAACGGCTTGGGCGATACCAAAAACTCAATCGGCGTGCGCATCCACTGCACCTCGCCATCAAAGGCGACTTTGATCTTACGTCGGCCATAGTCCAGCCGGGGTCGCACCACCATATGGTCGAAGGCAAAACTCTCCACGCTGTCTGCCTCACCCAGTGTGCCCATCGCACCGCGCAGCATCAGGCGCATCATGGCAAAAGTGCCGATAGGGCGCAGCATCACTGCGGCAATGCTGCCATCATCAGGTGCCCCCACTGCGCGCTGGCCGACCTGAACCCCAATTTGCTCCAGTTGCAGCCGGTTATTGCCCACAAACAGGGTTGGCGTGCGCACATCGCGCGCGCTACTTCCTAGCTCGATATGCAAACGCAACTTGCGGTGTGCGCGAAGCAGAGTAACGCAGGCAGCGCCAATGGCCACCAAACGGCTGCGGCCAAAACGTGCCTTGTAAGCCTCGCGGTCTTCCAGCAACTGGGGATACAAGCCCAGGCTGGCGTTGACCAGAAAAACTTGGTTGTTGATTGTGGCCACCTGTACCGGCAGCGGTGCAAACTCAAAAAGCAACTGCGCCGCCAGCTCGGGCTCGGCAGGAATGCCGTGGGTTCTGGCAAAGTAGTTGAACGTACCTTGGGGAATGACGCCCATTGCACAGCCCTGTGCGTGCGCGGCCTGCGAGACGGTATTGACAGTCCCATCTCCGCCCACTGCCACCACGGCGCCCCGCTTGGCTGAGGCATGCGCAGCAGCTTGGCGCGCCGCGTTGAGTAAATCAGCAGGTCGGGCAAAAACAAGCTCACCTGTGCGCCCGGCACGCACCAATGCATTTTCAATCACCTCCCGCTTGGCCTGGGCATCGGCGCTACCCGCTCCGGCGTTGATGACGAAGATCAGCGGTGCAGCGCGGTCAATCTCAGGGGCTTCCACGCAACATCTTCATCAATTGAACCGAGTCCAGGCTGGCCGCTTTTTGCTGGATTTGCGGTAGGTACTGGGCTTGCATTTGCTTAGCAGGGCTGAGCAAATTCTGAAAAGTGTCGCGAAGTACGGCCGTGTTCATGCTGCGGCCGCCTGCGTAATAGCGTTTGGCCACTTGGCCCAGAGCGTAGGTGGTGGCAAATGAAAATGCCATTCTTGTGGCGGCGCCGCCGATTTTGCCTATGGTTTTACCAGCCACCTTACCCAGCAGACCGCCGAGCAACTTGCGTCCAAACTGCTCTAGGTACTGGGAGCCTAAACCCACGCCCACAGCTGCGATAAATTCTTTGATATGCCCCTGATCCAGCTCGGCTTCGGACACTGAAGACGGTGTTGGAGTCGTCATGGCCGTTATCGGCACTGCGATCTCGGCCAACTCCACAATCTCATTCGCTTGCTGGTCAAAGGCCTCGGTTTGCTCTGTGTTCAGGTGTAGCTGCTGCTTTAAATCGGCTAAAAACCGCCGCTCAGCATCGGTTTGTCGGCCATCGGCATCGCATACGCAGACCGCCATTTCGTAGGCCAGCTGTCGCCGGCTACTGTCAGTTAACACGCTAGTGGCAGATGACAGTTGCACGCGCTTCAACAGTACGTCTTGCACCAGGCGGGTCAGGTCGGCCTGGTCTGCACCATCAGCCAGCGACAGTGCCATGCGGCGAATCTCCTCGCGCTCAGCATCACCTTTGCTGCCGTCGGCCAGCGCGGAAAACAGGCCAATGGTGAGTATAGATTTTTGTTCTCCCAACAACACGCTTGAACTCCCTTTGTGATGTCACCGCAAAATGCCTCAGGCTTTTAATTGTGGCGTGGAAGCAATAAGCTGTAAACTATTAGGCCTTCAAACACTGTCATGCCATATCTATCGCTCCCCAAAGCCTGCGCTCTCGTGCCCGTGACATAGAGTTGGACACGCCATTTGTTTCTTGTTTGAGCCATACTTGCCAGATGGGCTGTCTTTTGGGGCGAAAATGGGAATGGGTGTTCCTATTTCGGCTGCAAAAAGAAGAAAACCGCCCTGGGGCGGTTTTCTTTTTCCTCTGAGTTTCCCTTGTATTTGCTTAAAAAAGGGAAAAGCCGTGGTGCCCGAGGCCGGAATCGAACCGGCACGCCTTGCGGCGGGGGATTTTGAGTCCCCTGCGTCTACCAATTTCACCACCCGGGCGGGTATGCGTGAGTCGCAGATGCGAAGCCCACAATTATGGCACAGTACAGGCTATGACTTTGCGACAAAACAACACAGATTTCCCCACAATTGAAGACGCCATCGGCAAAACGCCCCTCGTGCGCCTGCAACGCTTGAGCGCCAGCAGCAGTGAGGCGAATGGCAACGTGATCCTCGGAAAGCTAGAGGGCAACAACCCCGCTGGCAGCGTGAAAGATCGGCCTGCGCTCTCCATGATCCAGCGCGCGCAAGAGCGTGGTGACATCAAACCCGGCGATACGCTGATTGAAGCCACTTCGGGCAACACCGGCATCGCGCTGGCGATGGCTGCCGCCATCAAGGGCTACAAAATGGTGCTCATCATGCCGGAAGACCTCTCGATTGAGCGGGCGCAAACCATGAAAGCCTTTGGCGCAGAACTGATCTTGACGCCCAAGAGCGGCGGCATGGAATACGCCCGGGATCTGGCTGACAACATGCAAAAAGAGGGCAAAGGCCGAGTACTCGATCAATTCTCTAATTCAGATAATCCACGCGTCCATTACGAGACCACAGGGCCTGAAATCTGGCAACAAACAGGCGGAAGAGTCACGCATTTCGTCAGTGCGATGGGCACCACCGGCACCATCACTGGCGTCTCAAAATTCTTGAAAGAAAAGAATCCTGCGATTCGCATCATCGGTGCGCAGCCCTCAGAAGGCTCGCGGATTCCGGGTATTCGCAAATGGCCGCAAGAATATTTGCCAAAGATTTATGAGCCGAGTCGTGTGGATGAGTTGATCTACGTGAGCCAGCTAGATGCTGAAGATACTTGCCGTGAAATGGCGCGGGTGGAAGGTATCTTTGCAGGCATTTCTGCAGCGGGCGCGTGCTGGGTGGCGCAACAGATGGCAGCGCGTGAGAAGGATGCGGTGATCGTGTTCATTGTGTGTGATCGTGGCGATCGTTATCTTTCCACAGGCGTGTTTCCTGCATGATTTTTCAAGCTAAATCGGCCTCTACCCGTTATATTAATTGTGTAGTGTGCTATTAATATAATAGCGTATGAGTTCTTCCTTTCAATACTGTCCGCAATGTGCAACACCGCTCGCTCTGAGCACCCAGATGGAGGATGGCGGTGAAAAAGAGCGCCTGCGCTGCCCCACTTGCGATTTCACACATTGGAACAATCCCACGCCCGTGCTCGCGGCGATTGTGGAATACAAAGGCCAAATTTTGCTCGCTCGCAATGCTGCTTGGCAAGGCAAGATGTTTGCATTGATCACGGGCTTCATGGAGGCCGGCGAGTCGCCGCAAGGTGGCATCGCGCGGGAGGTCAAGGAAGAGACGAATCTCGATTGCAGTGAAGTCAATCTCGTGGGTGTATATGACTTTCAGCGCATGAACCAAGTCATCATCGCGTATCACGTGGTCGCGCATGGCGAAGTGATTTTGTCGCCTGAGTTGGCCGAATACAAACTGTTTGGCTATGGCGATGTGCTTTGCTGGCCTGCTGGCACAGGCTTTGCGCTGGCCGAGTGGCTCAAAAAGGTCAAAGGCATTGAGCCAGAGTTTGTAGAATGGGGCAAGCGATAATGCAGCCTCGCAGCCAGTGCAACCAGTGATGCCAAATTAATTGTGATCTGACCCCATTTAAATTCATTATGAACATCGACAAAGAACTCGACACCCGTGGCCTGAATTGCCCACTGCCCATTCTCAAGGCGAAGAAGGCTTTGACAGACATGGTCAGTGGTCAAATGCTCAAGATCACCGCCACCGATCCCGGCTCGGTGCGCGATTTTCAGGCGTTTGCTAAGCAAACCGGCAATGAACTGGTGGAGCAGCAGACCATCGGCGCTGATTTCATCCACGTGATGCGCAGGCGCTGAAAAGCATTTTTTAAGCTAAATCGATGGCTAGCCGTTGCAGAATCTGCGCGGCTAGCTATTTTTTTGATAGCGATAGCCGGCTTGGCTCAGCCTAGCCGCTTCACCTGCTCGCGCAATTTCTCCAAAGTCGCAGAAAAATCGCTTAAGCGCTTGCGCTCTTGATCGAGCACGGCAGCTGGGGCTTTGGCGACGAAGGTTTCGTTACTCAGCTTGGTGTTGACCTTGATCACTTCTGCATCAAGTCGTGTGATCTCTTTGGTCAAGCGGGCTTTTTCTGCAACGACATCGACTTCCACGAAGATCGACATTCTTGCCTCACCAACCACTGCTGTGGGCGAAGCGCCGCTGGCCTGCGCCCACTCAGCTTCGGTGGCGAAGGTTTTGACATCAGACAATTTTGCCAAGGCTTTGAGCACAGCAGCATTCGACGAGATGAATTCTGCATCGCCAGAGACGAGCATGGGCAGGCGTTGTGCAGGGCTCACGTTCATTTCGCCGCGCAGATTGCGGCAAGCGTCCACGATGGATTTGAGCTTGGCGACATGGGCGATAGCTGCTGGGTCGATCTTTTCGGGCTGCGCTTGTGGGTAGCGTGCAATGGCGACTGATTCACCTTTCAAACCAGCAACGGGAGCGACTTTCTGCCATAGCTCTTCGGTGATGAACGGAATGATCGGGTGCGCGAGACGCAGGATGGCTTCTAAGGTGCGGATCAGCGTACGGCGCGTCGCCCTGCGGGCGGCTTCCAGTTCTTCGCGTTGCTGGCCTTCGGTGCCTTGGATTTGCACTTTGGCAATTTCCAAATACCAATCGCAGAACTCATTCCACACGAAGTCATAGATCGTGTTGGCTACGTTGTCGAGGCGGTAATCAGCAAAGCCTTGTGCCACATCGGCTTCCACCTTTTGCAAGATCGATGAAATCCAACGATCTGCTTGGCTGAAAGCCAGATAGCCATGAAATTCGCCAGCCGCCTTGACGACGCGGCCGTCGGCGTCAAGTTGTGCAGGACTGCATTGCTCTTTGGTGTGATCCTTCAAGCCGCAGTCATAGCCTTCGCAATTCATCAGCACGAAGCGAGTAGCGTTCCAGAGCTTGTTGCAGAAATTGCGGTAGCCCTCGCAGCGCTTGCTGTCGAAGTTGATATTGCGGCCTAGGGATGCAAGCGCAGCAAAGGTGAAGCGCAGTGCATCTGCACCGTAGCCGGGAATGCCTTCGGGGAATTCTTTTTCGGTATTTTTACGCACTTGTGGCGCGGTTTCTGGTTTGCGTAAACCTGTCGTTCGTTTGTCTAATAAAGGTGCAAGTTCGATGCCGTCGATCAAATCCACCGGATCGAGCACATTGCCTTCCGATTTGCTCATCTTCTTGCCCTGCGAATCGCGCACGAGGCCGTGGATATACACATGCTTGAAAGGTACGCGGCCTGTGAAGTGCTGCGTCATCATGATCATGCGGGCAACCCAAAAGAAGATGATGTCGTAGCCCGTGACGAGGGTGGAGGATGGCAGATAGAGGTTGTAATCGTCTGTCGCTGCATCGGTTTGCTCAGGCCAATTCATCGTGCTGAAAGGCACAAGCGCAGAGGAATACCAAGTGTCGAGCACGTCTTCATCGCGCTTCAAAGTTTTGCCAGGAGCCTTAGCTTGCGCATCGGTTTCATTGCGCGCCACGATCACGTTGCCGTCTTCGTCATACCAAGCCGGAATTTGATGACCCCACCAGAGTTGGCGCGAAATGCACCAGTCTTGGATGTTGTTCATCCATTGGTTGTAGGTGTTCACCCATTGCTCGGGTACGAATTTGACCTGCCCGCTTGCTACGGCATTGATAGCGCCTTGCGCAATAGATACGCCGGCTGCTGGCTGCTTTTTCATCGCAACGAACCATTGGTCCGTGAGCATGGGCTCGACCACTTGGCCAGTCCGCGCACAAATCGGCAGCATGAGTTTGTGCGGTTTGATCTCGATCAAAAAGCCTTGCGTCTCTAAATCCTTGATCACGGCTTTGCGAGCAACGAAGCGATCCATGCCTTGATACGCGACGGGGCCGTTTTCGTTGATCTTCGCATCCAGCGTGAAGATCGTGATGAGTGGCAGGTTGTGGCGCTGCGAGCAAGCGTAGTCGTTAAAGTCATGCGCGCCAGTGATCTTCACGCAGCCGGAGCCGAAATTGCGATCCACAAAATCATCGGCAATGATGGGAATGGAGCGGTTACACAGGGGCAGATCAACCATCTTACCCACCAAATGCTTGTAGCGTGCGTCTTCAGGATGCACGCAAAGCGCACCATCGGCCAGCATCGTCTCAGGGCGGGTGGTGGCAATTTGTAGGCCACGCGCCATGTGTGCGGCTTCAGTTTCGGTAGCGCCAATTTCCTGCTCGCCTGCGCTGAACGGGTACAAGATGTAGTGCATCTTGCCATCTGCCTCTTGGCTTTCCACTTCCAAATCACTCACTGCCGATTTGAGCACCGGATCCCAATTCACCAAGCGCTTGCCACGATAAATCAAGCCTTCTTCAAAGAGCCGAACGAAGGTTTCAGTGACGACTTTGGAGAGCTTGTCATCCATCGTGAAGTATTCGCGGCTCCAATCCACGCTCGCGCCCATGCGGCGCATTTGCGTGGTGATGGTGTTGCCCGATTCTTCTTTCCAATCCCAAACGCGGGCGACGAAATTCTTACGAGCTTCCGACGGAGTCGCGCCCAGCGTATGCCGCGTCTGCCCCTTGTCTTGCAACTGCCGCTCCACCACGATTTGCGTGGCAATGCCTGCATGATCCGTACCCGGAATCCATGCGGTGTTAAAGCCCTTCATGCGGTGATAGCGCGTGAGCGAATCCATGATGGTTTGGTTAAACGCATGCCCCATGTGCAGCGTGCCCGTGACGTTGGGCGGAGGCAATTGAATAGAAAAGTTTTCGCCATTGGCAGCCGCCTCACTACTCGCCTGACCCGTACCGCGCGAGCCTGCTTGCCCGTAGCCGCGCTGCTCCCATGCTGGCCCCCAAACGGATTCAATGGGCTTGGGATCGAAAGATTTGGCGAGGGCTTCTAAGCCGGGTTGGGCAGGTTTGGAGATTTCAGTGGTCATAACCCTCGATTTTACCGGGGCGCTTCGAGGGAATTCGTACTCAACGCCTCCTAAGATTGCGTTTTAGCGGTTCTTCGACAGCGCCACCGCCAACAGCGCCCCCACACGCGCATTGTTTTTCACCAAAGCAATATTGGTGATGAGGCTTTTGCCTAAGGTGAGTTCGTTGATACGCTTGAGCAGGAAGGGCGTGGTGGCTTTGCCTTCGATGCCTTGAGAATTGGCATCTTGCAGGGCTTGGGCGATGATCGCGTTGATCTCAAGCACAGGGATTTCGCTCTCATGGGGTACAGGATTGCTGATCACCACGCTGCCTTGCATGCCAAGCTGCCATTTGGTGCGGATGAATCGGGCTTGTTCCGCTGCTTCGTCGATACGAAAATCAGCTTTCAAACCACTGTCTCGGCTGAAGAACGCCGCAAAATTCGTCTGCCCGACGCTGACCAAAGGCACGCCATGCGTCTCCAAATATTCTAGAGTCAGCGGCAAATCCAAAATAGATTTCGCACCAGCGCAGACCACGGCCACGCTGGTCTGCGCAAGCTCTTTCAAATCAGCAGAAATATCAAAGCTCGTCGCTGCGCCGCGATGCACACCGCCGATACCCCCTGTGACGAAGACTTCAATTCCTGCAATCTCAGCGCAAATCATGGTGGCGGCCACGGTGGTCGCGCCAGGTTCGCCGCTGGCCACAGCATAAGGAAGATCGCGGCGGCTGAGCTTCATGACATCTTTGGTACTGCCTAGCACTTCAATCTGCTCGTGGTTTAGTCCCACGCAAATTTTGCCTTCCAGTACAGCAATCGTCGCAGGCACAGCGCCATGAGATCGAATCACAGCTTCCACCTCTAGAGCGGTTGTCACATTCTGCGGATAAGGCATGCCATGCGCAATGATGGTGGATTCGAGCGCGACGACGGGCAAGCCTTGCGCAAGCGCCTCCGAGACCTCGGGGTGTATGTTCAGATGGGGCAATGCGTCAGGATGGGGCATGTATTTCTCAAATCAAATCAGGTGTGATGGCGGGGCTCACGGTTTGCTCAGATTGCACTGTGAGCACGGCCAATTTCATCGCTCGCTTGGCATGCTGAGGCAGCGCATCTTCAGGATAGCGCAAATAACTCGCGCACAGGCCAGCGCACAGGGCATCACCCGCACCGCTCACATCGGTCACCTGCATGGTGCGCGGCAATTCAGGGCGCAGGTGCATTGGCTGTGCTTGCCCGGTTTCCATGCAGACCAGGCCGGCTTCACCCAGCGTCACAACCAGGCGCTGCAAGCCTGAGTGATGAAGCTTGGCAAACAAGACCCCTGCTTCAGCCAGCGTGATCGCTCTCTCGCTCGCGCTGGTTACTGCGTCAAACCAGTCTCGCCACGCGGCCAACTCGCCTCGGTTGAGCACGAGTGTGTCGACACCTTGCAAATCGTGCGGCAAACGCTCCATCTTGGGCTCAGAGACGGCCAGCATCACCAGCCTGCGCTGTTGCTCGCGAGCATGCTGCGCCAACCATTTGAGGCTGGCCTCTGGCACATTCATGTCGGCCATCCAAAGCCGCGCTCCTTGATCGGATGAAGCAAGACCGGTATTCAGGAGCGCCTCAGGCGTGAGCTGCTCCGTGATGGCCATATCTGCCATGCCGATGATCATCTGACCTTGCGCATCAAGCACCGCTGTGTAGCTGCCGGTATTGCCTTGCGCGTCAACGTGGCATGCGCTGGTGTCCACGCCGAGCGAGTGTAAGTGATTCAAAATCGTTTGTGCTGTGCTGTCTGCACCCAAAGCGCCCAAGAGCTGCGTGCGCAGCCCAAGCCGCGCCAAATTCTCCGCCACATTGCGAGCCACACCGCCGGGAGATTCAAGTGCGATGCAGGGATTGGAGCTGGCATCCAACAATGGCTGTAAGGCTTTGAGTTTGCGATCCATGTTGATGCCGCCGATGCAAATCACATCAGTGCGGGGCGGGTGCGCGGAAATCTGGCTCATGAAGCAAGCTTGCCAGAAATGAAAGGGATTTTTGGAGCCGTTAAAAGAAAATCCTGTTGATTTCACAATAGGATTTTCAAATTTAAGGTGCGACCTGAGGGGGCGATCCTGCGGCAAACGGATGAAGTGTCTACTACTTTCTCTATATAAATCAACAACTTAAGGAGATGATTTCTCCGCAAACGCTAATTTTGCGTAGTCTTAGCACCCACTAATCCGGCGAAGCCTGTGTTGACTTGCGCCGCACAAAAATTTGTACTGCACGATCACGATGCCAACGTTGCATAAAGCTTGAATTCTTGCTAGGGGGCGGAAGGCACATGCGAATTCCTAGCTGGTAGAAAATAATCTAGCGGCCTGGTTTTGAATCTCTCCCAAATTGCCGAACGAATACGCGCACGATCCACATGGCCGACGTTGTGCGCTGACAGCGCGACGCGAAATGCGAAGTAGAAGCTTACTGCGATATTCAAAAATCCGGTAATCGGAAGAGCCATAAAACACCACCAAAATGCAGGCGTTCTGAGCACTTCTAGACCAAGCGATGCCGCAGCAGCAGCCACTTGACCCGCTGATAAAGTAATGTGTCTGACTTCTAAGCCTAAACCGAAAAAGCTTGCAAAAGCAGGCATGAGTCCTAGCATCAATCCCAAGCTGACGTTTGACGCAAAGCCAGAAATATTCTTACGCCAAAAGTATGACCACCGCATGGCGCGTCGAGAACCTAGCCAATAAGTAATACGTGGGTTGTAGCGGATCGCAGAGCTCAGGCGATGCAATACAAACCAGTTTTCTGTCCAACCTGCAATCATGCTTGATGCAAATAACAGAACACCTGTCAACGCTGCGAACAACGCCGTGGGGCCCCAGAGTGTCAGCGAATCGAGTACATAGATCGCATCTTTGTGCTTCAGTATCGGCGTATCACCGAACAATTGCATGAGTGCGCTGATTCCAACAACACAAGGTATGACCAAGGCTAAATTGCCAATCACTGCAGCCATTTGGGAGCGAACCAAATGGGTGACCTCATCTATAAATTCATCTAGCGCAGTATTTGTTTCTATGTCTTTGAGTTTAGCCGCCATTGCTGGTGCAGTCATGGCTGGTTGCTTGGTAGCGACCGTGAAATGCAAAAGCTGAACAACGACAAAGGTCACTGCATAGTTGATACCAGCTACAAAACCTGCCCAAAATATGGATAGGCTAGCACCCAGCAACATAAACTTAATGAGTGTCGTGAGCGATATGATCGCACCACCGCCTGCAGCTTTCCCCAGCATGATTTTGTAGGCGGCAGTATCGCGCGTAATGTAGTGTTCGCCTACTTCTGCGCTGCGCTGGGACATTTTGGTAGCTAAGAGAGATGAGTTGTCTTTCATCAATGCGCGAATGCTGCGTTGGTCAACTGATATCACTGCAAGCCGAGACAAGAGTTTTTGACTGCTCGCAAGCGGTGATTCAGAGAGCAGGCAATCCATCAGTTCTCGGATGCGCACAATGCGCTTGCGCATTTCCCTGAGTCTGAAGACCAAACTCACAGAGATACCATGTTCTTCTAGATGAGCGGTGACTTCTGTAGTCACTTGGCGGCACAGCTCCAGGCGGTCTCGCAGATGCTGGGCACTCACCTGTGCGTTCTGAGTGTCATGGGGCGTTGCTATAAAAGCGCTGCAAAATGCACTTGCATCAGCCGCAATAGCGTGAAAAGGACGCGTTTGCACGCTCGGTTTATTCATTCGCAAGCGAACTTCTGGGCTAAACCCAATAGCGCGCACTTGACTTGCACAATAAGTGATGGCATCCATTAGCTCGTGCTGCCACATACTCAAACTGAGCTCGCTCGATGGCAGGTGCGTCAATGTATGCAACCGCGCTAGAGTAGATGCGTCCAATGCAATGATCCAAGAAGCATCAGAACTGTTATTGACGGAGAGTTGAAACAATTCGCAGGCGTCGCTGGTCTCAGGTGTAGCAGGTAATATTTTTTGATTGATCCGGTCAATGAATTCGCTCAGAAAGGCAGGATGAGAAGAGAAACCAAAATCTGCCAATAGGGTAGTCAGATCAATCGTTTCTATGAGCACCGCCCAGTAGGCTTTGAAACGGTCTCGTAAATCTGCCTGACTGTCGAGCACATCCAGCAGCGCAACCACGCGCCGTACTGAAACAGCCGGCGTGATGCCATCGCCGCGTATCCAGTCGATCAGTTTGATCAGCTGAAGATGGCGCTGTGCGATGGGTGAATCTGCTTCTAATGAACGCAGGACTCGGACTGCGGCATCTGAATTGGATGAGGTTGTGTTGGTCACTTGTAGGCTGTTTGGCAGAATTTATTTCAATGAGCAAGGATCATCAGCTGTATATGCAAGTGAGACTGTCAGTCAGTAGGGTTGGTATTTGTAGGAGAACATCTCGTTAGTAGCCTCATAAAGTTGAGGCTTGTAGTTGCCAATGCAGGGATGATCTGCACAATAAAATGCAATATCACGCCCCAGCATTCATACCGCTTTCGGACATGAATTATGTGGAATGCACGTCACTTCTTGGGCTTGGTCACTTCATGACCATCACGCCACCCACTGCGGCGCCACCTAGCGTTCCTAGCGTACCGCCACCAAGCACTGCGCCGCCAATAGCCCCGACGCCAGCACCAACCGCAGTTCCCTTTTCTTGATCCGTCATGCCGGCGCATGCACTCAGACTCAGCAAAACAGCCACAAGGGCATAAGCACGAAATGTGCAATTTAATGCTTTCATATATTCACCAGTTTTCTATAAAGTAACGATGCATCGGACATGCATCTGATCAAAACCGTCTGTGCAAGACGGTAAGAAGATCCGAACTTCAAGGCTAGTTTTTAAATGCATAGCTGTCTGTAGGCCAACATGCAACATCTGTGTCAGACAAAGTGTCCTAAAGTGGCGCAGTATCAATCGCAGCTGTGTATCGGCGTATTTGAATGTTGATGCGATTGATCAAACAAAAAAAGAGCTTGCGATTTCTCGCAAGCTCTTGATTTTATTGAATATCTTGGTGGGACCTGCGGGGGTCGAACCCACGACAAACGGATTAAAAG
>JANOJL010000055.1:0-3778 GCA_031418715.1 Variovorax sp. | reverse complement strand
TCTATCAATTTGATAGCACTTCGCGCAGATTCTATAAGGGCGAGTGCGGGTTTTTGGTCATAAAAAGTACACGAATTTGCTGTATATTGTGACGTAAGACAGTTGGTTTGTGATTCTTGTGCAGGTTTGTCTCGCAGGAGGTGCGTTTTGAAGGTCTTGAAGTTATCAGCCCAAGGGTTGCCGCAAAGCTGGATCAGCATGCAGCAAGCGGTGATCCATTACGCTTCCGATGAGGTGCGCTGGGAAGTGGGCGAGCGCGTGGCCACGTTTCGCGGCGGCCACAACGCCATCACCGGCCAGCAAAGCATCATTCATATCAGCAGCATCGTCGGTACCAAAGGCGTGCCGGGCATCAACCCCTTTGACCTGCGCCCCGGCCTGACCAACAGCAAGCTCTTCGTGCGCGACCGCAACATCTGCGCCTACTGCGGCAATCATTTTCACGAAGAAGATCTTACCCGCGAACACATCATCCCTTACGCCCAAGGCGGCGTAGATGGTTGGATGAACGTGGTGACAGCCTGCAAAAACTGCAACCACCGCAAAGCTGCCCGAACCCCCGAGCAAGCACACATGCCTTTGCTCTACACGCCTTACGTGCCCAGCCTGTGGGAAGATTTTATTTTGCGCAACCGCCGCATCTTGGCCGATCAGATGGAGTTTTTGATGGCACATTTGCCTAAGACTTCCAGGCTTTATACCTAGCGGGTTGATGGCGCTCAAAGAAACGCCCCGTTCTTGGGGCGTTTTGCATCTCAATCGTGCAATTCAAGCAAGGTGACTCGCCCCTGAGCTGCAGGCCAGGCAAGGCCTGTTAATTTTTGGCCGTTGAATTCGGCACTGATGCTGCGTGTCTGGAAGGTCGCCGCTTTGATTTTGGAGGCGGCCAAACCGGCGCCTGTGCCTTTGCTGATGCCGGGTGGGGGCGTGATGCCGTCGAAACTCAAGGTGTCGCGATCTGCATCGAAGTAGCCGCGCGGGCGGGTGAAGTTGGCAATACTGCCGGCGTCTTTGTCGGCGTCAAGCATGCGCTCGGCTCTTAAATGAAGCACGCTGCTGGAGCGCGGGAAGGCGCTGCGATACATGTGCACGGTGGCGTAGCCGGAGGCTGTGATGACGAATTCGTAGCTAGCGCCTGGTTTGGCGGTGAACGGCCCCCATTGGCCGTCAGCTACGGTGGTTTTACGATGTACGGCTTGGCCGGCTCGCTCGCCTGTCGGCGTTGTTTCAAATACTTCGACAGTTGCTGCGTTGACCGGCAGGTTGTTAACAAAACCGCCTGTGGCTGCGTTGTTGCTGTCCAAGCCAAGACCCGTGACGCGGCCATTGAGCGTGATGCTTTGCTCTTGAGAGAAGCCAGTCGTAGCAGGCGCTTTACCGGTGATGAAGCGGTAGGCGGCATCAAAGGCGGCTGGGCTGTAGGAGGTTTCGCGGTGGTCGATGCGCGGGATCACGACATTGCTTGCGCCTCTGAGCTCGGGGCCAGCAAAGGTGACGAAAGTGGGCGTGCCTTTTTGGCCGATCCACAGGCCATCGGGTTGGGCGAATTTGTCGTTGTTATCCGAGCGGACCGTCATCCATTTCACCGGGCCAGTGACTTCGTCGCCAGCGGCGTTTTTGGGGGCGTTAAGAGATTTCAAAAAAGGCCCGGTGCCAGAGAATTCACTGCCTTCACGGAAACCGGGAATCGCCCACACGCCGTGGTTGGGCGTGCCGCCCAAAATCGCGTGGCTGACTTTCGCTGCGCCGCCACCGTTTTGGATGTAATTTCGCACGGCATAGCCGCCGCGCGAATTTGCCATGAGAACGACTTGCTTCGCGCCTGTGGCAGACAGCACTTTATCGACTTCCGCACTCAAATAAGCCATCTGTTCGGCTGTCGACGTGCGTCCAGGTTGCGGCCTGCTGTCAGCATCTCGCGAGAGCGGGTAAGGCACTTCAATCGCATGCAAACGATCACGTGGCCAGCCATTCGATTCAAAGCGCCAGAGCGTGGTGAGCCAAAGCGCGGAAGTGTCGCCATTACCGTGTACGAAGACAATGGGCGGCTGCTCGGGCGCACTGTTAAAAAGTGCGCAACCCGACAAAGCCAGAGCTGCGAAGGCGGCCGCTACTTGAAGTAGATGGCTGCGCAGCAGATGCACGGTGCTTTTACCTTGAGGTTTAAGCAAATACGCCAGCGGTGTCTTGCATACGAGAAGAGACTTCGCCTAGATGATGCATCGTGTCGCCAAAGCTCATTTCAAGCTGCGTGAGTGTTTTGAAATAATGGCTCACGATGTATTCATCGGTCACGCCGATGCCACCATGCAGCTGCACGCATTGTTGGCCGACGAAGCGCATGCTGTTGCCCAATTGCACTTTGGCTTGAGCTGCTGCGCGGCTGCGCTCTGCAGCTGGGTTGCCCAGCTTCATATTGACGAAATAGCTCATCGCGCGGGCCAATTCGAGCTGCATTTTCACATCGGCAATGCGGTGGCGCAGGGCTTGGAAGGTGGAGAGTGTGGCGTTGAATTGCTTGCGGGTGTTCATGTAATCGGCGGTGACGGCCATGGTTTTGTCCATCACGCCCACGGCATAGGCACAGGTGTTGGCGATGCCGCAGTCGGTGGCAAGCTGCAAGGCTGCTTCGCCGTCTTGGGTGATGAGCTGGGTCGGTGCGTTGTTGAGCATCACGTCTGCAGCACGCGCGCCGTCTTGGCAACCATAGCCTTGCGTGGAAACGCCGTTTGCTGTGCGCTCAACGAGGAAGAGTGCGAGCTGGCCGTCTAGCAGGGCGGGCACGATCAAAGCATCTGCATGATCGCCAATACTCACTATGTTTTTAGTAGCACTTAGCGCATATTCTGTAAAGGCGAGAGTCGCTTTTGCCTCACATTTTTTCATGTCATAACGCGCCTTGCGCTCCTGACTGGCAAGCACCACGATCTTTTCGCCAGAGGCCATGGCAGGCAGCCAAGCCTGCTTCATGGCATCTGGCGCAAAAGATTCCAGCAGCACGCTGCAAATCAAAGTCTGCGCCAGCGGCTCTAGCGCGATGCCGCGCCCCAGCTCTTCCATCACAATCATACTTTCGATCGGCCCCATGCCCATGCCGCCATGCGCCTCGCTGATGCCCAGGCCCGTGAGGCCGAGCTCAGCCAGCGAGCTATAAGCAGCGCGATCAAAGCCGCCTTTAGCCACGATAGCGCGGCGGTGATCGAAGGTATAAACCTTGTCGATAAAGCGACGAACGGCGTCGCGCAGAGATTCGTGATCTTCAGAAAATTCGAAATCCATGGTGTTTATCCTTAACCGAGTACGACTTGCGAAACGATATTGCGCTGCACTTCGTTAGATCCGCCATAAATCGTCGTTTTGCGCATGTTGAAATAGGTGCCTGCCAGCGGAGCGCAGTGTAGGGCCGAGCCGGGGTAGTCGCCTTGCCAGTCAGCTTCCATGGCTTCTTCAATCAACGGGACTGCATACGGGCCAGCTGCGAGCATCATGAGCTCGGAGTAGCGCTGCTGGATTTCGCTGCCGCGAATTTTTAAAAGGCCTGCGATGTCGAGCGACTGCTTGCCGGATTTTTCTGCCGACAAGACGCGCAACACCATCATTTCTAGCGCCACCACATCGACTTCCAGCTTAGCGATTTCGTCGCGGAAGCGCATATCGTCGTACACACCTTCTTGCTTGGCGATGCGTTTCAAGCGCTCCAGCTCGCGCTTAGCGCGGTTCACGTCGGCAATGTTGGTGCGCTCATGCGCCAACAGATATTTGGCATACGTCCAGCCTT
>JANOJL010000054.1:0-50327 GCA_031418715.1 Variovorax sp. | reverse complement strand
GCCCGCCAGCGATGGCGGGCGTGGATTGAAACTTTGACTCAAGAAAACTTCAAAGCATGTGCAAGCGGGTTCGCCCGCCAGCGATGGCGGGCGTGGATTGAAACATTCGGGCGCGGGACTTGGGGAAAGTCTGCATCTCGGTTCGCCCGCCAGCGATGGCGGGCGTGGATTGAAACGAGCTTGGCCACGCCCGTCGAGCCCTCGGCAAAGGGTTCGCCCGCCAGCGATGGCGGGCGTGGATTGAAACCGTAAGGCATGTCGCAGCACACCATATCAATGCTGGTTCGCCCGCCAGCGATGGCGGGCGTGGATTGAAACTATTCGGCTTGCTCGGCTTGGGCGGCTTTCGCACGGGTTCGCCCGCCAGCGATGGCGGGCGTGGATTGAAACGGCCTACACATCGCCAGCCGCCATGCCGACACGGGGGGTTCGCCCGCCAGCGATGGCGGGCGTGGATTGAAACATAAAGGCAGTACTCATCGCCAGTTCGGCGGCGTGGATTGAAACTTGAGTTCTTCGGCCGATTGCAGGTCTGCTCGCGCCTTGCCGCTAAATTGCGAATCCAGCCTTCAAAAACCCGCGAAACCGCGCCCGCCCCCCTCGCACGGGTGCTTGCGTGAGCTGGTAATCGGGGAAGCGCGCCGTGAATCCTTGCACGGCGATTCTGCCTTCAAGGCGGGCGAGGGACAGGCCTGCGCATTGGTGGATGCCTAGACCGAAGGCGAGGTGTTTGTTGGGGGCTCTAGCTAAGCGCAGTTCGTTAGGCACATCAAAGACGGCGGGGTCGCGGTTGGCCGCGCCGATACACAGGGTGAGCAGGGTGCCTGCCGGGTGGATTTGGCCGCCAAGCTCGAAAGGGGCCGTGGCGCGGCGGTTGCTGAGTTGGTTGCTGGATTCGAAGCGGAGGAATTCGTCGATGGCGGTGTCCCATGCTGCGATGGTTGTTTCTGGGTCGTTTTTTGAAGAAGAATCCGTGGATTGCCGTTGTATTTCATGCGTAGAGTGCTCATTTAATGATAGCGATTGCTGCAAGGCGACAGGATGCTCTTGCAGGGCAACGAGGACGTTGCCGATCAGGTTGGTGGTGGTTTCATGGCCGGCGTTCAAGATGAAGATGCAGTTTTGCAGCAGCTCGATTTCGCTGAGCTCGGCTTCGCTATGAATCAGGCGGGTGAGAACGTCGTGCTCGGGGTCACCGGGGTGCTTTCTGCGTTCTTTCACTAAGCCTTGGAGGTAGGTTTTGAATTCGGTGACGCTTTGGTTGCCTAGCACCTCTTGGCTTGCGCTGAGCTTGGGCTCAAGCGCGCCGAGGATGGCCAAGCTCCAAGCGCGCAGCGGCTCGCGCGCACCATGCGGGATGCCCAGCAAATTGCCAATGATTTCTACGGGAATAGCTGAGGCGAAATCTTCAATCAAATCACCGCCGCCTTTTGCTACGATCTTGTCGAGCAAGCCGTCCACCAGCTCCATCAAGCCCGCTTCCATCTGCGCAATAGCGCGGCGAGACAAAGCGCCCATGATGATCTTGCGTACGCGGGTGTGCAGTGGTGGATCGTTGAAGACGAGGCTACTGGTGTGGTGCTCATGCAGGGGGCTGCCCGCGCCGTACTTGGGTGTGAACTCGGCTTGCTTGTCGGAGCTAAAACCTTGTGCGTCTCGGTACACGCTCACCAGATCGGCATGGCGCGTGAGAAACAAGCTGCCATCGGGCATGCGGCGAACCGGCTCGTGCTCGCGCAGCCAGTCGTAGACGGGGTAGGGGTTGGCGTAAAAATCTTCTGGCAGATCGCGCAGATCAAGTTGGGTGGCGATATCGCGTGCGCGCGCGGCGCTCATGGCGGGCGTGATGCTGGCTGATAGAGGCGGTGTGATGCTCATAAAGCAAAAATCATGAATAAAAAGGCATCTTTCACACACTAATATTCAATAGTTTGCTATAAAAATAATAGTAAATAAGGAAAAAATTATGCGCTTTTTGTGACGAAAAGCGGCCCGGCCAAGCTACCAATGAGCTCTTGCATGGCACGCTGCGTAAGCGTGCTGGGGCGCTGTGCGCTGGTGGCCACGCTCAGGCAAGAGAGCAGGCCGTCAATTCGCAAAATTTCAAAACGCTGCATGGCAACGGCATTGAGCGGCATGGATGTCACCGCGCTTTGCGGCAACACCGCGTAGCCTGCACCATCAGCCACCAGCTCTAGGATCGAAGATACGCCGTCAATCTCTAATGCGATGGTGGGGCGCAGACCCAGATCGCCAAGGCGAGCTTCTACCAAATTGCGAATCGCATTAGGTTTGGTAGGAATGACCAGCGGCAGCGGCGCGATGCTTGCGAGCGAGATGCTTGTTGATTTGATTTTTTTTGCAATACTCACGCCCATCTGAGCTTTTGTCGCTGTGGTGAGTTTGACCAAATACAAAGCTTCCTCTAGCAGAGGCGCAAGCTCTATCTCAGGCGAAGGCATGGCGTTGTAGAGCAGGGCGATATCGAGTCGGCCAGTAACCAAGGCCTCTTGCATGGCCACTGAGAGCCCTTCGCTAATGGCAATGGTGGCTTCGGGCAATTGCTTGCGAAACTCGCGTGTGAGCGGCACAGCGAGCACCCGTGCCACACTGGTTGGCATACCCACAGCTACGCGGCCAGAGAGCCCGCCGCGCAAACGGCCCAAATCTTCCTTGGCGCGCTCCACCTGATGCAAGATGCCGCGCCCATGCTCCATCAGTAGCTTGCCTGCTTCGGTGGGCACTGCGCCGCGACCATTACGAATCAGCAAGTTTTGCCGCAGCTCCACTTCGAGCAAACGCACCTGGCGCGAGAGCGCAGGCTGGGCGATGCGCAACTGCTGAGCGGCGCGTGTGAAGCTGCCCAGCTCAGCGACGCGGACGAAATATTCAAGTTGGCGCAAATCCATGGTGGAAGCATAGCAACTACACACATTATTGGCATGGGGCAACTACTGATATTGCGGTATTCAATAACTGCTAGCGGGCGCTGGCGTGCATTGCCGAGCGAAAAGCTGAAAAAATAGCGGCATCGCAACACATCAGCCATGAAACTCACCGGCATTTCCTCGATGGCCACACGCCAAGTATTGGCAGAGCTCTGCGCGGCCTACGCCGAGCAGAGCGGCGACTCACTGCAGATCGAATCGGTCGGTGGAGTCGATGCGGCCAAGCGTGTGGTTGCGGGCGAAGCGTTCGATGTGGTGATTCTGGGCTCTGACGCGATTGACAAACTGACCGCGGCCGGTTGTCTGCTTTCAGGAAGTCGGGTGGATTTGGTCAAATCGCCGATTGCAGTTGCTATAAAAAAAGGAGCGACACGCGTAGATATCACCTCGGCAAGCAGCCTAAAAGCCACAGTTTTGCAGGCGCAGAGCATCAGCTATTCCACGGGGCCAAGCGGCGTCTATTTGGCGCAGCTTTTTGACAAAATGGGTATCGGGGAGCTGGTCAAAGCCAAAACGGTGGTGCCGCCGCCGGGTGTGCCTGTGGGTAGCTTGGTGGCCAAAGGCGAGGTGGCGCTGGGATTCCAGCAGTTGTCTGAGCTGATGAATTTGGCGGGCATTGAGCTGCTGGGCAATTTGCCCGATGACGTGGCCTACATCACCACCTTCAGCGCAGGCCTTCCTTCAAACAGCAGCGCAGGCTCGCGCGAAGCGGTGGCGCAATTTTTGAGCTTTGTGAATTCCCCACAAACGGCTTCCATCAAGTTATCTCAGGGTATGAATCCTGTGCTTTAAAGTGATCAATTTTCGGTTTTATTGGAGAACAAGTGAATATGAGCAAACCTCGTAGCGGTCTGGTGGTCAGCGCCCATTCAGCTGATTTTGTGTGGCGGGCAGGCGGCGCAATTGCGACGCATGTGAAGCAGGGCTACCGGATGAAGGTCGTCTGCCTTTCGTTTGGCGAGCGCGGCGAATCAGCCAAGCTCTGGCGCAAAGGCCAAGGTATGACGATGGAGATGGTCAAGGCGGCGCGGCGCGACGAAGCGCAAAAGGCGGCCGATGTATTGGGCTGCGAAGTGGAGTTTTTCGATGTTGGCGACTACCCCATGCGCGTGAGCGACGAGACTTTGATGCGTCTGGTGGATGTGTATCGCGATATGCTGCCGGAGTTTGTGCTCAGCCATTCGGTCAAAGACCCGTACAACTTTGACCATCCACTGGCGATGCACGTCGCTCAGGAGGCGCGCATCATCGCGCAGGCTGAAGGGCATTTGCCTGGACAAAAGGTGGTGGATGCGCCGCCGGTGTATGCATTTGAACCGCATCAAACCGAGCAATGCGAATGGATTCCCAACACCTTTTTGGATATCACGGAGGTTTGGGAGACGAAGCGTCAGGCGATCGAATGCATGGCGGGACAAGAGCATTTGTGGGAGTACTACACGCGGGTGGCGCTGCAGCGCGGCGTGCAGGCCAAACGCAATCTTGGTATCACCATGGCCAAAGACGTTAAGTATGCCGAAGGCTATATGCGTTTGACGCCCAATGTCGTTTCGCATCTTTCTTGAAGGACGATGATGTATGTTTGAACTCGGCGTTGTCTACCGCAACATCACCCGCGCAGACCGCGCTGCCACCGATGCGCTGGCAGCTCTGGGCAGCGCGACCGTGCACGAAGCCATGGGCCGGGTGGGCCTGATGAAACCCTACATGCGCCCGATCTACAGCGGCGCGCAAGTCAGCGGCACGGCTGTCACGGTGCTCCTACATCCTGGCGACAACTGGATGATGCATGTGGTGGCCGAGCAAATTCAGCCCGGCGATATCGTGGTCGCAGCCATCACGGCTGATTGCACCGACGGCTATTTTGGCGATCTGCTCGCCACCAGCTTCCAGGCGCGGGGGGCGCGAGGCTTGATCATCGACGCAGGTGTGCGCGATGTGAAGACGCTCAAAGAAATGAACTTCCCGGTTTGGAGTAAAGCCGTCAGCAGCAAGGGCACGATCAAAGCGACGCTGGGCTCGGTGAACATTCCGGTGGTGTGCGCTGGCATGAGCGTGCAGCCGGGTGATGCGGTGGTCGCTGATGATGATGGAGTGGTCGTCGTGCCCAAGGCGATGGTCCTAAAAACTTTGGAGGCAGCACAAGCGCGTGAAGCCAATGAGGGGGAGAAACGCAACAAACTCGCCAGCGGCATCCTTGGCCTGGATATGTACAACATGCGCCCCGCTTTGGAAAAAGCAGGGCTTCGGTATGTGGATTGAAGCATGAGCAAAATCACAAGCGGTGACTTCACCAAAACCGCAGGCTGGCTCGATTGGTACGAAGGCCCGGCCAAGCCGCAATTCAAATTGCCTGCGGGCGCAGTGGATGCGCATTGCCATGTGTTTGGCCCCGGTGCAGAGTTTCCTTATGCGCCGGAGCGCAAATACACGCCTTGCGATGCCTCTAAGGAACAGCTTTTTTCGCTACGTGATCTTCTCGGATTCAGTCGCAATGTGATCGTGCAAGCCACTTGCCATGGCGCGGACAATCGCGCGTTGGTCGATGCCTGCCGAGCCGCTGGCGGCAAAGCACGTGGCGTGGCTACAGTCAAGCGAAGTGTGAGCGATCAAGAGCTGCAAGATTTGCATGCGGCGGGTGTGCGCGGCGTGCGCTTTAATTTTGTGAAGCGCTTGGTGGATTTCACGCCGAAAGATGAGCTGCTAGAAATCGCGCATCGCATCAAGAGTCTGGGCTGGCATGTGGTGATTTATTTTGAAGCGGTGGATTTGCCTGAGCTGTGGGATTTCTTTACCGTGCTGCCCACCACCGTGGTGGTTGACCACATGGGGCGACCGGATGTGAGCAAACCCATCGACGGCGCAGAATTTGCGCTCTTCATGAAATTCATGCACGACCATGAGAACGTGTGGAGCAAGGTGAGCTGCCCGGAGCGCCTGAGCCTCAAAGGGCCGAAAGCTCTGAATGGCGAGCAAAACGCTTACCAAGACGTGATTCCGCTTGCTCGCCAAGTGGTAGAAACCTTCCCCAATCGCGTGCTTTGGGGCACCGATTGGCCTCACCCGAATTTGAAAGACCACATGCCTGACGACGGCCTCTTGGTCGATTTCATCCCCCACATTGCGCGCACACCAGAGTTGCAAAAAAAGCTCTTGGTGGACAATCCGATGCGCCTGTATTGGCCTGAGGAAAACTGATATGTCTCTCAACAAACCCTACACCGACATCCCCGGGACGACGATCTTCGATGCCGATCAAGCCCGCAAAGGCTATTGGCTCAATCAGTTTTGCATGTCGCTGATGAAGGCAGACAACCGTGCTGAGTTCAAAGCCAACGAGCGTGCGTATCTTGATAAGTATGCGATGACCGAGGAGCAAAAGAAGGCGACACTCGCGCGTGATTTCAATCGCATGATTGAGCTCGGCGGCAACATCTATTTCATGGCCAAGCTGGGCTTCACCGATCAGCGCAATTTCCAGCAAATGGCCGGCTCGATGACAGGCATGACAGAAGACGAATACAAAGCCATGATGATGGCCGGTGGCCGCAGCGCAGAGGGCAATCGCAAGCTTGGCGAGGGGGGTGACGCGCAGCCTGAGCATCAGCCGCAAGGCAGTGGCAAAGGCAATTACTGGGGGCCTGAGCAAAGCGGGCAAGGACGATAAATCATGGCAAAAATCACTGCATCGGTTTACACCTCCCATGTGCCTGCGATTGGCGCAGCGATAGATTTGCACAAGATGGGCGAAGCCTATTGGCAGCCGCTGTTCAAGGGCTATGACTTTTCTAAAGAGTGGATCAAGGCCAACCAGCCCGATGTCGTTTTCTTGGTTTACAACGATCACGCCACCGCATTTAGCTTGGAGATGATTCCGACCTTTGCTATTGGCACCGGTGCGTACTACCCGATTGCCGACGAAGGATGGGGCCCGCGCCCAGTGCCAACGGTGCTCGGGCATCCAGAGCTGGCATCGCACATCGCGCACAGCGTGATTCAAGACGATTTTGATTTGACGATCGTCAATGAAATGCCTGTGGATCATGGCCTGTCGGTGCCGCTGTCGTTGATGTTCGGCGAAAAAGACCCGGTCAATGACGCTTGGCCTTGCAAAGTGATTCCTTTCGCGGTCAACGTGGTGCATTACCCCATCCCCTCGGGCGAGCGCTGCTTCAAGATCGGCCAAGCGATTCGCAGAGCGATTGAGAGCTTTGATGAAGATTTGAACGTGCAAATTTGGGGTACTGGCGGCATGAGCCATCAGCTCCAAGGCCCCCGCGCTGGCTTGATCAACAAAGAGTTTGATAACGCGTTCTTGGATGAATTGATTGCCAATCCTGCACAGCTTGCAAAGAAATCACACATTGATTACGTGCGTGATGCCGGCAGTGAAGGCATTGAGCTGGTGATGTGGCTGATTGCTCGCGGTGCGATGGCAGATATCGCTGGCGGCAAAGCGCCAAGCGTTAAACATCGCTTCTACCATGTGCCTGCTTCCAACACCGCTGTTGGGCACCTCATTCTGGAAAACTAACATGACGATCAACGTTGCTCTCGCCGGCGCAGGCGCTTTTGGCATCAAGCATTTGGATGCACTCAAACTGATTGACGATTTGAAAGTCATCTCGGTGATTGGCCGCGACCTCGCCAAGACGCAAGAGGTGGCCGATAAATACGGCATCGCGCACGTCACCGATGATCTCGCGCAGGCTTTGAAAATCAAAGAGCTCGATGCCGTGATTTTGTGCACCCCAACGCAGATGCATGCCTCTCAAACTTTGGCGTGCTTGGCTGCGGGCAAGCATGTGCAGGTAGAAATCCCACTGTGCGATGTGTACAAAGACGGGCAGGCCGTGGTCGACGCGGCCAAAGCATCAGGCAAGGTAGCCATGTGCGGCCACACGCGGCGCTTCAATCCTTCACATCAATATGTGAACAGACAAATCAAAGCGGGCGCGTTCAACATCCAACAAATGGATGTACAAACCTATTTCTTTCGTCGCAGTAATATGAATGCTCTTGGCCAGGCCCGCTCTTGGACGGATCATCTGCTTTGGCATCACGCCGCGCACACCGTGGATCTTTTCCAATACCAAACCGGCAGCCCAGTGGTGAAAGCCAATGCGATTCAAGGCCCGATCCATCCCACGCTTGGCATCGCGATGGACATGAGTATCCAGCTGCAAGCGGCTAATGGCGCGATCTGTACCTTGAGCTTGAGCTTCAACAACGATGGCCCGCTGGGCACCTTCTTCCGCTACATCGGCGACAGTGCCACGTATATTGCGCGTTATGACGATCTGTTCAGCGGCAAAGAAGAAAAAATCGATGTCAGCCAAGTAGCAGTCAGCATGAACGGCATTGAGCTGCAGGACCGCGAATTCATCGCCGCGATCCGCGAGGGGCGTGAAGCCAACGGCTCGGTGGCGCAGGTCTTGCCTTGCTACGAAGTGCTGCACAAGCTAGAGCAGCAGTTAAGCAAATCACTATAAAATTGATAGCTGCTTGCGCAGATTCTATGCCGGCGACATGCTGTTTTTACCTATAATTAACGCATGAAAAACCGACAAATTGGAATGTTTAGCGTGCGGCCCATTGGCTTGGGCTGCATGAATTTAGATCATGCCTATGGGCCTTCGATATCTGCAGAGCAGGGCGAGCGCGTGTTGCTTGGTGCGCTCGATGCGGGCTATGATTTTTTAGATACAGCCACGCTCTATGGCGGTGGCAAGAACGAGACGCGGCTCGGCGAAGTGCTGAAGAAGCATCGCCATCGCTATACTCTTGCCAGCAAATGCGTGATGGCGATCATTCCGGTCGACGGCAAGATGACCCGCGTGATTGACGGCAGGCCAGATACCATCAAGCGGCAGTGCGAAGACAGCTTGCGCCGCTTACAAACCGATGTGATTGATCTGTATTACCTGCACCGCTGGGACAAAAAAGTACCGATTGAAGACAGTGTCGGCGCACTCTCCGACATGGTGCGCAAGGGCCATATCCGAGCCATCGGCCTCTCAGAAGTCGGTGCTGTCAATTTACGCAAAGCACATGCCGTACACCCGATTGCAGCGATGCAAAGCGAATACAGCCTGTGGACGCGTGACCCGGAGATTGCGATGCTGCAAGCCTGCAAGGAGCTGGGCGTGGGCTTTGTAGCCTTCAGTTCGGTGGCGCGCAAGTTTTTTGGTGGTTTGACAGATGTCGAAGCTTTAGATCCAAAAGACATTCGCCGCACGATGAGCCGATTCCAAGGCGACGACTTGCAAAAGAATCTTGCGCTTTTGCCGCCCATGCAAGCGATGGCCGATGAGCTGGGCGTGAGCATGGCGCAGCTCGCACTCGCTTGGGTGCTCGCTCAAGGCGAGCATATCGTCTCGATCCCCGGCACGACAAATCCGCAACACATGCTGGATAACTTTGCTGCGAAAGAGATCGTGCTCAGTGCTGCGCAAATCGAGCAACTCAATCAAATGATCAACTGCCACAATGTGAGTGGGCCGCGTTATGACGCGCAATCGCAATCTGAGGTGGATACAGAGTGCTATTGATTCGCTATTAAATAGATAGCACTCTACGTATGTTTTATAAAGGATAGAGCCTTAAATTGCTTAAAGACAATGACATTTCACGCGCCTTCCCCTGCTAGGCGATCTATAGCCTTGTCGCGCGGTGCTTTCCATAGTCTGTACACAAACCAAGCCACCAGCAGCGCGCCGATACTGAAGACAACATCTCCGGGCACGCGCATCCAGACCAGCAAGTGAATCAGAGGCTTGCCCATGAAATCTTGCGAGCGGGCATACCAATAACCGTGCTCTAACGCAGCTTGTAATTGCAGCACGCCAATCGGCAGCAATGTCAACAAAGCCATCAGCGACAAGCCGATATTGAGTGACCAAAAGGCTGATGAGAGCGTTGCGTTGTTCCACTGCGCTTCAGGCTTTAGCCCGCGCAGGCAAAACAGCATCAGGCCAATGCCCAGCATGCCATACACGCCAAAGAGAGCGGTGTGGCCATGCAGCGGCGTGAGGTTCAGGCCCTGCATGTAATACAGCGCCATGGGTGTGTTGATCAAGAAGCCAAACAAGCCCGCGCCCACCAAATTCCAGAAGCTCACGGCCAAGAAAAACATCACAGGCCAGCGATAGCGCTCCATCCACGGCGTGGCGCGGCTGTGCCGCCAAGTTTCATAGGCTTCTAGGCCGATCAAGGCCAGCGGCACCACCTCCAGCGCCGAGATGCTCGCGCCGAGCGCCACCACTGCCGTCGTCGTACCGGCGAAATACAGATGATGGAAGGTGCCCAAGATGCCGCCTGCCATGAAGATGATCGTGGCAAACAGCACATTCACGGTGGCTGTGCTGCCGCGCACCAAGCCCAGCTTTACAAAGATAAAGCTGATCACCGCAACTGCAAACACTTCAAAGAAACCTTCCACCCAAAGATGCACCACCCACCAGCGCCAGTATTCCACCATTGATAAATGCGTCTTCTCACGCCACATCAGCCCTGCGCCATAAAGTAAGCCAATCGCCACAGTGGATAAAAATAGCAAGCCAACAATCGACGACATCTCATCTTTACGCATGAGTGCTGGCCATAGCGCACGGCCACACAACACCAGCCAGAGCAACAAACCAACAAATAAAAAGATCTGCCAAAACCGCCCGATATCGACATATTCCCAGCCTTGATGGCCAAACCAAAAATTATGAGCCAGCCCCATTTTTTGCATCACAGCAAACCATTGGCCTGCAAACGCGCCGATGACGATCACCAGCAAGCAGATAAACAAAAAGTTCACGCCTAAGCGCTGAAATTTCGGTTCGTGGCCTGAGATCGCTGGGCCAATATAAAGACCAGTCGCCAGCCAAGCCGTGGCGATCCAGAGTACTGCCAATTGCGTGTGCCAACTGCGCGTGATGCTGTAGGGTAAGACTTCAGACAAAGCAATACCGTAAGCATCTTGGCCTTCGACTTGGTAATGCGCCGTGATGGCACCGAGCAGAATCTGCGCGAGAAAGAGCGCAATCACAAGCCAAAAATATTTGGCCGTGGCTTTCATCGACGGCGTAGGCGCGAGGCCTTGCAATGGATCGGTCAAAGGCGGCGTGGGCGCATTGGCAATGTCTTTCGGATGCCATACCGCATGATGCCAGCCCAGCAGACCAATGCCCGCAAGCATAAAGAGCACGCTAAACACCGTCCAGATCAAGGCAGAAGGTGTGGGCGAGTTGCCCACCAAAGGCTCATAAGGCCAATTTTGTGTGTAGCTCATCGGCAGGCCGGGGCGCTCAGTCACGGTGGCCCAGCTTGTCCAAAAGAAGAAGGCCGCTATGGCGCGACGGTGCTCTGCATCTGCAATGGTGTTTTCGCGCATGGCATAGCCCTTGCGGAGTTGATGCGTGCTTGGATCGCTGGAGAAGAGGCTTTGGTAATGCTTGGCCACTTGCTCAATGGCCTGCGCACGATCTGCGCTGATAACGATTTGGTTGTTGCTCGCATCGAAAGTATTTTTCCTAATCAGCGGGCGTAAATCGGCCTGAAGATAAGCCTGCTCAATAGCGCTGAGCTTCTCGTAGGGCAAGGCGCTTTTGCGTTGTGCGAGCACATTCAGCCAAGCGATGCTTTCGCGGTGCAGCCAGTCGGCTGACCAATCGGGGGCAACCAAAGCACCATGCCCCCAGATCGAGCCCAGTTGCTGCCCACCAATGCTTTGCCAGACTTGCCTGCCGCGTTCAATATCGGCGCGTGTATAAACCGTAGCGCCAGATTCAGTGACCACAGCCTCGGGCATGGGCGGCGCTTGCCGATGAATCTCGCCGCCCATCCAAAGCAAGATGCCAAAGCCCAAAACGAGTAAGCTGCCCAGCCACCACCAGAGTTTGCGAGTTGTTGTCATCGTTTTTACTCCTCATGCAGATTAAAAAATGCGCTGATTGAAGAAGCCGCTCGAATCACCTGACTAACAAAATAGGCACATCGGATTGCGCGACCACGCGCTGCGCGACAGAGCCCATCAGCATGCGCCCGAGCACGCCATGGCCGTGTGTGCCCATGACGATCAAATGGGCTTTTTCTGTTTTGGCGACCTTCATGATTTCGATAGCGGGATTGCCAACGATCCAATCGGCAACGTAGCTCACTGCGTGGCGATCCATGAATTTACGAATCGGATTCAAGACCTTCTCCGCTTCTTGCCGATGATATTCTGCGACCATATCTCGCCCGGCCACTGACTTCACTCTTGGGGGCATGTCCATCTGAACATTCAAAATATGCAGTGTGTGCGGCGCTCCAGCCAAACCTTCTTCATTGACTAGGAAGGCCAAAGCTTTTTTTGTGTAAGAACTGCCATCGACGGCGACTAGTATTTTCATGGCGCTCACCTCAAAACCAAGACGGGGATATGAGAATGCGTGAGTACATCGAGCGTTTCGCTACCGAGAAGCAGACGTCCGATGCCTTTGCGGCCATGTGAGGCCATCACGATCAAATCGCATTTGTACTTTTTAACGGCCCTAATGATGCTTTCAGCGACAGGGCCAGTGCCTGTGATTGCCTTTGCTTTCACGCTGTGGCGATGCGCTTCTTCTTGCACCGCGTCTACCTTAGCCTGAGCCTCTTGATGCCACGCTTTTTCAATGCGCCCCACTTCAGATGCCGTCAAAACCACAGCGCCTTCAAAATACATGCTTGGGTAACTCGGTACGGCAGTGAAGGCGATGATTTCAGCATCCAGCGCCACTGCCAGCGAGATACCGCTAGCCACCGCTTTTTCAGATAATTCGCTGCCATCAGTGGCAATCAGAATACGTTGATACATGGTCAGACTCCTTGAAAGTGGAGTCTCAAGCTTAGGCAAAGCTTGCCTCAAGCGTATTGATCTAGGTCAAGCGATCTGCATTCTCTTTGTCGCGCGAGATGGTTTGGGCTTTGACGTGGCGAGCAAAGGATGAAGCTGGCAATCGCTCTCTTCGGTATGCTGAGCCAATTGGTGCAAGGCGGGCAGATTCAGGATGCGCACATCTTTGAGTTGCAGGTTGATCACGCCCTTGCCCGCGAGCTTGGCTAAAGTGCGGCTTACTGTCTCAATCGTCAGGCCAAGATAGCTGCCTATCTCTTCACGCGTCATACGCAGATACACGGCATCGCCCGATTGCCCGCGCGCATGCAGGCGCTTGAGCAGATTGAGCAAGAAGCTGGCAATCCGAGCCTCAGCGCGCATGCTGCCTAGGAGAAAGAACAAATCATGATCTCGCACAATCTCGCGGCTCATGATTTTCTGCACATGCCATTGCAGCTCAGGAATACTGCGGCCCAGCGCATTGAGTTCATCCATGTGTAACACGCATATATCCGTATCCTCCAGCGCGATGGCGGTGCAGGCGTATTGCGCCAAGCCTATGCCATCCAGCCCCATGAGTTCGCCAGACATGTAAAAACCAGAAATTTGCTCGCGGCCATCGGCTGTGTAGACCACCGTCTTGAAAAACCCCGTACGCACCACATACAAAGATTTGAAAACGCCACCCGCGCGAAACAATACGTGACCCCTCAGCACTTTCACGCGTGTGCTGACCATCTGATCAATCAGCGCCATTTGCTGCGAGCTCAACCCAATAGGCATGCACAGATCCCGCAACCGGCAGGTCGTGCAATGGGTGGCTGAAGTGGGGCTTTGCATATGGGGAGCTTTTGGCCAGCATACGCCTAGATAATGCAAAGTACAAGCGACACGGTGTAGGAGATGATGCCGTCAATTCTTAGGCTAACCGCAACTTGACGCTCGCCTGCGGCACAAAAAAATCAAGAAAATGCAGATCATCGCCAAATTGGCCGAGAGCACTTTGGATTAAGCTCTAGGCATCATGTTTTTTGTAACCACATACGCGGGCAGCTCGCCATTGGTGCTCGATTCGCCGCACAGCGGCACTTTTTACCCGCCCGATTTCGGCTTTGCCTGCGATCTGGCGTCGCTGCGCCGGGCGGAAGATACACATGTGGAAAAACTGTATGCCTTTGCAGGCGAGCTTGGCTGCGCTTGGATCGAGGCACATTTTCCGCGCAGTTATTTGGATGCCAACCGCAATCTCACCGAGGTGGACCCAGACATGCTCTCAGGCAGCTGGCCACATGCGGTGGAGATGAGCGACAGTGCAGTGCTTTCCAAGCGGCGTCTGGGCAAAGGCTTGATTTGGCGGGCGACGGATGATGGCGAGCCGTTGTATGCGCGGCAGCTTGGCGTGCAGGAAGTGCAGCAGCGCATTGATCTGTGCTGGAAGCCGTATCACGCGGCTGTCAATGCGGCGATTGATGCGGCGCATGCGCGGCATGGCTATTCCATCCATATCAACTGCCACAGCATGCCGGAAGTGGCGGGCAGCCATGCAACAGATTTTCCGGGTGAAAAGCATGCGGATTTTGTGCTCGGTAACCGCGACCACAGCACATCGAGCGAAGCGGTTTTACTCTTCATTCAAGAGCACCTTGGCAGACAAGGCTATAGCGTAGCCCTCAATCATCCTTACAAAGGTGTGGAGCTGGTGCGCCGCTATGGCGAGCCTGCGAAGCATCGGCACAGCGTGCAGATTGAGATCAACCGGGCGCTTTACATGAATGAAAAAACGCTGGAGATTCAGGACGGTTTTGCGCCTTTACGAGAGAACTTAAAGCAGCTCGTGCTTGCGCTGCAAAGCTTTGATCCAAGGTAAATGATGGATCAGGTCGATATCGTCGTCGTAGGTGCAGGCGTAGTCGGGCTGGCGGTCGCTCGTGCGATTGCACTCACTGGGCGCGAGGTGATGGTGATTGAGCGCGAGGCGGCGATCGGTCAAGGCGTGAGTTCGCGCAACAGCGAGGTCGTGCATGGCGGGCTGTATTACCCGACAGGTTCGCTCAAAGCCAAGCTTTGCGTGCGCGGCAAAGAGCTGCTGTATGGGTATTGCGCAGAGCGCGGCCTGGCCATACAGCAATGCGGCAAATTGATTGTGGCCACGGATGTATCACAGCTCCCTAAACTCGCGCAAATCGAAATGCAGGCTGTAGCGAATGGCGTGCCTGTTCAGCGGCTAACACGTGATGAGGCCAGAGCTTTGGAGCCCGAGCTGGAGTGCATCGAAGCTTTACTCTCGCCCACCACAGGCATCGTGAGCAGCCATGATCTGATGACTTCGCTGCAAGGTGATTTGGAAAACGCGGGTGGCATGATTGCTTTGGCGACGGAGGTGACGCACATCACATTTTCTAAGAAAAATAGCCCTTTCCCCGTTATATTATCTGCGCAGAGTGCTATTAAAAGAGGAGCAATCGCTAACCATCCTGCGGAGCAGATTGAGATCGCTTGCCAGCAGATCGTCAATGCGGCGGGTTTGTATGCGCCGCTCCTTGCGCGCCGCATGCAAGGTCTAGCACCCCTGCATATTCCGCAAGACCACTATGCCAAAGGCAACTATTACAGTCTGAGTGGCAAAGCGCCTTTTAAGCATTTGATTTACCCCGTTCCCGAGGCGGCTGGCTTGGGCGTGCATTTGACGATTGATCTTGGAGGCCAAGCAAAATTCGGCCCCGATGTGCAATGGCTTGACGACATCAGCGATCCTGACCAAATAGATTACAGCGTTGATCCGCGCCGCGCAGATGCGTTTTACGATGAGGTCCGCAAGTATTGGCCGGGTTTGCAAGACGGGCAGCTTGCGCCCAGCTACAGCGGCGTGCGGCCAAAGATTGTGGGTGCTGGTATGGCAGCAGCAGATTTCATGATTCAAGGCGAGGCTGTTCATGGCCTGCCGGGCTTGGTGAACCTCTTTGGCATTGAATCACCGGGCTTGACGAGCAGCTTGGCGATTGCTGAGTATGTGAAGGATGTGCTACTAAAGTAATAGCAAACTATGCTGATTTTATAACGGCAACCAGCCTATTTTCCTTATAAATCAAGCTTCTCGACGCAGTGCGGGGAAAAGAATCACATCGCGGATGCTGGGGCTGTTGGTTAGCAGCATCATCAAGCGGTCAATGCCGATGCCACAGCCGCCCGTGGGCGGCATACCGTATTCGAGGGCGCGAACGAAATCTTGGTCGTAATACATGGCTTCATCGTCACCCGCTTCTTTGGCGTTGACTTGGTGCTGGAAGCGGGCAGCTTGCTCCTCGGCATCGTTCAGCTCTGAGAAGCCGTTGCCGAATTCGCGGCCCGTGATGTAGAGCTCAAAGCGCTCGGTCACTTCAGGATTGCTATCGCTGGCGCGTGCGAGTGGGGAGATTTCGGTGGGATGATTGCAAATGAAGGTCGGGTCAATGAGTTTTTCTTCGACGACTTCTTCAAAATACATCACTTGCAGGCTGGCGATGCTGCGCGTTGAAAGCTTATCTGCCACTTCGTTTTTACCGAGCTTGCGCAGAGCGTTGGTAAGCCATTCGCGGCTGTCGGCGCCTTGTTCGCCAGCTTCGGTGTGCTTCATGATCGCGTCGCGAATCGAGAGCCTGGCAAAGGGCTTGGCCAGATCGATGCTGTGGTCTACAGCGCCTAGCTTGTAAGGCAAGGTTGTGCTGCCGGTGACTTTGACGGCCACATCGCGGATGAGCATTTCGGTGAAATCCATCAAATCGTTGTGATTCCAATAGGCCGCATAAAACTCCATCATGGTGAACTCTGGGTTGTGGCGCACTGAGATGCCTTCGTTGCGGAAGTTGCGGTTGATTTCAAACACGCGCTCAAAACCGCCCACCACGAGGCGCTTCAGATACAGCTCGGGCGCGATACGCAGAAACATCTCTTGATCAAGCGCGTTGTGATGCGTGGTGAATGGCTTGGCGTTCGCGCCGCCAGGAATCGGGTGCAGCATGGGCGTTTCTACTTCTAGAAAGCCATGATCGAGCATGAAATTGCGAATACTGCTGACACCTTTGCTGCGCGCACGGAAGCGCTCGCGGGCGACTTCATCGGTGATCAAATCGACATACCGCTGGCGATACTTCACCTCTTGATCGGCAATGCCGTGGAACTTGTCTGGCAAGGGGCGCAGGCTTTTGGTGAGCATGCTGATCTTGGTCACTAGAACGGAGAGCTCACCTGTTTTAGTTTTGAAGAGATTGCCTTCTGCGCCAATGATGTCGCCCAAATCCCAATGCTTGAAGGCTTCGTAAACCGCTTCACCGATGTTGTCTTTGCTCACATAGAGCTGAATGCGGCTGGGATTGTCAACGGTGATGCCATCCACCACGATACTGCTAGAGCCGTCTTGAATGGTGGCGAAGCTGGCCTTGCCCATCACGCGCTTGAGCATCATGCGGCCTGCCACGACGACCGGAATATTTGCGCCATCGCTGCCGGGCATGTCTAACTTGTCGTAGGCGGCATGCAGGTCAAACGCTTTGTGCTGCGGCTTGAATTCGTTGGGGAAAGCGATGCCTTTGGCGCGGATGGCGGCGAGTTTGCTGCGGCGCTCGGCAATGAGTTGGTTTTCGTCAAGGGCGGGAGCTGCGGCAGGCTGGGCAGCGGATGTGTTGTTTTGGGCGCTCATGGTGGGGCTTGGCTACATGCCGCACAGCGCGGCAAAGCCTATGATTTTAAAGCCTGCGCGGTTAGGCGTTGACTCTCATGCGCCGAGCTTGAGTTGTGCCGCAAGAAAATGATCGGCAGTGAGCTGCAAACCATGCTGCACCGAGACAGGTGGCTTCCAGCTCAGTAACTCAGTGGCGGGCGATGCATCCACAGTCAGATTTCCACACAAACGCTGCGCCACACCGCCTTTGCCCAGCAACTTCAAACCACTTTCCAACACACTTTGCGGCACAGGAACAAGCCGGGCAGGGCGATCGAGCGCTTGGCCCAAACCACGCAGCAGCTCCGTGGTGCTCAAATCATGCTGATCGCTGATCATGAAGGTCTGGTTGGCAGCTTTGGGGTGCGTCAGGCTAAGTGCGATGAAATCTACCAAATTTGGCAAACCCACCAAGCTGCGCTGATTGCGAATGGCACCCAGCGGCAAGGGAATACCTCTGTGAAGCCAACGCATCATCGTTAAGAAATTCGCCTTCACGCCCGGACCATAGACCAAGGGCGGGCGGATGATCACCACTTCCATTCCAGTCTCAGTAGCAATTTCGCGCAAGCCAATTTCTGCTTCCCATTTGCTGACGCTATACGGATCTAGCGGCGCAGCTTGATGCGATTTGAAGGGCTGGTTCGGCAGGGTGAATTCACCGTTGACTTTGACAGAGCTCAAAAAAATAAACCGCTTCGCACTTGCCTTCGCCGCTGCGCGAGCCAAGGCAAGCGTAGCTGTCGTGTTCACCACTCTGTAAGCCGCCAAAGGATCATCCGCTACCTCGCGCACCTGATGCACGCGCGCCGCTGTATGCACCACAGCCTGCACGCCATGCAAAACCTGTTGTAGACAAGAAATATCAGTGAAATCGGCCTCTACCCGTTGTATATTCTGTATACTACGCTCATCTTTTGATAGCGATCTCGCCTGCCTTGTTTGCCCCAAGACTTCCATGTTTTGCAGCGCTAAACATTTACATAAAGCCTGCCCGACAAAGCCGTTGGCGCCTGTGACGAGCAGTTTCATGGCTTTAAACCCTTGGTTTGCTGCACCGCTTGCTGGTAAACGGCTAAGGTTTTGCTGCGCAAAGCTTCCAAAGAGAATTCTTGCTGAGCACGCAGCAAAGCCTGTTGGCCTAGTGTTTGGCGCAGATCCGCGTCTGCCAGCAGTTTTGCAAGTGCGCCGGCAAGCTCATCTACGCTGCACGGTGTGACGGTATAGCCAGTGATCCCATCTTGGTTTACAAAATCCACACCATTGTTCAGCCGCGTGCTGACGACTGGCTTAGCGCAGGCAAACGCTTCCACCTGCACAATCCCAAAAGCCTCTGCTTGGTTCACAGCTGGCAGACAAAACACATCACAAGCTTGGAAATAGGCGGGTAAATCGGCATCGCTGATCTTGCCCACAAAATGAATTCTCGCCTTGGCCGAGCTTTGCGCCGCCAAGGCTTTCCACTCTGCTGTTAGAGGCCCTTCACCGCCGATGATGAGTTGCGTATCAGGCGCCAACTGCGCCATGGCGTTGATCAGAATATCAAAACCTTTGTAATGCACATGGCGGCCAAGGGCGAAGATGACTTGACCAGAAAACTGCGCGCGCAATGACTGCGTTAAGGTGTGGGGCACAGCGTAATGCGCTAGATCGAAGCCGAAAGGCACGACATGCAGTTTGTCTTGCAGATGCGGTGCGGGTAATTCAGCAGAGCTTTTGATGTGGGCTGGCGTGGCCGCAATGATGCCTTTGGCATGGCGCAAAGCCGCATTTTGGAAGGGGCGATAGCCGAGCAAAAGAAGTTTTTGGCGAACGATGTCTGCATGCCAAGTGATCACGCGTGGCACATGCGCAGGAATTGCACAAGAAGCAACATGCGACATCGGATCGGGAAAATGCAGATGCACCAGATCAAAAGGTTTCTCGCGGTGCAAAGCATGTGCTTTAGAGATTAGTTTGGGCGACAAAGCCAAAGAGCCATCCACATTCCAACTCGGCGTGCGAATCAAAGGGAAACCATGCAATTGGCCTTCAAAGCCTTGGGAATCACGGCTAGGCACAAGGTGCACATAGTCCACATCGCCCTTCATGGCGCGAAACAAATGATCGACATGCGTTTGCATGCCGCCTGGAACGTTGTCAAAAAATCGACCAAAACAGAGAACGCGGAGCATGTGATTTGCAATGTATGGATAAGCTATGGTAGCATCTGTTCAACGCATGAACACATCCGCCCTCGAAACCGATTTGCGCGCCTTGCAGGTGCTGGCGCATCAGCCTAAGCTCAATCAACGCGAGCTCGCGAGCGAGTTGGGCGTGAGCTTAGGCAAGGTCAACTATTGCCTGAAAATGCTTCTGGCTAAAGGCTTCTTGAAGGCGCAAAATTTCAAAAATAGTAAAAACAAGCTGGCCTATGCCTACGTTCTCACACCAGCGGGTATTGCCGCCCGCGCCGATTTGACGGCTGAGTTCTTGCAAGTCAAGCTGCGTGAATACGAGCGATTGAGCAAGGAGATTACAGCATTGAAGGCGCAAGCCGAGTTGGATGCTGCCACCTCCGGCGCAAGAACGAGTCAACTATGATTCAAGCTATTCCTGTCATTCTCTGTGGTGGCTCCGGTACACGCCTTTGGCCGCTGTCTCGCGCTGGCTTTCCTAAGCAGTTTTTGGTGCTGTCGGGCATTCACAGCCTCTATCAACTAGCCGCCAAAAGGCTTCAAGCCTTGTCTGATGGGATGATTCAAATAAAGGATAGTTTGATCGTCACGGGAGAAGAGCACCGCTTTTTGGCTTTGGAGCAACTGCGCGAACTGCAGCTTGGCCAAGCGACGTTGATTTTGGAGCCCAGCGCGCGTAATACCGCTGCCGCTTTGACACTCGCTGCTTTGCAAGCTGTCGAACAGGGCGGCGATCCTGTGCTTGTGGCAAGCCCCGCTGATCAACATATTGGCGATGAAGCCGGCTACGCTCAGAGCCTGCGGCGAGCCATCCATGCAGCTTCGAGCGGAGCAGTCGTGATTTTGGGCATCGCACCGGATCGCCCTGAAACCGGCTATGGCTATATTCGATGGGGTGCACCAGCGGATATTGCTGAGGTGAGCGAAGTGAAGCAATTTGTGGAAAAACCCGCGCTAGACCTTGCCAAGCAATATCTCGCTTGCGGCGACTACGCTTGGAACAGCGGTATGTTTGTGCTCAAAGCCAGTGTTTGGCTCAAGGCGTTGTCGCAATTTCGCCCTGATATCTTGCAAGCCTGTGAAAAAGCTTGGAGCAGCAAGACATCTGATCCACTGCAGGATGGCCTGCAATTCATACGCCCCAATGCAGCTGATTTTGCCAATGTGCCCTCTGAATCCGTAGATTACGCAGTCATGGAAAAATGCCCAGGATCAGCGTTTCCCATACGCATGGTGGATTTGAAGGCCAAGTGGAGCGATGTGGGCGCTTGGGATGCCGTTTGGCAAGTCGGGCAAGCTGATGCGCAAGGCAATGTGACGCAGGGCGATGTGTTGCTCGATAGCAGTCACAATAATTTCATCCACGCCAGTAGCCGATTGGTCAGTGCAGTGGGCGTTAGAAATCTGGCGATTGTTGAGACGGCCGATGCCGTTCTCGTTTGCGACAAGGCCAGCAGTCAGCAAGTCAAAAACATTGTTACGCAATTGCAAAAGCAATCTCGCAGCGAACCTAATCTGCATCGCAAAGTCCACCGCCCGTGGGGGTGGTATGACAGTCTTGACGAAGGTGAGCGCTTCAAAGTCAAGCGCATCAATGTCAAGCCAGGTGCCTCGTTAAGCTTGCAAAAGCATGCGCATCGTGCGGAGCATTGGATTGTGGTGAAAGGGCAGGCCTTAGTGACATGCGGTTCAAGAATCGAGACCTTGATTGAAAACCAGTCTACCTACATACCCTTGGGTGAAGTGCATCGTCTGCAAAACCCAGGGGAAATTGATTTAGAAATTATTGAAGTGCAATCCGGCGCGTATTTAGGTGAAGATGATATTGTGCGTTTGCAAGACAAATATGGAAGACTCGCATCATGAAAGCAGTTATTTTGGCGGGTGGCTTGGGCACCCGAATATCAGAGGAAACGCATCTTAAACCTAAGCCGATGATCGAGATCGGTGGCAAACCAGTGCTTTGGCACATCATGAAGATGTACTCGCATCATGGCATCCATGACTTCATTATTTGTTGTGGCTACAAAGGGTACTTAATCAAAGAATACTTTGCCAATTACTTCCTGCATATGTCGGATGTCACGTTCGACATGACGAAAAATAGCATGGAAGTACATCAGCGGCACGCTGAGCCCTGGCGTGTGACCCTTGTGGATACCGGCGAAAGTACGATGACGGGTGGTCGCCTCAAGCGTGTGAAATCCTATCTTGACGAGTCGCAAGACTTTTGCTTTACCTATGGTGACGGCGTTTCCAGCGTTGACATCACAGCGCTGTTGGCATTTCATGCGAAGCACGGAAAACAGGCAACACTCACAGCTGTCTATCCTCCAGGTCGCTTTGGTGCTTTGGATATTGACGAAAGCTCCAAAGTCAAATCATTTGAAGAAAAACCTAAGGGCGATGGTGCCATGATCAATGGTGGTTTTTTTGTTTTATCCCCCAAGGTGCTGGATTTGATTGATGACGATAAAACCATTTGGGAGCGTCGCCCACTTGAGCAGCTCGCCAAGCGCGGAGAACTCATGGCCTACCAGCACACTGGTTTTTGGCAGCCGATGGACACGTTGCGCGACAAAACTTTACTAGAAGATCTGTGGTCTGGCGACCGTGCGCCTTGGAGAGCGTGGTTATGACGCGCGATTTCTGGCGGGGAAAGCGCGTATTCGTCACAGGTCATACTGGCTTTAAAGGAAGCTGGTTGAGTTTATGGCTTCAGCAACTTGGTGCGAAAGTCACGGGCTACGCATTAAGCCCGCCAACTTCGATGAATCTATTTGAGCAGGCCAGTGTGGAGCAAGGCATGTCGTCGGTCATTGGTGATGTTCGCGATGCTGCCGCACTTTTGCGTGCGCTTGAGCATAGTCAAGCTGAGATCGTTTTTCATCTGGCTGCGCAGCCTCTGGTGCGAGAATCCTACTCAGATCCGGTCTACACCTACAGTACTAATGTCATGGGAACGGTGAATTTGCTGGAAGCCGTGAGACACTCGCAAAGCGTGAAGGCAATAGTCAATGTGACCACTGACAAATGCTATGAAAACAAGGAGTGGGTTTGGGGTTATCGAGAGAATGAACCCCTGGGTGGTCATGATCCCTATAGCAGCAGCAAAGCATGCTCTGAGATTGTGACGTCTAGTTATCGACGTTCATTCTTTGCTGATCGCGCAACCGCAGGGCGCTCTATCAACGTTGCCTCCGCAAGAGCTGGTAACGTGATCGGAGGGGGTGATTGGTCTAAAGACCGTTTGATCCCTGATGCCTTGGCGGCATTTGCGTTGAACAAACCCGTGGAAATTCGTTTTCCAAATGCCATTCGACCATGGCAGCATGTGCTCGAGCCGCTATCGGGCTATTTGATGTTGGCTGAGGCTTTGTACTCCGACAACGGTGATCAGTTTGCACAGGCGTGGAATTTCGGCCCGCTCGATGAAGACGCTCAAAGCGTGCAATGGATCGTGGAGAACATGGTCAAAATTTGGGCGGGTCAGGCGCGTTGGACGAAAAGTAGCTCACCGCAACCTCACGAAGCCAATTACCTCAAACTTGATATCTCCAAAGCCACGCAACTTCTGCGGTGGAAACCTCGCATGCATCTATTACAAGCGCTTGAGATGACCATCGCTTGGAGCAAAGCTAGTATGCTAGGCAAAGATAGCAAAGCACTGTGCCTTTCGCAAATCCAACACTTCAATGATTTAAGCTGATACCCTATGGAAACCACAAAATCAGCGCAACTGCGCCAACGAATTTCGGTATTGGTACAAGAGTTCGCCAACGAGACGCTGCGCAAACCAGTCTTTATGCCCGGAATGACCGTGATCCCACCGTCGGGAAAAGTCATTGGTGCCAAAGAGTTGGAATTGATGGTTGAAGCCTCACTTGATGGCTGGTTGACCACGGGGCGATTTAATGCTGAGTTCGAAAAACGCCTGGCAGATTTTGTCGGCGTCAAGCATTTGATGACCGTTAACTCGGGATCATCAGCTAACCTGGTTGCGTTTTCGACGCTAACCTCTGATAGATTGGGTGATCGCGCTATCAAACCCGGCGACGAAGTCATAGGCGTAGCTGCGGGCTTTCCAACGACTGTTAATCCCATCATTCAATTCGGTGCGATACCTGTATTCGTTGATGTTGAGTTGGCCACTTACAACATCGACGCATCCAAGATTGAAGCAGCTATTACCCAAAAAACGAAAGCGATCATGCTTGCTCACACTTTGGGCAATCCGTTCAACCTCGAAGTCATCAGTGCATTGTGCAAAAAGTATGGTTTATGGTTGATTGAAGACTGCTGCGATGCCCTCGGTGCGACATACGCCGGTAAAAAAGTGGGGACATTCGGCGATATCGGTACTTTGAGTTTTTATCCTGCGCACCACATCACGATGGGCGAGGGCGGTGCTGTGTTTACCAATCAACCCGAGCTAAAGGCGATCGCAGAGAGTTTCAGGGACTGGGGGCGTGATTGTTATTGCCCTCCCGGGCAAGACAACACTTGCGGCAAGAGGTTTTGCTGGCAGCTTGGCACCTTACCCGCTGGTTATGACCACAAATACACGTACAGTCATCTTGGCTACAACCTCAAAATCACTGATATGCAAGCAGCCTGCGGACTGGCTCAAATGGATCGTTTGTCCGACTTCATTGATCAGCGCCGCAAAAATTTCACTTGGCTGCGTGAGCGTTTGGCTGCATGCGAGGAGTTTTTGATCTTGCCCGAAGCGACGCAAGGAAGTGATCCATCTTGGTTTGGTTTCCCGTTAACTTTGCGCGAAAACTCACCGGTCACTCGCGTAGACTTGCTCACCTATTTGGATCAACAAAAGATCGGAACTCGCTTGCTATTTGCTGGTAATTTGACTCGTCAGCCCTATATGCTTGGGCGCAACTACCGAGTCAGCGGTGATCTGACCAACACAGACATCGTGATGAACAACACGTTTTGGATTGGCGTGTATCCTGGCCTATCGCAGGAGATGCTCGAATACGCTGCTAGGCACATCGAGTCATACTTAGGCGTCAGCTTCTGATCGGTCACGCATGTTTGAGTTCGAAGGCAATCGGCTGCGCAAAACGGTGTTGGATATGGCATATGCAGGGTCGACGGTGCATATAGGCTGTGCGTTTTCAATCGTTGAGATACTTGCGGTTTTGCATCAAAGTTTTCTTCACTACCCCGATAACGATCCAGATCATCCTCTACGCGACTACTTGGTGCTGAGCAAAGGCCATGGCGTGATGGCGCAATATGCCTGCATGCGCGAACGCGGTTGGCTCAGCGACACTGATGTGACTGGTTATTTTTCTAATGGCAGCCAACTTAAGGGGCTGTCAGATTCAAGAGTGCGCGGCTTGGAGGTGACATCGGGTTCGCTAGGCCATGGGTTTTCTGTGGGGCTCGGTATGGCACTTGGCGCGCATAGGCAAAAGACGGATCAGAAAACGTTTGCTATTGTTGGCGACGGCGAAATCAATGAAGGACCTATTTGGGAGGGGGCTTTATTTGCTAGTCATCACGACCTTAGGAATTTTGTTGTGATCGTAGATGAAAATGGCTTCCAAGCTATGGGTAAAACCTCTGCGGTCATGAGGCTGGGTAATATTGCAGAAAAATTTCGAACCTTCGGCTTCGAAGCTGTGGAGGCAGACGGGCATTCCGTTACTGAGTTGACTAGCGCTTTGACGACTTTGCTGGCTAGCGCTGATAAAAGACCGAAAGCATTGATTGCAAGAACTGTGAAGGGTAAGGGCGTGTCCTTCATGGAAAACGATAATCGCTGGCACTACTCGCGTTTGGATGACACGAGCTATCAAAAAGCGATTGCAGAGATTGCAGGTAAGATCGTATGAGGCAAGCTTTCTCCGACACTCTCATCAAATTGGCGACGCATGATGATCGCGTCGTTTTGCTCACCGGAGACCACGGGTATGCCTTGTTTGACGAGTTTCGCCAGCGTCTGCCAGGCCAGTACATCAACGCCGGAATCGCCGAGCAAAACATGGTGGGCATGGCTGCTGGTTTGGCAAAAGTCGGCCTACGTCCCATTGTTTATGGCCTCAGTGCCTTTATTCCTGTTCGTGTTGTTGAGCAAATCAAGATTGATATCGCGCACGATAACCTGCCAGTTATCTTGATAGGCGATGGCGCTGGGTTGGTGTATAGCCATCTTGGCACTAGCCATCAGTCTCTTGAAGACATTGCTGTCTTGAGGTCACTGCCGAACGTGCGAATCTACTCTCCAGCAGACCGCTTTGAGATGCGCGCCTGCATGGAGCAGAGCTTTCACTCGTTACAGCCTACATACATACGCATGGGTAAGTCTGATCTGGGCGATGTTCACACAGAGCTATGCGATGTCAATTTTCCAATCGTACTCGCGGAAGATGCTACTGCTAGGCACATCGTTTTTTATGCGACTGGAGCGATGGTACAAAGCGCACTTTTAGTTGCAAAAACGATCTATCCGCGAGCAATGGTGTTCTCAGTTCCACTTATTCATCCCATTCGCAGCTCGACGATTGTTGCCCAATGCGCAAATGCCAGTCATGTCGTAACCTTTGAAGAACACTGCATAAGTGGCGGCCTTGGATCTACAATATGCGAGATTCTGTCGTGTGCCGAGCCTAAGAGAGTACTTCGGATTGGATCAGATCACATGTTTTCGAAGACTTGCGGTACTTACAACCACCTTCTTGCTGAGCACGGCTTGGACGTTGTTAGCGTCATCGACAAAGTCAAGGTTTTTATCGGGTAACCAAGCGTACCTTATGACAAAAATTGCAATCCTCGGAGCCAGTAGCCATATTGCAAAAAGCCTGATCGACTACTTTTGGATGCATGATCGCAAGCAAGCCATTGGGCTGCATCTTTTTGCGCGTACGCCAGAAAAGGTAAATGTATGGCTTGCTGCTCACTCAATTTCCATTCCAATTCAATGTAAGAGTATTCGCCATTTTGAGCATGACACGTACGACCTAATCATTAATATGGTAGGTACATCTAACTCGCTCGATCAACAGCGACTTGGTTCAGAGATTTTTAACACAGCGCTCGAACATGATGAAATCGTTCTAAGTTATCTGCGTTTGCATCCGAACAGTCGTTATTTTTTCTTAAGCAGCGGTGCTGTCTACGGCAACGACTTTACAGAGCCAGCTCAACAAAGAACAATGGCGAAGTATGAGGTAAATTGCAGTGCGAGTATTGATTGGTATAGTCTAAGCAAATTCTGCATCGAGGCGAGGCACCGTGCGTTGAATGATCTCGCGATTGTTGACATCCGCGTGTTTTCTTTCTTTAGCTCTTGGATAAATCTGGCGCAACCCTTTCTTTTGTCGGATGCTTTAAGAGCAATTGGGAGTAATGGTGTTTTGCGCACTGATACTTCTGATTTTTGGCGTGATTACGTCGGAGTTGCTGACCTAGCACAGCTTGTGAATTGTTTTATTGATTCCGCGCCTTGTAACGTCGCCGTCGATCTTTACAGTAAGAATCCAATACGGAAAAGTCAAGTCCTCGAGCTTTTTTCTACGGACTTTGATCTGCGATACACCTTTGACGTTATTGGCTCCAGCACACCGTCAAATCGAAAAATGTACTTTTCGAAAAATCATATGGCTGCACGCTGGGGATACTCTCCTAGTCTAGATTCTGAGCAATTGTTGAAATTCGAAGTTCCAAAAGTACTAAAGGCTTTTCAAATATGATCGACTGGAAAAGTCAATGCGTTCTGATGAGTGGGTCAAGTGGATTCATCGGAACTGCGCTTTGTAAACGATTACTCGAGCTTGGCTGCACCGAAGTCAACGGAATTTATCGAGCTAGCAAAGGACTGCAAGAATTCGGCAAATCGTATGTCGGTGTGCGTTGGCACAGGTACGACGGCACCCTTGATTCAGTCAAAGCAATTTTTTCAAAATGCATGCCGACACTTGTGGTGCATTTAGCCGCTAAGACTGTAGTTCAACACAGGGCTGAGGATTTGGATGAGTTGTTTGATGCTGGATTGCGGCTCCCTAGTTTTTTGGCCGAGTATTCTAGTCAGCTGAATGGATGCTGCTTCATCAACACGGGTAGTTTTTGGACGCACTACATGACTCCAGCCTATAGGCCCGTGAACTTGTATGCTGCTACAAAGCAAGCATTTGAAGATGTACTTGAATACTATCTGGATGCAACGCCGCTGACCGGCACAACACTTGTCCTCCCCGATACTTATGGAGCGGGTGACACAAGGGCAAAGCTCATCCCCTATTTGCTAAAGCAGCTCAATTCCGAAGAACCGATTTTGCTTTCACCCGGAGAACAAAAAATAGATCTGCTGCATAAGGATGATGTGGCTAATGCGTACGTTGTCGCTGCTGAGCGGCTGTTGAGTCGTCAAGCAATGAAGCGAAAATACCGTCTCTCCGGCGGTAGTTTGCTTTCTATTCGAGATTTGGTAAATGAAATTGAAGAGCTGTCTGGCAGTGTATTGAATGCCAACTGGGGTGCGTTGGGGTATCGTGGGCGTGAGCTAATGCATCCGTGCGGCACGGAAGAATTGCTGCCCGGCTGGCGAGCCGCGATCACCCTACAAGAGGGGTTGCGGGCCATGATGAAAGATTCTTCTAATTCACTATCGAGGTCCTGAACGCATGCAGCAAATATTTCAACTGCTATCGACGACCGTACCGCGGCGCTGGACATTAATCTTTCGTTATCTCATCGTAGCAACTGTGGCATGCGCTTTTTTGGAAGTATTTACCTTGAGTTTGATCGTTCCGTTTGTGAATGCGATGATCAAAACAGAAGAGCAAGTCCACGCGCCTTGGATAGAGTCGGCTTTGTCTGCAGTTGGCGTGAGCTTGACGCCGCTCAGTTTTGGTGTACTAATATTAGCGGCTCTTCTACTGTCTGGAACTGCCCGTCTGATCTTACTATTCTCTAGTACGCGGTTTTGCTTCAGTGTTGGTCGGGATTTAAGCAACCATATTTACGGCGCGGTCATACAACAGCCATACTCCGTTCATACTGGCCGCAATACCGCGGAGATCATTACCAATGTCAACGTACACGTGAATGAAGTCATTTTTTATGGACTTATGCCTGCGATCAACCTTTTAAGCAACGCGATTTTCATTTTCATTTTGTTAAGCGGTGTTCTTTATTTTGTGCCTAGTCTTTCGCTGGTGGTGATTGTCGCATTTGGTTTAGTCTATGTTGTGTACGCAATTCAAGTCAAACAGAAAATTAAGCAACGCACCGAGCGCATCTCAGTGATGCAGGTGGGCTTGACTCAACATGTCCAAGAGTCTCTACAGGGAATACGGGAGATACTTTTGGATCAATCACAACACCAAATGCGCAGCATATTTGGCCATAAGAACAAGCAGTTACGTCAGGATCAGGCAGTTGTTCAATACTTGGCTCAAAGCCCAAGATTCATCCTAGAGACTTTGGGTATGGTAGTGCTCATCAGCCTGTGTATGTTGATGCTAGGCGCCAGCCGTTCATTTAACGAACTTGCTGGTTCATTGGCACTTTTGGCACTGGGCCTACAGAGAATTTTGCCGAGTGCACAGCAGGCATTCCAGTCTTGGGTATTAATACAGAGCTCTCAGCAGGCTTTAAAGGCGTGCTTCTCTTTGCTTCAATCCCCTATCGAGGAGGTTGGTTCTGTTTCTGCATTGCGCTTAACTGGTCATATTGAGTTTAGAGATGTGACCTTTCAGTACCCAGGCCGCGACGAGCAGGTTTTGAAACGACTTTCGCTATTTATCTCCAAAGGAGAGCGTATTGGACTACTCGGCAAGTCAGGTCAAGGCAAGAGTACATTTCTTGATTTGCTCTTAGGACTGCAGCAACCCAAGAGTGGAGAAATTCTTGTAGATGGAGCAGCAATCACAGGGGGCGCAGCGCTAGGTTGGCGGCGAACTGTTGCCCACGTTCCGCAGCATTTTCTGATTGTAGACGGTACTCTTACAGAGAACATTGCATGGGGTACAGACCAAAGCAGTGTTGATCATGTTTTGGTGGAAGAGTGCGCCCAAATCGCTGGATTAGCTGAGTTTATTGATAGGTTACCATTGCGATACGACACTACAGTAGGCGAGCGTGGCGTTCTATTGTCTGGAGGTCAACGGCAGCGGCTCGCCATTGCAAGGGCGTTTTACAAACGGTCGTCGTTGATCGTGCTGGACGAAGCTACAAGTGCACTCGACTCAACAACTGAATTTGCGATTCTAGATTCAATTTTTTCTCGTGATCGTGAATTGACTATTGTCATGGTGTCGCATCAGAGAGATGCCTTGCGCCGCTGTGATCGTGTTTATGAAATGAAAAACGGCGCACTTGTTTTATTGAGCCCAACTTAACCAGAATCACGCAAATGGTGACGTCGCAACCCATGCTGTCTATCTGTATTCCTACATTTCAGCGCGAGGAAAATACTATCGCACTTGTTGGTGATTTATTGCGATGTCAACGAGACGATTTCGAAGTGATCGTGATCGATAATGTATCCAATGACAACACGCTGAAGCGTCTACGTCAGATAACTGATCTGCGCCTACATGTTCTCCAGAATTCAACCAATATTGGTGGTTGGCTAAATGTGGTGCGCTCGATTAGCTACGGCTCTGGTCGTGTAAAAATGTTTATGACCGACAAGGATACTTGCCACCCTCAATTTTTGGGGTCATTTATTGATTTTTTGAAAGCGAATCCAACTGTAGGATGCGGATATTGCGAGTTCTCAGATGAACCGCAAGGAACAAATCGTGTGTTTCGAGCAGGATTGGAATCGACGCGTGCCGTTGGCTATTCGTGGCGTCATCCAACCGGTTACTTTTTTAACGCTGAGCTTCTGAAGGAATCTAGCTATATCGATTCGTATCGGGACAGTCAAAAAATCGGGCAATTTCCATTTGATCTTTTGCTCGCTGAATTCGGAACCAAGTCGTGCGCTGCAATTTATGCCAAAGGGCTTTTCACTCGCGAAGACCCCGCAGCGGCTGCAAGCGTTAAGTCGTACATCACGAGTGGAACTTCTTCAGATGCATTTTTCAAGCCCGAAAACCGTTTGAAGGTTGCCCTTATTTTTGCCAAACATCTTGATAACCTAACGTTGGCTCCATATGGCAAGCAACAAATTGAAGCCAGTGTTTTTCTACACGGACTGACAAGTAGTACGAATGGCTTTCGCATATTGCTAGCAAACCAACAACTTTGTAGTCATTACCGTATGGAGAGCAGATCGGTCAATGTGAAGGAGTTGCTCCTGATAGCATTGATTTATACCAAGAACTATTTCAGTCGAAGAGATCCCACTATTTTTTCAAGAGGCATCCGTATCATTTTTGTTGCTGTGTTTGTCATACCGGAATTAATGAAAAAAATGCGACGGAGATTCTGACGTGCTGCTGCAGATTTCAATCCCTACGTTCAACCGCTTCGCGACTTTACTGCCATTGTTGAACGCTTTGAAAAGGCAAATAACGCAGCGTGCAGAAAACATCGAAGCGTGTCGTGTCGTTGTTTTTGACAATTGCTCGACAGAGGCTGAATATGCAGGTTTTGCAGAGCATGATTTGTTCAAATTGGATAATTTTGATTATGTCCGGCATGCAAACTCTATTGGCATGGAAGGAAACATACTCTGTTGCTACGAACACGCAAAGGCAGACTATGTTTGGATATTCGGCGACGATGACATGCCCGCTCAAGGTTTGATAACCTCAGTCATTGATCTCTTGACAGTCCAGACTCCTGACATGCTGTACTTGGAATCTAAGTGGGTTGATCAGAGCGATGTTGTTAAGAATGCGAACTTACTTGATATGCCACTGCAGTGGAGTTGTGCAACAACTCCACTGCAGCTCGCGCGTGGAGCTGGCGCGTCACTGACGTTTCTTTCGAGCATTGTGATAAAAAAGAGTGTGCCGTTGTCAACAGGGATCGATCCAAGAGAGCTTATGGGGACGCAGATGCCGCAAATGGCATGGGTGCTTTCAGCGCTTGACCCGGATTCAAGACTAGTTAAATCGACAAGCGACTGCATCGTGGCAAGTCGTGGAAATTCAGGGGGGTACAAGGTTCTTGATGTTTTCGCGTGTCGATATCCGGGAGCGTTGCATCAATTTGAGCGATACCTGCGCTCGGACGTTGCGACGGCGCTGCGATGTGAACTGATTCAGAACTATCTTCCAGGGTTAATTTATCAACTCAAAAATGAAAGCCTTGGCCGGTTCGATTCAAGTGAATGTATGCCTGAGACGACAACCCTCGGCAAGTATCCGTCATACAAGCTGTTGAAATGGTTGCATGACAGAGCAAATGCGCGTATTTTCTATTGGTATGCTTTCTTATCGAAAGCCTTTTATCGCGCCAGCTTTGTTGTTAGTTTTGAGTCACTGCGGTTGGTAGCCACGCGTTACGCTGCGCGTCGTAGATCTTGATTGGCTTTGCTGGTGCGCCAGCGACCATTGTCATTGGTAAGACGTCGTGGGTAACGACACTATTTGCGGCAATGATAGCGCCAGCGCCTATGGTGATTACTCCAACTATGACTACATTATTCCCTATCCATACGTGGTCGTCAATGTTGATCCCGCCAAGTAGTGAAAGTGGGCGCTGAACCGGCGGCAGCAATGGATGGCTTTGTACTTTGCCGTGATAACTTCCATGCTGATGATCGCCCACAAACACATTGCTACCAAACAAAACATGGTTGCCAATATGAACCCTGTTGTTGCAGCTGATGTGAACAGCATCGGCCATACTCACGTTGTCACCGATTGTGATGGTGGGAGAAAATTTTTGACCCTTGTACTCTGGAATGGCTTCAATCCACAAATTGGAATGGGCAAAAAAGTTTTTACCGATTCGCAGATATTTTGTTCCAAGGAGTAAAAAATTTGGCCCGATATACAAACCGGGCGCATTCAAACTCCAGCGAAGGGGAAGACTGCGCAGTAGGTAAAGTCCGTAACGAGCAATTTTGAGAACAGCAAAGAGTAGGTTCTCACGCTCAAAACTGGCTTTAATTTGTCGCACCAAGCTATTCATAGGGCTACTTATCGTTGAACGATCTGACGTACAACCCGATAAATCCAAGCACTGGACGGACCAAGGAGGGTATTCATGGCGTAAAGTGCCTGCGGCATCCAGTGATTAAATAGACCGAGACGGGTCAGCTCTGATTTGAGTTCTTTGAGCTCGTTTCTAGGTCTTCCAGCAAACATCTCAAAAACATGAAAAGACATTCGACCCGCTAATTCGCTTCGTATGGATTCAAGTATTGGTGTTTGATTCTTTGTCTCAATATCACCTGCAATTTTCAGTATGGACTCCCACATGCGACCTCTGGCCTTAGCACTGTATCTGCCAGGGGTGAAGTGGCTCTTTTCTTCTTTGGCGCTACCAAAGAGTGGGGGGTTGTCGGCGCGCGCTGCGACAGTGGGTGTGCAAATATAGCCAATCGTTCCCTGGCAGTACGCTTCAAGTAACAAATAAATTTGATAGTAAAGTGTGCCGTCGTATTTCTGCGTCGCATGTTGCAGCGCCCATGCACGATCAAATATCAGTCCCCCAAAAAATCCACCGATACGCATCACCGCACCAGCTTTGTGCGATATTTTGGTGATGAACGCATCTGTTGCGATTTGCCTGGAATAGCCGATCGGCGTAAGTGGGTCATGGTCGAAGCGTGCGAAGCTACGCGATGCTGCAAGCACTTGGTTATTCGTTAAAAAGGTCTGAGCGATGCATATTCCGTCAGGTAGGATGAAGTCGTCGTTGCCGATAAAAAAAACATGTGTCCCGGTAGCTAGCTCTATGAGGCGGCGCAAGTTTCCATCGTATCCTAGGTTCAGCGGATTTTCGACGAACCTCACAGTTAGCCCGTTTGCTTGCATTCTTATGCAAAATTGCGCTGTGATGTCGCGCAAAGTATCGCGCAGCGACGAGCCGTCCTCGCATATCAACACCTCATGCGGAAAATACGTTTGCGCTTCGATGCTTTTGAGCAACAGCCCATATTCATCTGGCCTTCCATACGCAGGAATACACACACTTATTCGAGGTGTGTTGGTGACAGCGTTTGGACTTAGCATTGGCTTTAGGTTTGCGAGCTACGATCGTTCAATTTTAGATTAAACACGGCAAGCGCTTGCCGATTGCGTTCGTTTGGTGCATTGAAATTGCTAAAAAACACGCGATGGTTAACGATATTCTCAGGAAAACTGTGATGTCGATCATACGCGGAAGCAGCGCATAGCTCTGCAGCTCAGAAAATGATATCAGCGGTATTGGTTCGACGGCTTTCGTCAGGCATCCTAATAGGGATGTCACTATTGGCCTTGGAAGTAATTGGTTTCGAGCTTGGCTTCTGTAAGCCAACTCATGAATTCTCCCTTGTATCTTGCAGTCTTTTTTAATAGAAAGAAAATTGAGACAGCGGAGCTAGGAAGCATGCTGGACAGAGGGCGAGCGAGGGATTTCGGGAAAGGATAGAACTGTGAGCCTGCAAAGTGTTTCAGACTCACGCAATGCGGTGCAATACGCTGGTAAAACTTGACAGTGTCTTTTTTTGAAAAGGCTCTCACGTGGGGTGAGCAAAGCTGTACGCAGGTAGGATGAATGCCCACGAGTCCCAACAAACGGTTGTGCAGCGATAGTACGTTGGGAACACCCAGATAAAAATAACCACCAGGCTTGAGTACACGGAAAACTTCGTGATTGATCCAGAAAACCTCTTTCGTATGCTCGAGTATTTGGTTGGCGATCACCAAATCTACACTCTCATCTGCTATCGGCAGCGTGTCGCATTCCAGATCAACGGTGATAGGTTCAATACCTTGATCAACCAACCTTGATTTCGCCCAATCAGAGTATTCCACGCCAATGCAACTTGCCTGAGGATGATTTTTTTTCACAATCATTAGGTCACTTCCATTCCCGCAGCCCAAATCCAGTACAGTTTGACAATGCATGGAGGAGCTCCATTTGTCCAGAATGTGACGTCCATAAGATTCATGGTGATCCACGAATTTCATGCGTGGATGGGGGATACTAGGCTGATCGTTCATGATATTTGGATTCTTAGAGATGCGTCGGATCGTTCAGATCAACAATGGTTTTGAGACGATGACGCAATTCAGAAACGAATTGCGCTGGATGTGAGATCTTACTGTTTAGAGAAAGCAATTCAACTTCGTTGATGACTTTTAGGATGCTATCAATAGTATGAAAAGCCTCATCGGCGACATAAATCTTTGGATGTATAGTGATTCGTGCATTGTCATGCGTCAAAAGCTCTTCGTAGAGTTTTTCTCCTGGACGTAAGCCCATGAATTGCAAAGTGATATCGCCATTTGGATTTGCGGCATCACGAATGGTCAACCCAGACAGCTGTACCATCATCCTCGCCATATCCAAGATTTTTACGCTTTGACCCATATCGAGCAAATAGACAAATGCGCCATGAGCGTGATCTTGATGAAGGGCGCTGGCTTGCAAGACCAATTGTGCCGCCTCAGGAATGGTCATGAAGTAGCGTGTGATTTCTGGGTGCGTCAAGGTCAATGGGCCACCGCGTTTGATTTGTTTGCGGAATTTTGGGATCACCGATCCGGATGAGCCCAAAACATTGCCAAAGCGAACCACACAAAACCGCGTTGATTGGGCTACATGCTTGTGCTGATCGGCGAGGGCTTGCAAGCACATTTCGGCCATGCGCTTTGTAGCTCCCATGATATTTGTGGGACGAACCGCTTTATCAGTACTGATCAGAACCATCACATCCACTTGTGCTGCTAACGCCGCACGAGCGAGATGCAGAGTTCCCAAGACATTATTATGCAGAGCACTGATCGCGTTGGTTTCAACCAAGGGAACGTGTTTGTAAGCAGCCGTGTGATATATGGTGTGTGGTCTGTAGTCATGCATCAACCGTGCGAGATGCTCGGTATCCATGATATTGGCAAGAACCGCACTGATTTGAAATTTTTCTGTGGTCACTACTAAGACATCTGACAACTCTTCTTGGATGTTGTACAAAGCCAATTCATTGAGCTCCAGCAGCACCATGTGCACGGGCTTGAGCCGAGCTATTTGTCTACAGAGCTCACTACCGATAGAGCCTCCAGCACCCGTGACCATAACGACCTTGCCTTCAATATTTTTCGAAAGCAGTTCGGGCATGGGCGCGACAGGATCGCGTCCGAGCAGATCCTCAATATCTAGTTCACGGAGATCATCTTCGCTGATTTTGCCGCTGGCTAAATCTTTCAGGCTGGGCAAGGTTCGTACAGCAACTTGGCTTTGTCCAAGCAGTTTGATGATGTCATTTCGCTTGCTACGAGATAGGCTGGGCATCGCGAGCAAGACATCATGTATTTGGTGCTTTTTGCCAAGCTGCGGAAACTCGCTTGGGCTATAGACTGGGATGCCAGCAATGCGCGCCTTGTGCAAATTGACGTTGTCATCCAAAAATCCGATCACGTGCCTTTCTCCATTGGCTAGAAGAGAGGTCGCAAGTTGCTGACCTGAGTTGCCAGCGCCATAGATCAATACCCCGGGCAGTTGTTCGTCGTGAGCTGCATGAATGGATTGCTCACTGAGAAGCTGGCTGGCCATCAGGCGGATCAGTGCAAGGCCTATCAATAGGAGCAAGGGTTGCAGGGCACCAATGGTGCGTGGCACCAGAGGAAATCCGTAAGCAGTAAAAATCGCGCTGTAGATGATGGCATAGACAGCAATCGCCCGCAACGCTGCAGTAATGGTTTGACGACCCACGTAGCGGATAACGGTGTGGTAAAAACCAAATGCAGTGAGCAAGGGGATGGCTAGTGCGATGGATAGGATGACGGCAAGCCATTGGTAGCCTTCGAGGCTGACCCAGCTTTCAAAGCGGAAGCAAATCGCCAGCCAAACAGTGAGGACGCACAACGCTGAGTCAGCTATGACGGCCAAGGTTTTTTTGGCGCCGCGCGGTAGCGCTAACAAGCGATCGATGCGTCGGGCTGCGCTAGCTTGCATCAGTGGGATATCCCTTGCAATGTCAGCGCTTGAGTGAAGGTGCGCCAGATGATTTGGATGTCCAGCCAAAGACTACGCGTCTGCAAATAGACGGCATCGAAATTGACTTTGTCAGGGATGGAGAGCTCGTCTCGGCCGTTGATTTGCGCCCATCCGGTCAGTCCAGGCACGAGTGTGTGCACGCCTTGAGCTGTGCGCAGGGCGATCAGGTCGTATTGGTTAAACAAGGCAGGGCGGGGGCCGACGAAGCTCATATCGCCTTTGAGTATGCACCAGAGTTGGGGTAGTTCGTCGAGGCTGGTTTTGCGAATGAACGAACCAATGGAGGTGAGCCAAGCTTCGGGTTTTTCTAGCAAGTGCGTCGCTATGGCAGGCGTGTCGATGCGCATGCTGCGGAATTTGGGCATTTTGAAAATGGCGTTATCTTTGCCAACGCGATCTGACCAATACAGCGCTGGGCCTGGGGATGTGAGCCGCACGGCCAGCGCCACGAGCAGCATCGGCCAGATGAGCACTGTCAACGCCAGCAGTGCCAAAAGCAGGTCAAAACAGCGCTTCACAGTGATTTTTAAGAAGAAAATGGCATATTGCCGTTATAAAATCTAGCTAGTTTGCTATGAATTTTATAGTATTTATGATGCGCCGGGGGAGCTCAAGCCGAGCTTGTCTAGCAAGTCGCTGACCAGTTCTAGGCGGATCAGCGGGCTATCGAGCTCCAGCAGGCGTTGCTTCATCTCAAGAGGCAAGGGCAGCAGTTGGCACCAGCGGTTGGCCAGCCAACTGCAATCTGAGAGCTGAGCCTCTTGGGCTTGGCCGGGGAACAGATCGGCCTGCGTGGCAGCCGGCATCCGTGCGAGCACGCTTTCGAACAGGCTGCGGCAGGCTACCAACTCTTGCGGTACACTCACCACGGCGTCTTCGGGCAAATAGCTCACATCGGCCATCCACAGGCCATGCTTGGGCCGCTCTATGCGAGAGGTGCGAAAGCGTTGTCTGCCTAGGCAGCGAATGACGCGCAAACCTGGCTGCGGCTCTTCATGTTGCGTGATTACAGCCAGTGTTCCCACTTGCGCAAAAGCCTCGGTTTGCTCCGGCTTAGCGACTTCGCGGCCTTGTGTGAGGCTGACCACGCCAAACGGTGCACCTGTGTCAATGCAGCGACGGATCAAATCCAGATAGCGCACTTCAAAAATGCGCAGCGGCAGCACCGAGCCCGGAAATAGCACCGAGCCTAGGGGAAAAAGGGGTAGATTATTCAGAACCACAGCCGATAGTAATGCAGCTTCAGGAGACGGCTTCAGCAGGCTGGCGTTGTAGCATGGCCAGCACGGAGGCGATTTTGGTGCGCAGCTCGCGGCGATCACAAATGAAATCCACCGCACCTTTTTCCACAAGGAATTCGGCACGCTGGAAGCCCTCGGGCAAGGTCTGGCGCACGGTGTTTTCAATCACGCGCGGGCCAGCGAAGCCGATCAAAGCTTTGGGCTCAGCGATCACCACGTCGCCCACGAAAGCAAAGCCTGCGCTCACGCCGCCCATGGTGGGGTCGGTGAGTACGCTGATATAAGGCAAACCTTTTTTGGCCAAACGGGTCAGCGAGGCATTGGTTTTGGCCATTTGCATCAGCGAAAGTAAGCCTTCCTGCATGCGTGCGCCGCCTGTGGCGGTGAAGCAAATGAAGGGCACTTTTTGTTCGATCGCGGTATGCACGCCGCGCACAAAGCGCTCGCCCACCACTGAGCCCATCGAACCGCCCATGAAATCAAACTCAAAGCAGGCCACGACCACTTCCAAGCTATGGATCGCGCCGCCCATCACGATCAGCGCGTCCGTCTCGCCAGTTTCTTCTAGTGCCTGCTTCAAACGCTCGGGGTATTTGCGGCTGTCTTTGAACTTGAGCGCATCCACCGGAATGACTTCTTGGCCGATGTCGTAGCGGCCTTCAGGGTCAAGCAAGCCATTTAAACGTGCACGGGCAGAGATGCGGTGATGGTGGCTGCATTTGGGGCAGACCATCAAGCTGTGCTGCAGATCGGTTTTGAAGAGCACGGTCTCGCAGCTCGGGCATTTCGTCCACAAGCCTTCGGGCACGCTACGGCGCTCGGTTGGGTCGGTCTGCTCGATTCTGGAGGGCAGGAGTTTTTCTAGCCAAGACATAGGATTCTCCGATGGGATTTTAGGAGTCTAGCGCAGTACGGATCTCGCGCAAGAAGTGCGCAGCCGTAAAGGCCACTTTTTCATGCGGCTGATCTTCAATCAGCTGGATCAAGCGGCTGCCGATCACCACGGCATCGCTCACGGCCGCTACGGCCTTGGCAGACGCTGCGTCGCGGATGCCAAAGCCTACGCCAACGGGCACGTTCACGAATTGCTTGATACGAGGCACGGCTTGCGCCACAGCCTGTGTGTCGAGCGCGCCCGAGCCCGTCACGCCTTTGAGGGATACGTAATACACGTAGCCGCTGGCCAGCTCGCCGACCAGTTTCATGCGTTTTTCGGTGGAAGTGGGAGCGAGCAGGAAAATCAAATCCAAGCCGTTTGCTCTTAATTTAGTAGCAAACTCCGTACATTCCTCGGGAGGATAGTCAACGATCAATACGCCATCCACGCCTGCTGCAGCGGCATCACGGATGAAAGCATCTTCACCGTGCTTCAAGTCATAGCGCTCCACCGGATTGGCATAGCCCATGAGCACGACGGGTGTGTCGGCATCTTTCAAGCGGAAGGTTTTTACCATCTCCAGCACCTGCGTCATGCCGATCCCCAGTGCCAAAGCGCGGTCGCCCGCTTTTTGAATCACGGGGCCGTCTGCCGACGGGTCAGAAAAGGGCACGCCCAGTTCAATGATGTCTGCCCCCGCGCCGACCATCGCATGCATCAGATCAGGTGTGATGTCGCGGTAGGGAAAGCCTGCGGTCACGTAAGGGATCAGGGCTTGGCGATTTTGAGCCTTCAAAGCGGCCATGCACATGGATATTCGGCTCATCGCTTGAACTCCACAGCCTGCGAACCTTTGACACTCTCGCCACGACAAGAAGGGCGGCAGTAAAAATCAGCGCCTGATAAATCCGCCACAGTACCAATGTCTTTGTCGCCACGACCCGACAGATTGATCAGGATCGATTGATCTGTGCGCATCGTAGGTGCGAGCTTCATGGCATAGGCCACCGCGTGGCTCGATTCCAGCGCGGGAATGATGCCCTCAGTGCGGCAGAGGTGATGGAAAGCATCCAGCGCTTCTTTGTCGGTGATGCCGACATATTCCGCACGCTTTGTGTCCGACAGCCATGCATGCTCGGGGCCTACGCCGGGATAATCTAAGCCAGCGCTGATCGAATGCGTTTCTATGATTTGGCCGTTATCGTCTTGCAACACATAGGTGCGGTTGCCATGTAACACGCCGGGTTGGCCGCGTTGGATAGAGGCGCTGTGCTTTCCTGAGTCCAGGCCTTCGCCTGCGGCTTCCACGCCGATCAAACGCGTGTTTTCAAAAGGAATGTACGGGTAAAAAATGCCCATCGCATTGCTGCCGCCACCCACGCAGGCAATCACCGCATCGGGCTGTTTATCTCCACCCAAATGCTTAGGCATTTGCTCAATGCATTCCTTGCCAATGATGCTCTGGAAATCGCGCACCATCATCGGGTAAGGATGTGGGCCTGCGACCGTACCGATGATGTAAAACGTGTTGTCCACATTCGCCACCCAATCTCGCATGGCTTCGTTCAGCGCGTCCTTCAACGTCTTACTGCCTGATTCCACAGGGATCACGGTGGCGCCCAAGAGCTTCATGCGATACACATTGGGCGACTGGCGCTTCACATCTACGCTACCCATGTACACGACGCATTCCAGCCCGTAACGCGCGCAGATGGTTGCGGTGGCTACGCCATGTTGGCCAGCGCCCGTCTCGGCAATGACACGCGGTTTGCCCATGCGTTTGGCGAGTAAGGCTTGGCCAATCGTGTTGTTGATCTTGTGTGCGCCAGTGTGATTCAAATCTTCGCGTTTGAAATAGATTTGCGCTCCACCAAGCTCCCGGCTCATCCGGGCGGCGTGGTAGATCGGCGATGGGCGACCCACGAAGTGCGCTAACTCGTAATTGAATTCGCGTATGAATTCGGGGTCGGTTTTGAAATGCTCGTAGGCAGCCTTCAGCTCCTCGATCGCATGAGACAAAGTTTCGGAAACGAAATTGCCGCCATATTTGCCAAAATGGCCGTGCTCGTCGGGGTAGTTGTAGCCAGCTGCCACAGGGGAGGTTTGTAAACTCACTTTGAACTCTTTGAAATACGTTCATCGGCTAAGCGCACGGCTGCAATGAACTGATTGATTTTTTTCGGGTCTTTGAGGCCTTTTTGCGTCCCGCCACGGAGATCACTAGGAGAGGCATCCAACTCAACACCCGAGCTCACATCAACGGCCCAAGGCCGCACGAGCTCAATCCCGCCTGCCACGTTTGCCGCTGAGAGCCCACCAGACAAAACGATCCGAGAGCTTGCGTTTATTTCGGGATGTGACCAAGGAACTGCCGTCCAATCAAAAGTTTGACCGCCTCCACCGAAGCCCTCCACATGGGCATCCACCAAAATTGCTTGGGCGGCAGAGAATTCTTGGCAGAATTTTACCAAGTCAAACGCCTGTGCTCCAGCCAATGGAATTCGGGCTGCACGGAGAAAGGGGATTCCCGCTGCCAAGCACTCTTGCGGGCTCTCATCGCCATGGTATTGATAGACAAATCGGGAGGTGGCCGTTATATTATTTGCATAGCTTGCTATTAATTTAGGACTATCTGAATTGACAAACAGCAAAACCGGTGTCACGAAGGCAGGCAATCTAGCAGCCAACTCGCAAGCGCGCTCATAGCTCACATAGCGCTGGCTTTTCTCATAAAGCACAAAACCAATCGCATCCGCGCCCGCTTGTACGGCAGCGTCCACATCTGCCTCGCGCGTGAGGCCGCAGATTTTGATGCGGGTGCGGTGCGGCATTTTCAGCGGCTCAGCCATGAGATTTCTCAAATTCAGACAAATAGTTCACCAGCGCCTGCACACCAGCCAAGGGCATTGCGTTGTAAATACTCGCCCGCAGTCCGCCCACGCTGCGGTGGCCCCTGAGTTGCAAGAGTCCGCGCTCATCCGCGCCTTTGAGGAAGGGCGAATAAAGCTTTTCGTCAGGCAAGAAAAATGGCACGTTCATACGAGAGCGAAAAGGCAGTTGCACCTTAGTTTGATAGAAGCCAGATGCATCGAGTGCGTTGTAGAGCAGGGTGGCTTTGGCGAGATTCTGAGCTTCCATTTCAGGTAAGCCACCGCGTTTCTTCAGCCATTCAAATACCAAGCCTGCAATGTAGATCGCGTAGGTAGGCGGGGTGTTGTACATAGAATCCGCTTTGCCTTGCACCGCGTAATTGAACACATCGGGCGTGTAAGACACAGCGCCGCCGATCAAGTCCTGGCGCACGATCACAATCGTCAAGCCAGCGGGGCCAATATTTTTCTGCGCACCGCCAAAGATCAGCCCGTATTTCGACACATCCATCGGGCGAGACAGGATCATCGACGAAACATCGCTGACCAGCACTTGATCACCCACATCCGGTGCGCCCTGAAACTCCACGCCATCAATCGTCTCGTTTTGGCAAATATGCAGATAAGCCGATTGCTTGCTTAGTTTCCAACTTCTGGTAGGGGGAATGTGTGTGAAACCATCTGCTTTTGACGAAGCCGCAATGTTTACTTTGGCGAATTTCGCAGCTTCCTGCGCAGATTTTTCACTCCAAGTCCCCGTCACCACAATATCGATCTCGCTTTTGCCGCACAGCATGTTCATCGGCACAATCGCGTTTTCGCCTAGCCCGCCGCCTTGCAGGAAGATAATTTTGTAGTTGGCAGGAATCGCCAACAGTTCGCGTAAATTTGCCACGCAGCGCTCATAAATCCCAATGAACTCTGGGCCGCGGTGGCTCATCTCCATCACGCTCATGCCGCAGCCGTGCCAATCGAGCATCTCAGCCGCGGCTTCTTTCAGAACCTCTTCAGGCAGCATGGCCGGGCCAGCGCTGAAATTGTAGATACGGGGCATCGAACTTCCTTCGAGAGTTGCACAACAAGCAGTCCATATTATCGTCGCCTGTTAGCGCCCAAAGACAAGGTAGGCCAGTGAGTCGACTACAATACTGCTTGTTTTGGATCGCACCGGCTTCAGGAGAGGTGGATGAGCGGTTTAAGTCACACGCCTGGAAAGCGTGCGAAGGGTCAAACTTTCCGCGGGTTCGAATCCCGCCCTCTCCGCCACTAATTTTTCATAACACGTTGATTTAGTTAACAAAAATCCACCTCATGGTGGATTTTTTGTTTCTTATCCACATTTCAATATGCATTTGTTTTTTCGACAGCATGATTTGAAATGCGAGAACATGCGCGCGGTTTATCCTCCACTTGTGCACGAAAAACAATCAAGCGCAATAAGCGAAAATAGTGTGCAGCAGCGCATGCTGCCGAGGAAAGCACATGACAAAAGCAATCGCGACGAAGGTCGTATACAACTATCTTGGACAAGACCCCAAAGGCTTGCTACGTTTGCGTAGTGATAGTGAGGCGTTGCTTGTCAGTGGCACGTTGTACGCGGTATCAACACCTAAAAAGCCAACAGCAGGAAAAGCCAAGGTAGCGTTGGTAGCCCTCAAAACCTCGCCGAGCTACACCAAGGCAGAGTCCGACCAGCGATTCGCAGTTGACCCGATTTCACGGACACCTTATCGTCACGAAACTAGGAGTCAAGAATGCCCAAACCAAAGAACCCCAAACCGCCGTATCCGCCTCAGTTTCGCCAGCAAATAGTCGAATTGATCGCCACTGGCAGGCGATCCAGCGAATTAGCCAAGGAATTTGGCTGCCACGAAACCAGCATCTTGAGCTGGGTCAGGTTAGCCCGAGCCGCCACGCCCTCGTTGGCAAATTTGCCGCCCACGCTGCATGAGAACGAGCGGGCCGAGCTGATTGCTTTGCGCAAAGAGAATCGCCAAATCAAGTTAGAGCGCGATATCTTGGCAAAGGCTACGGCTTGGTTTGCAAACAAAGGCGATCAGACGTTCACGCCGTCTACACGTTGATCGTAGCAAACCAAGCCAAACTACCCGTTGCCAGCATGTGCGATCAGCTGCAAGTGTCCAAGAGCGGCTACTACGACTGGCATGAGCGAGCGCCTAGCGCGCTCAACCGCCAACGCCAAGCTGCTTGCTCAAATCAAAGAGGCTCACACCATGAGCGATGAAACATATGGCATGCCGCGTATTCGCGTGGAGTTGGCTGATGGCGGTACTCGTGCCAGTCGCAAACGCATCGCACACCTGATGCGATCAAACGGCATTCAAGGTGTAAGCCGTCGCCGGGGCTATTGCATCACCACCATACGCAACCCCAAGGATCGGCCAGCGCCCGATCTGGTCAAACGCCAATTCGTAGCCACCGATATCAACCAGCTGTGGGTGGCAGATATGTCCTAAGTGTGGCGATCAATCCCTACCTCATCCCCCGAGCCGGTGTCTCCAGCGGCTCAGCTTGGATCGAAGTCGATCTGCCCAATGGACAAACCATCCGGGAGAGCGTCAGCGGAGAGAACTTCACCGAGCGATTGATCAACATCTTGGTCGCCAACGGCGGCTTAGCGCCTGCTTGGCAGATTGAAACGATCAAGATGCAATGGCAAGAAGATATGGAGATCAAGGCAGAGCTGCAAGCCGTACCAAAGGTGAATGGCAATCACTATGAAATCAATAGCATTCCGCGCAATAACTACGCCGGCTACATGCCTATTTCAACCTCAAAAAGCACACAAAAACAAGCCAGTAATGATGCTTTGTGGCAGCAAGCCGCGTAGATTCAAACGACGAATCGACTGTGTAAACAACTCAAGCTTTGATTTGAGCCTGCATTGTTTGAGCCGAATAGATGAATCAATGTAGTACAAATCAGCTATAAGACCTGCGTATTTGTGACTTATTCCACAAAAAGCGACCGGCCTTGCCGTGCCGTTTATGCCACAAACAGACACAAATACCGAATCTGATACTAAACTTACATCTAAGAAGAAAAATAGAACACATCGCTGAACCAAGAGGAAAGCGCCACAGGGACGAGCATCCATAGATTAACCAAAACAATTCGCTGGAGCACGGCAATCTTGCTCACTGCGACGCTTGCATTTGCCTTGCTGGGCTGCGCGCATGCGCCTAGCGCGAATCATGCCTCCATTCAAACAAACAGCGATTTACCGATTGCCAGTCTGCCAGCTCAAGAACTTTTGATGCGACTGGCAGAGACCCTGAACCAGCAAACTGCACGTATTGACATGACTATGGTGCGTCGTTTGGGCAGTGAGGTGTCGGAGGCCGAGGCCGCACAACCTAGCTTTACCAAGATCAATACTTATCCGCAGAATCGAAACGGTATTGTTGCCATCAGCTACGCCCGCGAGGCAGTTCAAATCGACCAGAGAGCAGGCATCTCAGAGCGGCTCTCGATAACTTTGCAGCCGATGCTGGTCTGCATCGACATGGCGGCTGTGCATGCAGCATGGAAACCGCGCGTCGAAGTACGCCAGTTTGCTCCGATCAGATTCGCAGCCGGCAGATTGAGCGCCGCAGATGGTTTGCATCGCGACCTAGCTGAGCAGCAGAGAAGAGGCAATGGCCCGATAGAGATGATGGTTCAGGTTTATGAGCCAAAGAGCCTGACGCATCAAACGAGCTTTAGCTTTGATCATCAGTATCACAAGTGTGCGCGTAGCGTAACACTGACCACGAGGTATGTCCTATGAAACAGAGAAGAAACCCAATCCGTAAGACCTCAATACAGCGCGTCTTAGCCAGTATGCGCGGAATCATCGGCATGATGATGGTTTTGATGATGACGGTTGTGCATGCTCCGGCTTTCGCATTTGATCCGCTGAATCCAAATGCAGCGAATCAGGAAGCGCAGGATGAACGCAAGGCGCGTATTGAAGACTTAAAAAAACTAAAAAAAGCCAAACGTCCCATAACACCCGAAGAAGCGGCAGCATCCACCTACACACCTGCGCAATGGCAAGCTCGGTTGATTGAGTTTGCTGAAACAGTCAGCCCTGAGCCTGATGCGCTAGCGAAAGAGTTTGGCGTGACTTGGGATATCACATTGCGTCCTAATAAAGACGCACCTGCATCACCCTTCAGATATTTCAAATCTAAATCGGTAAATTGGAAGTTTGAGAAATCGCAGACTGATTTCATATTTGCATCTGAAGTCTCGGTGAATTATTTTGATTCTGAGACTGCGATCAATTCACTATCTCTTTTATTGCCCGCAAGCCGCGAGCGCTGCATCAACTTTAATGTTTTGCATAAACACTTCAGCGCGTCTCCTTGGAAGTATGTGGTCAAGCAGAGCATCTACGGCGGGCATCATCCACAGGAAATCTACTACGAAAAGTTAGCTGAGAGCGGTTCAACTCGCGTATCTATGCAAGCGGCCTCAGGATCGAATTGTTTGTATTTTTATGCGGTGAGGCGCTCTCGCGTTGCTACGACGCAAGGAGGACGGAGATGAATAGAATTTTTTTAGTAATCGGTTTGCTTTTATTTGGCTTGAATTCAACAACGCTGGCGAAAAATACCGACTCGCTTGAAGATGCTAAATTGGCAGCAGAATTGCAGGCATTGAAAGGCAAGATCGTGCCAGTTCAATATCCTAAGCTCGATTCACCAGTCGACAATGACAAAGACTACAACTTAGAGATTGGTAATGGTTGGAGGCTGGCTCCGCAAGGGTCAGATAGAAAGCATCCAATCATCGTTAATGGAGGCGCACTTGCGTACACGCCAACCTGGAATAGTCCGCATCTTATTATTGAGACAGCCAAAGCTTTAGCAAGAAAGCGCAGTGAATCAATTGTCGAAAAACAAAATTCTGACCCCTTAAAAACCGGGATGATACGTAACTCAACTCAACTTGAAGAGAAATTTACTGGTTGCAATTTTCATGTTTCCAATTTTGTGTACAAAAGCAATCGCCTAGGCCTTGCTATTTTAAGAACTTGTTTCGACACAGAGCCTGCAACTATTCGTCTAGTTGATTCCATCCTAGTCCCCGAAAAAATGGGGGTGGTGGCTGCGACGATTCTGGCTAAGAAAATTAGTACAAAAGAAGCGTCTGAAAACCTCTATTACTTTCAAAGCGAGAACGGAATAGCTAAAGCTTTTATTTCGCTGAAATATTTTGATGTGAATTTTTGTCCATATAAACGAGTGCGTTCACTACCTCAAAGCGAAGTTTATGCATCGGTATATCAGTTCAAACTGCTCGCAGGTCGTATACAGCGTTATACAGGGCGTGATTACGAGTTATTGAACCCTAACTTTTCCTGCGGAGAAATACAATGACAACCTACGCACGTTTTGGCAATACTGGACAACCTGTATCTGTCTCACTTTGCACCCTAACTTACGGAACGAGGCAAATCAATTGCCGTCCCGGTCAAGTATTGCCAGTAACTAATTTCTCTGCGGGAAATCTGAGCAATGCTCCTTACACAAATCAGCAGCAAAACGGTAGCGGCTTCAATATGGCGATTGCCGATGCTGCAAGTGATCCAAATTTTCGTGCAGTAACTCAAGCAATTTTGCCGCCAGTATTGAGTATTGGCTCTAATGGAAATATAGTAAGTGACGCATCTCGCGTGACGAGCGGCAATGCGCCCCGCAACGTGGCCGACAATGCTGGCAATCTGCGAGAGGCTACCAATCCTCATGTGGGTATTGACATCAATTTTGATAATTTCGGAGAAAGAGTAAATCAAACTTTCAGATCACCAGTCTCTGGCGTGATTAAGAGTCGCAACGATGCGGAAGGAACCATAACCATCGAAGCTGCGGATGGCTCGCTTCACACTTTTAGACATGGAACGAACCATGCTCCTGGAGTAACGGCAAATCAAATTCGAGACGGCCACCCCATCGCCGCAGGCGATGTCATCGGAACTGTTTCAAACGTAGGCACTGGGCCGGTTCACGTCCATTACGAAGTAAGAGACGCCTCAGGCCAGCGCGTTTCCCCTTTGACCTATTGGCAAGACAACGAACCACCTTCACATGTCCAGCAAACCCTTCCACTCCCCAACGGAGCAGGCATAGTCGAGCTAGCAGTCGGTCAAATCAACCTCACCACCACAGGCGGGCAGACCTTTGCTTTTGATCTAAACGCCACCAATCTGCGCAATATGCGCTACGACGCAGCCGATGGAGAGTTTTCTTTCTCCGCTGGTGGAGGCGTGATCGTTCGCGTCAACACCGCAGCTGTGCCCGGCACATCTGCCTCTGGCGGCATCGTCGTCTTGCCCGATGGCAGCTCAGCGCCTTTCAGCCCCAATGGCCTCATGAGCTACAGCGATGGCTCCATCATGATCAGCCTGCCCAATGGTATGGTGCGCTCACTTGAACCATCGCTCGATGCCAACGGCGCATTCGCTTGGTCAGACCGCACCTTGACGCGCGAAGCAGCGCGCGCTGAATGGGGCAATGATGTGGAATTACCCACTGCGCCACCAGTGCCTCCTGCCTCGCCTACACCAGCAGTCACGCCAGAATCCACGGCACCCGCCCCACCCGCAGGCGGCCCGCTAGGCTCATCTCCCGAAGAAATTACTCCCACTTACGATGCCTTGGGAAATCGTATTTCCGCTATTGATCCCTCTGGCGATTCATCTGCTAGTGTGCGCTATGTCTCTGCCACTTTAGAGATCGTAGTCATTGACGGCGTGAGCTATCAAGTCGCCCCCAATGGTGATCTGTTTCGCCCACTCGGCAATGGCCTCACAGAATGGCGTGATCAAGGCAGTTTTGTAGGCGGTATTACACAGTTTGATCCACAACTGGGATTGCAGCCCGTGGCGCAGCTTGCATCAGGCGATACTGTGCAAACAGGCTGGGATGATGGCCAAATTCGCATCAGTACAGATCCGACGATCACGGGAGACCGCCTTATCGGCGATGGTGCTCAGAGCATTGGCATTGTGCAAACGTTGGGCAGCGCGCCAGCGCCAGCCTCCGTGGCGGACGCAGATTCAGCAACAGGCATGGGCACGGGCACAGACAGCGGCGCAGGAGGAAGCGCGCTAAACACCATTAACGATACGATTACAGCGCCCCCAAGCAGCTCTCCCGCTGGCACGCCAGCAGCTGCACCCACCGCCGCCCCCACCAGCACACCTGCGAACACGCCAACCAGCCCCACAACTCCAAGCTGGCTCAGTGAGTTGCAGCACAACAACCCAGACTTTGCTGCGCGCCTCACGCCCGATCAAATCAACACCATCAACAACTCGCCCCTTGCGCAGCAGCAGATATCAGGTTACTTGAGCGATGGCGGCTCGTTTACCAATGGCCAAGCAGGAGCTGGCTCGGATTACAGCAACAACGCAGGCCAACCTATTATTCGCATTGACAGTAATGTCACGGGAAATGATTTCCTGCGCGTGCTCTCGCACGAACTCGGGCATGCCAATTCCGAATTGACTGGCGGCAGCGCCAACAGCGCAGCAGGCAACTCTTGGCAAAGCTTGCGCGAAGAGGGCGTAGCCATCTTCAATGAATACCAGTGGAACAGAAGCCTTATTGATTCAGGTCAACCCGGCTTCTCCATGAGCGCAGGCCAAGGCCAGTATCAGCAAATCAGCGATTACATTGGATCATCAGCGGCAGACCCGGGCACGGGCAGCTTGGGTGGTGCACCCGGCGATGTGCGCAATGCCGTCATCAATCAAATTGCGGTTTGGGTGGGCAATCAAACACCCTCCACCGATCTAGCCACGACCTATTTCAACCAAAACTTTGAGCATTTCATGGCCTTTGATCCCAGCAGCCCCTTAAGCGGCGCAAGCAATATCACCCGATTCGTCGACGATGACGGCAACATCCTGTTCAGCGGCGTTCGCCCTGATGGCACACCGATTGCGGTATCTCAACCAAGAATCTCGCAAGCGCAGTTCAGCTTTGATGACGATGGCAATGTGTTGATCATCGGCACGCGTACTGATGGCAGCACTGTCGCATTCAGCACCACGGCTAACGGCACACCAAGCAATGCCACCCTCACAGCTCCCGGCGGCAGCAGCGCGCCACTGGCAGAGAGCTTGCAACCCACAACCCCAGTTTCAGCATCAAATCCGCCACTACCCGTTACAGAACCTGCGCCAAGTGCTCCTGAAATCATAGTAAATACCGCTCCCGCCAACGACTTCAGCCTGAACAATTTCCTAGGCGGCGCAGGCTCAGGCCTCACGCCAGCGCAGCAAGGCGCATTGGCCAACCAGCTCGATGGCATGGGCTTAGGCGGTGCAGACGATCTGCAATTCTTCCCCCTGCCCGGCGGCGGTGCGTTGATTCAGAACGCCGATGGCGACATTGTGGGCGAGATCGCTCCCCGCACCGACGGCACATTGAGCATCTCGGGCAATACCGTCAACACAGACGGCAGCTCGGGCCAGATCAGCAACTCCATTGATGCGGGCGGCACGGTTCAGACCACTGCGCAATACACGCAGGCGCAGATTGCGCAGATGAGCCAACTGCAAGGCGGCTTGGGACTGGTCAACGG
>JANOJL010000053.1:0-1996 GCA_031418715.1 Variovorax sp. | reverse complement strand
CAGACGATCCCAAATCTGGCGACCCGTCACGTATTTGCCTTCACGCCCTGCCAGCGGAGAATTGTTGACGCAGAAATTCATGGTCAGCGTCGGCTCATCAACCATAAGCATTGGCAATGGATTTGGATTGAGCAGATCGGTGACTGTCACGCCAATACCGATGCCTTCAATACCGTTGATCAGCACAATATCGCCCGGGCCAGCGGACGTGGCCACCACGCGATCCAAGCCTTGGAATTTGAGCACCTGATTAACGCGGCCTTTGAACGACTTGCCGTCAGTGCCTTCGGCAATGAGTACATCCGTCATCGGCTTGATCGTGCCGGCGGTAATGCGGCCTACGCCGATACGGCCCACAAAGGTGGAGTAATCGAGCGAAGAAATTTGCAACTGCAATGGAGCGGTCGGGTCACCCGCCTGCGGCTTCACATGGCTGAGCACGGTCTCAAACAGCGCCGTCATGTCCTTACCCCACTGCGCACCTGCCTCGCCTTCTTCCAAAGCGCTCCAGCCGTTCAAACCCGATGCATAAACGACCGGGAAATCAAGCTGCTCATCCGTCGCGCCGAGTTTGTCAAATAAATCAAAGGCTTGGTTGACTACTTTTTGCGGATCCGCGCCGGGCTTGTCCACCTTGTTCACCACAACGATGGGCTTCAAGCCGAGAGCCAAGGCCTTTTTCGTCACGAAGCGGGTTTGCGGCATCGGGCCTTCTTGTGCGTCGATCAACAGCACCACGCCGTCAACCATGGACAGAGCGCGCTCGACCTCGCCGCCGAAATCCGCGTGGCCTGGAGTGTCAACGATATTGATATGCGTGTCGTTCCACTTCACGGCGCAGTTCTTCGCCAAAATCGTGATGCCGCGCTCTTTTTCAATGTCGTTGTTGTCCATCACGCAGGTCTCTAGCTGCTCGTGAGCGGCAAACGTACCGCTCTGACGAAGCAGCTGATCGACCAGCGTGGTTTTGCCATGGTCAACGTGGGCGATGATGGCGATGTTACGGATTTGTTGGGTCATGGTGACTTTCCTTTTTTAACTCAAAACGGGTTGCGCTGGCTTCTCAAAAGAACCCTGAGCCAGCGATTGGGATACTTCTATGGGGGAGAGCAAGCGTGTTGGGATCAACTCGCCTGCGGTGATGTGTGCGCTGCCGAGAAGCGCTCTTGGTATGCCCTCAAATTGTTCTGCATACACTGCGACGTGTAGGTTATCTGGCAGTTCCGTGCGGCGGCGAAGGCCGCTTAAAAATCTACCTGCATTGTCGTTGTCAAGCATGACGACTTCGTGACCGGCTAGCAAGCTATCGATGGGTTGCAGTTTTGCTAGACGCTCATCATCTGTCAGGGCTTCAAGCTGAGCAAGTGTGAGCGATTTTTCGATCAACAAGCCACCGGTCTCAATCCGGCGCAGGCTAGACAGATGCGCGCCGCAGCCCAGCGCTTCGCCGATATCTTCTCCCAAGGTGCGGATGTAAGTCCCCTTACTGACAATCGCTACTATTTTAATAGCACTCTGCGCAGATGCTGTGCCGGCAAACTGCACTTTTAGCTTATAAATCGTCACATCACGCGGCTCGCGCTCTAAAGCAATGCCTTCGCGAGCATATTCATACAGCGGCTTGCCATCACGCTTCAATGCACTGTGCATCGGCGGAATTTGTGAGATCTTGCCGGTGAACTGCTGTTGCACACGATCTAGATCAGCTTGCGTGACGTTAACTTCACGCTCAGAGATCACTGCGCCTTCCGCATCGCCAGTTGATGTTTTGATACCTAGAATAGCCGTAGCTTCGTAGGTTTTCGCAGCGTCGAGTTGTAGCGCAGAAAACTTGGTCGCCGCGCCAAAGCAAAGCGGCAAAACGCCCGTTGCCAATGGATCAAGCGTGCCCGTGTGCCCAGCCTTCTCGGCACGCAGCAGCCATTTGGCTTTTTGAAGCGCGTCATTGCTCGACAAGCCAAGCGGCTTGTCCAGAAGAAGCACCCCGTGTACAGGG
>JANOJL010000052.1:0-1857 GCA_031418715.1 Variovorax sp. | reverse complement strand
TTCCGTGAATCCTCCGTGACTTCCGTGTTCTAAAAAAACAAACCAACGGAAATTTTCAAAAATGGCAATCGTAGAAGTCAAAGTCCCGCAACTGTCTGAATCTGTGGCCGAGGCCACCTTGTTGCAATGGAAAAAGAAGCCTGGCGACGCTGTGGCAATCGATGAAATCTTGATCGAGATCGAAACCGACAAAGTCGTGCTCGAGGTGCCCGCGCCCAGCGCTGGCGTGATGGCTGAAATTTTGGTGGGCGATGGCGGCACGGTGCTGACTGAGCAAGTCATTGCTCGGATTGATAGCGCAGGCATAGCCGGTGCCGTTGCACCAGCGGCTGCCGCTCCTGCAACTGCATCTGCTCCGGTTGCCGCAGCTGCTGCCCCGGCAACCAGCGGCTTAATGGCGGGCGTGGCTATGCCCGCTGCTGCCAAGCTTATGGCAGATAACAGCTTGGCCTCTGGCTCCGTCGTAGGCTCAGGCAAAGATGGCCGCATCACCAAGGGCGATGTACTCGCTGCTGTGCAAAGCGGCGTATCAAATTCAAGCGCTACTAATTCAGGAGTATCTAGCGCAGCATCTATGCCGGCTAAAGCCTCAAATGAGGTAAAAATTCCCACAGGCGTGCCCACCACAGCACTCGCGCAAGTTGCAGCGCCTGCCAGCAGCTTGGCCGCGCAACTCGAAGGCCGCCCTGAGCAGCGCGTGCCCATGAGCCGTTTGCGCGCTCGCGTGGCTGAGCGCTTGCTGCAGTCACAAGCTAGCAATGCTATTTTGACCACGTTCAACGAAGTCAACATGGCCCCGGTCATGGAAATGCGCAAGCGCTTTCAAGAAAAGTTTGAGAAAGAATACGGCTGCAAACTCGGTTTCATGAGCTTCTTTGTCAAAGCTGCGGTGCATGCGCTCAAAAAATTCCCCGTGCTCAATGCGTCGGTGGATGGCAGCGATATTGTTTATCACGGCTATTTCGATGTGGGCATCGCAGTCGGCAGCCCGCGTGGCTTGGTCGTTCCGATTCTGCGCAACGCCGATCAAATGAGCTTCGCCGATATTGAGAAAAAGATCGCTGAATTCGGCAAAAAAGCCGCTGAAGGCAAGCTTGGCATGGAAGACATGACCGGCGGCACCTTCTCGATTAGCAATGGCGGCACTTTCGGCTCCATGATGTCCACCCCCATCATCAACCCACCGCAATCCGCCATCCTAGGCGTTCACGCCACCAAAGACCGCGCCGTGGTCGAAAACGGCGTCGTCGTCGTGCGCCCCATGAACTACTTCGCCATGAGCTACGACCACCGAATCATCGACGGCCGCGAAGCTGTGCTCGGCTTGGTGGCGATGAAAGAAGCGCTGGAAGATCCGGCAAGATTGCTTTTTGATATTTGATCCGAGCGCCAAATGCCTACGCTATCAATGTTCTACGGCCTTGTGGTGTCTATGTATTTCTTAGATACCAAGGAGCACAACAGTCCACATATTCACGTTCGGTATCAGGATTTCAAAGCGGTTTTTGGGATTCCAGATGGCAACTTGTTGGCTGGCCAACTTCCGCCGAAGAAACGTAAACTCGTTGAGGCGTGGATCGAAATCCGTCACGAAGAACTCATGGCAGATTGGTCTTTGGCAATTGAAGGCAAAGAGCTGTTTCGCATTGACCCTTTGAGATAGCGCAGGAAGACAAAATGAATCCCGATGTTGTTGATGTCATTCCTCTGGCTAACTATTGTTTGTTGGTTACATTCAAAACCGGCGAACGTAAAAGCTTCGATGTAAAGCCATATTTGCAATACCCGGCGTTTCAAAAGCTAACAAAGCCGGGCTTTTTTGAAAAAGCTCATGTTGAATACGGCACAGTAGTGTGG
>JANOJL010000051.1:0-76673 GCA_031418715.1 Variovorax sp. | reverse complement strand
TCTGAAGAACCCAAATGGCGAGAAACTCGCCCTGACCGCCGGCATGCTGGTGATAGCGGAAATCCACCAAGGCAGACGCACGGTGATTGAATACCTGCTGTCTCCGGTGATGAAGGTGGGGGCGGAGGCGGCGCGGGAGCGGTGAAGCGGCAGGCTACAATATGCTCTTTATTTAATAGCATACTATGCAGTATCTATAACGGCAAATAGCCACTTTTATCATTAAGATGGATGCAAGACCTGATGATTACAATGCTTGCATGAATCCTGCCTCTCGCCCCCTGCAGCACACCCCGCTCGCCGAGCGCCTGCGCCCTAAAACCCTAGGCGAGGTGATTGGGCAGCGACAGGTCTTGGGCGAAGGCATGCCGCTGCGGGTGGCGTTTGAATCGGGTGTGCCGCACAGCTGCATTCTTTGGGGCCCTCCCGGTGTCGGCAAGACGACGATTGCGCGGTTAATGGCTTCGAGTTTCAAGGCGCAGTTCATCGCCATCAGCGCGGTACTCGGCGGCGTGAAAGACATTCGGGAGGCAATGGAAAAGGCGGAAGCTGTGAAATCTGGGCTGATGCCACAGCGCACGATTGTGTTTGTGGATGAGGTGCATCGCTTTAACAAAGCACAGCAAGATGCGTTTTTGCCGCATGTCGAAAGCGGTTTGTTCATCTTTATCGGCGCGACCACAGAGAATCCTTCGTTTGAGGTGAACTCAGCTTTGCTCTCTCGTGCTGCAGTGTATGTTTTAGAGTCTTTGAATGAAGAAAATTTGAAACAAATAGTGGCTCTAGCCTTTATAGAATTTGCGCAAGATGCTAATGAATCGATAGCAATTGAGGAAGATGCACAAGCCTGCCTGATCGGCTATGCAGATGGCGATGCACGCCGCTTGATCAACACGCTTGAGACGCTCTTTGTGCTCGCACGTTCACAAAAGCTCTCTCTTATACGTAACGACTGGCTGCTCAAGGTGCTTGGCGAAAAAATGCGCCGCTATGACAAAGGCGGCGAGCAGTTTTACGACACGATCAGTGCGCTGCACAAATCCGTGCGCGGATCAGACCCTGATGCTTCGCTGTATTGGCTCATGCGCATGCTCGATGGCGGCGCAGACCCGCGCTATATGGCGCGCCGCCTCGTGCGTATGGCCAGTGAAGATATCGGCTTGGCTGATCCACGAGCCCTGCGCTTGGCTCTCGATGCCTCTGAGGTATATGAGCGCTTGGGCAGCCCTGAAGGTGAGCTGGCCTTGGCGCAGTGCGTCATTTATCTGGCGATGGCACCCAAATCAAATGCGGCTTACATGGCTTTCAACGAAGCCAAAGCGTTGATCAAAAAAGAAGGCACGCGTCCTGTGCCGCTGCATCTGCGCAATGCGCCGACCAAGCTAATGAAAGACATCGGCTATGGCAAGGAATACCGCTACGCGCACAACGAAGAAGGTGCTTTTGCCGCTGGCGAATCGTACTTTCCCGATGGCATGCCTGAGCCTGGGTTTTATCGCCCCAACGAGCGCGGCTTGGAAATCCGGATTGCAGAAAAACTGCGCGATCTTAGGGCACGTAACGTAGCCGCTAAAAAGCAGCCTGGTTGATGCAAAGTCGGAATCATCAGAAAAACTGATGGATTGCAAAACCCGCTGATACGCCCGTTTTCACCCGGGAATACCCGACCCAATCAGGCGCTCCAAGACACCAAAGCACCAGTTGCCCATGGCTACAATCTGCTCAACAACCCGTGCAAGTGATCCACAAGCTCACTCTGGCGGGTTTTTTGCTAGCTAATTGAACGCAGAGCTGCCAACATCAAGCCGATTGATGACAGAACGCGATCAAACCGGAGAATTTTTTCATGGATATTTTTCTGCAACAGATCATCAATGGTCTGGTCCTTGGCAGCATGTACGCCCTCATCGCGCTAGGCTACACGATGGTGTACGGCATCATCCAGCTGATTAATTTTGCCCACGGCGAGGTGCTGATGCTCGGCGCTTTGACCAGCTGGGCCATGATCGGCATGATGCAAGAGGGGATGCCCGGCACGCCCGGCTGGATTATTCTGATTCTGGCGCTGATCATTGCCTGCGTCGTTTGCGCTGTGCTCAACTTCACGATTGAAAAAGTGGCTTATCGATCCTTGCGCAGCAGCCCGCGCCTTGCGCCCCTGATCACGGCCATCGGCATGAGCATTTTGTTGCAAACCATTGCCATGATCATCTTCAAACCTAACTTCAAGCCTTACCCCAATCTGATCGCAGCAGATCCGATCAATATCGCCGGTGCAGTGATCACACCCGCGCAAATCTTGATCTTAGGCGTCACAGCGATTTGTCTGGCAATCCTCAGCTATGTCGTGGGCAAAACCAATCTAGGACGTGCGATGCGCGCCACGGCAGAGAATCCTCGCGTGGCCGCACTGATGGGCGTGAAACCAGACACCGTGATTTCCGCCACCTTCATCATCGGAGCGATTTTGGCGGCGATTGCAGGCGTGATGTGGGCAACCAACTATGGCACCGTGCATCACTCCATGGGCTTTTTACCTGGCCTGAAAGCCTTCACAGCAGCTGTGCTGGGGGGCATTGGTAATTTGGCAGGTGCGGTTGTGGGCGGCATCTTCCTCGGCTTGGTTGAGTCCATCGGTGCCGGTTATTTAGGCGCTGTGACGGGCGGGGTTTTGGGCAGCCATTACGTGGATATTTTGGCCTTCACAGTCTTGATCATTGTGCTCACTCTGCGCCCTTCGGGCTTGCTGGGTGAACGCGTGGCAGATCGCGCTTGATCAGGGAGAAACATCATGTTGAAATTTGATTCTAAAAACAAAACCCATGTCATCCTCATGGCGCTCTTTCTGTTGATGTTGCCTCTGGCCCTGCAAGGCGTTGGCAATTTCTGGGTGCGCGTGGCGGATATGGCTTTGCTGTATGTACTGCTTGCTCTAGGCTTGAACATTGTGGTGGGCTATGCTGGCTTGCTCGATTTGGGTTTCGTGGCCTTCTTCGCCATCGGTGCTTATATGTACGGCCTGATGGCCTCACCTCACCTGTTTGAAACCTTCCCGGCAATTGCCAGAATGTTCCCCGATGGGCTGCATACGCCCATTTGGATCATCGTTCCGGCGGCTGCATTGTTAGCGGGTATCTTTGGTGTATTGCTGGGTGCGCCCACTCTTAAATTGCGAGGCGATTATTTGGCCATTGTGACCTTGGGCTTTGGCGAAATCATCCGCGTCTTCATGAACAATTTGGATCACCCCGTCAATATCACCAATGGCCCTAAAGGTCTGGCTCAGATCGACCCGATGAACATTTTTGGCTACAGCTTTGGCAAAGGCATTGAAATTTTTGGCTACAAAATCGGCAGCTTGGTGATGTATTACTACCTGTTCATGGCTTTGGTTGTGATCAGCGTGATTGTGTGTCACCGTTTGGAGCTCTCGCGTATTGGCCGCGCATGGATGGCGATTCGTGAAGATGAAATCGCTGCCAAAGCAATGGGCATCAACACCCGTAACTTGAAATTGCTCGCCTTCGGTATGGGTGCCACCTTTGGCGGTGTGAGCGGCTCGATGTTTGCAGCCTTCCAAGGCTTCATCTCGCCAGAATCTTTCTCGCTGATGGAATCTGTGATGATCGTGGCGATGATCACACTGGGCGGCTTAGGGCATTTGCCAGGCGTGATTATTGGCGCTTTATTGCTGTCAACCTTGCCTGAAGTACTGCGTTGGGTTTCGGGGGTATTGGATTTGCAGGCGGTCACGGGCGGACGGATTGATGCTTCTATCCTGCGCCAACTCTTGATTGCTCTGGCCATGATCATCATCATGCTCATGCGCCCACGCGGGCTATGGCCTTCGCCAGATCACGGTAAATCTCTCGAAAACGCGGCCAAAGCGGCAGCAGTGAAATAAGGAGCATCACCATGAGCGATATCGTCCTTAAAGTCACCAATGTCTCTAAGCGCTTCGGCGGCTTGCAAGCACTCTCCGATGTGGGCATTGAAATCAAACGCGGTCAGGTCTATGGCCTGATCGGGCCCAACGGCGCAGGTAAAACCACGTTTTTTAACGTCATCACTGGCCTTTACACGCCCGATAGCGGCAACTTCGAGCTGGCTGGCAAACCTTACACGCCCAGCGCAGTGCATGAAGTGGCCAAAGCCGGTATCGCCCGCACCTTCCAAAACATTCGCCTCTTTGCAGAAATGACTGCTTTGGAAAATGTGATGGTCGGCCGCCATGTGCGTACGAATTCGGGCGTGATCGGCGCGATGCTGCGCACCAGCGCTTTCAAAACCGAAGAAGCGGCGATTGCCAAGCGCTCGCAAGAACTGCTTGATTACGTGGGCATAGGAAAATTCGCTGATTACAAATCCCGCACACTGAGCTATGGCGATCAGCGCCGCTTAGAGATCGCTCGTGCTTTGGCCACTGATCCGCAATTGATCGCGCTGGACGAACCAGCCGCCGGCATGAACGCCACGGAAAAAATCACGCTACGCGCATTGATCGACAAAATTCGTAAAGATAACCGTACGATTTTGCTGATCGAGCACGATGTGAAACTGGTGATGGGCTTGTGCGATCGCGTCACAGTGCTCGATTACGGTAAGCAGATTGCTGAAGGCATACCAGCTGATGTGCAAAAGAATGAAAAAGTGATCGAGGCCTATTTGGGCACGGATCACTGAAGCGGGAAAATGTCATGACCACCAACAACAACAACCCCATTTTGCTCAAAATCTCTGGCCTGAAAGTGGCTTATGGCGGCATTCAAGCTGTCAAAGGCATCGATCTCGAAGTGCGCGAAGGCGAACTCGTGACGCTCATCGGTTCAAACGGCGCAGGCAAAACCACCACCATGAAAGCCATCACCGGCGGCTTGAAACCGAATGCAGGGACCGTGGAATACATGGGCAAGAGCATCGCTGGCGTGGGCGCTTGGAATCTCGTCAAATCAGGCTTGGCGATGGTGCCGGAAGGCCGTGGCGTGTTTGCCCGGATGACCATCACTGAGAATTTGCAAATGGGAGCGTACACGCGCACCGACAAAGCCGAGATTGCCGCCGGTATTGAGCGTGCTTTTGCCACTTTTCCTCGACTGAAAGAGCGCAAAGACCAACTCGCTGGAACGATGAGCGGCGGCGAGCAGCAAATGCTAGCCATGGCTCGCGCCCTCATGAGCATGCCGAAATTACTGCTGTTGGATGAGCCTTCCATGGGCCTGTCGCCGATCATGGTGGCGAAGATTTTTGAAGTGGTGAAAGAAGTCTCCAGCCAAGGCGTGACTGTGTTGCTCGTGGAGCAAAACGCGAAGCTGGCTTTGCAAGCCGCAGACCGGGGCTATGTGATGGAATCTGGTGAGATCACGATCAGCGGCGATGCCAAGCAGATGCTAGATGATCCGAGAGTCCGAGCAGCCTATTTGGGTGAGTAGCGTCATTTGACTGCGGCTAGGCAACAACAGTCATAGCGGCAGACCATACTACTTTGTCATTAGATTGTGTGAGGGTGGGTCATTTTTTTACCCTGTGCATTTAGGTTTTCCGATATGCTTACTTCACAGCTGCGGTATGGTCCGATCAGCTTTCTTGACATAAACCATCGGCATGCCCTTTTTACTTCGATACACGAGTCGTTTGTCTCAACCATGGCAATGGTTTTTAAGCGGTAGCTGTCTATTGGTGCTGGCTGTGTGCGCGTTCGCCCACACCCAAAGCTCTGCCAGCTCGCCAAAATCACTGCGACTGCCCAGCCTATTTGCGAGCAGCCAGACATTGTCTTTGCCAGAGCCAGTGGGTGTGCTCGTCGTACCTAAAACGGCAAAAACGAACCCTGCACAATTGCTACCCATGGTTGAGCAAGCTGTTTTTGTGTCTTGGCAGGATGGCATGCGCCTAGCCACATCCGCTGATCAAGATGTTTGGTTGCGTTTGGCGCTACCAGCCACGCCACACCCGCAAACTTGGATCTTGCGCATTCCGCGCATGACACTTGACAAAGCCACGCTTCACTTCACCACACTTCAACAGCCAAGTGTGTGGCAACAAGTGAGTGCGGGCATGAGCCTGCCGCGCAGCGATTGGCCGATGCGCGCAAGGGATCCGAGTTTTGAATTGACAACCCTTCCCGGCCAAACACAGTTGTTTTTCATCCAGCTGGAACACCGCCAAGCAGTGACAGAAAGCATTGAGTTGATCGTTAACAGCGATTTTGCTGATGGTGCCAATCATGTCGGGACGCTCAACGGCCTGATCTTTGGTGTCTTCGGCATCTTGTCCTTAGGCAGCCTGATCAGCGCTTGGATTCATAGAAGCAGTCATTTTGCTTGGCTCGCAGTGTTTTGCTTGACAGTGATGTTGTCGCAATTGACGGTGTCTGGCTATATGCATGTGCGCATCTGGCCAGATTCCGTTTATCTTGCCAACACAATGGGCTGGGTCATGCCTTTGCTCAGCTTAGCGGCGCTGGCACGCTTGGCGATTTCGGTGAGCTACGCTCGCGATCTGTCCAAATCGATTTTCTACAGTCTTTGGGCCTTGATCGCGGTCAGCTTGCTACTGGCAGGTGTGGTGCTGGGTTTACCACTGGAAGTATCGCGTAGTTTCCTCAACCCGATCTATGCCATCGGCATGCTAATCATCTTGAGCACGCTGTCTTGGATTGCCCGGCATTCGCAGCATTGGCTTTGGATGGTCGTGGCCAGCATCGTGCCCTTGGTGCTGTCTGTGATGGCGCGATTGGCTTACAACTTGGGCTGGGTAGCGCACGTTGAATGGGCTTTGTTGGTCGGGGTGATCACGGCCGGGCTGGGTTTGGTGGTCATGTTTACTGTTTTGTACATACATCAGCGTGAACGAATTTCTACCCAACAACGCCAGCTTGCCTTGGAAAATACCGATGCCTCTACGGGCCTGTTCAATGAGCGCATTGCCAAAGCGCGCTTCCCGCAAATGCTTCTGCGAAGCAAGCGTTTTGAGCGACCCTGCGGAGCTGTTTTGGTGCGTTGGCTCGATTTCGATAGCGTCATGTCACTTTCGACCTCGACCGAACGAGGTCGGATTTTTGCGCACATCGGCAACCGTTTGGGCCGCCTCGCGCGCGACATTGATACGGGCGCTCGCATCGGCGATGATTTGTTTCTTTATCTGGTCGAAGCACCTATTACGCGCGAAGACATCAATGCCTTTGCCAGCCGTATCTTAACCACCTGCATGCGACCGTCAGCCGTCATGTCTGGCACCAAAGGCTTTGATCTGCACATAGCAGTTTGGCTGTCCAACGAGGTGCCAGCAGATGCAGATCAGGCGCTCGAGTTGCTCAAAACCCGTATCGACCAAATGCGCTCAGGCACGCAACGTCGTGTGCAGTTTGTGGACACTGCGCTGAGCACCGGCCTGCAAGGTGAAAAAGATCCTGCCGTACACACTGCGGAGTTGGTCGCCAAAATTAACTCGCTCGAAGCCACGCAAGTCCTGCCAACGATTGACATGCGCCCGCGTGCGCGCCAATCAGACTCTATGCCACCTGCAAAAAATGGTGCGCGTAGTTCTTGAGCTTCATTTAGCTTATCGGGTGCATTGATACAGGCAGCTTCGTGCAGCTAAATACCCGCCAACACACGCACATGCGCATGCACACTGCGCGCCAAAGCGGGTAGGTTGTAGCCGCCTTCTAAACAACTCACGATGCGGCCTTTTGAATGCCGCTCGGCCACATCGCAGATTTTCTCGGTCAACCATGCATAATCGGCCTCCACCAAACCGAGCTGCCCTAGCTCGTCATCGCGATGTGCATCAAAGCCTGCGCTGATAAATATCATCTCTGGGCGAAATTCTTCCAAGCGCGGCAGCAGCATTTGTTCAAATAATTCGCGCACCGCATCGCCTCGCGTGTAAGCGGGAACTGGCAGATTGAGTATGTTAGGTGCAGCAGAAATTTCACCGCTGTAGGGATAAAACGGATGTTGAAAGATGCCCACCATCAAACAGCGTGAATCAGTTTTCAGAATATCTTCGGTGCCATTGCCGTGATGCACATCAAAATCCACCACCGCCACCCGCTTCAAGCCGCGCCGATCTAACGCGTGCTTAGCAGCAATCGCGATATTGTTGAATAGACAAAAACCCATTGCTTTGCTATGCATTGCATGGTGCCCAGGGGGGCGAATCGCGCAAAAAGCATTGTGTAGCCTGCCGTCCATCACTGCATCTGTAGCGGCCACAGCAGCTCCCGCAGCCCGCAATGCAGCATCCCAACTGTATGCATTCATCGCTGTATCTTGGTCGATATAGAAATGGCTGGGTCCGCCGGCCATTTCCTCGGCTTCAATCCGATCTCGCAGACCTTGCACCGAAGCCACATGCATGCGGCTGTGCGCCAATTCGAGATCGCTGGGAGATGCCAAAGGAACTTCGGGCTGGGAAAGTACATCCAGCAAGCCTGTGGCCAGCAAATGATCAGCAATGGCGTCGAGCCGCTCGGGGCATTCTGGGTGACCAGCGCCCATCTCATGCAGGCGACAATCGGCATGCGAAAAATAACCAGTGCTCATACTGACACGCCCAAAATCAGGTATCGTTTACTCATGAATTCCAACAACATCAACGATTTACTTTCTCGCCTTTTGGCACAGCTTAACACGGTCATTGTGGGTAAAAAAGCCCAAGTCAGCGATTGTGTGGCTTGTCTGCTGGCAGGCGGCCATTTGCTGATTGAAGACGTGCCCGGCGTCGGCAAGACCACACTGGCACATGCCCTCTCGCGCAGCTTCGGCCTGAAATTCTCACGCGTGCAGTTCACCGCCGATTTGATGCCGAGTGATTTAACTGGTGTCTCGATCTATGAGCGCGGCAACGAGCGCTTTGTCTTCCACCCAGGCCCCGTATTTGCACAAATTTTACTGGCGGATGAGATCAACCGCGCCAGTCCGAAGACGCAATCGTCTCTCTTGGAGGCGATGGAAGAAAAGCAAGTCACGGTAGAAGGTGAAACGCGCCCCCTGCCCCAACCTTTCTTCGTGATCGCCACACAAAATCCGCATGATCAGCTAGGCACCTACGCACTACCCGAAAGCCAACTCGATCGCTTCCTCATGCGCATTAGCTTGGGCTACCCAGATCGCGCTTCTGAGCGGCAATTGCTCTCAGGTGGAGATCGGCGCGATGTGGTGGAGCAACTCCCCGCTGTGCTCTCTCCAAATGATTTGAAAGCTCTACAAGCCTCTGTGCAGCAAGTGCAAGCCTCTGAGCCGCTACTCAATTACCTGCAAGACTTGATCGCTGCCACGCGCAGCGGTCGCTGGTTTTTGCAAGGTCTCTCGCCCCGTGCAGGCATTGCGCTGCTGCGCGCCGCCAAGGCGCAGGCGCTGCTGGCTGGGCGAGATTACGTCGCCCCCGATGACATACAAGCCATCCTGCCGCAGACCATCGCCCATCGTATGATTCCTGTAGCTGATGCAGGGCGCGGCTCGGTGGAGCAGGTTCGGGCGATGATGGCGGCAGTCGCTTTGCCTTGATTGATTGCACACCATGATCAGCTCGATTCGCAAGAGGTTCAGGCAGTGGTGGCAATCTCGGCTAGCGCTGACGGATACCTGGACGCTGACTCAGCGCAATGTCTATATTTTGCCGACGCGGGCGGGTTGGATGCTCGCACTCACGCTGCTCGTTTTATTGGTCGCTTCGATCAACTACCAGCTCAATTTAGGCTACTTGCTGACCTTCATGCTCGCGGGCGCTGCAGTGGTGGGCATGCATGTGTCGCATGGCAATCTGCGTGGGATTACTATGAATTTGATAGCAGGTCGCGCAGATTCTATAACGGGCGGAGGCACATTTGGCTCTATATTTGCGGGTTCGATCGCTCAAGTGGAGGTGCGCCTGACGCATGCGCGCAAGAGCCAGCGGCCGAGCATTGGCTTGGCTTTGCTAGACGACACACATGCGCCGCACTGGGCTTGGGCCGATGTACCTGCTGAGGGCAGCAGCACGGTGCAGGTGGCGTTCAAAGCGGTACAACGCGGGCTGCACCGGGTGCCGGACTTACAGGCCGAGACGCGCTATCCGTTGGGTACATTCCGCGTGTGGACGGTGTGGCGGCCCAAGTCGCAAGTCTTGGTCTATCCAGCGCCTGAGCTGCATGCGCCGCCGCTGCCGCCTGGCGAGCCCCGCGCGGGTGGAGGCGGAGCGGCTCGGACGCAGCAAAGCGGCGAGTTTGATGGCGTGCGCGCCTATCGACGCGGAGATCCTTTGAAGCTGGTGGTCTGGAAGAAAGCTGCCAAATCAGATGAGCTCGTCAGTCGCGACACGCAGCAAGCGCAGCGCTACGAGCTCTGGCTGGATTACGCCGCTTGCGCCACAATTGAACACGAAGCCAAGCTCAGCCGCCTCACAGCTTGGGTGCTCGCAGCTGACAAACTCGGTTCAGATTACGGCCTGCGACTTCCCAGCCGCGAAATCAAACCGGCCAACGGCGAAGCGCACAAACGCGCTTGTTTAGAGGCATTGGCGCTATGCTGACCGTACTGAGCAAACTGCGCCATCTTCCGCGCGAAGCCCGCGATACGCTGTTTCTGCTCGGCGTGATAGCGTGGGTGATTTTTCCGCAAACAGAGCATTTGCCGCTTTGGTGCTCCGCGCTGGCTGGCATTGTGTTGATCTGGCGCGGGCGGCTGGCTTGGCTCAGCCAACCGCTGCCTTCTAAATGGTGGCTCGTGGGTCTGCTGATCCTCACGATTGCTGCCACGCTTTTTTCACATCGCACCCTCCTTGGCCGTGATGCTGGCGTGACGCTGATCGTCGTTTTGCTGACCCTCAAAACGCTGGAGCTGCGCGCACGGCGCGATGCTTTCGTCGTCTTTTTTCTAGGCTTCTTCACGATGCTCACGAATTTCTTCTTCTCGCAAAGTCTGCTGGTGGCAGCGGCGATGATGGTGGCGCTGATGGGCTTGCTCACGGCGCTGGTGAATGCGCATCGGCTAGTGGGCCAGCCGCCACTCACCGAATCGCTGAAAACGGCGGGTTTCATGGTCTTGCTAGGTGCGCCGATCATGGCGCTGCTCTTCGTCTTGTTCCCGCGCCTTGCGCCGCTCTGGGGAGTCCCAGGTGATGCGATGACGGGGCGCAGTGGTTTGTCGGCCAGCATGGAAGTGGGCACGATTGCAAAACTCGCGCTCGATGACTCGATTGCCTTTCGCATCAAGTGGAATTTGCAACCTGGCCAGCAAATACCGCCCGCGGGCTTGCAATATTTCCGTGGCCCGGTGTTGACAAGCTTTGATGGCCGCAGTTGGCGGCCGAGTACTTCCACGATCTCGCGCCGTTTTGCGGTACCGCCGAATCTGCAAACCAGTGGCGAGAGCTATGCCTATGAAGTGACGCTTGAACCCAACCAGCGACCTTGGATTTTTGTGCTCGAAGCAGCCAATGCCAAGCCTGATGTGCCTGGCCACGAGGCGAGCATGACCAACGAGCTGCAATGGATCTCTAATCGCCCCGTGACGGATTTGCTTCGCTACAAAGCCAGCAGCAGCACAGAGTTTCGCCACGGGCCTGCCGCTCAAGTGATCGGCTTGCAGGATTTTCTCGATCTGCCCGCAGGCTTCAATCCGCGCACCCTGCAATTGGCCGCAGACCTCCGCCGCGATCCGCGTTTTGCGCAGGCGGGTGCCGCCGCGCTGGTAAGCGAAGTCATGCGCCGCCTACAAACAGGCGGCTACTCCTACACGCTGGAGCCCGGCCTGTATGGCGCAAACACCGCTGATGAATTCTGGTTTGATAAAAAAGAAGGCTTCTGCGAACACATCGCTTCTAGCTTTGTGATCTTGATGCGCGCACTGGATATTCCGGCGCGTGTGGTGACCGGCTATCAAGGCGGTGAGTTCAACTCAGTCGATGGCTACTGGACGGTACGCCAGCGCGATGCGCATGCTTGGGCGGAGGTGTGGCAGGCTGGCCTCGGCTGGGTGCGGGTTGATCCAACGAGCGCGGTGTCTCCCGGGCGCATAGGTAGCTTTGCGCGCTTGGCTGCGCCGCAAGGTGCGGTGGGGGCAGCTTTGAATGCCGTGATACCGATAGGAATGATCACGCAGTTACGCGCGGCTTGGGAAGCCATGAACAATTCATGGAATCAATGGATCTTGAATTATTCGCAAGCCAAGCAGCTCGATTTGCTGAAAAATCTGGGCTTTCAGAGCCCGAGCTGGGAAGATTTGGGCAAAGTGCTCGCGGGCATCGTCACGCTCGTGGGCTTGATCGGCGCAGCCTTAACGCTCTGGGAGCGCCATCACCAAGATCCTTGGCTGCGAGAGCTCGCCCGCGCTCGCAAGCTGCTCGCCAAGGCGGGTCTGCCATCAGATTCGAGCACAACGCCTCGCACACTCGCTACGCAAGCGCTGGCAAAGTTTGGCGAACCCGCGCGTCCGCTGCACGATTGGCTCTTGCAATTCGATGCCCTGCGCTATCGCCCGCAAGAAGCCGCTCAAGGTAACCCCGCCTTGGCTACACTCAAGGCTGCTTTTTCCCGCCTCAACCCTTTGCCTGCTGCTCCCTCCTGATGTTGACCTCTTCCCAGCGCCTCTCTGTCTGCTCACTAGTTGCTATTATTTTGATAGCTATTCACGCAGATTCTATAGCAGCCAAACACTCAAAATCCTCTAAAAAGCAAGCCAAGAAGCCTGCGGCAGTGGCCACGCAAGGCGAAGCCTACGCCAGCCGCGAAGAGGCCATGCGTTTTGCCGACGACGTGGCCGAGCGCCGCAACCTCGATAAAGAATGGGTGCGCCAAGCCATCGGTCAATCCCGCTTCACCCCCAGCGTGCAGCGCCTCATGCGCCCGATGCAACCCTCTGCGTCAGGTGTGGTTTGGAAAAACTGGCGCGTGTATCGCAGCCGTTTTATTGATCCTGTTCGCATTCAAGCGGGTGTGAAATTTTGGCGAGAACATGCCGCGGCTTTAGAACGCGCCGAAGCCGAATACGGCGTTCCTGCTGAGATCATCGTCGGCATCATCGGCGTCGAGACCATCTATGGCCGCGACATGGGCACCTTCCGCGTGATGGACTCGCTCGCCACGCTTGCCTTCGATTTTCCCAAAACTCCCAAGCGCGATCGCAGCGCCTTTTTTCGAGACGAACTAGAGCAATTTCTTTCCTTGAAAAACCGCAGCGGTATTGACCCACTCGAGCTGCGCGGCAGCTATGCAGGCGCAATGGGCTTAGGCCAATTCATGCCCAGCAGCTGGGTGAAATACGCGATTGATTTTGATGGCGATGGCAAGGTCGATTTATTCAACAGCCCCACCGACGCCATCGGCTCCGTGGCCAACTACTTCAAGAGCTTCGGCTGGAAAACTGGCCAGCCCAGCTTCTACCCCGTGAGCTTTGACACAGCCAAATTAGACAAAGACGCCCTGCTCGCCCCCGATATCTTGCCCACCTTCAGCTTCGAGAGCTTCCAAGCCAAAGGCGCGGTGCTCAGCGGCGATGCCTTGCAACACAAAGGCCCGTTGGCTTTGGTGGAACTGCAAAACGGCGACCCATCCCTCTCCCCCAACAACGCCCCGCAATACGTCGCCGGCACAGAAAACTTCTACGTCATCACCCGCTACAACTGGAGCAGCTACTACGCGATGAGCGTGATTGATCTGGGGGCAGAGGTGAAGGCGGCGATGCGCTGAAACATATTCGGCGAAATATACTGACTATATTGTTCGGTAAAAATAATTCATCAGCGCTATGCGTTCTAAATTTACTTGGCCTTTCTCAATCGTTAGTGCACTCTACAGCACTGAACAGCCTGCATTTTTTTGAGATCTATAGGCTCTCAATCAGACGAATACCGTCTCTCGGCTGACATCTATGAATATTTATTGAAATAGGGAATTTTTAGCCCATGCACATGTCAGCCTAGAAAATATACTACTCATCTTGCTTGCGATTCCATGATTTCTTCAGGAGAAGAATTTAGAGTTGATTTACCCGCAAGCCAGTTCGATTCGTTTTATTCTTTTCATAAAACACAACGCCTCCGAAAAAAACGTTTAAACAAACAAAAAAACGTCGAGCCGCAGTGGGGAAACACACAAAGCCGGAGATTGAATTCCTTTTTTCCTTACAAGAAGGACATTGCTATTATTGCTTTTCTAGTCTGACAAATGAATCTGGGCGTATCAAATTCCACAAAGACCATGTAATACCAATCGCTAACGGTGGCAGCAACCACATCTCCAACGTCGTGTTAACTTGTTGCAACTGCAACATTGAAAAGTCAACTCGTAGTGCAGAGTCTTTTCGCAGATACAAAGCAAAATTTCTTGACCTCGCAACAAAAAAAGAACTCGCCAGAATTCGCCGGGCAGTTGGTGTGCGTTGGTCCGACTGATCTGCTATCAAGAGAGCAAATAGCAGAACGAAGCAATACTCATGCTGCATCCAACGTCAAGCGCCCCACCTCTGTTTGCGCGGGGCCGTACTTTGATTTCTATGTCGTAGCCCAAGCGGCTTAGGTAATCCATCAGTTTGCACTCTGACAGATTGCTGAAATCACCGTGCATCATGTCGAAGACTTTGGGTTTGGTGATGCCCATGCGTTTGGCGGCTTCTTGCTGGGTAAGGCCACAGCTTTTCATGGCTTTGCGGATTTCGATCACCAAGCCAGTTTTGATCTTGAGCTTTTCAGCATCTGCCAAACCCAGATCGGCGAACACATTGACGCTGCCGCGATGCACTTCTATGCTGTTCACGACTTGAGTTTTCATTTCATTAGCATACTGCTCTACCAGCAAACATTTTCGTTTTCTGCCTCAAGTGATGCTCACCAGAGCGCTCTACCTGTGCGTTTTGCGCAGGTAAAGGAGGAGGCACGCGCGAAGCGCCAGCCGGGGGACACGGAGCAAAACGTGCAGGTAGTGCGATCCCGCTACACATGACACCTCGCCGATCACTTCAAACTGGCACTCTATCCCCACGTCCACTATAATCACACATTATTTCACACATTAATGTGTGTAGGAGTATTCCCATGGCTACCAATCTTGCTATCGACGACACATTGCTCAGCCAAGCTCGCGAAGTGAGCGGGCTGCGCACGAAGAAGGCGGTGGTGACGCAGGCGCTGGTGGAGTACATCCAGAAGCGCCAGCAAGGCCAACTACTGGGCTTGTTTGGCAGCATCGATTACGACGCAGACTTTGACTACAAAGCCCAACGGCAGGCCAAGCATGCAAGTGCTGGTTGACACCTCGGTCTGGTCGCTCGCGCTGCGCCGCCCGCCTGCGGGCGCGAGCTTGGCAGCCAGGCCGCAGGCCGAGGCAAGCGCTGTGACGCAGCTCAAAGATTTGATTGCCGATGGCCGCGCCTGCATGATGGGTGCGATCCGCCAAGAGCTGCTCAGCGGCATTCGGGCGATGGAGCAATTTGCCAAGCTGCGCGACACACTGCGCGCCTTTGACGATCTCGCCCTAATTCAAGCCGACCACGAGCTGGCCGCTGAATATTTCAACCGATGCCGCAGCCAAGGCATTCAAGGCAGCAACACAGATTTTTTGATCTGCGCCGCAGCCAGCCGCCGCGAGTTGCCCATCCTCACGACGGATCAGGATTTTGAGCGGTATCGGCAGATTTTGCCGATTCAGACGCTCCCGATTTCATAGCACTCTACGCAAGAGGCTTGAGGGCGGAAGGCCGAAATCGCTTCAAATAGCCGTGAGGAAAGCCCCTATCGTTTCACCCGAAACCAAGCCGCATACATCGCCGGCAACGCGAGCAGCGTGAGCACGGTGGCCACAATCAGCCCACCCATGATCGCTACAGCCATCGGCCCCCAGAACACGCTGCGCGTGAGCGGAATCATGGCTAGCACGGCGGCTGCTGCAGTGAGCACAATCGGGCGCAGGCGGCGGACGGCGGATTCGACGATGGCATCCCATTTTGGGATGCCTGCTCGAATGTCTTGCTCGATTTGATCAATCAAGATCACCGAATTTCGCATGATCATGCCCATGAGCGCGATCACACCAAGCAACGCTACGAAGCCAAACGGCCTGCCAAGCAAGAGTAAAGCACCCGCCACGCCAGCAATGCCCAGCGGCCCGGTGAGGAAGACCAGCATCGCGCGCGAGAAGCTTTGCAATTGCAGCATCAGCAAGGTGAAAGTGATGAAGAGCATGATCGGCATGCCCGCAGCAATCGAAGCCGAGCCTTTGGAGCTTTCTTCTACGGCGCCCGCCACCAGCACGGTGTATCCTGGCGGCCAAGTAGCTTCGAGCGCTTTGAGGGCGGGGAGCAATTCATTTGTCACCGTGGCGCCTTGCAGGCCTTCGATGATGTCTGCGTTCACCGTGATCGCGTAATCGCGGTTTTCGCGCCACATGATGCCGGGCTCCCAGACGAAGATGGGCTTGGCGATTTGCGCGAGCGGGATCGAGCGGCCTGATGCTGTAGGCAGGTAAGCGTTGCCAATATCGGTGATCACATCGCGCTCAGAAAGCGGTTGGCGCAAGACGATATCAATCAACTTATCGCCATCCCTAAACGTACCAATCGTGCTCCCACTCACAATCGCGCGTGAGGCTTGCGCGATGCTCTGGCTCGTCACGCCGAGCGCGCGCGCCTTGGCTTGATCCACTTCTAAGCGAATCGCTTTCACGGATTCATTCCAGTTGTCATTCACGCCGCGCGTGTTGGGCGATTTGCGCATTTCTGCTTTCACCGTATCGGCCAAGCCACGCAGCACTGCAGGATCAGCACCCACCACGCGAAATTGCACCGGATATTGCACCGGCGGGCCGTTGGGCAGCAGCTTGGCGCGGCCTCGGATTTCAGGAAACTCTGTGGCCAACATGACGGGAAGCTTCAAGCGCAGTGCTTCGCGTGCCTTCAGATTTTGCGGCAAAACAATCATCTGGCTCACATTGGTCTGTGGGAAAAATTGATCCATCGGCAGATAAAAACGCGGTACACCTGAGCCCACCCAAGTATTCACGCTCACCATGCCCGGCTCTTGCATCAGCCGCGCTTCCATGCGCTTGACCACCGCCTCATTCGCCGCCAGCGATGTGCCTTCGGTAAACCACACATCCAGCAAAATTTCAGGCCGCGAAGAATCTGGGAAGAATTGCTGCTGCACTCTACCCATGCCCACAATACCTAGAGCGAAGATCAACACTGTTGCACCAATCGTGAGCCAACGGTGCTTGACCGCCCCATTCACCATTTTGCGGAAGATCACATAAAACGGCGTATCAAAATGCTCCGCATGATCTGCGCCGCCCGCCGCGTGTTGCCCATCGGCATTGCGCAAAGCTTGGCCTTGTTTGTGTTTCAAAATCAACACACCGAGATAAGGCACAAAATAAACCGACACAACCCAGCTGATCAACAACGCAATCACCGTCACCGCGAAAATCGCAAACGTGTATTCGCCCGTGACCGATTTCGCAATACCAATCGGCAAAAAGCCCACGGCCGTGATCAGCGTGCCCGTGAGCATCGGCATCGCGGTCAGCTCATAAGCAAAGGTCGCCGCACGCACTTTGTCATAGCCCTCTTCCATCTTGCGTACCATCATCTCCACCGCGATGATCGCATCATCCACCAAGAGGCCAAGCGCGATGATCAGTGAGCCTAGGGAGATTTTGTGTAGCCCCAAGCCGAAATACCACATAGCTAAAAACGTCACCGCCAGCACCAGCGGAATCGTGATACCCACCACGAGGCCCGGACGCATGTCCACGTAATAGCGTTTCCAAAGTGGCGTTTGCTTGCCACGGCTGTGCAAACCCAGCGCCAAAAAGCTCACTGCGAGCACGATCACCACGGCTTCAATCAACACAGCGACAAACTCGTTCACCGATTTGCTCACCGCGCGTGGCTGATCTTGGATTTGATCTAACGCTGCGCCCAGCGGCAAGGTCTTTTCAATTTTGTCAGTAGCTACAGTAAGCGCTTTGCCCAGAGCAATGATGTCGCCGCCCTTGGCCATCGACACGCCGAGCACGATCACCTCTTGGCTTTTGACTTGCCCCTTCGTATCAAACGAAGTGCTGCGCACCTTCACTTGCGCAGGATCGATGTAGCCGCGCCGAATATCCGCAATATCGCCAAGCCGAATTTGCGCTGCACCTGCGCCGCTGGCTAAATTACCCGCAGCGCCACCGCGAATAGGCATGGCTTTGAGCTGCTCAATATCGTTAAACTGCCCGCCCACGCGTACCTGCAACACATCTTGCGGCGTAGTAATCACGCCCGCTGGCTCGACGGCATTTTGCGCATTGAGCTGCGAGATCACATGACTCAAATCTAGCCCTAGCTGAGAGAGCCGCTTTTGCGAAATCTCCACATACAGCTTTTCATCTTGCTGACCAAACAGCTCTACTTTAGAAACGTCTTTCACTCGCAAAAGTTGCTGGCGCACGTTATCTGCAAACGCTTTGCTCTCCGCATAGCTGAAGCCATCGGTCTTGAGCGCGTACATCACACCAAACACATCGCCAAACTCATCGTTGAAAAACGGCCCGATCACGCCCGCTGGCAAGGTGCCGCGAATATCGCCCACTTTTTTGCGCACCGTGTACCAAATTTGCTGCACGTCTTTTCCAGGTCCGGTGTCTTTGATTTGGAAAATAATCAGCGCTTCACCTGGCTTCGCATAAGAGCGAATTTTGTCTGCCATCGGCACTTCTTGCAGCGTCTTCTCGACCTTGTCCAGCAGTTGCTCGCTCACCTGCTGCGCGGTGGCGCCTGGGTAAAACATCCGTACCGCCATGATCCGAAAAGTGAACGGTGGATCTTCATCTTGGCCGAGCTGGAAGTAGGCGGCAAAGCCCAGCAACATCAGCACCACCATCAAATAGCGGGTCAAGGCCGGATGCTCAATCGCCCATTTGGAGAGATTGAAACGTGAATTGGGTAGATTGGGGGAAGTCGCTTGCGTCATGTGCAGCTCACTTCTTGGCTGTTTCAGTGGCAGATGTCGCTACTGATTTAGTAGCACTCTGCGCAGGAGATATAACGGCTACTGAGCCTTTTTCTTGATAAATACTCACCTTCAGATTGGGTGACAACACATGCACCCCCGCGCTCACCACCACATCGCCCGCCTTCAAGCCCGAAGCAATCACCGCTTCATTGCCATCCGCCGTGGCCACTTGTACATTGGTTGCTTTCACCGTCATGGTGGCAATATCGAGCAGCCACACTTGCGACGTACCTTGCGCACTTTGCATCAACGCACTCGTGGGCAGCTTGATCGCTTGCACACCAGCCAACTGATTGTTTGGGAAGACATACACCGTCGAGCCCAATGGCAAATTCACGCCAGCATCTAGCGAGAGTTTCGCCTGATAGGTGCGCGTGAGCGGATCAGCGCTGGCTGCGAGCTCGCGAATTTTTCCGTTCAGCTCATTCCCAGCGGTGCCATCCGCAGACCAGCGCTTGGCCTTTGCCGCCGAGCCTACAGCCACCAAAGTCAGCCGATCTTCCGGCACGCTAAACACCACATCGCGTGGCCCATCTTGCGCAATCCGTACGACTGGTGCGCCCGCAGAGACCACCTGCCCCACTTCCGCATCCACTGCCGTCACAATGCCCGACACATTGGCCACCAAATTCGCGTAGCCAACTTGGTTACCCGTATTGGCCCATTGCGCTTTCGCCTGATCCAGCTGCGCCTGCGCAGACTTGAAGACAGATTCGCGCCGTTCCAGCTCCGCGCCGCTGATGAAATTTTGTTCTTTCAAGCTTTGAAAGCGCTTGAAATCCGCCGCTGCCAGATCCCGATTCGTCGTGGCCGCAGCCAATCCAGCGCTCGAGGCATCGGTCGCCAATTGAAAATCTTGCGGATCCAACTGAGCCAACACCTGCCCAGCCTTCACCCGCTGGCCCACCTCTGCTTGGCGCTTGACGATCTTGCCGCCCACCCGAAAGCCCAAACGCGATTCCACTTTTGAGCGCACCTCACCCGCATATTCATACCCCGCCTGCAAACCACTCTCCCCCACCGTGATCACCTTCACGGCTCGTACGGGCTCGGGCGCAGGGACGGGTTTGGAGCAAGCGGCGAGCAAGGTCACGCTGCTGATGAGAACCCATTTTGCTATCAATTGATGAGCACTCTGCGCACGTTTTATAACAGGGGACGGCATGTTTTGCATAAAATATCTCAATGAAAAGTATGTGTCGCAGCCTTCGTAAGGCGACTTGATGAAGCCCAAAAATGACTAATGACTGACTGGTTAGTAATTTACCGCAAGCTCATTTACTTGTCAAGCCAGAGGCGAATTACCGCCATCCATCCTGGGATACGCTTTTCAGACCAACGTCTCCATCACATAAGACAGCTCACGAACGCCACCAGCAATCAAAGGCGTGGCAATAGCTGAATATCCCAACCGAAAATAGTTTTTAGCCAACGGATTCGGTCGCTCAAAAAACACTTCGCCCGGTTCGATCAAGATACTGCGCTCCAAACAATGCGCTGCGAGCGTTTTGCTGTCCAAGCCAGACGGGCCTTGAATCCAAGCCCCCGAGCCGCCCTGCGCGGCCGTGATCTTGCAAGCCGGCAAATGACGCGCAAAGGCTTGCACCAACTCTTGCCGTCTCTCGCTGTAGGCCACATTCAGCTTGCGAATGAATGCGTCATGGTGGCCTTGCGCGATGAAAAGGCTGGCGATATGCGCATTGTTAGAAGCCGGATGGCGCATGATCAGCCTGCGTAGCGCACGCAGCTCTCGAATCAATTCAGCGGGCGCCACGATATACCCAATACGCAGCCCATGTGCCAGAGTCTTAGACAAACTTCCCATGTAAATCACGCGTCCATGCGTATCCAAACTTTTGAGCGCAGGCAGCGGCTGGCTCGAGAAATTCAGCTCGCTCTCATGATCGTCTTCAATCAACACCACATTCTTTTGATATGCCAGATCAAGAATTTCTTGCCTACGCTGCATCGACATCGTCACCGTGGTGGGGCATTGGTGACTCGGTGTGGCATAAACATAATCACACTGCGCGAATTGGCGCGAAGCAGTCAAACCTTCTTGATCAATCGGAAGCGCCACGATCTTTTCGCTGCGCAGTTTGAAGTTGTTGCGCGCATCTGGGTATCCCGGCTCTTCTATGCCGATTGCCGTGTTGCGATCCACTAAGGTATGCGCGAGTAGGTAGCAGGCCATCTGCGCGCCAGCTGTGACCAAAATTTCATCGTGCCGCGCGATGATGCCGCGTGCAGGCAGCAAGCGATGCTGGATTTGGTCAATCAAGAGGCTGTAATCACGATCCATGTGGTCTTGCGACCATCGTTTCACAGCAGGTACAAACAAAGATTGATGCGCACACTCACGCCAATCTTTGAGCGGCATCAAGCTGGCATCAAACTGCCCGTAAACGAAAGGATAGCGAAGATCTTGCCAATTGGCGGGCTTGATGATGTTGCGCTGCTTGTGGAGCTGAGTCTTCAGGCGATCAGACCAATTGAGGGTTTCATCTTGCAAAGCGGGCTCTGACGATTTGGCTGCTTGCCCAAGCAAGATATCTCGGTTCACGAACAGCCCACTTCGCTCTGCTGCACGCAAAAAACCCTTGTCCACCAATACTTGAAGCGCCAGCGACACCGTGTTGCGCGACACGCCCAAAGCCTTAGCCAGAGTTCGGCTCGGCGGAATTTTGGCATCGGCTGGGATCAAACCCATCAAGATGCTGTGAACCATCATCTCTTTCACCCGCCCCTGCAAAGAGGCACTGCTGCCAGCAAAGCGGGGGAAAAGCTTGACCCAGATACCGGTGATTTCTTGTTTGCTGCGCATAGTGAGTGAGGAGAAAATAGCTTCTAAGCGACGAGTCTGATGATGAGCCACATCAGCTTTCGAAAGAGGCTTAGAAGCTATTTTGGCACTAAATAATTGTCCTTTTGGCTCTATTCTTGAAAAATGCTAATGCTTAATATTCATTCAGTATTTTTTCTTCCTATGCTGTGAAAGTGTCTTATGACTATTGCCTATCTCAAAAAAGCTATCCCCAACACTGAAATGATCGACACCGACACCGGTGAAACTGTGCAACGCATGCTGGCCGAGATCAAGCTAGGCGGCAAAGAGGCAGTGGAGCGCTATGCGCGGGATTTTGATGGGTATAAAGGCAGCATCGTATTGAGCGAAGATGAAATCGCAGCAACCTGCAAATCTTTGCCTGGCACTGTGCTCGACGATATTGCATTCGCCCATAAGCGAGTAAGCGATTTCGCCAAGCGCCAGCGTGATTCCTTGCATGAGTTTGAAGTAGAGTTAATACCCGGTTTAACAGCAGGTCAAAAGCTGATTCCCGTGAACACCGCTGGCTGTTATGTGCCTGGGGGACGCTACGCGCATGCGGCATCCGCCATCATGAGTGTATGCACAGCACAAGTGGCGGGCGTGAAAAATATCGTGGCGACTTCGCCTGCGCACAAAGAATCCGGTGTCAACCCTGCCATTTTGTATGCCATGCAGCTTTGTGGCGCGACCACGGTGTTGGCTTTGGGTGGCGTGCAAGCCGTGGCTGCGATGGCTTATGGCTTGTATGCCAAGCCTGCAGACATCATCGTTGGCCCAGGCAATCGCTTTGTGGCTGAAGCCAAGCGGACTTTATTTGGCCGCGTGGGCATTGATGTGGTGGCAGGCCCCACCGAATCAGCCATCATTGCGGATCAAGACGCAGATCCGCATATCGTGGCCGCTGATTTGATTGGACAAGCTGAGCACGGCCCAGATTCTCCCGTCTGGCTATTCACCACCTCAAAAGCATTGGGCGAAAAAGTTATCGAGCTGATTCCCGCTGTCATCGCTGCATTGCCACAACTGGCGCGCGATGCCGCCACAGCAGCTTGGCGCGACTATGGCGAAGTGATCTATTGCGACAGCCGCGAAGAAATTTGCCAAATCAGCGATGAGTATGCCCCCGAGCATTTGCAGGTGTTAGCTGCCGATTTAGATTGGTGGCTTGCCCGCTTGTCCAACTATGGTTCGCTGTTTTTGGGTGAAGAAACCACGGTGGCTTATGGCGACAAATGCTCAGGCCCTAACCATATCTTGCCTACCAAAGGCGCGGCAAGATACACGGGGGGTCTGTATGTGGGCAAGTTCATCAAAACCGTCACCTATCAGCGTTTGACGCGCGCGGCCAGCCGAGAAGTCGGCCAAGTTGCGGCGCGTATTTCGCGACTAGAGGGCATGGAAGGCCATGCTCGCACTGGCGATATTCGCCTGAAAAAATACTATCCAGAGGAAAAATTCGAGCTCGGCACGCTGGGCGGTCATCAGCATTGAGCGTCGCATGAGTATTTCAACGTTCGTGCCTCATACGGCTGAGACAAGCTCGCGCAGCAGTGATGGTTTGTGGTTTGGTAAAGACCTGAGTTCGCCTGAGCCTATTCCTGATACTGCCATTGAGCGTGCGGTTGAATTGCTTCGCACTGGGCGGCTGCATCGCTACGGCGAGCAAGGCTCAGGCTACCCCGAGCCTTCTCTGCTCGAACAGGAATACGCTGCCTATGTGGGCAGCAAGTATTGCGTTGCACTCAGCTCTTGCGGTGCAGCGATGTTTATCGCGCTCAAAGCTCTCGGTGTCAAACCCAACGATCCCATCCTCACAAGTACCTTCACGCTCGCACCCGTGCCAGGCGCTATCGCGCATGCGGGTGCGAGGGCAGTTTTGGTAGAAACGGCTTCTGACTACACCACTGACCTGGCAGATCTGGAAAGCAAAATCAAAAGCAGCCAAGCCAAAGTTTTGCTGATATCGCATATGCGCGGCCACATCACCGATATGCAAGCGGTGCGCAGCTTGTGCGATGCACATGGTGTGCGCATCATAGAAGATTGTGCTCACACGATGGGCGCCAGCTGGAATGGCAAACCCACCGGCACGTGGGGGCATATCGGCTGCTACAGCACCCAGACTTACAAACACATCAACTCAGGCGAAGGCGGATTGCTGGTCACCGATGATGATGATGTTGCTGCCCAAGCCATTTTGATGTCGGGCTGCTACATGATGTACAACCAGCATATCTTGAAGCCAGCTCCCGAGGTGTTTGAGCGCTGGAAATACGTCACGCCCAATTTCAGTATGCGCATGTCGAATTTGGCTGCCGCCTTGCTTCGACCACAGATTGCCTTAATGCCTGAGCGTGGCAGGCGTTGGAATGCCATCTACCGAATGCTCGAGCGGGCGATGGGCAAAGCGAAGAATCTGAGCGTGCCCGAGCGCCATCCCAAAGAAGCATTCGTTGCCAGCTCCATCCAATTTAGCTTGGATCTCAGCGCAGCGCAAATAGATCGTTTTCTAGCCGAATGCGATCTTCGCGGCCTCTATATCAAATGGTTTGGAAAATCGACGCCGGTTGCATTCACCAGCAATTACGCTCACTGGCAATATTTGCCGCAGCAAGATGCGCCCTTGCCACAATCCGATAAAGTTCTTTCTCAACTTTTTGATCTGCGCACGCCCTTGTCTCTCACCGAGCAAGATTGCCAACTGATCGGTCTGATCATCGCGGTGGCTGCCGATATTGCTTCAAAGCAGCGGCCTTAAGCTTACTTGAACGCCATTTGAAAACACCATGACGTTTGATCTCATCATTCGCCAGGGCCTGGTCATCGATGGTACGGGGCAAGCGGGGCATATTGCAGATGTCGGCATCACCGGTGATCGCGTAGTGGCTATTGGTGCCTTGCAAGATGCACAGGCGCAGCGCAACATTGACGCACAAGGCTTGGTCGTTGCGCCAGGTTTCATTGATATTCACACGCATTCGGATTTTTCTTTGCTGGTCGATGCCCGTGCGGACAGCCAGCTTTGCCAAGGCGTGACCACCGAGATCATTGGCCAATGTGGCTTCAGTTGCGCTCCATTGGGCGTATCTGGTCTACCAGCACATATCGGCGGATCGCCAGAAGACAATATTCCCATTGATTGGCACAGCTTTGGCAGCTACTTGGATCGCCTCAGCGCTTGCAAACCGGGTGTCAATGTGGGTGCATTTGTGGGGCATGGAGCAATTCATACCGCCATCAAAACAACTGACTCACCGAGCAGCGCAGATGAATTACGCGCCATGCAAAAGCTGCTTGAAACTTCGCTGGATGAAGGCGCGATGGGCTTTTCTTCGGGCTTGGAGTATTGGCCTGGCAACACGGCATCGTTTGAAGAATTAACGTGTTTGATCGATACTGCCGCCAAACGCGGCGTGCTCTATGCCACTCATGTGCGCAACCGCGATGTGTATTACGACATGGGATTTTCCGAAGCCATCGCCACAGCACGACATGCTGGCGCACGTCTACAAATCTCCCATATTCAACCAAAATTTGGTGCGCCCACACATGCCATGGAACACGCTTTGGGCATGGTAGATCAAGCCAAGCGCCAAGGCTTGGATATTGGCTTCGATCTGATTCCTCATGACTGGAATCACACGGCTGTCTCGGCAGCTTTGCCTGCATGGGCACGCGCAGGTGGCGCACAAGCGACGCTGCAGCGCCTGCGCGATCCTAAGCAGCGCGTGCTGATGAAAGACAATCCACAGCCGATATGGCGCTTGGTGTCGCAAAGGCAATGGGCAAAGATCAGGCTGCTTCGCTGCACCAGCAATCCAGCGCTGGTGGGCAAGACTTTTGAGAATATTGGTGAGATCAGAAATCAAGATCCCTACGATGCCTTGCTCGATTTGCTACTAGAAGAAGGCGAAGACTTCAATGGCATGCTGATGACTTCGCAAGGTTTCAGCGATGCAGATGTTTGCATGTGCTTGCGCCATCCTGATTGCATCGTTATGTCAGACACACTGGCGCTCTCCACGCAAGGCCCGCTGGGCCGCATGATTGGCTCATTGAGCGGCTACGGCTGGACAGCTCGGCTGCTTGGGCATTACAGCCGCGATCGGCAGATTCTTGATTTAGAAAAAGCAATCCAATGCATCACGCAAAAACCAGCCCAGAGATTGGGCCTGAAAGATCGCGGTCTTTTATGCGTGGGCGCCTATGCGGATGTGGTGGTGTTTGATGCGCAGCAAGTGGCACATCTTGCCACCATCGAAGAGCCGCGCGTGCATCCAAAAGGCTTTGCACATGTGTTTGTCAACGGCCATGCGGCTGTTGCAGACGGCAAGCGCACCAGCGCTTGCAACGGCCGCGTGTTAAGAAGGGCGTAGCAAAACTTTAGGCGAGGCGATCTTGCCAGCTACCAAGTCTGCAAACACTGCAGGCCCTTCTGTCAAGGAGCGTTCTTCCACCCATGACAAATCGCCGAAGAAATTTTTATTCAGCGCCGCCACAGTCGCATGCATATCACTCATGGCATAGGTGTAGCAGCCAATCAGCGTGATCTCGCGCAAGGTCAAGGCTCGCCAATCCAGCGGGCTGGCCCAATCGCCCAAGCCCACATGCGTCACCACACCACCAGTTGCAACAGCGCTCACCGCCAAGTCACGCGTGGCGGCAATGCCCACCGCATCAATCACCAGATCAAAGTCTTTCAATGCCGCGTTGTCTGATCCTTGGGCCATCAAGCCGGTTGCTGATTTCAAGGTTTGCGCGCGCAATACATTCGTTTCTACCACGGCCATTTCCATCACGCCATGCGCTTGCAACGCCAGCGCCGCTAAGAGGCCGATCGCGCCAGCGCCAATCACTAGGCAACGCGCATGCGCGAGTGGTTGTTGCATGGCGCGCTGAGAAAGCGCCAGCGCATGCACAACGGTAGCAGCAGGCTCTGTGATAGCTGCAGCACGATCCGACAAACCCACAGGCAACTCAATCGCGCAGCTCTTTGGCACAGCGAGCTGCTGCGCAAACGCACCAGGTAAATTCATCCCAATCATGCTGCGGTCAGAGCAGAGATTGGTGCGCCCCGCCAAACAGTAGCGGCATTTGCCGCAGGTCACCAAGGGGTTTGCGGTGATGCGCTTGCCTGCCATCGGCCCCGTCAATACCGTGCCCACAAATTCGTGACCCAGCACCATCGGCGGAACACGCCTTGGATCGTGCCCACGATAGGCGTGCAAATCTGAACCGCAAACACCTGCCGCATCCACTCGCACCAGCAGATCATCTGATCCCACCGTGGGTTCAGGACGATCCATGATTTGCATTTCATTGTGCGCAGTAAAAACCATGCTTTGCATGAGGAAGCTCCTAGGTTTTGTGATTCATTCGACTATAGAAAAATTATTTGGCGCTGAAACCACCATCGACAAACAAAGTCTGCCCCGTGATATAGCTAGAAGCATCACTAGCAAAGAAGACCGCTGCGCCATGAAGGTCTTCCAACTGACCTACGCGCCCGACGGCTGTTTGCTGAGCAATCGCCTCTATTTTCTCAGCATCGTTGAAGACGGGTTGCGTCAATTCGGTGGGGAAAAAACCTGGCGCAATCGCATTGACGGTGATGCCATGCGCGGACCACGCTTGCGCCATGGCACGCGTGAGTTGCATCACACCGCCCTTGGCGGAGCCATAAGGAATACTGTTGGCGAAAGCACGCTGCGATTGCAAGGATGCGATGTGAATGATACGCCCCCAGCCTTTTTGAATCATCGCTGGCACGAGCGCTTGCGACAAGAAAAACGGGCTACTCAGCATCAACTCTATTTGAGCATCCCAGCTTTCAGGCGTGATCTCTTGCCAAGCCTGTCGTAGATTGATACCCGCTGCGTGAACGATGATGTCTGGCGACCGCCCCAAGCACTCAGCAGCAGACTGCGCTATTGCCGCAACCTCAGTTTTTTGAGACAAATCGCCCACCACGTAGCCTGCCTCCATCCCCTTAGATTTCAGGGATTCGCAATACACGCGCAGTGGCTCCTCACGACGTGCACACAAAATCACCGAAGCACCCGCAGCCGCAAGCGCACCCGCGATAGATTGGCCAATGCCTGAGCTGGCGCCAGTGATCAACGCCGTCTTGCTTTTGAGCGAGAAAGGCTGAAGTGAGCTTTCAGTTTGGAACTTCGTAGACATTTTCTTCAGTATTTTGAATGAAACACGGACCTATTGAGGTTGTGGAATAAATCCGCGAACAAAAAAGGATCAAAAGCCACCGATTGACTTTTGATCCTGCTCAGACAAAGCTTCTGAGATAGTTTCGTGACATCAATTGCGGCGGTTGGCAAACGCCTTGAGCTGTGGATCTTTGTCAATGATTTTCAAGAATTCATCATTCATATAGACTTTAGGATCAGGCGAGGCTTCGTCTGCGCGCAGCGAGCCCACTTCTTTCATGAAGGCGGCAATGGTGTTCATGGTGTTGTCGGCCGAGCTGGGTTGCGCACCCCGGTTGAAGAGTGCCATTTGACCTGCCAGATCAAAGGTCGGACGAATGTCAAATTCTTTGTTCATCGCAGCAGTAGAGATGTTGACACCACCCGTTTCGTAATGCTTCTTCATCATCGCCAGCGCTGCAGGACGATCCGCAGCCAAAAAGCGCTGCGCACGCAGGTAAACAGCCAAGAATCGCGCTACCAATTGTGGGTTTTCTTTGGCCCACTCAGAGCGAACCACCAAATTGCCAGGCACGACCACATTGGCCTCTTTGCCCGAACACAGCGCCTTCGCACCCGCTTTTTCTTCCACGGTATAGGTGTTGGGAGCCCACAAGCCGCCCACATCCGCGCTGCCAGAGCTCATGGCTGCAATGATTTCAGCCTGGCCCATGGAGCGAAGCGTGACATCGCCTTTGGCCAAACCGAATTTTTGCAAGCAGGCGCGTACGGCCAGATCCACGGTGGAGTTACCCGTGAGGAAAATGGTGCTGCCCTTGAGTGAGGCGGGATTTTTGATGATGGCGTCGGCATTGGCACCACGCACATACAAGCCATTGGTTGCAGATTGATCGTCCGAGAAGGCAATCGTGTGCAAGCCAAAGCGAGCAGCACCCAGCACAGCAGGCACAGAGCCGGTGTAGCCCACATCCCAAGATTTACTCGCAGCAATTTGTGGTGCGCCCGCTGGGAAGTTCGTCACAGTGACTTTCAAGCCCAACTCTTTCCACCAACCTTTTTCTTCGGCGACCAAGAAGGGGATCGAGCCGAGCAACGCTGGCTGCGAGCTGATTCGCACCTCTTTGAGCTCTTGAGCGGTGGCCGTTAAGCCAGCCGTGGCCAAAGCCACAGTAGCTAGCACATGAATGATGAATTTGCGCATGGTATCTCCTAGAAAGGTCAGGTTAAAACGAGAGAAAGAACTTTAGTGAGCCGCTGGGTCATGCTGCTCGCGCAGCAGTCGCCAGATGTGTGTGCGAAGATGCACGAACGATGCCAAATCCATCACGTCTTCAATGCGCTCATGCTGCTCCCACCGCTCCGCATCGCGCACTGTCTTGACATCAATGATTTCAGAAATCGTCCCGGGCCGCCGCGTCATCACCACCACGCGATCCGCCAAATAAACAGCTTCATCCACAGCATGTGTAATGAACATGATCGTCCTTGGGTTGACCTTGCCAACCCTTAGAAGCTCTTCTTGCATGACCGTACGGGTTTGGGCATCCAGCGCTCCAAAGGGCTCGTCCATCAAAAGCACGTCGGGATTGAGCACATAAGCTCGCGCAATGGCCACACGTTGCTGCATCCCCCCCGAGAGCTGGTGCGGATAGGCCGACTCATACCCCTCCAAGCCCATCAGTTTCAAATTGCTACGAACGCGTTCATCGGCCTCTGCTTTGTTGACTTTCAAGCTCTTGAGGCCAAACATGATGTTGTCATAGACTGTTTTCCAAGGAAACAGGGCAAATTGCTGGAAAACCACAGCCCGATCTGGCCCGGGCTTCGTGACTTCTTTGCCACCAACCTTGACCGAGCCGCTGGAAGCAAACTCCAAGCCAGCAGCCATGCGCATACAGGTGGTTTTGCCGCAACCCGATGGGCCGACGACAGCAACAAACTCGTTGTCTTTGACCTCAAAACTCACTCTGTCCAGAGCCAAAAATTCTTTGTTGTCACGTTTAAAAATGCGTGAGACGTTGTCGAGTGTGATGTTGCTCATGTGTTCAGCCCTCTTCGGCGATGGATCATTTTTTCTACTCCTCGAAGTGCAGCGTCAACCAACAGACCAAACAGCCCCACAGCAATCATTCCGACCATCACCACTGACGTATCCAATGCGCCCTGCCCGCGAACCATCATCAGGCCAACGCCGCTGTTAGCGGCAATCAGCTCAGCACCAATCAGCGATTGCCATCCCGCGCCTGCGCTCACGCGCAGGCCAGACACGATCGAAGGAATCGACGAAGGCAGCAACACTTCCATAATAATGCGCGGCCCAGAAGCCCCGAGCACGCGCGCCGCCTCAATGTACTTGGTCTCCACATACTTGGCACCTCGGTAAGCATTGATCAAGCAAGGAGGGAACGCGCCGATGAAAATAATCATCGTGGGCCCTCCAATACCTGTACCAAACCAAAGCGCAGCAAAGGGCACCCAAGCAATCGGTGCGACGAACCGCAGCGCATCAAACAACGGGCTGATGATGTTGTCTGCCCAGCGATACCAGCCCATGATCAGGCCCAGCGGGACACCAATCACAGCAGCCAGCAAAAAACCGCGCACATAGCGCTCAACACTGGAAACCAAATGCCCTTGCAAGGTATGCCCAGAAAACGGCGCATGCATCAAAGTCCAAGCGCGCTCGATCACTTCCCATGGCGGCGGCAAAAACTTGCGAGGCGCTAAGCCAAACACCGAGGCAGCCGCCCAAATGCCAAGAAAGATGCCCATGCCCGTGATGGAGAGCAGGATCAGCTCTTTGCGTGAAAGTTTTTCGTTCATGCTGGCGTCCTTCAGTTGTGCCGCCAAGGCATGGAAATACGCTCGATCCAATCAAGCACATAAGTCAATACAAACCCAACGATGGCCACCGCCACCATGCCCACCAAAATCATGGCGGGATAAATATCCAAGCCACCTTGGTAGAGCACCTTGCCCAAACCGAGAATAGCGCCGAGCAATTCAGCTGCTACTAAGGCCGTGAGGCAACCTTGCAGCGACAAGCGAAGCCCGGTGAAGATAGAAGGCAACGCGCCCGGCACAATCACATCTTTCACCAGCGCAAAGCCTTTGATCCCCAGCATCTGGCTGGCTTCGATGATCGGCCGCTCAATCGTGCGCACACCGCTGTAGCTGTTAATCACCGACGGCACGAACGCAGCAAACCACAAAATCATCACTTTGGCAGCGTCATCCAAGCCCAACCAAACAATGGCCAGCGGAATCCAAGCCAATGCTGGGATCGGGCGAATGATCAGAAAAATCGGGTTGATCAAGGCTTCAGCGCGGCGGCTCCAGCCCATCAGCAGACCCAGGGGCACGCCAATGATCGTGGCTGCGAAAAAACCCATCAAAATCAATTTCACGCTTTTCAGCGCATGCTCATGCAACACGCCGTCTGCATAGCCATCTGTTAGCAACTGCTTAGCTGCCCCCAAGAATTGAGTGGGGTTGGGGAAAACTTGGAAATTAAACAGCCCCGTTTTGGCACTGATGTACCAAATGGCCACCACTGCGCTGAGCGTGCCCACAGCCGCCCACAGGCGCATGGGATCTTTGCCGCTCTTGCTCATGCGAGCTTTACGCTGATGCGCGTTTCTCGCACCGGTTCACTGGTCATATGTTGCCTCTTGCTATTGATGTAGTTCATCAAATTTATGAGGCAAGTCTAGAGAGAAAGAAGATGTCTATTTAGAGCCAAAATAATAAAAATATAAGGCCAAAATTCAAAATTGACTCATAAAGCTTGACTCGTCCGCATTAACCCTAGCCTTCTTGTCTGCTGGTTTCTACCACCACCCGCGCATTGCGCGAAAAGCTCAAATATGCTGTCGTCCAATCAGCGAGAACGACAAAGCGGTTGCGAAAGCCAATCAAGAAGTAAATATGAGCGAACAGCCAGAAGAGCCAGGCCAGCTTGCCTGAAAAGCGCAAGCTGCCATGGCTGAGCCATGCAGGCAGCGCCAAATCCACCACGGCGGCATTGCGGCCAATCGTGGCCAGGTTGCCATAGTCGGCATACTTGAAATCTTGAGTGGGCTGGCCTGCGATGCGGTGCAAAATATTCGCTGCAGCTTGGCGGCCCATTTGTTTGGCGGCAGGCGATACGCCGGGCACGGGAACGCTTTTCAACTGCCCGTCTGCGCTGCGCACTTCGCGCATCAAGCTGGCCATATCGCCGATCACGCTGATCTGTGGCGCTTCTTTCAAACTCAAATCCGCCTGCACCTTCACGCGCCCCGCGCGATCCAGCTCGCAGCCTGTGCTAGTGGAGAGTTGTTGCCCTAACTTGGATGCCGCCACACCCGCCGCCCAGATCACCGTCTTACTATTGATTTGATAGCTACTCGCGTCCGATTTATAACGGGCAGAGGCCGATTTGGCTTGTAAATCGTCTGTAGCGCCTACATCCTCCACACGAATACCTTGTGCATCTATCTGGGTCACTGTTGCATTCAAGCGCACGTCCACGCCCAGAGACTGCAACTGCTTCAAAGCCTTCTCGCTCAAGCTCGCAGGCATCGCCTGCAACACACGCGAGCCGCCCTCCACCAGGATCACTTTCGCGCTCGCCGGATTGATGCGGCGAAATTCACCCGGCAGCGTGTGCCGCGCAATCTCAGCCAGCGTGCCCGCCATCTCCACGCCCGTGGGCCCCGCGCCGATCACAACGAACGTGAGCAGTGCATCGCGCAGCGCTCTATCTTCTTGTGAATTGTTCAACGAAGCTTCTTCAATAGCCTCTGCGGCCTCAAAAGCCATCAAAATTTTGCGACGCAGCGTCATCGCGTCACTCAGCGTTTTCAAGCCCGGAGCATGTGCTTCCCAAGCGTCGTTGCCAAAATAACTGTGCGCCGCGCCTGCGGCCACGATGAGATGGTCAAACGAGAGCGTGTGCGCCTCGTTGCTGTCCGGTTGCACGAAGCAAATGCTGCGCTGACTGGTATCGATCTCTCGCACATCGCCCAGCAGCGTGGTCAGATTGGCCTGAGCGCGAAACAAAAAGCGAATCGGCGCAGAAATGAGCGGTGCGGCCAACCCCGCCGTGGCCACTTGGTAGAGCAGTGGCTGAAACAGATGGTGATTCGTGCGGTCGATCAAGGTGACGCGCACTGGCTTGCCTTTGAATGCCTTGGCCGCCTCCAAACCTCCAAAACCGCAACCAATGATGACGATATGGGGAACAGCGCTGATGTTTGTATCTTTTGTAGTCATACCTGAATAATACGGGTAAACCCTTGAATTATCAAACCAAATCGGCCTCTACCCGTTATAAATTGTGCTTAGTATGCTATTAAATAAATAGCAAATTAGATGAGCTTTGAGGTGTATCGGGCTTTACGAAGAGCCATCTCCGATTCGGTGTAAAGTGTACGCCTCAGCGTTTTTTGCTGTGTTTTATGAGGAAAAAACTACCATGATGAGCATTATTTGGACTGTTGTGATTGGCTTTGTGGTGGGTCTGATTGCACGCGCAGTCAAACCCGGTGACGACAAACTTGGCCTGATCATGACGGCCGTTCTCGGCGTGGCGGGCTCATTCTTGGCCAGCTATGCGGGCGCAGCGCTGGGCTTGTACAAGCAAGGTGATGTGGCCGGCTGGATTGCCTCGGTGGTGGGCGCAGTGATCTTGCTGGTGATTTATGGCCTGGTGAACAAGAAAACTGGTGGCTAAAGCAGTGGATCGTCCACCCAAGAAGACTGCGCCATCGGCGGCTCACGTTGCAGCAGATTCTGCCAAATCTGCTGCAACTGATCAGCCCGCCCAAATGAGCGCTGAGCTGGCCGAGCGCGTAGCGTGCTCGCGCAAGCTGATCGCCAACCGCGCCATGATCGCAGCCGCAGCAGGCGCAGTGCCGTTGCCGGGCTTGGATTGGGCGGTGGATGCCGCCCTGCTCTCTAAACTCATCCCAAAAATCAACACCGAATTCGGCCTGCATCCGCATCAAATTGAGAAACTGCCCTTGCACCAACGCGAGCGCGTGCAAACCGCCATCGCCTTGGTTGGCGGCGCGCTTTTGGGTAAGCTCATCACCAAAAGCATGATCATCAGCTTGATGAAAACCATCGGCATTCGCTTGAGTGCCGCGCAAGCTGCCAAATATGTTCCGCTGGCAGGCCAAGCTGCCAGCGCTGCCTTGAATTACGCCGCCCTGCGCTGGCTGGGCGAGCAACACATCAAAGATTGCCTGCGCGTGGTGCATGAGGCGCAATTGCTTTTGCCAGCGCCGTCGCGTAAGGCTTGAAATTTGGCTTGAACGCTAAGCGCACCAACGATTCACTTGCCTTGCGCAACTCATCAATGCTATTAATTTGATAGCACCTAGTGCACAATATATAACGGGAAAAGCCCTAAAACGCTTAAAAATCTGAGGTTATAGAGCTGCTACGCGACGAGACAATAAAAAATGCCTCGCGTCTTTCAACACAAGGCATTTTTATTTTTTAGAAACTGGTGGGAGATGCAAGTTTCGAACTTGCGACCCCTGCAGTGTGAATGCAGTGCTCTACCCCTGAGCTAATCTCCCGAAGCCCTAAATTATACAACGCTCAAAAGCACAGTATGACTTTAGCTAGCGTCTAAGCGATCAAGCCAGATCAAAGCGATCCAGATTCATCACCTTGTTCCAGGCAGCCACGAAGTCTTTGACGAACTTTTCCTGAGCGTCGCTGGCGGCATACACCTCAGCCAATGCACGCAGTTGCGAGTTCGAGCCGAAGACCAGATCAGCCACCGTGCCAGTCCACTTGACTTGGCCGCTTTTGCGATCTCGCCCTTCCAACACGCCCGCTTGCGTGCCTGACTTTTGCCATTGGGTGCGCATGTCGAGCAGGTTGACGAAGAAGTCGTTTGACAAAGTTTCAGGCCGCTGGGTAAACACGCCGTGCTGCGCTTTGCCTGAATTTGCATTCAAGGCACGCATACCGCCGACGAGCACCGTCATCTCTGGGGCGCTCAAGGTCAGCAATTGCGCTTTGTCGATCAGCATTTCTGCGGCTGCGGCTTCATGGCCTTTGCTGCAAAAATTGCGGAAACCATCAGCAAAAGGCTGGAGCACAGCAAACGATTCCACATCGGTCTGCGCCTGCGTTGCATCCATGCGGCCGGGCGAGAAAGGCACGGTGACACTCACGCCTGCCTTTTTCGCTGCCGCTTCGACTGCTGCGCAGCCGCCGAGCACGATCAGATCGGCCAAGGAGACTTTTTTGCCACCTATCTGCTGTGTATGTGCATTTGCGTTGAAGTCTTTCTGAATGGCTTGGAGCTTGGGCAAGATCGCGGCCAGCTCAGCCGGCTGATTGGCGGCCCAATCTTTTTGCGGGGCGAGAGCAATGCGCGCGCCGTTGGCACCGCCGCGTTTGTCGCTGCCACGGAAGCTCGATGCCGAAGCCCACGCTGTGGAGACCAGTTGCGAGATCGACAAACCGGAAGCCATCACGCTGGTTTTCAACGCGGCAACGTCAGCAGCATCGACCAACTTGTGATCGACAGCAGGAATCGGGTCTTGCCAGATCAACTCTTCTTTCGGCACGAGGGGCCCTAGGTAGCGCACGATCGGGCCCATGTCGCGGTGCGTGAGCTTGTACCAAGCGCGTGCGAATGCATCGGCAAACTCAGCTGGGTTTTGGTGATAACGACGCGAGATTTTCTCGTAGGCGGGATCCATGCGCAGAGACAAGTCAGCGGTGGTCATCATCGGAGGGTGCTTTTTGCTGGGGTCGTGCGCATCGGGGATCATATGCTCGGGTTTGCAGTCGATCGGTGTCCACTGGTGAGCGCCTGCGGGGCTCTTGCTGAGTTTCCACTCGTAGCCGAACAGCGTGTCGAAATAGCCGTTGTCCCAAGTGGTGGGGTTAGGCTTCCATGCGCCTTCGATGCCGCTGGTGATGGCGTGTGCGCCTTTGCCGCTGCCGAAGGTGTTTCTCCAGCCGAGGCCTTGCTCTTCGAGGGTTGCGCCTTCAGGCTCTGCGCCGACTTGCGCGGCATCGCCTGCGCCGTGGGCTTTGCCGAAGGTGTGACCACCAGCGACGAGCGCGACGGTTTCTTCGTCGTTCATCGCCATGCGGGCGAAGGTTTCGCGCACATCGCGGCCAGACGCCACCGGGTCAGGGTTGCCGTTGGGGCCTTGTGGGTTCACGTAGATCAAGCCCATTTGAACGGCAGCGAGTGGGTTGGCCAGCTCTCGATCACCGCTGTAGCGCTCATCGCCGAGCCAGGTAGCCTCTGGGCCCCAGTAAATATCTTCTTCAGGTGCCCAAATATCGGGGCGACCGCCGCCGAAGCCGAAGGTTTTGAAGCCCATGGTTTCCATAGCCTCGTTGCCTGCGAGCACGAACAGGTCTGCCCATGAGAGCTTGCGGCCATACTTTTGCTTGATCGGCCAGAGCAGGCGACGCGCTTTATCTAGGTTGCCGTTGTCGGGCCAGCTGTTCAAAGGAGCAAAGCGTTGATTGCCTGTGCCCGCGCCGCCGCGCCCGTCGTGAATGCGGTAGGTGCCAGCGGCATGCCAAGTCATGCGCACGAAGAGGCCACCGTAATGGCCCCAATCGGCAGGCCACCAGTCTTGCGAATCGGTCATGAGCGCCCTCAGATCAGCCACAACGGCATGCAGATCGAGTGACTTGAATTCTTTGGCGTAGTCAAAAGACTCATCCATCGGATTGGATTTGGCATCGTGCTGGTGCAAGATGCCCAGATTGAGCTGATTCGGCCACCAATCGGCATTGCCGGGTTTGCTGGCGATACTTTGCTGAGGGACACTGCCCGAAAAAGGGCATTTAGCTTCGACTGACATACAAATTTCCTTCCAGAGTGGATGACTCTTCAATGCTCAACTTGCGCGGTATGCGCCAGTGAATGAGAAAATCATACACCTATTGAATTGAACACTCTAATTAATAAAAACTATAATGAAGATTGTCTGAACACACGCTGTTTGTTGCTATGTGTTCCGTGCTCTGATCACAAAATACGACGCTTTCAAAGCGCTGCGTCGAGCCCTCTTCGCCTAGAGCTAGAGTGCGGGGTCTCGCATCTCCCAGCGGATTTTGTCGATCTCAGCGAGCAAATCCTTGGAAAGTGCTGGCGTGTTCCAAGCATCTAAGCATTCGTCAAGCTGCGCAACCGAAGTCACGCCAATGATCGTGCTGGCCACGCGCCAGTTTTGGTAACAAAAAGCCAATGCGAGCTGCGTGGGCGTGAGGCCATGGGCTTTGGCGAGCGCGTTGTAGCGCCGCGCTGCCACCAAATGTTCTGGCCTACCCCAACGCTGCTGTTGGAAACGCTCGTAGATAGCCATGCGGCCTGCTTTGGCTTCTGGCGAAGCGCTTGGGTCGCTCAAGCTTTGCATCGCGTCGTACTTACCAGTCAACACACCAAAACCCAGCGGCGAATAAGCCAGCAGGCTCACCTCGCTTCTGTATATCACTTCATCCAAGCCGTTGTCCACAATGCGGTTGGTCAGGCAATACGGGTTTTGCACGCTCACGATGCGAGACAAGCCATGTTGCTGCGCAATGCGTACAAATTCCATCACACCATACGGAGATTCGTTAGACAACCCAATCGTGCGCACTTTACCTTCTTGGACGAGTTTGGAGAGTACCTCGACTTGCTCGTGAATCGAGGTGTTGGTGGACAGCTCTTTGTCGATCGCTCGGTTGAAATACGGCGCACCAAACGCAGGCACATGGCGCAGCGGCCAGTGAATTTGATAAAGGTCGATCACATCCGTCTGCAAGCGGCGCAGGCTGTCTTCGCAAGCTTGCGTCATCTGCGCGGGCGTCACGTTCAAGCTGCCGCCGCGCACCCAATCCATGCCACGAGCCGGGCCGGCCACTTTGGTGGCCACCGTCCATTTTTGGCGCACGCCGGGGTTGGCTTTGAAATAGTTGCCGATGATCGTTTCTGTGACGGTGTATTTTTCGCCCGTGGGCGGCACGGGATACATCTCAGCCGTATCCATGAAATCCACGCCGCGCTCTAAGCTGTGCGCAAGAATGGCATGTGAATCCTTTTCATTGACCTGCTCACCAAAAGTCATTGTCCCCAAGCAAATGGGATGAATAGAAAGATCGGACTGGCCGAGGCGGCGTTTGGTTGGAAGGATGATGCTCATGCAGTAAGTATGCATGATCCGGCCACAAAGCCAACTCCAACACTCAACGCCCGAAATCGCTCAATGCCCCGAGAGACTGCGTCGTCAATTGAGCGATATCCTGAACCAGTCTGGTTGCAGATTTCGGTGACCGCGCAGAATCACACGCCTGCTCAAGATCAGAGCAGGCTTGCGCCAGCGCATGGGCACCCACATTCACAGCCGCACCAGCCAGTGCGTGCGCAATGCGCCCCAGCTCTTGCGCGTCATCGCTCGCCAAGGCTTTGGTCATGGCGTGGACTCGGCTAATGGCATCTGCGCTGAAAAGCTTGAGCACCTGCCGCGTCATCGACTGCTGGGGATCATCAAACTCTGCGAACTGCTCAAGGCGCGACCAGTCGATCAAGCCTACATCAACCGCCGGGTTGGGAGCTGCGGCCTGCAATGATGGCGCATGCAAAGCCCCAGCATCCGGTGCGTGAAGTCTGAGCGCAGCCGAGAGCTCGTCGAGTCGGATCGGTTTGGACAAGAAATCCACCATTCCGGCGTCACGACAACGCTGACGATCCTCCTCAAGAACAGATGCGGTCAGCGCAATGATGGGAGGCGCCTGGGAACCGAAACGCTCCAGAATCGTTTGGGTTGCGCCGTAGCCATCCAAAACCGGCATGTTTGCATCCATCAGTACAGCGCAAAACACAGGCAGGCCTTGGCTGCGTTGGATTGACGCTTCCAAGCGCTCCACCGCCTCCTGGCCGTTCGCAGCAGTGACCGCGTCATAACCTAATTTGCTCAGCATGGCGACCGCGATCTTCAGGTTGACTGAATTATCGTCGGCGACCAAAATCGTTTGATTTCTACGAGGCCCTGCTGGGCTTTGCGCATTAGCGGGCTGCTCAGATGCTTTAACGTCGGACAGAACATCCCGTGCCAATAGATCATAGAGCTGGGAAGGACGATAGGGCTTGAGCAAAAACGCGTCAAATACCTGCGCATCTTCTCGCGAGGGCGCCGTTCCCGAGGTCAGCAGAACGATGCGCACATGTGGCTGCCGCTCTCGCAAGCGAAGTGCGAGTGTGTGGCCGTCCATGTCGGGCATATGCATGTCTGTGATAACCACATCAACTGGATGCGACATCAGCCACTCCAACGCGGGCTGCGCGTGTTCGAAACATGTCGTGCGCATGCCCCATCGCTTGACTTGCTTGTCAAGGATTCGCATGTTCAATGCATTGTCTTCCACCAACACGGCATGTTTGTCGCTCAAGCTTGTCATCTGCAAAAAGGCAGACTGCGTCATATCTTGCGCTTCACAGGGCATCAAGCGTGCGGTGAACCAAAAAACCGAGCCCTTGCCCGGCTCGGAATGCAGGCCGACTTGCCCACCCATCATCTCAGCCAATCGCTTGCAAATTGCCAAGCCTAATCCCGTTCCGCCGTATCTTCGAGCGGTTGAGGAATCCACCTGCGTGAACGATTGGAACAAGGCAGCTTGGCGATCCAACGGGATGCCGATGCCGGTATCCGAAACGCGAAACTCAATCAATGCTGCGCCCGGCGGCTGGCTTTGCGGCGATGCGGGTTCTAGGCAGTTAACCCGGACGACCACCTGACCTTTCTCGGTGAACTTGATCGCGTTGTTAATGTAGTTGAGGAGAATCTGCCTTAAGCGAGTCACATCACCTCGCACCCAAGCCGGCACGCCTTCTGCCACGTCAACAAGCAGTTGCAGCTTTTTCTCCCTTGCCCGTGTCGCAGAAATATCGCAAGCTTCATCCAGCGTCGCCTCCAGATTCAGGGGCTCTGATTCAAGATCCAACTTGCCTGATTCAATTTTGGAAAAATCCAAAACATCGTTGATGACGCCAAGCAATTGATCGCTGGAGACACGCATCGTATGAACATAGTCTTTTTGCTCTCGGTTCAACGGTGTATCAGCTAGTAAAGTGGTCATTCCAACGACACCATTGAGTGGTGTGCGTATCTCGTGGCTCATGGTGGCCAAGAACGCCGATTTGGCGCGTACAGCTTGCAACGCTTCTTCGCGCGAAGACAAGAGCTCACGGGTACGCTCAAGCACGCGAACTTCTAGATTTTCGTTCGCCTCACGCAAGGCCTGCGCTTGGGTTTCAATCTCGGCTCGCTTGTGAACAATCTCTAGCGCGCTCTCGTGCATCGCACTCGACAGCGTGCGAACCTCTTGGATCTGCGCGGTTCGCTCGACATTGGGAACAAGCCCAAGGCCGAGGTCGGAAGCGGCTTGTGTGAGTTTGGCAAAGCGGCGGCTGAGGTTGTAGGCGAATACCGTTGCGACAAATGCGCCAATTGCCAAAACCACGAGCGTCGCATACACCGAGTCACGGATGGATTGACGGGTCTCCCCGGCAAAGTCATCGTCAGGCGCGGCAACAATCATCTTCCAGTTCAAACCCTGTACCTGCCCAAATGGGCGCATCGCGGCAATCAATTTGTCGCCGGGGCTGCGGTCAAGGTGTCGCTGTAACTCCGAGTAATCCTCTTGAGTGCCTGACTGTCGCGTCGCTTGGAAGTCACGGTAGGCAGCGTAAGCCTGCCGCATCGTGGCATTCGTGCTGTCCTCTGGCTTGAGCCGGCGCAATTGACTGGCCGAATCAGAAAACAGTTGCTCCTGGGTCGACGTTGCCACCAGGTAGCCTTGCTCATCCACTAAAAATGCAACGCCGTTTTGACTGATTTTTTGCGCTTGCAGGCGCTGTGTCAGTGCCTGTAAAAACAAATCCGCACCAAAAACACCGGCGACCTTGCCCTGTGCGTCAAAAACGGGCTGAGCCAATGTGATCAGCAACTGCCCAGAGGACGCAGACGGATAGACCGTGGTGAACACCCTGGCCTGCGCTTGCACCGCTTTTTGATACCACGGCCGCTGGCGCGGGTCATACACGTTCGTCTCAGCCGGTAGCTCGGTGCGGTGATCGAGCGCGTATTGCGAGGCAAAGTACCTTCGGCTGACCATGTTTGCCGGCTTGAAATGAACCTTGATGGTGGAGGCATCCTTTGCGCGGATTTGCTGGACGCCGTAGAACGCACCCCCGTCGTTACCGAAGTACAAAAATGACACGTCAGGCAGCATCCCTGTCAGTGAAAAGGCAAGGGTTTCAAAAGCCTCGGGTTGAGCTAGGAGCTCCTGAGCTTTAAGGGTCTGCTCAGGGGTTGGCTTGGCTGTCATCACCCCATTGAGCAAGGAATGCGCCTGTAGCAAATGGTTTTCGGTATCGAGTTGGACGCGAAAAGCCACGTCCTGGATGATTTTGCTGGATAACCGATCCACAGTGTCTAGCGTGCTGCGGTACATCAAGCCGCCCACAATAGCAGCAGGCAGCAAAGCGAACACCAGTAAGCTGTAAATCAAAATGGTGCGCAAACGCCATGCGGGCATCGCATCTGGCTGATCATTTGAAGCAGTTGACATATACAAATCCGAGAAAATGCCCGCATCCAGGATCGAGCCAGTGAGCACCATTTTGCGCCGAGGTCACCCGTTTTTCAGACTCAACACAGCGGTGCTGAGGCTTACGGCACAAAAGTAGCAGTGAAAGTCGTTTTTCTGCGAATGCTGGAGGTCAAATACCTCGCCGCCGAGCCAATGGCACAGCGCTATCGTTCAGACCCAACCGAGGAGAGGCCCGGCGGCTTCGGGTGCAAACGCGCCATCATTTGCGTATCGGCATACAGGCCATCACGCAGGATGTGCCCGCGCATCACCCCTTCTCGTACGAAGTCGTTTCGCTCATACAAAGCAATGGCTGGCGCGTTATCGACCAGCACGGTCAGCTCAATCCGCAAGATCCCTGCCCATTGGTCTGCCCAATGCAGCGCTTCCGCCATCAGCAATTGTCCAACGCCCTGCCCTTGCCATGCCTTTGCAACAGATATGCCTAAACCTCGCACATGTGCGCGCCGAAGGCCCGGTTGCACCAGGTGCAGGCCAATCATGCCAACGATCTCTTCCCGCTCATTGACCCTCACACAAGCGACCAACAACAGGCCGGAAGGATCGACCTTGTTAAAAAGATCCAACCGCGAAGCCACTGGCATCATCGGCAGTTGTGATGTGCCTTCAAAGACACCTTCGCTGCCGATCAAGGCTGACAGCACGGCGGCATCTTCTGGTTCGGCGGCGCGAACACGAAAAGCGCTGATCTCAGGATTCATCTGGCCCGGCTCCTATAACGCTCCTCTTCTTGCAGGCGAAGCACGCGCCTTTGTACTTTGCCGGTCGTTGTCATCGGCAGTTCGTCAATGAACTCAATTTCTTTCGGATATTCATAAGGCGCAAGCTGGCCGCGCACCTGCTGCTGAATGCTTTGCATCAGCGCATCATCATGAATTTTTAAGCCTTTTAGGTCATTTGCCGTTATAAAACCTGCGCGGAGTGCTACGAAATCAGGAGCAAGAACAATATAGGCTTTGACCACCGAGCCACGCTCTAGATCGGGCTTGGGCACCACGGCAGCGTTTAGCACCGCAGGATGTTTGACCAAACTGTTCTCCACTTCGCTGGGGCCAATGCGATACCCAGCCGCCTTGAACATATCGTCTGCCCGGCCCTGATACCAAAGATACCCATCTGCATCGGCATAAGCCAAATCTCCGGTGCGACACCAGCGCTGCCCTTCAAGCGAGAACGTGGTTTTCTTCAGTGTGGCCGCTTCATTGTTCCAATAACCTAAGAAAAACACTGGATCTGGCTTGCCATGCACGTCCACATGGTTCACCGCCACTTCGCCCACCACACCAGGCCCACACAGGCGGCTGCTTTCGTCAATCACCGCCACGCTGTGCCCCGGATACGCTTTGCCCATGCTGCCCGGACGCGAAGGCCAGTAGCGATTGCAATTGCCGACGATGTAGTTGATCTCGGTCTGGCCAAACATCTCATTGACCTTGATGCCCAGCTGGTGCTCGCAATAGCCATACACCGCATCGCCCACCGATTCTCCCGCGCTCATCAGCGCCTGCAACTTGAATTTGAAGCGCTTTTTAGGCTCTGGAAACGCCTTCATCATGGCTTTTAGCGCTGTAGGAAACAAGAAGGTGTGCGTCACGCGATGGGTTTGCAAAATATCAAACGCAATCTCTGGCGAGAAACGGCCATTGAAGGCGATGATTTCGCGGCCAAAGTAGAGCGTGGGCAAGAGCGCGTCCATCAGCCCACCCGTCCAGGCCCAGTCAGCCGGGCTCCAAAACACGGCATCCGATGACGCATTGGCTTTGCCATCAAAGCCAAACCAATTCTGGCTTGCCACAAAGCCCGTCAAATTACCCAGCAGTGCGCGATGCGGAATGAGTGCGCCTTTGGCTGGCCCGGTGGTGCCGCTGGTGTAGATCAACACCGCTGGATCATCTGCCCGCGTTTTAGCCAGTGGGAAATGCTCGCTCTGCATCAGGGTTTGTAGCGCGTAATCCACCTCGCATTGCGCTGCAGCGTCGCCAATGCCCACCAAGCGGCGCAGAGCCGGGCACCGCGCACGAATCTGAGTCACTGATGCCACCGTGCTGTCGTCCACAATGGCCACCACCGCCTGTGAATCGTTAAAACGGTATTCCAGCGCCTCGGGGCCAAACAGCATCGACAGAGGCATCGCCACCGCGCCCATTTGCAGCACCGCCATATATGCCACCGCCGCCTCTAGCCGCTGAGGGAGCACAATCGCCACGCGATCACCCCGCTTCACACCCAGTTGGCCCAGCACGTGGCTGAGCTGGTTGGCCTGCTCGCATAACTGCTGATAGGTTAAGAATTCTTGCTGTTTATGGCCCTTCGCCCTTATAGAATATGCGCGGACTGCTATGGATTTCATAGTATCCGGATTCTCTGCCCAGCGCCGCGCGCACACCTGTGCCATGTTGAAATATTTGGGCACAAGCCAGCGGAACTGCTTGTGTAAAGCAGTATAAGCATCAACGGGAGGGCTTGTCGCAGGCATGACCTAGGATTTCGTGCAGTGCACCATCATTCACTTAAGATAGCTTAAATGTACACAATTACACGAGCCTCCCAATCCGAGTTTGTCCGCATCCGCACGCATCAGTACCATGTGCGCACTTGGGGGCAGCCGCAAGCTGGGTTGCCGCCGCTGGTGATGGTGCATGGCTGGATGGATGTGGGCGCATCATTTCAGTTCGTGGTGGACGCGCTAGAGGCCACGCCGCTGGCTGGCCGCCACATCATCGCGCCCGATTGGCGCGGCTATGGCCTCACGCACCATGTGAATAACGCCAGTAAAAGCTGCCAAGGCAGCGACACCGACAATTATTGGTTGCCCGACTACATGGCCGATCTGGATTTTCTGATCGACCATTATTCGCCTGATGCGCAAGTTGATCTGCTCGGCCACAGCTTAGGAGGCAATGTGGTGATGAGCTATGCAGGCGTGCGCCCTCAGCGAATTCGCAAACTCATCAATTTAGAAGGCTTCGGCATGCCCGAGACCCAACCTGCCCAAGCGCCCACGCGCTATGCGCAATGGCTCGATCATTTGAAAAGCCACCACAAAGGCGAGATGGCGATGCGCGCTTATCCCGCGCTCTCTGGCGTGGCCTCGCGCCTGATGAAGAACAATCCTCGGCTGTCGCAAGACAAAGCCGATTGGCTCGCACAACATTGGTCGGCGCGAAATACGGCAGGTGAGTTTGAAATTTTGGGCGATCCCGCTCACAAAATCATCAACGCGAATCTCTCCCGCGTGGAAGAAACTCTTGCGCTGTATCAGCGCATCAGCATGCCCCTGCTCGCTATCGAAGCTTCAGACGATTCCATGACGGGTTGGTACAAAGGCCGCTACACCTTAGAGCTTTACCACGAGCGCTTGAAGCATGTACCGAATGTACGCATCGAACGTATTGAAGATGCGGGGCATATGCTGCATCATGATCAGCCGATGCAATTGGCAGCATTGGTCTCGGGCTTTGTTTTGGCATGATTTTTAAGTAAAATCGGCTTCTACCCGTTATTAAATAAACAAAGTTCGCTATAATTTTAATAGCAATTAACTGCGTGCAGCCAGCATCACCATCTCGCTGATTAGCCGCGCTTCAGCATCAATCGAATAGTTTGCCACCACTCGCTCGCGGCCAGCTTTCGCCATCTGTGAGACGCGCTCAGGCTGCGACAACAGTTTCTCCAAAGCCGCCGCCAAGGCGGGTGCGTCGTCGGTCGGGATCAAATGCCCCGTCTCGCCTTCTACGACGATCTCTTCAAACGCCCCGGTGCGGCTGGCCACCACAGCGCTACCGCAAGCCATGCCTTCAATCGGGGTGAGACCAAAGCCTTCGTTGAGCGGGCAGGCAACGGTGATAGAAACGCGTTGGTACCACAGCGCTAAATCCTCAGCGGGCACGAGGCCGAGCCATACAAAGCGCTTGCTCAAACCCGCCGCCTCTATTTGCTTGATCAAATCCGCTTTGTAGGCCTCGTCTTCTGGTTTGCAGAGGCCGCAGATCACCGCAGTGAAATCAGGATATTTTGGCAACAACTCAATCAACGCAGGTACAAAAATGTGAATACCTTTTTGATGCCGCACACGGCCAAACACGCCTATGCCGTAGCGCCCTGGCAGGCCAGAATCGCGCCAAGCTGCGAGTTGGTCAGCGGGTGGTACAAAGGTTTGTGTGTTCACGCCATGCGGGATCACGCGCGTAAGTTTGGGCACCACATCGGCGATCTGCTGTGCAGCCAGCGGCGTGGTGGAAATCACGGCATCCATGCGACTGATCAGCCAGAGCGGCCAGCGGCCATGGCGGCGCGTTGCAGCCGAGGTGAAGAGCAAGGCCATCGGCAAACGCAAAATGCCGCGCAGAAAAATCGCCAAAATCATTTCGTTATCTCGCCGCACATGCCAAACCATTTTGCGGCCATCGGGTAGACGCTTGCGCGAAGCCAAAACAGCTTGCCACAGCGACAGATGCATGAAATCGCCCGAAGCTGCGTGAGCTTCTTTCAAGCCTGGAATGTCGGAGCCCACATAGCCCACGCGCAGCATCTTGGCTTGCACAGGCAGCAAATTGGTGATCGTAGTCGTGACGCCAGAAAGGCGTTTTTTCATGCAGGTGATGATCACTTCGGGGCGCTGGTCTTTGCTCATTTTTAACGATCCTTCACCCAATCGCCGCTGGCGATGATAGGTGTACCCTGCACATAGACGGGGTTGATTTCATACACCTCGCCCACGATATGGCTCGCATCGCTTGCACCCTCACCCAGAGTCACGCCCGGATAGTTGCCCAGATGGAACATCTGACCCACGATCTTGGCTTGACCCAGAAAGCGCGGCGGTGGCGACAGAAGCGTGATGTCGTTGTCATCGCCGCGCCGCAGCGTGCCATAGACAAAATAGAGCGGAGGTTGAGGCATCGTGATGAATTTGAATTCGTTTATTGCGCTCGAATGCCGTGTACAAAAGGATCGGCCACATCTGCCAACAAATGGCTGTCTGCAACCACATATGCATGCCCTCGAATATGCGGGATCACATGGCCTTTGTCAGTCGCACTCTCACTGAGGCCGCTTAGGCTGTAGTGAGCCTTGAACGAGCTCCCAATCACACTCTCTTGCACCCACCACGCCTTTGGCGCGAGCTTGCCATCTGCCGCAAGGCAAGCTAGCTTGGCGCTGGTGCCCGTTCCGCAGGGTGAGCGGTCATACGCCCCGCCCGGGCAGAGCACAAAATTACGGCTGTGCGCGTCAGCAGAAACCGGTGTGCCAAAGAATTCAATGTGATCAATGCGCCCACCATCCTCGCCCCGAATCCCTTGCGCCCAAAGTGCATCAGCAATAGCTTGCGCAGAGGCGGTGAGCGAGTTGAGATGTTTCAAGTCAATCGGATGTGGCGATTCGCTGCAGAGGAAGAACCAATTGCCGCCCCAAGCGATATCGCCCGTCACGCGCCCCAAGCCGGTCACCTCCAGGCTCACATCTTTTCGGTAACGGTAACTCGGTACATTTTGAATTTCCACTTCGTTAGCACCGCACAACTCAAATCGCACCTCACCCACAGCCGTTTCCAAGCGATGCACGCCAGCGCCGATGCGCCCCAGATGAGCTAGCGTGACGGCGAGCCCGATGGTGCCGTGGCCACACATCCCGATCATGCCCACATTGTTAAAGAAAATCACACCCGCAACGCATTCCGGATTGACCGGTTCACACAACAGCGCCCCCACAATAGCATCGTGCCCGCGTGGCTCGTTCACACAAAAGCTGCGAACATGATCGAACTCGCGTGTGAAGCGCTCGCGCCTCTTCGCTATCGAACCTGTGCCAAGGTCGGGGCCACCTTCAATGATGACGCGAGTGGGCTCGCCCGCAGTATGAGAATCAATGATGCGCATAGATTTAAGCATTCCAAGCGGCATACCAAGCTTGAAACTGATGCCATTGCAACTCGGTATAGCGCTTTTGGCTCTCGCTCAAAGCATCGCCGGCATTGAAATGCAGCGCATATTCTGGGAAACCTGCCAGCACCATGAGATGCTTGTAATGCAGCACCAAATCAACACCTTCGTCAAACGATGAAAGCACCGACAGCGCAGCATCCAGCTGCCTGGCTTTGATCTCAGCCGCAGGATCACCTTTGACCGCCTGGCGGCACAAATCAACCAACTGCAACACCGCACCAGGCAACGCATTGCCAACACCCGTGATCGCGCCCACAGCGCCGCAATGGACAATGCCGTGTACGACCTGCGTGTCCACGCCCACCATCAAGAGCACATCCGTGCCTTGGTGGGTGATGTGTTGCGCAGCGTAGCTCAGAGATGCAGCACCGCCAAACTCCTTGAAACCAATCAAATTGGCGTGGCGAGAGCGCAGATCAAAAAACAAATCGGCGCGGGTTTCATAGCCATAGTAAGGGCTGTTGTAGATCACGGCAGGCAATTTTGGGGCCGCTCCGAGCACGCCTTCAAAATGCGCCCGCTGCGCAGCAATCGAGCTGCCGCGAGACAACACACGAGGAATCACCATCAACCCAGCAGCGCCTACTGCCTGCGCGTGCGCAGCAATCGCGCAAGCACGCGCTGGGCTTTGCGCTCCAGTGCCCACCACCACAGGCACGCCAGCGCGAACCAAAGCTTCCACGCCCTTCATGCGCTGCTCATCGCTCAGCAAAGGCCAATCGCCCATCGAGCCGCAATACACCACAGCACTCATGCCCTGCGCCATTTGATGTTGCCCCATCCGCACCAGCGCTTCAAAGTCTGGCGTTCTGTCAGCCTTGCAAGGCGTCATGAGTGCGGGGATCGTGCCGTGGAAAATGTGTGTACTCATCATACTTTGAAATTGTATAGAGAACTGGCCACGGTATTTCCAAAGCTACTTGCTTGGGTTTTAGTATCGGTGGTTTGGCGATGCCGTGTTGGTCGGTGCGCCCGGCCGAGAAGACCTCGTATCTGGCATCCCACTCAGCACTGATAAAGGAGATAGTTCGCTCCTTAATATTGAAGTGATATCGGCATTTCACCGTTATATATTCTGCGTAAAGAGCTACTAAATAAATAGCAAATGGCCATGCAAAAATATGTCAACTTTTTGAACTGCGAAAAACTCCAGCAAGCTAGTAGTCCGCAACAGCTTCAATGCAACACATCACGCGGTACATCTTGCGCCTCCTCATCCAACTCCACTGGTTTGACTGGCACACGAAACTGTTCACTCGCCCACGCACCAAAATCAATTTGCCTGCAACGTTCGCTACAAAAAGGTCGCCAAGTATTACTAGATGCGAAAAAACTATCGCCCTTGCAAGTAGGGCATTTGACGATGGGAGGCTTCTTATCCATACCTAAAACTTCAATCGCATAAACCGTGATCGACTTGCCGCAGATCAACTGCAAAGCGTCAGCTCAAAACCCGCGTCTTGTGTGGTGGCTGTAGGCAGCTTGTCATCCGGCGAAGGGCGCAGCAGGCGCACTGACACAATCAAACGATTACCGCTGATCTCAGGCACCAAACCTAGCTGCTCGTCAATCCGCAAGCGCAGTAGCTGAAAGCTTCGGCCCTGCGGCAAATTCTGCTGGAAGTGCCCGCCCACAGCCATCACCTTTTGCGCAGCGCCAGTGTCTCGCAGCATCTTCAGCAGCAAATTGATGGCTTGCGCCAAAGGCCAAAGCGAGCTGGCCCAGCGCATCAAATCTTCGCGGCGCTGCCCAGCGCTCTGGTGCTGCCAATGAAAATACGCTGGCAAATCAAATTCGCAAGTGCCCGCAGGAATCGCGATCCGGCTACGCACACTGGTCACCCATTCATTGTCATTGAGTGACGCGCCCGCTTTGCCTGTTTGAGTATTCACTGCAGTAAAGACAGATTCGATCTGAGCAATCACAGCCTCCAACACATCAGGCGCAATCCCTGGATTGCCGCGAAAAGCCAGCATGTGCTGTTTGTGCTTTTCCAAATCTTTGAGCACATCGGATTTCAACTCCGAACGAGCCGCCACCTCAATCACTTCAAACATCGTGACAAAAGCAAAGTGATGATCCATCGCGTCATCGCGAGCAAGCAGTTGTCCCAAACGCTCAAAAAGCTGCTCTAACCGCAAATAAGTGCGCACACGCTCGTTGAAAGGGTATTCGTAAAGGATCACGTGAAAAACTGAAAAGGTTGGATAGGGTTGAACTTGGCCACAATCATAGCCCGGAAGTGGTGCATGCTCAGACCGAAGTGGCCAAGTTTTGCAGGTTCAGAAGTGTCATAACCTGCTCACTCAATTGCGCGAGGCCGATGCCTTCATTGCTGATCACCGCATCAGCGCAGGCCAAGCGTTGCTCGCGATTGGCCTGCGCGGCCATCACGCCTTCAATCTGCGCGAGAGACCAGCCATTTCGCACCTTCACGCGCTCAATTTGCGTGGCAGGCAAGCAATCCACCACCCAAATCGCATCCAAACGGCTGCGCCAGCGCAAACCACCTTCAACCAACAAAGGAATGTCCACGACCACCAAAATAGCGCCAGACGCTTGAGCATGAGCCAATTGCTCATTGATCTGCTGACCAATCAATGGGTGAATGATTGCCTCCAAGCGCGCTTTTGCTTGGCTGTTTTCCAGCATCAAAGTGCGCATGGCCTCACGATTCAAACCGCCCTCTTGAGCGATTACATTTTTGCCAAATACTTCTTCTATCGCCACCATCGCAGCGCCGCCTGTTTGGGTCAAACTGCGCGACAAAGCATCTGCATCGATCAAAGGGATACCTTCATCGGCCAATATTTTGGCAACCGTGCTCTTGCCGCTGCCAATGCCGCCAGTGAGGCCGACTGTTTGCATAGATTTCAACCGCAGCACATCAAAGCCCGATGGCTTTCAAAATACTCGCCGGGCCAAAGATCAAAGCCACCACGCCCGCACCGGCAAGAAACGGCCCAAAGGGCACATAGCCGCCCTCGCGCAATGCGCTGTTGAGCTTCATGATGATGCCCACAATCGCGCCAATGCACGAAGCCAGCAAAATCATAGGAATCAGTGCCTGCCAGCCGAACCAAGCACCCAGAGCAGCAAAGAGTTTGAAATCGCCATAGCCCATACCTTCTTTGCCTGTCACTAGCTTAAAAAGCCAATACACGCTCCAAAGCGATAGATAGCCTGCCACAGCACCCCACACAGCATTCACAAGTGTCACATCCGCATTCCAACGCAGAGCAGCCACGATCAATCCCAGCCAAACCAGAGGCAAGGTGATGTCATCGGGCAAAAGAGTCGTATCCCAATCAATGAAGGTCAGCGCCACCAAGGCTGCGCAGAATGTGCACCAAGCCACTGTTTGCCAGCTCCAACCCCAGCGCAACGCACAATAGGCAAACAAGGCTCCCGTGAGCACTTCGACTGCCGGGTAGCGCATGCTGATCTTGGCTTTGCAATTCGAGCACTTACCACCCAGCACCAAGTAGCTCAGCACAGGAAAATTTTCATACCAGCGAATTTGATGGCCGCAATGCGGACACGCTGAGCGCGGCAACATCAGGTTATAAACCGCCTGTTGTTTCGGCGGCTCTTCGGAATGCATCAATTGGTGACATTCCGCTGCCCATTGCGCTTCCAGCATTTTGGGCAAGCGATGAATGACCACATTGAGAAAACTGCCAATGAACAGCCCTAGCAGTGCCACCGGCAATGCCTCCAGCCAGACCACAGAATCCATCAGACCACAGCGCCCAATTTGAAGATCGGCAGGTACATGGAGACAACGATGCCACCCACAATGGTACCCAGGAACACGATGATGATAGGCTCCATCAAACTGGACAGGCCCGCCACCATGTCATCAATCTCAGCCTCATAAAAATCAGCAGCCTTGCCCAGCATGTGATCAATCGAGCCTGACTCTTCACCAATCGCCGTCATTTGAATCACCATCGAAGGGAATAAATTGGCGTTTTGCATGGCCGCCGTAAGCGACGTGCCCGTGGACACTTCTTGCTGAATGCGCGAGGTCGCGTCCATGTACAACGAATTTCCCGAAGCGCCGCCCACAGAATCTAGCGCCTCAACCAAAGGAACGCCCGCAGCAAACATCGTCGCTAGCGTCCGTGTCCAGCGCGCGATGCAAGATTTTTCGATCAAAGTACCAAACACAGGCAGCTTCAGAAGCAAGCGATCCATCACCCTCTGCACCTTTTCGTTGCGCTTCCACGCCTGCATGAAAAAATACAAACCACCACCGATGCCGCCAAAAATGAGCCACCACCATTTAACAAAGAATTCACTTATCGCAATCACAAACAGAGTTGGGCCTGGCAAATCAGCTCCGAAGTTAGCAAACACGCTTTTGAAGGCAGGAATCACAAAAATCATGATCACCGACACCACCACGAAAGCCACAACAACCACCGCAATCGGGTACATCAGCGCGGATTTGATCTTGGATTTGATCGCTTCTGATTTTTCCATGTAAGTGGCCAAACGATCCAACAGGCTTTCTAGAATACCTGCAGCCTCTCCCGCTTCCACCAAATTGCAATACAAGTTGTCAAAGTGCATCGGATACTTGCGAAATGCAGACGACAGTGAGGTGCCAGTTTCCACATCCGTGCGTACATCATTGAGCAACTTCGTGACGCTAGGGTTGGCGTTCCCACGACCCACAATATCAAACGCTTGCAACAAAGGCACACCGGCCTTCATCATGGTCGCCAATTGGCGTGTGAAAATTGCCATGTCTTTAGGCGTGATCCGCTTGCCAGACCGCATTCTGCGTTTTTTGATCTTGCCAGGGATGACGCCCTGCCTGCGCAGTGAGGCCATGACTTGATTTTCACTGACTGCACGCTGCTCACCGCGCACGGTTTTGCCGTTGCGGTCTTTACCTTCCCATTCGAAGACAACTTCTTTGACTTCTGATTTTTTGCTTGCTGCAGTGGCCATGCGAGTCTCCGTCCTATGTAGCTGGTGCTGCGGTTATTCATTGGTCACGGCGATGACTTCTTCCAGCGAAGTCATACCGGTTTTGACCTTGTGTAAGGCTGATTGTCGCAGGCTGCGCACACCATCCTTTTGCGATTGAATGGCGATATCCATTGCGCTGGCATCGGCCAGAATAAGGCGCTGCATGTCATCACCGATAGGCATCACCTGATACACACCCACACGCCCTTTGTAGCCGTTGTTGCACATGGAGCATCCCACAGGCTTGTAAGGTGTCCAGCTGCCATCAATATCTTCTTCTTTGAAGCCAGCTTGGATCAAATTTTCTTGAGGAATATCGGCTGGCTGCTTACAATTTGCACACAAGCGACGCGCCAAACGCTGAGCAGTGATCAATATCACGCTGGAAGCGATATTGAATGGCGCTATCCCCATGTTGCGCATGCGAGTGAGCGTCGTCGGCGCATCGTTGGTGTGCAGGGTAGATAAAACCAAGTGACCCGTTTGCGCCGCCTTGATGGCGATATCTGCCGTTTCCAGATCACGAATCTCACCGACCATGATCACATCGGGATCTTGGCGCAGGAAAGATTTGAGTGCGACAGCGAAAGTCAAACCCGCACGATCGTTAACGTTGACCTGATTCACGCCAGGCAAGTTGATCTCGCACGGGTCTTCCGCCGTGGCGATATTCACGCCCGGCTTGTTCATCAAATTCAAGCAAGTGTAGAGCGAGACGGTTTTACCTGAACCTGTGGGCCCGGTGACCAAAATCATGCCGTATGGGCGGCTGATCGCCTCCATGATGCGGTCTTTCTCAACCTTCTCGTAGCCCAGCGCCTCAATACCCAGCTTAGCGCTAGACGGATCGAGAATACGGATCACGATCTTCTCGCCGAACATCGTGGGCAAAGTACTCACGCGAAAATCGATCACGCGATCTGCACCTACTTTCAGCTTCATGCGCCCATCTTGCGGTATGCGCTTCTCTGAAATATCCAGCTTGGAGATCACCTTGATCCGGGAAGCCAGTTTTTCCTTGATCGACACAGGAGGCGAAGCGATTTCACGCAACTCTCCGTCAATACGAAAGCGTACGCGATAGGTGTGTTCATAAGGTTCAAAGTGCAAATCAGAGGCACGCATGCCGTAAGCATCGAGAAGCATTTTTTGCAAAAATTTGACAACTGGCGCATCGTCAACATCGGTGGCTGTGTCTTGTTGCTCTTCTGTCACGGCCTCCATGCTAGATTCGTCGAATTCAAAGTCACCTGGGGCGCCAATGATCGAATCCAACGCCTCGGAAGTAGAAACGGCAGTAGCCTCCACCAATTTGGTTAGTTTGTCGTATTCCGCAATCACCCAATCCGCACCAGATTGAGTGGCAAATTTGATTTTCTCAGCTGTGGTTTGGTCAGAAGGATCCGCCGTGGCCAGAATTAGTCGATTGTTCCGCTTGGCCAACACCACCACACGCAGGCTTTGACACAGCTTGCTGTCAATGAGTCCCTTTGGCAAGCGCTGGGGATCAACAGCATCTAAATCAATCAATGGCGAAGCAAAGGCCGCCGACATGGTGTGCGCTAGATCTGCAGCTGAAATTGCACCCGAATTGATCAATTCGGCGATAAAACTGTTTTTGGATGATTGCGACTTGCGAAAAACGTCTTCGGCTTTCTTCTGGTCAAGCTTGCCGGCCATAACCAAAGCACGCGCCGTGCCTGGCAACGCCAAAGTAGAAGGAGAGTTAAGCGGAGTGTCAACAACAGCCATAGATCAATCACTGCTGCCTGCGCCGCCCAAAAATGTGAGCTGCCGAACAAGCATACTTTCCCGAGAATACACCACATCAAGCGCCAGACCAACCATTAACATGCCAAATACGGCACAAATCCAGCATAGAAGAGACAAAATAAGCGGTGTCACCTTGCGTCCGCTGAGGATTCAGCCTGTCAGGCTATTCTGGCTATGGATAGATGAGCCAAATGTAATAGCGCTGTCTTATACGTTGAGTCTGGAAGGCTCTGCAAGGCTGCAACTGCACGCTCGCTCTCTACTTTGGCGGCGGCGTGCGTTGCCTGCAGAGCTTCGGTACGACGCATGATAGCCACGATGGCCTCTAATTGCTGCTCTTGTTGACCCGTGTCGAGCTGCTCAATAGCCTGACGTATGACAGCAGCCTCTGCAGGTGTGGCGCGTTGCATGGCCACGATCAGCGGCAGCGTGACCTTGCCTTCGCGCAGGTCGTCGCCTAAGTTTTTTCCCATGCGCGAGGCATCGCCCTCGTAGTCCAACGCATCGTCAATCACTTGGAAAGCCGTCCCCAAGGCTTGGCCGTAGCTAGCGCAGGCCTCCTCAATCGCTGCGTTCGAATCTGACAACACAGCAGCCAAGCGCGCACTGGCTTCGAACAGCTTAGCCGTTTTGGAGCGAATCACGCTGAGATAGGCAGCCTCACCCAACGATGCGTCATGCATGTTCATCAACTGTAAGACTTCGCCTTCAGCAATTACATTCGTTGCCTCCGCAAGAATAGACATCACGCGCATCGACCCGCATTCCACCATCATCTGAAAAGCGCGTGAATACAGAAAATCACCCACCAACACGCTAGCCGCATTTCCAAAAGTCTCGTTGGATGTGGGCCGGCCTCGTCGCAATGTCGACTCATCAACCACGTCGTCATGCAGCAAGGTCGCCGTATGGATGAACTCCACCACTGCTGCCAATTGGTATTTGCGCGAATGTGTGTATCCAAGTGCGCCACTCATCAGCAACAAAAGCGCTGGGCGAAGTCGTTTGCCACCAGCGGAAATGATGTAGTTGCTGATTTGACCCACCAATGGCACATCAGAGGCGAGTCGCCGAGCAATCACGGCATCAACCTGCGCCATATCTTGCGCAATCAGGGCAAGCAAAGCATCAGCTGGATCAGAGGCGGGTCGGGCGAGGGTCAACAAGGCAGCTACTATAAAAAATTAACTCGCCATGCAACACAACACAGCGCAAATCGTTAATGTCGATTTTAAGGCAAGCCAAGCCCCAAGGTTCATGCGCTTGATCGATGAAATGCAAAACTAATCGCCGCTACTTCAGAAAGAGCCCCGTACTTACAGGCATGTTTGCTACGCATTTTTGCAAAAGCATTCAGGCGCGAGCTATAATTCTGGGTTGTGCGCAGGGAGCTCGAGTGCCTTGTGTGCAAACCGTCAAGTTGGTGCAAGCCAGCTTGACAAACGTCAAGGTTAACAATGACTTTGGCAATTTCCGGAAATTGTTTTCTCAATCCACATAAGGACTACTCATGAAAAAGACCCTCGTTTTGGCCTCGTTGATGGCTGCTGTTGCTTTGGCAGCTTGCGGCAAAAAAGAAGAAGCTGCTGCTCCTGCACCAGCTCCTGTTGCTGCTCCCGCAGCTGCTCCTGTGGCTGAAGCCGCTGCTGTGGCTGCTTCTGCTGCCGCCGGTGCCGCCTCTGCTGCTGGTGCTGCCGTTGGCTCCGCTGCTGATGCTGCTAAAGCTGCTGCTGGCGCTGCCGCTGGTGCCGCCGTCGGCGCTGCTGCTGACGCTGCAAAAGGTGCTGTTGCTACTGGCGCTGGCGCTGCTGATGCTGCCAAGGCTGCGGGTATGGCTGCTGCTGACGCCGCTAAGAAGGCTGTTGAGCCAAAGAAATAAGCCATTAGGGTTTTCTTCTCCATAAAAAAAGCGCCCTCGGGCGCTTTTTTTGTGTCCGCTTCAATGAGCCATCATTCGCGGTCGCCGCCAAAGATGCCTAGCAAGGCTAGCAAGCTTTGGAAAACGTTGAAGATGTCCATGTACAGAGCCAAGGTGGCGCTGATGTAGTTGGTCTCACCGCCATCCATGATTCGCTTCAGGTCATAGAGCATGTAAGCAGAGAAAATGCCGATGCACATCACACTGATCACGGCCATGCCCATGGTGGAGCCGATGAAAACATTGATGATGCTGCCGACCATCACTGCCAAAGCTCCGACAAAGAGCCATTTGCCCATGCCCGAGAGATCACGCTTGATCACGCTGGCGAGAGAAGCCATCACGAAAAACACGCCTGCTGTTCCAGCAAAAGCGGTCATGATCAGTTCACTACCGTTTTTGAAGCCCAAGACCATCGAGAGCAATCGCGCGAGCATGAGGCCCATGAAAAACGTAAACGCCAATAATACGGGCACACCCATGGCTGAATTTTTTGTCTTTTCAATCGCGTAGATGAAGGCAAACGCACCGCCCATAAAGACGATCAGGCCTGTGAAGCCAGTCAAGCCACGGGTGATGCCGGTGGCTACGCCCAGCCATGCTCCGAGCACAGTAGGAATTAGGCTCAGCGCCAGCAACCAATAGGTATTGCGTAAAACGCGATTTCTTTCGACCGAACCTAGAGCGACACCAGGTTGCATGATAATTTGTTCATTCATGAAAATACTCCTTCAAACTGCTATGAAACATGCAGCGTGGGAAGATTTTAGAATAAAAGAAGCTTGGCGTGTGGCAACTGCCATTCAATAGCTTCGTCTCCTACTTTTTGTATGGATACTTTTGACTTCAAGCCTCCCAAAACCCAGCCAAGCAGCGGTTATGCTCGTGATCTTTGAAATCTTAGACAAAACTGGAATCCCTGATGAAAACCAAATCCGTGCTCGAAGCAGCTGACGTTAAAACTATTCTCGCGGCTTGCGAAACCGAGGCTTTGAAGAACAACTGGCCGGTGACGATTGCCGTGGTGGACGATGGTGGCCATTTGCTGGGTTTGCAGCGCTTAGATGGCGTGGCCGCGATTTCGTCGCATATTGCGCCCGCCAAGGCTCATACGGCCGCCTTAGGCCGCCGCGAAAGCAAGATTTACGAAGACATTATCAACCAAGGCCGCACGAGCTTCCTGAGCGCCCCTGCGATTCACGGCATGCTGGAAGGCGGCGTGCCGATCGTGAAAGACGGTCAGGTGATCGGCGCGGTGGGTGTGAGCGGTGTGAAATCTAGCGAAGATGCGCAGATTGCCAAGGCTGGAATTACTGCTATCGGCTTGTAATTTTAGCTTAATTGGGCTTTAACCGTTATATATCATGCGCAAGTTGCTATCTAATTAATAGCATTTACATCAACACAATATCGTACATTTCCTGCACCATCGTGCTCTCAGATTGCAGTGAAATCGGCTTGCCAATAAAGTCAGACAGCCCCGCCAAATGCTGACTTTCTTCGTCCAGAAACAGCTCAATCACCTGCGGTGCTGCAATCACGCGAAATTCCTTCGGGTTGAACTGCCTAGCCTCGCGCAAAATCTCGCGCAAGATGTCGTAAGCCACTGATCGGGGCGTTTTCACGCTGCCCTTGCCTTGGCAAGCAGGGCATGGCTCGCAGAGGATGTGAGCGAGCGATTCACGGGTGCGTTTGCGCGTCATTTCCACCAAACCGAGGGGCGAAAACGTGCCTGCATTCGTCTTCGTGCGGTCGCGTGCGAGCTGCTTATTGAGCTCCGCCAAGACCTGCTCGCGGTGCTCTTGGCGAATCATGTCGATAAAGTCAGCAATGATCACGCCACCTAGGTTGCGCAAGCGCAGTTGCCGCGCCATCGCGCCTGCGGCTTCTAAATTGGTCTTGAAAATCGTATCGTCAAAATTGCGTGCACCCACGAAGCCGCCGGTGTTCACGTCAATCGTGGTGAGCGCTTCGGTTTGATCGATGATCAAATAGCCGCCCGATTTCAGCTCCACGCGCCGCTCCATCGCTTTGGCCACTTCCTCATCCACATTGAACAAATCAAAAATCGGCCGCTCGCCTTTATAGAGCTGTAATTTGGCAGCGGCATGCGGCATGAATTCGTTGCCGTAATCCATGAGCGTATTGAATTGCTCGCGCGAATCGATGCGAATGGTTTGCGTCTCGTCGCTAGCCATGTCACGCAAGACTCGCTGCAAAAGAGTGGCATCGGTGTGCAAAATAGATTGCGCGGGCAGCTTGGTGGCGCTTAGTTTGATACGTTGCCAGGCCTTGAGCAAGTAAGCCATATCATCTTGCAGTTCAGCATCGCTCGCCTCTTCTGCATTGGTGCGTAAGATGAAACCGCCACCTTTGAATTGCTCTTGCGCTGCATGCGTATCCCAGAGCTTTTGCACTCGCGAGCGCAAACTCTCTCGCTGCTCGGGGGAAATCTTTTGCGAAATACCAATGTGATCATCCTGCGGCAAAAACACCAGTTGCCGCCCAGCCAAACTGATCTGGCTAGAAAGCCGCGCGCCTTTGGAGCCAATCGGATCTTTGATCACCTGCACCATGATTACTTGGCCTTCAAAGACCTGCTTTTCAATGGGAATCACGCTGGCTGGCGGCGTTGCATTGTGCGTTGAATTACGTGGCGCATTGTCTGCATAACGCGCATGCACCGAGCTGGCCAAATCGGCCACGTGTAAAAACGCAGCGCGCTCCAGCCCCATGTCAATGAAGGCCGATTGCATACCCGGCAACACCCGCGCCACCTTGCCCAAATACACATTGCCCACCAAGCCGCGCTCGCGATTGCGCTCAATATGCAGCTCCTGCAAAGCACCATGTTCGATGATGGCCACGCGCGTCTCCTGCGGGCTCCAGTTGATAAGGATGTCGTGTTGCATGCGGTTTGACTACTTCAAGAGGTTCAATTCTCGAAGGAGTGTAGCCGTCTCATGCATCGGTAGCCCCATGATGCTGCTGTAGCTCCCGCTGATGTGCGAAACATGTGCCGCCGCCTTGCCCTGAATTGCATAAGCCCCTGCCTTGCCCATCGGCTCGCCGCTGGCCACATACGCCTTGATCTGCTTTTGGGTCATCTCCGCAAACGTCACCTTGGAAACAGACAGTGCCTGCACGCGTTTCTTGCCGCTTTGCAAAGCCACCGCCGTGAACACACGATGCGTCTTGCCGCTGAGTACAGTCAACATCCGTACTGCGTCTGCCTCGCTCTCAGGCTTTCCGTAAATCGTGCGCTCCAAAGCCACTGTCGTGTCTGAGCAAATGACAGCTCGCGGTGGCAAACCACGCCGCTTCATTCTTTCAATTGCAGCATCCAACTTCAACCCCGTCACCCGCACCACATAAGCCTTAGGTGCTTCATTCTTCAAAGCCACCTCAATACCTTCAGCATCTTCTTCTCTACTTGGCAAGAGCAATTCATATCGAACCCCCAGCAATTCAAGAAGCTGCGCACGGCGTGGGCTTTGGGAGGCGAGGTAGATGGATTTATTCACAATGCCTATTCACGATGATAAGGATGCCCCGCGTTGATGCTCCAAGCTCGATAGAGTTGCTCGACCAGTAGAACACGCACCATCGCATGCGGCAAGGTCATGTCTGACAGGCGGATGGATTCGTGAGCGGATTTGCGGAACTCTGGCTCTAGGCCATCGGGGCCACCGATGACTAAAGCGACATCTGTGCCGCCGAGTTGCCAGTCGGTGAGGCGCTGGGCGAGCTGCTGGGTGGAGGTGTTCTTGCCGCGTTCGTCTAGGACGACGACTCTCGTACCTTTGGGCTCTTTGGCGATCGCGGCTTCGATGCGCTCGCGCTCAGCCTGCATGAGCGAGGCGGTGTTTTTGTTGTTACCGCGCGGCTCGGTTTTGACAGCTTTAAGCGTGAGCGCGAGCTCGGGCGGGAAGCGTTTGGCATAGTCGTCCCAAGCGGTTTGCGCCCAATCGGGCACGCGCTGACCGACGGCGACGAGCGTGAGCCTCATGCGGATTTTTTAGCAGCGGCTTTCTTTACTGGCGCCTTTGTAGCTGCTTTAGCTGGCGCTTTTTTTGCTGCTACTTTGCTGGCTGCGGCTTTCTTGGCCACAGCTTGTGGAGACGGTTTGCTCACAGATTTTTTTGCAGCAGGCTTTTTGGCGACTGGCGCAGCAGACTTGGATGTTGACTTGGATGTTAATTTAGAAGCGCCTGTTTTGGTAGCTTCGCCAGCAGCCTTTTTGAGCGATTTGGCCGCCTTGTCTTTAGCTCTCTCTTTTACTTTTTCTGCTGCGAAATGATCGGCGGCTTTTTTCTCAGCTTTTTCAACTTCCTTCTCAGATGCTGCATGCTTCAAGCGCATCGGTTTCTCGCCCCAAATGTCTTCCAGATGGTAATACTGGCGAATGGCGGGTTGCATGATGTGAACCACGGCTGCGCCGCAATCGACGATGATCCATTCGCCGTTTTCTTCGCCTTCGAGACGCGGTTTACTAAAACCAGCTTGGCTCACGGCATCGCGCACGCTCATGGCGAGCGCCTTGGTTTGGCGGTTACTCGTGCCACTGGCAACGATGACGCGCTCAAACAGGCTGCTCAAATGCTCGGTGTCAAACACCATGAGGTTTTGCGCTTTCACATCTTCCAAACCATCCACGATGGCTTTGAGGAGCTTGGTGACATCGCGCTTACCTTGATCGCTGCTGCCAGCTGTTGTGGCCGATACAGCTGTGGAGCGGCGTGTGATGTGAGAGGATTTTTGAGTGGTCATTCAGGAAGTCTTTAATTGGAGCTGTACAGGCGATGGGCATCAATATACCGCGCAACGGTTGGCTTGACCAGATGGTCAATGCTTTGCTGTTGCTGGGAGAGATGGCGAATCTGCGTCGCGCTGATGGGCGAGGCGGGCATGCGTATCGTTTGATACGCTATTTTACCTTGATTTATAGCGTCTTTTTGGCCAGTACCCGTTATAGAATCTGCGCGGAGTGCTACCAAAAGTGTAGCAATTTGCAGAATGTCCTGGTATCTGTGCCATTGCGGGAAGAATTGCCACTGATCTTGCCCCATCAGCAAAAACAGCTGGGCATGGGGATTTTCAGCTTGAAGCTCCTGCAAGGTGTCAATGGTGTAGGTCGCGCCGCTTCGTAGCGTTTCGCGCTCATCCACGCGCGCTTGTGGCAGATCTTCAAAGGCTAGCCTGGCCATGCTGATACGATTCGAGGCATCAGTAAGCGTACGATTTTTATGCCAAGCCTCTCCGGTGGGCAAGATGCAGAGTTCATCCAACTCGTATTGCTCAATGGCTGCTCTGGCCAGCGCCTCATGCGCGAGATGGGGCGGATCAAATGCGCCGCCATAAATGCCCATCCTGCTCTGAGGACTCAAATCCAATCCTTAGGCACAAGAAATGTCTCGTACAAATCGCGCTCGGGTGTACCACGGCGTGGCATACGTTTGTAAGCCCAACTTGCCATGGGCGGCATGCTCATCAAGATAGATTCTGTGCGCCCGCCCGATTGCAGGCCGAAATGCGTGCCGCGATCCCAAACCAGATTGAATTCCACATAACGACCGCGCCGGTAGAGCTGAAAATCTCTCTCACGTTGCCCAAATTTCGTATCGCAACGCTTTTCCAAAATCGGTAAATAGGCGGGTATGAAAGCATTGCCAATGGATTGCATCAGGCCAAAGCCGTTCGCAAAGCCGCCTTCATTGAAATCATCCACAAAAATTCCGCCAATGCCGCGCGGCTCTTTGCGATGCTTCAAGTAAAAATACGCGTCACACCATTTTTTATATTTGGGATACTTGTCTTCGCCAAAGGTCGTCACGGCCATTTTGCAGATGCGATGGAAATGCTGCGCGTCTTCTTCAAAACCGTAATAGGGCGTGAGATCCATACCACCGCCAAACCAGAAGACAGCTTCGCCTGATGGCGTTTTGGCGCTCAGCATACGCACATTCATGTGCACCGTGGGCGCATAAGGGTTGTGCGGATGGAAAACCAGCGATACTCCAAGCGCCTCGAAAGGCGCGCCCACCAATTCAGGGCGACTTTGGGTGGCCGAAGGCGGGAGGCTGATGCCGCGCACATGCGAAAAGCCGCAGCCTGCACGCTCAAACATGCCACCATTTTCCAAAATGCAGGTGATACCGTCTCCCTGCAAAGGCTCACCTAGGCGTTTTTTCCATTTGTCGAAATGAAAATCGCTACCATCCACCATACCAAAAGTGGCAACGATATTTTCTTGCAGCCCTAAAAGGTAGGTACGAACTTTTTCAATACTCATGACGCAATGTTAGCCTCATTTGATGATTGTTTCGCTGCGTTTCACCGCTGGATCAAGCAAAACGATAGGCGCCATGTTTTCAGATTTCAAACCTTTCACAGGCGAGCAGATCGCCGCCACCCGCGCCATATCTTTCACCTCATCACCAGATAGCTTGAGAAACTGATTCACCTTGCATTCTCGACGCGAATAATCGAGCGTCACAACCAAGAGCGGCACATCGCAAGCTACAGCCACACGATAAAAACCGCTACGCCAGCCAGGAATGTATTTCCGCGTGCCCTCGGGTGCGAGGCCGAGCCAGAAATAATCACCCCTCTCTTTGCGCCCTCGCATCTGCGCCATCATGCCCCCCACCACGCCATGCGGATGAGTGCGCTCTACTGGCACGCCACCGATCCAGCGCAACCAAGTGCCAAGCAGCGGAATCTTAAACAGCGTGTCTTTCCCCCAAAACATCACCTGCACGCCGACAGCCCATTTCACCAAAAACATGATCGGCGCATCCCAATTGCTGGTGTGGGGGTAGACGATGGCAATGCCTTGTTGGGTCGGGAAGCCATCAAATTCAATTTGCCAACCCATGGCCTTGAGCAACCACTTTGCGCAGCGGCTGCCTTGGAATTGGAGTTTGTAGGGCTTGGGGTAGTCGCTCACTTCACCGCACGATACCCAATATCGCGCCGGTATTGCATCCCGTCAAACCCTATCCCCTGAATCACCTGTGCCACCCGCGCCTGCGCTTGTTTCACAGAATCAGCCAGCGCCGTGACGCAGAGCACGCGGCCGCCGCTGGTGACGGTTTGGCCATTCACGCTCGCAGTGCCCGCATGGAAGACGACCACATCGTCGCCCACCGAAGAATCATTTTTAGGCAGCCCATTGATCACATCGCCTTTGCGCGGATTCATCGGATAACCATGCGCAGCGAGCACCGTGCCCAGCGCGACGCGGCGATCCCATTGCAGCTCGATCGCGTCAAGCTTTTGATCCGTGGCAGCGAGCAGCACATCGACGAGATCACTCTTCAAACGCATCATGATCGGCTGTGTCTCAGGATCGCCCATGCGGCAATTGAATTCAAGGGTTTTGATTTTTCCCTGCGGCGAAATCATCAAGCCCGCGTAGAGGAAACCGATGTACCGAATGCCATCCTTTTCCATGCCCTTGATCGTCGGCAAGATCACCTCACGCATCGCCCGCGCATGCACCTCGGGCGTGACGACTGGCGCGGGCGAGTAAGCGCCCATCCCTCCCGTATTCGGCCCTTGGTCACCATCTTGCAAACGCTTGTGATCTTGGCTGGTGGCCAGAGCCGTCACATTTTTCCCGTCGCACAGCACGATGAAGCTAGCTTCTTCGCCTTCTAAGAATTCTTCGATCACAACGCGAGCCTCACCGTTATGCTGCACGCCGTAAGAGTTCGACGCCAGCATATCGTCCACCGCAGCATGCGCCTCAGCCAAGCTCATCGCCACCACAACGCCCTTGCCCGCCGCCAAGCCATCAGCCTTGACCACAATCGGCGCACCTTTTTGATCAAGGTAAGCATGCGCAGCGAGTGCGTCTGTGAAAGTTTCAAATTCGGCAGTAGGTATGCCATGCCGCGCCATAAATGCTTTAGAAAATGCCTTAGAGCTTTCCAATTGCGCAGCTGCCTGCGTAGGTCCAAAAATCCGCAGCCCTTTGGCGCGAAACTCATCGACAATCCCCGCAGCGAGCGGCGCTTCAGGTCCGACCACAGTAAGTACTATCTTTTCAGTAGCAGCCCAGGCAGATAATTCAACGGGGGAAGACAGATTGAGGTTCTCAAACCGAGAATCTAATACCGTGCCGCCATTTCCTGGTGCTACATAAATAGTCTGCACTTTCGGAGACTGCGCCAACTTCCAAGCCAGCGCATGCTCCCGGCCTCCGCCGCCAATCACAAGAATTTTCATAGCTGTATCTCTGCGTTGTGATACACGTTTTGCACATCATCAATCTCTTCAATCATGTCCAGCAGCTTTTGCATCTTCGCGGCATCGTTGCCTTCCAAAGCAATCGCATTTTCAGCACGCATCGTCACTTCGGCAATCTCAGGCTTGAAACCCGCCGCTTGCAAAGCATCTTTCACGGCTTCAAAATCACCAGGTGATGTGAGCACTTCAATGCCGCCTTCGTCGTCGGTAATCACATCTTCTGCGCCGTTTTCCAAAGCAATGTCCATCATCTTGGCTTCATCCGCACCGGGCGCGAACAAGATTTGGCCTACATTTTTGAATTGAAAGACTACCGAGCCTTCTGCGCCCATGTTGCCGCCATGCTTGCTAAAGCAAAACCGCACCTCGGCCACGGTGCGCACTTTGTTGTCGGTCATTGTGTCGACCAGAATCGCCGCGCCGCCGATGCCATAGCCTTCGTAACGAATCTCTTCATAGTGCACACCTTCAAGATTGCCGGTGGCTTTGTCAATATTGCGTTTGATCGTGTCAGCGGGCATGTTGGCCGCTTTGGCTTTGTCAACTGCCAAACGAAGGCGCGGATTTGTCGTCAAATCGCCGCCTCCTTGACGCGCCGATACCATGATCTCGCGGATCACTCGCGTCCAAATCTTTCCGCGCTTTTCATCCTGCCGCCCTTTACGGTGCTGGATGTTTGCCCATTTACTGTGGCCTGCCATGCTCTTCCTTTTGCTCTTGCTGTGTGTACAGAAGCTGATTTTACTTTTTCGCACGTGGCATTTGGGTTTCCCACCTTGACATGGCGTTGCGTGCTCTCTAGTATGATATTCAACAAAAAATGTCCCACCGCCAACAACGCCTCATCGCCCTTAGCATTGCCATCTTGGCTTTGGCTTGGTTTTCTTTGGGCAACACACTGAACACCATGGTGGCTTTTGCCAGCGGGAAAACGATCGAAATCATGGTTTGCACCGGCGCTGGCATGAAGAAGATCACTGTGCCGGCAGATGATGCTGAAGACAAAAGCAGCATCATCAAGCATTGCAGCAACGCGCCTATTTACACGCTGATCTCGATTCCAGGTATTCCTTTGCATTTGAATTTCGAAGTGCCGCGCACAGTGGCCGTTTGGCAGTGGATTCCCCATCCAGACATCGTTCTTGACCGGATTCAAGCCGATAAGCCTCCACCTAGCCGAGCTCCACCCGCTTTTCAGCTGGCCTGATTCGCTCTCCTCCTCTTCTTTTTTAGTTTGCCGATCAGCCATGTGGCTGAGCTTGGCTGTTCACAGCATTTATTTCAACTTAAATTATCATGACAACATTCAACACCCGCTTTTCCGTTCTCCTCGCAACGGCAGCCCTGGCCGCTACCTTGGTAGGCTGCGCTAGCTCTCCTTCTGCGCCAGCGCAAAAAGTCAGCATTCTGGAGCCAGCAAACAACGCCACTGTGGGCACCACCTTTAAAGTGCGCTTCGGTGCCAAAGGACTGGAAGTCGCGCCAGCAGGTGATGTCGTGGCCAACAGCGGCCATCATCATTTGTTGATCAATCTGGATTCGATTGCGTCCGGCGAATCGATCCCGTTCACTGAAAAACACATGCACTTCGGCAAAGGTCAAACTGAAGCAGAAGTCAAGCTGGCTCCCGGTGTCTACAAGTTGACTGCACAGTTTGCCAATGGCGCACACCAATCCTATGGAAAAGTCCTGAGCGACACCATCACCGTCACGGTGAAGTAAAGTGCAAACCATGACAACACGACACCTTGCGCTTTTAGGCGCACTCATGTGCTTGGCTCTGCCTGCATACGCCAACCTCGATTTGGCGGACAAAAACGCCTGCCTCAATTGCCACGATGTAAGCAAGAAGATGGTGGGCCCTGCATTCAGAACCGTTGCCGATAAATACAAAGGCAAGTCTGACGCAACCGCCTATCTCGCCGAAAAAATCACGAAAGGCGGCGCAGGTGTATGGGGCACGATTCCCATGCCCGGCATGCCGCAAGTGGCGGCGGCGGATGTGAAGATTCTCTCTGAGTGGATCGCCAAAGGCGCAAACTAAAAACCAGCTCAGTTGAGCCTCAAAGCCTAAAGCATGCCTTGCGCATGTTTTAGGCTTTTTTCATGCTGGGACACATATGAATATCGGTTTTGTAGCTTCTGCGCTTAAAAATCGCTTTTAATCATCTCTTTGCACTTACCAAGATTCATCATGGCCGATTCCATCCTCATTGCCAAAAATAAAAGCACCGAATGCTTCCTACGCCCGGACAAAGCCAACCGTCATGGCCTGATCACAGGTGCGACGGGCACAGGCAAGACGGTGACGCTGCAAACCATAGCCGAGGGCTTCAGCCGCATCGGTGTGCCGGTGTTCATGGCCGATGTAAAGGGCGATCTCACGGGGATTTCGCAAACTGGAAAAATTGGCGACAAACTGGCCAAAGTCCTTGCAGAACGTGCGCTAACCGCTCCTGAATCTGTAGCATTTCCGGTCACGCTGTGGGATGTGTTTGGTCTGCAAGGTCATCCCGTGCGCGCCACCGTGAGCGATCTGGGCCCGCTGCTGCTCTCGCGCATGCTCAATCTGAACGAGACGCAAGCCGGTGTATTGCAACTCGTCTTCAAAATCGCAGACGACCAAGGCTTGCTCTTACTCGATATGAAAGATCTGCGAGCCATGTGCCAAAGCGTGGGCGACAACGCGCGAGATTTCACCACTGAATATGGCAACATTTCTGTCGCCTCGATTGGCGCGATTCAACGCGGCTTGATGCAGATTGAAGAGCAAGGCGGTGATGTATTTTTCGGTGAGCCGATGCTCAATATCCAAGACTTCATGCAGACCGATTCCAGCGGCAAAGGCATCATCAACATCCTAGCCGCAGACAAGCTGCTCACCTCGCCCCGCCTTTACGCCACCTTTCTGCTTTGGCTGCTCTCAGAGCTGTTTGAAACGCTGCCCGAAGTAGGCGACATTGATCAACCAAAATTAGTGTTTTTCTTCGACGAAGCGCATTTGCTTTTCAACGATGCGCCCAAGCCTTTGCTAGAGCGTATTGAGCTGGTGGTGCGCTTGGTGCGCTCCAAAGGCGTGGGCGTGTATTTCGTCACGCAAAATCCGCTGGATATTCCCGACAGCGTGCTAGCGCAGTTGGGCAACCGCGTGCAGCATGCGTTGCGCGCCTTCACACCGCGCGATCAAAAGGCTGTGAAGTCTGCGGCTGAGACGATGCGGCAAAACCCCGGCCTAGACATTGAAACCGCGATCACCGAGCTGGCCGTGGGCGAAGCTTTGATCAGCTTCCTGGATGAGAAAGGCCGCCCTGGCATCACCGAGCGGGTGTATGTGATGCCGCCGGGCAGCCAAATCGGCATCATCAGCACTGAGCAGCGCCAAATCTTGATCAAAGAATCCATCGTCGCGGGTGTGTATGAGAAAACCGTTGACCGCGAATCCGCCTACGAAATCATCAAAGGCCGTACGCAGGCAAACATGGCCACAGAATCGCAAGCCGCCGAGACTGCAAAGGATGTAGCAAAAGAAGCCACCAATGCCGCTGACGAAGAAGCCTCCGGCGGCTGGCTCGGCGGCTTGGGAAATATTTTGGGTGGCGGTGCGAAACGCACTCGCGCCAGTGCAGGTGAACAACTTTTGAAATCAGCAGCCAGCTCGATTGGGCGAGAAGTGGGAAGGCAGATTATTCGCGGCGTATTGGGTGGGATTTTGGGCAGACGAAGATAGCGCCATATGCCGCAAAACAACTAAGCTTATTCGCATAAGTCAACAACGAAAAAGTAGTTTGGTTTTAAGGGTTGATGCGGCACAGTCTGCCCTATGACTGATCTCGCATTTATCTTTTCTGGCTTCTTTGTTGGCTTCGTGGTTGGCCTCACCGGCGTGGGGGGCGGTTCTTTGATGACACCGCTTCTGATTTTCGGCTTCGGTATCAAACCCATCCTTGCTGTGGGCACAGATTTGCTGTTTGCAGCCTTCACCAAACTCGGCGGCACCGTGAATTTAGCGCTCGCTCGCCGCGTCGACTGGAAAATCGTCGGCAGTTTGAGCATCGGCTCAATTCCCGCCGCATTACTCACTGTGGGTGCACTGCATTACTTTGGCGCGGCGCAAGAGGCAGTGCAAAAAGTCATGACGACCACTTTAGGATTCGCCCTGCTACTCACAGCCGCTGCAACGCTCTACAAAGTCATCAAAGGTGCCGCCGTTCCATCGTTTGACATCAGCGCCGAACAGCTCGAAGCCGCCACGAAGCCGCGCCATCCGGCGCTGCCCATCATCTTTGGCGCACTCATCGGCGTGCTCGTCTCGCTCACATCTGTGGGCGCTGGCGCGATTGGCGTGACGGCGCTGATGCTGCTCTACCCCGCCCTGCCGCTCAACCGCATCGTGGCTGCTGACGTGGCCTATGCGGTGCCACTCACGCTCGTGGCAGGCTTGGGTCATGCGTCGATTGGCTCGGTGGATTGGCCGCTGCTGGCCAAGCTGCTCGCTGGCTCGCTGCCTGGCATTTGGCTCGGCACGAAGCTGGGCTCACATGTGCCCGACCGCGCGATTCGCTCCATTCTTTCGCTGCTGCTGGCCTATGCAGGCTTCAAGCTGCTGGCCATCTAAGAGATTTTTCTATGTATCAATACAACGCATTTGACACCGAGTTCGTGAAACTGCGCGCTGCGCAATACCGCGATCAGCTCGAGCGCCGTCTCGATGGCCGCCTCGCAGAAGAGGAATTTCGCCCACTGCGCCTGCAAAATGGCTGGTATGTGCAGCGCTATGCACCGATGCTGCGTGTAGCTGTGCCTTATGGCGAGCTCAATACAGCACAGCTTCGCGTACTTGCTCAGATCGCGCGTGAATACGATCAACCCAGCGAAGAAGTGTTTCAAGCTGCCGTCACTGGCCAAGCGCGTCTCTCTGGCCAAGGCATTGAGTTGACGAAAGGCTACGGCCACTTCACCACACGCCAAAACATCCAATACAACTGGATTCCGCTCGACAAATCTGCTGATGTGATGGATTTGCTGGCCAGTGTGAATATGCATGGCATTCAAACCAGTGGCAACTGCATTCGCAACATCACCAGCGACGGCTTGGCAGGTATTGCGCCCGATGAAATTGCCGATCCGCGCCCATTCTGCGAAATCCTGCGCCAATGGAGCACGCTGCATCCAGAGTTCGCTTTTTTACCACGCAAATTCAAAATTGCGGTTACGGGGGCAGAGGAAGACCGCGCCGCCACCTATTGGCACGACGTGGGTTTGCAATTGGTGAAACAAGAAGGCGAATTGGGCTTCAAAGTTCTGGTTGGCGGCGGCATGGGTCGCACACCGTTGATCGCCACCGTGATCCGCGAATTCTTGCCTTGGAATCAGGTGCTCAACTACATCGAAGCCATCGTGCGCGTGTACAACTTGTTTGGCCGCCGTGATAACAAATACAAAGCGCGGATCAAGATTTTGGTAAAGGCTGAGGGTCAAAAATACATTGATCAGGTCAATGCTGAATACGAAAATATCCTCAAACAAGATGGTGGATCTCATACCATTCCACAAGCTGAGTTAGACCGCGTTTCTAAGCATTTTGTGCCTCTAGCCTTTATAGAACGTACGCAAGATGCTACGGATTTCATAGCGAATAAAGTCAGTCGCATCTTGGAAGTAGCAGCGCATGATGATGTGGCCTTCTCGCGCTGGCTCACCCGCAATGTGCATACGCACAAGAATCCGCAGCTTCGCGCTGTGACGCTCTCGGTCAAGCGCGTCGGGCAATCGCCCGGTGATGTGACACCTGAGCAAATGGAGTTAGCAGCGCAAATCGCAGATACTTTCAGTTCAGGCGAATTGCGCGTCACACATGATCAAAATCTGCTCTTGCCATGGGTGAGCTGCGATGCGCTGCCTGAGCTGTGGCGTGCGGCGAAGAAAGCTGGCTTTGCATCGAGCAACATCGGTTTGCTCAGTGACATGATCGCCTGCCCCGGCGGCGATTTCTGCGATCTGGCCAATGCCCGTAGCCTGCCGATTGCGCAGCAGCTCACCGAGCGCTATCAAGATTTAGACGAGCTCGAAGACATCGGCGACATTGATCTGCACATGAGCGGCTGCATCAATTCTTGCGGCCACCATCACAGCGGCCACATCGGCATTCTCGGTGTCGACAAAGATGGCCAAGAATGGTACCAGCTCACATTGGGCGGCTCGGATGGTAGCAAGATCAGCGGTGCGTCCGTCGCAGGCAAAGTCGTCGGCCCGTCGTTTACGGCTTCGGAGATTCCCGATGCGATTGAAGCGGTGCTGACGACCTACAAAGAACTGCGCGAGCCGCGTGGGGAAAAATTTGAGCTGTTCATTGATGCTTTGAAACGCATCGGCGCAGAGCCTTTCAAGGCAGCAGCTAACAGCGTACGCCACAAAGAAGAATCGATTACTTAAAGGAACGATCATGCCAAATACTATTGAATTGATAGCACCTCACGCAAATAATATAACGGCTGGCAGCCTCAATGTCTTAAAAATCAGCAATGACAGCGATATTGCCAAGCAGGCCCATGAAATCAGCCAAGCTGAAATCGTTGAGCTGCATTTCCCAGCTTTCAGCGATGGTCGCGCCTTCAGCCAAGCGGTGCAATTGCGCAAGCGGCTCGGCTTCCAAGGAGATATTCGCGCCACAGGCGATGTGTTGATTGACCAGCTGGTGCAAATGCAGCGCAGCGGTTTTAGCAGCGCGGTGCTGCGCGAAGATCAAAGCCATGCACATGCCGCCAAACTGCTCTCTCATTACACAGACTTCTACCAAGGTGATGTAGCGAATCAGCCCGCCTTTGCCTCAGGCAAATTCGCATGAGTGCGATCAGTTTGCATGCGCGTGCGTCTGCTGGCTACGATATAAAAGTAGCCGCTGCGCAAAACGTGCTTCGCCAAGCGAGCGAGTTGTATCAGCCGCTCACGCAGGCCAGCAGCCTCGGCGTGGAAGACATGGTGATCACGCATTTGCTGCACGCGCTCGGTGTGAAAAGCGAAGTCTTCGTGCTGCAAACGGGCAAGTTGCATGCGCAAACGCTGGATTTATTGCAAACCTTGCAAACCAAATTTGGCGGCGAGCGCGTGATCCACATTCACCAGCCAGATGCTTGTGCTGCGGAAGTATTTGAAAAAAAGTATGGCAAAGATGCGATGTACCAAAGCATCGCCCTGCGCAAAGAATGCTGCGACATCCGAAAAATGCAGCCCTTGGCGCAAGCTTTGGCAGGCAAGCGCGCATGGATCACAGGTCTGCGCAAAGAGCAATCCGACGCTCGATCAGCCGTACATGCCATTGACGACAGCAGTGAGAAAACCAAAATCAATCCCATGCACGATTGGCTGCTCGGCGATGTTTGGCATTACGTCAAAACCAACAACGTGCCCTACAACGTCTTGCACGACCAGTTTTACCCCAGCATCGGTTGCGAGCCTTGTACGCGAGCTGTCACACTGGGCGAAGATTTCCGCTCTGGCCGCTGGTGGTGGGAAAACGAATCGGCCAAGGAATGTGGGCTGCATGTTGCGGCTGCTTAAAAGTCAAATTCCAAAGAATCAAATCATGAACGCCAGAACAGAACCCCAGCTCCTACAGCAGCTTTCTAACCAGCACCTGAATGCGCTAGAAGAAGAGGCTATTTTTATCCTCCGCGAAGTCGCTGGCAGCTTTGAAAAGCCCACTCTGCTCTTCTCTGGAGGCAAGGATTCTGCTGTCTTGCTCAAGTGCGCAGAAAAAGCCTTTGGCATCGGCAAGATTCCATATCCCCTGCTGATGATTGACACCGGTCACAACTACCAAGAAGTCTGTGATTTCCGTGACCAGCGTGCAGCAGAATTAGGCGCGAAGCTCGTGGTGCGCAGCGTGGAAGATTCAATGAAGCGCGGTACGGTACGCCTAGCTCATCCAGAGGAATCGCGCAATGTGCATCAATCCGTCACCCTGCTAGAGGCAATTGAAGAATTTCAGTTTGATGCTTTGATCGGCGGCGCGCGGCGTGATGAAGAAAAAGCACGAGCGAAGGAAAGAATTTTCTCGCATCGCGACAACTTCGGCCAATGGCAGCCCAAAGCTCAACGCCCCGAGCTATGGAGCTTGTTCAACACCAAGATTCATCCCGGCGAGCATTTCCGCGTGTTCCCGATCAGCAACTGGACGGAACTGGATGTGTGGCAATACATCGCTCGTGAAAACATCGAGTTACCCAGTATTTATTACACCCACAAACGTCTCGTGGTGGAGCGCAGAGGCCTGCTCGTGCCCATCACGCCACTCACGCCCGCACGTGAAGGCGAAAAGATTGAAGAGCGCGACGTACGCTTTCGCACCGTGGGCGACATCACCTGCACCGCCCCTGTAGCCAGCCTCGCCATGAATGCGCAAGACATCGTGCTGGAAACTCTCACGGCTGACATATCCGAGCGGGGAGCGACGCGCATGGACGATAAAACTTCTGAGGCTTCTATGGAGAAGCGGAAGAAAGAAGGTTATTTTTGATCCACCCTCAAGAAGCAAATCTAACTAGTTAGATTTACTTAGCAGATTAGAATATTTATGTCGATATGTCCAGGGACTATGAATGCTGCCATTTTCAACTCACATAACAAGACTTTGTTATTTTTCAACGTTTCTTATCGTATTACTTACCTATACGAATCATGTTCACGCTCAGAATAGTACTTTTTTTCCACCCTTTGGGTATGGCGTTGAGACAAATGTTTACGAGTGCGCTGATACTCCACGATTCGGCAGCAGGTCGGCAGCGGTAGCAGCTCTCAGCAGCCAGTGCCCAGATGCCGCGCATTGGGCGAAGCAGGTTGTTGGTGATGGCGAGGTCATTCTTTGGTTGCCTAGTGGCATGAGCTTCAGCGATGCTGTTCGTTTAGACGCGAATGGAAATTACATAAATAATCTAGCGGACTACTCATTTGAAGGAGGGGCATATGGACATTGCGCGCCTGAGATCGATAATTCTGATCTTCTTAGAGCAGAAGGTAGAAAATTAGGTTGGGCTAAATATATTTCAAAGTACGTGGTGAATGGGCCGTTGATCGATAAGTGTGTCTGTGGTATCAGCGGATATCTCTTCAACCCCGAAATCGGTTATTGCGAATTAAGCGGTAACAAAATTTCTCTTTCCGGAAACACCACCACACGTTATCTCCTTGCAGGCTCACCCTTACAACAATTTGCTACTGTTATTCAAGCGGATGGTTCACCTGGCTCAGGCAAAGCTGTGCGTCTCAAAGTCACAGGAGAGGGAAGCATCAGCAATTTGAATGGAACGACAAATGCTGCTGGTCAACTACAGTTTATATACACGCCACCTAGGCAACTCTTAGCCAACCAAAATACGAATGGGAGTTCTTTAATCACGGCAACTTGCTCAGATTGCACGAACACAGCCGAGCAACGCATCACACTGCTACCCAACCCTCCAATTTGCGAAGCTCAGCAAGGCAACCCCATCGAGCCCGCCTCTGCCGTAAAAACTCAATATGAAACCGACTACAGCGATTCTGGTGCCCACCCGGTCTCCTTTACCCGCCACTACCGCAGCGACGGCGCAACCGCTCTGGCAGGCATAGGCAGCCATTGGAGCCACAACCACGCCATTGAGCTGCGCCTAGCCGCCAACGGCCTGTCAGCCAACATCGCGTATGGCAACGGCAGCGCGGTGAGCTTCAGCCGCTCCACAACAACCAGCGCTTGGCTCCTCGCTTCCCCAGATCAAGCCGGCAGCAGCCTGCAACAAAGCGTAAGCCAATTCAGCCTCTCCCGGGCAGCAGGCGATGAGCGAGTCAACTTCCCCCTCCCTGCCGGGCTGAGCTTCCAAGCCAATGCCACGCAAACCCTCGCGCCCATTGCCGCCAGCAGCAGCCGCCAGCGTAATGGCTGGATCAACAGCCTGTCGTACGACGCCAACGGGCAGTTGATTCAAATCACCAACCACTTTGGCCGAAGTCTCAGCTTGGCGTACAACGCTACAGGCCAACTCACCCAAGTCACCCAGCCCGATGGTGGCCTCATTAGCTATGAATACGATAGCAGCTCGCGCAATACTCGTGTCAGCTACCCCGGTAATTCGTTCAAGAATTACCTGTATGAGCTGCCTGATCTGCCTCAAACCCTCACGGGCATCTTGGACGAAAACGGCACCCGCTTTGCCACCTTCAGCTACGACACCACAGGCCGCGCCATCGGCACGCAATACGCCGGTGGGGCCAACAACTACCAAATCGCCTATCCCACCAGCGATGCCGCCAGCAGCATCCCAGCCAGTGGCCTGCTCAGCTCAAGCGCACCCGATCCCGCCGTCTTCCAAAACAGCGTCCAAGTCACCGACCCCTTAGGCAACCCGAATACCATCATGTTCCAAGGTGGCGACGGCAATGTACGCGTCTTGAGCCAATCCAGCCCTGCAGATAGCCTGTTTGCCAACCGCGCCTTCTTGCCCAACACCAGCCTGCCCAGCCAAGAGACCGACTTCCTCGGCTTCACCACAAGCTACCAATGGGACACCGCTCGTCGCCTCAAAACCCAAGAAACCCTCGCCGCAGGCCGCCCAGAAGCGCAAACCGTCTCCACCCTATGGCATCCTACCCTGCGCCTACCCGCTCAAACCATCGAGCAGGGCAAGACGACGGCTTACACGTATGACGCATTAGGCAACGTCCTCACCCAAACAGAGACGGACACCACCGGCACAGCCTCCAACGGCCAAGTGCGCACCTGGAGCTACACCTACAACGCCAACAGCCAAATGACGGCCATGACCGACCCGCGCGGCCAGGTGTGGGCGTACACGTATGACGCGCAAGGTAATCGATCGGGTAGCACCAACCCGCTAGGCCACGCAAGCACCAGCACCTTCGATGGCGCAGGCCGCATGCTCACCGAAACTGCCCCCAATGGCTTGGTCTCCAGCTACCAATACGACCCCCGAGGCCGCGTCACCCGCATCTCCCGAGGCAGCAATCTGGCCGTCGCCCAGCAGCAAGTCACCAGCTACACCTACCGAACCAGCGGTCAAATCGCCACCGCCGTTCTTCCCAATGGCCACGCGCTCACCTACAACTACGATGCCGCCCAGCGCCTGATCGCCGCAAGTGACAACCGAGGCAACCAAATCACCTACACGCTAGATGGCATGGGCAACCGAGTGGCCGAGCAGATCAAAGATGCCAACAACCAAATCGCGCTAGCCAGCAGCAAAGTCATCAACAGCCTGAACCGCATCGAAGCCATCAAAGGCGGCACCAACCCCGCAGCGCAAACCACCGCTCTGCAATACGATGCCAACGGCAACCCCATCAAAACCACCGATCCCCTAGGCAACGCCACCGAAACCTACCTTGATGCCTTGCGCCGCCCGATAGCCACCAAGCTCCCCGATGGCAGCCAAGCAGACAGTTACTACAACCAGCTGAGTCAGCTCACAGCTGCGATAGACCCCAAAGGCGTGCAAACCAGCTTTATCCGCAACGCTTGGGGCGAAGTGCTCTCCGAGAGCAGCCCAGACATTGGCACGCTGGCCCACACGCGCGATACAGCTGGCAATGCTCTGAGCATGCAGGATGCCAAAGGCCAGACGACCAACTACCAATACGATGCCCTGTCCAGAGTCACCAACATCACATTTGCAGACGGCAAACAGCAAAACTTCCTATACGACGGTACAGCCGCAGGCCAGCAAATCGGTAGCCTGCGCGAGATGCAAGACGCAAGCGGCAGCACAAAATACGAGCGAGACCCTTTCGCCCGCATCACCAAAAAGATCCAAACAGTCAACGACAACCCTGCCGCGCCAACGATCCTCACAACAAGCTACGCCTACACAAATGCAGGCGAGCTAGCCCAGATCACGTATCCCAGCGGCCTCAGCGTCTTCTACCGCCGCAACGCCACAGGCCAGATTGCGTCAATCGATACGCAAAAGCCCCGCACCAGCGTGCTTCGAGCCCCCGCCATCACCCCACTCATCGCCAACCTACAATACACCGCCCTCAACCAACCCAAAGCATGGCGCTGGAACTGCGTCACAGGCAACCTGTACACCCCCACATTGCAGCCCGACTGCGATGCAGCGAATAGAACCTTCGACGCAGACGGCAGAATCACCAGCACAGAATTCTCAAATCTGAGCCACGACGCAGTCAACCGCATCACCGGCATCACCCAGCAACTGTGG
>JANOJL010000050.1:0-2799 GCA_031418715.1 Variovorax sp. | reverse complement strand
GCGATTGCCGTCGGTCATCCTTACGGCGTGAGCGGCCAACGCCTCACTGGTCATGCTTTGATCGAAGGCAAACGCCGTGGAGCAAAGCGCGTGTGCGTGACGATGTGTATTGGTGGTGGTATGGGTGCTGCGGGTGTGTTTGAGGTTCTCTGATGAACGCTGTATGAAATAATCCCACCACATGAAGACTCTCGATATTCTTTCCGTATTGCAAGCTGCCGAAGTGGATTTCGTGTTGGTGGGTGGATTAGCCGTACAGTTGCATGGCTACATGCGCATGACCTATGACATTGATCTCGTTTTGGCGATGAACGATGACAACTTGGGGCGATTCATTGAGGTTGCTAAATCTAAGGGTTTAGCGCCTGTCATTCCAGTACCAATTGATAGCTTGAAAAATGCAGCGCTGATTGATCAATGGCATCGTGAAAAAGGGATGCTTGCCTTCGCTTTGCGCGAGCCTTCAGTGGCTGGCAGCGTGATTGATGTGTTGGTGCGACCAGATATCAGCTTTGAACGCTTAGCAGCTGATGCGATCGAAGCTGAGTTCATGGGCAAGCGGATTCGCATTGCGTCTATTGATCATCTGCTTAAGATGAAGCGCATTGCCAATCGAAGCAAAGACCAGCTCGATATTGTTGCTTTAGAAAAGATTAAGCGAGGGGAAGATCCCAATGGATAATTTTCAACGTATTAATACAAGTAATGTTATTCCAGAATCGGTGGTTCGTGCTGTGATTGAGCGCTGGGATGAAACACGCGAGTCGTTGGCGCAGTTCTGGTTGGCGAATCCTTCGCTTGCTAAACAAGGTGGCCTTGAAGTGCAGAAGTTGCTTTCTCCAGACAATGTGATTTGGCTCAAGCAGCATGATCCGCTATGAGGCATGCCACAGACGGCTTGCCCCAAACCCCGGAAGCCTGGCTCGCTTGGGGCAGTCAAATTTTGCAATCGCAAGCCTTCAGCGTCTTGCTGGGTGCGAAGCTAACTGCTCTTGATCGCGGAAGCTGTGAGTTGAGCCTGCCGCTGACTGCACAGCTTTTGCAGCAACACGGTTTTGCGCATGGCGGGGTGGTGAGTTATTTGGCGGATAACGCTTTGACTTACGCCGGCGGTACCGCGCTGGGTAGCAATGCGCTCACGCTGGAATTTAAGATCAATTACGTGCGCCCAGCGATGGGCGAGATGCTGATTGCGCGTGCTCACGCTGAGGCTACAGGTAAGACGCAGTCAGTCTGCCGCTGCAATGTATATGCGGTGAAAGATGGCGAGGAAAAGCTGTGCGCTGTGGCGCAGGGCACGATTGTTGCAGCGCCCGCAAAAAGCTGAACCGCATATCGGTTGGCAGGTATTTCCCATTCACTTCATGATGCCTTACCAGCTTGTTTGAGGCATTTCCCTTTTTTCGGATCCATATGGCTTATCGCAACACCCTTGATTTCCTGATGTACGGTTGGCTGAAGGCCGACGAGTTGAATAGCCGCTTACGTTTTGCAGATCATTCGCGTGAAACTTTTAATGCGGTGCTCGACACTTGCGAGCGGATTGCTCGGGAGAAATTTGCACCTTTCAATCGCACGGTAGATCGGGATGAGCCGCGAACCGAGGTGGATTCTGATGGAGCGCTCAAGGTGGTCTTGCCGAAAGCGACACATGATGCGCGAGCGGCTTATGCTGAAAGCGGGATGCTCAGCGCGGCGCAGGATGAGGCGATGGGTGGAATGCAGCTGCCTTATTTGGTGGAGGCGGCGGCGAATTCGTTTTTTGGATTGGCCTCAATCTCGATTGGCTGGAATTTACTCACGGTGGGCAATGCCAATGCGATTTTGGCTTGCGGCACGGAAATGCAAAAGCAGGTATTTGCTGCGAATGAATTCAATGGGCGCTGGGCAGGCACGATGTGTTTGAGCGAGCCGCAGGCGGGGTCATCTCTATCCGATATCAGCACTCGCGCAGAGCTAGAAGATGCAGGCGATGCACTCGGCCCGCGTTATCGGCTGCGCGGCAACAAGATGTGGATCTCAGGCGGTGAGCATGATGTGACGGAGAACATCATTCATCTGGTGCTGGCCAAAATTCCTGATGAAAGCGGCAAACTCATTGCAGGCACACGTGGAATTTCGCTGTTTATCGTGCCGAAGAAGATGGTCGATACGAAAGGCGAGCTAACGGGGCAACGCAATGATGTGACGCTCGCTGGCCTGAATCACAAACTGGGTTGGGCGGGCACACCGAATACGCTACTGAACTTTGGCGAAGGCAAATTCAAACCAGATGGCACGCCGGGAGCTGTGGGCTATTTAGTGGGTAAGCCCGGCGAGGGCCTCAAGGGTATGTTCCACATGATGAATGAGGCGCGCATTGGTATCGGAATGGCTGCCACCTCGCTTGGATTGGCGGGTTATTACGCTTCGCTTGACTACGCGAAGGTTCGCCCGCAGGGCAGGCCAATCACCGGCGCTGGCAAAGACAGCAGCTCCCCCCAAGTTCGCCTGATCGAGCATGCTGACGTGAAGCGTATGCTGCTTGCGCAAAAAAGCATCTGTGAAGGCGCGCTGGCTTTGCAACTGTATTGCGCAAAATTAGTTGACGACAAAGCCACTGGCGATGAGGCCAATTCCGCTGAAGCCGCGCTTTTGCTAGAAATGCTCACGCCAATCTCGAAGAGTTGGCCAAGCGAGAACTGCCTGGAAGCCAACAGCCTCGCCATTCAAATCCACGGCGGCTACGGCTACACGCGGGATTTTCCGGTGGAGCAATACTGGCGCGATCAGCGGCTGAACATGATTCACGAAGGTACG
>JANOJL010000049.1:0-189822 GCA_031418715.1 Variovorax sp. | reverse complement strand
TGCACCTTGGCTTCGCCGCAAGCTACGGCTTGGCAGAATGCGAAGAGCAATGTGAGGTTGCAATGAATACCTTCTTTTTCGAGCTCGCCGGCGGCTTGAATGCCTTCCCAAGTGGAGGCGAGCTTGATCAAGATGCGCTCTTGTGGAATGCCCGCTGCCTTGGCCATAGCGATGATTCGCTTGGCGCGCTTCACATTAGCGGCTTGGTCAAACGAGAGCCGCGCATCGACTTCCATCGACACACGACCAGGGATGATGCCCACGATCTCTTGGCCAAAGCGCACCACGAGGCGATCAATCAGCTCATCCATCGGTGCATTGGGATGCGCAGCTTTGACTTGAGCAATGAGCGGCGCGTATTCTGGCTTTTGCACAGCCTTCAAAATGAGCGAAGGGTTGGTTGTGGCGTCTTGCGGCTGAAACTGCGCCAGCTGTTTGAAATCGCCGGTATCGGCAACAACCGTGGTGAATTGTTTAAGGGCAGCTAATTGATTGATGGGTTGGTTCATAACCTGATTATCCAACTGGAAAGTTGCAATACAGTTACGAGACTGCAACAACCGACACACCGTGGCTGCTAAGACTCAAAGACACATCCGATCCCACGGAGAGCACGTTCACCAGATCGGGCGATACGACAAAAATTGAGCCCAGCTCGCTGTCAAATGTGTATTCGTAAAAACTGCCCAAATACGCGCTCTTTGCCAGCTTCGCGGCCATGCCCGAGCCTGGCGGGTTGATCTGCCAAGCTTCTGGGCGCACCGCCACTTTCACTTTACCTGCGGCCACGGGCTTCTTCGGTGTGAGCTGCAACGGCCCCAGCTTGACTTGCCCGCTGGCCAAAGAGTCCGCTGGAAACAGCATCGCTTCGCCCATGAAGCCGGCAACGAATTCAGACGCAGGAAATTCATACAAATCCTGAGGTGTACCGCGCTGCGCAATGATGCCGTGATCCATCACGATGATCTGATCGCTTACGGCCAGCGCTTCGCTTTGATCATGCGTGACGTAAGCCACCGTGAGCCCCAAGCGCTGCTGCAAGCCGCGAATTTCTTCGCGCATTTCGCGGCGAAGGCGAGCATCAAGGTTAGAGAGCGGCTCGTCAAACAGCAACACAGCAGGTTCGAGCACCAGCGCCCGAGCCAGCGCCACGCGCTGCTGCTGCCCACCCGAGAGCTCGCTTGGCAGGCGCTCATTGAAACCGACGAGGCCAACGTTTTTCAAAGCATCGTTGGCGCGTTGCAAAGCCTGCGCTTTAGGAACATCACTCATCTTCAGGCCATAGCCAACGTTCTCAATCACGTTCATGTGTGGGAAGAGCGCATAGCTTTGAAACATCATGCTCACGTTGCGCTGAGCGGGCCCTAGCGTGGTCACGTCTTGCCCGTCCATGATGATCTGGCCGCTCGTGGGCGATTCAAGCCCTGCAATCATGCGCAACGTCGTGGTCTTACCGCAGCCAGAGGGGCCGAGGATGGTGGTGAGCGAGCCTTTCTTGATCTCAAACGTGATGCCTTTGACGGCCAGGGCTGCGGAGGAATCCGATCCGTATCGCTTGGTGATATTTTTGAATTCAACGCCGTGATTCATGGTGTTTCCTTGTTTTTTTGAATGTTTATTGATCGCTCAGTGAGCTGCCATCGGAGCTACCGCGCCTTTGCGCCGCCCTAGCTTGCGTTCGCCCACGAGGAACTGAATCAAAGCCGTGGCGCAGCTCATCAAGATGATCAACACCGTGCAATAAGCCAACGCGATGCCGTAATCGCCATTGCCCACGCGGCCGATGATGTAGGTGGTCGCCAGTTCGTTCTCTGCAGTTACCAAAAAGATCACTGCGCTCACCGTGGTGATGGCGCGTACAAAGCTGTACACCAGCGCGGCTACCAACGCGGGTTTGAGTAGCGGCAACACCACATGGCGCAGTGTTTGCACAGAGCTTGCGCGTAACATCATGGAGGCTTCATCCAGCGATTTATCCAATTGCTTGAAAGCAGCCGTGCCCGCGCGCACGCCCACAGGTAAGTTGCGAAACATAAAACACAGCACGATCACCAGCGCCGTGCCGGTCAGCTCAATCGGCGGTACGTTAAACGCCAAGATATAGCTAACGCCCAGCACTGTGCCCGGAATCGCAAATGCGAGCAGCGCGGAGAACTCAAATGCGCTTTGGCCTTTGAATTCTGTGCGTGCGAGTAAGTAGGCAATCATCAAGCCGACCGTTGCTGTGAGTGGCGCAGAAATCGCGGCCAGCTTCAAGGTTGTCCAGAGCGAATTCCAAGCTGTGCCCGCCCACACGAGGCCGAACTCACCCATCTCCCGGCCAAAGGCGTTTTTGAAGTGCGCCAACGTCAATGTGTAATCGCGCCCCCAGGTTTGCACAAAGCCACCCGCGAAGGCAAACAAGTACACGATCACCGTGAAGGCCATCCAAGGCAAAGCGGTGGCGTAAACCACGCGCTTAACGCTGGGCGGCAGCGGCATAGCAATGCCTGAGTCGCCTTTGCCGCTCACGGTGGTGAAATTTTGCTTGCCGAGCAAGCCGCGCTGAATGGCAAATACCGCCAAGGCGAAGCCCGTCAAAATCCAGGCGAGAGATGCTGCGCGGCCCTGATCGTATTGCGCACCGACGATGGCGAAGAAGATTTCTGTGGACAACACGCTGAATTGCCCACCCACCACAATCGGGTTGCCAAAATCAGCCATGCTTTCGATGAAGCCGACCAAGAATGCGTTGGCCAAGCCAGGCTTGAGCAGCGGCAAAGTCACGGTCATGAAGGTACGATGCGGGTCGGCGCGCAGGGTTTGCGCGGCCTCTTCCAGCGAAGGCGCAATGCCTTGCACCACGCCTCGCATGATCATGAAAGCAATGGGCGTGAAGGCAAAGGTCTGCGCCACCCACACCCCAAACCATCCATAGAACCAACGCGTGGGCTCAATGCCAAAGCCCCACTCCAGGAATTGATTCACCACACCAGCACGGCCGAACAACAAGATCAAACCAAGACCCACGACGAAGGGCGGCGTGATGATCGGCAGCATGGCCAAAATATTCAGCGGCTTGGTATAGCGCTTGCTCGCGCGCTCGGCCATCAGCGCCATGAGTGTGCCCAAAATCGTGGTGGAAGTGGCGGTCATGAGGCCCAGAAACAATGTGTTCCAAGCCACGCCACAGCGCTGACCACCGGCCAAACAGCTCAGGCCAAAGTTGCGTTCGCTCGCAATGCGCGTCCACATAGAAGTGGGCGCAAAGCTGCTGGTGCCATCATCGGCTTGCGCAAAAAATGCTGTGCTCAATACTTTGAGCACAGGGAACATAATGAACAGCAACAGCAGCGCAGCGCATCCAAACACCGCTGCAGCAATGAATAAATCGCCTTTGAAGTAGCCACGCCGGGCAGCGCCAAAAGCAGTCAGCACCACCAGCGCCACCAAAACAATGACAGCGCCCCATCCGATGCCAAACTGATTGCTGGCCAGCTCACCAAAACTCGTATTCATCCATGCAAATGACCAACCTTTTGCGCCGATGCTGAAAGAGGAGCCCAGCAGGCCGATCAATCCAAATGCACCACCTGCGATCAACACAGCGCCTTGGCTTTTCGTAGGCGCCATCAAGGCTGATAAACCAGCCAGCAGCAAGCCAGCCAAGCCCAGCCACAGCCAAGGCTTGCCATGCGTGCTCGCTTGCATCAAGCCATTGCCCGCTTCTGAGCTACTAAAAACATTGGGAATTTGCAGCAAACCATTGGTGTCTTGAATCGCATACCAAGGTAGGGCAAGGTAAGCAAGCAAGCCAACAACCAGCCACGCCACGATGGCGCGATTGGGGTTGGCGCTGGAGTCGGTGATGTTTAAATTCATTTTGTGTGTGTCACGCGAGAAAGCTAAAACCAGTCATGGCGTCAAAAAAATGCGCTGCGCCATCAGAACGCAGCGCATTTTTGAGCCACTCGAATCAACGTGGCAGCGAATTCACTTCTTTTTCCCACTTGGCAATCAAGCGGCGGCGCTCAGCTGATGCACCGTATTTCGCGTAGTCATAGTTGATGAACTTGATTTTCTTGAAATCTGGAATACGCGCATCGTTCTTCGCGGATTTATTCGATGGCACTTGGAATTGCTTTGCTGCTACAGCCATTTCTTGCGCAGCGGGTGTCAAAGCCCACTCATAGAATTTCTTGGCTGCTTCCAAATTACGCGTGCCTTTGATGATGCTCATCGAGCCGATTTCTGCACCTGTGCCATCTGTGGGCGTCACTGTTTCGAGTGGGAAGCCAGCCATTTTCTCGCCCACGCCATCGTGTACAAAGCTGATGGACACCGCCGTCTCGCCGCGTGCAGCAGATTTGATAGGGCCCGTGCCTGAGCGTGTGTATTGGCTCACATTTTTGTGCAATTGCTTCATGTAATCGAAAGCTTTGTCTTCGCCCATGAGCTGCACCAGCGTGGCAACCATGGTGTAGGCCGTGCCGCTGGATGCGGGGTTGGCCACTTGAATCTCGCCTTTGTATTCGGGCTTAACTAAATCACTCCACGCCTTCGGTGCAGGGATCTTTTTCTTAGCGAGCAATTCGGTGTTGTAGCCAAAGCCCAGCGGGCCAGAGTAGATGCCAACCGTTTTGAAATTAGATTGCGCGGCTTGCTGTTGTGCCCAAGTATGCAGCAGCCCCATAGATGGCGATTTGTATTCCATCGTCAAGTTCTGCTCGGCTGCAACCAAATGCGGATCACCGGTGCCGCCAAACCAGATATCGGTTTTTGGATTGTCTTTCTCAGCAATGATTTGCGCGAGTGCTTCGCCTGAGCCCTTCATGCTGACATTGACTTTCGTACCCGTGGTCTTGGCATACACGGTACTGATCATGTTGCACCATTCGGCTTGTACTGAGCAGATGATGTTGACGGTTTGCGCCTGCAAACCACCGGAGGCTAACGCGATTGCAGTCAGCAGAAGAGATTTTTTCATCGAGAACTCCTGAAAGATAAATAAAATGAAGGTGCAAAATTACATGACAGTCACTGTAATGTCATATGACTGATTGTGACGACAGGGAAAACACCGTGAGGGTATGACTCCACCCGAGTCACTTTCATCACAGCGATTTCTTGAATGCTTGCAAACGCTGATCCACGCGCATCAGCTGCGCCGCTTTCTCCGCAGCGCTTAATGCCGCGTTACCTTGAATCGCCGCACGCTCTGCCCCGAATTTGAATTCAGTCACGGGATCAAGCAGCTTATTGTCTGTTGCGATGAAGTTGCGAATGCCGCTGGCTTTTCTGAACAGCTCTTTCTCGGCTGCATCGGTTTTAGCGTAATCCAAAAAGATGGTTTGCATTTTTGCCTTGTGCGCAGCGGGGGTACTGGCGCGGGTCATGAGCACATCGTTGGGCACGAGGGGAGACTCCCAGAGCACGCGGATACCGGCTTTGGCTTCGGGAGTGCGCTCTTGAAACACAGCTAGGTCAGTGCTGTTGTTCACCGCCACATCCACCTTTTTACTCCAGAGCAAATCCAGGTTGGGGAAATGCCCGCCGAGCGTGACGGATTTGAAGAGCTGCTCTGGTGTGGTGTTGCGCTTGGAAAAAAGCAACGCTTGTGGCAACACATAGCCCGAGGTCGAGGTCTTCGGGCCGCCTGCGTAGCTGTATTTTCCTTGCGTGAAGGCTTGATCAAGTGTGTTGATGCCGCTGTCGGCGCGGGTGATGATCACACCCTTGTAGCCATTCGAGTCATTGACGTTGAAGTACAGCGCGAAGGCTTGGGCATTCGCATCGATCACTGCATCAATGGCGGTGCTGCTCGACAACCAAGCCACATCAATCTTGCCATCGCGCAATGCCGCCACAATCTCCGCTTGGCTGGCAGTGACCAACTCGGTGGCAATGCCATTTTTCTTGCCTAAGTCTTGCACCAAGGGTAGCCAAGCTGCGCGCGTTTCATCTGGCTTGGCCGCTTGCACGCCGATGACCATTTTGCTTAATGGAGGTATGCTGGGCGCAGTGGTGCAACCCACGAGCATGCCTAGGGTGATGGCAGAAAGAATCAATTGACGTTTAAACATGATAGGTATTTTTGTAAGGGTTGCGAATGATGAGTTGGGTCAAGCCAAGAAGCTTAAACGCGCTTGAGAAGCATCTCCAGCTTCGTGCCGCGTCGGATTGCTTCTTCAATCTTTTGCGCACGCTCCTCGGGGCTCATTTGCTTGTCGTTCGTTAAGCGCTGGCGAGCATTGAACATTTCTAGATCGGCAATCGGCACGAGCTGCAAATTGCTGGATTTGCGAAAGCCCGTGAGATTGTTCATCTCGCGCAGCATTTGCTTTTCTTCGCCCGTCTTGCCGAATGAGACGATGAAATCTTGTGCCTTTTTGCGGGTGGCTAGCGGCAGCGCTAAGCGCCAAACGAGTGGCGATTCTGGGATATCGGGCGATTCCCAAATCACGCGGATGTTTTTCCCGAGATCGGGATTGGCTTGGCGGAACAAATCCAGCTCAGTCGTGTTGTTGGTAGCCAAGTCCACCTCGCCTTTGGCCACGCGATTGAGATTGTCCAAATGGCTGCCCCGCTTGACTTCTTTGAACAAGGCATCCGGGTCGTTGACACCGCGCTTTGCGAAAGCGAAATAGCGCGGCACCACATACCCGGAAGTGCTGCGCAGATCACCGTCACTGAATACATACTTGCCTTTGGCATTGACCACATCATCCACCGTCTTGACGGATGAAGCAGTCGGGGTGATGAGCAACGAGCGATAAGCATATTGGCCTTTGACGACCAATTGGCCGAAGACTGCCGCAATATTGGCCTCAGCCAATTCAATCGCAGGCACATTGCCTACCCAAGCGTAATCGAGCAAGCCTTTTTTGAAATCATCGACCAAGTCGCCCTGCTGCGCGTAGGTTTTGGGCAATATCGTTTGCCCCATGTACATGCTCATACGCTCTAAAAAAGGCGTCCAGCTCTTGAGCGTGGCTTCTGCGTTGCGAGGTGTAATGAGACCGAACACACTGCTTTTGGCTACAACCGTCCGAATGGGCTTTCCTGTTTGCGCACCCACTGCGGCGCAACCCATCGCGCCAAGTGATAAAACCAAAATGTCTCGTCTGTTTTGCATGCTGCACTCCTAAAGCACTGACATCAGCGCTAATACGAGTAATTAGATTACATACTCATAGACTTTATAACTAGAGAAATCCCTCGTAACTGCAATGTAACTTTAAAAACAATGGAATTCGATTACAGTATGAAACTTGATTACCATCTAATTTTTTGACTTCTGTAACTTTATGAGCTTCAATCTCATTCTCTTTGGCGGCACGGGCGATTTGGCTTGGCGCAAGCTCATGCCAGCTTTGTTTCAAGCCTTTCGACATGGCACTTTGCCGGAAGGCGGGCGAATCATCGGCGTGGCACGCGATGAAATGAGCGATGCGCAATACCGCGAGCTGATCCGCACGCGCTTCGATCAAGTGGAGCTGGCCAAGCGGCCTAGCAAAGAAGAGTTTGACCAATTTGCCAGCTTGCTGCATTACCAGCGCATGGATTTGAGCAAGCCTGATGCCTATGCTACGTTGAAATCGCGACTGGATGAGCATGCTGCCGAGACAACCGTGATGTATCTCGCCGTCTCGCCGCATCTTTTCACAGCCGTGGCGCAGCAGCTTGGCGCAGCGGGCTTGAACACACCGAGCACGCGCCTCGTGCTGGAGAAACCGCTCGGTCATGACCTAGCGAGCAATCGACAAATCAACCAAACCGTGTTGCAGTTTTTCAGCGAAAAGCAAGTTTTCCGCATCGATCATTACCTGGGCAAGCCCAGTGTGCAAAACCTCATGGCGCTACGCTTTGCCAATGCACTTTTTGAGCCGGTGTGGCGGCGCGAGCATATTGCGAATATTCAAATCACGATTGCGGAAGATCTGGGCGTCGAGAAGCGCGGTGGTTATTACGATGGCATTGGTGCGCTGCGCGATATGGTGCAAAACCATGCGCTGCAATTGCTCTGCGCGATTGCGATGGAGCCGCCGATCAACGCGCATGCCGATGCGATTCGCGATGAAAAGCTCAAAGTGTTGCGCTCGCTCAAGCGCTGGACGCCTGTCACTCTTTCGCAGCATGTGGTGCGCGGCCAGTATGCAGAAGGCAATATTGGCGGTAACAAAGTACCCGGCTATCTGCAAGAGACCGGCGTGAATGCGAGTAGCCAAACCGAAACTTTTGTGGCGCTACGCGCTGAAATCGCCAACTGGCGCTGGGCGGGCGTGCCTTTCTACATCCGTACAGGCAAGCGCATGGCCGGGCGCGAAGCGCATATCGTGGTGAATTTTCATGCCACACCGCATGCAATTTTTCAAACACCGAATGGTGGCGCGAACAAGCTGGTGATTCATCTGCAACCAAAAGACGGACTGGAGCTACACCTCATGGCGCAAGCGCAGGCCAACCGGCGCGACACCAATTCACTCAGCCTCACGCAACTGGATTTAGATTTTGACAAGCGCTTTGGCAACGAGCGCGTTGGCGCATATGAACGATTGCTGCTGGATGTGATTGATGGGCGATTGAATTTGTTTGTCCGCAGCGATGAGCAGGAAGAGGCTTGGCGCTGGGTAGAGCCTGTGCTGGAGTTTTGGCAGCAAGATGCTGCTGCGCCGCGCCAATATACCGCAGGCAGCTGGGGGCCGAGCGCTGCCAGCGCGATGATTGCAAAAGATGGATTTTGTTGGGAAGAAGAATCATGAGCATGTTAGAACGCGTCAAGGCATCGCTGCCATCTCTCGCACCAGCGGAGCAGCGCGTTGGAAAGCTGGTCTTGCTGGATCCGCGTGCCTTTGCTTCTCTGCCTGTGAGCGAGCTCTCTGATCGCGCACATGTGAGCAAGCCCACGGTGGTGCGCTTTTGCCGTAGCATGGGCTATGACGGCCTCTCAGATTTCAAGCTGAAGCTCGCAGGCTCTGTGAGCGAGGGAGTGCCTTTCATTCACCGCAGTGTGGATACGGATGACAAAGTATCGGATGTGATGGTCAAGGTGATTGACAACACCGTGGCGGCTTTTTTGAAATACCGCAACGACGCAAGCAGTTTTGCTTACGAAAAAGCCGCTGAAGCGCTGGCTGAAACTTATAACCAACGCAAGCGGATTGAGTTTTATGGCGTAGGCAATTCGGGCATCGTGGCGCAAGATGCGCAGCATAAATTTTTCCGCCTCGGCGTCACATCGATTGCTTACAGCGACGGCCATATGCAAGTCATGAGCGCGTCTACTGTAACCCCAGGCGATTGCGTGGTGGTGATCAGCAATTCAGGGCGCACCCGCGATTTGATGGATGCTTGCGATATTGCGCGCAAGAATGGTGCAACGACGATTGTGATCACCGCCAGCGGCTCGCCTTTGGCATCTGCAGGCCATATTCACTTGGCTGCGGACCACCCCGAAGGCTACGACCGCTATAGCCCCATGGTCTCGCGCTTGCTGCATTTGCTCATGATCGATATTTTGGCCACCAGCGTGGCGCTGCGCATTGGCAGCGCGAAGTTGCAGCCTGTGCTCAAAGAGATGAAAAACAATTTGCGTAATAAGCGGTATGCTTAATTTTTAAGCGTTTGGGGATGATTGCCGACATAGAATAAGTGCGAGCAGCTATTAATTCAATAGCATTTTGATCATCCACTTATGAACTCCTCACAACGACACTGGGCGCACCAAGCCATTGAAAAAATCGAATCGGATTTTCTGCGCAGCGCCGATACGCATTTGATCGCTCTGCCCTTGCCGAGCTTTAACCAAGCAGGCATTGATTTTTACTTCAAAGACGAATCTACGCATCCCACTGGAAGCTTGAAGCACCGCTTGGCGCGCTCGCTGTTTCTGTATGCGCTGTGCAACGGCTGGCTGCATGAAGAGTCTACCGTTGTGGAGGCATCGAGTGGCTCGACTGCGGTGAGCGAAGCGTATTTCGCGCGTTTGCTGGGCTTGCAATTCGTGGCGGTGATGCCGCGCAGCACTTCGCCAGAGAAGATTGCGATGATTGAGTTTTACGGTGGGCGCTGTCATTTTGTGGAATCAGCTGGGCAAGTGTATGAAGCGGCGGCTCACATCGCCCATGAGACGGGCGGGCATTACATGGATCAGTTCACATACGCCGAGCGCGCCACCGATTGGCGGGGCAACAACAACATTGCGCAAAGCATGTTTGAGCAAATGGCACGCGAGCGCCACGCTATTCCGAGCTGGGTGGTGGTAGGCGCGGGCACAGGCGGCACGAGCGCCACGATTGGGCGCTTTTTGCGCTATCGGCAATACCCCACGCAGCTTTGCGTGGCCGACCCGGAAGGCTCGGTATTCGCCGCGTATCACGCCAGTGGCGATAAGCAGCTCACGGGCACTGGCTCGCGCATCGAAGGCATTGGCCGGCCACGCGTGGAGCCCAGTTTTATTCGCGGCTTGATCGATCACATGCATGTGGTGAGCAATGCCGAATCAGTAGCGGCCATGCGCTTGCTCTCTGGCCTGCTGGGGCGGCGCGTGGGGCCTTCGACAGGCACTAATTTTGTGGCAATGCTGGATTTAGCGGCGAAGATGAAAGCCAATGGGCAAACTGGCTCGATTCTTTCGCTGATTTGCGATGCAGGAGAACGCTATTTGCCCACATATCACAACGAGGCTTGGGTGAGCGACTGCATGGGCGATTGCGCCGAAGCCCAAAAAAGGCTGGGCCACTTATTGGCATGAGAAAATTGCAGCATGAGCAATTTCTACATCGCCCCTTCCATCCTCTCCGCTGATTTCGCCCGCCTAGGCGATGAAGTCAAAAACGTCTTGGCCGCTGGTGCAGACTGGGTGCATTTTGATGTGATGGACAACCATTATGTGCCCAACCTGACCTTTGGGCCGATGATTTGCCAAGCTATTCAGCCGCATGCCGTCAAACCCGATGGCAGCAAGGCTGTGATGGATGTGCATTTGATGGTGGAGCCGGTGGATGCGCTGGCTGCGGCCTTTGCCGATGCGGGCGCAGACATGATCAGCTTTCACCCCGATGCGAGCCGCCATGTGCACCGCAGCATTCAGGTGATCAAAGGCAAGGGCTGCAAAGCGGGGTTGGTGTTTAACCCGGCAGAAGAGCTGGATGTGCTCGACTGGGTGATCGACGACATTGATTTGATTTTGATCATGAGTGTGAACCCTGGCTTTGGCGGGCAATCCTTTATTGATAGCGCTCTGCGCAAGATTGAAGCTGTACGCAAGCGCATTGATGCATCAGGGAAAGACATTCGCTTGGAAGTCGATGGCGGTATCAAGCCAGAAAATATTCGTCGCGTGGCCGATGCCGGCGCGGATGCTTTTGTGGCGGGCAGTGCGATTGTTGGCAAGCCTGACTACAAAGCGGTGATTGACAGCATGCGCGCCGCGCTCAAATAAACATGCTTCACAACATTCAAGCCGTGATCGTCGATCTTGACGGCACGATGGTCGATACGCTCGGTGATTTTGAAGTGGCTTTGAACCGCATGCTGGCGGATTTTTTGCTGCCACCCGTTGATCGCAAGTTTATCGAAGCCACCGTGGGCAAAGGCAGCGAGCATTTGATCCGCAGCACCTTGGATTATGTACAAAAACGGCATGTAGCCGGCATAGATACAGCGCAAGATGCTACTAATTCAATAGCATATGACGAAGCTTGGCAAAGCTACCAATCGCATTACTTAGCCTGCAATGGCCAAGCCAGCGAAGTGTATTCGGGTGTGCGCGAAGGTCTGCGAGAATTACAAAAGCGCGGATTAAAAATGGCTTGCCTGACGAACAAGCCGCTAGCTTTTGCCAAGCCACTTCTGAAAACTAAGGAGCTTGATGGCTACTTTAGCCACGTCTTTGGCGGCGATTCCTTCGAAAAGAAAAAACCCGATCCGCTACCGCTTCTCAAGACCTGCGAAGCTTTAGGCACAAAACCAGAACACACATTGATGGTCGGCGACAGCAGCAACGATGCGCTTGCCGCACACTCAGCGCACTGCCCCGTGATCCTCATGACCTACGGCTACAACCACGGGCATGATATTCGCACCACGACAGCTCAGGCGCACCTGGATTCAATGCAAGAAATAGCTGCTCTGCTGGCCTAAGCCGCTGCAGCGCAAAAAAACACCCGCTGCAGCCGAGACCGTAGCGGTTTTGGTGTGCTTGAGACCAATCAGTTTATATTGCTATTGGCACTGCTCTGGCCGCCGAGCAAGGCGACGCGCAGCGCCTCATCAGCAGGTTTTTTGCCAAACCAGATTTTGAAAAAGTTTTCTGCGAACTCGGGCTCTTTGATCGGCTCGCCTTGCTGCTTGTTACGGAAATTGGTGACCAAGCCCGTGCCTGGAATACAGTCAACAATGATCGACTCGCCTTTGTTGAACTGTTTGCCTTCAGCAAAGATAGTGCCCATGCGGATTACGCCGTTGATGATTTTAGAAAACTCTTCCTTCGTCATGTTCTCCTCGATGCCGCGCGAAAAGAGTTTACCGAGCTCATCGCCCTTCAAATCGCGCTGTGCCACGAGATGCATGCGCTTGGTTAAAGTGGGTTTGATCACGTCTTCGTTTTTGGTGACTTTGTTCGGCGTGTACAAAGCAGCTGCGTACCCTTTGAAGCCAAAACGAAAGCGCATGCCCGCACCATTGAGCTGCAACTTTTGCCCCCCCACCGTGACCTCATTGGGATAGGTCACATCAGCAAGTTTTGTCTGGGCCCAAGAAGCCATTGGCATCAAAGCCGCCCCTCCCGCCGCCAGCACAGCTCCCAAAAAACCTTTACGAGATAACTTCATAATGTCTCCAAAAATAGGAAATAGAACGATGGTTCTATTTGTATGGAAAGTGTCGTCGTAATTTACTGGCAGTTCAACAGGGTTTTTACTGCACTTCTTGAGTCACACAGATGACGCCCAACCCTAGTCCAAGCGGTCTGCTACACTTTGCTCATGTTCAATATGTTCTTCTTTGCCGTCCGTGCAGCTGCCGTTGTACCGGCCGATGCTGCCGTATGGCGGGGAGCTTGGCTGTGGCGTAAGCCAGTCAGCATTTCTTGATTTTTGCGGCGCAACGCCGCATTCGTGGCACTTGCGCAAGTTGCCGACTCTGTTGAACTGATCTGCGTTTTTATTTTCCCAGCGCAGACCCGTGGAGAACCCTCTCAATGATGACCGAACTTGAATTCAAATCCTTACGCGATGCAGGCTATAACCGCATTCCGCTGGTGGCCGAGGCTTTTGCCGATCTTGAAACGCCGCTTTCGCTGTATCTCAAACTCGCTCACCCCAAGCAAAACGGCAAATTCAGCTTCTTGCTTGAATCGGTGGTGGGCGGTGAGCGTTTTGGGCGCTACAGTTTCATTGGCTTGCCAGCTCGCACGCTGCTCAAATCTTCCGGTTTTGGCGCGGCGGCCAAAACAGAGGTGTTGACTGATGGCGCATTGGTCGAAACGATGGCTGGCAACCCACTCGATGCCATCGAGCAATACCAATCGCGTTTCAAAGTCGCCATCACGCCAGGCTTGCCGCGCTTTTGCGGCGGGCTCGCGGGCTATTTCGGCTACGACACGGTGCGCCACATCGAGAAGAAGCTAGAGGCCACTTGCCCGCCCGACACCCTAGGCTGCCCCGATATCATGCTCTTGCTCACTGAAGAGCTGGCTGTGATCGACAACCTCTCAGGCAAACTCTATTTGATCGTCTATGCCGATCCTTCTGCCCAAGAGGCCTACGCCAAAGCCAAGCGCCGCTTGCGTGAATTGAAGGATCAATTGCGTTACAGCGTGACTGCGCCGGTGGTGAAAGCATCGCAAGATTTCCCGGTAGAGCGCGAGTTTGCCAAGGCTGATTATTTGAAGGCCACCGAACGCGCAAAAGAGCTGATTGAGGGTGGCGATTTCATGCAAGTTCAGGTTGGTCAGCGTTTGAAAAAGCGTTTTACAGAATCGCCACTGAGCTTATATCGCGCTCTGCGCTCACTCAATCCTTCGCCCTACATGTATTACTACAACATGGGTGATTTCCATATCGTGGGCGCGTCGCCAGAGATACTGGTGCGACAAGAAAACACCCCCGAAGGCCAAAAGATCACGATTCGCCCCCTCGCTGGCACGCGCCCGCGCGCGGCCACGCCTGAGGCGGATGTTGCCATCGAGCAAGAGTTGATCAACGATCCGAAAGAGCGCGCCGAGCACGTGATGCTGATCGATTTGGCTCGCAACGACATTGGCCGCATCGCCAAAACAGGCACAGTCAAAGTCACGGAAGCCTTCGCGGTGGAGCGCTACAGCCATGTGATGCATATCGTGAGCAATGTGGAAGGGATTTTGAAAGACGGCCCTGACGGCCGCCCCTTAGGCAACATGGCCGTGCTCAAAGCCACCTTCCCTGCGGGCACGCTGACGGGTGCACCCAAAGTCCACGCGATGGAAATCATCGATCAGTTAGAGCCCAGCAAACGCGGCATCTACGGCGGCGCTTGCGGCTACTTGAGCTTCGCAGGCGACATGGATGTGGCGATTGCGATCCGCACTGGCATCATCAAAGACGGGCATTTATACGTCCAAGCGGCTGCGGGTGTGGTGGCCGATTCTGTGCCTGAGCTAGAGTGGAAAGAGACGGAGGCGAAGGCTCGTGCGCTTTTGCGAGCATCTGAACTTGTGGAAGAGGGGTTGGAATGAATACGATGAATACAAAGACCGAACTTCCGGACGCAGAAGACGCAAAGGTTACGCAGAAGACGCAAAAGGAATACCAAAAAGTGGAAAACGATTTTTCGCACGAAATCATTGGTGCTGCCGTGGAGGTGCAGAGAGTCTTGGGCGTCGGGTTGCTTGAAAGTGCTTATACCGCTGCATTTGCCATCGAACTCAAAGAGCGTGAATTATTCTTTGAGCGGGAAGTATCCATTGCGGCCTCGTACAAAGGCTATTCACTAGGGCAGGTGTATCGCGCCGATTTCATTGTTGAAGAATCAGTGATTGTTGAGTTGAAAGCGGTAGAAGCATTGACCGAGCTGCACCGCGCTCAGCTACTTTCTTATCTTCGCTTATCCGACTTGAAACTGGGCCTATTGATCAACTTCAATGCCTTTCCCGTTGTAAAAAACATTCACAGATTGGTCAACAAACTATGAAACCTTTTTTGTATTCCTTTTGCGTCTTCTGCGTAACCTTTGCGTCTTCTGCGTCCGGAAGTTCGTATTTAAATCTATCCGTACCAAGGAGCAAAAAATGAAATTGCTCATGATCGATAACTACGACAGCTTCACTTACAACATCGTTCAATACTTTGGCGAACTCGGCGCAGATGTCATCGTGCATCGCAATGACGAAATCACGGTGAACGAGCTCGATACTTTATTCAACCAAGGTGGTTTTGACAGGCTGTGCATCTCACCCGGCCCTTGCTCGCCCAAAGAAGCGGGTATCTCAGTGGCTGCGATTGAACATTTCAAAGGCAAGCTGCCGATTCTGGGCGTGTGCCTCGGCCATCAAGCTATTGGGCAAGCCTTCGGCGGAAACATCGTGAGAGCGCAAGAGTTGATGCATGGCAAGACGAGTGTGATCTCCACCACGCAAGAAGGCGTGTTCAAAGATTTACCCAAGCAATTCACAGTGAATCGTTACCATTCATTGGCGATTGAACGCAGCAGCTGCCCAACAGAGCTGGTGATCACCGCGCAAACGGATGACGGCGAGATCATGGGCGTGCGCCACAGCGGCTATGCGCATGAGGTGCGCATTGAGGGCGTACAGTTTCATCCCGAGAGCGTCTTGACGGAGCACGGCCACGCGATGTTGAAAAACTTTTTACTATGAAATTAATAGCATTCGACGCAGAATATACAACGGCTAACCATTCAAATGACACCTCATCATGCGAATGATTGACCTGCGCAGCGATACCGTCACCCAGCCCACACCTGCCATGCGCGAGGCGATGCTGGCTGCACCTCTGGGAGACGACGTGTTTGGTGATGACCCAACAGTGAACGCGCTGCAAGAAAAAATTGCAGCGATGCTCGGCTTTGAGGCGGCGCTCTTTGTGCCCACGGGTACGCAGAGCAATTTTTGTGCGATTCTCTCGCACTGCCAGCGTGGCGATGAATACCTCGTCGGCCAGATGGCACATGCGTATCGCTGGGAAGGCGGCGGCGCAGCGGTGCTGGGCAGTGTCCAACCGCAGCCGATCGCACATGCGGCGGACGGAACATTGCCTTTGACTGAGATCGAAGCGCAAATCAAACCAGACGATGCACACTTCGCTCGCACGCGATTGCTCTGCTTGGAAAACACGCTGGGCGGCAAGCTGCTACCGTTGGAATATGTGAAGGCTGCCACGGCTTTGGCACGCAGCAAAGGCTTGGCCACGCATCTGGACGGCGCACGCTTGTTCAATGCCGCCACAGCACAGTATTTTAAGAAAAACAGTGCTCTACCCGTTATAGAAACTGCGCAATATGCTATCAATTCAGAAGCAAGAGTCATTGCTGAAAATTTCGACTCTGCCAGCATCTGCTTCAGCAAAGGCTTGGGCGCTCCAGTGGGCTCAGCGCTCTGCGGCAGCAAGGAATTCATCGCACGCGCCCACCGCATCCGCAAAATGGCCGGCGGCGGCATGCGCCAATCGGGTATGTTGGCAGCAGCTGCGATCTACGCTTTGGATCACCACATCGAGCGCTTGGCTCTGGATCACGCTTTGGCCAACCGCTTGGGCGATGGGCTGACAGCGATAGAAGGATTGACCGTCGAACCGGTTCAAAGCAATATCGTCTTCGTCGATGTGAAAGAGCCTTTAAAAGCGAAGGCAGCTGGCTTGATCGAACACCTCAAATCACAAGGTATCTTGGCTACAGGACTGTATCGCCTGCGCTTTGTGACGCATCTAGATGTAGATGCACAAGGCGTGGATCGGGCGATTGCTGTGATTCAAGATTATTTCAACGCCTAAGAAAAGAAACTTCCGGACGCAGAAGACGCAAAGGTTACGCAAAAGACGCAAAAAAGAAAATACAAAAGAATAGAAAATATCAGCCCGTGCTTCGCAGTAAGGAAAAATCCTCGCATCCATTGTTTTGGTTTTCTTTTGCGTCCTCTGCGTAACCTTTGCGTCTTCTGCGTCCGGTATTTGTATTTGTATTTGTATTTGACTCACTAACTCATTAGAAAAGAGAAAAATCATGCCCATCACCCCACAAGAAGCCTTGCAGCGCACCATTGAGCACCGCGAGATATTTCATGACGAAATGCTGCATGTCGTGCGCTTGATCATGAGCGGCGAGATGAGCCCAGTGATGATGGCCTCTCTGATCACTGGCCTGCGCGTGAAGAAAGAAACCATTGGCGAGATCACCGCTGCGGCGCAGGTGATGCGCGAGTTCTCGACCAAGGTGCATGTGGCCGACAAGAAGCATCTGGTGGATATCGTGGGCACTGGCGGCGATGGCTCGCATACCTTCAATATTTCTACTTGCGCCATGTTTGTCGCTGCGGCTGCGGGCGCAAAGGTGAGCAAGCATGGCGGGCGCAGCGTGAGTAGCAAATCAGGCAGCGCGGATGTGCTTGAATCGTTCGGTGTGAATATCAATTTAAAGCCTGAGCAAATCGCTGCATGCATCGAGCAAATTGGGATCGGCTTCATGTTTGCGCCCAACCATCACACCGCGATGAAGCACGTCGCGCCCATTCGCAAAGAGCTGGGTGTGCGCACCATCTTCAACATCTTAGGGCCGCTCACCAATCCCGCGAGTGCGCCGAATATTCTGATGGGCGTGTTCCACCCCGATCTCGTGGGCATTCAGGTGCGCGCCTTGCAGCGCTTGGGCGCGGAGCACGCGCTCGTCGTGTATGGGCGCGATGGCATGGATGAGGTGAGCCTGGGAGCGGCCACGCTGGTCGGCGAATTGAAGAATGGCACGATCACCGAATACGAAGTCCACCCCGAAGATTTCGGACTCACGATGAGCAGCTCCCGCGCCTTACGTGTCGAGACCCCCGAACAAAGCAAAGCCATGATGATGGCCGTGCTGGATAACAAGAACAGCCCCGCCAGAGACATCGTCGCCCTCAACGCAGGCGCTGCGCTGTATGCGGCGAATGTGGCTGACTCCATGAAATCTGGCTTGGTGCTTGCGCAAGAAGCACTTGCAACGGGCGCTGCGAAGAAAAAGTTGGAAGCGTTTGTGGCGAAGACCCAAAGTTAATCATGACAGTTCATTTCCTGTCGACCAAATATTTCATGCAATTAAAATCGTAAAAATCTCTTTAGCTTTGGCGCGGCTTCTCGGCGATACGATTTAATAATACTGCAGATCAAAGTTGTGAACACAATCTGTCCCCAAGATTGGCGACATCATGATTCAGTATCCGACAATACAAGTGAGCATGTCGCTAAGTTCTCGCCGATCAAAGCAGCCATGGCCTGCACAACGATATTGTGATCATCGCGCTGCGGTAGACCGGAGATAGTCGCTGCACCAATCACACCCAGTTCTTTGACCCGTATCGGAACACTACCCCCATGGTGTGCATAGTCACGCGCAGCTAATCCTGATTGGCTCTCCAATGTCTCCCCCCCTTGTAGCGCAAGCCCAACAGCGTAAGAGCTTCGATGCTGCAGTTCAGTCGTGTTTCGCTTACGGCGTGCCCAATCAGCATTGTTCGGCGAAGTTCCAGGCATTGCATAGAAAAAGACAGTATCGCGACAAAGCCGAATTTCAATCGTCACAGGTAGGTTGTGGGATTCGCAATGCCTCTTAATGGACTCGCCCAGCAGCCATGCCGTCGTATTGTCAAAGGTATTGAATTGCAAACGCTTTTCTTGTTGGGTAATAATTTCAAGATCAAGCTTTGCGTTTGGGGAGTTATTCATAGGTTGTTTTCATAAAAAACTTTTACTACGCACGAACCACTGACTTCGGCGCATGCGGGTGTCATGTGCAATGCAAGAGCATCATGGATACAAGCAGCACCTCAGCCACCCTTTAAAGCGCTGATGGCGATGCTATTTCGTAATCCAGCACCAGTACATTGGCCAAATAGGGCTTCACAAGCTCGACAAAGGCAAGATGCTGCACATGTGGCAAATACGCATCCCGAGCTGCCGCATCGATAAAAGTCAATACAAAGGCATGGGTGAAACCGTGATTTAGCCCCTCGGGACTGACGTTCTCACCAGCTTCAAAGGAGCTAATACCAGGTATAGACAAACGAAGTGCTGCAAAAGCTTGCTTCAACTCTGCCACCCTAGGCTGATCGGTCGCTTGGGTGAAGGTGAAGAGAACAATGTGTTTGATTGGCATCAAAAATTCCTTAAAAAATCGCCTTCTCACCTTGAGGTAGCCCTCTCAACAGGCGCACCTTATAACTGTGACTCCACCAATTGCGCCCGCGTTGGCAAACCCTCTGTATCACCAAGAACCTGCACAGCTCGGGCACCAATCCATGCACCTCGTTTAACGGCATCCTTTAAAGCAAGTCCTTCCAACATGCCGCTGATGACACCAACAGCAAACCCGTCACCAGCGCCAACCGTGTCAATCACTTGGGCAACAGGGAATCCCGGTATGTAGGCAGCTTCCATCCTCGTCGCGCAGTACGCCCCAGTTGCGCCCAGTTTGACGACGACCAGACTCACGCCCGCATCCAAATAATATTGAGCAATCCCTTCTGGCGAGTTCTGACCCGTCAGCACTTTTCCCTCTGCAATTCCTGGCAATACCCAATCAGCACGCAGCGCGAGGCTGTTGATGGTCTCGCGCATGAGCTGCTCACTGGCCCAAAGCGAGGGACGCAAATTGGGATCAAAGGAAATAGTCTTGCCATGTTGACGCATGGCTTGCATGCTGGCAATAGACGCTGCAAGGCAATTCGGGGACAAAGCAGCAAAGATGCCTGTGACATGCAAATGCTTAGAGCTAACCAACCACTGCATATCAATGTCTTGGGGTGCGATCATGCTCGCGGCTGAACCTTTGCGGTGGTACTCCACCTCTGGATCTCCTCCACCCGCTACACGCCCCTTGATCATGAAGCCAGTGCGTTGGGTGGCATCGCAGACCACATGCGAGCAGTCGATCGCTTCTGCCTGCATGGCTTGCAGGAGATAGCGCCCCATGGAGTCGGTACCCAACCGACTGCACCAAGCAACATTCAGTCCTAGGCGTGCCAAACCAATCGCAACATTGGTTTCTGCTCCCGCGGTGCGTTTCACAAAAGTCTGCGCACGCTCCAGTGGCCCAGGCTGATCTGCCACCAGCAGCATCATGGCCTCACCCAATGTCACTACATCAATCGACATATCGCTCTCCACTGATCTCTTTCAAGCGAATAATTTCTTTGCGCGTTACATCCACCAGATCGTTGCCCACAAGTGGAAACTCCACTGCCCACAGGCACTGTGCAGGCATAGCATCCAGCAATGATTTCCAAGGGGCCTGGGAGTCGACAAGTGGAACGGCAATCCACCGATTGACCTGTTTCAACACACCTTTGGTATGCACGTACTGAATGCGATCTCTGAATACTGTTGCCGCCAATTGTGGACACTCCCCCGCCCAGTGCCAGTTGCCAATATCGAAAGTCATCCCCAACTCCAGACCGCAATCGGCTGCTTTGCGAAAAAAACGTTGGAGCTGCAAGATCGATCCAGAGGCGTTGGACTGATCGTTCTCAATCAAAACCCGCAATGCAGACCCGTGCAGGCGATCTGCCAGATCTTGCATTTGCGCAGGCGAAGCATTGGCGCCACCGCCCATTGAAAACTTGACCACTTCAGCCCCAAGGGTTGCAGCAAAGTACATGGCATCATCCAACATGGTCACTGCCAAAGTCCCGTCAGGTGCAAATAATGGGTCTGCGCAGGAGTAGATGACTCGCAGACCGTGACAGTGCTTGGCAATCAAAGGGAGTTCTTCGCTTGGCTTGGACAGCAACTCGCTGCGAATCTCTACACCATCTGCCCCAGCATTTCTAACCACATTGACAAACCAAGCCTGTCCATGGCGCACGACTTCCGCAGTACCAAATGACGACAGAGAAATGACGATGGAGGCCATTTAGATAGTCTCTTGGTAGATAGCACCCGTCAGGTAGTGGGGCCAGTAATGCTCAAAGAACGGGCGCTCCTTTTGCCGGAACTCTCTGGGCTGCCGCGTGAAAATCGCAATCGCTGAATCGGCATACTGCACCACAATCTGCTGGTTTTTGTCTTCTGACTTTTCCATCCGAAAACGGTACTCTTCCAAAGGCCCGTTTGCCGTGGAAGGAACGCATTCACCCCCACCGTCACAAATCACCCGTGCCCCTCTGCTACCACCACCTTTTGAAACGTAGTAGTCAAGTGCGGTAAGTATCGCTTCTGAGGCCAATGCGTTGTGCCACCACTGCAAAGCATGCGTAACGCCAAAGGTAGTAGCATCAAATGAGACCCCTTGGTCACGAATACCGCGTGTGAGTTGCTTTGCGTCGTGCAAAGCGGATGCAATATGAGCAGCCCTGCAAATCATGCCGGCCGAGTCACTCATACGCGCTTGCACCTCACGCTTAATGTCAGATGGTTTGATAGTGCTCACTTGTCTGAGCGTGGTCTGGATATGCGTTACGCCCACTTGAATGGCTGCGACCCAATCTGTAGAACTGTGTAGATCCAATGTCCTAGAAGCGATGTGTTCGGCACAACGTGTCCCGAATACCTGGCCTGAATTAAGTGCCGCCCCACCAGGGCGCGTGACACCGTGTGTCCCCGCAGCTTCGCCTATGGCATAGCAGCCATTCAGACTGGTTTGTCCCCAAATATCGACGGCGAGGCCACCATTCATATGCTGGTTGTTCATAGCGAACAACAGGGGGTGCTTCTCAATATCGACCTTGTACTGTTTGTACAGTTCGATCGAGAGAGGATTCATCTTTCTCAGCCTGTCAATGGGTTTGTCCAGCAGGGCATCGGATTTTTCTAGGTAGGTACGAACGTCGCCATCCAGACGTGTCATATCGAAATCCTGATCGCCGGGAACAGCAACGGGATTTGTATTGAAGTCCATATACACCTTGCGCCCTGATTGCATCTCTCGGAACACGGCCAGATCAAACAGGCTGGAGCCAAAATCTAGCATGCGAGTGGCGTGGAAGGGCCATTGGTAGCCCTTGCGGAATATATTGGATACCAGCTCCTGTGTTGTGCGGTAATAGTTAGCCAAGAAGTTGTGCTCAGCGCCTTGATCATCCACAGAGTACACATACGGCATGCACTGCGCGTATGTGCCCGAAAGATTCCAAGGGAAGCCGTCGCGTGCCGTACCAATACCAAACTGACTCTCTGTCAGATTGACAGCTTCGATACCTGCCTCCAGTGCGAGGCCCAGTGAGCCAAAGCAGTTTCTGGGATAAACGCTGTCGCGATATAGCTCGCCGGGCCCCCCAGCCGCGAGCACCATAAAGTCGCAAAGATGCGCGACAACGCCATACGGATTGTTTTCTTCGCACAGTTTGGGGTCTATGCACAGCACGCCCGTGGCACACCCTTCCTGAGCCATGATCTGCACAGCTGTGGTCTGGTTGTAGACGGGAATGTTGAGATGGATAGCCTCTTGCGCCAGAACTTTTACCATCAGACGGGATGTGCGTGGTCCACAACTAGTCGCCCTGCCAACTTCGTCATGGTCGGTCTGGTATCGCAATACTCCACCATAGCTGTCGACCGGCAAGGGAAGCCCGAGAAACTGCAACGTGGACAAGGAACGGACCGAGCCCACTGCCTCAATATAGGCCGTGTCTTTGTCCATCGCCCCGCCGGCACCAATGGCTTGCGCCATCGCTTTGAAATTGTCGCCGCCGTCCGACGTATTGGCTGTATGCAAGGTCTGCTTATCCGAGCCAGAACAGGCAGATGTGCCCCCATACGCGCTTTGAGTGACCACGGATACGTCGACATCTCGTCGCTTTAATTCCACTGCCGCTCGCAGTCCAGCAGCACCACTGCCGACAATCACAACGCGTGCACGCCTTAATGGAATCTTCCAGCCTCCAGAAGAAATCCACTCCTTGATGTGGGGTTGTGGGCTCAGACGTGGCATCTTGACATCCGTTAGTGCGTCTAGGATTTCCTGAGAAATGTTGAGCCCATCGGCAGGGCTGCTGGCACGAAGTGTGGGCGACATAGATTAGATTTTTCCAAGAATGTGATCCGCACCTTTTTCAGCAACCATGATGGATGGTGCATTGGTATTGCATGAGGGCACGCGGGGCATAACGGATGCGTCTACGACGCGTAGTCCTTTCAAGCCTATCAGCTTGAGATCGGGTGCGACAACGCTGCGACGATCAGACTCCGATCCCATCTTGCAGGTTCCCACCGGATGGTGATCGGTCTTGGAATGCGCACAGGCGTAGTTGAACAATTCTTCGTCCGTCTTTAAGCCAGCACCTGGCAGCACTTCAGACTGCACATAACGCTTCATAGCAGGCTGGCTCAGAATTTCGCGTGCTAAGCGTAAGCCCTTAATGCTCATTTCACGGTCATGCGGATCAGACCAGTAGTTCGGATCCAGCAACGGGGCTGCCGCTGGATCGTTACTGGACAGACGCACCGTTCCACGCGAGCGCGGACGTAAATATGCAGTATTGAGCGTGACACCAGGATTCTTCATCTTGGCGACACCAGCCTCAATACCAGAACCCAGACCCAGGTGGAACTGAATGTCGGGAGAGCGTGCGCCAGATGCCGGGTCGGCATACCAAAAGCCCCCTGTCTCAAATAGGCTGGATGCCACGGGTCCCTTTTTAAGCAACAGGTATTGCAGACCGGCCCATGCTGCATGATGGGGCAGGTTGTATTTGTCATACGTGTGATCGCCGGTACATTCGGAAATCACAAACAGATCCAAGTGATCCTGAAGATTAGAGCCCACACCGGGTAAATCATGAACCACGGAAACACCGACCGACAGCAGATGATCGGCCGGGCCGATTCCGGATTGCATCAACAGCTTGGGCGAACCCATAGCCCCGGACGAAACAATCACCTCGCGCTCTGCGCGCAGTACCGATGGTGTACGGCTATCCCCTTGAATCACCTCTACACCCACCGCCCAGCCATTTTCTATAACCACCTTGGTTGCCATGGTGTGCAGCATGACCGATAAGTTGGCGCGGTTACGTGCGGGCTTTAGAAAAGCAACCGAGGTGGATGAACGACGCGCATTGAGCTGGGTTAGTTGGTAGTAGCCCAGCCCGGCTTGATGTTCACCATTGAAGTCTGGATTAAAAGGAATGCCCATTTCTTGCCCGGCCTGGAAATAGGCTTCGCAAATCGGCAGTGGACTAATTGGGTTAGAGACGCCCAAGGGGCCGCTGTAACCGTGGTATCGATTAGCAAAACGCTGATTGCATTCTGAGCGCTTGAAGTAGGGCAACACATCTTCGTAACCCCAGCCGACTGCACCTTCTTCGCTGGCCCATTCGTCATAATCTGCTGGAACGCCGCGCGTGTACAACTGCGCATTGATCGATGAGCCGCCTCCAATCACTTTGGCCTGCGTAAACCGCAGAACCCGGTTTTTCAGATGCTTTTGCGACACAGTCTGCCAACCCCAAGAGCCAATGCCTTTGGTCATTTTGGCAAAACCAGCAGGCCAATGAAAGAATGGATGACTATCTCCACCACCGGCCTCCAGAAGCAAGACCTTGATCGTTGGGTCTTCGCTCAGGCGATTGGCCAGAACGCATCCCGCAGAGCCTCCGCCGGTAATGATGTAGTCAAAATTTGGAGATTTCATAGTCATTCATCAGTTCAAACTTCAGTCACTCAATAGTGTTTTGCGAATGTGATTACCAACCCGCAACCCTTGCGCTGCTACCGTCAACGCTGGATTGACAGCGGCTGAAGATGGGAAAAAACTCGCATCCATGACAAACAAATTGTCATGGTCCCAAGCTTTGCAATTGGTATCTAGCGCGGAGGTCACGGGGTCATTGCCAAAGCGCACGGTTCCGCATTGGTGCGAGACCACGTCCGTTCCGAAAGAAGCAGACAGCACGATCGGATATCCGGTATCACGCAAGATTGACTTACACTTAGCCACCCAACGGCGATGGGTCTGCATATTGCTGCGATGCCAGTGTAGGTTGATGGCTCCATCCGGGCGAATCGTGATGCGGCTTTGCGGATGCGGTAAGTCTTCACTTTGTGCATACCAGTCCACGCTGCGCTCAGCCAATGCCGTACGGAAAAATTTGGGGACTCGTCCTAGGGCACCACGCAGCATGGGCTCCCTGATCTTTCCTAGCAACTGCAAGCTGCCTAATGGTGTATCGCCTTCACTCTCGCCAAAGTAATAGTCATGTACAGCCAAGGTCTTAGGAAATTGCGTTTTATTGACCTTAAAGGGATGCAAAGCCATAAGAGCACTGGTGTTATGGGTCATGTAATGGCGACCCACCACATCTGAACTGTTTGCGAGGCCACGCGGATTTTGTGCATTCGCTGAGCGCAGCAGGAGAGCTGCTGAATTAATAGCACCCGCGCTGAGCACAAAGGTGCCTGCCTGGATGCGTTCGCGCTTACCGTCAATGCAGACGACTGCGGCCACTATGCGGCGGCCAGTTTCATCCGTCTCTAAGCGCTCCACCAACGCTCCAGTTAGTAGTTCAATGTTGCTACTGCGACAGGCCGGCTGAATCAAACGGGTCTCGGCATCGCCTTTAGCACCAATCTTGCAAGGGAAGGCATCGCAGTTGGCGCATCGCTGACACGCACCCGTCGATCCAAAATCCACGGCACTGGGCATAGGAAATGGAACCAGCCCTTGCTGCCGAAGCCTCTGTGCAATTTCGGCAATCACGGGCTCATGCGGAACTGGAGCGTGAGGGTAAGGGGTACTGCGAGGTGGTTCGCTGGGGTCGCATCCAGCTTGACCTCGCACGCCAAATATATTCTCAGCCTTTGCGTACCAGCTCTCCAGTTCTTTGTAGCTCATAGGCCATGCTGGTGAGATCCCTTCCGAATGCTTCACTTCTTCAAAATCTTTTTCACGGAATCTGAACATTGCCGTGCCGTAAAACTTTGTGCTACCGCCTACGAAGTAAAACATCCCCGGCTGGAAGGCTCTGTCATCCGCATACCAAGTTTCTTCGGTGTGGTAACGGCGCTCGCAAAATACGGCTTCAGGATCCCAGTTTTGCGATTCACTCGGTAAAGTGGGGCCGCGCTCTAGGATGAGTACACGTGCGCTGCTGCCCGCGAGCTGTAGAGCGACGGAGCCGCCACCCACCCCGGAACCTATGATGACGATGTCGTAGGATTTCACTGCCGTACTAGCTAATTAGCAATTCACTCGTCGCATCAAAGCACACCAGCTTTGTCAGATCGACTGTGAACTCAATCTCTTGGCCTAGGTTCAAAACCAAGTCTGGATCCAATGTCGCTGTGAACTCATGACCACCAAAATTCAGAATCACTTGGGTATCGGCACCCGTGGGTTCTATCACCTCAATTTTGGCGCTAAAGGCACGTTGCTGTTCTTTATGATTGAGGTTGTACGCGGGCAAGTTGATAGTTTCTGGCCGAATGCCCGCAATAACTTCTTGGCCAAGATAGCCCTTGAGGTAATCAAACTGCTCGGAAAGGGGAAGGCTGATTTTCTTAACGTTACCAGTTTGAAATTCCAGTGCCAAGCTACCAGCTACATCAATCACGTTGGCTTTGGTCAGGTTCATACGCGGCGAGCCCATGAACCCTGCCACAAAGGTGTTGGCTGGGCGGTTGTAGACCTCATGCGGCGTACCCAGTTGCTGAACCACTCCGCCCTTCATCACCGCAATGCGTGTGGCCAGAGTCATGGCCTCAATTTGGTCGTGAGTCACATAGACGATGGTGGATTTCAGACGCTGATGTAGCTTCTTAATTTCAGTGCGCATGTCTAGACGCAGTTGAGCGTCTAGGTTAGAAAGTGGTTCGTCAAACAAGTAGAGCTTAGGCTCGCGTGCAAGGGCTCGACCAATGGCCACGCGCTGGCGCTGGCCGCCGGAGAGCTGACGCGGCTTGCGTTCCAACAAGTGCTCAATTTGCAGCAGCTTAGCCACACTTTGTACGCGCTCAGCTCGCTTGGATTTTTCGACCTTACGCATTTGCAGTGGAAACTCAATATTCTTGGCCACTGTCATATTGGGGTATAGCGCATAGGACTGAAAGACCATGGAGATGTCGCGTGCTGCGGGGGCGACTTGGGTGATATCCTTGCCATCAAGTTTCAGCAGGCCACCAGTAGGCTCTTCCAAACCAGCAATGATATTCATCAGCGTGCTTTTACCGCATCCGCTGGGGCCCACTAGCACCAGAAACTCGCCGTCTTTTAGAGCGATAGATATATCGTGAAGAATATGAACCGAGCCAAAGCTCTTCTGAATACTGACCAAATCGAGTGAAGACATGTTTTACCCCTTGACAGAACCGGCCATCAGACCGCGTACGAAATACTTGCCAGAGACCAGATACACCACCAAGGTGGGAATGGCGGCGATGAATGCACCTGCGAAGTGAACGTTGTATTCCTTCACGCCGGTGGAACTGCTGACCAAGTTGTTGAGCGCGACGGTCAGCGGAAAAGATGTGTAGTCACTGAAGGAGGCACCAAATAGAAACTCGTTCCATATATTGGTGAACTGCCATATCACCGTTACTACAATGATGGGCGCACTATTGGGCAGTAATATCTTAAGCAACACCCCGAAGAACCCAGCACCGTCCATGCGCGCCGAGCGCACCAACTCATTTGGGAAGGCCGCATAGTAATTGCGAAAGAACAAAGTTGTGAAACCAATGCCGTAGACCACATTCACGAAAATGAGGCCCTTGATCGTTCCAGCCAAACCCAAAAAGCCCAAGGTTTTGGCCATAGGAATCAATACGATTTGGTACGGAATAAACACTGAAAACAACATTGCTGCAAACAAGACATCTGCAAACTTGAATGTGAATTGAGTCAGGATGTACCCATTCAATGCACCAATCAGGGTGGAGATGACCACTGCGGGAATCACCAATAGGAAGGAATTGATGAAATACGGTTTTAAGCCTGTGGCTTGCACACCAATTTGCGCTTTGCTCCAAGCTTGAAGCCAAGGCTCAATCGTCCAAGCGATTGGCAACGCCATCAGATCACCATTGCGAATCTCATCTAAGGGCTTTAGAGAGTTCACGATCATGACGTAGATTGGCATGATGAAGGCGAGAGCCAAAATGATCAAAATCAGGTACAGCAAACCGCGAGCCAGTTGAGAGAGTGGTGTCTTATCCATGATTTTTCTTTCGCAATTCGCTGTACAGGTAGGGCAGCACTACGACAGCGATACCCAGCAGCATGAGCACCGAACTGGCTGCACCGACCGCCATTTCATTACGCGTGAAGGTGTATTGGTACATAAACACTGAGGGCAACCAAGTAGAGCGTCCAGGACCTCCATTGGTCAAAGCAATAACAAGGTCATAGGACTTGATGGCCATGTGCGCGAGGATGACAAATGAAGAAATGAACACTGGACCCAACTGAGGCACGATGATGTAAAAGTAAGTTTGCCATGTCTTAGCCCCATCCAAACGAGCGGCATTTATTTGTTCGCTGTCCACACCACGAAGACCTGCCAAAAACATGGCCATAACAAAACCAGCTGTCTGCCAAACAGCGGCGATTAACACACAGTAGATTGCAAGCTCAGAATCCTTGATCCAGCCAAACGAGAAGTTGGAAAAACCTAAGGTGCGTAGCGTATGCTCGAGACCCACTCCAGGATCTAACAACCATTTCCAAGCTGTCCCTGTCACAATGAAGGAGAGCGCCATAGGGTATAAAAATATAGACCGAAAGCCGCTTTCCATCCGAATTTTTTGATCAATCAGAATCGCCAGACCAAGTCCTAAGGCCATTGCAAACAGAATATACAGACTGGCAAAGACCCAAAGATTGTTGAGCGATATGCCCCAGTTCTCTAGACCAAATAACCTGGTATATGCAGCGGAGCCACTCCACTCCAAGGAGGGCAATATGGTCGATGCCGTAAACGACAGGTACACCGTGAACATGATGTATCCGTAGACACACACCAGAACAAGCAAGGCGCTGGGGGTGATGAGCAGCTTGGGTAGCCATCCTGCTTTCATGAAAAGTCTCCTTTGATTTTGCCCAAGCGGCACTGCGCTAACGCATACCACTTGGGTTTCTATAGTCGCTTAATTCTTCGCTGCTGCAACCATCTCACTGACTGCTTTTTTAGAATCGATTTGTCCATTGAAATGGCGTGTCACAACATCATAAAAGGCGTTCTTGACCGGGGTCGGTGCCGCATGTCCATGTGCCATCGATCCCACCAAGGTGTTGCTTTTGCTTGCAGCAGCCAGCTCCTTCATTGCACGCTTTCCGCAAACATCGAACTGAGCATCCGACACATCCGTTCGTGCAGGCACTGATCCTTTCAATACATTAAAGTCTGCTTGTACTTTGGGGTCAAAGCTGGCGCTCGCCATAGCATTTTGCGTGGCGACTTTATCTGCGGAGACCTTGAACATCGCAAATTGGTTCGATAGGAACACAACATTGCCTTGCGTGCCTGGCATCGGGAAGCACAAATAATCTTTGCCAGGTTCTTTCTTGGCATTGCTGAATTCGCCTTTGGCCCAATCTCCCATGATCTGGAAACCCGCTTTTCCGCTGATCACCATGCCACTTGCAATGTTCCAATCGCGTCCTGAAAAATCTTTGTCGACTAATTTTCTCAGCTGCGCCATACGCGCAAAGACTTTTTCCATCGTGGCAGAGCCTAGCGCGCTTGGATCGAGTTGCACCATCGATTTTCTATAGAAATCGGCACCACCTGTGGCAAGCACTACGCTGTCAAATACTGTTGCTTCTTGCCAAGGCTGACCACCATGCGCCAAAGCGATGTAACCGGCCTTCTGAACTTTCTCGGCAGCAGCAATGAAGTCATCCCAAGTTTTAATTTCACCCGTCACTCCAGACTTTACCAATACGTCCTTGTTTGCCCACACCCAGTTGATCGAGTGGATTGCCAATGGAGCAGCCACCCACTTGCCATCGTGTTTTGTGAATCGCTGAACGGCTGCGGGTACAGATTTATCCCAATTTTCCTGCTTTGCAAGAGGGCTCAGGTCTGCAAGCATGCCTTGCTTCGCCCAATCCGTGAGGTCATAACCCATTAGCATTACCGCTGCCGGCGGGTTGCCAGAAGTTACGCGTGCGCGAAGTGTTGTCATCGCTTGCTCTCCTCCTCCACCTGACACCGGCATATCGTTCCATTTAATGCCTTGTTTATCAAGATTGGTTTTCAGGACATTCAGGGCTGCAGCTTCCCCACCAGAAGTCCAAAAGTGCAGGACCTCTACTGATTTTTGAGCATGTGCAAGTGTTACCGTCAAGGCCAATACTGCAAGTGCCGATAGTGTTTTATTCATATTCTAATTCTCCATAAGTTAAAATTTATTCATCTAATGTGTGCAATTTTTCAGTTACACACATTGTTTTAGTTCTTGGCAGCAGATGCCATTTCGGTAGCCGCCTTCTTGGAATCGATAGATCCATTGAACTGGCGTGTGATCACATCATAAAAGGCATTCTTGATTGATGCGGGTACTGCGTGTCCGTGCGCTAGGGAGCCCAGTAAGCGTCCAGACTTGTTTGCTTCCGCTAGGTCTTTGATGGCCTTCTTGCCGCAGTCGTCAAATGCAGTATCTGGAACATCGGTGCGTGCAGGTGCAGAACCCTTCACCACATTGAAAGCGGATTGGAAACCCGGCTCCAAGATCGCAGTTGCCAGCTTGTTCTGAGCGGCTACTTTGTCAGTACCCACTTTGAATAGCGCAAATTGATCGGCATTGAAGGTCACTGAACCTTGCGTTCCGGGAATTCGGAAGCAAGCGAAATCTTTCATTGCGACTTTTTTTGCACCTACAAACTCACCTTTGGCCCAATCCCCCATGATCTGGAAACCCGCTTTTCCGCTGATCACCATGCCACTTGCAACGTTCCAATCACGACCTGAAAAATCTTTATCTACATATTTACGAAGTTGCGCCATGCGATCAAAGGTTTTCACCATCTCGGCAGAATTCAATGCCTTCGGATCGAGATCAATGAATGCTTTTTTGTAGAACTCCACACCACCTGCAGACAGCGCAACACCGTCAAAAATAGTGGCTTCTTGCCACGGCTGTCCACCATGCGCCAAGGCTACAAAGCCTGCCTTTTGAACTTTTTCTAAAGCCGCGATGAATTCATCCCAGCTCTTTGGATCTTCTTTTACACCCGCTTTGGCGAGCACTTCCTTGTTGGCCCATACCCAATTTGTGGAGTGAACGTTGACGGGTGCTGCCACCCACTTTCCGTTGTACTTGGAAAAACGCTGCAAGGCTTGAGGAATAGTTTTATCCCAACCCTCTTTTGCTGCTATAGCGTTCAGATCCGACAGCACGCCTTGCTTGCCCCAATCCTGTATATCAAAGCCTAGCATCTGCACGGCTGTAGGCGGATTCCCCGATGTCACGCGTGCGCGCACGGCAGTCATGGCTTGCTCGCCGCCGCCACCAGCCACCGGCATATCGTTCCACTTGACACCTTGCTTTTCTAGATTACCCTTGAGCACACCCAGAGCAGCAGCTTCGCCACCTGCGGTCCACCAGTGCAGAACTTCCACGGCCTCTTGCGCCATAGTGGGGGCCGCAAAAGCGGCCGAAATCAACATACTCAATATTTGCTTTTTCATCAGATATCTCCTATCAGTTTTGAAATGTGCACGCCACTAAAGCGCACGTCTTGATGCCACCGCGTGGCGTTACACATTGGTGCATGCTTTAGCTCCAATGAATTGGTCTGCACTAGCGTGGCACATACCAATCGGTACGTGCACCCAGATGCATTTGTAGAGTTTTGGTTTCGGTGTAGTCTTCGGTCGCAAAACGACCCAGCTCACGGCCAATGCCGCTTTCGCGGTAGCCGCCAAACGGTAATTCGGCGTGACCTTCGAGGAACGTATTGACCCAGATCGTCCCAGCCTTGATGCGACGAGCTGCTGTCAAGCAGGTCGTGAAGTCCTGGCTCCATACTGCGGCTGATAGACCATACAAAGTCCCGTTGGCAAGCGCTACCGCTTCATCCAAATCCTTGAAAGTCAGCACGGCAAGAACCGGTCCAAAAACTTCGTCGCGAGCAATCGCCATCTCTGGCTTGACACCCGTAACAACCGTTGGTTCGATGAACATACCGACACCATCGATGCGAGAACCACCCAATGCAAGCTTGGCACCTTCGGATTTGGCTGCAGCAATGTGCGAAAGAATAGTTTCCAATTGCTTATCGGTGGTGATGGCTCCCACTTGAACGCCATCAACCAGTGGGTCTCCAACTTTGACTAACTTGGAGCGCGCAATGATTTCAGCTGTGAATTTTTCGGCGATGGACTCTTGTACCAAGATGCGGCTTCCACTATTGCAGCATTGGCCGGCATTGAAATAGATGCCATACACGGCAGCGTCAACCGCTGCGTCCCAATCACAGTCAGCAAAAACGATTTGTGGATTTTTCCCACCAAGCTCCATGGATACCTTCTTTAAGGTGGCCGCCGACTTGGCAACTGCCGCTTTACCCACGGTAGTGGAGCCAGTAAAGGAGAGCATGTCTACATCGGGGTGGGTCACCATGACATCGCCGATCACACTTCCACGGCCTACCAAAATATTGACTGCTCCTGCGGGTACGCCAGCGTCAATCAGAATCTGTCCTAGCATGACCGTCGTCCCTGAAGTTACCTCTGCGGGCTTTACAACTGCCGTACAGCCTGCAGCCATCGCAAATGGCAATTTCTGGCTAACAATCAAAAATGGGAAATTCCAAGGGGTGATGATGCTCACAACGCCAATGGGATCGCGCAACACCACACCTAATGTATTTTCACCCAAGGTGTTGTAGCTGTCACCATGCAGGTTGCGAGCGAGTGTTGCGGCGTATTGCCAGAGATCTGCCGAGCCTTCAATCTCTGCTATTGCTTGAGTCAAGGGTTTACCGTTTTCAAGCGTCTCCAGTTCGGCCAGTTCCTGCTTGCGCTCAAGAATCAGATCACCCACCTTGCGTAGAACCTTGGCACGATCAGCGCCTTTCAGCCGTGGCCATTCGCCAGTGTCAAAAGCACGCCGCGCTGCAGCAATGGCACGCTCGGCATCTACCACACCAGCTTGTGCATAGACGGCCACTAATTTGTTGTGCGCAGGGGAGTTGCGCTCAAGTTTGGCTCCATCAGCGGCATCAGACCATTGCCCATCAATTAATAATTTTCCTTGGAAGACTGGGCGGGAATCCAGAGAGTTAACGTTGAGTGTTGTGTTCATCATTACCTTTTTTTTAATGAGTATTTAGCGACCTATGTAGGTGGCTTTGCGCTTCTCTTTGAAGCTTACAACCCCCTCTTTGGCATCTTGGGTGCTGGCTGCCAAGGCTCCTGCCATGGCTTCCAGCACGGCATCCTTATCCTCACCTGTGGCTGCGTTCACAAGTTGCTTGGTTAATTGCACAGAAATCGGTGCCTTGGTAGCAATCTCTGTAGCTAGCACTTTGGCGCGAGCCATGAGACCATCGGCCTCTACCACTTCGTGAACCAAGCCCGCATGCAAAGCTTGCGTAGCCGACATGCGCTGGCCACTGATAGCTAAGTACTTGGTTTGGCTTCCACCAATCAAACGGGCCAAGCGTTGTGAGCCGGACCAGCCAGGGCAAGTAGCTATGGATGCTTCAGGTAGTGCATATTGCGCCGTATCGGTGGTGATTCGGATGTCAGCACAGATGGCCAGTTCCAGTCCACCTCCAAACGCGTGGCCATTGATTGCAGCAATGACGGGTTGGCGCAAACGTGCCCACTGGTCAAACACTTGGTGGCCGCGCTTGACCCACTGACGCCACATGTCTAGCGGCTCCAATGCCGACCATTGCGTGATATCTGCGCCAACACAGAAAGCGCGGCTTCCTGCGCCCGTCAAGATTACTACACGTATATCTCGGTCTGCATCAATCATGCGAGCGTACGCTTCTAGCTCGTCGAGTACTGCAGGCGTGAGGGTGTTGAGCTTGAGCTCACGGTTCAGTGTGACGATACACACATCACCAGACCGATCGATTTGGGTCAGTCTTTCAGTCATGGTATTGACCTGCTTTTAGTTGCAAACCCATGGGGGCATCAGTAAAAAGGGCTGCATCCATCACCTTGAGCGAAGGACTCACACGCAGAGCGATCTCCGCCTGATCCAGTACATCACGCTGTAAGTCTATGCCAGGCGCAATTTCAGTAATCATCAGTCCGTCCCGCTCCAGACGGATGACGCATCGCTCCGTGACATAGACAACTTGCTGCTTACGTTCGCGCCCGACTACGCCGCTGAAAGTGATGTGCTCACCTTTTTTGATGAATTTGCGTGTTTTTCCCTCTTTGAGAATAGTCAACTTGCCGCTACCCACTTCCAGCTGAGCACCCGCAGTAAAGAAGCCTGAAAACACAATGTTTTGTGCGTGAGCCGTGATATCCACGAAGCCACCGCAGCCTGCTGTTAGGTACGGTTTGGCACCGAGCTTTGAGACATTCACGCTTCCGTTTTCATCCACTTGCAGGAACGACAGCAACGTGGTGTCAAAACCAGCGCCTTGGAAGTAGGTGAACTGGTTGCTCGATGCCATGATGGCATCTGCATTGGATGCACAACCGAACGCAAAACCAAGCAATGGCATACCGCCCACTGCGCCCTGTTCGATAGCCCAAGTTACAGCACCATGCAACCCCTCTTCTAACAAAATGCGCGGCACGTTAGCAGAGATGCCAAAGCCCAGATTCACAGTAGATCCGTCTTTTAACTCCATGGATGCACGGCGTGCAATGACCTTTTCCGCACTGAACGCTTGATTTTCAAATGCACTCAAAGGTTGCTGGATTTCACCACTGATGGAGGGGTCATACGCTGTCTGCGTGGTTTGCTGCTGATCCGGGTCAATCACGATGTAGTCCACCAGATTACAAGGAACATGGACATCATGGGGGCGTAAGCTGCCTTCCTTGACCACGCGCTTGACTTGGGCAATCACTATGCCACCGTTGTTGCGTGCTGCCAGAGCTTGATCCAAGCCACCCAGCAATGCACCTTCATGCTCGTACGTCAGGTTGCCCTTTTCGTCTGCAGTGGTGGCGCGGATGATGGCTACTTGGGGAGAGATCGCCGGGAAATACAACCAATCCTCGCCGTCAAATGTTTCCTTGCGCACCACCGGACGCATGGCAGCTTTTTCGTTCATCGCGCAACCTTGCTGCGCTGGATCTACAAATGTGCCTATGCCTACTTTTGTCAGTACGCCCGGGCGCTTGGCTGCCGCATCGCGGTGCATGTCAAACAGTATGCCGCTGGGTATGTTGTAAGCATCAATTTGATTCTCAACAATCATCTTCCATATTGCAGGCATGGGTAGCGACGAAGAGCCGCTGGGATACGATCCAGCGAGAATGCGGCTCAGCAGTCCTGGCTTGGCTATATGGTCTATGCCCTTAATGCCATACATATCACCCGCAGCAATCGGATTGAGTGTGGTGAGGTTTTTGGGGCAACCCTCTTCATCAAATCGCTCGCCTATGCCCTTCAAAACCAAATCGGGGCAACCTAAGCCACTGCTGGAGCTGATGCTGACCACATCGTTATCGCGAATGAGGGCGGCAGCCTGACGCGCGGAGATGACTTTTTTTCTCATGAGAATTGCTCTTAAATCGTAAATGAAGAGACGATCTGTCGGTTTCCAGACTTGCAGGCATTGACGACCGCCAATGCCCCGACTAAGGACTTGACACCATCCTCAGCGGTAGCTGACGGCATACCCCGACCAACCATGGCGGAGCAAAACGCCTCTACGCCACGAACATAGAGGTTTTCATGCGCAATGCTGATGAGCTGCTCTCCCTCTGCATTGCGCAGAATGACCTCGCCGATCGGCTGTTGGCTCATCACGTTGCGACCTATGATAGAACCTGTTTCACCATGGTATTCAATTCCGTGCCCTCCATGCTTGACCGTAAAGGCATCATGAATTTGAGCCATGACCCCGTTTTCAAAGCGCATCACCGCCATAACGCCATCCGCCAACCCCTCCTTGGCCATAGATGCAGTTTGGGACATTCCCACCACCTCAACCAGCTCACTATCTAAAGTAAAACGCAGCGTGTCAATGTCATGCACTGTAATATCAAGGATGACACCACCTCCAGCTTGGGGCTTGTCCAAACGCCAGCCCTGTAGATGAGGCGGCAGGTAGACCGCATGAAATACGCGCGCAAAAAGCGGCTTGCCAATTGCCCCCATCTGAATGAGCTCACGCATCTTGCGATGCGTCGCTGCATTGCGCAGATGGTGATTTGTAGCCATCACCACCCCCGCTCTTTGACAAGCCTTAACCATGGCAATCGCATCTTCGGCGTTCAAGGCCAAAGGTTTTTCACACAGCACATGCTTGCCGGAAGCCGCCGCTGTGATCACCTGATCGTGGTGTAGCTCATTGGTGGTGCTGATATAGACCGCTTGCACTTTAGGGTCTGCGAGCAGCGCCTCCAGTGTGCAGTACGAAGCGGGAATCGAGCACTCTGCAGCGAACTTTTCTGCGCGATCCAACTGGCTGCTCATGACAGCCTGCACGAAGTGACCCTGCTGTGCCCGAATCGCATCCACCATGTGCTGGCGGGCAATTGTGCTGGCACCGATGAGGCCCCATCCTGTGATCAAATCTTGTTTCATTTCAGTTTTTGCCGTATGCTTATTGGAACGAATTAATATTTACGTCTTTGGAACGTTCCAATTATATTGCAAGAATCCAAATTCGGATCTAGGGAAAACACTTATTCATCATGGCCACCCGACAAGTACCCGCGCGCGCGATCACCATAGTTGACGTGGCCGCTGAAGCCCAAGTCTCCAAATCAACCGTCTCTCTTGTGTTGAAGGGAAGCACACTCATAAAAGGCGAAACTGCTGACCGAGTGAAAGAGGCGGCGCAAAAATTAGGCTACGTATACAACCGCAGAGCTGGGGAATTACGTGGCAACGCATCAAATGCGATTGGGGTCGTGATCAACGACCTCATGAACCCATTTTTTGCCGAGGTTCTCGTGGGCATTGAGCGCAAATTAGTTGATGCGGGATACGTCGTCCTGATGGCTCACACGCGGGAAGATGTCGTGCTGCAAGACAAAGTCCTACAGTCTATGCGAGAACAAAACGCCGCCGGTATCATGCTTTGCCCTGCACTCAACACTGCCAGAACGCTAATTAAAACTATTCAAAGCTGGAACATTCCTTTGACAGTATTCGTTCGAAATCTTGGCCCCGGAAACTATGATTTTGCCGGTGCAGACAGTGAACAAGGCGTATTCCTTGCCACTACCCACCTGCTAAAAGCGGGTCACAATCAAGTTGCCTTTCTTGGAGGGCAAAAGGGTGTCGTTTTCTCACAGCGCATGAGCGGATACAAAAAGGCACTCAAAAATAGTGGGATGCCGTTTTCTGATGACCTAGTGTTCAATTCGAATCCAAATCGGGCGGGAGGCTACGAGGCGATGAATATATTGCTACTAACCAAGCCAAGCATCACAGCTGCCGTTTGCTACAACGATATTGCAGCCCTTGGCGCACTCTCTGCACTTGGAGAAAAGGGGCTGATCGCTGGTTCGAATTTCGCGTTGATGGGTTTCGATAATATTCTTGACACAGCCCACTCAAATCCTCCGCTCAGCACAATCGATATTCATCCAACAGAAATCGGGGAGCAAGCCGCTGCCATCCTTCTTCAGCGCATCAGGGAACCTGAAGCAAAGCGACAGGTTTATTCCGCTACACCATCACTCTTGTTGCGTCAAACTGCATAGGCGATCATTATTTCGCCATGGATAGTTTCGACAACTTTGCCATTGTTTGACTTGCAGTCAATTGCTCGTTATTCCAATATTCACTCACAGTAGCTCGTATTTCAGAATGGATTTTCGTTGGCAGCGCCATATCAACCGCGACTGAGGGAAGCAAATTGCCGCTTTTCATCGATTGATCCATATCACTTCTTGCAGTTTTGGCGCAAGAATCGAATTTATTTAGTGAAACATCAGTACGCGCAGGAATTGAGCCCTTACGCAAGTTGAAGCTTTCTTGAAATTGCTGACCCAACATCACATAGGCCAGATAGCCTTGCGCCTTTTGTGCTTCCCAACTTTTTAGTTGAAACATAGCAAACGAGTCGACGACGTATACAAAAGCACCATTAGACCCAGGGGTAGCGGAGCATACAAATTCTTTGCCTGGTGTTTGTCCAGCGACCAAGAACTCTCCCTTTGCCCAATCCCCCATGAACTGAAACGCTGCCTTTGATTTGATGACCATGTCCGTTGTGTTATTCCAATCTCGACCATTTGATTTATCGTCTGTATACGCTTTTAATTTGCGAAACATTTCAAGCGATTTTTGCATTGTAGGACTAGACAATGCAGCTGGATCGAGTTTTATCAATGCATTTTGATAGAGATCTTTGCCGCCTACGCCCAGCACTACTGCCTCAAACAATACAAAATCTTGCCAAGCTTGGCCTCCATGCGCAAGTGCAATATATCCCTTAGCCTTGATTTTCTCCGCTGCAATCAAGAATTCCTCAAACGTTGTAGGTGCTTTTGTAACACCCGATTTCTCCAAAACTTGTGTATTAGTCCACATCCAATTTGCTCGATGAATATTCACTGGCACAGCGATGTAGCTACCTTTGTATTTCACGTGCTCCTGCACAAACTTCGGCAAATTCTGATCCCACTTTTCCACACTCGCCATCAGGTCTAGATTGGCAAATGAATTGAGTTTTGCCCACTCTTGAATCGCAGGGCCTTTGATTGATGCTGCAGCAGGAGGTTTGCCCGATACAACGCGTTCTTTTAGAGCTGTCATTGCATTTTGTCCTCCTCCACCCACCACAGAAAAATCCTTCCAAACATGGCCACGCTTAGCCATAATTACTCGCAGCTCATCGACTGATTTCGCCTCCCCTGGCGAAGTCCAAAAATGCAGCACTTCCGCCTCGCCCGCTGTAGCAATTGAGGCGACCAGAGTTGCAAAAACAAAAGTCAAAAAAATCACGGATCGAGTTTTCATATTTGTCTCCAATTGATGTAAGTACTTGTATTATTGGATCGTTCCAATTTTAATTGCATAGTATTTTCCCTTAGGTGATCAGATTTTGGCGAAATAGATCGAGGGATCTGAGCCTTGCTGGTCAAACCGCTTGCGTGGTGAGCAGCAAGATGAATTCGTCGCCATCTTCACCGATCCGATGACCATCCCAGCTAAACCAGATCCATCTGCATACGAGATGCCGAGTTGGAGGTCCAAGAGTCTTACTTTGATCTGCGAAAATTTGGCTGACTTTTGAGCCGATCTTGTAGCGAAAACTGTCTACATACGCACCAAGCAAGTAGTCGCTAACTCGCATTGATAGAGAGGAGCATCGGATTCCCAATGTTGCTTGTCACCATCTTAAGCCGACCTCAACTTGCCCATCTTGCAACAGATAAGTACTTTCCCTAGTATCGGTTGACAAGAAATTGGAACGATACAATAATTTAGTTGGATCGTTCCAATTTTAGAGCGAGTCTTATTTTTTAAACTGTATTTAACCTATGAGGAGTCATCATAAAGATGAAAAATACTTTGCAAATAATTGCAGCCGCCAGTCTATTGGCGACTTTGTCGCCAGCATTTGCTGACAACAATCCAACGGATGAGTTTGTTAAAAAAGTTGCAGACAAATTAGGCATTGAACTGTCTGGCTACGCACGGTCTGGGTTTTATCCCAAGAGTAAAACTAAGCCGAGTGGCGGCTACACGCTTGGTGGTAATTTGCAGTTCTACCGTTTGGGTAACGAAGGAGATCACTATATTGAATTCGGTCTCGGTAAAAAATGGGATATGGGTGGAGGTGCAAAAATTGGAACCTACTTCATGCCCAACAACTACAACGGAACAGCGGGTACTGCGCAAGCCTATATGGATGTCACGGGCTTAGATTTTCTACCAGAGGCTAGCTTCTGGGCTGGTCAGCGCTACCACCGCATACAGGATATTCATATTGTGGACCACTTCGTGATGCGAGATGGTGACAACTATGGGGCTGGCGTTGATGGCATCCCATTAGCTGGCGGAAAACTTAATATCGCTGCTTACACAGAAGGCAGTCTAGGCAATGCAAATGCCAACAGCAACGACGGCAAGCGCGTCAATATTCAGCTGCGCGATTTACCGGTGAACGCAGGCGGCAAACTGACACTGACGGCGGGCTTGATTGGGGGCAGTTTTGCTTTGGGATCGGCTGGCAATGCCGTTGGACTATTGCACAACCAAAGCAATTTCCTGATGACTGGGCTATCAAACTCTCTCTTCTTGCAGACTTCTTCTGGGCATGCAGGTATTGCTGGCGATTTTTACAACCTTGATAAGGCTGGTGTGGCTCAACCAGGGGCAAAGCAATTCCGAATCGTCGACAGCATCAACTGGCAAAGTGGCGCATTAGGCGGGCAGGCCTTAATTGGCTACCAAACTCTTGCACCAGATGGTGGTCCGAAAGTGAAAGACTTTTCTCTGGGCGGGCGAGTCTCGTACGGTATTGCCAAAAATGTCAAGCTTTTGGGCGAGGTAGCCCTCACCTCACGCTCCATTCAAGGTGCTGCCAAACAAAGCTTAAATAAAGAAACCATGGCAATTGCATTTTCTCCAAATCAGGATTTTTGGACACGTCCTGAGTTTCGTATTTATGCAACGCATGCAAACTGGAATTCCGCTGCGGGCTTAGCCAATGCAGCAGGTTTTGCTGCTGGCGGCAAGAAATCCGTCAACACAGTAGGCGTACAGCTTGAGGCATGGTGGTAAGCATCAGCATAGTTATTGATTCAGTTTGAGACAGGTCATTCCAAGGCTTACCTCCCTGCTTTAAAGTGGGGAGGTTTTTTTATGAGCTTTTGGCTAATGCTGCTTGTGCACAGACTTGCGATACGTGGCAAAAGTGAGTCGCGGTAGGATGACTGTTTGCGGCTTTAATTGCACGAAACAATAAAACATCCGCGCTGTGAGCGTTACTCCACAGTAACGCTTTTTGCAAGATTCCTCGGCTTATCCACATCCGTCCCCTTCGCCAACGCCGTGTGATAAGCCAGCAATTGCAGTGGCACGACGTGCAGGATGGGGGAGAGTGCGCCGTAGTGTTCGGGCATGCGGATCACGTGCAGGCCTTCAGCGCTTTCAATTTGGGTGTCGCCATCGGCCAATACATAAAGTACGCCGCCTCGGGCGCGGACTTCTTGTAGATTGCTTTTGAGCTTTTCGAGAAGTGCGTCATTCGGCGCGACGGTGACCACTGGCATCTCGCCTGTGACCAAGGCCAGCGGGCCATGCTTCAATTCGCCAGCGGCATAGGCTTCGGCGTGGATGTAGCTGATTTCTTTGAGCTTCAGAGCGCCTTCCATCGCAATCGGCCAATGCAGGCCTCTGCCTAAGAACAATGCGTTGTCTTTCTTGGCGAAATCTTCTGACCAAGCAATCAGTTGCGGCTCCAGAGCGAGCACGGATTGCAGGGCAACGGGCAGATGGCGCATCTCTTCTAGATACTTTGCCTCTTGCGTATCAGAAAGCAGGCCTTTGGTCTGCGCGAGCGCGAGCGTGAGCAGGAAGAGGCCGGCGAGCTGGGTGGTGAAGGCTTTGGTGGAGGCGACGCCGATTTCCACGCCTGCGCGGGTGATGTAGGCATGCTTGCATTCGCGCACCATGGCGCTGGTGGCCACGTTACAGATGGTGAGCGTGTGCATCATGCCTAGGCTTTGCGCATGCTTGAGCGCGGCCAAGGTATCTGCCGTCTCGCCTGATTGTGTGATGGTGACGACGAGGGTTTTGGGATTTGGTACGGAATCGCGGTAGCGGTATTCGCTGGCGATTTCAACATTGCATGGGATTTTGGCGATCGCCTCTAACCAGTATTTGGCCACCGAGCCGCTGTAATAACTCGTGCCACAGGCCAGGATGAGGATGTTGTCTATGGACTTGAAAGTGGAATAAGCGCCATCGCCAAACAGCTCGGGTGAAATGCCGACGATGCCTTCCAGCGTGTCGCCAATCGCGCGCGGCTGCTCGAAGATTTCTTTTTGCATGTAATGCCGATATGGGCCGAGTTCAGCTGCGCCGCTGTGGGCTTGCACGGTTTTGACGGGGCGTTGCTCGGGCGATGCGCTCTTGCCATCTTTGCCCACGATCCAGTATTTGCCCAACTGCAAATCCACCAGATCGCCCTCTTCAAGGTAAACGATTTGGTCTGTCACGCCAGCGAGCGCCATGGCATCAGATGCGAGAAAATTCTCGCCATCTTGCTTACCCACGCCCAGAATCAAGGGCGAGCCCGCGCGTGCGCCCACCACGCGATGCGGCTCGTCTTTGTGAAACACCGCGAGTGCATACGCGCCATGCAACTGCGTCACCGCCGCTCTGAGCGCGTCAAAAATATCACCGTCATAGAGAGAATCGACCAAATGCGCGATGACTTCGGTATCCGTTTGGCTGACAAACTCGTAGCCCTTGGCTTGCAATGCTTTGCGCAAACTTTCGTGGTTTTCAATGATGCCGTTGTGTACCAAAGCCACGCGGCCTGCGGCATCTGCCTTCGCATTCGGCCCCGCGCTGAAATGCGGATGCGCGTTGTGAACGGCGGGTGCACCATGCGTGGCCCAGCGTGTGTGGGCGATGCCGGTGAAGCCTTCAAACGGCTGGCCAGCTTTGGCATCCGCCTCAATCTGCGCTTGCAGCTCGGCCACGCGAGAGGTGGTGCGGGCACGCTTCAAACCGCCGCGGTGCACCGCCACGCCGCAGGAGTCATAGCCGCGGTACTCCAAACGCTGCAGGCCTTGCACGAGGATAGGAACGATATTGCGCTGAGAGACCGAACCGACGATGCCGCACATAGGATGCTCCTTGGAATGTGTGATGCGAGAGGAATGAGCCGAATGGTAGGCCGATCAATTCAAAATATATGATTGATATTGTGATAAATGTGAAATTAAATTTCATTATTTTTATTAAATGGCATAATATTTCTAAATGAAACCTATTTTGCAATCCAATTTCTCTATTGAGCTCGATGCGATTGATCTTCATCTGCTCCAAGCCCTGCAAACCGATGCTTCGCAGAGCAACCAAGCACTGGCAGCGCTCGCGCATGTTTCACCGCCCACCTGTTTGCGCCGCGTCAAGCGCCTGCATGAGCTGGGGTTGATTGAGCGGCAAGTGGCCATTCTGAATGCAGACCGCTTGAAGCAAGCGCTGGGCGCAGGGCTCACGGCGATTGTGGAGGTGAGCCTCACGGAACAGACCGAAGAAGTGTTCGCAGCGTTTGAAGCGCGCGTGTTGCCCGACCCGCAAGTGCAGCAGTGTTACCGCGTGAGCCCGGGGCCGGATCTGATTTTGATTGTGCAAGTGCAAGACATGCCTGCCTACCTCGCGTTCGCGCAGCGCGTGTTCACGCAAGATGCGAGCGTGCGCAATGTGAAGGCTTTCTTTAGCTTGAAACGGGGGAAATTTTCAACAGCCCTCGCCTGGCTTGGCTAAAGATTTTTAAGCGTTTTAGGGCTTTCCCCGTTATAAAATGTGCGCAGAGTGCTACCTTATTAATAGCATCTACAACATGCCTGTTGATGCGTTCCGCCGGGCAAGTAGCCTGGGCAGGCTCATTTCTTCAACGCTAGAGGCAAGCGTGAGATGCAGAGGATTCAACCGATCCGGCCTTCCTCCACCGCATGGCAAGAAATCAAGATGCCATTGAGTTTTTGCAACGCAGGCCGCTCAGATTTGCAGCGGTCATTCACATGCGGGCAGCGCGGATGAAAAGCGCAGCCGCTCGGCGGATTAAGCGGATTGGGCACTTCGCCTTGCACGGGTGTGCGCGCCTTGCCGGTATCGTGCATCTTCGGAATCGCGTCCAGCAGCATGCGGGTGTACGGATGCTTCGGATTGGCAAACAGCTCCTGCTTATCAGCCAGTTCCACCAAGCGCCCCAAATACATCACGCCCACGGAATCGCTCACATGGCGCACCACAGCCAGGTTATGGCTGATGAAAAGATACGTCAGCCCCTGCTTTTTTTGCAGATCCTTCATGATGTTGAGCACCTGTGCTTGCACGCTCACATCCAAAGCGCTGGTGGGCTCATCACACACCAAGAATTCAGGCTGCGTGGCCAAGGCGCGAGCAATCGAAATACGCTGGCGCTGGCCGCCGGAGAATTGATGCGGATACTTCACCATATCGAGCGGGCTCAAACCCACCGATTTCAGCAACTCGCCCACACGCTCAGCGAGCTTCGCTTCATCTTCAATAATCTTGTGCTCTTTGAGCGGCTCGCCCACGATATCGCCCACCGTCCAGCGCGGATTTAAGCTGGCATACGGGTCTTGAAAGATCATCTGGATGCGCTCGCGCAGCTTCCTGCTGCCTGCGCCTTTGTACGTCTCATTGGCATCCATGCCATCAAACTGGAAACTGCCGCGCGAGGGCGTGTAGAGGCCCACCATCAGCCGAGCCACCGTGCTCTTGCCGCAACCGGATTCGCCCACCAAGGCCAGCGTCTTGCCTTTTTCAATCTCAAAGCTCACGCCATCCACTGCTTTGAGGAAAATTTTAGGCTTACGCTCGACCACGCGATTAAGCCAAGGCGGCGAGACATCAAAGCTCATCGCCAGATCGTCCACCTTGACAAGTACTTGTTTTTTCACATCTTGGCTCATGCTTTGGCTCCTTCAGCATGCAGCCAGCAAGCAGCTCGCGTCGCGCCAGCTTGGAGCAAGTCAGGCCGATCCACCTTGCAGCGGTCAAAGGTCTTGGTGCAACGCGGGTTGAACGCGCAGCCTTGGGGAATGGCATTCAAGCGCGGCATCGCACCGTCAATCTGCGCCAGATGCTCACGGTCCACACTCATGTCAGGAATCGCAGCCATCAAGCCAGCGGTGTAGGGATGCGCGGGATGGTTGATCACCTCATGCACCGGGCCAATCTCGGCCACGCGACCTGCATACAGCACAGCCACGCGGTCACAGGTCTCGGCAATCACGCCCATGTCGTGCGTGATCAGCATCACCGCCGCGCCGCGCTCTTTGCAAAGATTTTTCAGCAAGCTGATGATCTGCGCTTGGATCGACACATCGAGTGCCGTGGTCGGTTCATCGGCCACGATCAGCTTGGGCTCAGCAGCCAAAGCAAGCGCAATCACCACGCGCTGGCGCATACCGCCAGAAAACTGATGCGGGTAATGCTCGATACGCTCCTCAGCCGCTGGGATGCCGGTAGATTTGAGCAAATCAATCGCACGGCGACGCGCTTCCGCCTGATTGACAGGCAAATGCGCCTGGATCGTTTCCATCAACTGACGACCGACGGAATACAAAGGATTCAGCGAAGTCAAAGGATCTTGAAAGATTGCGCCGATTTTGCGACCCCGAATATGGCGCATTTCATCGTGGTTCAAATTGTCAATCCGCTGGCCTTCGAGCAAGATCTGCCCGCTCGCAATGCGCCCCGGTGGCTCGAGCAGCCCAATGATCGAAGCGCCAGTGAGCGATTTGCCTGCACCGGATTCACCAACCACGCCGAGAATTTCACCTGGAGCGATGTCGAAAGAGATGTCGTCCAACGCCCGCAACGTACCACGGCGGCTAGGGAATTCGACGACGAGATTTTTAACTTGTAGGAGGCTCATATTTTTCAGCCTCTTTAACGCAAACGCGGATTCAATGCATCGCGCAACCAATCACCCAAGAGGTTGACGCTCAGCGCAATCAAAATCAACATCAGCCCCGGCCAGACGGTGATCCACCATTCGCCGGAGAAGAGGTAATCGTTGCCGACGCGGATCAGTGTGCCGAGTGAAGGAGAAGTGGGTGGCACGCCGACGCCTAAAAAAGACAGCGTTGCTTCAGTGATGATGGCGGTAGCCACCTGAATCGTCGCCAAGACCATCACCGGGCCCATGACATTGGGAAGCACATGGCGCAGCATGATGCGGCTGCTGGCCACGCCGGTGACTCGGGCAGCTTGCACATACTCTTTGTTGCGCTCGACCAGTGTGGTGCCGCGCACGGTGCGGGCGTATTGTACCCAGCCTGTGAGCGTGATGGAGATGATGAGCACACCGAAGGCGACGCTGGTGTGGGCATTGGGAAACATCGCTCGGCCGACACCTGCGATCAGTAGCGCCACCAAAATCGGCGGAAAGGAAAGCATCACATCGCAAATGCGCATGAGCAGTGTGTCAATCCAGCCGCCAAAGAAGCCTGCGAGCAGACCGAGCGTCACGCCGATCAACACAGACAAAATCACGGAAATGATGCCCACCGCCAAAGAGATGCGCGCGCCATACATCAACGCTGAGAGAATGTCGCGGCCTTGATCGTCTGTGCCGAGGAAGAAGGTGGCTTTGCCGCCTTCGATCCATGCGGGCGGCAGGCGCGCATCCGACAATTCGAGCGTGGTCAGGTCAAACGGGTTGTGTGGCGCGACGATGCCAGCAAACACCGCGCAAAAAATGCAGACGAAAGCCACCGCCGCAGCCACAATGGCCATTGGCGAAGTCTTGAAACTGTAGCCGACATCGCTGTCTAGCCATCGTGAAAGCAAACTCATAGATACGCGCATCCTCAACTTTTCAATGCCCTTTGCCACCCACGCGCAGGCGCGGATCGACCACAAAATACAGCAAATCCACCACCAAATTGATCGTCACAAAGATCAGCGCCACGATGCACAGATAAGCTGCCATCACGGGGATGTCTGCAAACGTCACGGCTTGAATAAAGAGCAAGCCCATGCCCGGCCACTGAAACACCGTCTCGGTGATGATGGCAAATGCGATCAAGCCGCCCAGCTGCAAGCCGGTGATGGTCATCACAGGCACGAGTGTATTTTTCAAAGCATGGCCAAAATGAATCGCACGATTGGAGAGGCCGCGGGCGCGCGCAAACTTGATGTAATCCGTGCGCAACACTTCCAGCATCTCTGCGCGCACCAAACGCATGATCAGTGTGAGCTGGAAGACGGCCAGCGTGACTGCTGGAAGCACGATGTGATGCCATCCCTTGGCCGTCATCAAGCCACTGCTCCACCAACCAATTTGCACCACATCACCCCGACCAAAGCTGGGAAACCAGCCCAACCAAACGGCAAAAATCAGAATCAGCGCGATGCCGATCAAGAAGGTGGGAAGCGACACGCCCAGCAAAGAAATCGTCATACACACTTGGCTGAGGAATGAGCCTCGCCTGAGCGCCGCATACACACCCATGGGAATACCCACAAGCAGCGCGATGCCAGCGGCAACAAAGGCCAGCTCAAACGTCGCAGGGAAACGCTCTGCCAAGAGCCGCGAAACTTTCGAGCCTTGACGCAAACTCAAACCAAATTCACCTTGCACCGCATTGCCCAAAAAGCTGATGAATTGCACAACAAAGGATTTATCTAGCCCCAAATCAGCGCGAAGCTCACGGATTTGCTCAGCCGTGGCATCTTGCCCGAGCAAGAAGACGACCGGGTCGCCCACATACTGAAACAGCATGAAAGCAATAAAGGCCACGGTGATCATGACGATCACCGCTTGGATGAGGCGTTGGAGAATAAAGGCGAACATTGATGTGATGGAAGCTAAGTCGTTGATGCTAGCAGAGCAAAAATCGCGCCGGGTGGGGGTTTACGGCAGTTTGTCCTCTGCCTGACAAAAACCATCGGCTGAAATAACGCAGCTTCCGCACACGAAAGTTAGGGGTTGTTAAGCGTTTCTCACGCCCGATTCCACATGCCCAGCAGGCACGTGATCAGCGGCGGATTCCACATGCCCAGTTTGATCATCAAAGAAAAAATCAGGCTCGAATTCGCGCAGGAATTCGCCTTTTTCCAAGCCGCCGAGGAACATAGCTTCATCTACAGCGATGTTCCAAGCCATGAGCGTGCGGATCGCGCGTTCATGCGCGGGGGCGCTGCGAGCGGTCACCAGCGCGGTGCGGATGCGCATATGTGCTGTGCCGTGGCTTTGCAACAGGTGCAGCGCTTCGAGCAAAGGCTTGAATGGGCCGGGCGGCAAAGGCTGCTCGGCTTTTTTGACTTCGTGCTTGATGAAAGAAGGCAGGCCACCCTTTGCATACACGCGCTCAGCCTCATCAGAAAAAAGCACGGCATCGCCGTCAAACGCGATACGTACTTCATGCGGATGCAGCTCACTGGCTTTGGCTGAACGCGTGGCTACCGTGGCGGCAGGAAAACCATTGCCGAGCGCTGAGCGCACATCTTCTGATTTAGCCGAGAGGAATAAATTGGCTTTGAGCGGGCGCAAGTAGCGCCAAGGCGGCTCGCCGCGTGTGAAGGTGCAGCGCACGATGGGCAGTTTGTAATGTTCTGCGCTCTTCATCACGCGCAAACCGCTCACAGGATCGTTGCGCGAAAGGATGACTACTTCTACACGCTGAGCGCCTTCGCTGTTAAAGGCCAGCAATTTTTTCACAAGCGAAAACGCCACGCCCGGCTTGGCAGGCTTATCAATTCGATCCATCTGCATCGCCATGTAGGCTTTGTCGTCGGATTGCTCGAAAACATGGTTTTCTTCTTCCAAATCAAACAGCGCACGCGAAGAAATCGCCACGACCAGCTTGCCTTGAAGTGTTGCACTCATCTATTTCACCAACTGATTGAGCTGAATGATCGGCATCAGCACCGCGAGCACGATCAAGAGCACCACCACACCCATCGCCACAATCAGCAGTGGCTCAAGAATCGTGGCGAGTGCCATTGAGCGGCGCTGCACTTCGCCAGAGAGCTGCTTTGCGGCGCGTTGCAGCATAGCGGGGAGTTGGCCGGTTTGCTCGCCAAGCCGTGCAAACATCGCAATCAAGCCGGGAAAATTCTTCTTTTGCGCCATCGCGCTGGCCAGCGGCGCACCTTCACGCACAAGCGTGAGCGCATCCAGCGCGTCTGCCCGCATGGCACGGTTGTTCAGCGTTTCTGCTGCGGCTTGCAAGGCTTTGAGAATCGGCACGCCAGCAGCCGCAAGCATGCCGAGGGTCGAAGCAAATCGCGCGGCATTGAAGCCTTTGGCCAGCTTACCAATCACAGGAAGCTTGAGCCAGGCAGCATCTATTTTCAAGCGAAATACCTCGATGCCCCTTATATAAACTGCACTACCAGCTATTAAAATAATAGCGCCAAGCATCCACCAACCAAAATTTCGCACAAAGGCAGAGATGCCCAGCATGATCTGCGTGAGGAGCGGCAGCGCCCGTTTGCTTCCCGCAAACACACCCGCCACTTGCGGCACCACATAGGTCACCAAAAAGATCACGATCACGATCGCCACCAGCGTGACGATGGCTGGATAGAGCGATGCACCGATCAACTTGGCTTTGAGCTCTTGGCTTTCTTCCAGATCATCCGCTAGCTTTTCCAGCACAGTGGCCAAATGCCCAGACGCTTCGCCAGCGCTCACCACCGCGCGATAAATTTCATCAAATTCGCGCGGATGTTGGCTCAGCGCTTTCGCAAAACTCGATCCCGCATTCACCTCCGCCCGAATCGCCGCCACGATGTTGCGCTGCTTCTCATCTTCCGCCTCTTCAGCCAAAGCCGTGAGCGCTCGCTCCAGCGGCAAGCCCGCAGATATCAGCCCCGACATTTGTCGCGTCCACACCGCCAGCATCGTGCTGGAAAACACACGCCCGCCCCAAAGATTGATCTGCGTCCAGGGTTTGCTTTGATCCGATGACGACTGCCCCATCACCGCATCTACAACAAGAGGCACCAGCTGTTGCGTGCGCAGCATCGCGCGGGCAGACTTCACGGTATCGGCTTCGATCACGCCTTTGCGCGATACACCTTGCGCATCTAGGGCTTCAAATTGGTAGGCAGGCATGGTTTTGAATCAACTCAATCACGCGTCACGCGCACGACTTCTTCCAGGCTGGTCACGCCCGTTTTCACCAAGCGTTCACCGTCTTCACGCATGAGCTGCATGCCGCCTGCGAGCGCTGCGCTGCGCACTTCGCTCTCGGCTGAGCGGTTGTGAATCAAGGCTCGCATGTTGTCATCGACTTGCAGCAACTCAAAAATACCTGTACGGCCTTGGTAGCCAGTTTGGCCGCAAGATTCACAACCTTTGCCATGACAAACCAAGCAATAGCGGCGCACCAAGCGCTGCGCGAGCACGCCAAGCAATGAAGAACTCAGCAGGAAAGGCTCAACGCCCATATCGGTCAATCGCGTCACGGCGCTGCTGGCATCGTTGGTGTGCAGTGTGGCAAGCACCAAATGGCCAGTCAGCGAGGCTTGAATGGCAATTTGCGCGGTTTCAAAATCACGAATCTCGCCGATCATGATCACGTCTGGGTCTTGCCTCAGAATGGCTCGCAGGGCTTTGGCAAATGTTAGGTCTATTTTTGCATTGACCTGCGTTTGCCCCACACCTGCCAGTTCGTATTCAATCGGGTCTTCCACCGTCATGATGTTGGTGCTGCCTGCATCAAGTTTGCTCAAGGCGGCATACAGTGTGGTGGTTTTGCCCGAACCCGTCGGCCCGGTGACCAAGATGATACCGTGCGGCTGGGTGATCAAATGCTCAAACTTTTGCAGCATGGTTCCTTGCATGCCAACAGACTCCAAGCTGATTTTGCCTGCTGTTTTATCGAGCAAGCGCAACACAGCGCGCTCGCCATGCGCAGATGGCAAAGTGGAAACGCGTACATCCATTGCGCGCGTGCCGATACGCAGCGAGATGCGGCCATCTTGCGGCAAACGCTTCTCAGAAATATCCAGTTCGGCCATGATTTTCAGACGCGAGATCAGCGCGGCATGCAAAGCGCGATTGGGCTGCACCACCTCGCGCAACGTGCCATCGACCCGAAAGCGCACGCTCGATGTGCGCTCATAAGGTTCGATGTGAATATCGCTCGCGCCATCGCGCGCGGCCTGCGTGAGCAAGGCATTGAGCATGCGGATGATGGGCGCGTCGTCTTGGTTTTCTAGCAGGTCTTCAATCGCAGGAAGCTCTTGCATGATGCGCGATAAATCCGCATCGCTCTGCACCTCGCTCACCACAGCCGCTGCATTCGACTCACCCTGCGCGTAGGCCGCGCTGATACGCTGCACCAGAATATCAGACGCTACTTTTTCGATAGCACTCGTGGTAGGTTCTACAACGGCAATCATGTGTTTTCGCATGATTTCTGAGAGGGCGGAGCGCGGCGTGGCATCGCTCAACCAGAGCGTGAGCGTACCTGCGTTGTCTTCCAGCAGCACTTGGTTGCTGCGGGCAAAAGCATAGGGCAAAGGGTAGCTGGCCATGGTGTTTTATGGCTTGGCGCGGTTGGGTGGCGCAACGAAAGGCAATGGCGTTTTCCCGCCGACGCCTGCTGGCAATTGCGGCGGCAAGACCGGTGCTTCGTTGATATTCAAAACATTGCTCGGGGTCGGCTGCAGGTCTTTTTGACCTGAGCGCATCAGCTCGTAGCGATCCAAAGACAGCGCCTCCACGCTGGATGCATCGCGCACGATCACAGGGCGCAAAAAGAGCATGAGTTGGCGCTTATCGCGGGTACGGCTTTCGCTCTTGAACAAATTGCCAAAGACGGGAATATCGCCTAAGCCGGGTACTTTTTGCATACCATTGTTAAAACTGTCTTCCGCCAAACCACCGAGTACCAAGATGCCGCCGTCCGCCACCATCACATTGGTTTCTATCGATTGCTTGGTGGTGGTCGGGCCGTTGGCATTGCTGGTGGTGTCGCCTTCAACGCCAGAGTTTTCTTGAAAGACCTGGAGGCGCACTTGTCCGTCTTCACTGATTTGTGGCTTCACACGCAAGGTCAAGCCCACGTCTTTACGCTCAATCGTTTGGAACGGATTCGTGGCGCCACCCGCACCGCCAGTGCCAGTGTTCGTGAATTGCCCAGTGATGAATGGCACATTACGCCCAACCACAATCTTGGCTTCTTCGTTATCAAGCGTGAGCAAGTTGGGTGCAGACAGGATATTGCCCTCATTGTTGTCTTCCAAAAATTTAGCCAGTGCTCCAAGCACATACACGCCATTGGTCTGTCTTGCAATCAGGAGATTGAGTCCGTTCCCGGGCAATGTCGCTCCGCCGCCTGTGGCCAAGCCAATGATGTTATTTCCCGAAGTGCCAAAATTTGTGCCTATCCCGCCCACGGCGGAGTTACCAGACTTGCCCAGCCCCGTTTGCCACTGGATACCAAATTCCGCAGCGCGTTTGCTGCTCACCTGCGCAATCAACACCTCCACCAAGACCTGCGCACGACGCTGATCGAGCTTGTCGATCACAGCACGCATTTGGCGGTATTGCGGCTCAGGTGCGGTAATGATGAGCGAATTGGTGGCAGGATCAGCCTGAATTTGCCCGCCCGTACTGGGCTGCGCCGATGTGCTCAAGGGTGCTGCTGCGCCGCCGGCTTGCGCACCCGCAGGCGTAGACGCGCTGCGCACTGCACCCGTGCCGCCGCCTGACGCGCCTTCAGCGCTCATCGCTGCACGCAGCGTGGTGGCGAGTTTCACAGCATCGGCGTTTTTCAGATAGACGACATAAATATTACCTGCATCGCCATTGTTGGTGCGCGAACTGGGTTGATCAAGCTTATCGATCAAGGATTTGATGAGGTTCACACGCGCCGGATTCGCCGCACGCACGATCACCGCGTTCGATCGTGGCTCGGCCAAGATACTGCTTTTGAAAGACGTGTCGGCTTGGCCACCTGCTGCAGGCGCGCCTGCGCTGCCGCCCGCATCGCTCAAGCGAATCAACAAGGGCACGAGATCAGAAGCCACCGCATGCTTGAGCGGGAAAATCTCCAGATCAGTGGCATTGTTGATATCGAGCGCGGCAATGATCTTACTCATGCGCTGCAAGTTGTCGGCGTAATCGGTGATGATGAGCGAGTTGTTGCCGGGGTTGACGTTGATCGTGTTGTTGGGGCTGATCAGCGGGCGCAGTACGGCAACGAGGTTGTTGGCATTTTCGTGGTTTAAACGAAAAATTTGCGTCAAGATTTGATTGCCGCCTGCCTTGACTTCGCCCACACTCACTGAGCCACCTTGCAGCTTGGCCTCGGCCTCGGGAACCACTTTGTAAATACCTGCCGCTTCCACCACGGTGAAGCCTTGCAGCCGCAGCGATGCGAGGAATTGGTTGTAAGCCACACTGACTGGCACGCTGCGATCGGTCGTCAAATTCATTTGGCCTTTGACGCGCGGATCGACGACGATATTGCGATTCATGATCACGCCAAAGGTTTTGGCGACCTCCGCGATTTCAGCATTCACAAAATCCAGTTTGATGCCCTGTGCACTGCGCGTAGCGCCAGGCGCTGCGACAGCAGGGTTTGCCACTTGGGCCAACACTTGCTGAAGTGGATTTATAGCAAGAAATAAGCCGGTTGCCGTTATAAATAGGGTGCGACATGCTATTGAAATAGGAGCAAATGCAAAGCGAGGAGAAGAACTGGTTTTCATACGTCAACCTAAAGAAATCAGAGATTTACTGCCTTGGCGGCGGCCAATGATATTGAGCACGTTGGACAGCGCGTCTTGCTGCGCTGGCGCGGCACTGGCCTCGCCTTTGAAGCGAATGCGTGAACCCACCACTTGGCCTGAGCCTGAGAGCTGCAAGGCGCCTCGCAGCGTTTGCAGATCCAATACGGGTACATCACCGCCCGAGATGCTCAGCCGGTAGTCGCCCAACGGGCTGAGCGTGGACAAGCGCGATGACATCGCCAACATATCGAGCGTGAGCTGGCCTTGCAATCGCATGCGGCCTTCGCTCCACTGCACTTGCAGCGCTTCGTTTGACAAGGCCAGTTGGCCTTGTGGATCAAGCGTATTCCAAGGCGCGCCGAGGCCAGAAAGCCATTGCGCAGGAAGATGAATTTTTGCGGGCTGCACATCTACCGCGCTCTGCGACCAGCCGGGCTTCAGTGCGATTTGTACAGGTTCTGCCGCGCAGCAAGGCATGCTCAAAGCCATCCGAGCGCCTGAAAACGCAGGGCGCAGCGTCCAGTTCACGCGGCCAGGCAAGCTGGCTGCATCAGATGAGCCTTGCCCGCCAGTGAGCAAAAGCTGCGCCGAGCCACGCCAGACAGAGCCTTGCGCATCTGCCAGCAAGAGATGCCCGCCAGTGGCTGATTGCAAACCAAGCGCGAACCATGCTGCGGGCGCGAAGACGATCAATGCACCCAAAGCGCCCCAGCAAGCCGCCCACACAGCCGTGCGCCAAGGCGCTTGCCAGCTGCTGACGGCAGATGCAGAAGTGGGGCGTGAGCTGAGAGTGCGCTTCATGGGATCAACGCGCGGGGAGGTTCAGCACCACGCTGCCATCCCAAGTGGTGGTGGAAGCTGTGGCAGCAGCCGCGGTTGAGGCACCCGTTTTTTGCAAGCGCAGCTCGCTGGGTACAAGCCGCGCATTCGAGCGCGCCTGCGCGAGCCATTGCGCCAGCGCATCGCCGCTCACGCCCTTGAGTGTGATGCTGGCGCGAGAATCGTTGACGCTGAGCGCAGCGCCTGCGCCCAACGTTTTGATCGAGGCTTCTAAGCTGCGCAGCGATTCGTCGTAACTGAGTTGGCGCTGGCCTTTGAGCGTGGTCGCTTCCTGCGCTTGAGAGCGCATGAGCTGCAGCTGCGCATCAAGCTGCGGCGTTGCTTCACGGGCTTGCTTGATTTGCGTGAGTGCGGGAGAAATACCCACCCACCACACAAGCGCCACGGCAATCAGCGCTGCAGCGCTGCCCACGAGCATGCGCTCGCGCGAAGCCAGCGTCGCCCACCTTGCGACCAAAGCATTTTGCAGAGCACTCATGGCTTGGCTCCTGAAACGGGAACCACCGAAGCATCACGGTGCGACACGATCAAGTTACGCGCATCGCTGCGCACCCCCAAGCCTGCGTATTGCAAACGGGGCAGCCATTCATTGAGCTGCTCGCCTGAGATATTCGAGCCTTTGATTTGCACCTCATTTGCTATAAATTCAATAGCGCTTGGCGCAGGATTTATAACAGCTACTGCCGCAAAACGGCTATAAATACTCTCGAAATCTCGCCCACTGAGTTGCCCCTGAGCTTGGCGCAGATTGGCCAGCTCGCGCTGCATTTGTAGCGGCGCATCCACCACCACCTTCAGATTCGGAAAACTCTGGCTCAGCAATTGTTTCATCTGCGCCCTCTTGTCTTGCACAACCGCGCTTTGCTTCCAAGCCCAAGCATTCAGCCCCACCACATTCGCCAGCAGCAGCAAGCCTAGGCCATAGCGCACAGGCCGCCAAGCAGGCGCTGCTATGAGATCGCGCAAACCGTTCATGAAGGTTTGCCATGCACGTCCACCGCTGGATACCGACAAATCGCCCTGCGCCAAATCCAAGCCCTGCGCCTTAGCAGCCAGCGCCGCTTGCAAAGCCCACTGTGCCGCTTGCACCACATTCACCCGCTGCCCCAACGCGCTTTCAGCCACCGCAGCCACCGCAGGCTCAGCGCTCAGGCTCAAGCCCTCAGGCCAAGAACTGGGAAGCAAAGCCACCTGTTGAAGAGGCAGCGTGATCACCCCTTGCGCATCCGCATAAGTCAACCAAGCCGATTCTGGCGAGCCACTCGCATGCAAACTGCCAGCCTCCGACGGGAAAACCTGCGGCACGATGCTGTTTAACGGGACATTCGCCGCCTGCAAAGCATTCACAGCCTCTAGTAGCCAAGATTTTTGACAAGCTGCCACCCAAGTTTTACCGTTCGCAGCCAGCGCTGGGCAGGCGACGAGGTGCAACTGCGCAGCATCATCGAGCAACTGCTCTTCCAACACACCCGCGAGCATGGCTTGTTGCTTTTGCGCTGAACTACCGCGCGCCATTTTGGGCAGCTGCGCCAGATGCCATGAGAGCGAAAGAGCGGGTACGATCAACGTGGCTTGATCTGCTGATGGCAGCAAAGCAGGCGTAGAACGGCCATGCGATGTGAGCACACCCGCGCTAGAGATCATGGCGTAGGCCAGTTCAGCACTATGCAGACCAAGGTGGGGAAGAGTAATGAGAAGTTGGCTCATGAAATTTCTGTGAATACGGGCATTATCGTAGAGACGAGGTGATTTGCTCAGCAGTGACGCCTCCCGCGTTGATCGGAAAGCTGCCACGCTCACGCCAAAGCACCTTCACATCCAACCCATCGCGCTGCACCGCAGAGCGCTCAATCACCACCGCACTCTGCTGGCCATCATTCATACGCAAACGGCCTGTGACTTCAAAGTAACGGCTGGCCACCGAGTGCTGCCCATCATTAAACTGACCTGCGATTGAGGGCAGCAGCAGCCCCACATCTGCCAAACTTTTGAAGTGCTGGCGGCTGCGCTCATCAGCGATTTTTCGCGCCCCATCTAATTCAAGATCTGGCACGCTGGCATACAGCACCTCTGAAGAAGCGGTGTTGACATTGATCGGCGTGCGGCTGGGCAGCCAAGTCACAAAGGGGCGCAGGCGCTCCAAGCTTTGCGGAGACAGGCCGAGCAGCGAGAGCTGATCGAAGCGCTGCGGCAAGAGCGCAGCGCGTGCGCCAGAGCGGTTGTCTGGGCTGATGTCCGATGCGAAACGCAGGTTTTCTGCCACGGCATTTAATTCAGCAATATTCAGATTGAGCAGATCAAAAAGCTTGACAAAACTGGCCAGCGCAGCAGGCGAGATGCGCCCGGCTTCGATCAGGTTGTAAGCATTCAAACGCGCCTGCATGTCTTGTATTTGGCCGGAGAGGAAGATGTTGTCATCGGCTTGATCCGCGAGCAAGGCAGCATTGTTGGCCTCAGCGGCCAAAAAACTCGTGAGACGGGATTCTTGCAAAGCCACTGCCCAAGGCTCGCCCAAATGATCGGTTCCGCCTGAGCGCGCGTCTTCGCGCAAGATCAGACGCGCCCAATCCAGCGCACCCACGAGAATCCAGCTCGCTTGAGCGCGAGTTCGCTCGGCACGCTCCGTCTCCACGCTGCGCCATTGCTGCGAAGCCGCGCCCGCAGCCAGCGTAGCCACCAGCACGAGCGTGAGCATGGCTGTCAGCAGAGCCGCGCCCTGTGTCTTTTTTTGCGCCAGCTTCATGACTTGCTGCCCCCACGTGTGGGCTGCACCCAATCCATGCTGAGTTTGCCGCCGGGAATTTGGCCGGATGCGAGCTGCAAGATCAGGCGCACGCCATCGGGGTTGGCGCTGATTTGCGTGGCTGTGCCGTCAGATGACAAAGGGTTACTCCACGCATCATTGCGGTAGTAAAAAATCTGCCATTCGTCGATCGAGAGCACCGCTGTCTCACTCGCGCGTTCGCGCTCGCTAGGATTTTGCCCCCAACGAGCGGCCTGATCCCAAGCAGCTTGCCATTCGGCTCGGGTGCGCACGGGCTCAGAGACCCAACGCATGAAACGGCGCGTACTGCCCGTTTCCGTCTCAGCGCGGCGACTGCCCCAAGCCACCACGCGAATTTCATCACCTGTGTAGCGTCGCGTGATGCGAAGCACACGCGAATCAAACTCAATCGCCTTGGCCGTATTCGCGCTGCCACCCAAAGCCGCAGGCGGCGTTTGCGATGCGTCAATCATCAAATCGAGATCGGTACGCCATTGCAAAAGCGCCGTTTGAATCGCCGCCACATCATCGGCACGGCTGCGATGCTGGCTGCTCGCTTTCGCCATGCCGTCAATGCCTTGCCAAGTCAGCACCGCCATCAGCGACATCACCACCAATGCCACCAACACTTCAATCAACGTAAAGCCTTTGATGCGGCGGTGTAAATGAATCGGGGTCAGACCCCCATTCATTCGTTTTTCGCGCCAGATGGATTTCATCAAAACCGTCCAATCACAGTCGACACGTGCAAGATGCCGTATTTCTCCTGAGCATCGCTCACATTGGCCTGCACGCGCAAGAAGCTCGGATTCGGCGTGGGGCGCACTTTCAATTCCACAGTGAACACGCGACTGCCTTGCGCACATTCGCTGCTACTCTCACCCACGCTGGGCATTTGCCGCGCCAAGCGCAGGCTGTAGAGTACGTTGTCAGCGCAGATTTGGGCGAGCAGCAAGTCGGTTTGCCGTTGAGAGGATCGCGCCAAGGCCGAAGTCGCTTGCGTGCCGGCAAAAAGCGCAATCGCCACGATGGTCAACGCCACCAAGACCTCAATCAAGGTAAATCCGCGCTGCTGTTTCATGGCTTGGCCACCGCGCTTTCCAGCGGCTGCACAGTGAAAGGCCGCAGCCCATCTGTCGCTACGCGGAGTTGGCGCTCGCCAAGGCTGAGCACCACGCTAGAGGGCGCAATCATCGGTTCTGCGCCGAGAAGCAGGCTGCTCGCGCTGCGCTGCGCATCGGTGCCAATACCTTGAGGATTCACCTGCGCCCGCATCTCGCTGCTCAGCCAAGGACTCACCGATGCAGCATCCACCTGAAGCTGGCGCCTTAGATTCAGCTCACTCGCTGGCAACACCACAAACCCCTGCGGCAGCGGCACCCAAGCCAACGCCACCCCGGAGCTGCGCGACTGCACCCGCGCCGTCTCTAAAATGACACTCAATCGCTCAGCTTCGCGCTCAAGCAGCGTCGCTTGGCTGTCGCGAAACGCAAACGTCACGCCCGCTGTACCTATTGCAATGATGGTAAGAACGACCAGCAACTCCAGCAGCGTGAAGCCGTAAGGGGGGCGAGTGGTCTGGATCATTGAAATCACTGGCAAACGGCTGCAATGCAGCATGCCAGACTCAGCCTGCCTTACTGCCAACTGCCGACATCGGCGTTCTTGCCTTCACCGCCAGCTTGGCCATCAGCACCAAAGCTCATCACGTCAATCTCGCCTTTGATACCAGGATTGAGATATTGATACGGGCGACCCCAAGGATCGTTCGGCAGTTTTTCCAAATAAGGTTTCCAATTGGTGGGGATCACGCCCACTGTCGGCTTCGCGCTCAAGGACTGCAAGCCTTGCTCGCCGCTGGGATAACGCTGGTTATCTAAGCGATACAGTTTCAAAGCTTGCACGATGTTGTTGATATCTGTCTTAGCAGCCGTGACCCGCGCATCGTCTGCGCGATCCAGCACATTGGGCACGATCAGCGCGGCCAAAATGCCGATGATGACGAGCACCACCATCAATTCAATCAGCGTGAAACCACGCTGCAATTTTTTACGCAGTGAGGTAACGGATGGATTTGGCAACACAGCAGACAGGGCAGGGAACATAGGTGGCTCAGAGAACAAGTGATAAGCACGATAATAGCCGCATGCAACGCCCCCATTGGACCCGATTCGCAACATTTCTTGTCTGGCTGCTCGCTGGGGCCAGTGCCGTGTATTGGGCGCTCCAGTTCGTCAAAGGCCCCGTGTCGCCAATTTCCGCGGCTGTAGCAGCGCCTTCGCCGGGCGGCGCAGCTGTCGATGCACAGGCTTTGGCCAAGGGTTTGGGCGGCGGCAGTGTCACGCCGCGTGACACATTAGCTGATGCTGCGCCAAGCCTATTTCAGGCAGCGCGTTTTGTGCTCACCGGCGTGGTGGTCAACAAATCAGCGAGTCTAGGTGTGGCTTTGATCGCGGTAGATGGCAAACCGCAACGCCCTTACCGCGTAGGCACACCCTTGGCTGACGGCATCGTGCTCCACAGCGTGTCAGCCGGCAAAGCCATGCTCGCTGCCAGCCAAGATGCAGCTCCTGGTTTAACGCTCGAATTGCCACAATTGACCAGCGCCGTGGCAGGCACGGCCATCGTCTCGCGCCCTGCGATCAGCCCGCAGGCCATCCCTGCAACGCCCGTGCCTGCATCTTCGGCCAGTCCAGCGGCCGATCCCATGGCTGTACCTGGCACCAGACCAGCGCGCCTTGGGGCCAATCGCGAGCGTGAAGCTGATCGCGCCAAAGAGAAAGACGCTCGCCGCGAAGCTCAAAAAACGTCTCCGAACAGTGCGCAAACGGCGCAGTAATCAGCTCGGGCATCCATGCATTGATCCAAGCCAATGGTTGCGCTTGAAGCCATTGCAAAGCGCGGATCACGCCCGCGTGCGTGATCCAAATTTGATCTTGTCCAGCTTGCGCACTCTGCACCAGCAGCTGCGCCACGCGTTGCACAAACATACCCGCAGACTCACCCGAGCCACCACAGCGGTACACGGCAAAGTCCTCCGTCCAAGCTTTGAGCTCATCAGGTGGAACAGCATTCCAAGGCTGCATCTCCCATGCACCAAAGTCCATTTCAGCCAAGCGGGCATCGGTTTTATAAGCCAAATCGGGCTCTAGCCGTTGTATTTCCTGCGCTAAGTGCTCACATCTTTGTAGCGGCGAGCAGAGGATCTTCAAGCCTCTTGGCAAGCTATCGCGCAGAGCAAACGCGGCCGTTTGCGCCTCAGAAGCTGCGCAAGCCACATCGCTAGCGCCATAGCAAACACCGCTGTCCACCAGTGGCTTCGGATGGCGCACACAATACAAACGCATACTCAAACGGCGTGTATCAAGCGATCACCATCAGCGCGCCAAACAGAAATGCGATCTCGCAAACCTGCTGCGTCGCGCCCAACGCATCGCCTGTAAAACCCTGCAAACGCTTCGCCAACCGCCACCACATCAGCGTCCAAGCGATCAAAGAAGCGCCAAACCCCGCTATTAATTCAGTAGCACACTGTGCAGGCAATATAACGGCCAAAAGCCCAAAACACCATAAAAAATTGCTCCGCAAAGCCTTCGCAGAAATGCTGTCAGCCAAGGGCTTCGATTTACTCCCAGCCGCGTCACCCACATGCGGCAACAGCGCCAGCAGCCCCATCGGTAAAGCCCGTGAAACGACGTGACTCGCAACGATCAAAGCCATGATTTGCCATGCATCAAAAGCACCCAGCGCCGCCAACAGCGCAATCTTCGTCAGCAGTGCAAGCACCAAAGCCATCGCGCCAAATGCGCCCACACGCGAATCTTTCATGATCTCCAAAGCCCGCGCTCGGTCAGACGAACCGCCCAAACCATCGGCTAAATCCGCCAAGCCATCTTCATGAAACCCGCCCGTGAGCAACACGGTAGCAATCGTCGAAAAACATGCCGCTATCAAAGGCGCATCAGCCCCCGGCATCAGCGCCTGCACGCCGAGATACACCAGCGCCGCAACAACGCCCACGACCCACCCCACGCCAGCAAAATGCGCCGCGCTTCCTCGGAGCATCTCTGGGCTAAACCCCACCCAAGCCGCCAGTCTTCCTGTCACGGGAATGCGTGTAAAAAACTGAATGGCGAGGAGGAAATGTTTAATTAGCTTCACATTGTGGGTTTGATTTTAGGTAACGCAAGAAACGCGAAAAAAACGGAACGACTGCATCAAGAGCCGTTTTTTGTATGTTTTCGCATTTTTGGTTTGCTCTTTTGCGCATTTTGCGTTACCCAAGCGGCCATCGATCCCAGCTCATGACGCCTTCTGCGACACCCCAGCCGATTCAAAACTGGCCATCTCATTGAGCAGTCGAGCACTGGAAACCACCAGCGGCCAGGCCAAGAGTGAGCCTGTGCCTTCGCCTAAGCGCAACCCCAAATCCAGCAGCGGCAGCGCAGCCAGTGCCTTGAGCATGGCGCGGTGGCCAAACTCAGCGCCCACGTGGCAAAACACCATGTAATCTTTTACGGCGGGCGACAAGCCCACAGCCACCAAAGCAGCTGCACCCGCGATAAAGCCATCCACCAAAATCACGCGCCGCTCAGCTGCCGCTTGCAGCATCGCGCCAGCCATCATCGCAATCTCAAAACCGCCCACAGCGCAAAGAATATCAAACGGCTTTTTAGCGCCGTGATGGCGGCGATGCGCGCGTGTGAGCGCATAAATCTTTTTCTTCATCTGCTCATCGGTCAGCCCGGTGCCACGGCCTGCGCAATCTTCGATCGGAATCGGCGTGAAGAGCGAGAGAATCAAAGCCGCACTGGATGTGTTGCCGATGCCCATTTCTCCGAAGGCCACCACATTGCCCGCCAGTTGGCGCACCACATCCATGCCCGCTTGGAGCGCAGCCACGCCTTGCAAATCACTCATCGCGGGTGCGAGCACGCAGTTGCGGGTACTCGGTGCGATTTTTAGTTGCAGCAAGCGCGGATGATCAGGCAACGCGCTGGCCACGCCTGCATCAACCACCGTGAGATTGAAATTGTGCTGATGCGCCAGCACATTGATGCCCGCGCTGCCCGGCTTGCCATTCGCTCCCAGCATATTGGCCACCATTTGTGTGGTCACCACTTGCGGGTAAGCCGACACGCCTTCGTCCACAATGCCATGATCGCCCGCAAACACCACGATCTGCGGTTGCTTCAGCGCAATCGCCTCGCTTTGCTGAATCAAACCCAGCTGAATGGCAAGCGCTTCGAGTTGACCCAATGCGCCAATCGGCTTGGTTTTGTTGTTGATCTTGTCTTGTAATTTGGCCAACAATGCTTGGGCGGCAGGCCCAGATCGGATCGGCTCAATCGCAGGAACTTGGATCAAGGTATCGTTGACGGTATCAGTCATTTTTTTAGTGTCGCTTGTAGGGTGCCGCAGCAGCTTTTGGTCAGTGCGCGTACGGCATTTCAGTTCTGAAGAAAGAGCCGGTAGGCAGGGTTGGCCGTCTCATCCACCCAAGGATAGCCTAAATTTGTGACAAATTGTACGAAGACTTTGTCATCCGCTTTGGGCACCTGCAAGCCCACCAAAATCCGGCCATAGTCTGCGCCCTGATTGCGGTAATGAAACAGCGTGATGTTCCAGCCGGGGCGCATCGCATTCAAGAATTTCAACAGTGCACCGGGCCGCTCGGGAAAGACAAAGCGCAGCAGGCGCTCGTCTTGCGCTAATTTTGACGCGCCGCCCACCATATGACGCAAGTGCTCTTTGGCCAGATCGTCGTGCGTCAAATCAATCGTGGTGAAGCCTTTTTTGGTAAAGGTGGCGGCGATTTTTGCGCTCTCGCCCACACCGTTGATTTTTCCATGCGTTGTGAGGCCAACAAAGACATGCGCTTTTTCGCTGTCAGAAATCCGGTAGTTAAATTCCGTCACATTGCGTGCGCCGCCGGGCAAATTGCCCACAGTTTCGCAAAAGCGACGAAAGCTGCCGCGTTCCTCAGGCACCGTCACGGCAAACAGCGCCTCGCGCTCCTCGCCCACCTCCGCCCGCTCGGCCACGAAGCGCAGGCGGTCAAAATTCATGTTGGCGCCGCAGAGAATCGCGGCGTAGGTCTCCCCTTTGGTCTTGTGCTTTGCCACATATTGCTTGATCGCCGCCACCGCCATTGCGCCGGAGGGCTCTACGATGCTGCGCGTATCCACAAACACATCCTTGATTGCCGCGCACACCGCATCGGTATCCACCACGACAAATTCATCAATCAGGTCTTTCGCCGCACGAAATGTTTCCTCTCCTACCAGTTTTACTGCCGTGCCGTCAGCAAACAAGCCCACATCGGGCAGGGTGATGCGCTTTTTGGCCTTGACCGATTGCAGCATCGCATTCGAATCATTCATTTGGACGCCAATGATCTTCACCTCGGGTCGCACGGCCTTGATGTAATTGGCCACTCCGCTAATTAGGCCGCCACCGCCAATGGCCACAAACACAGCATCCAGCTTGCCTTGGTGCTGGCGCAAAATCTCCATGGCAATCGTGCCCTGGCCTGCAATCACATCGGGGTCATCAAACGGGTGAACGAACGTCAGCTTCTCTTTCTTTTCTATGGCCAGCGCGTGCTTATAGGCATCTGAATAGCTGTCGCCGTGCAAAACCGCTTCACCTCCCAGGGCGCGCACAGCATCAATCTTGATTTGAGGTGTGGTTGCCGGCATCACAATCACAGCACGCACACCGAGCTTAGATGCCGACAGCGCCACGCCCTGAGCATGATTGCCTGCGGATGCAGTGATCACGCCTTTTTTGAGCTGCGTTTCGCTCAAATTCACCATCTTGTTGTAAGCCCCGCGCAGCTTGAAGGTAAAGACCTGTTGCTGGTCTTCGCGCTTCAAAAGCACCTTGTTATGCAAGCGGCGAGAGAGCTGCTTGGCAGGAGTCAGATCAGACTCCACAGCAACGTCGTACACGCGGGCATTCAGGATTTTGGTCAGGTAATCGGCCGGCGTCAGCGGTTTTGGAGTGGTTTTGGGCATGTGGCATTGTAAAACCCATGTTGCACAGCACAAAAAAAGCCCCAGCTCTTGCGAACCGGGGCTATAACTAACCCGTCTTGCGAGGGGTTGAGGAGACAAGTTTTGATTCTAAGTGCAGTAATGCTGCATCGCATCAAAAACGCGATAATCACATCAAGTTTTAAAGGAAATTCCGATGGAATGCACAGTCAGTTGGACAGGCGGCGAAGGCACACGCACTCAAGCAGGCTCGCCAATGGGTTTTAAAGCCGAAACCGGCAGCGGCCACACCTTCAGCATGGACGGCGCACCCGATGCCGCCAAGCCGGAAAACGGCGGTCAAAATCTAGCGCCCCGCCCGATGGAAATCGTCCTCGCAGGCACGGGCGGCTGCACCGCCTATGACGTGGTGCTCATCTTGAAGCGCGGCAGGCATGATGTGCGCGGCTGCTCAGTGAAACTGCACGCCGATCGCGCAGAAACAGACCCCAAAGTTTTCACCAAAATCAACATGCATTTCACCGTGACAGGCAAAGGCATCCCGCCCACAGCCGTCGAACGCGCCATCGCCATGAGCCACGAGAAATACTGCTCTGCCACCATCATGTTGGGCAAAACAGCTGAGATCACCACCAGTTTTGAGTTGCTGGAAGCTTAATTTTTAAGTGTTTTGGGCTGTTCGCCGTTATATATTCTTCTTAGTTTGCTATCTATTTAATAGCAAATCAAAGGTAGTAAGCCGTCCGAGTCATCACGCCAGCCATTCCCTTCATCACCCGCTTCACAGGCTCAGGCAGCTCGACAGCCCCCGCCGCCTGCGCTTCCTGCGCATGCTCAACCTCTTCTTGCATCATCTGCGTCACCACCGCGCGAGAAGCATGATCCGCCTCAGGCAAACCGCCCTGCGCACTCGCAGCGAGGTGCGAATCCAAATGCGCCTCCACCTGTCGCTCCGTCTCCACCACAAAGCCCAAGCTCGCGCTATCGCCTAAGCGCGAGGCAAGCAGACCCAGACCAAAAGAGCCCGCATACCAAATCGGATTGAGCAACGAAGGCCGCGCACCCAAGGCCTTCAGGCGTTGCGCCGTCCAAGCCAAATGATCACCTTCCTCCTCACCAGCTTTTATAAAATGGGCACAGAGCGCTTCGTTTTTTGTAGCAAACGCCTGCCCCGCATACAAAGCCTGCGCACACACCTCACCCACATGGTTCACCCGCATCAGCGCCCCCGCATGCGCTCGCTCGCGTGCGTCTAAGACATCGGGCTCACCTTCTGCATCAAATGTTGGCATCACAACAGGCGCAGCGCGGCGGGCCACCGGCGGGGCAAGCAAAGTGCGCAAAGCACGGTCAGCGGCTTGTATCAAGGCATCAGGCGACATCAAAGCTTCTCCATTAAGACCAAATTGTCTCATCCGCCATAAAAGGTGGTGCATTGCAAGCTCACAAGTCCATTTCCGCCACAGGTCTGCCACTCAAAACCCTTTGATACATATTCCCGAGTCATACAGCGCCGATAGAATGCGAATGAGTACAAAAGTATTCATATTCATTGTGATGTATCAAAGTCACCACAGGCTGTTGTATGCAGGCCACAAAGAGGCCCTTTTAGAGGCAATTATTGGCCGCTTTTTTTGCTCCCAAGCCCGCAATCGTGTCCAATAGACCTAACTTCCCGAAACGGAGGTTGGCCCGGGACTCTGGCGGCTTGCAAATGCAAGTCACTATCCGGAGCCCTATGTTTAACCTTGGAGAATTCTCAATGAAAAAAACTCTCGTTGCACTCGCAGCCCTGGCAGCAGTTTCTGCTTTCGCTCAATCCACCGCCACTCTGAGCGGCGTGGTTCGTTTTGGCTACCAAAAAGCCCCCAATGAAACCACCACCACCAAAGCTGACACCGGCTTCGCATTGACTGATGCCACTTTCAACATTGGCCTCGCAGAAGACCTCGGCGGCGGCCTCAAAGCGGCTGCGAACATGACGTTCGACCAAAACAGCGCCGCATTCCCCGGTGGTGCTGCTGCAGTAGCAAATAATGCTGCAGGAAATGGTCCTAGCACTGGTTCACTGAATCGTCGTAACACCTCGCTGTCCTTGACCGGTGGCTTTGGCCGCATTGGCTTTGCTCAAACTCGTTCGAGCGATCTGCTGACACAAGCAATGGTGGCCCCTTCCAATCTGGAGCAAGGCTTGTATAACACCAGCGGTATTGTTGCCCGCGGTGGCATTGACGCCTTCAGCTACGGTATTCAGTTTGATGCCATCACCGCTGGCATCGCACTCATTGAGTCGAATAACGACGGCGTAGTGAATGCTGGACGCTTGACCACCGTGGTGAGCCTTGGCTATGCCAACGGCCCAATTGCTGCTGGCCTAGCATTCAAGAACACCAACGGTAAAAACGGCTTTGCTTCACCAGCGGAAAAAAGCAACACTGAGCTGTTTGCAACCTATGACCTCGGCGTCGCTAAGCTGGGTTTCGGCTTTGACTCGAAGATGAATGCTGTTGCTGGTGTAATTACCGCTGCGAACGCTGCTAAGTCTGCTGTGAGCCTCGGCGTTTCCGTGCCTCTGGGTGCAGCTACTCTTGGTCTGAACTACGCTAAGCGTGGTACAGCCAAGGTCACTGAATTTGCTGCTAACTATGCTTTGAGCAAGCGTACCTCGATCAACGCATCCTTTGGCAATCAAACTGCTTCAGCAGCTACAGGCGCTTTGGTTGCAGGTACGGGAGCAGCTGGTGGTGCGCTTTTGGCCAAACAAAGCCAATATCGCATCTCTATGGCTCACTCGTTCTAATCTGATGCAGTCTTAACGGCTGCTGTGATTAAAAAATCAAAAGCTTCCTGATTTATTTCAGGAAGCTTTTTTTGTTGGCATGTCACTTTTTTGTCTCGCTATGTCTTTATTTCCTTGGCTTTTCGCTGCATCGCGACTGTCGGTTGTGTGCCTTCTCGTTTTTGTCAGCGCCTGCGCCACACTTCCAGAGCCGCAAGAAGCCTATGAGCAGGCTTTGGGTGCTTCCCCCTTGGCATCCCAGACTTCCCAAGCTTCTCCATGGCAGCCCATGCACTTGCCAGGAAAGCGTCAAACGCGCTTCACGCATGCTTTGCACCAAGGGCGCGCAGCCATTCATGCCAACGCCAACAGCTCAGCCAGCATGCTGCGCAGGCCAGCCAAGATTCCCGCAGCCGATCTAGGCGCACTGCGCTTCTCATGGCAAGCGCCCAAGTTAATTGACTTATCCAACATGGCCGAGCGCGACACAGAAGACTCCGTGGTGCGCGTGATCCTGACTTTCGAGGGCAATCGCTCCAAATTCTCAGCCAAAAATAGCATGCTGTCTGATCTATCACTCGCCCTCACCGGCGAAGAGCTGCCCTACGCCACGCTGATGTATGTCTGGTGCAATACGCGGCCTGTGGGCACGATCATCACTAACCCGCGCACCGATCGCATTCGCAAGCTGGTGCTGGAATCTGGCTCGGCGAATCTGGGCAAATGGCTAGATTACGAGCGCGATATCCGCGCCGATTACATCCAAGCCTTCGGCGAGGAGCCCGGCGCACTCACCGGCATTGCGCTGATGACCGACACCGACAACACCCAATCCAAAGCCACGGCTTGGTATGGGCCGGTGAGTTTGAAGGCAAAGTGATAAACTGATGTTCAGATGAAAGCAGGCCAAAAACTCGATTTTTCTTCGCTCAAAAAGGCGTGCGAATCGCTGATGCGTGCTCACCAGCGCAGTATGGCTTTGCCTCTCGATGAAGAATTGCGAGATGCATGCATCCAGCGCTTTGAATTTAGCTTTGAGTTGGCTTGGAAAATGATCAAACGCCGCTTAGAGCGAGATTTAGCCAGCCCCTCACAGCTTGATGGGATGAGCTTCAAAGAAATGATGCGCTTGGCTTTTGAGTCAGGGCTCATTCAAGCTGTACCCCATTGGTGGCTGTTCCGCGAAATGCGCAATTTAAGTTCACACACCTATGATGCTCAGGTTGCCGCGCAGGTGTATGCCGTTATTGTGGACTTTTTGCCTCAATGCAGATTTTTGATTGAGCAACTTGAAGATAGGGGCGCTACAGATGATTGATCTGGCGCCAGAGCATCGAGCATTGCTCGTTGATGTTTTTAAGCAGCATGCGCCTGCTGCAACGCTTTACGCCTTTGGCTCGCGAACGCAAGGCTTAGCCAAGCCGCATTCAGATTTGGATATTTTGCTTGACAGCACAGAGCCCATATCCATGCTTCAACGCGCTTGCTTGCGCATGGACTTGGAAGACAGTGATTTGCCGATGCGGGTGGATTGGCATGTGTTGCAAGAAGTGCCAGAGTATCTTCAAAAGCAAGCGCTGACAAAAAACATCATTTCGGTTTGATGGCGTCTAATTCGCGGGGTCATGGCTCGGAGTCATGGCTCGGAGTCAGGGCTTGGAGTCAGGGCTTGGAATGTGATCGACGGACATACGGCAAGGTGAGCGGCAAACTTCTGCTTTGATTTTTTTACTCTGGTAGACTTATTTTTATCATGACAACAGCCCATACTTCTGCAATACCTCAAACGGGCGCACTCCAGCAACTGACCGAGCGAAGTATCGGTTATTTGCGACAGCTGTTCAAAAGTTCTTTGCCGCCAGACACGCCGGTGTATCTCTATGGCTCGCGTGCAAAATACACCCATCGCTGGAACTCCGATTTTGATTTTTGGATTGATGCTCCCTTAACACGCGAGCGGCTAAGCGCCTTAGAAGAAGCGATTGACGATTCTTTTGTACCCTTCCATGTTGATATCGTTGCCAGCCCTTTGGTGGCGGGGCGATTTAAACGTGAAGTGCGGCAAGGGGCTATTAGATGGATGTAAAACTGGCAGCGTGGTCAGAGGCGGTTAAGAGCTTTGGCATGCTGGCCAGACTCGATTGGATGCAAACAGCAGCCGATCTAAGCAACGATGTTTTGCTGGATGGCTTGCAAAACGGTTGCATCCAAAAATTTGAATACACCACTGAGCTTTGCTGGAAAACTTGGCGCGCTATCCTAAAAGAACTCGATGGCGTAGAAGAATCTACGCCCAAGAAAGTCATCAAGGCTTGTTTTCTTGCGGGATATTTCGAGGTGGCTGATTATGAGTTGCTGATCAGCGCGGTTGACGAGCGTAATCGCCTGAGCCATGTTTATGATCGCGATGGCTTCATTGCTGCATTGACGCTGATGCCCCAATTCGCGGATCTTTATGACCGCTTGCTGGCGGTGGCGAAAAAATTAGCTTGACAGCCCCAAACTCGCCCTGTTGTTGGTGTTTTTATAAGCACTTCGTCATTCAAGCGACAACTCTGCGCCCTGACTCGGGGTAAATCCTCTTCGCAGGGTGATTCATATTAAGGCATCATTTTTGCTTCCTGTGAATCCTTTGAATCCTTTGAACTTGAGAGCAAACCGATGAAGATCCAACTATCCCTCCTCGCTGCCAGCATGGTGCTGGCAGGCATGAGCAGCACCGTGGCTGCCAAAACATTTAAATGGACGAGCGCCAGCGATATTCCCACGCTAGACATCCATTCGCAAAACAATGCGTTGGCCAATGGCGTGCACGCGGCGTTTTATGAATCATTGGTCTACTACAACAGCAAAACCTTCCAGCCCGAACCGATTTTGGCGACCGCTTGGAAGCTGGTCAATCCCAAGCAAATGCGTATCACGCTGCGCCAAGGTGTCAAATTTGCGGATGGCAGCGCATTCACAGTGGATGATGCTGTGTTTTCTTTGCAGCGCGCGATGGCCAAGTCGTCTAACTTTGGGCCTTACGTTTCAGGCTTTGATCGCATCGAAAAAGTCGATGCGACGACCTTGGATATCCACCTCAAAGGCCCCAATCCTGTGTTGATCAACCAACTCACCGAGTTGCGCATGATGAGCAAAGCTTGGGCGGAAAAAAATAAATCGGTCGAGCCTAAAGATATTCGCACCAAAGACGAGAGCTTTGCGCACCGCAATGCGATGGGCACCGGCCCCTATATGGTCAAAGAATGGCTGCCCGACCAGAAGCTGGTGCTGGTCAAGAATCCGAATTGGTGGGGCTGGAATACAAAGTTTGCCGCTACCAACGTGACCGAGATTGTCTACACCCCGATCAAATCTGAAGCCACGCGCGGCGCGGCCTTGCTCTCCGGCGAGGTGGATTTTTCGCTGGATCCCAGCCCACAAGATTTACCTCGGCTGCGCGAAGCACCTTCGCTGAAGGTGGTTGACGGTGCAGAAGCGCGCACGATTTTCTTAGGAATGGATCAATTCCGCGCCGAACTGCCAGGCTCCAATGTGAAAGGCAAAAACCCGCTCAAGGATGTGCGTGTACGCAAAGCGCTTTACCAAGCCATCGATATCGATGCGATTCATAAGGTGACGATGCGCAACATGGCCGCGCCCACAGGCACCATGATTGCACCTCAGGTTAACGGCTGGACAAAAGCCCTTGACGCGAGACATCCTTTCAATATTGCCGCTGCTAAGAAACTGCTGGATGAGGCGGGCTACAAAGACGGCTTTGAAGTGGATTTTGCTTGCCCCAACAACCGTTACATCAACGACGAGAGAATCTGCCAAGCCGTCACTGTGATGTGGTCAAAGATTGGCGTGACAGCCAAGCTGCGCACACAGCCTTTGGTGACGTATTTCCCCATGATTCAGCGCTATGAAGCCAGCATTTATATGCTCGGCTGGGGCGTGCCGACCTTTGATGCACTCTATAGCCTGCAATCGCTGCATCGCACGGTGGGCGTGGGCGGCGACGGCAATTACAACGTGGGGCGCTATTCCAATCCGCAGATGGATGGCTTGGTTGAGCGTATCAAAGTAGAAACGGATCCCCTGCTTCGGCGCGATCTCATCGGCAAAGCCTTAAAACTGTCGCATGATGATGTGGCCTATCTTCCGCTGCATAACCAAATCATTCCTTGGGCGATGAAGAAAAATATCGAAGTGACGCATCGCGCAGACAACCGCATCGACTGGCGCTTGGTGAAAGTCAACTGATCTTTGACTTTGATATCTGAAAAAGCCCAGGTTGACTGGGCTTTTTCATTTTTGGGTCACTTGAAACGTATCCACTCAGCAAAGCGCCGTAAAGCTGTGTAAACCATGCCAACGCATCAAGCTGCAACGCGTTTAACAGATCACAGGAGAACACCCATGAACAAAAAGATCACCGTGCTGGCTTGCTGGATACTGGCTGCCAGCGCCAGCAGTTTTGCTCAGGCTTTGCCAGACACCAGCCCAGCCGCCGTTTGGCGCGCCACCTCTCGCTTGGGCTACGGCCCCACACCCGCCTCCGCGCAGGCGGCTGCGCCCAGCGCGAAGGCTTGGAGCCTTGCGCAGCTGGATGCGGCTCAAGCCGCCAGCCAACGCCCTGCTTCGCTGCCGCCCGCCTTGATCGCCTTGGCGGCCGATCAAAAGCAAGTCACTGCCCGTTTCCATGAAGAACGCGAAGCGCGGAAAGTCGAGCGCGTCAATCAACAAAAATCTGCTGCCGCCATGCAAAGCGACAATACGATGGCTAATGCAGGCAATGACCCCGAAAATTATTCCCGCGATATGGCTTTGGGTGCTGGGGCATGGCGCCTGGCCTCTTGCAGCAATCCCGATCTAGAAAACCCGCTGCTCGCCCGCATGACGGAATTTTGGTTCAACCATTTCAATGTCTTTGTAGGCAAAGGCCCAGTGCGACCTTATGTGGGCAATTATTTGCTCACTGCGATTCGCCCACATGCTTTGGGAAAGTTCGAAGACCTGCTGTTGGCCACGGCGCAGCATCCCGCGATGTTGCTTTACCTCGATCAAGCACAAAGCACGCAGCGCGGCCTGAACGAAAACTACGCTAGAGAGCTGATGGAGCTGCACACGCTGGGCGTGAACACCGGCTACACGCAGACGGATGTGCGCGAGATGGCACGCATCCTGACGGGCTGGTCGGTCGATATCAACAATGGCCCGGGGTTTGTCTTTCGCCCACGTGCGCATGAAGAAGGCAGCAAAACGGTTTTGGGGCGCACGTTCAACGAAAGTGGCCAATCGCAGGGCATCGCCGCGATCAAATTTCTAGCGCAACAACCGGCCACAGCCCAGAGAATAGCCGCGCGGCTCGCTGCATTTTTTGTAGAAGACAAGCCTTCCAAAACACTGGTGAACCAACTGGCCAACGCCTTCACCCGCAGCGGTGGGGATATCGCTGCCGTGATGCGCACGATGATCGAATCGCCTGAATTCTGGGATGCCAGCAACACTTTGTTTAAAACCCCGATGGACTACGCCTGCTCCAGCCTTGCCGCCGCAGGCACCGTGAAAGACGATGCCAACCGCAATCAAAATTTGCGTCAAACTTCAGGCTTCCTCGCGCAAACCGGCCAACCCATCAACGGCTGGCAAACGCCCGACGGTTATGCAACCGATGCCGCCACCTGGCTCGCCCCCGAAGCCCTCACACGCCGCGCAGATTACGCCTTTGGCCTAGCGCCGCGTATCGAAGAGCCGAGTTTCTTGCAACAGTTCTACAGCAGCGCCACCCGCGAGCGCATCAATAAGGAAAGTTCGCCCAATATGCGCACCGGCATGCTGCTAGCTGCACCTGAATTCATGAGCAAATAAGGAACCCACCATGACCTCGATTCACACCTCACAAGCTCATGCTGACTCCGCACTTTCTCGCCGCCACCTGATCGCGCTCGGTCTGACTGGTTTGGGCATGGGTTTGGCCACGCCGCGCGTCTTCGCCCAGCGCGCCCCAGCGGGCAGCTCCGCTGCGCTCTCGCAAGGCCGCATGGTTGTCGTCTTCCTGCGCGGCGCCTACGACGGCCTCTCTGCTCTGGTGCCCTACAGCGACCGCGACTATTACGCGATTCGCCCCAACATCGCCATCGCCGCGCCCGATGGCTCGCGCGAGACCGCTTTGAAGCTGGATGATCGCTTTGCCCTGCACCCTGCCCTTAGCGCCCTCATGCCGCTGTGGAACGAGGGCACGCTCGGAGTGATCGCCAGCGCCGGATTGCCCACGCCAAATCGCTCGCATTTTGATGCGCAGTATTTGATGGAAATTGGCTTGCCCGAAAAAAGTAGCTCTCCCGTGGGTTGGATGAACAAACTCGCCACCCGCGCACCGGGCTCTGCGCTCGGCGTGGGCGAGGCCAATCCAGCGATCCTTTCTGGCCAAACAGCCGTCAAGCTGATCCCGCGCGGCGATGCAGCCGCCCGCACCGGCGTGTTGGCCAACGAGAAGCAGCGCAGCGCCTTGATGGATTTGTATTCTGGCAACGACAAGATCAGCGAAGCCTTCCGCCAAGGAGCAGGCAGCCGGATGCAAACCTCGCAAGAACTGATGCAAGAGCGCACCGTGCGCACAGCCAATATGAATGCCGAAATGGTCGGTATGGCGGGGGCTTCCCAACGTCGCCTGCTCGACAAAGACGGTACCCCACCGAGCACACCAGCCCAACAAGCCCAGATGCAAGCAGCCAGCAATGGCGCTTCCGACCCGGTCGGCCTGGCGCTTGACGCGCAGCATTTGGCCACGCTGATGCGCAACGATCCCCGGCTTCGCCTAGGCTTCCTGTCTGCTGGTGGCTGGGACACGCATGCCAACCAAGGCAGCGCAGTAGGCCAGCTGGCCAATAATCTGGGCGCTCTGGCTCGCGGCCTTGCACAATTGCGCAGCGAATTCGATCAGCCCGGCGATCTGATCATCGTGATGAGTGAATTTGGTCGCACCGCCTCCGAAAACGGCACCAAAGGCACCGATCACGGCTTTGGCAATGCGCTCTGGCTGATTGGCAATCGCGTCAATGGCGGCAAAGTGCATGGGCAATGGACGGGCCTGGCAAAAGGCAACCTCAACGAAAACCGCGACCTCCCCGCTCACCACGACTACCGCGCCGTGCTCGCGCAAAGCCTGCGCGCCAGTTTTGCACTGCCTGATTCGCAGCTGCAAACCCTTTTACACGGAAGCAGCTGGGATGCTCGGTTGGATGGTGTGTTTCGTAAAGTTTGAAGAGGAATTGGCACTTAGTCGTTATAGTTCTTGCGTCGAGTGCTATTGAATTAATAGTGATTTCGCACTGAAGATTTCTTTCTGGACAAGACAGCTCCCACAGGCCTTGACGCACCAGCAAAGCGGCCAAAAGATCGCCAACTCAACCGGCCAAAATCTCAGCGCGAAGAAGCCAAAGTCCGCAAATCTAGCTCGTATCCCTTGAGCACCTTCACCGCATAGGCGCGCTGCGCGGCGTTGGTGCTCGCATGTATGCTGGCAAAGCTCTGGCAGGCTTGGCTTGTGAGGCGTTGCACATAAGCGCGGTAGGCGAGGTCTGGTGATTCCCAGGCGCGTTGGATGTAGCCGCGCAAGGCGTGCTGACTGGTCGCCGGGGAAGCTTTGGCGGCGGCTAGACCGCTCAAGATGTCGAGTAGCTCTTGCTGGCGGCGCTGACGCTCTTTGAGTGCAAACGGGGCATCGAAGCTAGAAGCTGCCAGCACCTGCTTGATCACTACAATTTGTGGCTCTTCCAGCTTGCCGTAAAAGGTTTCGCTGCGATCAACGGATTGCTTCAAACGCTTGGCTTCGCGGCTGGCGGGGCTGCTCTGGATGTAGTCGCGGCTGAATTCTTCGGCATTTTTGGCGTATTTCCGCTTCAAATGCTCTATTTGCTGGGGTGTCATCGTGGGCGCAAGTTCGCCCATCGCAGGTAGCGCTTGGTTTGTGATGTTGTCTACCAAGCCGCGGCCTTGCTCGTACATGCGGCAAGCTTGCGCAGCGCTCACCTCGCCCGCCATGAGTTGGCCCGCTTGGGAGAGAAAATCCGCCGTTTTGGGCAACTCACTGGTGCGATGCCAAGCAAACAGGCGCGTTAGCTCGTCGCGCACCTTGGGGGTTTGCTGCTCGTTGAAATCAAAATAGCTGTCCAGCCACCAGTAGGTCAAATCAGGCGCTTGGTTGTATGCCAGCTTGATGGCGCTGCATCCGGTGAGCAGGGTTGCCGCGATAATCAGGGCAAAGAGACGAAAGCTTGAAATGAATCTGGACATAGTGATCATGGCTGCGGGCAAGGGCACCCGCATGAAAAGTAAACTGCCTAAAGTGTTGCACAAGCTGGCTGGGCGCGCTTTGCTCGGGCATGTATTGTTGACCACCGCGCAATTGAAGCCGCGCAAGGTGATTTTGATCACGGGTCATGATGCTCCTCAAGTAATAGCATACTGCGCAGATAATATAACGGGTAAAGGCCTATTTGACTTAAAAAATGTGCTTCAAGAACCGCAACTGGGCACAGGCCATGCGGTGCAGCAAGCGCTACCCGAGTTGGGCGATGAGGGCATCACGCTGATCCTGAACGGCGATGTCCCGCTGATAGAAGCTGACGCTCTGAAAAATTTGGTTGCTGCATGCGCAGGCTCTCATTTGGCGCTGCTCACCGTTGAGCATGGCGATCCGAGCGGCTACGGGCGCATTGTGCGGAATGGTTATGGCGATGGCGCGACTGTGAAAGCTATTGTCGAACACAAAGATGCCACGCCCGCCCAACGCGAGATCCAAGAGTGGTACAGCGGCGTGATGGCAGCGCCTACCGCGCAGCTCAAAAAATGGCTCAGCCAGCTAACGAACAACAACACACAAGGTGAGTATTACCTGACAGAAATTGTGAAGATGGCCGCCACTGATGGCACCGGCTGCGTCGCCCTCAAAACCACCGACGGCCTGCAAGTGGCTGGCGTCAACAGCCCTGTGCAACTACAAGAGTTGGAAAGAGCGTATCAAAAACGTGCGGCCTATCGCCTCATGGAGCAAGGTGTGCGCATCGCAGATGCAGCGCGGTTTGATCTGCGCGGCGATTTGGATTGTGGGCAAGATGTGAGCATTGACGTGGGCTGCGTGTTTGAAGGCAGCGTGAAGCTCGGGGACGACGTGAGCATCGGCGCGCATTGCGTGATTGCCAATTGCACTATTTGCAAGGGCGCGGTGATTCATCCGTTCACGCACATCGATGGCGGCAAAGAAGGCGCGGCGGTGGGCGCTGGCGCACTGATTGGGCCATTTGCCCGTCTGCGCCCCGGGGCTCAGCTCGGCGAAGAAGTGCATATCGGCAATTTCGTGGAGGTGAAAAATTCGACACTGGCCAAAGGCGCAAAAGCGAATCATCTCGCCTATCTGGGCGATGCCACCGTCGGCGAGCGCGTCAATTACGGCGCGGGCTCGATCACGGCGAACTACGATGGTGCCAACAAACACCGCACGGTGATTGAGGCTGATGTACATATCGGGAGCAATTGCGTGCTGGTCGCACCCGTCACGATCGGCGCAGGCGGCACAGTGGGCGGTGGTTCGACGATCACGAAAGATACGCCCGCTGGGGCGCTGAGCGTGGCGCGCGGCAAGCAGGTGTCGATTCCCAATTGGCAGAGGCCTGCTAAGAAGAAGTGATCAAGCCGCAGTCAAAGCCAACGCTCCAAAATCGCCCGTTTGCAGCCCCAACCCCGCTGGCACGAGCTCGCATCCTGCAGTAAGAGAAGGCAGTTTGCCTTCAATCTCTTGGCGCAGCAAAGGCAAGATGATGTCTTGGTTGTGCCAAAAAACGCTGCCGCCTAGGCTGATGCGCTCAAGATCGAGCGTGATGATCAGGTTGTATATCGCGCGCCCCATATCGCGACACAGAGATTGCACAATTTCTAAGGCTTTTTGGCCTTCAGCCGTTGTATTACCTGCGCGACATGCTATGAAAATAGTAGCGGCATCTTGCTGAAAGCGCCGCTCTATCGCATTGCCTGCAACCAGCCCTTCTAGGTCGCCGATGTTGCCGCAGCCACACAGCGCATCAAAATTGTCGCTGACAAACATATGCCCAGCGTGTCCGGCATTGCCATTTTTCCCGCGCAACACATGCCCATCCACACACAAGCCCATGCCAATGCCGGTGCTCCAGGTCACATACGCGCAATGGTCAAAGCCTTGCAATGCGCCCCAGCTTCGCTCGGCTTCCAAAGCACCAATGCCATCGTTTTCGACGCGCACATTGGGGTAAAGCGCAGCGATGGGCGCTTGCAAGAGTGCGGTGTACCAATCATTGGGCAGACCGCGCGCTTTGCCAGCGAGGCCGCCGCAGATATTGGGCGCAGCAAGTTCGACCATGCCTTGGTTGACGATAAACGGGCCGCAAGAAGAAATGCCCACGCTGGCGATTTGGCTGCGAGCAACGCCATGCTGAGCCAAGCTCGCGTCGAGCAAGCGAATGACTTGCTGCGCCAGCGCATCGTTGCTGCCCTCTTTGACAGTTTGCTCGGCGATCCGCGCATGCAGTGTGCGCGTAGCGGTGGATTGCGCGTCGGCGAGGGAGACGGCGACTTTCGTGCCGCCGATGTCAACACAGGCGTGGTAAGTTTGCATGACGCTGATTATCAATCCATCAGAAGCATGGAAGCATCCAGGCAGTTACATGAATCTACCTAGACTGTTTCGCGCCCACCGAGCTGCGCAGCAACAGTTTGGCGGGTTCTAAGAAATGAGAATTTTGAGGCGCGTGACCTGAAATCAGCTCTAGCAACAACTGAGCAATTCGGCGGCCATTTTCGAAAATTTCGTGCTCCAAACTGGCCAGCGGCGGCTGAGAGAATTGCCCAGCCTCGCTGTTGCCATAACCCACCACCGACACATCCACCCCCACACGCAAACCCGCCTCCCGCACAGCAGCCATCACACCCAGCGCGATGCCATCGGTGGCGCAGACAAAGGCTGTCGGTCTGGCTTTCGCATCACCTGATGCCAGAAGTTGCGTGGCCACATGATGCCCCACTTGCCCGGTCATCTCGGTATAGTGAACCGGGCAGGTCTCTTGCGCGATGCTTGCCGCGCTGAGCGCCTTACGAAATCCTTGGTCCACCAAAAAAGCAAAGTTCATGTGAGGCATGCCGTTGATGAGGGCGATATGTTGATGACCATGCTCTACCAAAGTGCGCGTGGCCAACTCGAATGCGCCTTCGCTGTCGTTGTCAACCCAAGCATGCGGTGCATTCTCGATGGTGCGTCCGTAGGTCACGAAAGGAATTTTCTTTTCTTGCAAGAGCTGCACACGCGGATCGCGGGTTCGTGTGCGAGTGAGCACAACGCCGTCAACCAAGCGGCCCGCGAGCAGGCGCTCCAACTCAGGCATTTCATGCTCTTCTGTCGGTAAGCCAACAGACAACGTGAAATAGTTGTTCTCTCGCAATACCTGCGACGCACCTGCATGCAGCAGCGCTGCGCTGCCATCTATGGCTCTTCCGGGTCGCGTTGTATTCACGATGGCAATGGAGCCAGTTTTACCGGTTGCCAAACGATGCGCCACCGGATGCGGCGTGTAGTTCAGCGCCTTGGCGGCATCAAACACACGCTGGCGTGTCGCAGCGCTTACATCGGAATAGCCGTTGAGCGCGCGCGAGACTGTGGAGATGGAAATTCCGAGTGAGTCGGCAAGGGCTTGGATGGACATGGCTTTTGCTATTTTTAGGAAAAATCGGCTTCAAGCCGTTATTAAATATAGGCTCAATGCTATTTAATTAATAGCGCATACGTGTCACCATCAATTCACCACGCCCACCTGCCGCAGCCCCATTTTTTGTGCCAAAGCGGTCATGGTAACGACCAGGGCATAGGGCGTGTTGGGCTCGGGTGTGATGTGAATTTCTGGCTGGCTGTTTTGCGCGGCAGCGACGCGCATGCGCTCGTCCAGAACCGTCTCTGAATTGATCAGCTCGCCATTCCAGCGCACGAAGCCGCCAGCGTCAATCTGCACGCGCACCAACTCGGGCTGCGCATTGCTGCTGGCTGAGGGCATATCGAGCGGCACAGAATGCAGTTGCATCGGAATCGTGATGATCAGCATCACCAAGAGCACAAGCATCACGTCGATCAATGGCGTGGTGTTCATCTCGACCATGGGTTGCGCTTCGTTGGAAGAGGCATCGGCTTTGTGCAGCAGGGAGGGATAGAGTTTCATGGCGGCTTATCTCTTGTTTTATCTCTTGGGCACGGTGGCGGCTGAGGGCTCGGTGAGCAGGTTGATCTGCGCAAAGCCCAAGCCTTGCGCCATGTCGATCAAGGGAGAAATGGCGCTATAGGGCGCATTTCCGTCTGCGCGTACATGCAGTTGCACGCGCGGCTGACGCGCAGCCAGCGGCTCGATTTGTACCAACAAGTCTTGCAAGCTGGGCATGAAGCTATCGTTCAAAAAAAGCTGGCCTGCAGCATCAACACTGATGATCACGTAATCGTTGCTGGTATCTTGTTGTTGCGCACTTTGCACAGGCAATCGCAGTTGCACACTGGCGCTCACCACGGGCACAGTGAGTAAGAAAATGATGAGCAAGACCAGCATCACATCCACCAGCGGTGTGGTGTTGATTTCGGCAAGCCATCCATCATCATCCACGTCTGGGTTTTGCAGGGAAAGCGACATGCTTATTTCTCCTCGGGTGCAGATTTTTCAGTGGCAAGCAAGACGATATGCAGCTTGCTGCCAAAGCTGCGCATGCTCTCCAAGGCGAGTTTGTTTTTACGCAAGAGCCAGTTGTAGCCAAACACCGCAGGCACGGCAACCGCTAAGCCAATCGCCGTCATGATCAGCGCTTCGCCCACGGGGCCGGCCACGCGGTCAATCGAGGCTTGGCCACTCGCGCCGATTTTCACGAGGGCAGAATAAATCGCCCAGACGGTGCCAAAGAGGCCGACGAAAGGCGCAGTCGACCCAATCGTGGCGAGCAAAGCCAAGCCGTCTTGCATGCGCGTTTGCACGCGGCTCAAAGCGCTTTCAATCGCGCGGATGAGCCAGGTGTCGTAGTCCACGCGGGGCTTCAATGCAGCATATTGGCGTACGGCATCTGCGCCGGAGTCGTTGACGAATTTCAAGGGGTTGTCTGCGCTGAGTTTGGCCAGGTTGTCACCGACGGTGGTGATGTTGTCAAACGCGGCATGGGCTTGGAGGTTGTGCGCTTCGGTTTTTCGCAGCTCTAAGAATTTGCGCACGATAACCGCCCAACTGGCCACACTCATGATGACGAGCAGCAGCAGGCAGAGCTTGGCGACCCAATCGCCTTGCGACCAGATCGCGCCGAGGCCATACGGATTGGCGGCTTGGGATGCCGCGGACGTGACGGCCTGTGTGACGGTTTGCGTGGCCGTGGACAACTGTGTGGACAGGGTTTGTGCTTGTGCAGATGAGATGAGCATCATTTTCGACATTTCTCCTCGATGGTACGTTTCAAAAGCGGGCCGATGTTCATCAGGCCTGCGGTGCTGGTGGATTCGCCAATTTTGTTCTCACGGCCTTGGGCAGTGGCATCTTTGGCGCAGTCGATGTTGCTGGCGCTGTCGATACTTTCGGCGAAGGGATCACGCGGTGTGCGGCGCAACTGTTCGTTAGCGATTTCAGAGAGTCTGCGGCTGGGCAATGCGTTGGGCGGTGTGTAGGGATACGGGGCTCGTGCTGCGGGCGGCAAGCTGAGATTGAGCGGGGCGCGCGGCGCGGGGGCTGTGCTCGGCGGTGTTGATGCGGCACCCGAAGCTGCGCCCGTGTTGCCGCCTGTGGCTGAGCCGGCAGGTGTGCCGGTGGGCGAGCCAGAAGCCGAACCTGTTGGCGAGCCGGTGCTTGCTCCGGCTGGCGCTGTGCTGCCTGCGGCTGCACCCACGGGAGCACCTGCGCTTTGCCCGGCTTGGCCCGCGGGCGCGGCTGAGCCGGAGGTGGCAGGCGATGGGCTCGCACCCGGGCTGGCACTGGACGTATTGGAAGGGGGTACAGCGCCAGCGGATGCCGCTGCAGCTGGCGTAGACGGGGCGCTGCTAGCCGCAGGGCGAGTGGCGCCGCCGGGGGATGGTGTTGGGGCAACACTGGGCGCGGGACTCGGGCTAGGGGAAGGAGCCGTAACGGGGGAAGGCGTTGGCGTGGGCGTGGGGGCAGGTGTTGGCTGCGCAGCCACGACGGGCGGGGCGGGCGGTGAAGGAGGGCGTGGCGTGGGCGCAGGTGTCGGCGCTGGTACCGGTGTGGGCACAGGAACTGGCGCGGGTGGTGGTGGAACGGGCGGCACAGGAACAGGCGCTGGGGGTGGAGGCACTGGTGCAGGCGGTGGTGGAACGGGTACAGGGGGCACTGGCACTGGCACTGGCACTGGCACTGGCACTGGCACTGGCACTGGCACGGGTGCGGGAGGCGGAGGAACTGGCGCTGGGGGTGGAGGCACGGGAGTGGAAGGCGGGGGTACGGGTACGGGTACGGGCACAGGTGCAGGTGCAGGGATCTGCACGGGAATTGGCACTGGCGCTGGCGTAGGAACAGGTATTGGAGCGAGTGCGGGTGAGGGTTGTGGTTCTGGCGCTGGCGCTGGACTGGCCAAAATAGGTTCTTCGCGCACACGGATCGGCGTGTCGAGTGCGGCTGCGACTTCGCGAGCGGGCGTGGGCTCTGGTTTGACTGCGGTGACGCGAGCGCGCTTGCGCGAGGGCTTGAGCGTGGGCAACTGGGTGGTGGTTTGCAGCGGTGTACTGGCTTCCACCGTCAGTGTGGGCAAACTTAGATCCACACTGCTTTGCAGGCTTAGCTGGCGAGTGATGCCGCGCTGGGGAGGGGGCAGCGGTGCGGGTAGGGGTACAGCGGGCATCGCTGGCGTGGCGCTGGCATCTGCGCTTTCTTGATCTGGCTTGCCTTGTGCAGCCTGGTTTTGCGATGCAGGTCGAAAAATCTGCACCACCACTTGGCTGATGATGCGCTGCACCGGCCAATACAAATTGATCACCCAGAGTGCCATCAAATGCGCCAAAGTCACGGCCAGCCAGACCTCGCGCTGCGAGCGCGATGGGGGATACTGAGCTTGAAATAGCTTGGCCATGTGTTTTGATTTTTTCAGGCCAGATGTTCGCACAGTTTTTTGCAGCGCCAAGCCGCCAGCGCTGGAATACGGGCGTATACAGTGGCAAAAGTCGTAACCCGTAAAATCCGGGTAACTACCGAGCCGCAGCTGCTCCCTTTTTCCATGCTCACCACTTATCCCGGCAACAGCGCCCTACCCGCTCCCAAAACCGCGCAACTCTTGCAACCATTGCAAAGCATTCAGCCACTCATCAGCGCATTGCAGACGCGCTGGGTGCATTGGGTTCATACAGCAGGCGATGTGGATGCTGCGATGCAGGCCAAAATTCAGGCGTTGCTGACCTACGGCGAACCACTAGATCACCCCACCAAAGCAGACGAAGGCGAGCTGATCCTCGTGATGCCGCGCTTGGGCACAGTCTCGCCTTGGGCTTCCAAAGCCACGGATATTGCGCGAAATTGCGGCCTGCAAGTACAGCGCATTGAGCGCGTGATGCATCTGCGCCTCACGCTGAAAAACAGTCTGCTGAAAAAGGCTGTGCTCACGCCTGAGCAGCGCGAGCAGATTGCAGCCATGGTGCATGACCGCATGACAGAATCTGTCGCGTTTCAGCCTCAAGCGCCTGCTGCACTGTTTGAACCGATGGCAAGCAAGCCGATGGCATCGGTGGATTTGCTGGGCAGCGGTCGCGCGGCTTTGGTACAGGCCAATTCGGAATTCGGTTTGGCCCTCGCCGATGATGAGATCGATTATTTGCTGAACGCCTTCACGCTGCTTGGCCGCAACCCGACCGACGTGGAGCTGATGATGTTTGCGCAAGCCAACAGTGAGCATTGCCGCCACAAAATCTTCAACGCGCAATTCACGATTGACGGCGAACGCCAAGACAAATCACTGTTTGGCATGATCCGCAACACGCATGTCTTAACGCCCCAATACAGCGTCGTGGCCTACAGCGATAACTCGGCTGTGATGGAAGGCGGTGTCGCCGAAGTTTTTTATGCAAAATTGGCCTCTACCCGTTATGAATCCTGCGCAGATAGCTATAAAAAAGAGAGCAAATTTCGCCACGTTTTGATGAAGGTGGAAACCCACAATCACCCCACCGCCATCAGCCCCTTCGCAGGCGCGGCCACGGGTGCGGGCGGTGAAATCCGCGACGAAGGCGCGACAGGCCGTGGCGCACAGCCCAAGGCGGGTCTCACAGGTTTCACCGTGTCTAAATTAATTGGGGTCAGAACCCAATTAATTTCCGAAAAATCAGATGAGAGCAAAATTAATCGGGTTCTGACCCCAATTAATTCTGACGGGTCTCACATTAATTTCCCAGCCCACCTCGCCACCCCTTGGCAGATCATGACCGAAGGGCCACTCGGCGGCGCGGCGTTCAACAACGAATTTGGTCGCCCGAATCTCGGCGGCTATTTCCGCAGCTTTGAGCAAACCATCGCAGGGCAGCGCTATGGCTATCACAAGCCGATCATGATCGCTGGCGGCATCGGCACGATTGATGCTGAGTTGACGCACAAGATCGAATTTCCCGCAGGCAGCTTGCTGATTCAACTCGGCGGCCCCGGCATGCGCATCGGCATGGGCGGCAGCGCGGCGAGCTCGATGGCATCGGGCGCGAACGCGGCAGAGCTGGATTTTGATTCGGTGCAACGCGGCAACCCTGAGATTGAGCGCCGTGCGCAAGAGGTGATCAACCATTGCTGGCGGCTCGGCAGAGACAATCCAATCCTAGCGATTCATGATGTGGGCGCGGGCGGTTTGAGCAATGCCTTTCCAGAACTCGTCAACGACGCAGGCCGTGGCGCGATCTTTGATTTGAGCGCGATCCCGCTGGAAGAAACCGGTATGGCACCGAAAGAGATTTGGTGCAACGAAAGCCAAGAGCGCTATGTGATGGCGATTGCTGCCGAATCGTTGGATCTTTTCAAAGCCATGTGCGAACGTGAACGCTGCCCGTTTGCTGTGGTGGGTAAAACGACACAGGAGCGGCAACTCGTTGTTGCCAACGACAGCGCAGTAGTCGATATGCCGATGAATGTGCTTTTGGGTAAAACGCCCAAAATGCACCGTGACGTGACAACCGTGCAGCGCGAATTTAAACCGATGGATCTCACCGGCGTGGATCTGCAAGACGCAGTGATCAAGGTCTTGAGCCATCCCACCGTCGCCAGTAAACGCTTTCTCATCACGATTGGCGACCGCACCGTGGGCGGGCTCACGCACCGCGACCAGATGGTGGGGCCATGGCAAGTGCCAGTAGCTGATTGCGCTGTGACCTTGGCTGACTACGCGGGCTTCGCAGGCGAAGCCTTCGCCATGGGCGAGCGTACGCCGCTGGCCATCTTCAATGCCGCCGCTGCCGCCCGCATGGCCGTAGCAGAAAGCATCACCAATTTGCTCGCTGCGCCGATTGAACTCGAGCGCATCAAGCTCTCGGCCAATTGGATGGCCGCTTGCGGCGAGCCTGGCGAAGATGCCAAGCTGTATCAAGCGGTCAAGGCGGTAGGCATGGAGCTGTGCCCTGCGCTTGGCATCAGCATTCCCGTAGGCAAAGATTCGCTCTCGATGCGTTCGCAGTGGAAAGATGATAGCGGCGATCAAAAGGTCGTCTCGCCTGTCTCGCTCATCATCAGCGCGTTTGCCTCTGTGAAAGATGTACGCGGCACGCTCACACCGCAGCTCGACCGCGATGAGGCAGACACCACTTTGATCCTGATTGATCTTGGCCAAGGAAGCAGGCGCATGGCGGGCTCGGTGCTCGCCAATGTGCTCGATCAAGAAGGCAGCGAAGTGCCCGATCTGCACAGCGCTGATGATCTGAAAAACCTCGTCAACGCGATCAACCAATTGCGCGCCGAGAAAAAGCTCCTCGCCTATCACGACAAAAGCGACGGCGGCTTGCTCGCCACCGTTTGCGAGATGGCCTTTGCAGGCAACGTCGGCGTGAGTTTGAATATTGACATGCTGCTGGTAGAGGGCGACGGTATTTCAGACAGTCGCGCCGAATATGGCGACAGTAAAAACTGGGCAGGCCAAGTGAGCGCGCGCCGCGAAGAGCTGGCGATCAAAGCATTGTTCAACGAAGAGCTAGGCGTGGTGATTCAAGTGCGCACTTCTGAGCGCAACGCCATCATGCAAACCTTGCGTGAACATCACTTGTCCAAATACAGCCACTTTATTGGCAAGACGCGCCCTGCGCATGCTGCTTTAGACGACGGCAAAGGCGAAATCAGCATTTGGCGCGACACAAAAAAAGTGTTTTCTGCCAAGCTGCAAGACCTGCATCAGGTGTGGGACAGCGTGAGTTGGAAGATCGCGCAAGGCCGCGACAACCCACTCTGCGCCGATGCCGAGCATGCCGCGATAGGCGATGCGGCCAATCCCGGCATGCACCTTCATTTACCTGAAAATTTTAAGCAAAAAGAGGCTCTGGCCGTTATAGAATTTGCACAATATGCTACTAAATTCATAGCACCACATTCTGCCCCTGCCATCCTCACGCAACGCCCCAAGGTCGCCATCCTGCGCGAGCAAGGCGTGAACTCCCACATCGAGATGGCCTACTGCTTTGACCACGCAGGCTTTGAAGCCTTCGACGTTCATATGACCGATCTGCAGAGTGGCCGCGTCAACTTGAAAGACATGCAAGGCTTGGTCGCCTGCGGCGGTTTTAGCTATGGCGACACGTTAGGCGCAGGCATCGGCTGGGCGCGCAGCATCACCTTCAACGCCATGTTACGCGAGCAATTCGAAGCCTTCTTCGCCAGAGAAAATAGCTTCGGCCTCGGCGTCTGCAACGGCTGTCAAATGTTTGCAGAATTAGCAGACATCATCCCCGGCGCGGAAAGCTGGCCGCGCTTCACCCACAACCAAAGCACCCGCTTTGAAGCACGCCTCTCCATGGTCGAAGTACTGCCCTCGCCTTCTCTTTTCTTCGCAGGCATGGAAGGCGCAAGGCTACCGATAGCAGTGGCGCATGGCGAAGGTTTCGCCAACTTCAGCCAACGCGGCGACGCATCAAAGGTCATCGCCGCGATGCGCTTCACAGACAACCACGGCGCAGCCACTGAAGCCTACCCCGCCAACCCCAACGGCAGCCCCAACGGCCTCACAGCAGTCACCACAAAAGACGGCCGCTTCACAGCCATGATGCCCCACCCAGAGCGCGTCTTCCGCAACGTGCAGATGAGCTGGAGCCACGGCGATATCAACGCCCACAGCCCGTGGATGCAAATGTGGCGTAATGCACGGGAATGGGTTAAAGCCTGAGCTTGTCGAAGGGTCTTGGCTGACAAGCCATTTAGCTCCACCAGTTGTACCTGCGGCCTAGCGCTGGGCAGTCGTCTCGTAAACTTTTTTGAAAACACACGCGATGGCGGCATCGGGAAATTAAAGGTGGTCTCCGCGCGCCTTCCAAAAAAATTTCCAATCCAACTACCCAACGCTCTCCGCTTCAATCGTGACTGGCACTTTCAAAGCCACACTACGCGCTCAATATAGACTACAGTTGAATACAAAATGCTCCGCAAATGATTCCTTCGACGCTTCCTCCTCCGATTCCGCCCGAAGAATATGAACGTGCAGTCAAGACAATACTTGACGCAGCGGGATCTGATTTAGTCGAATATGAATCAATCCACCTTCAAAAGATCAAAGGTGTTGATGGCGAGTACGTCATAGATGTCGTTGCAAGGTTCGCTGCTTTAGGAGCGAAGTTCACCGTTCTCGTGGAGTGCAAGCACGAGAGCCGTAGGACTGAGCGGCATGATCTTCAAGCGCTTCTACAGAAACTCCAATCAACTGGCTCACAAAAAGCCATGGTTTTTTCGATTGCAGGCTTTCAATCGGGTGCGCTGGAGTTTGCACGAGTCCACGGCATAGCAACAGTGCAGTTTGCGCAGGGCATTACTACTTGGCACACCCGCAGGGCTGGCCCTACCCTACCGCCTCCTTCGTTCGTTAAACTTCCCGCTTGGGTCGGCTTGTGGATGCATGGAAACCAAATCTCTATTTTGTCTGAGGATAGGCCGCAATACACGCGAGAAGCACTTGGTCTACCTGAATCTGACTAATGCGCTTAGCCAATACCTTCTTAGTATCCCAATAGGCCTCGCCTGTGATTGGGTTGTCTCACGAAGCGAAATAAAGGGGGAGACGGCGTAGCCGGCGGAGGACATTCGCGCAGTGGGACAGCCCAAGCGCAGACGTGGCCGCTCTCCAGTTGCTTAAATTCTGAATCAAGTATAACGTACGTAATTGCGTACTATAATCAGTGGAAAGCCTTGGAGTCAACATGCAAACCCTCACCGCCAGCGAAGCCCGCGCCAATCTCTATCGGATCATGGACGAGACCGCTGCATCGCATCAGCCAATCATCATTTCCGGCAAGCGTTCAGACGCGGTGTTGCTGTCTGCCGAGGATTGGAGCGCGATTCAAGAGACGCTTTATCTGCTGTCTGTTCCCGGCATGCGCGAATCTATCAAGGCGGGTATGGCTGAGCCATTGGCTAAGAGCGCGAAGGCTGTGAAGTGGTGAGTTGGAAGATTGTGTTTGCCAAGCAAGCACTCAAGGATGCCAAGAAACTCGCTGCCAGCGGCCTCAAGCCCAAGGCGCTAGAGCTGCTGGCCGTACTCGCAGTCAATCCATTTCAAAACCCGCCGCCTTTTGAGAAACTGGTGGGTGATCTTGCGGGTGCGTATTCGCGTCGTATCAACATTCAGCATCGCTTGGTGTATGAGGTGTTCATTGACCTCAAGACTGTGCGCATTTTGCGCATGTGGACGCATTACGATTAAACGCCAATCAGTATTGGCCGCCCGTAGCTACCGCACATTTGCCATCACCACAGCACGCGTCGCTTCATCCGCCACAAACACATGCTCCACGCGCAGCGATGCGAGCGTGATGTCTTGCGGCGTACCAAACGTAGAAAACATGCTGAAGAAAGCCAGCTCCCCATATTGAGTCGCAAAGCGGGTGGTGAGCACAGGAGCCATTTGTCTTGGCCACTGCGCCAAAGTTTTTTTACCCAAACGCTGCTGAAACTGCGCGGCGAGCAGCTCGACGCGAGGGGCGATTTCTGGCATCACGCTGGCATCGTCTCGCAGATGCGCGAGGATGGCGGGCGCGACTTCCTCAAGGTTGGTAATCTTGCGCATCATGCCTTCGGGGTGCAGCATCGCATCGAGCAGATTGATCGGCTGGCCGGGGGGAAGCTGCGCCATCCAGGGCATGAGCGCCGTGGCCATCCATTGCGCGCCGCGATTCATTTGCAGCACGTTCCACGCAGCATCCATCACCATCGCAGGCATCGGATCATGCGCCTCCAACAGGCGGCTGAGCGCTTCGCGCACCGGGGCGAGCACGGTATCGCCTAGCTCGCTACCGCGATACACGGGCGCAAAACCGGCTTGCTGCAAGGCCACATTGCGCAGCGCCAGCGGCGCTTGCAGCTCTTGCAACCAAGCAAGCAGCAGCTCGCGGCTGGGCTGTGCGCGGCCACTTTCCACAAAGCTCACATGCCGCTGGCTCACGCCTATGCGCAAGGCCAATTCAAGCTGGCTGATGCGCATGGTTTTACGCGCGGTTTGCAAGGTGTCTCGAAGCGTGGGGCTGGCGGTTTCCATACCGTCATTCAATCACAGCTTGGCGGCAACGCAATTACCTGCCAAGTAATTGCGGCGATTCAACATCTCACGCAAAGTAGAGGCACTTTGAAAGGAATCCTCATGAATCGAATGCTCCTCCTCGCTGTGCTGCTGCCGTTTACCCTGCTCACGGCCTATGCCGTCCATTTCTCAGGCGGCTTACTGGCGTTTCTGTTATTTTTCACGAGACATCCAGCCAGTTGGCAAATCTTTACGGATATTGCAATCGTCTTATGCTTGCTGCTGGTGTTCATCTATCGCGATGCCAAAGCGACTGGCCGCTCCTTCTGGCCTTGGGCGATTTTCTCGATCACCTGCGGCTCGTTTGGCCCGCTGCTCTATTTCATCACCGCCAAGCACAAAGCTTGAGCGTCATTTTTCAATCAAGGAAGCACCATGGACATCAACCTTCTTCCCCTCGCTGTCGGTCACATGATTGGCCTGGGCGCGATTGGCTCGTGCATTGGCATTGGCATCATGGGCTCCAAATACCTCGAAGCGGCCAGTCGCCAGCCGGAGATGATGGAGCCGCTGCAAAACAAGGTCTTCCTGCTCGTGGGCGTGCTCGATGGTGCATTCATCATTGCCACGGGAATCGGTATGTGGTTTGCTTTGGCCAATCCCTTCAAATAAATGCCAGCTGTGCAGATCTGCTGATAAACAGAACACATAAATCCAAGATAAGTGTAATTTGCTCAGGCAGAGAAACCCGTATGCAGTAGTTTTATCCAACTTTTTGACACTGCGGTCTTTCTTCATTCAAGGCTCGTCACCTACAGTTCGATCTATCAAATTGCAACATGGTGTTTGCTAGGAGAACTGATGAGAAAAAGACCGCAAGAATTTTGGCTATTGCGTCAAGCCTTGGTCACCTTGGTCGTGATCACGGCTACTTTTACGAGCGCCTTAGCTAGAGCTGAAGGTGGTCCAGTTTGGGCGTATCCGGTAGCTGATAAAGTGCAACCACCCGCACGCGATGGCAACATCAAAGCGCGCGTCCCGGATAGTGCGCTGACCTACCAGCTCAAAGAGATTGATAACTTATTCGAGCCGCCTATCTGGTTTCCTGAGCACAACGTGGGTATGCCGCGCGTAGTGCAGTACGGCGCTGCGCCTGGCGTACGTGCATGCGCTGCTTGTCACCTCAGCAGTGGGCAGGGCCATCCAGAATCGGGACATATCTCTGGCTTGTCCGTCGAATACTTCAAGCGGCAAATACAAGATTACCGTTCCGGTAACCGCACTGACAAAGTATGGATGACAGCCATGTCACAAGCCTTGAGTGACAAGGATGTTGAGGAAGCAGCGCAATGGTTTGCCAAGATCAAGCCCATTGCATGGGTCAAGGTTGTAGAGACGGATTCCATTCCCAAAAGCTACTTCAATAGGAGCCGCAAGCGCTTGCCTTCATCAGAAGGAGGCTCTGAACCGTTAGGCGATCGCATTGCAGAGTTTCCGCAAGAGCCAGAGCGCGTGTTGTTGCGTGATCCTTACGCTGGCTTCACGGCCTATGTACCTATCGGTAGTTTGGCTAAAGGCAAAGAGCTGGTTGTGCAAGGCGCGGGCAAAACGGTGATGTGTGTGGCCTGTCATGGCGCCAACCTCAAAGGCGCGGGTGATGTGCCGCGTATTGCAGGCGTTTCACCTTTGTACACCGTACGACAAATGTTTGCTTTCAAGACAGGCTCGCGTAAAGGAATACATGCCGCGCAAATGCAACCTGTAGTCGCCAATCTGCAAGAGGCAGACATCACCGCCATTGCCGCCTATCTCGGCAGCTTGGCTCCTTGATTTTTTCACAACAACCTTAGGAGACTTTCCCATGAATACCATCACCCAAAGCAACCCCTCTGCGCTCGGCGACGTGCTGAGCAAATGGGTCGGCAGTCGCAGCGATTTGCTGCTGCGACTGATCGTTGGCGGCATGCTGATACCGCATGGCATTGGCAAATTCTTGAATTTCGGCAAAGAAGTGGAAGTCTTTGGCAATGTTTTCAAACTTGCGCCAGCCAATGTGTGGGTGATTGCAGCGGCATTCTTCCAAATCGTGGTTGGGTGTCTGATTGTGGCCAATCGATTCACCCGCATTTCGGCCTTGCTGGTCGCAGTGTTCATGCTGGGAACGATTTTTGTTGCCAATGCTGGCAATGGTTGGTTTTGGCACATGAAGGGGATTGAGTATTCGGTGATGTGGGCTCTGCTTGCAATCGTTGTGGCTGGCCGCGCAGAGCGCTGAAATTTACATTTTTACTAGGAGACAATTATGAAACGCCTGTTTTTGAAACTCGCTATGGGCAGTGTTGCAATCGCTGTTGTCATGGGTTGCGCCACCCCTACACCACCCAAACCCGTACCTGTGAGTATTGTGCTCGGCGCAAACCTGGGACACTTGCCTATCTTGGTGGGTGCTGAAAAGGGACTGTTTGCCAAGCATGGCATTGAGCTTCAACTCAAAGTCGTCAACAGCGGCGATCAAATGGTCTCAGCCATGCGCGGCAATGAAGTTGATGTAGGCAACATGAGTGTCACGACTTTCATCAAGGCGCGTCATGAAGGGGATGCTTGGCAGGTGGTTGGCTTAATCATGAATGATGCTACGCGTAGCAACGCAGATGAAGCCTTGGCGATCATCAGCAAAAAAGGCAGTGGCATACGTCCGGGCAAGATCGAAGATTTAAAAGGCAAAAAAGTTGCGGTGCAACTTGGCCAGACGCCCCATGAATACATCAAAATTGCCGCAGCGAAAGCGGGCCTGAGCGAGACCGACATCACGATTGTCAACACACCACAGTCTGCGCCTGCATTGATCGAAGCGCTACAAAGCGGCAAAGTGGATGCGATTGCCTCCTTAGAGCCGCTCAATTCTATGGTGCTTAGCGGCGTGCAGGATGCGTATGAAGTCAAGCGCGGCGGTGGTTATTTGTCGTATTTGATGATCACGACAGCACGAGTGCCCACGATTCAAAACCAAGCAGATCTGATTGAGCGCTTCGCTGCGGGCTTGGCAGCTTCTACGCAATACACACGGCAAAATCGCGCCGAGGCGGTGAAGATTTTTGCAGCCAAGATTCCAAATCAAAATGTCGATGCACTCACCAATGGCATCAAGCATATTTCTTACGATCCACGCATCTCTGGCGCGACAGAAAAGGCCTTTGAAGCAGCGCAAGTCGATGTGCTCTCGCAGGCTTCCTTGCGCGGCAAAACACCTATGCCGATGAATGCCTTGCTCTACAAAGATGCCAGCATCAAAGTGCAGACTAAGTTTCCAGAGTATTTCAGCGATTTGCCTAAATTGCAGTAAAAAATTGAATTGAGTGCCCATGTCTGCTGTTGTTACTGTTTCGTTTGATCAACTTCGCGCCTTTATAGCAAGGGGTTTAGAAAAGGCCGGCCTTCCTGTAGCTGATGCTTTGACTGTCGCTGGCCTCATGGCGCAAGCCGATCAGCAAGGCTCTGATGGCCATGGCGTGATCCGCTTGCCACAATACGTCAAGCGTATCCAAGCAGGCGGCATCAACACACGCCCGCAGATGCGCATCGTGGAGGAGCGTGCGGGCACGGCGGTGTTGCATGGTGACAATGGCATGGGGCATTTGGTGGTCTCTAGAGCAGTGGAGATTGCCATCGAGAAGGCGCGCCAAACAGGCGTAGCATGGGTTGGTACGCGCTACAGCAATCACGCGGGGCCTGCGTCACTTTACGCGAGCATGCCTGTGGCGCAAGACATGCTCAGCTTGTATTTCGCCGTCGGCAATGCCAACCATATGCCGCCTTGGGGCGGGATGGATATGCTGCTCTCTACTAACCCGATTGCTGCGGGCATTCCTACTGGAAGTGAAGTGCCTATCGTGCTCGATATGGCTACCACGGTTGCGGCCTATGGCAAGGTGAAAGCCAAAGCGATGCGCGGCGAGATGATGCCCGAGGGCTGGATGATTGATCGCGAAGGCAAGCCTTTGCTCGATCCCAAGCGTTCGGAAGAAGGCTTCTTACTGCCGATTGGTGGCCATAAGGGCTATGGTTTGGCCTTGTTGGTGGGACTGTTGGCGGGCACTTTAGGCGGCGCAGCGATGGGCAAAGAAGTGATTGACTGCAACGCAGACTTTCAAACCGTCACCAATACAGGGCAAGCCATTATGGTGATTGATCTCAAAGCCTTTGGTGATCCCGCTGCATTTAAGCAAGCTGCCGACACACTGATTCGCGATTTGCGCAATAGTGCTCGCCTGCCCGGCGTGGATCGTATTTGGTTGCCCGGCGAGCAAAGCCATCTGAAGCGCCTGCGCTATGCCAAAGAGGGCATCCCGATAGCTGCTGGCCTGATGGAGGCGCTCGACAAGCTTGCCCAATCACTGAGCATTGCGCCTTTGGCCACCATCCACACACAGGCCGCCTAAGGATGACGATGACGATGATTCAATCTTTTAATCCGGCCACCGATCAAGCTCTGATGCAACTGCCTGCGCACACACCTGCGCAGATCAACGCCCTACTCTCAGAGGCTAGCGCAGCGCAAAAGCAATGGGCCGCTATGCGCGTCAGCGAGCGATTGCCTTACTTAAGCCAAGTTGCTGTCACATTACGCGCCCATGCTGCGCACTACGCTCATTTGATCACATTGGAGGTTGGCAAGCCGATCACCGAATCTTTGGCGGAGGTAGAAAAGTGCGCTTGGAATTTCGACTTTTATGCAAGCCACGCGGGCAGCATGCTCGCCGATCAAATCGTGGCCAGCAGCGCCACAGACAGCCGCATCGTGTATGACCCGCTGGGCTTGGTGCTGGCAGTCATGCCTTGGAATTATCCTTTTTGGCAAGTGATGCGTGCGGCAGCGCCCGTGTTGGCCGGTGGCAATGGCTTGGTGCTCAAACACGCGAGCAATGTGCCCCAATGCGCCTTAGCGCTGCAAGAAGTTTTTGTCAAAGCAGGCTTGCCCGCTGGCTTGTTCACCACCTTACTCACCGACTCAAAATCTGTGGCGGGACTGATCGCCGATTCACGTATTCATGCCGTCACTTTCACAGGCTCCACGCCGGTGGGCCGCAGCATTGCATCGCAGGCCGGGCAGGCCTTAAAAAAGCAGGTGTTGGAATTGGGTGGATCAGATCCCTTTATTGTGTTGGCCGATGCCAATATTGCACTGGCTGCTGCCATGGCCGCTAAAGCGCGCTTTCACAACACCGGGCAAAGCTGCATTTCTGCCAAACGATTTATCGTGGAAGAAAAAATTGCGCAAGATTTTTCTGATGCTTTTTGTGAGGCAGCGCGAAAGATGAAGGTAGGCGACCCGCTGGATTCATCCACACAAATCGCAAGCATGGCGCGGCGCAGCTTGCGCGATGAATTGCATGCGCAGGTGTTGGCTAGCGTAGCGCAAGGTGCGCAACTGCGCATGGGCGGCAAACCGATGCTAGGCGCGGGCGCCTTCTACGAGCCGACCGTGTTTGATCACGTCGGCCCAGACATGACCGTTGCCAAGGAAGAGACCTTTGGCCCCGTTGCTGCCATCATCCGCGTGAAATCACCGCATGAAGCGATTGCTGTGGCTAACGCCACAGAGTTTGGCTTGGGCGCAGCACTGTGGACAGGCGACTTAGAGCGCGCACGGCAATTAACGCGACAAATCGAAGCAGGCGCTGTGTTTGTTAACGGCACAGTCGCCTCAGACCCGCGCTTGCCCTTTGGTGGCATCAAGCAATCGGGCTACGGTCGAGAGCTAGGCTCGCTCGGCTTGCATGAATTTACCAATATTAAAACGGTCTGGACTGGCCCCGTCAAACCCTGATTGAAAGAAACTCACATGACAAATACAACTTCTACACGTCGCCCTGTGGTGCTTAAACCCGATCACATCAAAAGCCATGACCGAGGCGGTGGCGCATGCACCACGCCCTTAGTGACACCTGCCATTGGCGCTACTGGTTTCATCAATGGCATCACTGAATTCGCAGCAGGTGCAGCCATCGCATTCCACAGCCACAACTGCGAAGAAAGTGTGATGCTGCTTGAAGGCCATGCCACGCTGGATATTGAAGGCGAAGAAATTAGTTTGAAGCCTCTGGACACGACATGGATTCCGCCCAATGTGCCGCATCGCTTTCGCAACATGTCGGCTGATCAACCCATGAAGATTTTATGGATCTACGCCTCAACCCAAGCCACACGCACGCTGGTGGAGACGGGCGAGACACGCTTCGTTTCCGTTGAACACGCTTGAGATTTTCACGCTACATAAAAGGACGCACCATGGGATTAAAATTTTTAGAGCACATGCTCATCCTCACGCACGACCCTGATGGCACGCGCGATTGGTTTTGCGACAACTTGGGTTTTCGCAACGGCTACCACCCCGAGTTTGGCTTTCCCGTTTATTGGCTTTATATCGGCGAGCAAGATGTGGTGCATATTGGAAAGGCACGCCATTCAGTGCATCAAGACGATTACCTGAAAACACCCAGCGATCAAGCCGGGATTGATTACTCCGCCGCAGGAGCGCCAGGCTCAGGCCGCTTAGATCACGTGTGCTTTAACTGCGAAGGCATTGAAGAGTTCATGGAACGCCTCACTAAAAATGGTGTTGAGTTCAGTGAGCGCAAAGCACACAACTCGAATTTGTACCAACTGTTTATGCGCGAGCCAATCAATGGCATCAAGATTGAGCTCAATTTCGCTTGGCATGAGGCGGTGCGCATTGGGCGTGTACCTGGCATGACAGATGAAGGCAGCAACGACAAAAGCGTGTCGCAAGTCAATGCAGATGAGCGCAGTCAAAGCCGCGCATCCGAATTCACAGAGAAGACATCATGAACGCACCGACATCAGCTGCGCATTTGGCCCCAAACTATATTTTCCCGCCGGCTACTACGGTGAGCCTTCCTGTACAAGGCGAAGCTGCACGATTTCCGGTGAACCGTATTTTCTGCGTTGGTCGTAATTACGCTGACCATGCGCGCGAGATGGGGCACGACCCGAATCGCGAGCCTCCCTTTTTCTTTATGAAGCCGGCCAACACGATTGTGAGTGATGGGGGTGATTTCCCCTATCCAGCGCAGAGCTCTGATGTGCACTACGAGGTAGAGCTGGTTGTAGCATTGGCATCAGGCGGCAACAACATACGCGCGGATTCTGCGCTAGCGCATGTGTTTGGCTACGCTGTTGGCTTAGACATGACGCGACGAGATCTGCAATCAGAAGCCAAAAAATTAGGCCGCCCTTGGGATACGGGGAAAGCTTTCGATCATTCAGCGCCATGCGCAAGCATCGTGCCTGCAAAACAGTGCGGTCATCTTTCTGCCGGCGCGATTGCCCTGACTGTCAATGGCCAAACACGCCAGAACGGCGATCTCAAAGATCTTATTTGGGATGTGCCCGAGACGATTGCTTATCTCAGCACGTTGTTTGAACTCTGTGCTGGAGACCTGATTTACACCGGCACGCCAGCAGGCGTGGGCGCTGTGGTCGCTGGCGATTTGATGCAAGCCAGTGTGGCGGGCTTGCCTAGCCTCACGGTCAAAGTGGTTTGATTTTTATAGATTTTTTTAGGAGACACAACATGAAACGTCGCGACATGATTCAAATTTCAACAATAGGGGCAGCAGCCTGCCTAAGCCCGCTCAGTTTTGCGCAGTCTTATCCAAAAAGTTCTGTGACTGTCATCTTGCCTTTGCAGGCAGGAAGTGCATCCGATGTGGCTGTGCGCCATATGTCTGAGCGCTTGGCGCAAAAATTCGGTGTCGGTTTTGTTGTGGAAAACATTGCCTCAGCGGCAGGTGTGGTGGGTCTGGACAAAGTGGCCAAAGCAAAGCCAGACGGCCAAACAATTGCAGCTTTGAACAACAGCATCGTCACCATATTGCCGCATTTGCAGCCGCAAAATGTCAAAGTTGACACGCGCAAAGACTTTGTACCTGTTACGGGAATAGCCAATATTCCAACCTTCATCGCTGTGCCAGCGAATTCGCCGGTTAAAAATATGAAAGACTTTCTCGCTCGCGCACGCAGCGAAGGCGGCAAGATGACCTATTCATCCGGCGGGATCGGAAGTCCACAACATTTGGCAACCGAGCTGCTGATGTCGATGGCAAATATCAAGCTCTCGCACATTCCTTACCGCGGCGCGACACAAGCCGCCTTGGCTGTGGCCGCCAATGAAGTAGAAGTGATGTCAATGGCTTTGCCTTTGGTGCAGCCCTTTTTGCCGAATAACAAAGTGCGTTTGATCGCTTATTCGGGCATTGAGCGGCATCCACAGTTCCGTGATGTTCCAACTGTTTCCGAACAAGGTATCAAAGGCTACGAATATTCCTCATGGGTTGGGTTTTTCATGCACAAAGATACGCCTGCTGAGATCATCAATGTTCTACGCAAGGAAAGTGAAATCATTGTGAACTTGCGTGATTTCCACAGGCAACTCATTCGTTCTGGGCTCGATCCTTGGCCACAGAATGCGACGCAGCTTGGAAAAATTGTGCAGGACGACTTTGCCAAATGGCAGCGCGTCATCAAAGATGCCAAGATTCAGTCTGCTTAAATGCTGCGCGACGATGAGACAACGATGAATGCAGTGCGCCTAGGCGGCTACCAAGGCGACGACTCCATTTTGACGGCGGGCTTGCAACATATGGCTGCTGCACTGCGCAGCCAGCATCCGCAGTGGATTATCAGCATGGAGCAAGATGTCACCGGAAAAGGAGAGACGGCGCGCTCCCTGTTTACAAGCATTGATTGCGGCGTGCGTCAGTTGGGTTACATGGCTTCAGGCTATCTTGCCGCACAAGTGCCAGAGCTGGCGCTTTTGGATCTGCCCTTCGCTATTCAAGATCGGCAGGCGGCTCTAGACAACTTGGACGGGCCTGTAGGCCAATGGCTCTCCGCATGCATAGAACGCCGCACGGGCTATAAAATGCTCGGCTATTGGGACAATGGTTTTCGTCACGTGTCTAACAACCAGCGTCCGATTTTGAGCGCAGCTGATTGCATAGGTTTGCGCATTCGCACGCTAGACAGCGAGACTTATCGCCAATCGCTCGCCAGCTTAGGTTTCTTGCCACAATCCATCGACGTCAAAGACTTTGTGCAGGCTTTAAAAGCAGGCAGCGTGGATGCGCAGGAAAACCCTCTGGCCAATTTTGCTTTGTTTTCTGTAGGTAAATATCACGCTCATTTGAGCTTGAGCGCTCATTTTTTCGGCGTGCTTTTGCTAATCTGTCATCGGCATTGGTTTGATGCCTTACCAGAAAAACAGCAAGCTGATTTGCAAGATGCCGCCCGCCACGCCACGCGGCATCAGCGTCTGCTCGCTGCAGCTGAAGACGCCATCACACTACAGGCCTTGCAAAAACGCGGCATCTCGGTGGTGTTGCCCCACGAGATGAATATCGTTTCCATGCATGCAGCCACACAGGGCGTGCGCGATACTGTATCCAGCGTATTGCCAAAAGATCAAGTGCGCGCCTACGTACAAAGCCTGCACGCCCACCCTTGAAAAACGTACGCCATGATTCTTGAGATCGCCACAATTTGCATCCATCCCGGCCAGCAGGCGGCGTTTGAGTCAGCTGTATCGCAAGCAGTGCCGCTATTTTTACGCGCTAAAGGTTGCCTGAGTGTGCAACTGCTGGGCTGCATAGAAGAGCCAAGCGCTTACCGTTTGCATGTGCAATGGGAGACCGTCGAAAATCATACGGTGGACTTTCGTTCGTCCAGCGATTTTCAGCTTTGGCGAGATTTAGGGAGACTCTGAACAAGTCCACCAAATCCGTGTTGCTGCGTTATTGATAGCAGGAGAAGACAAGAGATGGAACAAATCAGCTTTAGCGATGCCGACTACGCGGCCAAGAAGAAAGTCACCCGCCGCGAGAAACTGCTCAACGAGATGGAGCAAATCGTGCCTTGGGCGGTATTGCTGCGAGGCATAGAGCCTTTGTATCCAGTCGCTGGCCGAGGCCGCCGCCCGTATGCATGCGAGACCATGTTGCGCATTCACCTCATGCAGCACTGGTTCACCCTGTCTGACCCCGGCATGGAAGATGCGCTCTACGAGATCGAGAGCATGCGCCGCTTTGCTGGCATTGATCTGCAAGGCGTGCCTGATGAGAGCACCATCCTGAATTTCCGCCGTTTCATTGAAGACAACGACCTGAGCGTGCTTATCTTGGACAAAGTCAACCAACATCTGGCACGCAAAGGCTTGCTGCTCAAGACCGGCACGATTGTGGATGCCACCATCATCAATGCACCATGCTCGACCAAGAACGAGGCTGGAGTGCGTGATCCTGAGATGCATCAAACCAAGAAAGGCAACCAGTGGTACTTTGGCATGAAAGCACATATTGGCGTGGATGCCAGCTCAGGACTGGTGCATACCGTCGTCACCACAGCCGCCAATGAAGCCGATGTCAACATTGCCGATGAACTGCTGCATGGCAAAGAACAAACCGTCCACGCCGATGCAGGCTACACGGGAGCAGACAAGCTCTACCCCAAAAAGGGCAGAAGCTGGCACATTGCGATCAAGCGGGGCAAGCTCAAGAAAATGGCAGATGGCGAGCAAAAAGACAAGCTCACAGAGGCCGAGCACGACAAGGCCAGCATTCGCGCCCGAGTCGAGCATCCGTTTCACACACTGAAATGTGTCTTCGGATACACCAAGGCCAGATTCAAGGGGTTGGTGAAAAACACCAGCCAGATCGTGATGCTGTTTGCGCTGGGCAATTTGCACAGGGCGAGAAACAAGCTGTTGGAGATCAAGCAGCAACAAGAGCAAAAGAAAAGGCCCAAGGCAGTGGTGCGTCTGAAAGTGGCCTAAAGGGCAAAAACAGGTTCAAAAGAGCCTTAAAAAACAGAGAAACGGCAACCGCAATCAAGCAAATGGAAAATCCGAATCACGAACGAATCAAAATCCAAGAGTGGCGCAATAGCTCCCAACGAAACCCGACTTGTTCAGAGTCTCCTTAGTGGGTCACTTTTTTGCAACGCCTCCGCAGGTGATTCACGCCCGTGCTGTGCTGGATGCAGCCTAAGGCAAACACTCTTGCAGGGCAGGCAAGGCGATGCTACTGTGAGGGGCTTCAAAAAAACTATTTTTCACACTGTATCCATGAGCGTGTTGCTAACATCTGCAAGAGCAAAGCCTGCCGCGCCCAGCGTCAAAACCTATGGCATGCACGAACGCGCTGATCACCCAGATTTCGACATTCGATTGAAGGGCGTCCGGTCAGCTTTGGTCAATCCCCATCGCCATGAGTATTTTCAAATTCAGGTGGGTTTAGATGGTCAGAGCAATCAGGCCATCGGGGGCGCTGTTCGGCCCTTTGGACCGCGTTATTTGAGTTTTGTGCTGCCTTATCGCGTACATATGGTGCCGCATCCAATTGGTTCAAATTACTGCATTATTAATTTTCAGCAAAGTTTTTTGTGGCCTGCACTCAATGTTGACTCTTTAGATCTAGACGATACGCCCATGTCGCGTTGCCCAGAGTTGTCACCTTTTCTTTTTCAGGAATATATTGATTTTGAATTCAACGAAGCCGATTTTTTGCGCATGCGTGGCTGGATTGATGAAATGCAAAACCTCAACCAAGATCGCAGCTTTGGAGCTCTGACCAGCATTCGGGGCATCTTGCAGCAGATGATTGGCCTGGCTTGTGTGCGCAAACAATCCGAACTGCTCAATTGTTCCATGCAGCATGATGGCAAAACCTCGCAGCGTGACGCATTGCAGCGCGTGGTGCGCTATGTGAGAGAAAATTTAGACAAAGATTTGAGTCTCACGGATGCGGCAGCGGCCGCTTTTTTGTCGCCAAATTATCTAGCTCATCTGCTCAAAAAAGAAACGGGGCGCACCTTCACTGATTTAGTCACTGAAAGGCGCATGGAGCGAGCCAAAGAGCTTTTATCGACCACAAATGCTCGTATTCGTGAAGTGGCGTATCAATGCGGTTTCAGCGATGAGGCCTATTTCAATCGGCGCTTTCGGCAGCAATTCAAACAAACGCCCCGGCAGTTTCGAGAAGACATGGTGGCCTTGGTGAAGGCTTGAAGCATTAGAATTTTAAAGCCCCTGATAATCAGGGCATGGAATTTTTCAAACGGCTTTCGCCGAAAACTATCGGCATCGCCTCGGCCATCACCACGATTGCGGTGTGGACCATGTTTATCGTGGTGGCGCGCTTCATGGCGCTCAAGTCGCTCACGCCGCTAGACATTGTGCTTTGCCGCATCGTGGGCGCGGCTTTGGTGCTGCTGCCTTGGGGATTTTTCATGGTGCGCAAAATGCGCGCTGAAAATCCACAAGCGGCTACTTCGCTTTGGATTTCTCCGCTTCCTCTGCAGCTCACCGTGACGCTCGGCCTCTTTGGCGGCGTGGGTTATGCGGTGCTGGCTTACAGCGCGTTTACCTTTGCGCCGGCTGCGCATGGCTCGGTGCTGATGCCGGGGCTGCTGCCGCTCTCCACTGCTTTGCTTTCCGTGTTGCTGCTGGGCGAGGTGTTGAGTAAACCGCGCAAGATGGGGCTGCTGCTGATTTTGTGTGGCGGGTTGCTGGTGGGTGGGGCTTCGATTTGGAAGGCTTATACCGATTCGAGCACGGGCGGCCAAGTGTGGAAGGGCGATGTGCTCTTCGTGATGGCTTCAAGCTGCTGGGCTTTTTATACGGTGCTGTGTCGCAAACACAAGCTGGATGCCGTGCCCACCACGATTGCGGTGATTGTGTTTTGCGTGTTCACTTTCATTCCGCTGTATGCGCTGCTGGTGGGCGCGGGGCTGCTCGTGAGCAAGATCAGCGCTGCACCGATGTGGGAAATTTTGTTTCAGACCTTTTGGCAGGGCATGGGCTCGGTGGTGATTTCGGGTATCGCTTTTACGCAGATGATTCGCTACTTCGGCCCGGTGCGCAGCACCATGCTCACGGCCATCGTGCCCGGCCTCTCGGCGCTGGGGGCAGTGATTTTTCTGGGTGAGCCGCTGGGCTGGAATCTGATGATGGGCTTAGGGCTGGTGACTGCTGGCATCGTGGTGGGCGTGCGAGCTGCGAATGCACCTATGGCTGTTGCGGCTGCTGTGAAATCATGAAGCTGCTCGCGCTCGATACCTCCACCGACACGATGAGCATCGCTGTGCAGCGTGGCGATGCCGTGTATGAGCACACGGGCGCAGGCGGCGCGCAGGCTTCGAGCACGCTGATTCCTGCGATAGAGGCGCTGATGCAGCAAGCGGGCTTGCAGTTTGCGCAGCTTGATGCCATCGTGTTTGGACGCGGCCCCGGCTCGTTTACCGGGCTGCGCACGGCGTGCTCCGTGGTGCAAGGTCTGGCGTTTGGCGCGAATGTGAAAGTGCTGCCTGTGGACACGCTACTGGCCTTGGCGCAAGAGGCGCGCTTGCAAGGAGCGCAGCAAACGCACATCCTCGCCGCGCTGGATGCGCGTATGGGTGAGGTGTATGTCGATTACTATGAATTTAATAGCACTCCGCGCAATATCTATGCCGGCGATTTGCTTAAAAAGCCTCAAAATCTTCTAGAAAACCTAGATTCCACGCCTACGCTACTCGCAGGCAACATCCGCCCCACTTTAGATGCGCAACTCACCACCGAAGCACTGGCTTTGCCGCATCTCCATTGCCTGCCCACAGCGCGCGCTTTGCTGCAATTAGCCCCAAACTTGATCGCCGCAGGCGGTTTAGTGGATGCAGAATATGCCTTGCCGCTGTATATCCGCGACAAAGTGGCCTTGACCACCGCTGAGCGACAAGCTCACAATACCAAGTCATGAGTGCCCAGCCCTCCATCCTCCCATCGGCTTACGCCAGCATCTTTCCGCTGGAGGCCAGCTTCGCACCAATGCGCGTGGATGATTTGGCAGGCGTGATGCATGCTGAGCGCGAGGCCTACCCTTGGCCGTGGAGCGAAGGCAATATCCACGACAGCATCCTTCAAGGCCAATGCTGCCAGACTTTGCGTGGCAACCAGGGCGAACTGCTCGGCTACTACATCGCCATGCCTGGCGTGCAAGAAGTGCATTTGCTCAACATCACCGTGGCTCCTGCCTTTCAAAGACAAGGCTGGGCACGCGTGATGCTGGACAACCTGCACGATTGGGCACGCGAGCAAAAAGCGCAATGGGTGTGGCTGGAAGTACGCATCAGTAACGAGCGCGCGATTCGTATTTATGAGCAATATGGCTTTCGCCGCGTGGGCGTGCGCAAGGCTTACTACCCGCTAGACGGCTTGCAGCGCGAAGACGCGATTGTGATGAGCAATCAGCCATGAGCCACAGACGATGAGCAGCATGCAAGACACCTCGTTTGATTACACATTGGATGAGCGCCAGCGCAATATGCTTGAAGCCATGGGCATCAAGATGTGGCTGCCGGATGCTGAAGCATTGACCGCTGAAGCGCCTGCGCCACAAGTGAGGGCTGAGACAGTTCAACAACCGGTTTCCACTGAGAATTTTGAGCAAAAACAGCCCCTGGTCGCCATCAATACTGCGCGTGCAACTACAGAAAAAGTAGCATCTACGCCTGCATCTGCTCCCGTCAGCATCGCCCTCGCCCCGCGCCCTGAAGGCATCGAACTCATGGATTGGCCAGCCTTGCAAAGCGCTGTATCTGGCTGCCAAGCTTGCGGCTTGTGCGCATCCCGCAAGAACACCGTCTTTGGCGTTGGCCAACCCCCTTCAGGTGAAAGCCAAGCCCCACAAATCGATTGGCTCATCGTCGGCGAAGCGCCGGGCGAGAATGAAGATGCCCAAGGCGAGCCCTTCGTTGGCCAAGCCGGCAAGCTGCTCGACAACATGCTCGCAGCGATGAAAATGGGCATGAGCGAAGATCGCAAAGCGATAGGCCTCTCGCGCACCCAAGGTGTGTACATCGCCAACGTGCTCAAGTGCCGCCCGCCGGCGAACCGCAATCCTTCTCCTGAAGAAGTGGCGATGTGCGAGCCTTATCTCGCGCGGCAAATCGAGCTGTTGCGCCCCAAGATCATCTTGGCCATGGGCAAATTTGCGATTCAGACTTTGACGGGTAGCAACGATCCAGTAGGCAAACTCCGTGGCCGCGTCCACAAGCTACAACACGCCAGCTACTCTGCTCCCGTGATCGTCACTTACCACCCCGCCTATCTGCTGCGCAACTTGCCTGACAAAGCCAAGGCGTGGGCAGATTTAATGCTAGCAATGCAGACTTACAGCGAGCTGCCAGCAAGCTCAATCACAGCCTAAAAAGCGTCGCTCGACAGTCAGTTTGCCGCCGCCAAACACGGCGATACCCACCAGCAAAGCACCCCAGAGAACATGCTGCTGAAAAGCAGCGGGGGCGATCTCTTGCAAGGCGATCACAGCCACAGCATTCACAACAAACAAGCCGAGCGCTGAAAAGCGCGTGGCCAAGCCAATCACGAGCAACACTGGCAAGATCAGCTCGCCCGCGGTGCCCATGAAAGCGGCAACGGCTGGCGGCAACAGGGGCACTTTGTATTCGTCGGTGAACAGCGAGACAGTCGTGTCCCAATCGCGCAGCTTGGTCAGGCCGGAAGCGAAAAACACCCAAGCGACATAAATACGCGCCGCCAGCAGCGCCGGGCTTTGCAGGGCATCCAGCGCTTTGCGCAGCGGCATCCAGAGGCGCACAACGGACTCGATGGGGAATGATGAAAATGTGCTCATATTGGTTTTTTCATAGAGAAGTTGAGGAAAATCAAATCAGCGCTGCGCCCAGCAGCAAGCCCGACTGCACGCTCGTGGCAAGCCAAGCGCTGAAATCAAAATCTGGCGTTTGCGCGAAGGCCGCATCCAACGCGGCAGACAGAGACTGGCCTTGCAGTGTGGCCTCGATCAAGGCGGCAGTGGCCGCATCTGCTCTTTGCAGCATTGGGCGAAGGCCCTGCCGCCAAGCCAGCGCCGTTTGCGGCTCGCCTCGCGCAATAGCGGCGCGGGCGGCCTCATGCCTATCGCTCATTCGTTCGTCGTGAAGCTGCATGATGGAGACCACCGGGTAGGCACTGCGCAGCACTGCGCAGCCGGGGCTCAGAGCCAAGCGCAGCTGTGCAGGATCATGGGAGGTGAGTCGCTGAAAGCTCGAAGCGTCAAGTTCGGCATCGGCAGCCGTCGCAGCAGCATGCAGCGCCCATTCCACGCGCGCCACATCGGGCAAATAAGAAAATTCATGCAAGAGCGCCTGGAGCTGCGGCACTTGTAGCAAATACGCAGCTAGCTCTCGCCCCCACTGCGCCAAATCGCCGCGCTCGGGCGGTACGGCCTGCCAAAAATCTTGTGCGAGATGCGCAAAATTTTCTTCGCCCAAAAGCTGCTGCATTACAGGATGTGTGGCTTGCAAAGCGCTCACGCTCAGAGCCTGCGCATTGGCGCGATAGGCGCACAGGCCGCGTAGCGTGGAAGTTGGATTTTTTAAAGAAAAATGGCCAGTTGCCGGCATAGAATCTGCGCGGAGTGCTCCTAAATTTATAGTATTTAGATGCAGCAAATCTAGCAGCGCGGTTTGCTGAGCAACCAATGCAGCGCTCATGCCAGCACCTCTAGCGCAGCTTTTGCCACGCGATCTGCCTGCGCGGCTTGCGCGAGCAGCATATCCAACTCAGGAATCGCGGTATCCCATTCAATCAGCGCCGGCACATCGCCAAAGCGCTGCACAGCGTGCGCATAGAGCTGCCACACTTGATCGCAGACTTCGCTGCCGTGATCATCAATCACAATATCTGCCATTTCGCAATGCCCCGCCAAATGCATTTCGCCCACGGCGCTGGCTGGCAGTCCGTCTAGAAACACCGTGGCCTCATGCAGCGCAAGGGCGCGATCTCGCGACACGCAGTTTTGCGAATTCAGCGCATTCACAAATACGTTGTTCACATCGAGCAGCAATTGGCAACCGGTGCGCCGCACCAGCTCGCCTAAAAACTGTTCTTCCGAAAAATCTGCCTGTGCATATTGCACATAGGCACTCAAATTTTCCACCAGCAGCATTCGCTTGAGTCGCTCTTGCACTTGGTTCACATTGGCGCAGAGCACATCGAGCGATTCGCGCGTGAAAGGAATGGGCAATAGATCAGAGGCATGCAGCATCTGCCCACCGGAGCGCATACCGCGCGCAAAGCATGCATGGTCGCTCACACGCACTGGCTCGATACGCTGCACAAGGTTGGCGAGTTGATCCAAATGCCAAGCATCGATGCCACAAACCGAGCCCAGCGAGAGCCCCACGCCATGCAGGCTGATCGGGTAATGCTCGCGCGCTGCTTGCAGAGTGGCTAAGGCCGCCCCACCCGCGGGAGAGCCATGCCCAAAAAAATTCTCAGAATGCACTTGCAGAAAGCCCACAGGAGGGCGCTGCTCAAGCACGGCGGCATAGTGCGGATACCGCCAGCCGATACCCGTAGCTTGCCGAGTTGTCATAAGAAGGCTTTAGCGGCAAGCTACGGAGAATCAAATACTCAGAAGCTGAAGAATCAGCTCTTCTTTTCCATTGCGGCTTTTTTGGCCTGGTCAGCCGTCATGCCTTTCATCGTGCCGCAAGTGCCAGCGGGAACGTATTTCCATTCGCCTTTGTCATTGTCCACTTTGGATTGGCCAGCGCACGAGTGCGTACCAGCGAGGTTGGCGCAGTCATTGGCACCAGCTTTGGCAATGCCGTAGCATTTTTCTTTTGCAGGGGCAGTTTGTGCCATCACAGAGGTGGCCAGGAAGGAAGTGCTGAGCAATGCTGCGGCAGCGGCGGCAAGGAGGGCGCGTTGGTTCATGAGAAATCTCCAAAAAGTTAAATAAGTGAAAACCAAACCGATGTGTTGGCAAGCATGTCACGCAGCGGTTAATCATCAGTCAGCGTGATGCAGGCCGTTCTTACTCAAGCATCGGATTTTTTTGTGATAAACATCACAAAAGTTCAGAAATATCATCCCACACCTCAGCAGGAATACGGCCTTGGTAGCGCTTAACAACCTCGCCCTTTTTATCGAGCACCAGCGTCAAAGGCAGACTGCTTGCATTGCGATTTTTGATCATCTCCGCCGTGCCCAAGCTGTCCTTATAGCTCGGATCAAGTGCCCAGAGTTGCGTGAGGCGCTCCTTCATCGGCACAGATTGATTGATGATCGCGTTGTAGCTGTCCACATCGCTCATGCGGCGGTCTGCGCTGATCAGCACGGTGGTGAAAGGCTTGCCCTCCCAGCCTTTGGCGTTTTCGCGCAGCTCGCGCATTTTGTCGCGGCACACCGCGCAATCGGTTGCCCAAAACATCACTAGCACCACTTTGCCTTTTTGCTTAGCCAAATCAAAGAGCGGGCCATCAATCGTCTTGCCAGTGATTTGCACATTTTTTGGCAGCATCACGGCTTTTGCGTCAACTGTAGCGGCTTGTGGCTGCGCAATACCAGCCGCAGCAGCTAGGCTGAGCGCTAGCGCGATAGCGTAGAAACTTTTATGCATCTGATTGCTCCTTATGCAACGTATAAATGTGTATGTCACACCATATTCATTAAAACTTACAAAAAACCGTTATAACCCAAACATGGAATCAAGGATGAGCCAATGAGTTTTGAACAAGATGTCGCCGAGCAGCGGGTTTACCTGCTCAAATTCGCACGCCTGCAACTGCGCAATGAAGCTTGGGCAGAAGACGCTGTGTCTGACACCCTTCTCGCTGCCATTGCCAAACCGCAAGCCTTTGGAGGTAAAGCGCAGCTGCGCACTTGGCTAGTGGGCGTACTCAAGCACAAAGTGGTCGATTGCCTGCGTGCGAACCTACGCGAGCCGAATGTGGCCGACATGCGCGGCAGCAAAGACGACGACATGAGCGAAGGCGATTTGATCGATGCCATCGGCTTCAAGCAAGACGGGCATTTTCAAGAGGCTCCCGCCGACTGGGGCAACCCGGATCGCGATCTTTCCCAGCGCCAGTTCATGGCCATTATGGATGCCTGTATCGCCAAATTGCCGCCGGTGCAAGGGCGTTTGTTTCTCATGCGCGAATGGCTGGAGCTTGATGCAGATGAAGTGTGTAAGACTCTGAGCATCACCTCTACTAACCTGTATGTTCAATTGCACCGCGCCCGCTTGAAGCTGCGCGATTGCCTACAATTGAATTGGTTTGGCCAACAAGCGGCCTGATTCTTTTGCACTCGTATTCACACTTCACATCATGGATTACCCCCTTCGCCGCACCTGCAAAGACGTTGCCAGCATGGTGGTTGCCATGCAAGACCGTGAATTGAGTTTGAAGGAAACGGCTGCTCTGCGCATGCACATGGTTATTTGCAAAGCCTGCCCCGGTTTTGAAAACCAATTCCTGACCATGAAAAGCGCGATGCGCCAGTGGCGCAACTATGCGGGCGACGAAACTTCTGAGTCCGCCAACTCTGCCCCCGCTAACTCGGCCAAATAAGCCAAGCCTTGCACTGAACGACTGCCATACCAGCTCAGCATTTCGCCATCCACTAGCTGCACTTTAGCCTGCGGTATCCAATCTTGCACCTCTTTCAGATGCTGCTCACAGAAGCGATAGGGTTCACTAGACAGAAGTACGCGCCGCACATCATGCAGCCAAGGCTCATTGCCTTGAATCACTGGATATCGTGCCGAGCCCTTTTCACCGCCATGCACTTGAGGCCAAGTCTGCCAGCCGATCAGATCAAGCATTCGGCTGATGTACGTGTCTCGCGCCACCGTCATCCACGGCTCTCGCCAAATCAGATACAGCACGCTTTGCGGAGCATGTGGCACTGCCAGCAAGCTTTGTAAGTGTGAATTTATAGCGTTTTTTAGCTCGTTTGCCCTTGTAAATATTGCACTGCGCGCTACTGAATCAATAGCAGATGATGTTGCGATGTTTAAGATCTGATCGATCAGTACTAAGTTGTCTTGTGGCGTTTGCGGATGCGTCACGATCACCTGCGCAACGAATTGCCGCAGCGCGTTCACTGTGGGCAATTCGTTCTCATCGATGTTGACGATCACATGCGTCGGCGCGAGCTGCTTGATCTTTGCAAGGTTCACATCCTTGGTGCCGCCGACCTTCGCAATATGCCCCACCAAGCCCATCGGATGAATGCAAAACCCAGTGCGCCCGACAAGATAGTCGCCCAGTCCAAGTGCCATCACCAACTCGGTGACGCTGGGCACTAAACTCACGATGCGTGGCGCAGATGTCACAAAAAAACTCGAAAGAAGGGGTTTTCTAGGGGTTCGGCGGTTCAAAGTCACACTTTGCTACCAAAACTTTGACAGTTATTGATTCTGTCCGATAATCTGTGAGTGTAGTTTTACTTTCTTGGCGGGGTGACCCGTGAGGAAAATAATCTGCGCAGGTCAGGTGATCGGATGCAAGTACAGCTCGAACAATTTTGCCGTGCTCATGATTCCGTCGCTTTTTTATTGGTTGGATAGGAATCCTTTGCCATTTTGGCAGAGGCATTGATGGGTGAAGACAAGATGGGTAATCGACTGTACGTGGGCAATTTGCCCTACAACGTTCGTGACAATGATTTGCAAACCGCTTTTGGCGCGTTTGGCGAAGTCAAGAGTGCACGTGTGATGATGGAGCGAGACACTGGCCGCTCTAAAGGTTTTGGTTTTGTTGAAATGGGCGACGACGCTCAGGCTCAAGCCGCCATTGCTGGCGTGCATGGCCAAGATCTCGGTGGCCGCACCGTGGTCGTCAACGAAGCACGCCCTGCTGAATCTCGCCCGCCCCGCGAAGGCGGCGGCGGTTATGGCGGCGGCGGTGATCGTCGTGGCGGTGGTGGCGGTGGTGGTAGTTACGGCGGTGGTGGTGGTTACGGCGGCGGCGGTGCTGGCGGCGGTGGCGGTGGCCGTGGTCCCTACGGCGGTGGCGGTGGCGGTGGCGGCGACCGTGACGGCGGCGGCGGTAATGATGGTCGTTTCCGTAGTCCCTATGGCGGTGGTGCTGGTGGCGGTGGCGGTGGCGGTGGCGGTGGCGGTGATCGTCGCGGCGGCGGCGGTAGCTATGGCGGTGATCGCCGTGGTGGCAGCAGCGACCGTGGTTGGGGCAACAGCTGATTACAGTTAATCGCTTTTGCGACAGGCTACTGACTAGCCATCGCGTGTGAAAGCGGACTTAGTTGGCAGAAACGGCCAAAATTTGGCTGTTTCGCAACGGTTTCCTTGTAATACTAAGGTTTCAAGGTAAAAATTCGCACATGAGTTGGTTCAATTGGTTTTCTGATAATAAAAATACAGCCCGCGCCAATACGCGGGGTGATATTTCGGACGTTTTATCGTCCCAGCAGATGGACAACACTCGCCCGATGATGGGTGGTCGTTCTCATGGCAGCTCAGCACAACCTGCTGCTGCCGTCTCTGCACAACGACTCGAACAACGTCGCACCGAACGTAACGCCAAGCGCGAATTGCTCTTTCAGGTCGTGCGCGAATCGATGGTGCGTGTGGGCGTCTTGTCTTCCGCATTCAAATTCAAAGTTCTCTCGTTGGATCAGCGAGGCCGCAGCTTTCTCGTGATGATTGAACTGTCCGCTGAGTTCAGTGGCGAAGTAGAAAAACTAGCTGAAATCGAGTCGATGATTGCTCAAACTGCCCGACATCGTTTTGAAATCGTCGTGCAAGCTGTGTATTGGCGCTATTTCAATACTGCAAGTGCGCCAGCAAGTGCGCCAGCGCCACTTCTTGGCGCGATCCAAGCACCGATTTCTCGGCCCGCCCCCTTATTCGGCATGGAAGGCTCACCGAGCAAACCAACTCCTGCCAGCCCTGCGCCCTCCCGCACTGCCCAAGCAGTGCCAGCGAAGCCTAGCGCGGCCTCGATTCAAACCATGGCAGGCATTACAGGTTCTTTTCCGATCATTGGCGCGACGGCTTCACAGAAAGCTGCGGCCATGGCGCCCAAACCAGCGCAAGATGAACTCAGTGACGAAGAAGTGGCTGCATTCCGCCGTGCGTTGGCTGCAGGAGCAGCTCAAGGTGCGATGGCTGCGCCAACCACAGCACCTGCAGCGACGGTCAGCGCAACAACAGCCAAACCCGCAGCAGCACCGGCGAAAACTGTGCCCGCAGCAACCACTCTGGATAAAGCACGCAGCAAATTGCTGCTCACCGGCTACGAAGACACGGAGATGGCAGACGACGATCCGTTGCCCGCTTTGAGCGGTACGCAATACGGCGAGTTACGCTAAGCATGACGCTCTGGCGTTGTTGCCAGATTCCATCACAATGACGCAGGGGACAGCTTGATGAATGTGCGCCAGCTCGTGGATGCCATTGACGCGCTTGATGCGAAAGACGCGCTGCAATGCCGTCTTGGGCACGAGGGCTGGAAGTTACTCGCACCGTATCTCTCGGTGAATTTTTTGCAACCTGGCACCGTGCTGATCCACGAAGGCGACAGCGATCGCACGCTTTTCATCCTCGCCGACGGTGAGCTCAAAGTCCAAGCCCGTGGCCACGACATCGCACTTTTGCAAGCAGGCACTGTTGTGGGTGAGGGCGCATTCTTCTCTGGCGAACCGCGCAGCGCAACCATTCTTGCCAACAGCAATGGTGTCGCTTGGGGTCTGAGTTGGGAGAAATTCGAGGCCATGTCGCATCAATACCCCAAACTCGCGCTGGATTTGACCAAAGGCCTCGCGGCCGTGCTCGCTGTGCGCATGCGCGAGGCGATACTCGTGGGTCAATTTGTTTGACTTGGCAAGACCGACATGAACACCCCTCATAAGCTTTCAGATGCACTTGGCGATTTTCTGCGCGGCCACATCCGCACCGTGCCAGATTGGCCCGACAAAGGCGTGCAGTTTCGCGATATCACGCCTCTTTTGCAAAACCCGCGCGTCTTTCGTGTGTTGATCGATGCGTTTGTGCATCGCTACATGGAATCTGGCATGCGTCCCGATGTGGTGGCGGGCTTGGATGCGCGCGGCTTCATTCTGGGCTCGGTGGTGGCGTATGAACTGGGTTTGGGTTTCGTGCCGATCCGCAAAAAAGGCAAGCTCCCTTTCACCACAGTAGAAGAAACCTACGAACTCGAATATGGCAGCGCAACCGTGGAACTGCACACCGATGCCGTGCAAAGCGGCCAGCGTGTGCTCTTGATCGACGATTTGATCGCCACCGGAGGCACGATGATGGCCGGCAAAAAATTACTGGAAAAGCTCGGCGCCACCGTCATGGAAGGTGCAGCGATTGTGGATCTGCCTGAGTTGAAAGGCTCGGAGCGCTTGGAAGCGGCGGGCTTGCCGCTTTTTACTTTGGTGGATTTCGCAGGGCACTGAGAAAATTCCGCTGCGGGCTTCAGCAGCCTGCGGCCGATAACAAGAGCACGCTCAAAAAATGCACGGCCAGCAAAACATATCTCGGCCTGTTTTTCGCACACTGTGATCGAGCCGCTTGTTGCAGCACTATCGGCATAGTTTGGTCAGCCTTTGGCCACGACACTTACATTTCAGACACGCTTGTTTGATTTTAAGCGTCTGCCGCGCTCTGCGTTGAGGCGTTCAATGGGTATCTCAACAACGAGGCTCTAACATGCACACCCCTCTTTCATTCCCTGTTCTCTCAAGCGCACCGCTTGCTTCCACCAAACCGCTATGGATTGCCGTTGGCGTACTCGGCGCATGCGTGCTCGCCATGGGAGCTACCCTGGTGCATGTGAACCAACGCCCCGTGTCATTAGCGCAAGCCTCCATCCCGCTGTCTTCTGCGCAAGCGGCCCTGCCCACCACGCTCATGCCGCCTTCCGCAGCGCCGATGATCACCGAGAAATTTGAAGGAAAAGAGCCTGTAGGCGTTATAAAACCTGCACAGAATGCTCCTAAACCAGTAGCAAAACAATCACCACAAACACCCACATCGACACCTGCGCCTACGAGCGCCGAGCGCGCCCCAGTGGTCGTGCAAGCTGCAGCCAAAGCGATTTGCACTTCTTGCGGCACCATCGAAGCCGTCAACCCCATCACGCGCGAAGGCCAAGGCTCTGGCGTTGGCGTGGTGGCAGGCGGCGTGCTCGGCGGTGTGGTGGGCAACCAAGTTGGCAAAGGCAATGGCCGCACTGCTGCCACCGTACTCGGCGCCATTGGCGGCGGCTGGGCTGGCAATGCTATCGAGAAAAACATGAAGAAAACCACGGTCTACAGCGTGCGAGTGCGCATGGAAGACGGCTCCAGCCGCAGCGTTGAACAAAGCAGCTCGCCCATGGTGGGCAGCAAAGTGACGGTGGATGGGAATGTGCTACGGCCAGCTTGATAGAGTGTTTTCAAGCATTTCAGGCCATTACCTGTTACAGAACGTGCACCGAATGCTATTAAAACAATAGTAAATGCCGGATAAAGGCAGCATGGCACCCACAAAAAAGCCAGAGCAAAACTCTGGCTTTTAACAAACGAGAAGCCGTCAAATCAAAGCTTCACCACCGTATTCGCTGCTGAATCCAGCTTCACACTGTTACCCACAGCCCATGTCGGCGCGGCTTCCGATTCATAGCTGCGGGTGCCGCCATCTTTCAGTTGAATGGTGGTGATGTGAATCGTTTTACGGTTCATGCGCTTTTGGATTTCATTGCCCAAGACCGCACCGCCGACCGCACCGCCCACTGTGGCGATTTTGTTGCCATCGCCTTTGCCGACTTGATTGCCCAGCACGCCGCCGACAACCGCACCGCCGATGATGCCGACCGCGCCGCCCTTACCTTTGCGCTTTTCGCTGCGCACGCCCGTCACGATGCCGCAGGTGTCGCACAACGCGGCCACTTGCGCAAGGCGAGCTTTCTCGGTTTGCGCCGCCTGCGCCGCCGTGACTTGCTGAGCAGCCTTGGCGTTTGCGGCATCTTGGGCTGCCTTAGCAGCATCTTGCGCAGCTTTCGCCTTGGCTTGCGCATCAGCAGCCTCTTTGTTGGCCTTGTCAGCCGCAGCTTGCGCCGCCGCCAAATCTTGCTGCGCTTTGACTTGCGCTGGTGTCAAGGGCGCAGTCGTGGCGGTCTGCGCTTGCAGGCCGAAGGTGGCGCTGGCCAGCAAAGCGGCCAAGATCAGGTTCAGGGAAAGGGAACGTGAATGCTTCATAGGAATCTCCTCAAAGGTTGGATGATGCCAATGTAACGCTTCGCTAGCTTGAGCGGAAGACAGGGCTATCGCTGTGTGTGACAAAGTTGGCGAAGCCGCGCGGTGGAGCAACACTTCCGGTTGACGCACTGCACGCCGCCCTTCGCCTTCATCAACGCTTGATCTGCTCAACCGATCAGCTCAAGATCACCGAGCTCAAGCGCCTGCGGTAGCTGGCCACGGTGGCATCTTCCGGGGGCACTTGGCCATCGGCTACTTTGGGTTTGGGCAATTCGATCAGATCGAGCACGGCGATGTAGAGTTTGCGGGCTTTGCCTTCTTCGCCGCCTTCTTTGTCCCAGGCCTTGTCACGCATGAGAATTTCTAGCAACTCGTCCATCGCAGCCGTGTAATGACCGTAGAAAATCAGAATTTGGGCATAGGCAAAGCGTGCTAAAAAATCACGTTTGTTGGTTGCGATTTTTTGGTCAAGTAAGGCTTTTGCCTTTATTAAATCAGCGTCATCAGCTATTGAATTAATAGCATTCAAAAGTATCTGAACGCTTTCAAATCGACGCACCACGCTCACCTTGGGCGCTGCATGTGCGAAGGCGGCCATGGCCGCTGGTGTGTCACCCACCAGCAGGGTGGCTTGCAAATAGGCAAAGCGGGCGTTGTCATCATCGGGCGCCAGATCCATCGCGGCTTTCAAAGCGGCGAGGCGCTCGTCATCGGTGGCGGGCTCGGGCTCTAGTTCAAGCTCTGGCTCAGCGACCTCTTCTGCTGGCGGCAAATGTTTGTCTAAAAAGGCTTTGATCTGGCTCTCAGGCAAGGCGCCCATGAAGCCGTCGACCGGCTGGCCATTGATCATCAAAATGCAGGTGGGGATGCTGCGGATGCCGAAAGCAGCGGAGAGCTGCTGCTCGTCTTCGGAGTTGATTTTGACGAGTTTGAAGCGACCTGCGAACTCGGTTTCAAGCTTCTCCAACATCGGACCAATGGTTTTGCAGGGGCCACACCATGGCGCCCAGAAATCGAGCAACACGGGGGTGCTCTTGGATGCTTCGACGACTTCCGTCTCAAAGTTGGCGATGCTTGCGTCAATCATGGAATCTCAGGCTCTTTTAGTGGGTATACAAAGATATGGGGCTTGCTGCTTACAATCCAAGGGATGCAAGCAAACATTCAAATCGGTGTGGTGATGGGCTCCAGTTCAGACTGGGAGACGATGCAACACGCAGCGCAGATTCTCGCCGATTTTGGCATTTCTCATGAATGTCGCGTGGTCTCGGCGCATCGGATGCCTGATGCGATGTTTGAATACGCCTCTTCAGCCCTGGCACACGGGCTACAAGCCATCATCGCTGGCGCAGGCGGAGCGGCGCATTTGCCGGGCATGCTGGCTGCAAAAACCACCGTGCCCGTGCTGGGCGTTCCTGTGGCTTCCAAGCATTTGCAGGGCGTGGATTCGTTGCACAGCATCGTGCAGATGCCCAAAGGCATTCCGGTGGCGACATTTGCGATTGGCGCGGCGGGTGCAGCCAATGCGGCACTGTTTGCGGTGGCGATACTGGCTTTGCATGATGCGGCTTTGGCGCAGAAATTGAACGACTTTCGTGCGGCGCAGACCAAAGCGGCCACTGAGATGAAGGTGGGCTTATGAGCACGATTCTTCCAGGCGCTACGCTCGGCGTGCTCGGCGGCGGGCAGCTCGGCCGCATGTTTGTGCAAGCGGCACAGCGCATGGGTTATTTCACCGCTGTACTCGACAAAGACCCGATCAGTCCCGCTGGCGCGACTGCCAACTATCACATTCAAGGCAGCACAGACGACGAAGCGGCGCTGGCGCAGCTCATGCAGCGCTGCGCGGCGATCACGACCGAGTTTGAGAACGTGAGTGCACCAGCGATGGTCACGCTCGGCAGCCAACGCGTCGTCTCGCCCAGTGCAGACTGCGTGGCGATTGCGCAAAACCGCATCGAAGAGAAAACCATGCTCTCGATGGTGGCCAAGGTTTCTGGCAACCCGCATGCAGGGCCCGTGCCTTTCGTGGCGATTGAAAAACTGGATGACATCACCGCAGCGCCCGACGAATGCTTCCCCGGCTTACTCAAAACCGCCACGCTGGGCTACGACGGCAAAGGTCAAGCGAAGGTCAACACGCGGGCGCAGGCCAGCATGGCTTTCAAACAATTGGGCGGTGGCGATTGTGTGTTGGAACAGTTTGCGCCACTGGCTGCGGAATGCTCTGTGGTGCTCGCGCGGGGCGCGGATGGGCAGACGGTGATGCTGCCTGTGGCGCGCAATGTGCATGTGGATGGCATTCTCGCCAGCAGTGAGATTTTTGAAGGAAATCTGCCTTTAGCCGTTATAGAATGTGCGCAGAATGCTACTAAATTAATAGCAAATCATTTGGAATATGTCGGCGTGCTGTGCGTGGAGTTTTTCATATTGAAAGACGCTGCTGGTGGCATGAGCGATGCCAGCGAGCTACGCGTGAACGAAATCGCACCGCGCCCTCACAACAGCGGGCACTGGAGCATCGAGGGCAGCAGCGTGAGCCAGTTTGAGCTGCAAGTGCGCACGCTTTGTGGCCTGCCACTGGCGCAGCCAGTTCAGCTTGCGGCCAGCGTCATGCTCAATTTGCTCGGCGATCTTTGGTTTGATGCAGATGGCAAAGAGAAAGCGCCTATCTGGCCGCAAGTGCTCGCGCTTCCGGGCGTATCGCTTCATTTGTATGGCAAAACAGGCGCGCGCAAAGGCCGCAAGATGGGGCATATCACCATCACCGGGCAAAGCGCCGAGATCGCTTGCAGCATGGCGCAAGAAGTGGCGCAGATGCTAGGCTTGCCATACACGCCATCGCTGTTTGAAGCCGATTGAAGGATGCGGCTGTGTTAAGCGTTGCTGAGGGTGCAAAGAGACTGGCCGCAGGCGAGTTGCTAGCGTTTCCCACGGAGACGGTGTATGGCTTGGGCGCAGATGCGTCGAGCGATACGGCTGTGGCGAAAATTTTTGCTGCCAAGGGGCGGCCAGCAGATCATCCGCTGATCGTGCATATTTTGGATGCGTCTGCTGTGAACCGTTTTTCGGCCAGCGTGCCGGATTTTGCGCAGCGCCTGATGACTGCTTTTTGGCCGGGGCCACTCACGGTGATCTTGCCGCGTTGGCCCGGTGTGGCAACGGCCAGCGCAGGTGGCCAAGATTCAATTGGTTTGCGCTGCCCTGCACACCCTGTCGCACGCGAGCTGTTGAGCGAATGTGCGAAGCTGGGTGTGCATGGCCTTGCTGCGCCTAGCGCCAACAAATTCGGCAAAGTCAGCCCGACCACAGCAGCGCATGTGAAAGCAGAGTTTGGCAATGATGTGCCGACTCTCGATGGCGGCGCATGCGATGTGGGCATTGAGTCCACCATCATCGACTGCACGCGCGGCGCACCCGTGCTGCTGCGCCCAGGCACGCTCACGCGCGTACAGATTGAGTATGCGATGGGGCGAAATTTGCTATCAAATGATGAGCATACTGCACAGACTTTACAACGGCCAGAGGCTCAAAATGCTTCAAAAGCAACACTACTTCAGGCCACGCCTAGCGAAAGATCCACGCGCGGCGCAACTCCCCGCGATTTATCAACGCTCGGCGAGGCTCCCCGCGCCTCAGGCACCCTCGCCTCGCATTACGCGCCCCATGCCACGCTGCGCTTGATGGATGCCAAAGCCTTGCAAACTGCGCTCGATCTGCTGGGTAAAGAAGCCAAAAATATCGCCATCTATGCCCGCAGTCCACTCAAAGTGGCCTCCAGTCAGATCATCCTGCGCCGCATGCCTGACGATGCGTTGGCCACCGCGCAACAGCTGTTTGCTGTGTTGCGCGAGTTTGATGCGCAAGGTGTGCGACTGATCTGGGTGGAAACTTTGCCTGACAGTGCGCCATGGGACGGCGTGCGCGATCGTTTGCAACGCGCAGCCGCGTAGTGTTTCATCCGGCCATTCACAGCCCGTCATCCACAACTGCCCAATTCAGTTGCCAAACCCATGCCTTCAAGCCCCTCGCATCCCGCTTGCCTTAAGATAAGCTCTGTTAACCCATTGTCTGAGAGACCGTTTTCATGATTGCATCGTTTTCCCCCTCCCTGCGCACCCGTAGCTTGCGTCTGGCCACGGCCTTCACCCTCAGCGCGGCCGCCCTGCTCGCAGGCTGCGGCTCGGGCTCAACCTTTGAGCCCTTGGTGCCCACACGCTTCGTGAGCTTTGGCGATGGCCTGAGTGATCTCGGCCAAAGCGGTAATCGCTACACCGTCAACGACGGCAGCCTCAATATTTGGGTGCAGCAACTGGCATCCAGCTATGGCTTGGGCATCACCGCCTCTGGCAGCGGCGGCCTGGGCTTTGCCGCAGGCGATGCGCGCGTAGACACAGGCGTTAACCCCATCTCTGCACAAATCACTGCTTTTTTAGCCGCAAACACGATTGGCGTTAGAGATGTTCTCGTGATCGATGCAGGCATTGCAGAGTTGGTTGCTCTTGCGCAAGCGAATGCTACTGATCCAGCCTTAACCACTGCAGCCGATCTCGCAGGCAAAGCCTTGGGGGCACAAGTCAAGCGACTCACAGCCGCAGGCGCACTGCATGTGGTGATTGCCAATGCGCCCGATGTCGGAAAAACGCCTTTCGCCACCGCCAACGCACGAACCACGGGCCTCGCCGCCGCCACCCGCGCCTTCAACGATGGCATCAAGCTCGCCTTGGCAGAAGTGAGTAACAGCGTCTTACTTGTGGACAACGAAGCCTACGTCAACACCATCTATTTCGACTCCACAGTGCTTGGCGCAAGCGCCAACATCACCGCCGCCGCCTGCTCCACCCCAACCGCCCTGACCTGCACAGGCAGCACCTTGGCTGGTGGTGTGACCAACTACAACCTGCACCTCTACGCCGACGACCGCTACCCCACACCCGCCGCCCACCGCTTGATCGGTACCAACGCCTTCAACAAGGTCAAAGCGCGCTGGTGATCTGAAAGAATCTCAAAGATTGACTTCGTCAGATTGGATCGTGAGGCAGCATTGGAATGGCGGTGTACCCTCGACGTGGCTCATCTAATGCGCCGTGACAACAGCGCAGTTCACATATTGCGCTGCGACCACAGCGCAGTTCACATATTGCGCTGCGACCACAACGCATAGGCCTGCGGATAGGCCACTTTGTAGCGCCTCAGGTGAAACACCGCCAGATCATCGAGCTGCATCATCGTCGCAGACTCGATCAGCTTCTCAATCACACGTGGCTCGGGCGACCATTCAATGAGTTCGCTGGAAAGCGCCAAAATACGTGGCGCATTCTCACGAGACATTGACGTGATCACCAACTCAGCAAACTTCGCGTGGCTCTTGAACAACACGCTTTTACGCGCTGCGCCCAAAGCATCATTCGCGTACCAAGAGCTGCGCTCCTCCGGTTGCAAATAAATCTGGCTCACCCGGTGGTAGTCGAATAAAGCAAAAGCAGTACACATCAGCAGTAACAGCGCAAACCCTTGAATTCCTAAATTGATAGCATACTGTGTAGATTTTGTAACGGAAGACAGCCAGTTTCTCCATAAATCTCCACACAAAATCCCAATACAAATCAAGGTCGTCATAAAAAAGGGCCCGTACCATAACGGATATTCCACCCAGCTATGAATCCCGATCACCATCAAAATCCCCCAAGCTAACTGCCGATCCGCCCGCGTCTCAGCCCAAGGCTTGTTCTTCCAAATCAACCAACCCACCGTTCCACAAAACAAAACTGCCACTGGAACACCCAACTCCACCGCCAAATGCAAAGGCAAGTTATGCGCGTTATCCAGCATTTCCATGAAGCGCGCGCCAGAAAACTCCGTGCTGTAGTGCGCATAGGCTAAGGAGTACCAACCGTGGCCTAGCCAAGGTTTTTGTGCGATCAACTCCAACACGTTGCGCCAAAGAGCTAAGCGAGACATTGCATTGTCGTCATTCAAACGCCCGATGATTCCTGCATCAGACGGTGTTTCAGCATACCAAGCAACCCCAGCTACGCAAAGAATAAATCCCACGCCTGCCAAACTGATCACCCAAAGCAAGTGCTTTTTTCCAGAGTGAAAAATCACCAGGCCAGCGAAGGAGAGTACAGCGACCCACTGCAGTGCTCCGGTTCTAGAGGCAGTCAGTGCTTGCGCCAGCGTCATCAGTAAGATGGCCGAACCGACGGAAAGCGCCCCCAAATAACTCGAGCGCCGATGAAGTGATGTTTTTATAGAAAAGTAAAGCGCTGCGCTCAACCCGATAGCTAGCAAAGTCGCCAAATGATTGCGTTGGCGAAAATTGGCATACGCATGGCGTTCGGGTGACGAACTGATCCAGCCTAATGCCCAAGCCGTATTTTCTTGAACTTGAAATAAAGCCATGAACGAGCTTGCTACGGAAGCGAGCATCCATCCTAGGGCGAGTATCGTCACGTATGAGTCGAATTCAACACGGTTGCGTACCTTAGACTTCTGATTCCAATCTGGCGGTGAATCAAGAGACACTGCGAAGAGCCAGAGACCAAAGAACCCAGCCGTAAACAGCCAAGAGCCAACGGTCGTTGACAGTGCAGAAGGCGCTGGAATGAGAAAGACGACGCCTACGCAGATGGCTTGAAAGAACATACGAGCATCAAGCTGCACCATACAACCGCTTTACGCCGTCATTTCTTAACTTGGGTGTTGAAATGTGCTGGCTCATTGGGCCACTGCAAATTTGCAAGCTGTGTAGGATACCAAGTTTGATACCGCGCCCAAGTGACTCGCGCACCGTCCCGCACATCTGCTGGAGCAACGGCATCCAAGCGGCGCATCCATTTTTCTGCCTCATCAGAACGCCCGGCCAAAGCCAAGCTCGTGATGTAAGTAAAGAGAACACCGTAACTCGGCCCAGCGCGAACCACCTCCTCCATCCATGCCAAATCCGCTTGGCTCGTGCCAAGCCGCCCAAACATCCGAGACATCCGCATGTTGTCAGCCAGATGATGCATCACCCAGGTTGGCCGTGGCTCAACGGCAGTACGAATCAAACGATTCTGCTCAGCCCTGAGCGTACGGAAATTTTCTTCCAACCGAAGATAGTCCAACCAAGACAAGCTAGCAACAGCAAAAACCACAGTCGCCAAGAAAATTCGTAGGGCAGGACTGGTTTGACCATCAGGTTTAGGATGAGATTTTGGTGTGGTTTCGTGCATCAGCACACCCGCCATCGCCATCACCGGCAAAAGGATACTCGGTATCCAATGCGGAAACTCCACCATGGCGTGTACCAAGAAAACGCCGATGCACATCAAACTCATCACCGCCGGGATCGAGTTGATACGCCTCACAGCACGAACCATGATGAAGCCCATCACACCCATCACTAAAATCCCCAAAGGAATGCCAAGCCAAAGGAAGATATCCAGAGGCAAATTGTGGGCGAGAGTGGTGTAAATGCCCAAAGCGTGCTCAGAACCTGCAAGATACCACTGCAACTCATGCTGCTCTTGAATACCCCACCCCAACCATGGTTTGGCCCATACGCCTTCCCACGCAAGTTGATAAATCGTCAAGCGTGCAGCATCTTCTCTCAATGCATTCAAATCACGCCCAGTGCGGTTGTCCAAAAAGGCTTGCGTGATCTCGGCGACCATCGAAAACACACCCCACTGAACCAACAGCGAGGCCACGAGAAACATCCATAGTTTGCGGCCACCTAGCTGGCGGCTCCAAATCAAAGCCGCAGCCACCAACCAAGCCCCCTGAATCAACCCCGATCTGGATTGAACGATGCCCAAGCCTGTTGCGAGCACCGCAAGGTAAACCAACATCACAACCCGGCCCCACAACTGCCGATGCATGGCCCATAGCCCAGCGACTAATCCAAATGACAACAGCGTAGCCAGTTGATTGGGTTGCCCCACATTCCCTGCTGGTCGCGCGCCATCAGGCGTCGAAGAAACCCACATAAACCACTCAAAACTTCTGCCTGTTTGAATCTGCAGCAACTGCACCCACAACAAAAACACGCTCGCCATGCCAGCCAAGCCAAAAGACATCATCAAAACATCTAAGGCTAAATTTGGATCTTTCGCCTGCAGGGCTTGCGCTTCTTGTATAAGCAAGGCGCCGCCGAGCAGCATGGCGCTGATCATCAGCGCCTGTCCACGGTTGGGATACATACCCAGGGCCACTTGGAGCCAAACACAAGCAGCCAATGCCAGAAACACACAAGCCAGCGGAGACCAAGCAGTGCGTTGATGCCTAAAAAAAGCGAGTATCAGCAGGCAAGATGCAAACCAATTCGCGACCCATGCTTCTTTGTGAAAGCCTGGGATGGGATAGTAATGATGCGGCTGAAGCCAAGCCAAGGCCAACAAACCCGCAATCAGCCATGGCCATAGCCGCGCATCTGATTTGCCTTGCGGTGTATTGAGCTTGCGCCAAGCATCGCTTCCTATTGCCACTAGGCGAGTTTTAAAAGCAGTAGAAGAATTCATGGAGACTAAAAAAGAAAAAGGCTCCCAAGGGGAGCCTCTTGAATACTGGAATTATCCAGTAAAGCAAAATCAATCAGCTTGGCAGCTGGCAGGGCGATACTTTTTGTCCATCAAAGGAGCAGTCGCATTAAGCGTACCGCAAGTCCAATCCACTTGACCATTACCAAGCAAAGTTCCCGTCATAGCCAAGGTTTTGCCGGAAATGTTGGTGTCACCTGCGCCACCGACAACTGCAACATAGCCAACGGAAGCAGAGACTCTGGTATAGCTAACACTGGCTACATACTTAGATGTTTGGGTTGCAATGTTGGCGCTAACAGGCTCAGGCATTTGTGTCAGCGTTGCAGCTGCTTCAGAAACAGCAGTTTTGCCAGAAGATGCAGCCAACACCATTTCCGACACTTTCGCGCGGGTGGTGTAATCTTGATACGCTGGCAGAGCAACTGCAGCCAAGATGCCGATAATCGCGACGACGATCATCAGTTCGATCAGGGTGAAACCCTTTTGAATAGTACGCTTCATAAAAAACTCCTTAAAAAGTGGATAAAAGCTCTTCTTTATTGCAAACGGCGTGCCAACTCGGAGATCTTCGGTTTTGCGGTGTATTTTGAGACTTAATTTGCACATGTGTTGCACTATTCATACTCATATTAACCGCAGGCCGAATCAGCATGACATTTTTGTCAACTCATTGCGACCAAAGTTGTCCGTAATAGCAATTTATGTAAAAAAAGCTCCGCGAGGGAGCCTTTAGTGGAATTCAGATACTGCCGGAAATTAGCCGCCGTACTGGCAACTGGCTGGGCGGTATTTAGGTTCAATTTTCTGAGCCGTAGGCACGGTGTAAGTGCCGCATTCCCATACGACTTGGCCGTTGCTTTCGAGTCTGCCTAGCAGGGTCAAGGCTTTGCCCACTAAATTTGTCTCGCCTCCTGAGTAGGCCACGATCCTGCCTTCGCTCGCGCTCGACTTGAGCCAGTCGATCTGTATTACATACTTGGAGGCTGAAGTCACAGATGTGATGCTGGCTGAATCGGGCATTACCGTCAAGGTTGCCGCGGCTTCGGAAACGGGGGTTTTCATGGCCGAAGCGGCCAAAATCACCTCGGTGACCTTGGCTCTGGTGGTGTAGTCTTGGTAAGCAGGCAAAGCCACTGCCGCCAAGATGCCGATGATCGCGACAACGATCATGAGTTCGATCAGGGTGAAGCCTTTTTGTATGTTGCGTTTCATGAAATGATTCCACGGAAGTTGATGGATGAGTTAATACTGTGACATTTAGTAACTGCAAACCCCGTGCCATCAACTCGGCTCTTCTCGCGGTGGCTTGTTTTGAATGCTTTGTGATTACTCTTTTTCACTATTCCGAGCGTTGGCTTCGGCAACAGACTTGAGCGGATGACTTTTTTGTCAATCTATCAGGGCAGAGCTGACACGAATCGACAGCTTTTCTAACCTTTTTCGCATGCTGAGGACGGCTTTGTCTTTGCTGAGCAGGGTCACGGATAGGTTTTGGTCGGCCTGGGGCGACCGCACCGTAGAGGCCAAAGCGGCTGCCAAATCAATGAAAACTTGATCGTCTGCGTCTTTGCAGATGTAGGGCGCTTTGGCGCTTGGGGCTTCGGTGTGCTGGGCGTGTTGGTCGAATTGAGCGAGGATATCACAGGGCATTTTTTGATAGAACGCTAATTTTGCAGTAATATTTGGGTAAGTTAGTACACGCTCCAGTTCGTTGCGCATGTGCTGCGTGGCGAACCATTGCAGCTGGCCGGATTGGAGTTGTTGGCGCAGGGGCTCGGTGCGGGGGTCTTGGAAGAGGAAGAGGTCGAGGACGATGTTGGTATCTAAAACTGCGATCGTGGCTGCTCGGGCTGGGGATTGAGCCAGCCATGGTGCTGGCGCTTGAGCAGGGTCGGCGGAAACAAGCATGACGGCCATGCCACCGTCAAGTTGCGCTTGTGTTGTTGGCTTCTGGATGCGGGGTGCGCCTGCCTTGGATATCGAAGCGGAAGAGGCGGCATTCGATGGGGCCGTTCCAAAGCGGCACGCGGCGGGTTTCTTTGAGGCGCATTTTGCCGGGCAGCTTCATGTCGGGCACGAGCAGATGCGCCGTCCAGCCGTTGAAATGGGTTTTCCAGTGGGCGGCGAGTTGAAGAAAGAAATCACCTTCTTCAGCATTGAATTCGGCGGTTTCGCGGGCGGCGCGCTGCATATGGGCAGGCGCTTCGGAGGCTTGGTCGTATGACTCTTCGTAGGAGGCATCGTTTGAACGCGTGTCTTGAGCGCTGGCGCGACTCGAATCCGCATCGCGACGAATCGAATGCACGCGCGGCGCGTGACTCGGCAAGCCACGCCCGGCACCGGCCACACCAGCCACTTCAATGCGCTCGCCATACGGTGGGTTGGTGAGGATCACCGCACCCTGGGGCGGCACATCGCAAGGCGGTTTGCGTTGTAGCGCATCGCCGCCGCGCAGTTGAATGACCTCGCCCACGCCAGCCAGTTCCGCATTACGCTGCGCGAAATCAACCATGCGGTGCGCGACATCCGAGCCAAAGATTTGCAGATTTTTTAAGTCTTTTTCAGCACTCACCGTTATAGAATAAGCGTCAAATGCTATTGTTTTCATAGCATCCCAAACATGCTTTTGAAATGGCAACAAGCGCTCAAAACCAAATCGCCGCTGGCCACCAGCGGGAATGCCGAGCGCGATTTGTGCGGCCTCGATCAGAATCGTGCCGCTGCCGCAGCAGGGGTCATACAAAGGCTGATCCGGCTGCCAGCCGCTGGCTGCGATCATGGCGGCGGCCAAGGTTTCCTTCAAGGGCGCATCACCTTTGTCTTGTCGCCAGCCGCGTTTGAACAAGGGCTCGCCGCTGGTATCGACATACAAACTGACGTGTTCAGCGCTCAAGTGCACATACACGCGAGCATCAGGACGCTGCGTATCGACACTTGGCCGCTCGCCAGTTTTGTGGCGAAACCGGTCGCAAATCGCGTCTTTCACACGCAGGGCGGCGAAATTCAGGCTCTTTAAGGGGCTGCGCGTGGCGGTGATATCGATCTTGAAGGTGTGTTTCTCCGTGAACCAGATTTCCCATGCCACATCGCAAGCGGCTTCATAGATATCATCTTCGCTTCTGTACGGCCTTTGCATCACGCCAATGAGCACGCGGCTGGCCAAGCGGCTGTGAAGATTCAGCTCCAAGGCTTGACGCCAACTGGCTTTGACGGACACGCCGCCCATCTGCTGTTGAATGACTTCGGGCTCACCGATGATCTTGACAGCTTCGTCGGCGAGATAGGTTTCAACACCTCCTGCACAGGGGAGAAAGAGATGGAGGTTGTTCATAAGGTCTTTCGCAGACTGGTGACGGGAATGCGAAGGGCTTCGCGGTATTTGGCTACCGTGCGACGGGCGCATTCGATACCTTGTTCTTTGAGCATGTCGGCGATGGCGTTGTCAGACAGGGGCTTCATTTTGCTCTCTGCATCGATGAATTGCTTGATCAGCTCGCGCACAGCTGTGCTCGAAGCAATGCCGCCGGTCTCGGTGGTGAGCGCTGAGCCGAAGAAGTATTTCAGCTCAAACGTGCCGTACGGCGTGGACATGTATTTGGCTGTGGTGACGCGGCTGATGGTGGATTCGTGCATGCCAATTTCATCGGCAATTTCGCGCAACACCAACGGGCGCATCGCCACTGCGCCATGCTTGAAAAAGCTGTTTTGCCGCTCGATGATGGCCTGGCTCACGCGAAGAATCGTGTCAAAGCGCTGCTGTACGTTTTTGATGAACCAGCGCGCTTCTTGCAGACGCGTTTGCAGCCCCTGCACGGCTTCAGATTTTTTACTGCCCTTGAGAGCATTGGCATACAGATTGTTAACCAGCAGGCGCGGCATCACCGCCGCGTTAAGTTGCGCGATAAAAATGGGTTGCCCACGGCGTAGCTCGATGCGCACAATCACATCGGGGACCACGATATTGCGCTCGACCTGCGCGAAGCGGCGCGCGGGCTTAGGTTCGAGCTTAGAAATCAGTGCAATCGCCGCCTTCACATCTTCTGCCGTGGCTTTGCACAGCGGCGCGAGGCGTTTCACATCGCGTTTGGCCAGCAGCTCCAGCGGCAGCGCAAGAATGGCGCGGGCGCAGCGCGTGATGTCGCCGCAGCCCCAGTCTTCTTCATATTCACGCAGTTGCAGAAGTAAGCATTCAGCCAAATTTCTCGCGCCAACGCCCACAGGCTCCAGCCTTTGCAGCCATTTGAGCGCGATAGAAAACCGTGCCACGAGCTCTTCCACATCATCGAGCGAGCGAGCGCCAAGGCTCTGAGCAAGCGTCTCAAAATCATCTTCAAGGTAGCCATCGTCATTCAACGATTCGATCAGCATGTAAAGCGCTGCGCGGTCTTCATCTGACAAACGCAACGAGAGCGCCTGTCGATGCAAATGCTCTTGCAGCGTCGCTGAGCTGCTGTTGTGTTCAGCGGGATTGAAATCATCATCGCCTTGCCCGGCGTTGGGGCCACGCGCGCTCGCATCCACGCCCCATTCGGCATCGTCGGCAGCAATATCTTGGCTGCCATCGCCTTCCCAATCAGAGGGTTCTCCGCTGGTGGGCGCAGTTTCTTCAGAAAAGGTGTTTTCAGTATCAAAAGGGCTTTCTTCCCTTTTAGAATCTGCGCTAGACGCTATGAAATCAGGCGTATCAAATTTCTCTTCCTGCGTTTCTAGCACCATGACTTCGTCGGTGCGTTGGCCTCGCTCTAGGCTCAAGTTTTCTTCATAGCCCAGCTCTTGCACCTCTTGCTCAAGAAACGGATTGTCTTGCAGCATTTGCTCGATCTCTTGCGAGAGTTCGAGCGTGGACAATTGCAACAAGCGGATGGACTGCTGCAATTGTGGCGTGAGCGCCAAATGCTGAGAGACGCGAAGACTTAATCCCGGTTTCATATCATGCCTTCAGCCCGAGAGCTGAATAGAGCCTCACATGCGGAAGTGCTCGCCCAGATACACGCGGCGAACATCGGGGTTGTCAACAATCTCAGAAGGCGAGCCTTTGGCTAAAACGCGGCCTTCGCTGATGATGTAGGCATGGTCACAAATACCCAGCGTCTCGCGCACGTTGTGATCGGTGATCAAGACACCAATGCCTCGGCTTTTCAGGAAGCCAATGATGCGCTGAATCTCAATCACGGCAATCGGGTCGATGCCGGCAAAGGGCTCGTCAAGCAAGATGAATTGCGGATTCGTGGCCAAAGCCCGCGCAATCTCGACGCGTCTGCGTTCGCCGCCCGAGAGCGCCAGCGCTGGCGAATCGCGCAGATGATCCACGCGCAGGTCTTTGAGTAATTGCTCAAGCTGCGTTTGCAAAGCGTCTTGGCTCAAAGGCTTGCCTGCTTCGTCGCGTTGCAATTCCAACACGGCCTGGACGTTTTCCACCACATTGAGTTTGCGGAAGATCGAAGCTTCTTGCGGCAAATAGCTCAAACCCATGCGCGAGCGGCGATGAATCGGCATGTTGTGCGCAGCTTGGCCATTGATCGTGATCTCGCCTGCATCTGCGCGCACGAGGCCGACGATCATGTAAAACGACGTGGTCTTTCCTGCACCATTGGGTCCGAGCAAACCTACCACTTCGCCTTGCGAGACGGAGAGCGACACATCTTTGACCACTTGGCGCGCACCGTAGCTTTTTTGTAAGCCTGAAGCGACGAGCTCACGCTTGGCTGCGTGCTGCGCTATGGGCAGCGCTACCACATCCATCGCTTGCACAGCTTCGCTCACTTTTTCTCCCCGCCTAGGCTGGTGCTCGGGCGCAGTGGTGCAGCAGGGCTGGCGGCTGGCGAAGCGGCAGGAGCACTCACTGAACCGCGCGGGCTGAGCACAGCGCGCACGCGGCCACCGGGACTGGGTGCGCCTGTGGCCGTGATACCGCCAGAGACGTTGAACACATCGCTGGTGTTGTCATAGGTGATCAGCGCACCTTGGGTTTCGTCGGTGAGCGTTGCACCGCGCAGTCGGCGCAAGTTCGCATTTCGGCTGAAGCTCACGCTATCTGCCTTGCCGTCATACACAATCATTTCGCCTTCGCCTTCGATCCATTCATCGCCAGCATCTCGCTTTTGGCGGAAGAAGGCGCGCTTGCCGCCCGCACTGGTGGCGGTGCCAAATTGAAAGCCTTCGTTGTCTTGCCGCACTTCAACCCGATCCGCGCGGATGACCATCGTGCCCTTGGTGATCACTACATTGCCAGTGAACACACTGGTTTGCTTGACATCGTCGTAGCGCAGCGAATCGGCCTCGGCATTCATCGGCTTGGTACGATCGGCTTTTTCTGCCTGAACGGCGGGCCACAGCAGCGCCAAAGACATCCCCAGCACACCGGCACGAAGCGCAAAAGTAAAATTGAAGGCAGACATAGCTTGAGCAGGCTTGAAAATATCGGAAAGTAAGTGTACTTCAAGACGGCATAGATATTGCTTCTGCGCGCTTTTTCACCCGCACTATTTCATTGGTAGTTCGCGAGTGATTCTCGTCTCAACTTCAATCGCCACCGCATCCAGCCAGCCCGCTATCATCGCGACATGGATTGGCAAGCTGCTCGCGTTTCTGTTCTTTTGGCTGTGACCACAGCGGCGTTGCTCTTGCCGCTGGGTTTGTGGCTCGGGCGCTGGTTGGCCTTCACATCCAGCCGCACCAAGCCTTGGATCGAAGCTGTGCTGCTGCTGCCATTGCTCCTTCCGCCCACGGTGATCGGTTTTTATCTGCTCAGCGTTTTTGGCCAAGGCGCAGCACTCGGGCACTGGCTACAAAAGACACTGGGACTGCGGCTCGTGTTTAGTTTTGAGGGGCTGCTACTGGCTTCGGTCTTGGTGAACATTCCCTTCATGGTGCAGCCGATTCAGCGCGCTTTTGCAGCCATTGATCTGAGCGTGCGGGAGGCGGCTTGGGTGGGTGGCCTGTCGCATTGGCGAAGCTTCATGCGGATCGAGCTGCCTTTGGCTATGCCGGGTGTCCTCGCTGGCATCGCCCTGACTCTGGCACACACCTTGGGCGAGTTTGGCGTGGTGCTGATGGTGGGCGGCTCCGTTGCCGGGGAAACTCGCACCCTCTCGATTGCGATTTACGACCGCGTGCAGGCGTTTGATGAAGCCAGCGCACATTGGATGGCTGCCAGCTTGGTACTCTGTTCGCTGGCCGCTTTGGTGGCGGTTTTTGCCAGCGAGCGACGTGCGAAAAGCAAGTCTTTCGTGCAGCCATAATCAGTATATGAAATTTTTTGTAACAGCTCAGCGCCTCATGAATGCTCTACTGCACACCTTAGCGGCCACCTGCACGCTTGCTGGCAGTATCGCACTGGCACAGGTCTGCGCCAGTCCCGGCCAAAATGCCGGCACCACCAGCATCAGTGGCGTGGTGAATTCTTACTACTCCGGCACGGGTTCAACCGTAGCGGTAGGCGCCACCAGTATTCCGATAAGCCCCGCCTCTGACACCACCGGCGGCGGCGCAGCCACCCCCATTGCCGCGGGCGATTTGGTGATCGTGATGCAGATGCAAGGCGCACAGATCAACACTTCCAACACCAATTGCTATGGCGATGGCGATGGCGATGGCGTGGGCAGCTGCGCCACCATCACTTTCACCACAACTGATCGGTATGCAGGCGGCAATCTGGACACAGACTATCGCGCCGGTGCTTGGGAATACTGCACCGCCACATCCGCTGCAGGCACGACGAGCATATCGATGGTCTGTGGCGGCGCATCGGGCGGCACAGTGAATGCTTATCAGGCCAGCGCGTCAACAGGCAGCGTGGGCGCGTATCGCTACCAAGTGGTTCGCGTCCCGCAATACAGCAATGTCTCGCTCACGGGAAATGTGCAGCCCGCTTCATGGAACGGCGCAACGGGCGGTGTGCTCGGCCTACAAGCGACTGGCACGGTGACGATGGCAGGCTTTAACTTGGATGCCAGCGAGCGCGGCTTTCGCGGCGGCGGCGTCACATTTCTGGGTGCCTATGGCCCACCCTTGCTAGACGGCACAAACGGCAGCTATTACTACACCGCCGTTGCTGGCACGATCACCGGCGCAGGTCCTGGCGGCGAGCGCGAAGGCAGTTTCAAAGGCGAAGGCATCGCCGGCACGCCTCGCCTGGTCTACAACGGCACCACGCAAACCGGCCTCGTGACCGACGACTACCCCGGCGGCTCTCGGGCACGCGGTGCGCCCGGCAATGCAGGCGGTGGCGGCAACAACCAAAATGGCGGCGGCGGTGGTGGCGGCAACGGCGGGCGCGGCGGTCAAGGCGGCGGCTGCTGGAGCGATGCTTCACGCCCCACCACGATTGGCGACTGCGGTGGCCATGGCGGCGATGGTGCGAGCCGTTCAGGTAACAAACTCAGCTTAAGCAGCGCTCGCCTGATCATGGGCGGCGGCGGCGGTGCTGCGCATGTGGACGGCGGCGGCACCAGCTGCGGACTCGGCGGCTGGGGCGGCAATGGCGGCGGCATCATCATCGCGCGCGTGGGCAGCTTCAGTGCCATAGGCAACTTGCTGGCCAATGGCCGTTCTGGTTCCACCCCAAATTTCACGACGGGCGGGTGCACCGATGGTGCCGGCGGCGGCGGGGCAGGCGGTACGATTTTGGTGGCGACCACCGGCAGCTTGACGGGGCGCATGCTAGCCGCCAATGGCGGTAGTGGCGCAAACTCATCGTATGACCGCCACGGCCCAGGCGGCGGCGGCGGCGGCGGCGCGGTCTATTTCAACGCCAGCGTCGCGCCGTCGACCACTTCTGTTGCAGGCGGCAATGCCGGCGTGGATCGCGGCAATTTGGCATTAGGCCCGTTGGGCGATGGCGCAGCTGAGCCTTGGTTTGCCACCACGGGCACCTTCACCCTTCTTGGCAACAGCACCACCCTCACCACCGCCTGCTCCACCGCGCTTGCCGTTACCAAAACCAATAATGCCGACACACTGGTCGCAGGCAGCACCACCAGCTACACCGTCACCTTCACCAACTCCGGCCCGACCTCTGCCAATAACGCAATTGCCAAAGACACGCCCAGCGCGGGCCTGAGCAATTGCAGCGTCACGGTTTGCTCCGCCACCGGCTCGCCAGCCGCGAGCTGCCCGGGAGGGCTTGCGAATTTGTTCACACCAAGTGGCTTGACTCTCACCAGCCTGCCCGCCAATTCCAGCATCACTTTCAACGTGAGTTGCGGCGTGACCGCGACGGGGCAATAGCGGCCATGGCAGCGCAAGGTGGCTCGGCCTCCAAGGCGGCTCCAAAAGCGCCGCCAAAAGCGGTCTCTCACGCTGGCCTGCATGTCGATTTGCGCAGCAGCAGCCCAGTGCGTTTGCAGGCGCAATTTGACTGCGCACCGGGCGAGCTGGTGGCGCTGGTGGGCGCATCAGGTAGCGGCAAAACCACGCTTTTGCGCAGTATTGCAGGATTGCACCGCAGCGCCGATCTGGCAGGCCATGTGCGCCTAGGGGATCAGGTTTGGATGGACAGCACGCAAGCCATTGCACTCAGCCCACAGCAGCGGCGCGTGGGTTTGGTATTTCAACAATACGCGCTGTTTCCCCACTTAAATGCTATTGAAAATATAGCACTCTGCGCACAATCTATAACGGCTAACGGCTTAAATGACTCAAAAAATATCGCTCAAGACTGGCTCGCCCGCTTAGGCTTGAGCGCGTTGGCGCAGCGCCTGCCGCATGAGTTGTCGGGCGGGCAGCAGCAGCGCGTGGCGCTGGCGCGGGCCTTGGTGCGGATTCAAAACAGCCAAGGCACTGAAAGTGCGCCCGGCGTGCTGCTGCTAGATGAGCCGTTTTCTGCGGTGGACGCGCCGATGCGCCAAGTGCTTTACCGCGAGCTGGCGCAGCTGCGGCAAAGTCTACAAGTGCCGATTATTTTGGTGACGCATGATTTGCAAGAAGCGCGCCGCTTGGCAGACCGCCTCGTGATCATTGACGAAGGCCAGAGCCTGCAAAGCGGCACGCCCGCGCATGTGATCCGCAGCCCGCGCAATGCGCGCGTGGCGCAGCTCGTGGGTATACACAACCACTTTCATGCGCAGTTTCACACCTTTGAGGCCGGCCAAGCCCTGCTGCGTTGGGGCGAGCTGCGCCTGCGCGTGGCAGACAAAGGCAAGATCGACGACGACACCGCCGTCACTTGGGTGCTGGCTGGAGAAGCATTGCAACTGCTTTCCATTGAGGCCAGCGCATCGCCTCAAGACAACCGGCTCCAGTGCCAATTCACTGAAATGCTGCCCTTGGGTGAAATCAGTCTCTGCCGGCTCGCCGTGCAAGGCACGCATGACACGATTCAGCTCAACTTACCCACCTCACAACTGCACCAAATGAACCTGAAAACTGGCGATGCCGTGGCACTCGCCGTGCCCAGCGCGGCGGTGCACATCATGCCTGTGCGGCCTTGAAGTACACCTTGGCCTTTGACTTGCACTCGTAAGGCGATAATAGGCGCATGTCTGACATCCTGAAAAAAATCATTGAAACCAAGCGCGAAGAGATCGCGGCGGCTAAGCAAAAAATCTCTCCTACGGCGATGCGCGCTGATGCGCAGAGCCGCGTGATCGTGCGTGATTTTGTGGGCGCGATGCGCAGCAAAATCGCGCAGGGTAACGCGGCGGTGATCGCGGAGGTGAAAAAAGCCTCGCCCTCCAAGGGCGTGATCCGCGAAGATTTTGATGCGGCAGATATTGCGCAAAGCTATGCGCTGGGCAACACGGCGGCTGTGATGAAGGCGCAGAAAACCAGCAAGCTGAGCGATGCGGCTAAAGCAAAGATCATCTCAGCAGCCTGCTTGTCTGTGCTCACAGACAAGCAGTATTTCCAAGGCCATCCAGATTTTTTAAAGCTGGCGCGCGCCTCGTGTGAGTTGCCGGTGTTGCGCAAAGATTTCATGATTGAGCCGTATCAAATCGACGAATCGCGCGCCATGGGAGCAGACTGCATTTTATTGATTGCCGCCTGCCTAGACGACGCGCAAATGGCCGATTTGCAAGCCTGCGCGCTCAGCCTCGATATGGCTGTGCTGGTAGAAGTGCACGACCGCGCTGAGATGGAGCGCGCTTTGAAGCTGAAAAACGTGCCCGCCAAAACGATGCTGGGAATCAACAACCGCAATCTGCGTACATTTGACGTGACGCTCGACACCACACTGGCCATGTTGGCCGATGTGCCGAAAGACATTTTGATGGTCACAGAAAGCGGCATCCTCGCTCGCGCCGATGTGCAGCGCATGCGCGAGGCGGGTGTGCATGCCTTCCTCGTGGGCGAGGCTCTCATGCGCGCTGAAGATCCGGGTTTGGCTTTGGCTGAGTTGTTTGCTTGAATTCAGGCCAAAGAAAAACATCCTGAGCGCGAAAAGCGCGAAAAATACCCCCTTATGAATTTTCCTTTTCGCGCTTTTCGCGTCATTTTCGCGTCTTTCGCGCTCCGGGAATTCAAAGTTATTTAGACCGCCAGATGCATGACCTATTCGCAAACGCTTCCTGGCAAGGCGACCTATCGACAACCGAAGTGCTTGCCGATTGGCAGCCCGTCGTGCAAGATTTTTTGTACAGCGCCACGGGCCAATCGCTTGAAAAATTCCTGCAAGCCCGCCTAGCAGCCAGCGCCGCGATCTACCCGCCCGAGCCCTTCAAAGCGCTCACACTCACTTCGCTCAAAGACGTGCGTGTCGTCATCCTCGGGCAAGACCCGTATCACGGGGCAAGTCAAGCGGAAGGCTTGGCTTTTTCTGTGGCGCAAGGCGTGAAAATCCCGCCAAGTTTGCGCAATATGTTCAAGGAGCGCCAGCGTGATCTGGGCATCCCGCCCGCCACCCACGGTAGCCTGCAAAGCTGGGCGCAGCAAGGCGTTTTGCTGCTCAACACCACGCTCACCGTGGAAGACGGCCAGCCCGCTGCTCACGCCAAACGCGGCTGGGAGCATCTCACCGACCAACTCATCGAAGCCTGCGCGAAGAAATCATCCCCAGTGGCTTTTCTGCTCTGGGGCGCACATGCGCAGGCCAAACTGCCGCTGATCGCGGCGCAGAATGTGGATGCACGCCATCTCGTGCTCAGCGCCAACCACCCTTCGCCACTCTCCGCTATGCGAGCGCCTGCGCCTTTCATCGGTTGCGGGCATTTTGGCAAGGTGAGGCAGTTTTTTAAGCAACGTGGCAGCGCCGAGTCGCTATTATTTTCATAGCATACTGCGCAGGTTATATAACGGCTATCGGCCTAAAACGATTAAAATTTGACTCAAAACCTCTCTCAGGAGCAACCCGTGGCCACCCAAGCTGAAATTTCCGATTTCCTCCAACAAGCCTTCCCGCAAAGCAAATCCACGGTGGAATCCATCGGCCCGATGTGCGCCACCGTGCGGCACAGTATTGGTGAACAAGAGCTGCGCCCCGGCGGCACGGTGGCTGGCCCGGTGCTCATGGCCACGGCGGATGTGGCGCTGTATGTGGCCATCCTCGCGCAAATTGGCATCGTCCCGCTCACCGTCACCACGAGTTTGAACATCAACTTCCTGCGCAAACCCGCCTCGGATCGAGACATCATCGGCATTTGCAAGCTCATCAAGCTGGGCAAGACGCTGGCGGTGGGCGAAGTGCAGCTTTTCTCAGAGGGCAACCCCGACATGGTGGCGCATGTGACGGGCACTTACGCGATTCCGCCCAAAAAGTAACTGAAAAAATAGTCACAATCGAAGCCACTGAACAGACTGAAGGAATACGCTATGGGCGCGCAATGGAAAGCAAAAGGCAAAGAAATGGCGGCCAACGCCAGAGGCAAGCTGTTTGGCCGCTTGGCCAAAGACATCATGGTGGCCGCGCGTGGCGGGCCAGACCCTGCGGCCAACTCCAAGCTGCGCATGGTGCTGGAGCAAGCGCGCAAAGTTTCCATGCCCAAAGAAACGCTGGAGCGCGCCATCAAAAAAGGCGCGGGGCTCACGGGTGAGACGGTGCATTTTGAGCATGTGATCTACGAAGGCTTTGCGCCGCATCGCGTGGCCGTGATGGTCGAATGCCTGACCGACAACGTCAACCGCACCGCGCCTGAGATGCGCGTGCTGTTTCGCAAAGGCCAGTTGGGCACCAGCGGCTCGGTGGCTTGGGATTTTGACCACGTGGGCATGATTGAGGCAGAAGCTGCCGCAGGCACAGCAGGCGCAGACCCAGAACTCGCCGCCATCGAAGCAGGCGCGCAAGATTTTGAAGCGAATACGGAAGACAACACCACGCTTTTCTACACCGATGCCACCGATTTAGACACCGTCTGCCGCGCCTTGCCCGCGCAAGGCTTCACGGTACTCTCTGCCAAGCTGGGCTACAAACCCAAGAATCCAGTCGATCCCGCGAGTCTGTCGGCTACCGATTTAGAAGAAGTCGAGGCCTTCCTCTCGGCGATTGATGGCAACGACGACGTGCAAAACGTCTATGTGGCGTTGAGTTGATATCTCATCTGTCAATACGAGAAAAATACTAGAAAACCGAAATACAGTAATACCGGACGCAGAAGACGCAAAGGTTACGCAAAAGACGCAAAAAAGAAAAAGAAAAAATAGAAGGCCAAAAATAGCCAAGCTTCTGAATTAACGATCAGGGTTCTCTTTTTTTTGGTCTTTCCATTCCGCATCTTCTTTTCGCATTTCTTTTTTGTATTTCTTTTTTGCGTCTTCTGCGTAACCTTTGCGTCTTCTGCGTCCGGCTGTTTAGCTGTTTAGCTGTTTCTTTCACCAAACTTAGGTCATTCTCAGGAGCCTCAAGAGAGCCGCGAGCCGGGCAGGTATCATGCATCTCCCATGTCTGCACCTACCGCCGCCCTCAATTCCCATACCGCTGCCGCGATCAGCAGCACCCCTGTGGGTATACATATTAGCGATATCGAAGCTGCTATCAACTACTGGCGCGCCCGCTCTCCCTCGCCCGATGGTGTGACGCTGGCTGCACCGCTGCGTGCTTTGGGTGAAATTTACGCCCTGCTCGTCTATTACAAACAAGATTGCGCGAGCGAGCGCTCCATGCCTCAAAAAGCGCTCGAAGCCTGGCTCACTTGGTACGAGAGCACACCCGATACACCTTGCATCGCAATCTGCTCCACCAGCCAGGGCGACGAACTTTGCAAAGGCTGTGGCCGCACATTCAGCGAGGTGCAGCATTGGCCCGAGATGGGCCCTGCTGCCAAACGCAGCACTTGGCGACGCATCACCATGGAAGGTAGCTCTTGGCGCTTCAACCGCTATGCCGAGCGGGCAGCGGAAAAACGCCAGCAGGCTGAACAAGCCGTACGCGGTGGGCAAATCATCAAAGACGCAAATCCAGTACCCGCGTCTGCCCCGCCCCAGAGATCATCTGTGTATGGTTGATGCTGTCGTCTTGTTCTTTATCTTGGGTGTGATCGCGCGCCTAGGAAAAAGTGATTTGAAATTGCCGCAGGCTTTGTATGAAGCGCTGTCGGTGTATTTGCTGCTGGCCATTGGCTTGAAGGGCGGCATTGAGCTGCACAAGCAGAGTTTGATGGCGATGCTGCCGCAAATTTTGGCTTGTATGGCGCTCGGCGGCCTGATTCCTGTGCTGATGACGCCGGTGCTCAAGCGCTTGGGTTTCTCGGGCGTGGATAGCGCTGTGCTGGCTGCGCATTACGGCTCGGTCAGCGTGGTGACCTATGCAGTGGCTTCGAGCTATTTACAGCGGCAGGGGATTGCCTTTGAAGCGCACGCAGCGCTTTGGGTGGCGGTGATGGAAGCGCCGGGCATTGTGGCGGGTGTGTTTTTGGCGCGGCGGGAATTGAATCGTTTGAAGACGCCCGAGGCTGCTGCAAAGAGTTCTGGCAACTGGCGCGAACTGGCGCATGAAGTGCTGTTTGGTAAATCGGTGCTGCTGCTCGCAGGCGGGCTGGCGATTGGCGCGGTGATGGGGCAAGAGGGCTTGAAGCCGATTGCGCCGCTGTTTACCGATCTGTTCAAAGGCGTTTTGGCGCTATTTTTACTGGAGCTGGGCTTGGTGGCGGGGGCGCAGCTGCCGGAAGTCAAGCGCTATGGGCTGCGTCTCTTGGCCGTCGGCATCATTTCGCCGCTGGTTTTATCCTTGTTTGGCGCAGGCTTGGGCAAGCTGCTCGGCTTGTCCACCGGCGGCATCGCCATTCTCGCCACATTGGCGGCCTCTGCCAGCTACATTGCCGCGCCCACCGCGATGCGTATGGCCGTGCCGCAAGGCAATGCAGGGCTCTCCATCGCTGCCGCTTTAGGCATCACGTTTCCGTTCAATATCGTCGTCGGTGTGCCGCTCTACACTTGGCTGGCGAAACAGATTTCCTAAAATCGCTTGAGGTTTTCATGGACAAACACCCCAAAAAACTCCTCGTCATCTTCGCCGAAGCCGCTTTGGAAAAGCGCCTCGTGCAAGATGCCAAACGCTTTGGCGCGCACGGCTACACGATCTGTGATGTGCGCGGCGGCTCAGATCGCGGCCTGCGCGCAGGCAGCTGGGACAACGACCGCACCATCGAGATGAAAACCATCTGCAGCCCCGAAGTGGCCGATGCGCTCGCCGCCCATCTGCTGGAAGAATATGCCCAAGATTTCGGCCTCACGCTCTACTTTGCCGATGTGCAGGTGGTGCGCAGCGAAAAGTTTTAATGCTATATATTCAATAGCATGTTACGTATATTTCATAACGGCAAACAGCTCTTTTTGCCTAAAATTTTTCCCGCCCAAGCGGATGTGATTTGGCACGCGCTTGAGCCGCTCAATCGGCCCAAGCCTGCGTAAGGGCATACCATGCAACTTAGCCCCGCGCAACTCCCACAGCACCTGCAAAAAGGGCTCAAATCGCTCTACACCTTGCACGGCGACGAGCCCCTGCTGATCCAAGAAGCCTTGGATGCGATCCGCGCTGCCGCTCGCGGCCAAGGCTTCACCGAACGCAGCGTCCACACCGCAACTGGGGCGCATTTTGACTGGAGCGATGTGCTGGCTGCGGGGGGCTCGATGAGCTTGTTTGGCGACAAACAAATTGTCGAGGTGCGCATTCCCAGTGGCAAGCCCGGCAAAGAAGGCAGCTCAGCGATTCAGCGCTTGGCCGAGCAATCCCAAGGCAACGACGGCGTGCTCACGCTCTTTATCTTGCCCAAGCTCGACAAACTGACCAAGGGCGGCGCTTGGTTTGGCGCGTTGGAGAGCTTCGGCGTGACCCTCGAAGTGGCTGAGATTGATCGCCGGGCGCTCGCGCCTTGGCTCACCCAGCGCCTTGCAAACGCAGGCCTGCGCGTGAAAAGCGGCGAAGAAGGCGAACGCACCTTGAAATTCTTCGCAGACCGCGTGGAAGGCAATTTGCTGGCCGCGCATCAAGAAATCCAAAAGCTCTCGCTCTTATATCCCCCTCCCGCCTCACTGCCCGCGCCCCCCGATTCTTCCCCGGCGCAGAGTTTGGGCAAATTCAGCCCAACAGCTTTGTTGGAGCTCAGCTTCGAACAACTAGAGGCAGCTGTGCTCAATGTGGCGAGGTATGACGTATTCAAACTCTCAGAAGCCGTGCTCGCTGGCAACCTCGCCCGCACGCAGCGCATGCTCGACGGCCTGCAAGCCGAAGGCGAGGCCGAAGTGCTCGTGCATTGGGCTATTCAAGAAGACATCCGCAATCTGCACCGCGTCAAAAGCCTGATGGAAGAAGGCAAACCGCTGCCGATGGCGCTGCAAGAAGCGCGGGTCTGGGGCATCAAACAAAAACTCTACGAACGCATCCTGCCGCGCCTCTCCAGCCTAGATACCAGCAATTTGCTACACGCCGCGCATCAGGTGGACGGCATCGTCAAAGGCCTGAAAGCCCCCAATTGGCCCCAGCAGCCTTGGGTGGCGCTGCATCAGTTGGCGGGGATGGTTTGTAAGGTGGCGGCTTAATCCTTCGTGCAATACCTCGAACTAGATTATCATGCGGCATGACGACATGAATGGTTTATAGGAGAATGCCATGCTGAAAGAGGTTGGAGCCAGTGGCCAAATCTCGCTGGGTAAAAAGTTTGCGGGGCAATTGTTTGATGTGCAGTTCCTAGATACTGGGGTAGTGCAAATGCTACCTGTACGAGTCGTTCCAGTGATTGCGCCCGCTAGCCCAGAGCAGAAATTGAGTGCAGCAGACTCACCAACCGACGATCAATGGCATTTGATACACGCCAAACAAATCGCCGCTTATAACGCCTGGGCAGAGCAGCGCCCCACTTTCAGTGAAAGTGTGCGCATGTGGCGCGAAGCTGAGCAAAGCCAACAACTGGCCGCGTAACCAGCGCATGCGATACGACGTTTATCACAATCCGATTGCATCGCTTCGCGCGGCTTTCCCGTGTGTCATTGAGATCCAAAGTGATCGCCACTATATGTTTGCCGAGCGCGTGTGCATTCCGCTGGCGATGCCTGATGCGTTTCCTGGCATGACGGAGCGCCTCAACCCTGCCGTGCAAGTGGTAGGTTTCGACGAACACCTGCATATTCATCCGTTTGGTATCGCCGTGTTCTTGCAGCGCGAGTTGCGAGGCAGGCTCGACAACCTCCAGCGCGAGGTCTCGCGCATCGACAGCGCTGTCGAATTCTTGCTGCGCGGATATTGAGCTCCCATGACCCCCTTCGACTTCATCGTCACAGCTCCGCGCAATGAGCCAAATCAGCCAAATTAGCTAAAATCTACTGATGATTCAAATCAACGCCACCGATGCCAAAAACCGCTTTGGGCAAATGCTGGATACCTGCCTGATTGAGCCGGTGTTCATTGCTAAATCGGGCAGGCAGCACGGCGTGCTCTTGTCCGTGCAGCAATACCACGCGCTCAGAAATCAAGGGGCAAATCATCAAACGGCGATGTCTGCGCCAGCGCCCAGCCCCGCTCAAGCGTTCAGCACCCAAAACCGCGCGTGGGTTGACGAGATCAACAGCCTTGTGGATCAGCATGGCGTTTGGAGCGATGGCTTGATGGAAGCGCCCGATGGCGCAGTTTGATGTTTATCCCAATCCCAATGCCGCCTACCGAGATGCTTGGCCCTGGGTCGTCAACGTGCAGCACGAACTGCTCGAATCTCTGGCCACTCGCCTGAGCATTCCGCTGGCCATCCAAAAGCCTAGCAGCAGCAACTTACCTAAGCGCTTGTTTCCGCCTCTGCAATTCAAGGGCGCCAGCTACACGTTGCTCTCTCCCATGGCAGCGCCCATTCATGCAGGAAGGCTAAAAAAAGCAAAGGGCTCGCTTGCCCAATGCCGCGCAGAAATTCAAGCCAGCTTGGATGCCGTGGTCGCTGGCGTTTGATGAAGCATCACTTCACATGACCCCCTACGACTTCATCGCCACTTGGGGCAAAGGCGGCTCGCGCGATCTGGAAAACGAGCGCCAAGGCGCGCAGCCTTACTTTATTGACCTGTGCGAATTGCTGGGCGTGCCCAAGCCGGGCACCACCGGCATTGAAGACAACTACATCTTTGAAAAGCTCACCCTCGCGCTTGGCCAGACGCGCGGCTTTGCCGATGTGTTCTACAAAGGCCGCTTCGCTTGGGAAAACAAAGCCCCCGGCAGAAATTTAGATGCCGCGCTGCACCAGCTTTTGGGCTACAGCCTCGCGCTTGAAAATCCGCCGTTGCTGTTGGTGTGTGATCGCCACACGATCCGCATCCACACGCAATTCAACGGCCATCCGAGCGAACAGCACATCATCCCCATCGAGGCGCTGAAAGACCCAGCCAAACAACAGCTGCTGCGCCGCGTATGGGCACCTCACTGGAGGATCGTCCGCGTACACCTCCACTACCTGCTTTGAAACCTTCCCCTTCCCCGCTGGCCTCACGCCCTTGGATACGGCGCATCAGCAGACCGAAGCGCTGGAAGGCGGCGCGCAGATTCCAGCGGGTCTGGCAAGTGAATTTATAGAGCCAAATCGGCCTCTACCCGTTATAAAACGTGCGCAGGGTGCTATGAATTCAGGAGCAATTGCCACATCACCGGTGCAGACTTCTGCACCCTCGCACGAAGCCGCCACCGATCTGCACAACATCGCTTGCGCAATCGCCCGCGCCGCCCATCGCCTGGGCAACTTGCGCAACACCTGGCTCAACCCACCCGAGTGGACGCAGCGCATCCCCGAAATCACGCCGCTGGGCATGGATCATTCCCCCTACCCCGACCGCATTTTGCCAAAAGACAATCTGAGCCAAACAGAGATGAAAGAGCTAGGTAAGCGCACACTCACCAACCTCTACAACCTGCGCCAATCCGGCCAAGTCCAATGGCTCCAATCCGCCCACGAGCAGCTAGACGCGGCCGTAGCCACCGCCTACGGCTGGGCAGATACACCCCCACGATGCCCGATGAAGAGATTTTGAAGCGCCTGCTGGCGCTGAATTTGGAGCGGTCTGGCGCTCAAGCGGCAGGCTAGGTGCAGGCTTAAAAGCTACGGTGGCAGCCCCGTCGCCGTCACGCCGCAGCCCACCTGGAAAGTGAGCGTGGAGGCGGCGGGGAAGCTGTTGATGGGGATGCCGCCGCCCAGCAGATTGCCGATTGTGACGCTGGCTGCGGGCACCGACGCGGCGCAGGTGGTGCCAATTGCTGAGGTGCAGGTGACCGAGTTGCAGCTCAAGCCCGAGGCAGGAAGATCGCGAAACAAGCTGCCATTCGCTGGGGCGGGGCCGCTGTTGCTGATCACAATGGTGTAAGTGGTGGTGGCGCCGGCAACGAGTGTGCTGGTGTTGTTATTTTTGGTGATGGCCAAGCCTGCGCATAGGATGCCGGGGAAGATGAGCTGTGGGGCGGTTTGACCGGAAAGGCCGGCGCTGGCATCGGTCGCGCCATTGCGGGGGAATTCCGTTACGGAGGATGAATTCGAGGTACCGCCGGTGCCGCCAATGGCCGATTGCGTGCCGCCGATGAAAGCGATCATGCCACCTCCGCCACCGCCACCGGGGCCTTCGCTTTCAGCCCCAGTGATGAGCTGGTTCCCGCCATTACCGCCGTTAGCTTGCATGCTGCCCACGCTACCGCTGCCCGCCCGAACAATCATGCTTCCCCCAGCGCCGCCGCCGCCAGGCGCGTCATTGTGACCGCCTGTGGTGTTGGCCGCAGTGTTGCCATTGGCGATGATGGCGCCTGTGCCGGCTAGCGTCCCAGCATCAATGAAGATCGCACCGCCGCCCGGTGCGCCCGCTGTGCCCGCGTCGTTGGCCGGATTGTTGGCACCCGCGCCACCGCCACCGCCAAAAAACACGCGATTGGCGACATCTTGAGCCAGGGGGCGGCCACCCCAGCCGCCCAAGGGGTGACGACTATCGCCGCCCCAAGTGGTTGTGCCGGGGCCGACGGTCAGCGCATCCGAATTGCCGCCACCAAAGGTGTAGCCGCCGCGCCCACCACCGACTTGCGCGGTCAATGCATTGCCGTTGGCGCGGTAGCCTGGATCCAAGGTCCATGCAGTTGAACCTGTCACAGTGCTTGGCATCGAGCCTTGGCCGCACCAAAGAAAAGCGGTGGTTGAAGACAGATTGCCTGCAACGCTCGTGTAGGTTGATGAGCCGGTCGTGCAGTACGGCGTCAGAGCAGATGCAGCATTCGCGCCACCACCACCACCAGCGTTGTGTGAGCCCCCCCCGCCCCCACCATTGGCCGGTGCGGCGATATCAAAGTTACCGCCTGGATTGCTAAACGGCAATGCCACCCCGCCGAATGTTCCCCCCGCACCACTGGCAATGCCCTCACCCTTTGCGCCACCTGCCGGGTTATCGTCTGTAGCGAAAGCTAAATTTGCCGTGCCGCCGTTGACGCGATCCGTGGCATCTTTGACGCCGCCCCGAAACCCAAGGCCAGCCACTGTGATCGTGCCGGTGATGGTCAGGGTGTTTTGCACCCGAATAGCCACCACGCCTCCCACGCTGCCATTCCAAGCCAAGGTGCTGATGCTTGCTGCAGCGTTCACAGTGAGCGCTGTGTATTGCGGCACGCGAATCACCTGGGCGCCCGCGCCGTAACTTCTCCTGAGTGTGCCTGCGGTGCAACTGCTGCTGTCGGATCGAGCTGCCAAACCAATATTGTTGCCTGATACGCTGGCGACCGACTGGAATTCATAATTGCCGGCGTTACCGTAAGCGGTAATGTCGCCATAGGTGACGGAATTGGCTGTATTGATCGAAGCGCCGCGAGCTTGGTAAATCAGGATCACATCACCAGCCGCCAAGGCCCCGCCTCCGGTGGCTTCAGGGCTTGATAAGTTGGCAATGCTGGCGACGGTGATCGTCGTAGCGCCTGCTGTGGCCGCGATCGACAGTGTGCTTGATTGGTTGACGATCGTGTTAGCCGCCGTGATCGTGCGGGTGCCATTTTTACCGGGCGAGTTGGCCCAAGCTGATGATGACCATAAGCCAAGCAGGCAAAGTAACAGCAAGGCTTGAGAAAAGCGGCTGAGAAAACGCAGCAATGGACGGATGAGGAACTGCACTGGCTCAGTATATAAACAATCTGGCTGTTGCAACGAGGCTCAATTTCACTGCCGTGAGAAAATACTGGCATGAATGCGATTTCCACCTCCGAACTGATGCAATCCCTCGGCGCGCAAGCGCGCCGCGCGGCGTTTGAGATGGCGCGGGCGCCTTCGGTACAGAAGAATGCGGCTCTCAAACGGCTGGCGGCTTTGCTGCGCGAATCTGGCGCTTCGCTGGCATTAGAAAATGCCAAAGATTTAGAACGGGCTGTCGCCGCTGGCTTAGCCGCGCCGATGGTGGATCGCTTGAAGTTGGGTGCCAAGGCGCTGGAGACTTGCGCTCAGGGCTGCGAGCAGCTGGCCGCGATGGCCGACATCATTGGCGAGATTTCGGGTATGCGCCAGATGGACAGCGGCATTCGCGTGGGGCAGATGCGCGTGCCGATTGGGGTGTTTGGGATGATTTACGAGAGCCGGCCGAATGTGACGATTGAGGCGGCATCGCTGTCAATCAAATCGGGTAATGCGTGCATTTTGCGCGGTGGCTCGGAGGCGATTGAATCGAACCGTGCCTTGGCCGCTTTGGTGCGCCAGGCGCTGCGCGAGAGCGGCTTGCCGGAAGACGGCGTGCAACTCGTGCCCACAACCGATCGCGAGGCGGTGGGCCAACTGATCACGATGCCGCAGTTTGTGGATGTGATCATTCCGCGCGGCGGCAAGGGGCTGATCGAGCGCATCTCGCGCGATGCGAAAGTGCCGGTGATCAAACACCTCGATGGCAATTGCCATGTGTATGTGGACGACCCTTGCGATATTGAGATGGCCGTGCGCGTGGCCGATAACGCAAAGACGAACAAATATTCGCCTTGCAATGCGGCGGAAGGCTTGCTGGTGGCGCGTGGTGTGGCTCAAGAATTTTTACCGAAGATTGCGGCAATTTATGCGGCTAAAGGCGTGGAAATGCGCTGCGATTCAGAGGCTTTTGAGCTTCTATCCGTTATCAATACTGTGCAGAATGCTATGAATTCAGTAGCAATTGGGGCGACTCCTTCAACTGCTCCCGCCAAACTGGTCATGGCTACGGAGCAAGATTGGTTTGAAGAATACCTCGCCCCCATCATCAGCATCAAGATCGTGAGCGGTTTGGATGAGGCGATTACGCACATCAACCATTACTCATCGCACCACACCGACGCGATCATCACAACAAACCACATTCATGCCCAGCGCTTCCTGCGCGAAGTCGATTCAGCCAGTGTGATGGTCAATGCCAGCACGCGCTTCGCAGATGGCTTTGAATTCGGCTTGGGCGCCGAGATCGGCATCTCGACCGATAAGTTTCACGCGCGCGGCCCGGTGGGTGTGGAAGGGCTGACTTCGCTGAAGTATGTGGTGCTCGGCGAAGGCCAGTTGCGCGGCTGACTTGGCGTTGGTGTTCGGTGACGCTCAACGGTGGGTGGTATCTCTTTGAGCAACAAATTTCTTCCAAAATCCCGCTTCCTGTGTTGTCGCAAAATTGATGCGCATTAAAGTGCTCGGCTGCCTAGCAGCGTTAAACAACGCGCCGGGCGCGAGAAGAATTCCGTCATCGAGCATGCGCTGCGCCAGTGTCTCGGTGTCTACGCCGGTTTCTACCCAACCAAACAAGCCCGCTGGCTCGGCTGCGAATGTGCAGCCTGATTGCAGAGCGAGTTTGACGCTGCGACTGCGGGCGGCATCCAGACGGGTGCGCACGCGCTCGCTGTGTTTGCGCAGATGGCCCTCGTTGATGCAATGCGCGATGGCTTTTTCTAGCAGGGCGGGCGTGGTGAGGCTGGTAAGAAGCTTGGTGTCAAGCAGCCGCTCTGTGAGGTGCTCGGGCGTGGCCATGAAGCCGATGCGCCAATTGGGGGCAAGGATTTTGGCGAAACCGCTCACATAGATCGTGCGCTGCAGGCCATCGAGCGCGGCCATGCGCGTGGCATGCGCGGGGGCGATGTGGCAATAGGTGTCGTCTTCAACGATATGAAAATCTTGGCTGCCGGCGAGCTGCAAAATGCGGTGTGCGCTGGATGGCGAAAGGCATGCGCCGGTGGGGTTGTGCAGCACGCTCACGCTCACGTAGAGCTTGGGTTTGTGTTCTTCACAATAGCGCGCCATCACAGCGAGATCGGGCCCATCGGCATGGCGGGGCACGGGCAGAATACGCATGCCCAGCGCATCGAGCCGCGCGAATTCGACCGCCCAGCCAGGCTCTTCGACCATCACATAATCGCCTGCTTTGAGCAAAGTGCGGCTCACGATATCGAGCGCCTGCGTGGCGCCCAGCGTGGTGATGATGCGGCTGCTCGGCACATCAAGCGCGAAATCGCGCAGCTTCACCGCCAGCGCTTCGCGCAGCGTGGCATCGCCCAACGGCTCACCATAGCGCAGGCTGGTCTCCAGCAAATTGCGGCCACGGCTGACTTTGCGCACAGCGGGACCGAGGAAATCGCTCTCCATCCAATCAGGGGGCAACACGCCCATGCCCGGCTGCGGCTGGCTGCTCTGAGCGCCACTGCCGCTTGCGCTATTTCGGGCAAACATGCCGCGAATGAGCGCAGTGGCATCGATACGCGGACGCTGATGCAATGCCACATCATTGTTATTATTTACTATTGATTTAATAGCACTATGCGAAATATCTATAACGGCGAACTGCTCATTTTTCTTCAAAACATGCACATCACGCACATAAAAGCCGCGCTGCTTACGGGCCTCCAGCAAACCAGAGGCTACGAGCTGGTCATACGCCGCCACCACCGTGTGCGGGCTGACTTCTTGCTGCCTTGCACACTCGCGCACGCTAGGCAAGCGAGCGCCCGGCGGCAGCAGGCGCGAGCGAATCCGCTCGGAAAATCTCGACACGAGTTGCTCGGTGAGCGTTTGTTGGGCTGTACGCATCAGCATGGTGTATCCCCTTCATGAGCAATACAGATGATGAACTGAATTGCTTATCTGTACTGCAGGTGTATTGCTTTCTAATGTACATTCAATTTTTATATTTTTCAATACAACATGCCTTGGACTGAATTCACTGCCCTGCTAGCGCTCGGAACGGCGATGAGCTTTTCCCCCGGCCCGAACACGACGCTATCCACAGCTCTGGCAGCCAACTACGGCTTGCCGCGAGCCATGCGCTTTGTATGCGCTGTGCCGATTGGCTGGGGCGTGCTGGTGTTGCTTTGCGCTTTTGGCCTCGGTGCGCTACTTGTCGCCGCGCCGATTTTGGTGTGGTTGGTCAAAGCGGTGGGCGTGGCTTATTTGCTGTGGCTTGCGTTCAAGCTATCGGGCAGTGGCTCACTGGCGAAAGCAGATGAAGCCAAATTGAACGTGACGTTTTGGCAAGGCGCGGCTTTGCAGTTTGTGAACATCAAGGCGTGGATGTTTGCGTTGTCGGTGGTGGCCGGCTGGCTCGCAGGCAAGGCTGATTTCTGGCCGCGCTTGGTCGTTATATTGCCCACGCTGATGGCCTTCGCATTTTTCAGCAACTTGACCTACGCGGTGATCGGCGCAGCATTGCGCGGCTGGCTGGCGCAGGGCGCAAGGTTGCTTTGGTTTAACCGCGTGATGGCTTTGGTATTGGTCGTGACCGCTGCATGGATGATCACCGTATGAAAGCTTGCCGATGAACGCAGCGAAAGAAAAAGAAGCGCTCGTCCATGAAACCTCCGCTTGGCTTTGGTGGGGCTTGATCGGCGTCACGCTTTTTGCCGCCACACTGCCTTTCACTCGCTTGGCCGTTGGCAGCGTAGATGCGCCCCAGCTCTCGCCTTGGTTTGTCACGTTTGGGCGCGCTGCAGTGGCGGGCTTGCTTTCTGTGCTCTATCTGCTCTGGCAACATTCTCGCGGCAAGCTCAACATCCCCACCCGCGCTGAATGGCCGCTGGTGGCCATGACAGCTTTTGGCGTGATCGTGGGCTTTCCGCTGTTTCTCGCGCTCGCGCTGCGCTATGTGCCCAGCACGCATGGCGCTGTCGTCACGGCATTGCTTCCGCTCTCCACAGCCGTGCTAGGCGCTCTTTGGTTTAAGCAGCGCCCTTCCAAAGGCTTTTGGGCTTGCGCAATTTTTGGCAGTGGCCTCGTGCTCTCTTTCATGGTCTGGCGGCAGTGGCAAGCCACAGGTGGCTTCTATCTGGGTGCAGCGAATATTTATCTCATCATCGCTATGACCACGGGCGCTTTTGGCTACATCGGCGGCGCGCGCCTCACGCCGCGCTTGGGCTCGGAGCAAGTGATTTGCTGGGTGCTGGTGAGCAGCTTGCCACTGACGCTACCGATGGCTTGGATCTTTGCGCCTGCGCAGCCTGCAGCAATCGCCACAATGAGCTGGATCGGCTTTGCCTATGTCGCATTGTTTTCCATGTGGATCGGTTTCTTCGCTTGGTATCGCGCACTGGCCTTGGGCGCAGTGCGCGTAAGCCAAGTGCAATTGATTCAACCGTTTTTGAGTCTGCTCTTCGCCGTACCATTAGTGGGCGAGCGGCTCGACGCAATGACCCTGATATTTGCCATCGCTGTCATTGCCACGGTGTATGTTGGCAAGAAAATGCCCGTGGGCACAGCGCAGAGAGCTACCACATGAAGATGCAGAACATGCCTTTCAACACCGCGGATTGGGCTCAGATTCCCGCTGAAGAGAAAACCGCTGGGGGCGAAGTTGTTTATTGTGGATTGATTCAAAATGAAGATTTCTATTTTGACTTTTGATGGATTCAACGAGCTAGATTCATTGATCGCGTACGGCATGCTTAGCCGTATATCGCTGCTGGGCGACGTTACGTGGAAAGTGAAAATTTGCAGCCCTGCGCCGCGCGTCACGTCCATGAACGGATTGACTTTGGATGCGCATGAGTTGCTTCCTGAGTGCGCGAACGCCGATGCGGTATTGCTTGGCAGCGGCATGAAGACGCGCGAAGTGGCGGCGAATCTTGAGATCATGAGCCAAATCAAACTCGATCCGCAGCGCCAGTTGATCGTGTCGCAATGCTCAGGTACATTTTTGATGGCCAAGCTGGGCCTGCTCCAGCAGATACCAGCCTGCACGGATTTAACGAGCAAGCCGTGGGTGCAAGCTGCTGGCGCAAATATCGTGAATCAGCCGTTTTTCGCCAGCGGCAATCTGGCCACCGCAGGCGGCTGCCTGTCTGCGCAATACGTGAGCGCTTGGCTGATTGCGAGGCTCAGGGGCTTGGAGGCGGCGCGTGAGGTGTTGCATTATTTCGCGCCGGTGGGCGAGAAAGAGATTTACGTGCAACGTGGGCTGTCGCATATTGAGCCGCGTTTGCTACCGCAGGGGGTACAGCCATGAAAGTCAGCATCCATCAGGCTCTAAAGCGCCTGCCCGCTACTGCGACCGAGAAGTATCCGCAAGGCGCGCCTTTCGTCACCATGATGGCGGGTGGCACAGGGCAGATCGTGATTAATGGGCAACGCTCCGATTGCGCTGCTGGTGATGCGTTTTTTGTAGCAGCAGGGGTTGAGCATCGCTTTGAAAATTTCAGCGATGCTTTTGTGACTTGGGTGGTGTTTTATGGTCAACAAGGTGGAGAGTGATATGACAACAAATCCGATGACGCATTGGAAACTAGCAGCGCGCGCAGAGCGCATGAATCCTTCGGTGATCCGCGAGATTTTGAAGGTGACGGAAAAGCCTGGCATCATCAGTTTTGCGGGCGGCTTGCCTTCGCCCAAGACCTTTCCGATTGCTGAGTTTGCAAAGGCTTGCGCGGAAGTGCTTGCCAAAGACGGGCAAGCAGCTTTGCAATATGCAGCCAGCGAAGGCTTCCCGGCTTTGCGCGAATTTGTGGCGCAGCAGCTTTCCAAGCAAAGCGCAGCAGCAGGCGTGGCTTGGAATGTGGATGCTGATCAAGTGCTGATCACCACCGGCTCTCAGCAAGCGCTGGATTTGGTTGCTAAGATTTTGATCGATAAAGATTCGCCAGTCTTGGTAGAGACACCCGCTTATCTTGGTGCATTGCAAGCCTTTACGCCGATGGAGCCGAAGTATGTGAGCATTGCAAGCGATGAAGAAGGCGTTCGGATTGATGACGTAAAAAGCAAAGCAAAAGATGCACGCTTTCTCTATGTGATCCCGAATTATCAAAACCCCACAGGCCGCAGCATGAGCGAAGCGCGAAGAGCCGCGCTCTCGCAGGCAGCGCGCGAGATCGGCCTGCCCATCCTGGAAGACAACCCCTATGGCGACTTGTGGTTTGACACACCGCCACCCGCATCGCTCACCGCCCGTAACCCCGATGGCGGCATCTACATGGGATCTTTTAGCAAAACGCTCGCGCCCGGCCTGCGCTTGGGCTTCCTCGTCGCTCCCAAGGCGCTCTACCCCAAGCTCCTGCAAGCCAAGCAAGCCGCCGATCTGCACACACCCAGTTTCAACCAACGCCTCGTGGCAGAAGTATTGAAAGACGGCTTCATTGACCGCCATGTGCCCACCATCCGCGCACTCTACAAATCGCAATGCGAAGCGATGCTCGCCGCTTTGCAACGCGAGCTTGCAGGCACGGGCATTGAATGGAATCAACCCAGCGGCGGCATGTTTCTCTGGCTCACTCTGCCCGCGCATATGAACGCGGTTGACTTGCTGCCGCTCGCTGTAGAGCGCAACGTCGCCTTCGTGCCCGGCGCGGCCTTCTATGCTGATCACCCGCAGCACAACACCCTGCGCCTGAGCTTCGTCACAGCCAGCGTGGAGCAAATCAACCTCGGCGTAGCGGCTTTGGCGGCTGTGCTGAAGGAACATCTGTGAGCGCTTTGAAGCTCTGGGGGCGCATCAGCTCCATCAATGTGCGCAAGGTGATGTGGACTGCGCAGTATTTGAATCTGCCGATCCAGCGGGTGGATGCGGGCGCAGCTTTTGGTGTGGTGAATACACCTGAGTTTCAGAAGATGAATCCCAACGCGATGATTCCCGTTTTTCAAGATGGTGATTTCACGCTGTGGGAGAGCAATGTGATCGTGCGCTACTTATGTGAGAAGTATTCCAACGGTGCTCTGTATCCATCTCAGCCACAGCAGCGCTTCGATGCTGAGCGCTGGATGGATTGGCAGCAATCTGAACTGAACCGCGCCAGCGGCCCGCCCTTTGTGCAATGGTTTCGCATTGCGCCCGAGAAACGCAATCCTGCGCTGATCGAAGAGTTCACACGCAAGATGCAGCATGACTTAAGCATCGTAGAAGCGCATCTCTCGCAGCAGCCTTTTATGGCGGGCCAATCGCTCACGATGGCAGATATTCCGATGCTCTGCGAAGTGCATCGCTGGTGGGCGGTGCGCGCATCCAGCGGTGATGCTCTTGCCTACCCTGCCATTGAGCGTTGGTACGCGCCTTTGCTGGCACATCCTGCGAGTAAACGTGTATTTGACCTGCCTATCACCTGACATCTTTAAAAATCATGATGAAACAACGCGCCTTCAAACAAGTCGACGTCTTCACGGCTCGCCCTTACTATGGAAACCCACTGGCCGTGGTGCTGGATGGCACGGGCTTGTCAGTTGAGGAGATGCAGCATTTCACCAACTGGACGAACCTGAGCGAATGCACTTTTTTGCTGCCGCCCACGCAAGCGGGCGCTGATTACAAAGTGCGCATCTTCTGCCCCGGGCGCGAGCTGCCGTTCGCGGGGCATCCGACGCTGGGTACTTGCCACGCATGGTTGGAGGCAGGAGGAAAACCAAAAAGTGAGTGCATCGTGCAGGAATGCGGCGTTGGCCTGGTAAAGATTCGGCGTGATTCAGCGAATGCTCGCTTGGCATTTGCCGCGCCTGCGCTAATCAAAAGCGGCGCATTGGATGAAGCGGATGTGGTTTTGATTGCACGCGGCCTAGGCGTTGCACGCAGCGAGATCGTGGCGCATGCTTGGTGCGATAACGGGCCGAACTGGCGCGGGGTGATGCTGCGCTCGGCGGAGGCAGTGCTCGCGCTCAAGCCTGACGCAGCGATCCTTACCGGTTTGGATATTGGCGTGGTCGGAGCGCACGGCAAAGTCGGCGTGATCGGCTCGCAAGAGGATGGCAGTGATACGCAGTTCGAAGTGCGCGCCTTCTTCCCAGGTAACAACGGTATGACGGAAGATCCTGTGACGGGATCACTCAACGCCGCACTCGCGCAATGGCTGATTGGCGCAGGTATTGCTCCGCCGAACTACGTAGCCGCGCAAGGTACAGCGCTCGCACGCGCAGGGCGCGTGCACGTGAGTCAAGACGGCGCAGACATTTGGATCGGAGGCGCGAGCGTCACCTGTATCGACGGAAAGGTATCGCTCTGATGCATGCGCAGCTCGATCATCTCGTCGTCGCCGCTCGCACTTTGCAAGAAGGCGTGGATTGGTGCGAAGCCACATTGGGTATCACGCCTGGCGCTGGCGGCGAGCATCCTTTGTTTGGAACACACAACCGCTTGTTTCGCATCGCTACAGTGAATTTTCCACGCGCTTACTTTGAAATTATTGCTATTAATTCAGGAGCGATCCGAGTAAATAATATAACGGGTAAGCGCTGGTTTGACTTAGATTCTGAGGCGTTGCAAGATGCACTCAAGCTGAGCCCGAGCTTGGTGCATTTCGTGGCGAATACAACCGATGTGAGCAAGGCCTGCGCCGCTCTTCTGACGCTGGGTATCGACCGAGGCCCTCCCGTGCAAGCCAGCCGCATGACACCTGCTGGTTTGCTGCAATGGCAGATGTGCGTTCGCGCAGACGGACAGCGCTTGTTCCACGGCGGCATGCCCACCCTACTGCAATGGGGCGCACCCAACGAATCGCCGGCGGTGGCTGTGCATCCTGCTCAAAGCATGCTTGACAGTGGAATCGTTTTGCAAAACCTGCGCATGGTGTCTCCACACGCCGCCGAATTACAAGCGGCCTACCAAGCTATCGGCCTGCAAGGCATCAGCGTTCAATCTGGGTCGCCCAATCTCATCGCTACATTGCAAACGCCCAAAGGCATCGTCACCCTCGAATCGAAAGGTCTTTGATGCTATTTACTTCCTCAGAAATCCTCCTCTTCGTCCCAGCTGCACTGATCATGGTGCTCACGCCGAGCCCGAATATGGTCTATTGCTTCTCGCGTACGATGACCCAAGGGAGGCGAGCAGGTTTCTTGTCTTTGGGTGGTGTGATGCTGGGTTCTGTGGTGCATTTGCTGGCTGCTTCGTTTGGTTTGATGGCCTTGTTGCTGGCGGTGCCGCTGGCGTTTGAGTTGATCAAGTGGTTGGGCGCAGCAGGCATCTCTCGCTTTTTGACGCAAAGCCCCAGATGGATAGCAACACAGCGTTGGATCATGGGTGCCGTGCTCGGTGGATTGGCCGTTCGCTTGGCATTTGAAGGGAGAAAAAGATGCTGAGCTTCAGTGAACTGCTCTTGTATTGCCTGGCTGCGCTGGCCATCATGCTCACGCCGGGGCCCAATATGTTGTATTGCGTGTCGCGCGCTTTGTGTCAAGGGCGCGTGGCGGGCTGGATTTCGGTGCTGGGCGTGCAGGCGGGTAATGTGGTGCATATTGCGGCAGCAACAGTCGGGCTCACGGCTGTCATGGCTGCCATGCCTTTGCTGTTTGACGCGATTCGTTTTGCAGGCGCAGCGTATCTACTTTGGCTGGCTTGGCAAGCCATTCGACCTAGCGGACGCGGATTGTTTGAAGCACAGGAATTACCGTACGACTCGGCTGCCAAATTGTTTCGCATGGGCTTGGTGACGAATCTGCTGAATCCGAAGCAACTGGTTTTCTTCACTTCGATCTTCAGCCAGTTTTTGTATCCCGAGCGCGGCAGCGTGTTGCAGCAAGGCTTGCAGTTGGCGGCGACGCATATTTCACTCAGTATCGTCGTCAATGGTTTGATCGTGGCAGGTGCGGCAGGCATCGCGCTGTTTTTTCAGCGAAGCGCGGGTTGGCTTCGCGTTCAAAGAGTTGTGATGGCCACGGTGCTGGCAGGTTTGGCGCTGCGCCTGATGCTAACCGAACAAAGATAGACTAACTATCATCTACTTTTAGTATCCTCAAAATTTAAACCAAATCGTCATTTTGCCGTTATAAAGTCTGCCTTAAACGCTATTATTTTTATAGCAATTTCTGTGCATGCTGCGGGCTACGCACATAGCCAAAGCGCTGAGGCAAATCACGCCGCGCAATCTCTTGCGGCACCCACAGGCCACGTTCAATGGCATCTGATACGAGCAGCATATCTTGGGTATGAATGAGGCCAAAGCCCAGCTCCGTTTCAAGATACGCGCAGCCGTGCTCATCGAGAACGCAGCGTTGCGGTTTGCAAATCTGCCCCGTGTGTGCGTGAATTGAAAAATCATTTTGTACACGCCAGACCCAAGGCGTGGCTTCCAACTCCACATACACGCGCTGCGGTCCGTTTTGAAAATACCACTGCCCTGCTTGCGCGCTCGCCTCTTGGCAGAGGTAATTGCGAGCAATGAACGCAATCAGTTTGTCATGCACGAGCAGAGAACCTTTCGCACCCGCGATACCACTTGAGAAAGCGCCTAGTGCCTGCGCCGGGTCATCACGCATCCACCATTGCCCACGCGTATCCAAGCCCAGCCAGCCGGTGCAAGAGGGCACGTTCGGCCATTTGGCCATGGCTTTGAGAACGATGTCATCCATGTTTTGCACCTAGCTGTGATCGAGTAACCATTGTCCCACCGCCTGCGGCATGCTGTGAACATGGCCGGGAAACGCGCCGCTTGGAAAGCCCACATGGCCACCGTGCGCGGGCTGCCAGAGTGTCACATGCTTGCCTACGCTGCCGGGTTGCGGCAGGCTGCTGGCGGGCATGAAGGGGTCGTTTTTCGCGTTCAGCGCGAGTGCGGGAATCTGAATGTCGGCCATGTGCGGTTTTGCTGAGGCGCGCGCCCAGTAGTCTTCTGTATTCTTAAAGCCATGCAAGGGCGCGGTGAAGATGTTGTCAAACTCATAAAGGTCGCGACTGCCTAGCAAAGCATTTGCGTCAAATAACTTCGGATGCAAGGCGAGGCGCTCCATCGCTTTGGGCTTCATAGTTTTGAGAAACATGCGGGTATAAACCTGCCGATTAAAACCCGTGCCAATCGCGTGCCCAGCTGCGGCCAAATCCAGCGGTGAGCAGACGCTCGCCACAGCATGCACCACCTTCGATGCTTGCGCGCCCATCTCCTGCGCCCAGCGCATCAGCGCATTGCCACCCAATGATATGCCCACGACGATGAGCTTACGCTGCGGATCACGCGCTTTCACGCGGCGCAAGATCCAATCAATCTCCTGGAAATCGCCTGAGTGATATGCGCGCGGAGCGCGGTTGATCTCGCCACTGCAACCACGAAAATGCGGCACGGCATAGGGCAAGTCTTGCTCACGTGCCCATTGCGCAAACGCCTGCGCGTAATGGCTCTGCGACGAACCTTCCAATCCGTGAAACAACACGAGCATGGGTTGAAGCGGCTCGACAGCATGGGTAGAAAAATCAACATCGACAAAATCATCATCCGGGCTCGCCCAGCGCTCGCGGGTGAACGCTGGTTTGGGCACTGCATGGTTTTGCGAATACAGCGCAGGCCAGATGGTTTGCAATTGGCCACCGGGCAGCCATGCGGGAGCGCGGAAATGCTTCATGATTCCACTGCGTGGCAGAGGTTCGCTGGCTCTTGATTTGCTATTAATTCAATAGCGCCTTGCGCAAATTCTATAACGGCAAACTGCTCAAAAGCTCTTTTAAATACCATGTGAACTGCCTTCAATGCAACACCATCGGCGTATCGCTCAATTCCTGCATCTCACGCGCCGTGCCTGGGCTTGCATGATGCGCCACCAAGCGCCAGCCTTGCGCGGTCTTGTGATACACGTTGGTCGCAATCACATAGGCTTCTCGCGGACCCTCGTTCGTCATCACTTCAATTTTTTCAATCACGCTATGAACACTGGAAGACAGTGCCTCAATCTTTCGTACACGCAGCGGTGTTGCGCGGATCGTACCGTTAGCAAACATCGCATCAAAGGCTGAGCGAATCGCACCCGCGCCCATCGTGCGCGGCCCTCCGGGATGCACGCAGCTGATGTCATCCTCATCGGCCCAGCAGCGCATCAGTTTGTCGATATCGCCAGCCCACAGCGCTTCGTAAAATTGAGCTTCGATCTCATCGGCATTGCCGCCGACCGTGACGGATTGGAGTTTGGCTTTTCGCATGGGGTGATTATCCGCAAAAAGAAAAACGCCAGCTAAAAAGCTGGCGTTTAGTAAAAATCAACAAGTTTGTCGATTTTCTAAGTTGGTTGCGGAGGCTGGATTTGAACCAACGACCTTTGGGTTATGAGCCCAACGAGCTACCGAGCTGCTCCACTCCGCGTCAATCTTTGTATTCTACCGTGTTGCAACAGCGCTTGCTGCAATGCGGCAAAGTATATTTATACTGCTCTTACTCCGCCGTCGGCACTTCGGCAGACGTATCTGCACGATCAACCAACTCAACGAAAGCCATCGGTGCGTTGTCGCCCACACGGAAACCCATTTTCAGGATACGTGTGTAACCACCAGGACGCTTTGCAAAGCGTGGACCCAGATCAGCAAACAACTTGGTAACCGAATCACGGTCACGCAGGCGGGCAAATGCAAGGCGCATATTGGCCACGCTTTTGACCTTGGCCAAAGTGATCATGGGCTCAACCACGCGGCGCAATTCCTTGGCTTTGGGCAGAGTTGTTTTGATGGCCTCATGCTGAATCAGCGAGTTCATCATGTTGCGCAGCATCGCTTGGCGATGGGCGCTGGTACGATTAAGTTTACGAAGTCCGCTTCCGTGACGCATGGTGCTTTTCCTTTCAATTGTTTAAACAGCGCGCCGTATCAGGTACGCGCTGGTGCACTTTGCTGCTGACTAAATCAGCGCTTATCCAAACCAGCCGGTGGCCAGTTCTCAAGACGCATGCCGAGCGTGAGACCACGCGAAGCAAGCACTTCTTTGATTTCATTGAGCGACTTGCGACCCAGATTCGGGGTCTTGAGCAACTCATTCTCGGTGCGCTGAATCAGATCACCGATGTAGTAAATGTTTTCTGCTTTGAGGCAGTTGGCTGAGCGCACGGTGAGCTCCAACTCGTCCACAGGGCGGAGCAGAATTGGATCAAACTGTTGACTGCTGCGCTGCGCTGGTGCGTCAAACGCGGCGAGTTCGCTACCTTCGAGTTGCGCAAACACAGCGATTTGCTCAACCAAAATCTTGGCCGAAGCGCGCACAGCATCTTCTGCTGTGACTGCGCCATTGGTTTCGATTTCCATCACGAGCTTATCGAGATCGGTGCGCTGTTCGACGCGAGCGTTTTCAACGGCATAGCTCACGCGCTTGATGGGCGAGAACGATGCATCGAGCACGATACGGCCAATGGACTTGCTCGGCTCATCGCCATAACGACGCACGTTACCAGGCACATAACCACGGCCTTTTTCAACCTTGATCTGGATATCAAGCTTGCCGCCTTGCGACAGATGCGCGATCACATGCTCAGGATTGATGATTTCAACGTCGTGCGGAGTTTGGATATCGCCAGCACTCACGACGCCTTCGCCATCTTTGCGCAGCGAGAGGGTGACTTCGTCACGGTTGTGCAGCTTAAAGACCACGCCCTTCAAATTGAGCATGATATTGACAGCGTCTTCTTGCACACCATCGATGGTCGAAAACTCATGCAGGACACCTGCAATTGTCACTTCCGTTGGCGCATAGCCCACCATGGACGACAAGAGAACGCGGCGCAGTGCGTTACCCAGCGTATGGCCATAGCCGCGCTCGAAAGGTTCGAGGGTGACTTTGGCTTTGTTAACGCCGAGCTGTTCTACTTGGATCGTCTTGGGTTTGAGCAGATTGGTTTGCATGCATTCTTCCTTGTGTGTGCTCTCGGCTCGTTACACCGATAAAGCTGGAATCCTTCGTACACGTCTGTACGAGGGGGCTGAGACACCTTGCAAGAGCAAGGTGTCATCAAAGTTAACGTGAATACAGTTCGACGATCAACGATTCATTGATGTCGGAAGCGAATTCGTCGCGGTCAGGCGATTTCTTGAACGTACCTTCTGTCTTGTCGGCATTCACTTCAACCCAAGCTGGGAAGCCAATTTGGCCGGCCAACTGCAGGGCTTCAGAGATACGAACCTGCTTCTTGCTCTTGTCGCGCACGGATATCACATCGCCGGCTTTGATGAGCATAGATGGAATGTTCACTGGCTTGCCGTTAACCAAAATCGCTTTGTGCGACACCAACTGACGCGCTTCAGCGCGGGTGGAGGCAAAGCCCATGCGGTAGACAACGTTGTCAAAGCGAGATTCAAGGATGAACAGCAAATTGGCACCTGTGTTGCCACGGCGGCGATCTGCTTCTTCAAAGTAGCGACGGAACTGGCGCTCCAACACACCATACATGCGCTTGACTTTTTGTTTTTCGCGCAGCTGCAAACCAAAGTCAGAGGTGCGTTGACCACTGGTACGGCCATGTTGGCCGGGCTTGGTGTCGAATTTAGACTTGTCAGCAATCGCGCGACGAGCGCTTTTGAGAAACAGATCCGTGCCTTCACGGCGAGAGAGTTTGGCCTTGGGGCCTAGGAGACGTGCCACTTTGATTTTCCTTGATGTTACTGCCGCAGGACTTGCTGCGGGAGCCGGCAAAGTTCAAATAGTCCATTGAGACAATGCTGGCGGTGGGCTTTGCGGATTGGCACTGAAAATCCAGTGCAACCCACTATTATAGCCAATGCCGCGTTTTATGCCTTAGGCACAAAACGCGGCACGGGCCGGGAACAAATTAGATGCGACGACGCTTCTGAGGGCGGCAGCCGTTATGCGGCACAGGCGTGACGTCACGAATCGATGTGATGCGGATGCCAAGAGCACCCAAAGCACGCACAGAAGATTCACGACCTGGACCTGGGCCTTTGATCTCGACATCAAGGTTCTTGATGCCCTGCTCCATGGCAGCGCGACCAGCCTGCTCGGAAGCCACCTGGGCTGCGAACGGGGTGGACTTGCGTGAGCCCTTGAAACCTTGTCCACCGGACGATGCCCACGACAAGGCGTTGCCCTGGCGATCAGTGATCGTGATGATGGTGTTATTGAACGACGCGTGAACGTGTGCAATACCGTCAGCAATATTTTTGCGGACTTTCTTGCGCACACGCGTTGATGCGGCGGCGGATGCTTGCTGTTTAGCCATATTGTTTCTCTCTTAACAGGCTTTATTTTTTCAAGGACTGCGCTGCACGACGCGGACCCTTACGGGTGCGTGCGTTTGTGCGAGTACGCTGACCACGAACTGGCAGGCCACGGCGATGGCGGAAGCCACGGTAGCAACCAATGTCCATCAAACGCTTGATGTTCATCGTGGTTTCGCGACGCAAATCGCCCTCAATCGTCATACCAGCGATGGCATCACGGATCTTTTCCAGATCGCCATCGGTGAAATCTTTGACTTTCTTGGAACATGCGATGCCAGTGGCCTCGCAAATTTTGCGTGCAGTGGTGCGACCAATACCGAAAATAGCCGTGAGGCCAATTTCAGCGTGTTGATGCGGCGGAATATTGATACCAGCTATACGTGCCATACCAGTCCTCTAAACTTTCAATTCGTGAATGAAAATCAACCCTGACGCTGTTTGTGGCGCGGATCTGTACAGATCACACGAACCACGCCACGGCGACGGATAATTTTACAATTGCGGCAAATCTTCTTGACTGAAGCCGAAACTTTCATGTCGTTCTCCTAAAACTTATTCGATCAAATCACTTGGCGCGAAACACGATACGTGCACGCGACAAATCATAGGGCGTCAATTCCACAGTGACTTTGTCACCGGGCAAGATACGAATGTAATGCATCCGCATCTTGCCTGAAATATGCCCAAGCACAATGTGCCCGTTTTCCAACTTCACACGGAAAGTGGCATTGGGGAGATTTTCCACAATTTCACCGGCCATTTGAATAACATCATCTTTTGACATTTCTCAGCCCTTATCAATAGATCAGGACGTTTTGAAATTCGCTTTTTTAAGTAGCGATTCGTATTGCTGACTCATCATGTAGTTTTGAACTTGCGCCATGAAATCCATGGTAACTACCACAATGATCAGCAGCGAAGTACCGCCAAAATAGAAAGGAACGTTGTATTTCAGAATCAAAAACTCAGGCAACAAGCACACTGCCGTGATGTACATTGCACCGACGAATGTCAGCCTGAGCAAAATCTTGTCGATGTAGCGAGCAGTTTGGTCACCAGGGCGGATGCCGGGGATGAACGCACCGCTCTTCTTCAAATTGTCTGCGGTCTCGCGGCTGTTGAAAACCAATGCCGTGTAAAAGAAACAGAAGAAAATAATCGCTGCTGCATAGAACAAGATGTAGATCGGCTGGCCGGGTGTCAACATGCCAGCAATATCTTTGAGCCAACGCATCGACTCTCCAGCGCTGAACCAAGTCACGACTGTTGTTGGTAGCAAGATAATCGATGAAGCAAAAATCGGAGGAATCACACCCGCCATGTTGAGCTTCAATGGCAGATGGGAAGACTGGCCGCCATACACCTTATTGCCAACTTGACGACGCGCATAGTTCACAAGAATCTTACGCTGACCACGCTCAACAAACACCACAAAATAAGTGACCAATACCACCAAAGCAACGATCACGATAGCCACAATGATACTCATTGCACCCGTGCGCACCAGCTCCAGTAAACCGCCAATCGCGCTTGGCAACCCAGCTGCAATACCCGCAAAAATCAGAATCGAAATTCCGTTACCTAAACCACGCTCGGTGATTTGCTCTCCCAACCACATCAAAAACATCGTGCCGGCAGTCAGACTGATCACAGTGGCAATACGGAAAGCTACACCCGGCTCCAAAACCAAACCAGCCGAACCTTCTAGCGCCATTGCAATACCCAGAGACTGGAATAAAGCCAAGCCCAAAGTGCTGTAACGCGTGTATTGCGTAATCTTGCGGCGACCTGCTTCGCCTTCTTTTTTTAATTGCTCAAATGTGGGCACCACATAGGTGAGCAATTGCATGATGATCGAGGCAGAAATATAAGGCATGATGCCCAGAGCCAACACGCTGAATCTAGATAAAGCGCCGCCCGAAAACATATTGACTAGGCCTAGAATTCCACCTTGCTGACCTTGAAACAAAGCCTTCAATTGAGTGGGATCAATCCCCGGCACAGGAATATGCGTACCGATTCGGTACACAACCAGTGCCAGCAACAAAAAGACGAGTCGGCGACGCAGGTCACCGAACTTGCCAGTTTTTGCAATTGCAGAAGAATTGGTTGCCACTAGAAACCAGCTTTCTTTCGTCTTGCGATCAAACCAAGGAGCCGCCAAGAGCTTCAATAGCTGCTTTAGCACCGGCAGTTGCGCCAATACCCGTCAACTTGACAGCTTTGGTAAGCGAACCAGATTTGACCACTTTAACAACCTTGATCATTTGACCTACAAGGCCAGCCTGCTTTAGGCTGAGCATGTCCACTTCAGAAGCACCCAATTTTTCGAGCGTTGTTAAAGTGATCTCAGCATTGAAAGCCAAAGTGCGAGATTTAAAACCACGTTTAGGTAAGCGACGCTGCAAAGGCATTTGACCGCCTTCAAAACCAACCTTGTGGTAACCACCTGAACGTGATTTTTGACCTTTGTGGCCACGACCTGCGGTCTTGCCTAGGCCAGAACCGATACCGCGACCGACACGACGACGGGCTTTGTTAGCACCGTCTGCTGGAGAGATGGTATTGAGTTGCATCAGAGCACCTTGACCAGATAGCTGATCTTGTTGATCATGCCGCGCACTGCGGGCGTGTCTTCAAGTTCGGAAACAGAATTAATTTTGCGCAAACCAAGACCGCGCACAGTTGCACGATGAGATTCTTTACAGCTGATTGGGCTGCGAACGAGTTGCACTTTAACTTTAGCTTGTGTTGTCATGATGATTCCAGTCAGGCAAACAGCTCTTCAACGCTCTTACCACGCTTGGCAGCCACTTGGCCTGCAGTCGTGGACTTTTCCAATGCATCTAGAGTCGCACGAACGAGGTTGTAAGGGTTGGTGGAACCATGGCTTTTTGCCACGATATCGGTGATGCCCATCACCTCAAAAACAGCACGCATGGGTCCGCCTGCAATGATACCGGTGCCTTTTGGAGCCGGTGCCATCATGACGTTGGAAGCGCCATGCGAACCATAGACGCGGTGGTGAATCGTGCCATTTTTCAGGTTGCACTTGAGCATGTCGTGACGCGCTTGCTCCATTGCCTTTTGCACAGCCACTGGCACTTCTTTAGATTTACCTTTACCCATGCCAACGCGGCCATCGCCATCACCAACCACGGTCAAAGCTGCAAAGCCCAAAATGCGACCGCCCTTGACCACTTTGGTCACACGGTTCACAGCGATCATCTTCTCGCGCATGCCATCTTCTGGACCTGCGGCGGGAGTATTTGCTTGTAATTTAGCCATTAATTTCTCGCTTATATCGCTTGCGCTTAGAACTGCAAACCAGCTTCGCGGGCAGCTTCAGCCAGCGCTTTAACGCGGCCGTGGTAGGCAAAACCAGCGCGGTCAAACGCCACCTTGTCTACGCCAGCTGCTATCGCTTTTTCAGCGATACGCTTTCCCACGGCGGTTGCGGCTGCGGCATTGCTGCCTTTGCCATCGAGTGCCTTTGACACATCAGCTTCCGCCGTAGATGCCGACGCTAACACTTTGGTGCCGTCGCCAGAGATCACTTGCGCATAGATGTGCAGGTTGGTGCGGTTGACCGACAAGCGGGCAACACCTTGGGTAGCGATGCGGATGCGCGTCTGACGCGCACGACGCACACGCTGGTCTTTTTTGTTCAGCATGTTCGCGCTCCTTACTTCTTCTTGGTTTCCTTGATCGTGATCTTTTCATCCGAATAACGGATGCCTTTGCCTTTGTAAGGCTCAGGGGGACGCACGGCCCGGATTTCTGCAGCGATTTGACCAACGCGTTGGCGGTCAGCGCCTTTGATGATAATTTCAGTGGGAATTGGCGTTGCAACCGAAATACCAGCTGGCATTTCAAAGTTAACAGGATGAGAGTAACCCACCGCCAAATTCAATTTGGTGCCCGAGGCGGCGGCTTTGTAGCCCACGCCAACAAGATTGAGTTTTTTCTCAAAGCCTTTGGTCACACCAACAACCATGTTGTTGACAAGCTGGCGAAGGGTGCCGCTCATGGCATTGGCTTCACGCGACTCATCGCTAGGTGAGAAACTGAGCACACCAGCTTCGTTTTTAACTTGAACCAAAGCATTCGCAGCCACAAACAGCGAACCGCCTGTGCCTTTAACGCTGATTTTGTCTGCAGCAATGATCACATCGACACCTGCTGGCACATTGACGGGCATTTTTCCTACGCGGGACATTTTTTAATTCTCCTTGCGCGGTTTAAGCGACGTAGCAGAGCACTTCGCCACCGATACCGGTAGCCCGCGCTTTGCGATCTGTCATCACGCCTTGTGGTGTGGTCACTATGGCAATGCCAAGACCATTCATCACTTGCGGGATACTGCCTGCACCTTTGTAAACGCGCAGACCGGGGCGACTGACGCGCTCCAGACGCTCGATAACAGGGCGACCAGCATAATATTTCAGGGCTATTTCAAGCTCAGACTTCCCATCAACTGTATTCACTTTGAATCCGTCAATGTAGCCCTCGTCTTTCAACACCTGTGCAATCGCTGCCTTTAACTTGGATGCAGGCAACGACACGGTTGTTTTGGCGACCATCTGCGCATTGCGTATGCGCGTCAACAAGTCGGCGATAGGATCACTCATGCTCATGTTTTTGTTCCTTCGCTTGAGTTACCAGCTGGCTTTGGTCATGCCGGGAATTTCACCAGCAAAAGCCATTTCACGCACTTTCATGCGACCCAAACCAAATTGGCTGTACGTACCACGGCCACGGCCAGTGATAGAACAACGGTTACGTTGGCGGTGCGGATTGGCATTGCGCGGAAGCTTGTTCAAGCCCAGACGCGCAGCCATTTGCTCTTCAGGAGACTTGCTCACATCAGAAGCAGTTGCCTTGAATTCGGCATACTTCTTTGCAAACTTAGCAGCCAGTTTGTCGCGCTTGAGTTCGCGCTGGATCAGTGCAGCTTTAGCCATAATATTTCTCGATCCTTGTTTCAGTTCTTGAACGGGAAGCGAAAACCAGTGAGGAGCGCTTTGCACTCTTCGTCGTTTTTAGCTGTCGTCGTGATGCTGATATTGAGACCGCGCACGGCATCGACTTTGTCGTATTCGATCTCAGGGAAAATGATCTGCTCTTTCACGCCGATGTTGTAGTTGCCACGGCCATCGAAAGCGCGACCCGAGACACCGCGAAAATCGCGCACACGTGGCAGCGAAATCGTGACGAAACGGTCAAGGAATTCATACATGTGTTCGCCGCGCAGCGTGACCATACAACCGATAGGCAACTGCTCGCGGATTTTGAATCCGGCGATCGCTTTGCGAGCCTTGGTCACCACAGGTTTTTGACCTGCGATTTTGGTCATGTCGCCCACGGCGTTGTCCATGACTTTTTTGTCTGCCACCGCTTCGCCAACACCCATATTCAGGGTGATCTTGGTGATGCGAGGAACTTCCATGATCGACTTGTAGCCAAACTTTTGCATCAGCTCGGGAACGACTTTGTCTTGGTAGTGTTGTTTGAAACGTGCCATGATTTTCTACCCTCAGGCTGCTTTGATTTCAGCACCGCTGGACTTGTAAATGCGGACTTTGCTGTCCCCATTTATTTTGAAGCCCACGCGGTCGGCCCTGCCTGTTGCACTGTTGAAAATTGCCACATTGGATTGATGAATAGGCATTGCCTTTTCCACAATACCACCAGTGGTGTTTTTCAACGGATTCGGCTTGGTGTGTTTTTTGACGAGGTTAATGCCCTCGACTAGCAGATGAGTTTCATCTTTGCGCGAAGTGATCTTTGCTCGCTTGCCTTTGTCGCGGCCAGTGAGCACGATGATTTCGTCGCCTGAGCGAAGTTTATTCATAGGAGGCCTCTTTACAGGACTTCAGGTGCCAGGGACACGATTTTCATGAACTTCTCGGTACGGAGTTCACGCGTCACGGGGCCGAAGATGCGGGTGCCGATTGGCTCCAGCTTGGCGTTAAGCAACACAGCTGCATTGCCATCAAATTTCACGAGCGAGCCATCACCACGGCGAATGCCTTTGGCGGTGCGAACTACAACAGCGTTGTAGATCTCACCTTTTTTGACGCGGCCGCGTGGAGCAGCTTCTTTGATGCTCACTTTGATCACATCGCCCACAGATGCATAGCGACGCTTAGAGCCACCAAGCACTTTGATACACAGCACGGATTTAGCGCCTGTGTTGTCGGCGACATCGAGTCGAGATTCAGTTTGGATCATTGTCTAGTCTTCCCAACTTGTCTCCGACTGTTTGAACCATTTCAAACCATCGAAAGCAGTCTTGGGCCCGTCGCTGCCGAATTTGATTTCTCAAACCAGCCACGTTTGGGCAGGATGCTCAAGTGACTTACGGATGAATATCCGCACTCTTCTTGAGCGAAGCCTTGAATTATGGCACAGATTTAGGAGCCGTGTCAAATGTTGGCAATTATTTGACGCTAGCGATTAGAGAGGGTGTTTTAATTAGACTTGCTTCCCACAGTGATGCCACCGCTACCGGAGCTGCCAGAGCCACTGGTGGTTAATCCGCTGCCACTGACGCCAATCGAGCCACCGCCACTGCTATTTATCGGCCCGCTGATGGTGACAGCACCGCCGCCTGCGCCAATACTTCCCCCGCTGCCCAAAACACCTCCTGAGCCTGCGCTAAGCGTATTCGCAACTACCGTTAAACCGCCGAAAGCGCCGCCTTTCATCGTCACATCTGCTGACAACAAGCAGTCGTTAGCTGTGTTGACGGTGATACCAGATTGCCTCAAGTCTATCGGCACCACACCAGAAGTCAGCGTGTAATTGCCAAGGCTGGTGATGTTTAAGCCACCAGGAAAGTCAAGACTTAGAGCGTGAATCACCAACTTCGCTGAAGGAAAGTTCAGCGTACCGCTCGGGGAGCCGGAACATTGCGTCAACTCTACCGATTTTGCGTTCAACCAGCTCGTAGGAGGAAACTGTTTATCCAGCACCATCAAGGGCTGGATATCACCGTCAATCACGACACCATCCAAGCAAGGGCTTGGTAAGATCGTGTCCATTTCCACAGCGTCGGCAATGATAGATAAGTTTGCGTTGGCTAGTGTAGAGGCAATTTTGCTCAGCGCGCCACCACCAGCAGAGGTGGTTGTGGCGCCAACTGCGCCATAGATAGCTAGCGTCGTACCCAACCCATTGATGCCGCACTTGTCAATTTCATTGCCGAGCAACAGCAATGTATCTTGAATATTTTTACCCAGTGTTGCCTGCTGTTTCGAGAATGCCTCAAGAACGCGAAAATGCGTTTTATCGTCAACGCCCGTCCCGCCAAACGGATTGCCAGTTGCCAAGCCTCTGATACCTAGCCCCGCTTCTAAAGCACCCATCTGCGTTTGAAAACCGACCCAGGTCAAATTGCCTCCCGAGTTGCCCACCGAGGCGCGTTGAACTGCCAGCTCAGTGAATGGCGTCATCAGAATATTTTCTACCGCGCCGCCAGCTTTGGTCAGGGTGCGCAGAGGAGTGGTGAGTGCGACTTTTTGGCCAGTGGCTTCGTCGATATAGCTGCCGCCGGTGACTTCGAGCAGCACTTCGCCGGTGCCAGCTGGGAGCTGGAGTTGGTAGTTGGCGTTGTTGTCTGTGGTGGTGCAGGCGATTTGCTGGCGGGGGCTGCTGAGTGTGTAGGCGCACACTTGGCCACCGCTGACTGGCCCTTTGATAGCTTGACCAGCCACATTGACTGACACAGATGGTGTCACAGCAGTGCCGCCACCTGCACCGCAAGCCACCAAGCCTAATCCGGTGGCAACGACCAAGACGGCGCTGCTGACGGCGGAAAATGGAAAGCGTCCAGCTTTGTCGGACGCGGAAGGCACACCTGCTTCAGTAGCGGGCAAGACTGATGATTGCTGATTCTCAGACACGGAAAACTCCCTGAACAACTGTTTTAAAGTTGTAATCTATCGTGCCATTAACAAAAATGCAAGCTGTCTTTAGGTCAAGGAGGCGTGGGATGTAAAACGACTGCGCCCGTGACTTTGCCGATATCAGAGCTAAAGCCGTATTGCGCACCAATGCGGGTGTTACCTGCTCCGAAGATCGCACCTTGAATGGCATCGCCGTAGGGAATGATACCGGTGCAACTCGTACTGCACGCCGTACCCGTACTGGTGATGCCAGAGCTGGTGCCCAAGAAAGAAGTGCCTCCGAATTGCGTTGCCGAACCAGAGACACTGAAGACTTGCCCACTCAAAGGAATTGACAAGTAATAGGCCAAGGTTCCACCCGTGGCTCCCGGGAAATTGATCGCCATATTTCCCGTGACAGAGTTACTCACGCCCAAAACAGATACACCTCCGCTGACAGGATCAATCACCGCGGGCGCCGTTGAGCCGAAGACGGTGAATGAGCCGACGATAGGCACAGCTGCGCCTGTGTTGCCTGTGACGTAGGTGAGGTGGTTGACGCTGCCTGTCTCAGAGCTGCCACCATAAAAGGTGGTGTTGCCGCCATTCCAACGTCCCCAAGCAATGATGCCGTCTGAACCAAAATCAGACACGGATGCTGCAATGGTGCGATAACCAGGCGAAGAAATGTTGCCATCAATGAATTCCAGCAAGCGGCCTTCAGCATCAAAAGTGAGCGTGCCGCCCAACAAACCAGCGGCAAAAAGCGTGCTTGGCGTGTTGTAGGCCGCACCCATTCCGTTGGCCGTGCCCGTCAACGGAGTACGCGGCAAAAAGATCGGTTCAGGCTGTGGGTCATATGCACTCACGACAATTTTCTCGGGATCAATTTCACGCACACCCTGCTGTGGTGCAACCACCAACACGCTAGGCGCTTGTGTGGGCTGGAGCACGGGGGCGGCTGCGATGCGGATAGGCAAGGTGGTGGCATTTGGAGCGAAGCCCGTTTGCAAAGCGGCTAAGTCGAGGCAGCCGCCTTGCGTGCACAGCGCAATCGCGCCTTCGCTGACGCGCACGCGAGTGCCGTCGTCGCCGCTGGTGGCGGAAAAGCCGGTGCCTCGGATGCCGACGGTGGCAGTGGCGGTTTGCAGGCGGTAATTTTGTTTGGTGTCGCGGCCAATTAGACCCGTGACGGTGCGCAAGCCGCCGCGCACGAGGCTCATGAAGCCGCTTTCTGGCTCTTGGGCGCTGGCAACGCGGTAGTTGTCGAGGCGCAAGGTGGTGTCGCTTTGCAGAGAAATATACGCGCCATCAACCATGCGCATTTGGGCGCGGCCACTTTGCGTTTCGATGGTTTCGCCGTTGTTAACGACCGTGCCGCGCTGGGCGATGCGGCTTGCGCCCAAGCTGGAGCGCACCGCGACGCTGCCCTGCACGAATTCGAGCGTGGCTGCGGGCTGGGCGATGGCAGAGTTAGGGCTGGCGGTTTGCGCCACAAGCGGGTTGCTCAGGCAGGCCAGCAAGGCGGCGGCGGCGACGGGGTGGATGATGGCTTGGAAAGCCTTGGAAGAGGGAATTTTTTGAGTCATTTTGGCCTTTCGCCGTTATAGAATATGCTTAGCGTGCTATTAAATTAGTAGTAATCATGCGCACTTGAATGCTTAAAAATCTAAGCGTGCTGTCACGCCCAGTTGGGTGCGGCGCATCTCATAAACGACGAAGTTGCTGTCGCGGTTCGTCCAGTTGAGTTGTGGGGTGATGCGCCACTGGCCATAGCTGCTGGGCGCGAGTTGGACATGCAGCCCGAGGGTGAGATCGATCTGGCGGTCGCTGCGTTTGCCTAAGAAAAAGGTGTCATTCGCGCGGTGTTTGCGCCATTCCAGCCCCAGATTGGTGAACACGCGCATTTGGCGCGAGAGCACATGCTCGCCGCCTGCGCGCAGCCCCGTGAGTTTGTAGCCAAACTCGGCGCCTGCGGCTTGGTTGGCTTTTTCGCCACCGAAGGCCAGGCCGAGGTAGGCACTGGTGGCGGGCGAGAGCGTTGTGCCCCACGCGCCTCCCAACACGCTGCGGCGGGCATCGCGCAGGGCTTGGGTGGGGTAATCCAGCTGCGCCAGTTGCACAAAGCCCATGAGCTGACTGCTAGCGCTGAGTTTGTGGATCGCCTGCGCAGTGAGGCCAGTGGTTTTGCGGTAGGTGTCGCCGTCGAAATTGAGGTTGGCCAGTTGCAGCGAGAGGCTGTAGCGCGTCGCATCAACCGTATGCGCAATGCCTAGAGCGCCATCGATGCTACTGGTGTCTAGCGTATCTTCTTTGAACGGGCGGGTGGTGCGCGCGTTGAGTTGGGCGTTGAGTTCGGTGGCGCTGCTGATGGCTTGCGTCCATGCGAGGCCTGCACCGAGTTGCAAGACGTTGTCGCCGCGCTCTTTGGAGGCTGGGCCGAGCAGGAAAGGGAAGGCAAATCCGGGAACGGCAAAGCTGTTGATGTTGGGCCCGCCGCTCAAATTGCTGTCATGCCCCAAACCTACTTCAACGTAAAACCGCAGCGGCTTGGCAGCTTGGCCCGCATCGATACTGGAAAGCAAGCGCTCAACGCTGGCTCGCGCTTCGGGCGGCACATCGGGCGCGGCTTGGACTTGAATCAGCTGGCTGCGAGCCGTATCTGTCTCGCCAGCCTGCAGATAGGCGCGCGCTAGCTCGGCGCGTGCGAGGCTGTTGCTTGGCTGCACGGCCAACACGCGCTCAAACGCAAAAATCGCTTGTGTGATGCGGCCAGAATCAAGCGCTGCCACACCCAGCAAATAGTCGAACTGCGGTTGACCTGCGCGGCTGCTTTCTAGCGGGCCGAGCAGTTGATAGGCTTGCGCAGCTAGCTTGGCCGTGAGCAGGTTTTGTGCGCTTTGCAGCACGGCATCTTGCGCGAAGCTGGTTTGCAGAGCAAGGAAGAGACTGACGCCCATCAGGCTACGCTTGAGGTGTCGAGCACGAAAAGTTATTTTTTGAATCATCTGTACATTGTGCAAATAAAGTGCCAAGCGGCAAAGGGTGGGCTGTGTTTTGAGAGGCAAAAGTCTACGTCCAGTGACTTATTGCGCACATGTAGCGTGGCGTAAATGATGCAACTCAGGCCAATCGATGAAGCGCGATTTCGTCTTGATGGTTGGCGATGTGCATCGTGTGGGCGATGGCGTAATCAGTTTTACTCAAACTGCCGTAGGCGAAATGGGGTTTCAAGGCGGCGCTTTGGGCATTAAAGCGAGCAATGGAGGCGCGCAGGCGTGTGGCCGCCGGTCGCCACGTGGGCGTAGGCGTCAGCACAGGTGCGCCGGGGATGGGCTCACTGAGAGAGTGACTCATCTGGCCGCGCCATTTGAAGAGGCTGAAGGCCGCTGTACCAACCGTATTTTGAAACAGCGCGCTTTTGGGCTGCGCAAAGCCGTCCATGCTCATGTCGATGCTTTGTGACAGATGCTCCAAAATCGCTGACAAAGGCCAAGCGCCGGAGGTTTTCACGCCAGGTGCAGCCTCTAATTGGTCAAGCCAGAGCAGGGCTTGCGAGAGGCTTTGCACTTTGGCGCTGTCATTGGCCAGCGCGGTGCTGATCAGGCCGGGCGAAGCGATGCTGGCCATGATCACGACAGCATGGCGGGTGAGGAATGAGCGGCGTTGCATTTGATCATTGTAAGTCAATGATTTTTAAGGTGAATGCGGCTTCTTCCCCTTATAGAATGTGCGCAAGTCGCTATTAAATTAATAGCATTTAGTGTCATCAAATTGACATTTTTTAAACACTTGGCACAACATCTGCTCTCTACAATCAGCGACACTCGCCGCAGAAAGCCGCACCCATGACCGATCCATCATCCTCTGCCAAGCCATCCCCATCCAACGATACGGATGCACCCAAACCGGTGAGCCTCGCGCTGCAAGGCGGTGGCTCGCATGGCGCGTTCACTTGGGGTGTGCTCGATCTATTGCTGGAAGATGGGCGTATGCAGCTGGATGGCATCAGCGGTGCGAGCGCGGGCGCGATGAATGCGGTGGTGTTGGGGCATGGTTTTGCGCAGCACCTTGATGACCCTGCTGCCGCGCGCGAGGCAGCCCGGCAAGCGCTAGCTAAATTTTGGCGCAAGATTGCGCAAATGGGCGAGTCCAGCAAGTTGCAGCGCGGCTGGATGGAAATGTGGCTCGCCGGTTGGCGCGCCAGTGGCGTGATGCCAGCAGCATCGAGCTTGTCGCCCGCACAACTCAACCCGCTCGACCTCAACCCGCTGCGCAAACTGTTGGCAGAGTGCGTGAATTTCAAGCAACTGGCTCAGGTGCAGTCACCGCAAATTCATGTTTGCGCCACACATGTGAAAACTGGCAAGGCCGAGATTTTTTCGGGCAGCCGTCTCACCGAAGCCGCCGTGATGGCATCCGCCTGCTTGCCGATGATGTTTCGCGCGGTGGAAGTTGAAGGAGAGCATTACTGGGACGGCGGCTTCAGCGGCAACCCCGCCCTGCATCCGCTGATTTACCGTTGCAAAGCCAGTGATATTGTGTTGATTCAAATCAACCCCGTGGAGCGTAACGCCCTGCCCTCCAGCGGCAGCGATATTCTGGATCGCATCAACGAGCTGACCTTCAATGCCAGCCTGCTGGCGCAAATGCGCGGCATCGATCTGATCAACCGCTTGATCGACAAAGGCTACTTGCCACCCGAGCGTTACCGCACGGTACGATTGCACCGCATCGACGGCGGCGAAGCGCTGGAAGCCTACCCGGCATCGAGCAAATCATCGCCTGATGGCAAACTGATTGAAGCGCTGTTTGAGCTGGGCCGAGAGTGTGGCAAGCGCTGGCTGAAAAAGCATTTTGATGAAGTAGGCGTGAAAACCAGCATCAACATCAGCAAAGATTATTTAGACGATATGCGCTTGGGGCATCCAGCAGATCGTTAAAGGTCAAACGCCAAGCGCTATTAAATAAATAGCGCTTGGCGCAGACTTTATAACGGCTAGAAGCCGATTTGACTTGAAATTAGCGGCCTTTTTTGATTTCCGAAATCAACCAATCGGTGACTTGCAAAGCCCGCTCCATGCTTTGTGCGAGTGCGCCATCGGTGTAGAAACGACCACCAATTCCCAAAGCGGGCACGCCGCCCACTTTGTAATCGTCTTGCAACTTTTTAGCGCGCGTGGCTTTGGTCTGCACACCAAACGAGTTGTACAACTCGTCAAACTTGGTTCTGTCCAAGCCCTGCGTCGCAATCCAGTCACCGATGGCGGTTTGGCTGCTGAGAGCACGCTTTTCGACATGAATCGCATAGAACGCTTTTTTATGCAGCTCTTCGACCTTGCCCAAAGCCTCCAGCACATAAAACAAGCGCTGCTGGGGCACAAAATCATCGCGGAATGCCACTGGCATGCGGCGCAGAGTCACGTCTTTGGGCAGCTTGGCGGCCCATTGCTCCAAACGTGGCTCAAATGCATTGCAATGCGGGCAGGAATACCAGAAGAATTCGATCACTTCCACGCGACCTGCAGCGGCATCGCTGGGCACGCGCTTGTCCAGCGCTACATAGTCTTGGCCTTCTTGATAGCTGCGCTGTGCGAGCACGCTCAGGGGCACAGAGGCAACAGCCGATGCCGCAGTGATGGTGCTGGCGGTTTTGATCAATTCACGACGAAACATGGCAACTTCTCCAAATAACAATGATGCAGATTATCAAGTAACGAAGCTGAGCCTGTGCGGGCTGACAAAGTTCCAACCATGCACGCGCAGGTTTTGCGCAGTTTTTAACGCTGCACGCGAACAATCGCCGTCTCAAAGCCTGCGGCATCGAGCTTTTCTTTGGCTTTGTCAGCATCGCCTTGTTTGTCCAGCGGACCCACGCGTACGCGAAACACCGTGCGGCCAGACTGTTCACGCTCGGTGATCTTGGCTTCAAAGCCGGCGATGGTGAGCTTGGCTTTTTGCGCCTCGGCATCTTCAGGCGTGCGGAACGCGCCCGCTTGAACGAAATAGGTGAACGGGTCTGCGCCGCCTGCGCCTGCTGTTACAGCAGCCGTGACTGTGCCAGCGCCCGTGGTTTTGGCTTTGGCTAAATCGCCCAGTGGATCGGCTGAGGGCTTGGCGGCAGAAGCGGCAGGTTTGGCAGCGCTGGCGGCGGGCGTGGGTTTGGCAGCCGTTGGGGTAGTGGCAGACGTGGTGGGCGCGGTGGTGGCTGTGCCTACTGTGCCTGAGGCAGATGATTTGGCGGGGTTTTTGCCATACAAAGGTGCGTTTGGATCCCAGTTTTTGTTTTTCTGGTTTTCTTGCGCATCTTGCTCAGCGGTGGACTTGGTCACGCCCTTGTTCATGAAGGGCACAGGCACCTTGGTCACATAAATGGCCACGGCGAACGCTGCGCCCAAACCCACAAGCAAGCCAATGATGAGACCTAAAAACAATCCACCGCGTTGCTTTGCACGCTGCTTGCTGAAAAACAAAAAAGTGTTCATGTTCACATCTTAGCGGGTGCGCTCACGCCCAATACCGCCAAGCCGTTACGAATCACCTGCGCTGTGGCAGCCACGAGCGCCAAACGGGCTTTTTTCACGCTTTCATCCTCCACCAAGATGCGCTCGGCATCGTAATAGGTGTGATAACAGGCGGCAAGATCGCGCAAATAGAAAGTTACGTCATGCGGCGCAAAATCGCGGGCAGCGGCGGTGAGCATCTCAGGATACTTGGCCAGTTGCAGCATCAGCGATTGCGCAGGAGTGGAGTGGAGCGCATCGAGATTCACGCTGTTTAATGTGGCTGTATCACCACCCTCTTTTTCGCTCCAAGCCGCAAGCACCGAGCAAATCCGGGCATGCGCATACTGCACATAAAACACCGGGTTGTCGTTGTTTTTCTGCACGGCCAGATCCACATCGAAGGTGTATTCCGTGTCGGGCTTGCGCGAGAGCAGGAAGAAGCGCACAGCGTCTTTGCTCGTCCAGTCAATCAAATCACGCAGCGTGACGTAGCCGCCCGTGCGCTTGGAGATCTTGACTTCTTGGCCTTTCATGAACACGCGCACCATCGTGTGCAACACGTAATCCGGGAAGCCTTGCGCCACGCCCTGGCCAGCCGCTTGCAAGCCCGCGCGCACGCGAGCGATCGTCCCGTGGTGGTCTGTGCCTTGAATATTCACAGCGCGGGTGAAGCCGCGCTCCCATTTGGCCAAGTGGTAGGCCACGTCGGGCACGAAATAGGTGTAAGAGCCATCGCTCTTTTTCATCACGCGGTCTTTGTCGTCGCCGTAGTCGGTGGATTTGAGCCAAAGTGCGCCGTCTTTTTCATAGGTCTTACCCGCTGCGATGAGCTTTTGCACGGTTTGCTCGACGCGGCCACTGGTGTAAAGGCTGGATTCTAGGTAGTAGTTGTCAAACTTCACTTCAAAGGCTTGCAAATCTAAATCCTGTTCGCGGCGTAAATAAGCGACGGCGAACTGGCGTATTGCATCGAGATCGGTCACATCGCCACTGGCCGTGAAGCTGCGGTCATCAGCTTGGACTGTTTTCTTGGCGATGAAATCTTGCGCGATATCGGCAATGTATTCGCCGTTGTAGGCCGTTTCAGGCCATTGCGCATCGCCGGGCTTGAAGCCTTGAGCGCGAAGCTGGGCAGAGATGCCCAGATTGTTGATTTGCACACCCGCATCGTTGTAATAAAACTCCCGGTAAACCTGCTCGCCTTGCGTCGCCCAAAGGTTGCAAATCGCGTCGCCCAAAGCAGCTTGGCGGCCATGGCCAACGTGCAGTGGCCCAGTAGGATTGGCAGAGACAAATTCCACCATCATCTTTTTACCGGTAGGCGCTTGATGCCCAAAGCGGCTCGCCTGCGCGAGCACCTCGCGCACGACTTCTTGCTTGGCCGCTGGCTTGAGCCGAATATTGATAAAACCTGGGCCAGCGATTTCAATTTCGCTCACCCATTTGGCGAATTGCACATTATTCAGAAGCGCCTCCCGCAGACTGGAAGCCAGCTCGCGTGGATTTTTTTTCAAGGCTTTTGCCAACTGCATCGCTGTGGTGCAAGCGAAATCGCCATGTTCGGCAACTTTGGGCGACTCAAACGCGGCCTTGCTGCCTGCGCCGGGGCTCAAGGTTTCCAGTTCCACCGCGAGTGCGGCGAGTAATTCTTTTTTGACAGATTGCATGCAGCGATTTTAAGGGGACGGACTGGATCGTTGGTTGGCCTCGCTTTGGCCTGGTTATTTATAGTCAAAAGTGTGGTTTCCCGTTATATTTTCTAAATAGTTCGCTATTGATTTGATAGTATTTAGTTGGTTAGTCTTCGGCTACGACGGCTCTGCCTGAGCGGCGATTCGCCGGGACCATGAGCCCGACCAGCTAAGTCTCCCAGAGACCTTAGAGCGCCACCAAGCAGACCATTGCGTACCACCCACAAAGCACATCAACATCAAAAATCAAGCAAAACAGGCTCTTCCCGTTATAAATAATCATTAGTATGCTACAAAATAAATAGCATTAGTCACGCACAGGCGGATGCGCTATTGCGTCCGGGCCGAGCATCGTCACCTCACGCTCTTGCGCCATCAGCTCCTCCAACTGTTGTCGCCCAGCCTTGGCAAGGCTGATCAAACGCTCTTCGTCTTGGTGATGCTGCCACCAAAGCCACTTTCCATGTGAGATTCAGGCCTGTCGTTGTTATAAATACAAAACCAAATGCTATGAATAATATAGCAATGCAACTGAGCATTTGCACCGAACCCCAACCAAAAATCGGCCTGCGCAACTCCCACAAGCGCCTAGGCAATCGGTACCGCAGCCACGGCGGCAGCTAGGAAAATGAGGGGGGTTGATGAGCCTAGAAGAGTGTTCCATCACGCTAGGCTATCAAAGCAAAAAGATCAATGCGCCGCTTTTTTCCAAGCGGCGAGTGCCTGAGTTTCATCTGTGCGCTGTTCTGCCAAAAGGGCAAGGTTTCGCCAGGCGCTGCGCTTTAGGTTCTCATCGCCCACATGCGCCACGCTAGCTGCGAGCAATTGCTGCGCTTTGCCCCAGAGTTGGCGATGGACACAGGCCATGCCAGCAAGGTATTGCAATCGGGCATCATGGGGCAACTGGCGTTGCGCCGTTTCGATTTTGGCAAGCCACGCATGGTCAATCGCTGCGCCGTCAATCATGCCGGATGAGAAGGTCGATTCCAATGCACGTACTACGCGAATTTGCGCTGACTCACCCAGCTGGGGATAGCGTTGCCACACAGGCTCAATCCAAGTGCGGGCGCGTTCGTGCAAATCTTGCGCTTCGGGCGATCCGGTAGAGAGATTGATCAAGCGCATCGCCGCATGTGTGGCCACTTCAGGCTGCGTGCGCTCGGCCTCGGTGAGCTGCTGCCAAGCGCGGGTGATTTGATCAGCGTCATACGCTTCGCTCAAGGTGGCAATCGCCAAGCTGCGCACAATGCTTTGCGCAGCTGTGGCAGAAAAGCCGCCGTGCTTGGCCAGCAGACGCGCTGTTTCTAATGCTTGGCCCTGCTGCTTGGCCAATTGCAAAGCTCGCAGCTTTAGGCGCAGTGCGAGCGTGCGCCTTTGAGCCCCTTGTGAGAGTGTGGCTAAGCGCTTAAGTGAGGTGGAGGGATCGTTCTCGTCAATCATCCAGCGCGCGCTGCGCAGTGTGGTGCCTTCTTTGAAATGCAGGGCGCTCTTCGGAAGCGGCACAGCCAGCGCGGCTTGGACGAGACGCTCGCGCTCGGGGGCATCTTGCAGTGACTGCGCGGCCTCGGCAGCAATCAGCAACGTCATAGATTGCACTTCAAGGCATGCCATTTTTTGACCAGAATCACCCGCTAGCGCCACCGCATGCTGATGCGCCAGCAGCGCTTGTTTTTTCGCGCGAGCAAAACGGCCAGAGAGCAAATGCGCCATGGCATCGCGCAGCTCGCCGTGCATCGCCTGCTGGCGCTGGCTGGCACGCCAAGCTTTGGCCTGCGTGGGCAAATCCACCAACGCGCCCAAAGCGCGAATCGCCAAATGCAGCAATACAAACAGCGCCGCAAGTAAGAGCAAGACGAGATTGAGCGAGAGATCAATACGATAGGGCGGCCAATACAGCGTTACCGTACCGGTGGAACGTACGGCAAACAAAGCGATACCGACAGCTGCAGCGAAGATGGCCAAAAGCCAGAGGGCGGCGCGCATGGTTTACTTTTGTGCAGTGGCTGCTGAAAGCGTGGCCAACGCAGCGAGCGTGTCGTCAATGCGCGGCTGATCGGCGCGCTGCAACTGGGTTTGCAATTGCGCCATGAGGCTGCCGGCCTGCTGCACAGCGCGTGAGCTGGCATCGAAATAGCGGGTGGCGAGCCGGGCCGCACCGGAGAGATCTGCGCGTGTCGTGTCAAATTGGCGGGCCAACAGCGCCAAGCGCGCATTGAGCAGCTTGAGCTTCAAATTTTCTCGTGCAAAGAAACTTTGCTCAGGGCTCAGCAGTGCCGCTTCGGGCACATCAATGCGGCTCACACGCACGAGTGCACGCGCCTCTTCGCGCACCGCACCCACCAGCGCCCTGAACCAATCGGGCGCTTGGCTTAACACACCTGAGCCTTTACTATCGTCGGCCGATACTGTGCGCGTAGGCAAGGTGCTTTGCGTCGGCTTGGCCGCAATGGCCACCGCGTTGGCCAGAGGCATCTCGTCCACCAAGCGCACGAGTTCATCGAGCTTGATGAGCAGGCTGGGCGTATCAGCCACATTGGCTGATTTCACGCGATCTAAATCTTTGACCAAGGCGCGCTGCAAGGGCGCAAGGCGCGGCTGCGCTGCGCGGCCTACACGCTGCTCGGCGCTGCGCAGTGCGGCTAAAAGCGGCTCTAAGCTGCCAGTGAGATTGGCTTGCTGCTGCGCTAAGCGCAAAGCAGAATCGACATCAACCACCAAGTTTTCATCACGCGAACGTGAGAGGCTTTGCATCAGCTCCTCAAGTTGCCCGCGCTGCAAAGCGACTTCACTCACGCGGTTTTCCAGCAAGGCTTGGCGCGATGCGATTTCTTTCACCGCTTCTTGTGCTGATTTGGCGAGCGTGCGCGCTTCGACGGAAGCCGTGGTGGCATCCAAACTTTGCCGTGCCAGCGCTTCTTGAATACCAGACAGCTTCATCCACAAACTGGCACTGAGCAAGAGAGCGGCCAATGCGACGGCCACGAGAAACATTGTGACCTTGGGAGTTTTGCCTGCGGTGGGAGCTGGAGAAGCTGCCTCCCCCATCGGTCCAGGCAAGGTCACAGGCGAGGCTGGCGCAGGTGCGACGGGTGGGGTTTCAAGCATTAATCGATTTTATAGATGCCAATACATCTTGTATGGTGGGGCGTGACGTGCAAACAACAGCGAAGCCTCGGTTTTTGGCGGCTTGGGCGATGCGTTCATGTGTGCAAATGCAAATAGCTCGGGTTGCGTCAAGCGTTTGAGGCAGATGCTTCAGCGCCTGCGAGCTGCTGAAGAGCCATGCGCTGCCATCGCGCAACCACGCCGTACTTTGCACCCACTGCGCCTCGTTGAATCTGGGCGCTCGCCTTTCATACACCACCACGCTGTTTGCTTGCCCACCACGCGCTTGGATCTGCTGTGCAAGCCAATCTCGGCTGCTGTCTGGTGTGCCCACATCGCGGCCACGCACGATCAACACGCGGCTAGTCGCTTGAAGTTGGTGTTGCACGATTTGCCATAACGCTTCCGAATCAAACTGCCCGGCATCATGCACGGGCGCATCGATTTTTTCCAACGGCACACCCGCCGCCAGCAGCGCCTGCACGCTGCCCGGGCCCGTTGCCCAGCAGCGAGTGGATGCATTGTTTACTATTAGCTCAATAGCAGTTTGAGCATGTTTTATAACGGCTAGAGGCAGATTTGGCTTAAAAAAATGCGCCACGGCATTGCCACTCACAAACATGATTGCTTGCCAAGGCTGCGGGCTTTGAAGCGCCGCCTGCCAAGCCGCAATATCTGCCGGGCTCTCAGCCGCTTCAATTTCGATCAAAGGCAGGTGAGACGTGCTGTGCCCCGCCGCTTGCAATGCGGCCAGCCAATCAGCCGCTTGCTGCACTGGCCGTGTGACGATCAGATGCATGATCAATCTTTACTGCTGTGCTCAGGCTAACACCCGTGCGCCGCCTGCCTGCAACTGCGCCGCCACCAGAGCACCCAGCTCCCGTGCTTGCATTTGGCTGCGCACCGGGTGGCTAGCCCGTGTGCGCACGAGGAGGCCCGGTGCATCGGGATCGCCCCAAGCGGCGTTCAGCGTTAACGTATCGCCTTTCCATGTAGCAAACGCCGCCAGCGGCATCGAGCAACTGCCGCCCATGCTGCGGCTGACTTCCCTCTCAGCGCCTACGGCCAACCAAGTGGCCTCATGCGCGAGAGGCGCGAGCGCGCTGCGCACATCATTTCGGCTGCTCAGTGTTTCAATGCCCAGAGCGCCCTGCCCCGCAGCAGGCAACATCGTTTCAGGCTCAAAGGTTTGCGCAATGCGCTGCGCCAAACCCAGTCGTTTCAAGCCCGCCGCCGCGAGCACGATGGCCGCATATTTGCCTTCATCGAGTTTACGCAAGCGCGTATCTAGGTTGCCGCGCAGGGGTTCGATCTTCAAATCAGGCCGCAACGCTTGCAGCAGCACGGTGCGTCGCAAGCTAGATGTGCCCACCACGCTGCCTTGGGGCAAATCTTGCCAGGCTGAAAATCGCGGTGAGACCAACGCATCGCGAGGATCTTCGCGCTGCATCACGCAAGCCAATGCAAACTCAGCTGCCAACTGCATCGGCACGTCTTTGAGACTGTGCACAGCAATATCCGCGCGATCTTCCTGCAAAGCCAACTCCAGTTCTTTCACAAACAAGCCTTTGCCGCCCACTTTGGACAGCGTGCGATCCAAAATCTGGTCCCCCCGGGTGGTCATCGGCACCAAGTCCACGCTGTGGCCTTGCGCGGCCAGCAAACTCTGCACATGCTCGGCCTGCCAAAGGGCAAGGCGGCTTTCTCGGGTGGCGATTCGGATCTTCATAAATTTGGGGAGTAGCGGGCATTCTCATTGTTCAACACAAGCGTAACCGTCATGTAATGAATGCCCTGTCTTCGATGCTAGCATGCTGTGCATGAGTACCGCTGCCTTCCCACCATCTGCCTCCCTTGACTCCAAAAAAGACAAAGATCGCCCTTTGATCGAAGACATTCGCCTCCTTGGCCGAATTCTGGGCGATGTGATACGAGAGCAAGAGGGAGCGACTGTGTATGACATCGTAGAAAAAGTGCGCAAACTCTCGGTGGCTTACCGCCGCCACGCGGATGCGCAAGCTGAGAGCGATATGAAGAAGTTGCTCAAATCCCTGTCCAACGAGCAAACCGTGAGCGTGATCCGCGCCTTCACTTATTTCAGCCATTTGGCCAATTTGGCTGAAGACCGCCATCACATCCGCCGCCGCGCCATCCATGAGCGGCGCGGTGATGTGCAAGACGGCAGCTTAGATGCCGCCATGGCGCGGCTGCGCGCCAGCGGCCACACGGTAAAAAGCATCGCTAAGATGCTCAAAAGCGCCTATATCTCCCCCGTACTCACTGCGCACCCCACCGAAGTGCAGCGCAAAAGTATTTTGGATGCAGAACGAGCGATTGCCCTTATTCTTTCTGCGCGCGATGCTCATGATTTAATAGCACGCGAGAAATCTGCGCTTGAACTCCAACTGCGCGCCCGCATCACCCAACTCTGGCAAACCCGCCTGCTGCGTTACACCAAACTCCAAGTGGCCGATGAAATTGAAAATGCGCTCTCATATTTCGAAGCGACCTTTCTCAAAGAAATTCCTCGGCTTTATGAAGACGTGGAAGAGCGCGTGGGCAAGATCGACGAAGCCTTTTTTCGCATGGGTAATTGGATAGGCGGGGATCGCGATGGCAACCCCAATGTGACCGCTGCTACCTTGGAGCTGGCGCTGCGCCGCCAAAGCGAAACCGCGCTGCGCCACCATCTGCGTGAGGTGCATTTCTTAGGCGCAGAGCTCTCCACTTCGCTCATGCTGGTGGGCGTGAGCGATGAGATGCAGGCGCTGGCCGCCCGCAGCCCAGACACCAGCGAACACCGCAAAGACGAGCCCTACCGCCGCGCCTTGATTGGCATCTATGCCCGCTTGGCTGCCACGCTGCAAGATCTGACTGGAACAGAGGCCGCCCGCCATGCCGCTGCGCCACAAAACCCCTACCTCAGCAGCAACGAGTTTCTCACCGATCTGCGCACGATTGAAGCCTCGCTGCAAGCGACCAATGGCGCGCATCTCGTGGGCATGCGCTTGACGGCGCTGATGCGTGCGGTCCAAGTGTTTGGTTTTCATCTGGCCACGATTGATTTGCGGCAAAGCTCAGACAAGCATGAAGAGGTGATTGTCGAACTTTTGAACACAGCTCGGATTGAAGCCAATTATTCTTCTTTGGATGAAGCCGCGAAGCGCAGCTTACTTTTGAAATTACTCAATGATGCGCGCCCACTGAGCGTGGTCAACGCCGATTACAGCGAACATACTCGCAGTGAGTTGGCTATTTTTGAAGCTGCCAAACGCGCCCGCCAGCGCTATGGTGCGCCCGCCATCCTGCACTACATCATCAGCCACACCGAGAGTGTGAGTGATTTGCTCGAAGTGCTGCTGCTGCAAAAGGAAACGGGGCTGATGCGCGGCCTGTTGAACGAAGATGCCACCGCCGAACTCATCGTCGTACCGCTCTTTGAAACGATTGCCGATCTGCAAAGCGCTGCGCCAATCATGCGTGAGTTTTATGCCTTGCCCGGCATCGCCGCGATGATCAAACGCTCCGCGCACGAAGGCGCGTTGCAAGATTCTCCCGAGCAAGACATCATGCTCGGCTACTCCGACAGCAACAAAGATGGTGGCATTTTCACCAGCAACTGGGAGCTGTATCGCGCAGAGATTTCACTCGTGGAATTGTTTGACGAACTCAAAGTCTCTCACGGCATCACGCTGCGCATGTTCCATGGCCGAGGCGGCACGGTGGGACGCGGTGGCGGCCCGAGCTACCAAGCCATCCTCGCGCAGCCACCGGGCACGGTACGCGGCCAGATTCGCGTCACCGAGCAAGGCGAAGTGATCGCCTCGAAATACGCGAATCCAGAAATCGGTCGCCGCAACTTGGAAACTCTGGTGGCCGCCACCTTAGAAGCCACGCTGCTAACGCCCACAAAGGCAGCGCCTCAGAGTTTTGTGGAAGCAGCAAATGTGTTGTCCCAGTTGTCCATGCGTGCATACCGCCACTTGGTCTATGAAACGCCTGGCTTCACGGATTTCTTCTTCGCTGCCACGCCATTGAGAGAAATCGCAGGGCTCAACATCGGCTCGCGCCCTGCTTCGCGCAAAGCCACGCAACAGATCGAAGACCTGCGCGCGATTCCTTGGGGCTTCAGTTGGGGGCAATGCCGCGCTACGCTGCCAGGCTGGTATGGCTTTGGCTCGGCGGTGGAACAGTTTTTGAATGAAAACGGCGACAAGCCCGCACAAGATCAGCGCAAGCTGCTACAAAAAATGTATCGCGATTGGCCTTTCTTTCGCACCCTACTCTCCAACATGGACATGGTGCTCGCTAAAAGCGATTTGTCTTTAGCAGCACGCTATGCCGAGCTCGTGCCTGATTCCAAACTGCGCAAAAAAATTCTCACTGAGATTGAGACGGAATGGCAGCGCACCACCCGCGCTTTGCAGCTCATCACCGGCGAAGGCAAGCGCTTGGCAAGCAACGCAGCGCTAGCGCGAAGCATTCAACATCGCTTCCCCTACATTGACCCGCTGCATCATTTGCAAGTGGAACTGATTCGCCGCTACCGCGCTGGCAAGAAGCCCGAAGATTTAGACGAAAAGGTGCAGCGCGGCATTCATATCAGCATCAACGGGATTGCTGCGGGTCTGCGCAACACCGGATAGTTACTATTAAAAATATAGCAAGTTGTGTAGGAAATATAACGGGTAGAGGCCGATTTATCTTAAAAATCAGCTTCTAAAAGCACCGTCAACGAGATTTACTTGACCACACCCGTGACTTCAATCGTCACGCGGCGATCAGGTTGCAAGCAGATGATTTGCTGTGCGCGTGGTCGCTTGTCGCTGCATTGCGTGGTCACGGGCTCGCGCTCGCCTTTGCCCACGGCTTCGCTCTTGGCGGCTTTCACGCCAAGTGAGCCAAGATGCTCCAACACAGTGGCGGCGCGGCGCTGGGAGAGTGGGTTGTTGTACTCGTCCGAACCCAAGCGATCTGTGTGGCCCGCGATATTCAGCGTGGCAATCGATGCATACGATTTCAAACGGTTAGCAACTGCATTCAAGCGTTCTTTACCGCCGGGCAGCATTTCATCGCGACCTGATTTGTCAAATCTAAAGAGCGTGTCAGCCATGATGACGAAGGTTTCTTTACTGACTTCGCGCACGGCAGGCGCGGCGACAGACACAGGCGCCAATGCAACGACCTGCGCAGCAGACGAGGCGGGAGCAGCACGCGCCACCACCGGCTGCGCGCAACTCGCCGCTTCCACGCCAGCGCGGCGCAAGCCATCTTCCACCATCATCACATGCGGTGTGGCAGCACGCCAGCCAGTTTGCTCTTCAGCATGGCCTGCGCGCACGAGGCGCACTTCAGCGCAAGCGACGGTGCGTGCATTGCAGGCGAGTGTGGTGGCGTTGTTTTTGTATTTGCCTAATTCGAGCCAGAGATCATCGCGCAGGCGCGTGCTGCGGGCAATCAGCGGCGTTTCAAAACCAGCGCGGGCGGTTTTGTCGGCTTCTAGCGTTTGAATAATTTTCTGAGATTCGGTGAGCGATTCTTCGATATAGCCAGTGCGATCATTCTCGTGATACTGCGTCTTGGCAGAGTCTAGCCAGCACTGAGCTTTGGCCAACGGGTAATTGTTCTGTAGTACGCCCGATTCATTCAACTTGCGCAGACGCTGCTGCAAAGCGTCGATGGTTTTGCGGTCAGCGAGCACCTTGTCATCGGTGATGCGCTGCTCCTGCACGGCCAAGCCAGTACTTTGCGATGCAGGGCCGGGCGCTTCATTTTTGATAGCGGTCTGCGCACACCCCATAACAGCTAGTGATGTAAAAAGGCATAAAAATAACGGTTTCATGGCAAGCCTCTTAAACGGTTGGCTGCGAAATTGCGGGATCATTTCGGATTCACAGAATTGGCAGGCGCAGCGCCTGTGCCGATGGCGGGTGAGCCTTGGGGGTTGACGGTGCGGTTGACGCGGGTATCTGAACCTTTGAACAGGTCTTCGTCAAACTTGTAGCGCACATTGAGCACCCAACCCCGGTTGGTGTAATCGCTGCCGGTCAAATCGTCGTCGCGGAAGCCGCGCCAGTTGTAGCCCAAGCCGACAATGAGGTTGTCCATCACTGTGTAGCCCACTTCAACGCCGTAGGCATATTGGCGCGCACCGCCTTTGCCCACCAGCAGCGTGGTAATCGCGCCGACGCTCCAGCGGTTGGTCACGTCATAGGTGATGCGGCCACCAATCAAGGAGGCATCGTACGAATCGTTCACCGTACCAAGCAGCAATTCGTTCACACGCTTGTAGGCAAAACGACCGGTCACCCACCAAGGTCGCGAAGGATGGTAGTTCGCACGCAAGCTGATGATTTGCGTGTCGCTGTCTTTGTCAAGCGACTTGTCAGACTTTTGTTCAAACAGGCCGAGTGCATCAAACTTGTTGTTGTCCACCGGGCGGAGGGCGAAGCCGACTTGGAAACGATTTTGGCGTGTATCAGCCGTGCCGTTTTTTGGATCGATGCGGTTGTAATACTCACGCGCGAGCAAGGTCCAATCGCGATCCAGTTTGCGGGCAACGCTAGCCGTGAAAAGCCAATTGGTGTTGTCTCTGTCGCCGCGCCATTGAATGCGGCTCGAACCCTTCCACAGGGGGTTGGCAGTGTATTCAGCGCCAAGGCTCAAGGCGGTCGAGTTGCCGCTTGTGCTGTTGATACGCTCAATACTGGTTTGCAGGCGCAGGCCTTCGGCCACATTCCAACCATTGCGCAGCCCAATCGCGTTTTGGATGGTTTTGCCCGAAGCGCTGTCATTTAGGCGGTATTCGCTGAAGAGCGAGCCGTCTTGCATGTATTGCGTATCCACACCCAGCGCGAAGGCGCGTGAGAGCGGGCCGATACCTAGGCCGTAGTTAGCGCTGTAGGTGTGGGCATATTCATAGCGCGAATACAACCGTGTTTTCTCAGCCACGCGCCAGTCAGCGCCCAGGCGGTAAAGATCGTTGTTTGTTCCGCCAAATTCGCGCTGCATTTCAGCCGTCAAATCTACATTCTTTGTGGCGGCGTAGCGCAGACCGAGCTTGGCTGTGCTGACAGGATCAGTGCCCGTGATGTTTTGCAACTCGCCATCGAGTGTGAGCCTGTCCGTGGCTTTGTAGCCTGCGCGCAAGAAGACGGAATTACGATCCAGAGCTTGCGCCGGTGCAGCCACGGGGTTGATGGCTGTGTTGCAGATCACAGGTAAGCCTGTGGCTGGATCAATCTGCTGATTACCCACCTGGCTGATGCCGTAGCCCGTGTTGTAGCCAGACACCGCGCCTGTGTAGATGCTGGAAGTGTTCAGGCAATTGTTGACTGTTTGTTGCGCTGCACTGATCGCGTTTTGCTCGACGCGGCGCACACCACCACCAATCGTCAGGCGATCTGTGAGCTTGAGGTCTGCTGCGAACGAAGCTGATTGATTTTTACTGCCGTTGATTTTGTCTTGCGAGCGCTGCGCATCAGTTGTGATGGTGAGTATTTCTGTGGCTTTGTAAGTGACTGCGCCGCCGAGCTCTTGTTTGCCGCCCGTGAGACCACTGGAGGCGTTGTTGAAATCATGGTCGGCGCGCTGCACGTAAGCATTGGCTTTCAACTGATCATCTGCATGGAGAATCGCCACGCGCACCGCATTGCCATCTACCTCGCCCGACTTGCCGATAAAGTTTGCACTGTTGTTGGTATTAAAACCATTGGGATCGGTGTTCACCAAGCTCTTAGAGCGAGCAAGCTCAGCCACGACTTCGGTGTTTTTGCTGAGTTTGAGTACCAGATTCGCACCGACGATGGTTTGACCCGTGGCGGGGTTGTTGTCTTTGGCCACTGCTGCGCCAAGTGTGAGGCGATCAGACAGCTTGTATTGCGCATCCGCACCGTAGATGAAGAAACGTTTGCCGCCCTGCTCCACTTCGTAGTTCACACGAATCGATACCGGGTTGAGCTGGTCGTCTACGCTCGGCACAGGAGCTCGGAAGAGTATTTGGCCATTGAAAGGCTCAAATTCATAATCAACTTCGCGCGCCAACGGCGTGACTTTGAGAATCACCGAGGTTTGATCGCGCTTGCGAACGAGTATCTCGACACGCTCCGTGCCTTTGATGCCATTCGGATTGGAAACAGAATAAGGCCCAGACACGCCACGCGCAGGGAATTCATCGACCACTTGCTTAAAGCTTTCTTGCGCCACGAAGGTGTTGATGACCGTATTGCCTTCTTCATAATGACCGCGCAGGCCAGGCAAGGTGCGGTTATATTGACTCAGGCGACGCGCAGGATTGGCGTCTTGCGTGGTGTAGTCGCCCCAGAGCAAATAGCTGCGGTTTTTATCGATACGCACGTAAAGCTTGCCCGTACTTTGTGCATCTTTTGTTTTGAGGCTGGAATCGCCATAGACAGGATAAAAGGCATTTGGGTCAATCGTCTCAAACAACTGCTTACGAGTATCTTTGTCAGAGTCATAAGCCATGGTCAGCAAGTAGTCACCTTTAACCTTACCTTTGAGATACATCGCAGCACGTGCGCCAAAATTGGAGCTCCCACCATTGAAGTCTTTGGAAAAACCCTTGAGCTCTTCTTCAAAGCCGTCGTTCTCACGCACGGGTACGATGGTTTTAGGGTCAAACTTGTCTGAGCGTAAACGGCCTTCGATCAAACCCACAGCCACCATCTCACGCAGATCAGGCACATAGCGCACCACGATGCTCTCGCTCACGCCGCGCACGCTCACGCGGACTGTAACGGCCTCGGGCTGATACGGTGCAATCAGCTTGAAGCTCAAAATGCCGTTCGCCACTTTGGCCTGAATGCCGGGAGTAATACGGTCCACATCACCGCGATCAGCGCCAGATTCGCTGGTTAATCTCCCCGGCAGCAAGATACGCGCACCACCATTGACTTCAATCGTCACCAACTGCTCGCCTTGCAAAGGCTGGCCATTGCTGCCGAGCAGTTGCAAACGAATGTCCGTGTTGCCCACGCCATCGGCAGGCAAATTGTCTGCGGGAGATTCGAGCTTGATTTTGTCCACTGGCGAAGCCAAGCGGGAAAGGAAAGAGTTAAACGGACGCGGGCCGATATCAGCCTGCCCGCCTGTCTCAAAAAGGGATTTGGCATCCAACACATCGGCACTCGTGGCTGCGGTGTTGGTGGCCGGTGCTGGCTGCGCCCATGCTATGGCTGGAAGCATAGCAATTGCCAGTGCAACTGGCGTGAAGCGCAGTTGCTCGCACCACTGGGGCAGCAAGGCCTGCGCTACTTGGCGCGCTACGGGCAGCGTTATGCGGGGCTTGCAGCTGTTCGTGCGTCTTGTCATGGCTTTTGACCTCCCGTGTTAGCCGGGGGCGTTGCTTCAGGCCGCAAGCTGGGCAGAATTTGCTGCTCGGCTTGCGCAGGTCGGTTGTCAATCCTCAAATCAGCGGGCGTTTCTTTTTCGGGTGCGAGGATATTGCCCTGCGCACGGCGCGCCTTGACCTGATCAAGCACCTCGGGTGAGCAGGAGCCTTCAATGAAGTCAGCACGCGCCAGCTCACCACCTTTGAGGTCCACAAACAGACTGTCGCCCACACCCGCATTGCGGTTGGAAGATGGCATAAGACGCGAGCCCTTTGGCAACGTGGTGCGATCCACCTTGATCACATGCGTCTGGGCTTTCACGCCGCAGATACTGTACTTGCCTTCGCTGTCGGTGATGATCTGCGTGCCGTCGAGCATGATCAGCCGCACGCCGGGAATATCGAGTTCGCGTGAACCGCTTTCGTTGTTTTGCACAAAATTGCCATCGCAATCCACATATACCTTGCCTACGATACAGCCGTCGTTACTGAACACTCCGCCTTCCACACGAACGCGGAACAGCGCGGTGTTGGAGCGTACAGGAGCGTTGACGCCTTGGAACACAGCCGTCGCGCGGTTGATCCCATCGCCTTGCTGCGAACCGACACCGAGCCGCACGAAGTAGCTCAGCTCCCACGTGGTGTTGGCAGGAATCGCGCCGGCAGAGCCGATATTGAAGGTCAAGGCGCGACCCACACCACCGGCAGGATCAGCCAACACATTGTTGTTCAACCGTGAAGTGCCAGGGATGTATCGGAAGCCTGCGGGTAGCAAGTCTTCCAACTGGACTCCAGCAATCGGACCTGCCGTGGTATTGCGCATACGGATGAAGTAACGCACGGAATCACCCACCTCAGCAACCGATTTATCACCCACTTTGCTCACTAGGAGTGCGCCACTGGCGATCGGGTCAAGCGGAATATGGTTGTGGAAGACGTTGGCAACTCCTGGGAATAGATTGAAGCGCAAGAAATACTGTGTGCCGTTGGTATTCACGGCGGAAGCTCCCGTGATGGCCGCCGCTGGTGCACCTGCTTGCGGCTGCACATTGACAAAAGCGAGCGTCGTTGGTGGCGTGTAAACCCCTCCAGCTGCTACACCTGGTGTACCCGGCGATACACCCGTCGCCGCAACGCCACCCTGCACGGCTGGGCCTGCCGCATAGCCGGGCGGAGCAGTGACTTCGAGTCTGTATACGCCACTAGGGGCCCCAGGATTCAGCACGAATTGATAGATACCTGGTTGTACACCCGTAGGAACATCTCCTGGGAACAAGGGCAATAGATGCACGGCTGGATTAAAGCCGGCGCCTTCAAACACCAGCGTTACGCTGGCATTGAACAAGATGGTTCTAGACACGGAGTCATAAACCACACCGGCTGGATCGATAGGCAGATTCTGTTCTGCAATGTTATCGCCGGCATACAGAGTCACGTTGTCGATCGCACCCGAGATCACTAATGTTCCGGTCAACTGGTTATTTGTGACGCCCGTAGATGTACGCCCAGGCAAGCCAGAGTCTGCGATAGAGGACTGGTTCAAAGGTGTTGCTGTTACAACATTTCCGAACGGATTACGGAAACGAATTGAGTAGCCACTGCCAGGCACTTGATTCGGAAGGGTGTATGTGCCATTGGCTCCTGTGGTCGCTGTCCCTACAACCATTCCGCCTTGCAGTAGCTCAACCTTCCAGCCACTCAAATCAACATCCGTACCTGATGTATATGCCTTATCACTGTTACTGTCGAGCCAGACTCGTCCAGATACTGATGCATTAAAGACTTTCACAACCGTTGTGGTTCCAGTTGCTACATTATTCGCCGTGGTCGTCTCAGGTGTCGTGGTAGCTACCTTCGCACTCCACGTCATCGTGGTTGTTTGCGCTGCCGGCACCGTGTAGGTCACGATACCGCTGGTGGTGGCACCCGGCGCCAAAGTCGTAGAAGCAAGCGTCACAGTTGCGATTGAACCATTTGGTAACGTCAGAACGGCTGTCAACGATTGCGCGAGTGCTGTGCCGTTGTTAGTAACCACAATTGTTGCGGTTATAACTTGTGCTGGACTCGCGCTGTTCGGCACTAAAAGCGCAATACTCACATCGCCCAGCAAAACCCCAAGAATGTCACTGCTGGTGTTGTTGTTGGTGGTGACCTCTGGCGTGCTGGTGGCCACCGTGGCCGTTCCGGTGATCGTGGTGCCCGTGGCCGCGCCTGGCACGAACACTTGGATGGTGGTGACGGTTGCGCTGCCGCCGTTGCCG
>JANOJL010000048.1:0-100504 GCA_031418715.1 Variovorax sp. | reverse complement strand
CTGGTCTGCCCGCGAGCGAGCGGCATCTGGCAAACCGGCAAATCCCGTGACGCGCACTGCGCCTTCCATGTGATCGACAGTCAGCGCCGCTTCGATAAAGTCATCGCCCAGTACATCTTGCACACGCTGCTTAGCGTCGCCCGCTCGCCATTGCTCGATCAACTTGCCCTCATGCCACACGGTGAAGCCCACATCGGGACGTGCCAGTGCATGGCGGCGAATGGCCTCTAAGCAGTGAGACAGCTCGGTGGCATCGCTCTTTAAGAATTTGCGCCGCGCAGGCGTGGCAAAAAACAGCTCTTTCACTTCCACCGTGGTGCCATGCGCACGCGCTGCGGCAACAAGCTCGCCTGAACCGCCATGCAGCTGCCAAGCAGTGTTTTTAGAGTCATTTTGACCAGTAGCCCTTGACAATACTGCGCAGTCAGCTATTGAATTAATAGCAGCTAACGCTTCGCCACGAAAGCCCATCGTGCTTACCGACTCCAAATCTTGAAGCGATGCAATCTTCGATGTCGCATGGCGCTTCAAAGCCAGCGGCAATTGCTCACGCGCAATTCCGCAGCCATCGTCTTCCACAATGATCGCCCGCACCCCGCCATTCAGCAGGCGCACGGTGATCTGAGTTGCGCCAGAATCTAGCGCGTTGTCCAGCAGCTCGCGCACGACCGAGGCCGGGCGCTCCACCACTTCGCCTGCCGCAATTTGGCTGATCAGCTCATCAGGCAATTCGCGGATGACGGGAGAAAGTGGGGCAAAAGGCATATTCACACAGCGATTTTAGGCGACAGGTGATAATCACCGCCCATGGAACTCATCGCTCAACTCTTCTCGCTCGGCATCGATTTCATCGTCAATATCGACGAATACCTTTTGCGCTTCGTTGCTGCCTATGGCGCGTGGATATATGTGTTGCTTTTTGCGATCGTGTTCACGGAGACAGGTGTTGTGGTGATGCCGTTTCTGCCTGGCGATTCGCTGCTCTTCGTGGTGGGCGCGATGTGCGGTATCGGGCTGATGAGCTTTCCGCTGGCCTGCGCGGTGTTGATTGTGGCGGCTATTCTTGGCGATCAGTGCAATTACATGATTGGCCGCTATTTCGGCCCGAAAGTATTCCAGTGGGAAAACAGCCGCTGGTTCAACAAACGTGCGTTTGACAAAGCCCACAATTTCTACGAAACCTACGGCGGTATCACGATTATTTTGGCGCGTTTTATGCCTTTTGTGCGCACGTTTGTGCCATTTGTAGCGGGCGTAGCAGAGATGAACCGCGGGAAGTTCACTTTTTACAACGTCGTCGGTGCGTTGATTTGGGTGCTAGGCATCGTCACCGCAGGCTACTTCTTTGGCAATTTGCCTTGGGTCAAAGCCAACCTAGAAAAAATCATCTGGGCACTGATCATCGTGCCGGGGCTAATAGCGATTTATGGTGCTTGGAGGGCAGGGCGTGCCGAGAAGGCGAAGGCAGTTTGACGATGCAACTTGCGCCTAGCTCCGCCTCTTTGCCCAAGTCTTTTTGGGCATTATTTGCTTTGTATTCCGTAGCCAGCCTCGCGCATTTCATTCACAACGCAGAATTCATCGCCTTCTATCCGAATATGCCCCGCTGGATCACGCGAGAGACGGTGTATCTGGCGTGGCTGGGCATTGGCTGCTTGGGGCTTGCGGGGCTATTGATGTGGCGCTTCAAGCTGTTTGCACTTGGCATGCTGTTGATGGGCGCGTATGGTGCCTTGGGGATAGACGGGTTGGCGCATTACACGTTGGCGCTGTGCAGCGAACATACGCTCGCAACAAATCTCACGATTTGGTTTGAAGTGATCACGGGCTTTGTGCTGTTGCTGGTGGCTGCTCTGTGGTTGGGGCGGTGGGTGTCTTTGCGTCTTCTGCGTCCGTCTGTTTGGTATTTCAGCTCTTCGCCTTAGCCACCCGCCCCATCAAATAAAACTCAGGATTGGGCATCATTGCGCTGAACGATGCCATGCGGTTGGAGAGCCCGAAGAAAGCCGTGATAGCGGCAATGTCCCAAGCATCTTCGTCGTTGAATCCGTGGGTGTGTAGCGCAGAAAAGTCAGCGTCGTTGATCTGATCAGAATACAAGCAAACCTTCATCGCGAAATCGAGCATGGCTTTTTGGCGCGGTGAAATTTCAGCTTTCAGATAATTCACCGCCACCTGATCAGCCACCAGCGGCCTCTTCTCGTAAATTCGCAAAATCGCCCCATGCGCCACCACGCAATACAAGCAATGGTTGGCTGCACTGGTGGTGGTCACGATCATCTCGCGGTCGCCTTTGCTCAGGCCACTGCTTCGCCCGACTGTCTCGGGCATCATCAGCGCGTCGTGGTACGCGAAGAAGGCGCGCCACTCGGCAGGGCGGCGTGCAAATGCTAAAAACACATTTGGAATGAAGCCTGCTTTTTCTTGCGTCTCAAGAATACGGGCTTGGATGTCTTCCGGCAAAGAATTCAAATCGGGGTGTGGGTAGCGTGTGGTCATGAGGCAGTCCAGTTCTTGGTAGGATGATAGACATTTTTGAAAGGCAACAAATGGCTCAGATTTCCGTTCCACTCAGCAGCGAGCCCAAGGGCGATCCGATTTACGACAAAGGCTTGGCGCGCCGCAAAGCCGTGCTCGGTGAAGACTATGTGAATGGTGCATTTGCGCGCTCCACCGATTTCACCGCGCCACTGCAAGAACTCGTCACCGTACATGCATGGGGCAACACCTGGCAGCGCGACGGTATTTCGCTCAAGACGCGCAGTATCGTTACCGTCTCTATGCTAGTTGCTTTGGGCAAAATGCACGAGCTGAAAATTCATGTGCGCGGAGCTCTCAACAATGGCGTGACGAAAGAAGAATTGCAAGAGATCTTTCTGCATGCCAGCGTGTATTGCGGGTTCCCGGCGGCAGTGGATGCGTTTCGTGCAGCTTCGGAAGTGATTGAGGCTTGATATTTATGAAAAATCGGCTTGTAGCGCTTATAGAATATGCGCAACGTACTATTAAATATATAGCACTTGGCAACCATCAATACAATGAAGCCTCACCGGGCGGGCGAGTTTTGAAGCGTTTGTGTACCCAGTAATACTGCTCAGGCGCATCTAGGATGAGTGCTTCTAACTGCTGATTCATACGCGCGGTGTCAGCCAGCAAGTCCGTGCTGGGGTAATTCGTCCAAGGAGGCGAAATCGTCACGCGGTAGCCTTGAGGTGTTATCAAAGTTTGCACGCTGCGCACATGTGCAGCACCCAGTTTTGCGAACCGAGAGAGCGAAGGGACGGTGGCTGTTGTCACTTTGAAAAAGGGCACAAAGACCGAATGCGAAGCGCCCAGATCCATGTCTGGCAGCAAATAAAGTGGTTCGCCGCGCTTCAGAGAGTGAGCGATTTCTCGAACACCTTCATTGCGAGTGAATAAATGCGCGTCGCCATGCTTGCGCCTGCCTTCAATGATCCAGTGGTTGGTGATGGGATTGCGTTGGCGGGTGTAGATGGTGCTGAATCTGCGCTGAGTTTGCAATTGGCTGTTCAGCGCTGTCCAACCCGCATCCAGCCCCATGAAATGAGGTGCAAACAGCACGCAGGCATCAGACGATTGCGCCAGAGATGGCGCATCGCCCGTCAATTGCAAGCGGGCTTTCAGCTGCGCCTTTGTGCCATGCCAAAGCCAGCTGCGATCCAGCCATGCTTGCGCAAAATAAATGAAAACTTTCGCCTCTAGCCGATATATTTCTTGTGCAGAATGCTCTGGAAAGCAGAGCAACAGATTCTGACGAACGATGCGCCTGCGAGGAACTGCCACGACATATGCCGTCCAGCCCAGCAACCAGCCCAGCGCCCGAACCATCGGTAAGGGCAGGGGCGCGATCAGTCGCATGAAAAGCACGCCGCCCTGACTGAAAAAGCGTGAGATAACCTGCTTCAATGCGCCTCCTTGGCGGAGTTGCCTGCTAGATCTTCTTGGCGCGGTTGCTTGTAGCGTGCATAGCCCCAGAGGTATTGCTCGGGGCATTGGCGCACCAGTTGCTCCATCGCCGTATTGATTTGCTGGCAGGCCAAAGCCAAGTCAGCATTCAATGCGTCGTCAAATCGACTGAAATGCACGGCAAAGCCCTGCCCCTCAGGCAAGCGCTCCCCCCAAACCAGCACCAGCTGTGCGCCAGTTTGTTGTGCTAATTTTGCAGGCAAGGTCATGGTGTAGGCGCGCTGTCCAAAGAATTCAGCCCACAGTCCAAGACCCTGGGGCGGCACCTGATCTGGCAGCATGCCCAAAGCCTCGCCTCGGCGCAGCGCCTTCACTAGTGCTTTCACACCTGCCAAGGTGGCCGGTACGGCGCGCATGCCAGCACGGTTGCGCGAATTCTCCATGATGGTTTGCAACCAAGCTTGGCGCGCAGGGCGATACAGCACATTGATTTGTCTGCCTTGCCCCGCATAGCGCAGAGCAATGGCTTGCGCTGTGATTTCAAAGCAACCCAGATGCGGAGTGAGGAAAATAATGCCTCGGCCATTGGCATGCGCCGCATCAAAAACATCCTCTCCCGTCCAGCGAATCGGCACTTCAGCACCCAACCACAGACGTGGCAGTTCCGCCACCATGCGCCCTGCATGTGCAATGCCCGAGCGCACCTGCGTAGCAGTGTAGCCCGCGAGCTGAGCATTCGCCTGAAACCGACGACGATACGTGGGAGACAGGCCATAGGCCAGCCAGCCCATCAGCGCCCCCACTGAATGCAGTAGGAAAAGCGGACATTTGACACACCAGCGGAATAAAAAAGCCATTTGAAAGAGGATAAAATAGTGGTGTCGCTGAGTTAACCCGAGCAACTTGCAGAGCGACGTTAAACCCAACTGCTAAAGCGTTCGCCAAAATACTCAAGAGAATTCAAGAGTCTGCGGCAACGCAGATTTTCAATTTTAGGAGTGTTACACAAATGGCGAACGATTTTCTCTTCACATCCGAATCCGTCTCTGAAGGCCATCCCGATAAGGTGGCGGATCAGATTTCTGACGCGATTCTCGACGCAATTTTCAAGCAAGACCCCTTAAGCCGCGTTGCCGCCGAAACGCTGTGCAACACCGGCCTCGTGGTCTTGGCAGGTGAGATCACCACCAATGCCAACGTTGATTACATCCAAACCGCGCGTGACACCATCAAACGCATCGGCTACGACAACACCGAATACGGCATTGACTATAAAGGCTGCGCGGTCATGGTTTGCTATGACAAGCAGAGCAATGACATCGCCCAAGGCGTAGACCAAGCCTCGGACGACCACCTGAATACCGGCGCGGGCGATCAAGGCCTGATGTTTGGCTACGCCTGCGACGAAACGCCCGATCTGATGCCCGCGCCGATTTACTACGCGCACCGCCTCGTCGAACGTCAAGCTCAGCTGCGCAAGAGCGGCAAACTGCCTTTCCTGCGTCCGGATGCGAAAAGCCAGGTCACGATGCGTTATGTGGACGGCAAGCCGCACAGCATTGATACCGTGGTGCTCTCCACCCAGCACGATCCTGATCAAAGCATCGACATGAAGACGCTCAAGCCCAGTTTTTACGAAGCGGTGATTGAGGAAATCATCAAGCCTGTGCTGCCCAAAGAGTGGCTAGTTAACACCAAATACCTGATCAACCCGACAGGCCGTTTCGTGATCGGCGGCCCACAGGGCGACTGTGGCCTCACGGGTCGCAAAATCATCGTAGACACCTACGGCGGCGCTTGCCCCCACGGTGGCGGCGCATTCTCAGGCAAAGACCCCTCCAAGGTGGATCGCTCTGCTGCTTATGCGGCGCGATATGTGGCGAAAAACGTCGTGGCCGCAGGCCTGGCCAAGCAATGCCAAGTGCAAGTGGCCTACGCGATTGGCGTGGCCAAGCCGATGAACATCACGGTTTACACCGAAGGCACAGGCGTGATCTCTGACGAGAAACTCTCCGCCTTGGTGGCCGAGCATTTCGATCTGCGCCCCAAAGGCATCATCCAAATGCTCGATCTGCTGCGCCCAATCTACCAAAAAACCGCAGCTTATGGCCACTTTGGCCGCGACGAGCCTGAGTTCACTTGGGAGCGGACAGATAAGGTGGCGGCGCTTCGTGCGGCTGCTGGTTTGTGAAGCGCTTTCGTTGAATCTCAAGCCCGCTTTATGCGGGCTTTTTTCATGCAAAGCGTTTATTCATGAAATCAACGCAGAGTCAAGAGTGGTTGCCAATTCCTGATTAGAGTGGAGTATTTGCTGTATTTAAATACAGTAAAATAAAGGAATGCTCCCCAGCTTCTTCGTCGACTTCAACTCTTTCTTCGCCTCCGTCGAGCAGCAGCTCGATGCGAGTTTGCGCGGTAGGCCCGTGGGCGTGGTGCCGGTAATGGCGGAGACGAGCTGTTGCATTGCGGCCAGTTATGAGGCCAAGGCGTTTGGTGTGAAAACCGGCACGGGTGTGCGCGATGCACGCAAAATGTGCCCGGGGATCGTGTTTGTGCATGCGCAGCATGAAAAATATGTGGCGGTGCATCACAAAGCAGTGGCTGCTGTGGATCGCATCTTGCCGGTGCGTCAGGTGATGAGCATTGACGAGATGGAGTGCGAGCTGCCCAAGCGCTTTCAAACGCGCGAGCATGCCACGCGCTTTGCTGCGCTGGTGAAGGCGGAAATTTTGAGTACCGTGGGTGATCAGCTGCACACCAGCATTGGCGTAGCGCCCAACACCATGCTCGCAAAGCTTGCTTCAGATATGCAAAAGCCCAACGGCTTGGTGATCATTGAGTTACATGAAATTCCCCAGCGCTTGTTTCATTTGAAGTTACAAGACATCACTGGTATTGGCAAACGTATGCTCGTGCGGCTGAATGACTGCGGCATCCAAACGGTGCAAGAGCTGTATGCCGCGCCGCGAGATTTGCTGCACACCGCTTGGGGCGGGCTGATGGGCGACGATATGTATGACAAGCTGCGCGGCGTGCCTTATCCGCCGCGCGTGACCGAAGCGCGTAGCTTGGGCCATTCTCATATGTTGCCGCCTGCCATGCGCAATCCGATGGATGCTTTCGCTGTGCTCAATCGGCTCACGCAGAAGGCAGCGATGCGGCTGCGCAAACAAGGCTTTTATGCCACGGCGATGAGTGTGGATGTGCGGATGGACATGCGCAGCGGCTATAACGGCGCGAATCCAAGTGGCGGTCACCGCGAAACCCGTATGGGCCAAACGCAAGACACCGCCTTCATGCTTCACGCGCTGGAAATCCTTTGGTACAGCGGCCTGCATCTCTTGCTGCGCCCTAAAGCGGTGGGCATGGTGCTCTCGGGGCTCGTGCCCGCGAGTCAACACACGCCGGGGCTGTTTGACAGTTTGAATGCGCCAGAGGCATCCACCGCTTGCCTACAGCCGACCACCAAGCTGTCGCAGCGTGACCGTGCGCCGCTGTTGCAGGCGATGGATGGCGTGAACCGCCGCCACGGAAAAAATGCGCTGTATTTTGCTGCAGCCCACACCGCCTTGGATCACGCGCCGATGCGCATTGCCTTCAACCGAATTCCAGACATCGAGACGGAGCGCTGACCATACTTTGGTTGGGTGCTCCTTAATTCATAGCATATTGCACACATTCCATAACGGCTAACTGCCAATTAGACTGATAAAACGACATACTTTCAGCCTACAATGGCTTGAAAATGGCAACCGTAGTTTTTTGTGATCTCGTCGGCTCCACTGGGCTTTTTGAAAAGCTCGGCGATGCCACGGCCTCGCATCTCGTCACCCAACTGACCAATGCACTGGGTCGTGCCATCACGCAGTTTGATGGCCGTGTGGTGAAGACGCTGGGCGACGGTGTCTTTGCCGTGTTTGCCCAAGAAGAGCAGGCCTATGATGCCTGTTGTTTGATTCAGCGTGAAATTCAAGATCGCCCGCTGATGTTGTTTGCCGACGAGAAACTCGCGGTGAGCTCGGGCACCTTTCGCAGTCTACGCATTGAATTGCAGATCGGTATGGAATCGGGCGAAGTGGTGGAGATCAATGGCGATTGTTATGGCGATGCGGTCAACAGCGCTGCTCGCTTGGCTGATCTGGCCGGTGCGCGGCAAATCTTGACCAGCCAGCGCGTTTTCGATGCGTTGCCAGCTAGCCGCCATGGCGAGCTCAGCAGCTTAGGCCCGATGTTTTTACGCGGCAAAGGCGAGACCACCACCGTTTTCCGCGTCAACTGGCAAAAGCGCAGCGAGATTGATCCCGATGCCACGATGCTCGGTGTCTCGTTCAAAGAAGCGCTGCGCACGCAAGAGATCACGCTGGTTTTTCAAGGCAAAACTGTCAAACTTCAGCAGCGCGGCAGCGCCCTCAAATCCATCAATATGGGCCGCGCCAACACTTGCGAGCTAGAAGTCAGCGATCCGCGCGTCTCGCGCACACATGCCAGCGTGCAGGTGCGTGGCGACCAGTTCGTACTCAACGATGCCTCTAGCTACGGCACATGGGTGTATGCGGGCGGCCAAAGCGAGCCGATTGTGTTGCGCCGCACCGATTGCGTCTTAGTCGGCGAAGGTGAAATCTCGCTGGGCTGCGAGCGCACCGCAGATAACGCGACGATTGTGCGATTCAGTGTGCGTTGACGACTTTAATCAACTCAAGAATCCTCTAATACTTTTAGGCTTTTGCCTTGGGCATCGAACAGCAAAATATTCTCTGGCTGGCAACCTAAGCGAAGTGGTTGGCCAATCTGCACACCATGTACGGAGCCATTCATACGTGCCGCTACTTCTTTGTCTGTGCCTTCAATAAGAGCATAAACAATAGTTGAGTCGCCAAGTTGTTCAATCAAGCTGACTGTGGCTGCCAGACCTGAGCCATCCTCTGCTATGTGCAAATGCTCTGCTCGAATGCCAGCGTGTGTCGCATGCAACAGATGTGCGCGATTGTTGGGTAGTAATAATCTTCCTGCTTGAGCAATCATTATTTCGGCTGCACCTGAAGCTAATTGACATTCACAAGGCAAGACATTGATTTTGGGTGATCCCATGAACTCCGCCACAAATAAATTGGCTGGCTTGTGATACAACTCTAACGGCGTACCAACTTGTTCGATCTTCCCAGCATGAAAAACAGCAATGCGCTGTCCAAGCGTCATGGCTTCCACTTGATCGTGAGTGACATAAATCATGGTCGTACCCAACTCGCGATGCAGGCGGGTAAGTTCCACGCGCATTTGCACTCGCAAGTTAGCATCCAAATTTGACAGTGGCTCGTCGAATAAGAAAACTTTGGGTTTGCGCACAATGGCCCGACCAATTGCAACCCTTTGTCGCTGCCCACCCGACAGTGCCTTGGGTTTACGATGCAAAAGAGGCTTGATCTGTAGGACGTCGGCGACAAGATTGACGGCTTGTTGTTGCTCTAATTTACTAGCACCACTGAGTTTGAGTGAGAAACTCATATTTTCTGCTACTGTCATGTGTGGGTAGAGTGCGTAGCTTTGAAACACCATGGCCGCCCCCCGCAGAGCTGGAGATATATCATTTACGCATTCATCGTCAAAATAGATCTCGCCTGCGCTGATATCCTCTAAACCAGCAATCATGCGTAGCAGAGTAGTTTTGCCACAACCAGAAGGACCAACAAAAACCATGAATTCTCCATCACGGATATCAAGATTCATATCTGCGATGACTGGAGGATTATCAGCATAGGCCTTACTGATGTTTTTGATAGATAGGCTGGACATGGTTATATCTTAGAAAAATGAAAAATGTAGGTAAATTATTGCCTACTTAGCCTTTGACAGCTCCGGCAGTTAACCCTTCTATAAGGCGGCGCGAATACACCGCAAACAAGACGAGCAGTGGTAGTACAGTGATGGCAGATCCCGCACTGATTGCGCCCCAAGTTACGCCATTGGTGCCTTGAAGTGAGCGTAAAACCAGCGGGACAGTGAAGACTTCTTGATCGCGAAGCACGAGCAAAGCGCCGACAAAGTTGTTGTAAGAACCGATGAAAGTAATCAAACCTAGGGTTCCAAGCGCAGGTCCGAGCAATGGCAGTACAACCCTCCAATACAGCCCGAATTCTCCACAGCCGTCCATACGACCAGCCTCGATGAGTTCTTTTGGAATCGCTGAACTAATATACTGACGCATCATAAAAATTCCCAAAGCACCGCAAGCGCCCGGAATGATCAAGGCTTTGGTGGTGTTAATCCAACCAAGATGACTCATTAACAGTATTGTGGGAATCATGCTGACGAATCCTGGCATCAACATGGTGGCCATGATGAATGTAAACATTGCCTCCTTATATCGGAATTCATACATGCAAAATGCATAGCCCGCTAAGGAGCAGAAGAACAAATTAAGTGCTGTAGTGATTAAGGCAATCCATAGCGACAAACCCATTGCATGCCAGAAATGCGGGCGTCGCTCTAAAAGATCTCCAACGTTGTCTAGCAAATGTGAACCAAACCAAACAGGCGGTGGCACAGAAAGAATAGCAGTGTTGGTGTGAGTTGAAAACACCATCATGTAATAAAACGGCAACAACATGATGAATGCGCCGACAATCAGTAGGCCGTAAACAATTGTGTTCGTTGCCCAAGTTTTTGCATTACTAAATGGCTTGTACTGAAATGCAGAATGAATCATGAGAGGTCGTTCACTTTATTCTTTGGGTTTGAAGACTTTGTTGTTCAGGTACGTCAATGCAGCGATGAACATAAACAACAGCCAAGCAATGGCAGATGCCGTACCAAAATCACCGTCTGTCATCCCGACTTTGAGCATGTACATCGCAGATGTTTCTGCTACTTGACCGATACCGCCGCTGCTGCCAGTCATAATGTAAGGCTCTTCAAAGAGCTGCAAATTGCCGATGATGGTCAAAGTCACAGCGAAAAACATCATGGGTCTCAACAACGGCAAAGTAATGTAGCGAAACTGTTGCCATTGGTTGGCGCCATCCACGTGAGCGGCTTCATATAGATCTTTCGGTATGGTTTGTAATGCTGCCAAATAAAGGACTGTGTTCCAACCTACAAAACGCCACCATACTAAGAATGACACCAGCCAGCGCGTCATCTCAGGTCGCCCCCAGTCGATATTTTCTTGAGGAAACAGCCAAGCCAGCGGGGTCAAGCCAGCAAACTGAAAATTACCCAAACCGGTAAGAATGGCGTTAATGACTCCAAATTGAGTAGAAAACAAGGCATTGAACACCAATGCGATTGCTACAGTGTTAGTGATAAAAGGTAAAAAGTAGATCGCCAAGATGGGGTTACGCAGGCGCTTCAACCGTGTATGAATAAAAAATGCCAGCGGAATCGCAATCAAATGTTGTGGTAAGCCTGAAGCCAACCCAATCCATACTGTGTTGTACAGTGCACGCCAAAAATCCATGGTGTACGCATCAAGCCAAAATGAGCCACTAAAAAAGTTTTTCCAATCCAGCGAATCCAGCTGCAAAACATAAAGATAGTTGCCAAAACCCTGCCAAGTCATCTCGTTGATGCCGTCCCATCGGAAAAACGAAACATACGCTGAAAACAGCAGAGGAAACAATCCAAAAGCTATAAACAAAATGAAGAATGGACTGATGAACAGATAGGGAGCCCAATACTTAGCCTTCCAACGAATATTGTGGCTGGTAGATCGCGAGTGGGTTGTGATTTCTGAAGATGCGGAGGCAGAAGTCATGATCGGAAGTCGTTTTCGCAGGTTGACAAACTAAACTTGGCATTCAATTAAGCTTGCCCAGCTCATACGATATCGAGTTATTTACGGATGCGCCGCTCAATTTGTCGTTGCGCATCAACTAAAGCCGTCTTGATACTCTTATTCGTCTCTAGCACTTTATCAAGCTCAGCTGCAACGATTTCTGCAGCAATAGGGTCTAGTTTGTTAACCGTAATGGCTGGAATGTTCGACGCAGCCGTGCGCCATATCTGGCGTGCTTTCTGACCGCCTAAGTATTCAATAGGCTGATCGATGAAGGAATCTTTTGCCGCCTCGATCAATGCAGGAAATGCATCAAGTTGCTTGAATGCTATCAACTGCATTTCTTTATTGGTGGTCATAAAGTTAATGAAATCCCAAGCAAGTTTTTTCTTCTCATCGCTAATTTTTTTTGGAATGGCGTAGAAAGAACCACCCCAAGACGCAAAAACTCCGCTCGGTAAATTAGCCACACGCCATTGACCTTTGGTTTCAGGGGCAATGTAGCTTCCTAGGTGCCCAGCGAGCCACGCCCCACTCATTTCGGTAGCAAAACTGCTTCGCTTGAAACCTTCGTTCCACTCGCTCGTCCAAGGTGCAATTTTGGCATCTAACCCCTGCGAGCGTACTGATTTGGCTAGCTCAAAAGCCCTTTCAAAGCGTGGTGTATTTACCAACACTTTATCGTTCTTATCGAAGTAAATACCATCACCATCTTTGATGCTGGAGCGTATATACACATCACTTAGTGTTGTTGCATTGGGTACCAGAAAAGCACCAGTTTTGGCCTTGATCGTTTTGCCAGCTGCAATATAGCTCTCCCAATTTTGGGTCAAATCTTTCTCACTGACGCCTGCCTTAGCCAAGATGTCATTACGGAAAAAGAGGGAGCCGGGGCCTAGATCGGCGGGCATGGCAACCAAGCCTCCAGCTTTACTCGTGGCTTGCGCAAAGGTGTAGCGCACGATCTTGTCTTTATGTTGAAGCGCAGAATATGGTGGCTTGGATAGATCTTCCAGCCCGCCTGATTCGACAAACTTACCTAGAAAATTGACCTCTACGCCCACCACATCAGGCAAACCAGCACCTGTTGCCAAGGCTGTAACTAAGGCATTGTGATGGTCTGCATACGAGAGGCTGACTAATTTAATGTTCACATCAGGATTAATTTTTTTGTATAGAGGAATGGCTGCCTTCACTGCTTCATCAAAGCTAGGAAACGAGGCAACCACCAAAGTTTTTTGTTGGGCAAATGCCGAAAATGTTAATAGTGCTGAAGCGGCAGCAACGGCGAAAGTATGACTATGATTCATGAAGATGGTCTTTCAAAGAAGTAATACGAATAAAAATAACAGTCAAGCAGCTAAGGGTAGATAACTGAAGTAGTCAAAGTCAGCTGCTTTACGCTTGCCTGACAAATCTTGACAAGCTAGCCCAATAAAGTTGCCTGTGAAGCCAAAACTATAAAAGTAGCCATCTCGCGAGCGTGTTGCGTATTCATCGCTCAAAGTTTTAGTTTCTATCGCGTCGCCCATGACTAGCCAATCTAAGTACCCATGAAGTTGATAGAAAAATGCCATGTGTTGGTGTCTCAACTCCAATTTGAGTTTGACTGGCCCCGGTGGCAGTTCTACGGCAGCACAAGGTTCAGACAAGGCACCATCAGTGTTGACATACAAGCGCAACACGCGATGGCCTGTTTGTGCATCGAAACTTACATGAAAATATGCATGATTGGAGGTGTTGTAGTAGGCAACCAATCCAGCCATTTGATGATAGTTTTCTGGTACGAAATCAAGTTCGGTTTCTACAGTGCAATTGAAATGTTGCTGGCGGCGCGCTATCAGGCTTTGTTCAAACAAACTCATGAGCGACTCACGGCCTTTGAGGCGTAGAAAGCCAGGACGCTCCACCAAACTAAGCCAGCTTGCATCTACAGGTACACGCAGTGAGTTGAAATCATCACTCAAACTCACAGACTCAAAGTCATCACGCACAGGCGCTGGTATTTTTGGAGTCGCTTTTAAGCCCGTTGGGGAAGGAATTTGTAGATGTGGTGAATTACCTCCGCCTTCCACTTCTAGCCAGCCATCATCACGCCAGTGCATTTTTTGCAGACTTGTTTCACGACCCAGCGGGCAGTGCAAGCCACCATAGCCTGTGCTGCTATCAGCTTTTTCAAGATTCGCGCCTGTCCATTCAAGGGGGCGACCGCACAGGTGCGCTAAATACCACTCGCCTTGCTCGGTTTCTACCAAGCTAGCATGCCCTGCACGCTGTAGAGTTTTTGCTTCTTTCTTGTGCGCAGTCAGAACGGGATTGCCGGACATGACTTCGTACGGTCCATCAATCGTCTTGGAGCGGGCAAAAGTCACTGCATGTTCATAGAATGTGCCGCCCTCTGCCGTGAGCAGATAGTAATAACCATTGCGCTTGTAAAGATGTGGCCCTTCCACGACTCCGAGTTCTGTGCCGTCAAAGATGTTGCGCACTGCACCCACTAATTCACATGTCGTACGGTCAAATTCTTGCATCGCAATGCCGTTGAATGGATGTTTGTCGGGATGGTGAATCCATTGTTGATTTAAAAGCCAGCTGCGGCCATCGTCGTCATGGAAAAGGCTAGGGTCAAAGCCAGAGCTGTTCAGATATATTGGCTCACTCCACGGGCCCTGAATGTTGGACGCTGTGATCAGGTAGTTGTGCGTGTCTTTGTAAGCGCCGTACATGCTTCGCACATCGGTATAAATTAACCAAAACTTGTCATGCGCGTAAGACAGACAAGGTGCCCATACACCAGACGAATCTGGATGACCCATAAGATTAAGTTGGCTGGAGCGCGTAACTGCGTAGGCACAATGCGTCCAATTCGCCAAATCACGCGAATGATGGATGCGTACACCCGGCCACCACTCAAAAGTTGAGGTGGCGATGTAGTAGTCTTTGTCAACTCTACAAATTGACGGGTCAGGATGAAAACCCGGAAGAACAGGATTGTTGATCATGGTGTGTAGTTTCAACTTATCTCAGCAAAATTGGTTGATCAGGTTTTCTAGGTATTCCTGGCGGCCAGAGTTGGGTAGCTCGTCGATGTTGCGCGCGTGCGCATGGTCAGCAACACGGTCTAATGTAGTTTCACCAGCTATGATGCTTTGCGCCCATGGTTCTTTCCAACCCGCGTACCGCTGTTCGACCAGTTTGGCCCAGCGCCCATCTAATATTAGTTTCTCAGCGATCAACAGGGCGCGGGCGCTCACATCCACGCCGCCAATATGAGCGTAGAACATATCATGTGCATCTAGGGATTGACGACGTGCCTTGGCGTCAAAATTCACGCCTCCATATGTAAAACCGCCACCTTGTAAGATGTAATACATAGCCAATGCTGTATCGGGTACGTTGTTAGGGAATTGGTCAGTGTCCCAGCCACATTGCATATCGCCGCGATTCATGTCAATTGATCCAAACAGCCCCAGCGCGTTGGCGGTGGCAATTTCATGCTCGAAACTATGTCCCGCTAGCGTGGCGTGATTAGCTTCAATGTTGACTTTGACCTCTTTTTCTAAACCCCATTGCTGTAGCATGCCAAATACAGTAGCTACATCAAAATCATATTGGTGCTTGGAAGGCTCGCGCGGCTTGGGTTCAATAAGAATGTGCCCCTTGAGGCCAATCTTATATTTGTGTTCTACGACCATACTCAAGAACCTTCCAAACTGTTGACTCTCCTGTTTGAGGTCTGTATTCAATAGAGTTTCATAGCCCTCGCGGCCGCCCCAGAGCACATAGTTATCACCCCCCAAAGCCTTTGTTGCGTTCATAGCTTCGCGCACCTGCAAGGCGGCCAGCGCGAAGATTTCTGGGTTAGGGTTAGTTCCAGCACCCGACATAAAGCGGCGGTGACTGAATGCATTGGCCGTTCCCCACAGTAGCTTGATCCCTGTCTCTTCTTGTTTTCTCGCAAGCACATCGACCATCGCCTTAAGGTTGCTTACGCTTTCTTGAGGTGTAGCACCTTCCGGCGCCACATCGCGGTCATGCCAGCAGTAGTAAGGCAGACCGAGTTTGCTCATAAAGTCAAAAGCAGCATCAGCTTTTGCGTGGGCTGCAAGCATCGGGTCTTGAATTGAAAACCAAGGACGTTCTAGTGTGCCACTATGGCTGAACGGATCAAAACCATTCCAACAAAAGTTATGCCAATAGCACACAGCCATGCGAAGCTGCTCCTTCATCGTCTTACCCAACACCACGCGATTTTCGTCGTACCACTTGTAGGCAAGTGCGTTGTCTGACTGAGGACCTTCAAATTTTATTTTTTCTATTTTGTCAAAAAATTGTTTCATAAATATTTCCATTTTTGTATACAGATGAATTAGATTATTAATTTTGGAGCGTCGATCAAAAATTCCGATTGTGATGACCGATACAAATTAACGAACTGGACATAGCGCTCCTGTAGCCTATTTGAGTTCTGCAAATTAGGCCGAAATAACTGTTCTACCGGCGCTGGTGTACAGATGCGCGCAATCTCTTTTTGGTTGTGAGATCCATGTGCCATTTGTCCGAGGCGTGCCGCCCCTAGCGCTGCTGCCACCGTGCTAGCTGGAGATGTGGTAATTTTCACTAGCAAAATATCAGCCAACAATTGCGCCCAAATTGGGCTTCGTGCGCCGCCGCCGACGAGTTGAAGCTGCTCAACACCGCTGCCTGTCGCCTTCAGCACATTCAAGCAATCCAACAGTCCAAAGCCGACACCTTCCAAAACTGAAAAAGCCAAGTCGGCGGCTTGATGGGTGTGGTGCAAACCAAAAAATGCCCCACAAGCATTTGCGTTGTTGTGAGGTGTACGTTCACCCGATAAATACGGTAAGAATAATGGAGCTCGTCCAAGCTCTTGTGGTTCTAATTCCGCCACAGCCGCCATCAACGCAGTCTCGTTTTTGTAGCCTGTAATCTGGGTAATCCACTTTAGACAGCTCGCCGCTGAAAGCATCACTGCCATCTGATGCCAGCTTTTGGGAAGTGCATGACAAAACGCATGAACTGCATTTTTTGGATTGGGTGAAAACTTTTCAGTTACTAAAAATATTACACCACTAGTACCCAAAGAAATGAATCCATCACCTGGGTGAATAGCACCTAAGCCGATGGCGCTGGCAGCGTTATCTCCGGCTCCGCCCGCAATTGGAATCCCCTCTGATAGGTTCAACAAGCGTGCTGCATGCGTAGTCATGCGCCCCGACAGTTCGCTACTCTCAACCAAGCGCGGCATTTGACGCAAGTGCAAACCAGTCGCAGCTAGCATAGATTCCGACCAGCAGCGATTGGCAACGTTCAGCCATAGAGTACCGGCTGCATCAGACATATCGCTGACGTATTCACCTGTCAAAATCCATCTCAAGTAATCTTTAGGCAGGAGTACCTTGGCAGTTTGGGCTAGCAACTCTGTCTCGTGACGTTGTAGCCACAAAATTTTCGGCGCTGTAAATCCCGGCATTGCTAAATTGCCAGTAATCACCGCTAAGTCGGGACAACGTTGCGTTAAATCTATGCATTCAAGACTACTGCGTGTATCGTTCCAAAGAATGCAGGGTCGCAGAACTTGACTGTCTGCATTTAGTAAGGTGGCTCCGTGCATCTGGCCTGACAAACCGATAGCTTGTATCGCAGCATAGGCAGTAGGATGTTGTTGGCTCAGCTGCTGGCAGGCATCAATCATGGCTTGCACCCATTGCTCGGGATCTTGTTCTGACCACCCCGCTTGGGGCTGACTGCAAGTCATGGGCACGCCGGCGCTGCCCAGAACTTGTCCTGCACTGTCCATCAACAGTGCTTTGAACTCTGAAGTGCCTAAATCTAACCCAAGATAAGTTTGTAAAATCATCGTACTAATTGTTTAAAAAAAACCATCAAACCAAACTGACGCTTGGAATGGTGAGTGGGCGTGTAAGACGGTAGCGCACGAGTGCAGCTGCTCCTACTGCAACCGAGTTCTCGCCAAAACGAGACAATTGCACCTGTGGTAGTGGCAATTGAGCAGCTTGTGCATAGCTGCGTAGCGTGTTCAATGCAGGCTGCAGAAAAGCATCGCCCAAGTTCAGCGCAGGCCCGCCTAAAACGATGCGCATAGGATCATAGGCAACCCATAGGTTTTGCAACAAAACCCCGAGATATTTACCAGCTAGATCGATTGCCTGAATCACACTTGCATCTTTTTGCTGCACGCGTGAACGAATCTGCTGGAGCTTGATGCTTGAAGACTGATGCGCAGCGCTAGAGTTCGATTGTGAGTTGCGTAGCAATGCGCTAAACCCAATAAGGGCTTCAGCACAGCCGCGTCTGCCGCAGGTGCATAGCGGACCATTAATATCGAGTACGAAGTGCCCGACTTCACCGGCGAAGCCACGACGCCCTGTCAACAAACGGTCATTGACAATCACTCCCGCACCGACACCGTGACTCACGCTCACATAAACCAATGGGTCGGCTCCCATTTGGTCAGCAAACTCAAGCTCACCTAATGCCGCAACATCAGCCTCGTTTTGTAAAAACATGCGTACATTGCCAAGCGCAGTCCCGTGAAGGTGATGCTTCAACATGCTTGCTACTTCAACATTACGCCAGCCAAGGTTGGGGGCAAGATGTAAGATGCCAGCAGCTTCATCTACCCCGCCGGGCAAACCAATACCGATGCCAGCGATCTCGCGGGTGTCATTGCTGACTAATTTGCTCATTTGAAGCAAACCCGAGGCCAGAGCAGCAATGCATTCTGCAGCATCAGCATGATTGTCATAGTCAATAACAGTGCTGGCGATTACGCTTCCGACTAGCGAAACGGCGACAACACGAATATTCTCAATACCAACATCTGCGCCCAGTAAAACCAGCCGCTCGGGGTTTATATACAAAGGGGTTGGACGTCGCCCCAAATTGCCTGTCGCAACGATGTCCCGCTCAATGATCCAGCCTTGTTCAACCAATTCGCGAGTCAAAAGACTAACAGTGGATTTCGTCAGATTCAACACATCAGCCAAGTCGGCACGCGACAAACCAGGGTGAGAGCAAAGATGGCAAACGAGTGCCATCCTATTAATTTCTTTGAGGAGTTGCTGATCACCGGTCACAAGTGTGGACATAGTTGACATAGCTGGAACTGAATTAGTTAATTTGAAAAACAATTGAGAATAACTCAGATTTGATGCTTTCGATAAAGTGAATGACTAAAAATCCCACGATACAACGAAATTAATTTGGTTGAAACGACTGATCTTGAAAGCATTGGCACCGCCGACATAGTTTTGGCCAAAAACCCATTGCCGATCTGCTAGAGCAAGACTGTTCACTGTTGTTTCTGGAACGGCAGTATTGGCACCTGTGCCTGAGCCGGGAATAGCGCCCGAACGATCCAAACGCATGGTTTTGTAGCCCAGACTCACGTTGAGATCTTGCGTCAGTTGGTACTTGACTGTCAGGCTCGTGAAGTTAGCACCGTCATCAGCACGCACGCCGCGCGTCTTGCTGTCCAAATAGCGGACGAGTGAACCATTGATTGACCAGCCATTACCCAAAGGATACTCGCCCGAAAGCATCAACGCATTTAATTGAGTTACAGTTTTATAGCTACCATTCAGGTCATAGAAGCCTGCCGCATTACTTGGCAACGCAAACTGATTGAATTTAGTGCCAGCACGCAATTTTCCGCCGTTAGACAATTCATAAACGATACCGGCAAAACCAGAGCTGTTAGTCAATTTTCGATTCCCTGTACCAATGAGCCCGCCATTGGCTAATTCGTAAGCGCCATTCATGCTATTTCTTGCATAAATTCCTTCTAGCTTAAAAGATCCGATAGGGTAAGTAACAAAGAGCTCAACGTCTTGATTTTTGGAGCTATTCAATTGCGCCGTGATCTCCGGTTGAAATCCAAAAAGCTCAGGGCTGATATAGCGAAAAGACATTTTTCGCGTTACATCACCAGCTGTTGCGCTGTATGCAGAAGCCTCTGCATACAAAGACGGAGCACCATAGTCGTCCACCTGATCAACCATGCGATTTAGAAATCGACCATACCTAATAGCTCCATAGCTTTTATGCTTGATGCCCAACCATGCTTCTCTGGAACCTAGGTGATGACCTTGAATATCGAACGTGTTGCCTTTTAAAGGACGCATCCGAACCATCGACTCAAAGTCGTATTCAGCACTAATTTTGCAGCCCAAGCCTGTTTTCAAGTCCAGGAAGAATATCTGTGTGTCTTGTGATGGGCTTGCGTTGATGGCATCATCTTGGCTGGAGGTTTCAGCAAGAGTTAATTGTGCTTGTCCACCTAGCGTAAAGGTACAGTCACCGCTTTTGAGTTCGGTTTCAGCTGAGGCGACTTGGATGCATGCCAGTGCACCAAGGGCGATAGCAGAGTGAAAAATTTTTTGATATTTCATAGGATGTCCAATTAATGATATTTTGATTAAGGCGATGAATTAGCGCGCGGCTACTTGCTTAACTTGACTAAAACGAATCGAACCGACCCAAAAACTGCCATGATCGGCTTGACCTAATGCATCACCACGCGAATATTCAATACCAACGCCCATCACTTTTTGTAAGACCTTGGCAATATCGGGTGCCGTTGCAGACCATTCAGGCTGGATTGCATCTTCAAGTAACAACCCATAGGTGCGCAAGCCTGGCTCGACAGGTAAGATGAAATATGGATATGCACCGTCTAATTGATCTTCATGGCCAATAATGAAAATCTTCAGACGTGTCGCGAATTTCACATCGATTTGAGCAATCAACATGCCGCCCACCTGATCGCCCTGAATCAGTTGCTTTGCCAACGAAACTTCCTCTGATACCAAATTAATTCGAATGCCTGCTCCACCAAAGAGACCCACAGTTTCAGGAACACCATAATCCAAACGTACGAGCTTGCGCTTGGTATCGAAATCTAAGCTAGCGCTGACTGGGTTGGGTGAATTAAAACTAAAAGTGTTAATCTTAGCTTCGACAAAAGCACCATCTATGGCTTCTATCGATCCATCAGTCATTTTCTTTGCTGAAGCAAAGTCAATGACTGATCGCAATACGCGACCTTCAGAAACTAAAGCGCCTGAGGCAAACTGCTTTGATCGTGCGTTAGTCGTTGACGTTTCTGACGACTGGTTAACTGGCGTACGAGTCGAAGTTCTGGTTGCGCGTTGATTTGCTGATGACTTGATTGGCTCAGTTGTTTTCGGTGCCGTACCGTGAAGAATAATCCACCGAAAGGGGTCGTTTGCCAACTTTTCTATACGGGCCGCTGCCTCGGGCTTGATGAAAGCTCCGGGTGATTGTGCCCAAGAGATCGCGCACGTATGCATCAATGCAAATAACGCGATGCATGTTGCGCATAGTCTATTCATAGAGCGACAGTAGAACGTAAATAAAGCGTTCATAAAGTAATCTCGATGCTTTCGAATCACTTCAGAAATTCAATCTTGCCCAGCGAAATTTCGGTGGGCTTGTTACGCTGATGGGCTATATCGGCAACTTCTATAAAAGCAACTTTATCAATTGTGTTCGCGATCGTTCTCGCATTGGTTCCGCAAAATGACTCGGGCTCAAACCGCGCTATCGCAATGGTGTATTCCTTCATCTCTGGAGTAACAGCTTGGGTGTAAATCGGATAGCAGCCCATATTAAGAATTTTGCTGTCGTTCGATGAAATGCGTAAACGCAGGCTGGTCACTGTAGGCGAAGCCAGCGTAACTCTGACGGACTTGTAATCCGCGAGGTTCAGGGGCTGTGCGTTTTTTTCGTGGGAGAGCATGATCGCCACGCCAGAGTATTGGGAGCCTCTTGTATTTCCAATTTGGCCTTTCAATACAGCTGCTTGACCAACCACTTCAAGCGAAAAAACAGTTGCATCACCACGTTTCTCTGAGTATGAAACTGGCATTAACTCCGCACCTTGATTGCTCGCTTTCGGTGCTTTTCCAAAATCTGCAAATAGCTTAACAAGTGAGTCGCTAGGTGTTGAATTGGGTGCGACAGTAAGTGAAGGCGTAACTGATGTTGTAGTGGCTGAAACAGGCAAGTTGGCCGTTGTCGTATTTGATTGCGCCATACTCGCCGGGCAAGTAAATAGCGAAACCAGTAACGTGATGCCTGACAATGAATAGAATTTTGAATGACGAATAGACATGGTTAGCTCCTTAGAAAGTTGGGTTTAAAAGCTGTGGATAGAGTGCAATGTCAGACCGCGCTAGCCGCTTTGATGACAGACCAGAAGGCCGGCTTGGGTTGGCCTTTTTCATCGAACAATAGTGGAGCCTCAAAGCGTCGCATCGGCCAGTATTTGAGCCACGTATTGCCGTCATTGATGCCCCACACCAGCACTGCAGTGATGTGTTGCTTATGTTTGATAAAAAGTTTGATGAAATCGGCGTAACGTTCTGCTTGCTTTTGCAGAAGTTCTGGTGTGGCAGCCGACACCTTGTTGTCTGTGATGTTGGCGTTCAATGCAATATCCATCTCGGTCACATGTTGGGTTACGCCGAATTTGGCAAACTCTAATATGGCTGCTTCAAAGCTGCCAATAGTGGGATACCCCACGCTGTAGTGAGCTTGATGGCCGATACCATCTACCTTGACGTCTTTCGACTTCATCTCTCCTAGCCATTTGCAGATGGCAGCAACTTTTCGTGGGATCTGCGTTTCGTAGTCGTTGTAGAAAAGCTGACAATTCGGATCTGCCTTTGCTGCGGCACGAAAAGCGATCTCAAGGTATTCAGGACCAATGATTTCTCGAAATTTACTCAGACGCATACCATTCTCGTCAGTGCGCGCATTGCCTTCGTTAAATTGCCATGCTTCATTGACTACATCCCATGCATAGACGCGACCTTTAAAATGTGTCACGACATCTGTGATGTAACGCTCCATGCGTGCAATGAGGGTGGCGCGGCTGACATCGCTACCGTTCTCTATGAAAAACCAAGCGGGCATTTGCTGATGCCAAATCAAGGTGTGGCCGCGTACCTTCATCTTATTGGCCACCGCGAAATTCACCAAGTCATCAGCAGCCTCAAAATCGTATTTTCCTTCGCCCTTGCGAGCTAGTTCTTCAGGTTTCATTGCGTTTTCAGCAACCACGACATTGAAATGGTGCTTGATGAATTCAGGTGATCCCATCAAAATTTGCCCTGGCGTAATTGCTGAACCAAATAGAAAGTGGGGTTGCAGCGCTTTCGCAAGGGATGGCGTGGCCTTGTCTCTGCTGGCCTGCGCATCATTCGCAATAAGCAAGGCGCCACCAGAGCTCGCCGCGACCGCAGTTGCCAAGCGAGCGCCAGAAACAGAGAATTGCCTGCGATTCAAAAAAATAGACATGACGGAGAGCCAGCAAGTTGTAGGTAAAACATATTCAATGTTTATGTTTGATCAAAAAACTAATTAAATATCAAAATGTTGACCATGACATCAGTAGATACACTAGTTTTGCAGCAAAAACACCACTTTGTCAGCCAAGTTCGCCAAAATGTAATTGCAACATTGCCCTTCGCAATTTGCTTTTGCACTGTCTCAACCACCAGTTACGCTATTTGTTGGGCTACGCTCAGCCGATTTAAAAGATACGACATTGCTGACAACTTAGTCGATATTTGCTCCTGCATTGATTTGAAATGTAGGATCTTTAGGTGAAAAGCGTGTGTTCGAGGCACAACTCATTTCTAATTTGTCAGCAATGCCGTGCGTGTTAGCCAACTGAATTTGCCAACAGGACGCATGCGTCATCCTGTTGCGCGATCACGACGGTCACTGGTGTAAATCCCTATTAGCATATTTTGATATGTTGGTAACATTAATTCGTTTCAACAACTAACTTAGGAGACATTTATGCTTGATGCCAACGTAATTTCCCGACGCTGCCTTGTTAAAAGTAGCATTGCCAGTGCTGCCAGTATGGCTTTAGTAGCTTGCGGTGGTGGTGGCAGTGAGCCGACAGAGGCTTTCACCCCGCAATTGGCCAACGACTCAGTCCGTGAGCAGGCTCAAGCCACATCCGCCGCCGCATTTACGTCCTATTGGAACGCCAATATGGGTGTCAATTCGGTAGGTGGCGCTTTGCTCAAATACGGCGCTACTGTCAGTGGCGCGACTACCGAGGCTTACATCTTGGATGCCACAGGCAACAGCGGCGGTGCTGCGGTCAAGTCTGAAGGGCAAGCCTACGGCATGATGCTTGCCGTGCTGCACAATCAGTCCACCATGTTCAGGAAATTGTGGACATGGACTAAAAACCACATGCTCCACGGTGGTGCTGAATTCAAGGGCCGATTGGCTTGGCTCTGCAAAGCCGAGTTCACAGCTGGTTGGAAAGGTATTCAAAACCAGTCTGCGCCCGATGGCGAGATTTGGATGGCCACGGCGCTTCTGATGGCGGGTAAAAAATGGGGTGTTGCAGAATACACCACGGCTGGCAACGCACTTTGTAACGTAATGCTAGAAGACCGCACAAACAACGCTGCGGGCAGCAACTATGGTAGCTCGGGCAACGTACCGTTCTTTCAAAATGACGTGGTTCGTTTTGTCCCTCAATCATGGTCCACTTATACTGACCCTAGCTACGCAGCGCCAGCGTTCTTCTCTTATCTAGCTGGCGCACATAATAGTGGTGGTCAAGGCGCACGTTGGCAAGCCATTGAGGCAGCCCACCGTACATTATTGGTCGATGCCGCTAGCGTCAATACTCAAGGCATTTGCGCTGATTTCACGTACTTTAACGGCACGCCTTACAATAGCAGCCCACATTTCTCTGATGCATGGCGAGTAACTATGATGCAGGTACTTGACAGAATGTGGACGGGTAACACCAGCCATGACGCGAAAATTAAAAGCGCGGTGGATTTTCTGGCGCAGGTGGACTATGCCCAAAATCAGCATATTCCCCAAAGCATGCCACTGTCAGCTCCAACCTACTCCGGGGCCACTTTTGATGATTATGGCCAAATGGCGATGTACAGCACGGCCAGCATAGCCGGTGTCACATCGGCACAAAAATTTGTAGTCCGTGTGACCGATGCGCCCTCACTGGGTTACACAGAAAAGGTTTACTACCAAGCATTACTATGCCTGCTGGCGCTGGCCATGCATTCTGGAAAATTTGGTCGACCGCTTTAATTCTTTGCTACGTGCCGGCAAAGGCTCTGCTTCGCAGAGCCTATTTTTTGGCGTTTCTGAAGTGATACAAGGTGGTGGTGCTTTCAGGGCAAAAGTAGCGCATCTAACAACGACTGACGCCAAGTATGTAGTGCAGGGTCGAATACACCAAAGCCGGCGGCCAGCTCCCAATAAGCCCAACTAAACCCTAATTCGGTGGCCGCACGGCTGACTATTCGTGTGTATGCAACACGATCGGCCATAGATGCTTTCTCATAAGCGCCGAATTCTCCCAAGTAAATGCTGTAGCCCCGATCCTGTCCCCAGCGCTGCGCTTTTTCCAAACTATTCAAGACTTGGTTGACTTGGCTGTTGTCGCAGCAACGTGTACCGATGGCTGGAACAGGTTTGACCCATGTGGCGCCTTGATGTGTAAACGAGAACGGATCATAGTTATGCACGGTAACCAAAAGATGCGGACAGGCGGGGAGTTCTAAGCTGTCCAGCGTATGGGCACTATTCCAGGGTGTTGGCCCCACCACAACGATGCGAGTGGGATTAGAAACACGAATTTCTCGCAAAGCACGCGAGAGCAAGGAATTCCAACGTGAGTCTATGCGCCCATGGGGCTCGTTGTAGATCTCGAACAGCAGTTGTTCTGAGTGATTTTGATAGCGCCATGCGATTTGTCGCCACATTGAGAGCATGCGTAGATCGACAACATCTGGAGCGACTCTGTTTTCTCCCGGTTCAAGTGCGGTACCATCTAACTGGCGATAGTGGTGCATATTCAGTACCACTGCGAGACCTGCAGCAAGGGCATGATTGATGATGCGATCAACACGCTGGGCAAAATCAGCGTGAAGTGTTGCATCAGCAGTAACGGCCGCATGATTGCTCCAGCGCACAGGCAAGCGAATATGCGTGAAGCCCGCTTGCTTGGCAAGATCAACATATTGCAAATAATCCAGCTGCGAATCGGGACGTACCCCCCATTCGCCGGTCGCCAAAGGCGTTTCTAGCATGTTGCCAAGGTTGATACCGCGTCCCAAACGTTTTGCTACGCGTTTTGCTGCATCCGACTGACGCATTGATGGGCCAGCAGGAAAGCGAGGAAAAAGATGATCCAATTGCGCCTCTGTGAGAAGTGGCGTACTTGGCTCTGCAGGTACAGAAGTCGAAGTAATATTAGGTTCAACTAGTGACTGTGCCGATGCTAGCGGTATCAAGAAGGCAGCAAATATATTGCTAATCAGCACCAATAGAGCAGTATTCATAGCGTGAGACTTTCAATTTTTAGGCATTCTTCTGAATCGGCAACTTCAGTTTTCTCCTTTGCAACAAGAGCAACACAATCGCGGCTTATATTTTTCTGCGAGGAAAAATATAAGCCGTGATTAGAGTTGGCGAAGAAAAAACAATATTGTTGCAACATTAAACAAATTCTAATTTCATGGCGAATAAATCAAATCAGGTGAAAAATTTTGAGCATTCATATTTGAAGTTAGTCAATAGATCGTTGAAACACAAGGAAACCGAGCTACGGCATCCATTATTTAAACTTTATTTACTCAATCGGCTGTAATAATTATCAGTTTTATCCAGAAAAACTCGAAATATAGTCTATTTGATAGGGTAAAAGCGGATGCGATCTAATTAGTAAATCTATTAAACTAACTATTGCGATGTCAAATTTAACGAGTCATTGCTGGCTGGATTCCCTCGGCCAATGCTTCGAACAGATTTCTCATCTTTCAAGAGCAGCTTGAGCCATTCGGCTTGATTTGCCATCACCTCATAAATATCTCTTGGAGTAACAGGCATGAACTATCTTAAATGGCTCAAATCCATCGTCGGTATGCTGACCGCCGCATCCCTCTTAGTCGCATGCGGAGGCGGGGCAAGCGACACGTTACCCGTCATTCAAGCCCCTATCGGCGGTAATGCGGGTGATGTTTCCGGCATTGTTGTGGTGTCGTATAACGGCACTTCCCTCACTACCAATGAGGGTGCTAGTCTCACACACTTTACCTACAGTGATGCTGGCGGCCAAGCACAAACCACCTCAGTCGCTGTAAGCGGTGGTCTTTACACACTGAACGGAAATCTCGGCGGCGCAGGAGCTTTTGGCGGCATAGCTTTGGTTTTAGACATGCCAGCTAACTCAAAAAACTGGACGGGCGCAACGCAACTGAGCATCCAACTTGCTTCTGCGGGCACGGGCCAAGATCTGAAAGTGCGTATCAAGCGCGCAGGAGCCGCAGATGATGGTTGCTTGCCTAGTTACACAGTGACTGGATTAACTGCGAACACACAAACGTTCAACATTGATTTGACAGCTACAAACTTTCCTTTGCCAAGTTTTTGTAGTTCAACGGCCAATCCGCAATTTGCAGGAGCCATATCAGATATCGTTCAAATCCAGGTGGAAGACAATACTTACACTTCCATTAGCCGTCCTGTGACCATTCGGGTTGGCAAAATCGGCATATCAGGCTTGGTGCAAAGCGCACCGCCGCCACCACCTCCTGTTAATGGCGCACTCACATGCAGCTCTTCGCTCGGAAGCAACCCAGTTGCGTCATTCAGCGCTGGCAACACCACAACGACGTCACAGGGCGCACTTATCGATGCGAGTAATTACTCAGAAGATAACAACGGCAGCTTCACAGGCTTTGAAAGCCTGAATGGGTGCTTGAGTGTGCGCGGCAACGGTGGTACGGGCGGCTTCTCTGGGTTGGGGGCCAATGTTCAGCTGGCTCCAGCGGGCGCGACAGTGAGTTGGGCCAGTGGCGGCACTATGAGCTTCCCCATTGCATCCACCAACACAGCCAACTTGAAAGTGGTACTCAGTGGCGGCACTTCTGCTTCACTGAATGGCGGCTGCTTCCCCATGGCAGTGATCGCTGGCGTTAGCTCGAACATCACGACGCAATCGTTTTCGCTCAATACAGCGACCTTCCAGTTGCCCGGCTATTGCACACTAGCGGTAGGCGAAACTCAAGATTCATTACTGGCGGATGCTTTGGCCAATTTGCGTCAAATCCAAATCGAAGACAACAACGTAGGTGCTCCAGTAAATATGTCATTCGGCACGATCTCGCGCCAAGCGCCAGCGCCAGCCACATTCACAACACTGGCTGATATAAGCAATGTGACTTTCGCTCAGTCACCTAACGATAGCTTCAATGATTTTCCAACTATCACTGGTGATAATTCTCTAGCAACCGTGTTCACCGCTACGGAAACACGCACTAAAATTATTCTCTATACAGGTGCAGGAGGTGTCAGTATCAGCAGCGCCACCACACTCCGTTTGTTGAGTGTGGCTGCGAGCCATGCAACAACAGCGTACGTCACGTTGGGCAAGCAACCCGGCGGTTCTTGCACGATCACGTATATATTTGCAGTAACGCCAACCGTCGCAAATGTGGATGTGTCGTTGGGGACATTAAGTGGCACAGCGGGCGCCAGTGTTGGGCAAACAGATTGCACACTGCAAACTGACGTTGATGCAATCAAGGCCAGTGTTGGTGATGTGCAGATTCGTGCATTCGGCGCAGGCACAGGCCCCGCTACAGTAACATTGGATGCTGTGCAATTTAGCAACTGATTGCCTCCGCTTTGATCAAAAAGCCCCGTTATGCGGGGCTTTTTGTTTGCGTAGTTTTTTCTTTCACATAAAAAATGGCATTTGGGATGCCACCTACAATACTTTATTGACTTTCAAAGTGTTGCTATGAAAAATCTGAATCCCCGCGCTGCTTGGGAGCAATTGCAGCGCACACCCGATGCCCTGTTTGTGGACGTACGCATGGAAATTGAATCGCTATACGTGGGCCGTCCGCCCGGCGTCGTGAACATTGCTTGGTATGAATACCCCGAACTGATGCCTGATCCTGCGGGTTTTGTGGCTGCTGTTGAACGCGAAGCAGGGCGCAAAGACCGGCCGATCTATTTGATTTGCCGCAGTGGCAAGCGCACAGTGGATGCCGCCAAAGCGCTAGATGCTGCAGGCTTTTCTGACGTGACCAACATCAAAGAAGGCTTTGAAGGCGAGTTGGACGACGGTTTTCACCGCTCCACGAGTTCAGGTTGGCGGTTTGCTGGCCTACCTTGGGAACAAATGTAGTTTTCCTCTATTGAAAGCCTGTGATCAGGCCTCAAGTTTTAGCCACCATTTTTCGTTTCATTTCCTGTATTTATCTGAATCACCATGAGCCAAAAAACTCCCAAGCAAACCTTGGCCTTCCAAGCCGAGGTCGCCCAACTGCTGCACCTCGTCACGCACTCGCTGTATTCCAACAAAGACATTTTCCTGCGCGAGTTGATCTCCAATGCCTCAGACGCTTGCGACAAGCTTCGCTTCGAGGCCATTAGCAATGCGGCATTGTTTGAAGACGCGCCGAATTTAGAAGTGCGCGTGAGCTTTGACAAAGAGGCAAAAACTCTCACCATTGCCGACAACGGCATCGGCATGAGTGAGCAAGAAGCGATTGACCATCTGGGCACGATTGCCAAGAGCGGCACCAAAGAATTTGTCGGCAAGCTCGCAGACGCGCAAAAATCGCAAGCCAAAGACGAAGGTTCACTCATCGGCCAATTCGGCGTGGGCTTTTATTCTGGCTTTATCGTGGCCGACAAAATGGTGGTGGAGACGCGCCGCGCGGGTCTCAAAGCCGAAGAAGGCGCACGCTGGACGAGCAGCGGCACCGGCGAATTTGAAATTGAGACCATCAACAAGCCCTTGCGCGGCACCAGCATCACGCTGCATCTGCGCGACGAAGCGTTGGAATACGCGGGTGCATGGAAGCTCAAAGAAATCATCAACAAATACTCCGATCACATCAGCCTGCCCATCTTGATGGAAAAGGAAGAGTGGAAAGAAGGCGAAGCGATTGACCCCGCTGATCCAAGCAAAGGCACCAAGGGCGGCGGCATGGTCAAGACCGGCGAATGGGAAAAAGCCAACGCCGCTGCCGCGCTCTGGACACGGCCTAAAAAAGACATCAGCCAAGAGCAATACGACGAGTTTTACAAAAACATCTCGCGGGATCACGAGGCACCGCTTGCACACACCCATAACCGCGTGGAAGGCAGCCAAGAATACACGCAGCTGCTGTATGTGCCCGCCAAAGCACCGTTTGATTTGTGGAACCGCGAGAAAACGGCGGGCATCAAGCTCTATGTGAAGCGCGTCTTCATCATGGATGATGCAGAAAGCCTGATGCCGATTTATCTGCGCTTCATCAAAGGCGTGGTGGATTCAGCGGATTTGCCGCTGAATGTGAGCCGCGAGCTGCTGCAAGAAAGCCGCGATACGCGAGCGATCCGCGAAGGCAACACCAAGCGCGTGCTCTCGATGCTGGAAGATTTGGCCAAGCACGATTCGCATTCTGCTCAGCACAACAGCCATGCCGCCGATGACCAAACTGCTTCTGACAACAGCGAAGTCACCGACGTGGTGGATGCAGCTGACAAAGCCAAAGAAGGCAAATTCACGGCCTTTTACGCAGAATTCGGCTCGGTGCTCAAAGAAGGTTTGGGCGAAGACTTCGCCAACCGCGAGCGTATCGCCAAACTGCTGCGTTTTGCCTCCACCACCACGGATTCAGTCAGCGTGAGCCTAGCGGATTACAAAGCGCGAATGAAGGAAGGTCAAGAAGCGATTTACTACATCACCGCCGACACGCTCGCTGCTGCCAAACACAGTCCGCAGCTCGAAGTGTTCAAGAAAAAAGGCATTGAAGTCTTGCTCATGACCGATCGCGTGGACGAATGGGCGCTCTCGCATTTGAATGAATTTGACGGCACTGATATGCAATCTGTGGCCAAAGGCGCTGTGGATCTGGGCAAGCTGCAAGACGAAGAAGAAAAGAAGAAAACCGAAGAAGCCGCAGAGTCTTCCAAAGAGCTGATTGCCAAGCTGAAAGAGGCACTGAAAGACAAAGCGCAAGATGTGCGCGTCACCAGTCGCTTGGTCGATTCACCGGCCTGCCTCGTGGTGAAAGACGAAGGCATGAGTCTGCAACTCGCCCGCATGCTCAAAGCCGCGGGCCAAGCCGCGCCCGACAGCAAACCTGTTTTGGAAATCAACACCGATCATGCGCTGGTCAAACGCCTCAACACAGACGCTGTGCATTTCAACGATCTCGCGCACATCGTGTTTGATCAGGCGCTGTTGGCTGAAGGCGGCATGCCAGATGATCCGGCGGCCTATGTGAAACGGGTGAATGCGTTGTTGGTTTGATGCTAGTGCACAAGATCGTCTTGATCGCAGCGCAACACGTTAGAACTGAAGGCTTTTAGGCCATTAGCCGTTATAAAATCAGCATAGATTGCTATTAAATTAATAGTGATTCAAGCGCATTCATTGCTCAAATCCTTTCTCGATCCATGCCACAGCTGTTGCTCGATTCAATTTGAAAGAGGGCGGCACTTTGATGCGTGCCGCCTCATTGCCTAGTTCATCTTGGGCGCTTAAAAAGGCAATCGGGTTTTCTTCATCGGGAACGATATCTAGGTTGACTGTGAAGCGGGCATTTTTGGCGGTCACTTCCAAGCTCTGATGCAAGCTGGCATGCAGTTGTTGCTCTTGTCGGCGCACAAATTCATGGGCTGTTTTCACCAAAGTGCTGAAGGCGAATTTGTCGAGCGGCTTGGGGTTTTTCTTGTCGCGCCCCATCGTCCAGGGGCCAATCAGCGCAGGCTCGGTTACGCCGTCTTTCGTCATTGCGACTGCCCAGCCGTCGTCATCGTCGTTTTTGATGACCCGTGCCGTCCAGCCATCGCCTTGCCAGAGTCTGGGTTCTTTGCTCAACTCTGAGGCTAAGTCGTTTGTATTGAAGGTTTCCATGCAGTGGATTAGAAACCAAAAAAACTCAGCGCTGAAGACTTTGATGTCTTTGTTGCCATCTTTGGCGGTCTGAAAGTATCATTTACTGATACCTTGCCAGTCACGGGTGGCCACTTTGTAGCCGCGAGCTGGCAGGTGATAAAGTTGCTGGATACTACAAACATGTTCAACAAACGGAAGGTATTTATGTCTAACAACCCCATCATTCAACGCGACACCGGTGCTTGGCAATTGCAAGTGTGGATTTCTTTTGGCTTGGCCGTGTTTCTTTGCGGCACAGGATTGGCTTGGTTGCCAGGCCAAGATTTGGATCGCGCGTTCATGGTGATGGGTTATATCTTCTGTTTGTCAACCGCATTTTTCTTGGCGAAATTCGTGCGCGATAATCAATACAAAAAGGTGGACACGCCGATGTGGAAGATGGTGGTTTACACCGCCTTCTTTGTGGCGATGACGCTCACGGGCTGGGGCTTGTGGCGCATGGGTGTGAACGACACGTACAAGGCATTCTTGCTCGTCAGCTGGTTGTATTTGATCACCACGACTTTCACGCTAGCCAAGACGCTACGCGACAAACACGAAGCAGATTTGGCAGAAGCTCGCTTGCAGGCTCGCTCGGAAATGCGCCGCGAGATGGAAACGCAATAAGCGTTTGCCACTCCTGTTGGCTCAGATATGAACTCTGAGCCAACTTTTCAAACCATTGAAATTTTCTCGAACTTAAATTGGAGCGAGTGATGAAAGCTTTTTCTTTGAAATCTACAGCGGTGTCAGTAGCTACTATGTTTTCTATAGCGCTCAGCGCAGTATTTATCACGGCTACCACGGGATTTCCTTCAAAATCTTATGCGCAGAGCGAAGCGTCTATTGTCTTGAGTATGCTGCCTGTGGCTTCAGTCGTTGTGGTTGGTGTGGGGGCGAGCACGGCGGCTGGCGCATCAGTGGCTGCGCCGGTGATTTTGTCGGTTGCGGGTGCGGTGTTTGTTGTGAAGCTGGTGGAAGTCACGGCGCGTGGCACGGTGTATGTGCTCGCGCGGGCGTCCGATGGCGCGCAGGTGAGCGTGGAGATTGTGGGTAAGAGTGTGAAGGCCAGCGCGATAGGAGCAGGCACAGCCGTGACGGTGAGCGTGATCGGCACAGGCCTGGTGCTTTCTGCGCTTGGCGAGGCGATTGCCTTTATTCCTAATGAATTGGGAAAAGCGCTGCTGCATAACGAGCGCATCACGTATTGAACTGCCGCATGCAGCAAGGAGCATCATCATGAACGCTTGGATTCGCATATTTATCAGCTTAGCTATCGGCCTCACGGGATTTTCAGCGCACGCAGGCCGCTCTTGCGATGCACCTAAACCGCCTGCGCCACAAACCATCGTGCAAGGAATGAACCTCGCGGAGAAGACCTGGCGCGCTTTAGAAGCGGAGCATGCCAAGAACGCTACGAAAGTGGTGGTGCTCGCGCGGGCGGGGCAAGATTTGAGCAAGTATGGTCTGCGCTATTCGCATCTGGGCTTTGCCTACAAAGCGCCAGATGGCCGCTGGCTAGTGGCTCATAAGCTCAACACCTGCGGCACAGCAGAGGCAGCGCTGTATCGGCAAGGGCTGGGTGAATTCTTTCTCGATGATTTGTTTCGCTTTGAAGCGGCGTGGGTCGTGCCCACGAAAGAAGTGCAAGACAAACTGCACGCAGCCTTGCTGAATGAAGCCCGCACCAAGGCCATGCACATCAAGCCTTACAGTATGGTGAGCTATGTGTGGGGCACGAAGTATCAGCAGAGCAACCAATGGGCCACCGAGACGCTGGCCGCCGCGATGGAGCCGAGCATCCGCACCCGCGATCAAGCGCAGGCCTGGCTGCAATTCAAAGGCTATGAGCCAACGACACTGAACATTCCTCCGCTCATGCGCCTGGGTGGCCGGATCACGCAAGCCAATGTGGAATTTGACGACCATCCAGCCAAAAAACGCTTCTCAGATCGCATTGAATCTGTCACGGTGGATTCAGTCTTCGCATGGCTTCCACGCGCTGGCCTAGGCGCTGCACCTGTAGCTTTGAAGTTGTGATTTTTAAGGCTTTTGGGCAGTTTGCCGTTGTATATACTGAGCAGAGTGCTACTAAATTTATAGTGAAAGACTATCATGAGTAAATCCCTTCGCCTGTCAGAAAAATGGTTTCGCCGTGGCCTCTGGCTCGTGGCTTTCGTCTTCGCAGGCTTTTTGATTGGCTTGGGTGGCACGGTGGTGGGTGATTTGCCCAAGGTGGAAAAGCAGCTGGTGCTGGATGAGTTTCTGGACAAGCCGCAAGCTGAGCGGCTGCGCGGCAGCATTGCAGCCGCTGGGCGCACCGAGCGCACGAGCAACGATACTTTGGCCCAAGCGCAGCTCAAGCTCAACTCAGCGCGCGCCGATGCAATCTCTGCCCGCGAAAGCTTCGATGCTTGGATCGCCACGCGCAGTGCCACGCAGCGCGGCGAACAAGACCCACAAGTCATTGCAAAAAACAAAGAACTGGATCAGCTCAAAGCCGCTGAGCGGCAAGCGCAGGCCGCGCTCGAAGCACAAGACAAGATTGCGCTCGATGCTCGCCAACAAGCCTCGCGCGAGCGTGAACAGTTGCAGACCTTGGAATCAGAAGGCTACAAGAAACTCAATGCCGAGCAGCGTCGCGTGGAGCTGCGCGTCTTCCTTTACCGGCTCATGCTCACGCTGCCGCTTCTGGCCATTGCAGCTTGGCTTTTCGTGAAAAAGCGCAAAGGCACCTATTGGCCTTTTGTTTGGGGCTTTATCATCTTCGCTGGCTTTGCCTTCTTCGTCGAGCTCGTGCCGTATTTGCCCAGCTACGGTGGCTACGTGCGCTACATCGTGGGCATCGTCATGACGGCAGTGATTGGCCGCTACGCCATCCTCGCACTCAATCGATACCTAGAAAAACAAAAAGCCGCCGAGCTGCTGCCTGATGCCCAGCGCCGCGAAGAGCTGAGCTATGACACCGCACTGGCTCGCCTAGCCAAAGGCGTGTGCCCCGGCTGCGAGCGCCCGGTGGATTTAAAGAACGAAAAACAAGACTTCTGCCCCCACTGCGGCATCGGCCTGCACGACCATTGCGGTGCATGCAACACCCGCAAGAGCGCGTTTGCAAAGTTCTGCCATGCGTGTGGGGCAGGGGCTGCGAAGGTGGCCGCGTGATTAAACGCCGCGTGCGCGATCTGCTTTGAATTGTTGTCTGAATTCGCCAAAGCGCCCCACATCCAAAGCCTCGCGCACCTCGCGCATAAGGTTCAGGTAGTAGTGCAAATTGGGTCAATCTCTCGCATGCACCGCTGAATCCTGAGGCTGAAAAATGGGCTATTTGCTCATCACGCTTTTCCGCCGACGACTTGCAAAAGCTGGTTGGGCCCCGCCCAACCAGACGCTGTGCTGAACACCTCCAGCTGTCTAGTCATGTCGTTCCACGCCTCCTGCTGGGCAGCACTAGAAAGCGGCATCAAAATTTCAATGATGGGAGATGCGGACGACCGAAGAAAGTCAACGTAATGCGCCGCACTCAGGGCATGAAAAGGTGCCGACACGGCGCGTACCGCCACCTCGGCAAAGCCAGCTTTCAACAGCAATGCTTCGAGCAAGCCTGGCTTTCCCAAGCTCATCAACATGCCTGGTTCAAACGCGCTGGGGGGTCTGATTGCCGGGCCGTTGACGAAGCCCGCATGTTTGCGTGCCGTGGCAAGGGTAATCGTCAAACATGGGTTGTGCTCTGGCGGGCCAAACACCAACGCGCTGAAACGTCCCAGAGGTCGAAGCGCGGCGCGAATCTCGCTCAGCGCCGTCAGGGGCGAGTGGCAAAACATCAGGCCCAGTCTGCACACTGCAGCGTCGAAGTCCGCGCCCGCAAGCCCCAGCGATTGGGCATCAGCCACTTGGGTGCTAACCTGTGTGAAGCCTGCAGCCTCGGCGTTTTTCTGTGCCAAAGACAAGATGACAGGCGACACATCGGTAGCAAGTACCCAGCCGCTGGAACCTAGGCGGCGCGCGATGTCCAAGGTCTGGTCACCCGCGCCGGCAGCAACGTCGAGGACTCGCGCACCCGGCCCAATGTGGGCTTCATCCAGCATGGTTTGCGTTGCGTCAACCAGCCAGTTGTGGATAAGTGCGCCATGGTGGTTCCAGCCAGAAGCTGCTGCATCCCAGGGGTGGTTACATGCATTTGCAGCAGCCCCGGTTGCATCTTTTTCGGCAAGCACGGCCATCACTGCGCCTTTATTCCGGCTGCCAGAATAATCGGTTGCCAATAGCGCTGCTCTTGCGCAATGCGACTGGCCAAAGCGGCAGGCGTGCTGGACACAGCCGTCATGCCAGATTCAGCGAACGCTGCACCAAGTTCCGGGCGAGCAATAGCTTGTTGCAAGTTTTGCGACAGGGCATCTATGGCAGTGGCTGGAACACGGGCAGGCGCGAAAAATGCAAACCATTCGCGTACCACCAGGCTGCGGTAACGCTGCTCAACAAAAGTGGGTACATCGGGCAAATACGTGCTGCGCTGCGCACCCGAGGTTGCCAGCACGCGCAATTTGCCAGTGGCCTTGTGCTGGCGAAATAGTCCTTCAGGTAAAACCAGTGCTGCGACTTGCCCACCCAGCAAATCAATCATGGCAGGTGGCCCACCGGCGTACACCACATGCTGCCAGGGCACATTCGCTTCGCGAAATAGCATCACCTCCAGCAAGTGCGGCAAGGTCCCGGTTCCGGGGGACGCCACGTTGGCAAGCTTGGGATTGCTGCGCATCCAGTCGATCAGCTCTTGGACATTTTTTACGCTCTCCGGAACAGCCGGCCCGACGGCCAGCGCCAACGTCATCTCACCGGCCATCGACACCGGCTGCAAATCAATGATCGGGTCGTATGCCAGCTTTTCATACAGGTAGGGATAAACAGTGGCGACGGCGCCTTGGGCCAGCAAAACCGTTGCACCGTCTGGGGCTGACGCTTTCAATGCGTTCACGGCAATTTGACCTGCGGCCCCGGGACGGTTGTCAACTATTGCACCCTGCGGATACTGGCGTGTCAATTGCTCGGCCACACGCCTGGCCACAATATCTGGAATACTGCCAGCCGGGCCAGAGCACAAGATGCGCAATTGTTGAATGGCAGAACCGATGGACGGCTGCGCATAAACAAGCCGGCTGGCAGCCAGCCCAAATAGCGACGCGCTTGCCGCGCAGCCGTAGCGCAGCACCAAACGGCGGGAAGAGGAGGTGGGGATGGTGGTGGTCATGAAATTCTCCTTACTCAAGGGGGTGGTATTGATGGGTTGGATACTGGCAGAAAGCGCCCACTTATGTGAAGATGCGCGATGCAGCAGCCTGATGTGGGCTGTGCATCACGCAGGGAGCCCTAATGCGCCTTCAAGCTATTGAACAATTCATTGCCGTTGTGGACGCTGGCAGCATTCGCGGGGCCGCGCGCCTGCTCGACATGTCGCAACCTGCGTTAACCCGTGCCCTGCAGCAGCTTGAAGAAGAGCTTGGCGTGCAGTTGATGGACCGCAGTGGCCGCGGTGTCACGCCCACCGCCGCAGGCAGTGCTTTTTTATCGCGTGCGCGGGTGGCAGAGGCCGAGCTGCGCAAGGCCGCTGAAGAAGCCAAAAATACGGTGGGTGACAGTACGCGGCTGCTGGCGCTGGGCGTCTCGCCTGTGGGCGCAAGCCTGTTGCTGCCAGAGCTTGCCATCGCGCTGCAGCGATTGCACCCCAAGACACGCATCCGAATATTGGAAACCACACCCAGTGCCTTGCTATCCTTGGTGCGCGATGAAGTGATGGATTTGGCAGTTACCCAGCGCACCCGCATTCACCTAGACGCTGGGCTGGACTACCGGCCGCTGGCTGAAATTCAAATGCGTGTCGCCGTGCGCCCCGGCCACCCCTTACTTGTCAAGTCGGGTAAGAAAGGCGGATGCAGTCTGCACGATATTGCTGGAGCATCTTGGCTTTATATGACGGCGCACGACAGCTCTGACGACATTGTGAGCAGGTCATTCATTGCCAGCGGCCTGCCCGTGCCACTTCCTGCAGTGCACTGCGGTTCTTATTTTGTGGCGCTTGATCTGATTGCTTCCACCGACATGGTGGGCGTGCTGCCACCAGAGCTGCTCCGGTCGTGCATGCGGTCGGGACAACTGGTCGAAGTGGTGCTGGCCCAGCCGTTGATACCGATTCAGCTCGGTATGTACACGCGGTCTGGCTCGCCGCCCACTGCACCGGCAAAGTCCGCTGCGGCGGCCATCATCGCTATCTCTAAGCGAATTACGTCGACTGGCGAGCTGCGCAGCACTACGCCCTTAAAAGTCTGATGGGTTCCAGTCCAGCGTAAAAACCTATGACTTCAGTAGCCCGAGCTTTTCAACCAGCGCTTTTTCACGCACAAATGTGTCTTGCGCAAACTTTAAATAGGCCTAGGAGCTCATGTACATCGGATGCATGTCGTATTTTGCTAACGCGCAATGCCACAACAACACTTGTTGCTGGCGCATCGAGCACCTACCTCATCGTGATTGAAATGCAGTCCCTTGCGGAGTTTTAAACGCAATCGTGCGTGATGTGGCAATTACAGGCCTGTTTAAGTTACACACCACGCATTCGATCTTCCTTAAATTTTTTCCTAAACGCGCTAAATTGCCCTACATCCAAAGCTTCTCGTACCTCGCGCATGAGGTTTAGGTAGTAGTGCAAATTGTGAATCGTGGCGAGCATGGGGCCGAGCATTTCGCCGCAGCGGTCTAGGTGATGCAAGTAGGCGCGGGAGAAGCCGCCGCTTACGTTACCTTGCGCATCTGGTGAGCCTTTGCAGGCATAGCAAGTGCAAGTAGGGTCAATTGGATCGTGGCTGGTTTTGTGCTTTGCGTTGCGAATTTTCACGTCACCAAAGCGGGTAAAGAGATGGCCGTTGCGTGCATTGCGGGTAGGCATCACGCAGTCAAACATATCCACGCCAGTGGCCACACCATCAATCAAATCTTCCGGCGTGCCCACGCCCATGAGATAGCGCGGCTTGTTGGCGGGCAGGCGATGCGGCGTGTGCGCCATGATGCGCAGCATCTCGTCTTTGGGTTCGCCCACACTCACACCGCCTACTGCATAGCCGGGGAAGTTCATATCAACAAGGTGGTCGAGAGACTCTTGGCGCAGGTTTTCAAACATGCCGCCTTGCACAATGCCAAAGAGTGCGTTGGGGTTCTCTAGCTTTGCAAACTCAGTTTGGCAGCGCCGAGCCCAGCGCAGGGATAGCTCCATCGAGATGCGAGCCTCGGCCTCGGTGGTGATGTGCCCCTTCACGTCGTAAGGCGTGCATTCGTCAAACTGCATCACGATGTCGGAATTGAGCACAGTTTGAATCTGCATACTCACTTCGGGCGTGAGAAAGAGCTTGTCCCCGTTCACAGGCGAGGCAAAGCGCACACCTTCCTCGCTGATCTTGCGCATCTCGCCCAAGCTCCACACTTGGAAACCACCACTGTCCGTCAAGATCGGTTTGTTCCAGCCTTCAAACTGATGCAGCCCGCCAAACTGCTTCATCACATCTTGCCCAGGGCGCATCCACAAGTGAAAGGTGTTGCCCAAAATAATTTGCGCACCCATCTCATGCAAGCTGCGCGGCATCACGCCCTTCACCGTGCCATACGTCCCCACGGGCATGAAGATGGGGGTCTGCACCACGCCATGATTGAGGGTGAGCGTGCCCCGGCGGGCGTGGGATGAATCGTCAGTTTTGAGAAGTTTGAAATCGAGCATACGAATCAAATGTAAGTTAAGCAGCCGAAGTGTCGAAGATAGCCCGTGATGGGCGGAGCATATGGAGGTGGCGATATCGGTAAGGTAGTTCCTTCGGATACCAAGTGTGTATCCCATTTAAATTCTTTGAAGTAGCGGTCCACCAAACGGATTCGCTCTGCTTTTGCGAAACCATAAGTCATAGGCGAAGCTTCACGGATCACATGGCCAGCTTCACTCATGTAGCTGGGTGATAGTCCCGAATCGAGGCCGAGTCGTGCCATGTTTGTTTGATCGAAGCTAAAACCTAAGCACACCACTCTTTGTGCAGAGGCGATCCAGTCTCTTGCTTTCTTGAAACTGTCTTGACCATTGCGTTCCTCACCAATCACCCGAATTCCATCAGCCATTGCTGCGCCGTGATATCGAAAGTTATTTTGAGAGCCATATTCAATAGCTGTAAGTGAACCCAGAGTTCCATAGGGATGAGTGATGTCAAAGCTGGATTCAACCTCCTTGAATCCAGTACTCGCCCATTTATTGACCGCTGCTGGATCAAGCAATGTTCCTGCTTTCGCAAGATAAGTTGCAGCAATACTTCGGCCTAAAAAATATTCTAGAGATCTGTCGTAGTTGAAGCTGATGATTTTGATTTTCTTTTGTCTAACATCATCAATACTTTTTGGTGCGGACTCAATGAGACGTTGCTGAAATTCGATTAACGAGTAGGAGAGTTCTTTTTTGCTGACTTTTGACCAAGCCAACACTGATTCTCGATCGCTGGCTAGAAATTTGTGCAGGGAGTTTGCCTCATCGCCCATGTAGCTTGAATCGGCGGACGGCAGCAATTGGCAAATCTTTTCAACCAATCCGCTGCCCAACGGAAGCCCGTAGTTGAGGCTAGCGCCAGCGCCCAAGATCAATGCTGTGAAACCACTCATCAGTCAAGCACCTTTGGGAAGTATTTTACGTTTGGCATGCCTTCAAAGTGCGCATCTTGCGTCCAGAGTTCAGCTCGGTGTAATTGCGCGGTGGCGTAGATCAGGCTATCAGCCATGGGCAGGCCATTGCTCGCAGCATCCAGCGCAATACTCAAGTCCAGATCAATCACTTGGCCTTGCTGCATGTAGGTGGCCGCCTGCGCTGCTAGCTCTTCGCCTTGGGTGCGGCGCAGGTATTTATACACTTCGTAAATGGTGATCACGGGCACGAGCAAATTTTGCACCTGCGCGACCTGCGCCTCAAAGACTTTGCCACGAGCATGCCCATCAAACACTTCAAGCCAACAGGAAGAATCCAGCGCCACCATGCTAGATGTGGCGACAGCTTTTTTGCCAGCCATCAGAAGCGATCTTGCTCTTGGGGCAAGTCAGAGCCGCAGCCTTTGAGCTGGGCTTGTAGCTGACTTAGCGTGGGTACAGGTACGACTTGAATCATGCGCCCCACGCGAAACACCGACAGTTGCGCCCCCGGCTTCAAGCCAAGAGGCTCGCGCACACCTAGTGGCACAACAATTTGATATTTGGAGGATAGGGTAACGCTAGTCATATCGATCATTGTATCGTTGAACGACTTTCTTGTGGATATGACGAGATTACGCTCACCCCACTGGAGCTAATCGACCGCATCGCCCGCAGCCTAGAGATCCAGCAAATCTTGGATCACATCGGGATGGAATCTGCGCTGCCTCGCCTGTCTGGAGTTGATACCGCCGCCCCGCACCCACCGATATCGTTACTACCGCGCGCTGGCACCAAACTCGCCGCTGCGCTCGGCGGTCATGGCGATGATGGGTTCATTTTTCAAAAATGACTGTCACGAAAATGTCACAAAAGTTCTTAACAATTGGATTCTTTGAAATTCAATCTGACATATTTCTTCATCATGAAAAAAAACGCGTTCGTTGTGCATCTCAGTGTGATTTCTCTGTTGCTGTCGCAAACTTTGGTTTTTGCACAGCAGCGCAAGACAGAAGCTACCGCTCAAGGGGATTATTTTGTACGGATCGCCACTTTTGAGGCGCATCGCAACGTACCGAAAGACCGCAAAGTCAGTAAAAAATCCATCGCAGAAATTGTTGCTACCAATGAAGATGGCCGCATGTTAGCCTACACAGATGGCGAGCAAATGGGCATTGGTCTGATCGATATCAGCAACCCAGCAGAGCCCAAACCCGCTGGCTTTATCCCCGTAGAGGGTGAGCCGACATCGGTGTTGATCGCCAAGGGGAAATTGATGGTGGCGGTCAACTCAATGAAAGAGTTTTATCAACCGACTGGGCATTTGGCTGTGATTGACATTGCGAGCAAAAAGGAGCTGCTGAAATGCGATCTGTTTGGTCAACCCGACTCGATCGCCATGAGCCCAAATGGCAAATACATCGCCATCGCGATTGAAAACGAGCGCGATGAGAAGCTTAATAAAGGACAAATTCCGCAGTTGCCTGCTGGCAATCTCACCATCCTGCCGCTGGCAGCCGATGGCATGCCCGATTGCACGCTGGCTCACCCCGTGTCCATGACGGGCATAGCGGATATCGCGCCGACAGATCCCGAACCCGAATTGGTTAAGATCAACAGCAAAGGCATCGCTGTTTTGTCGCTCCAAGAAAACAACCACTTGGTGTTGGTTGATGTGGCCAAGCGGCAAGTGATCAAGCATTTTTCGGCTGGCAGTGTGAATCTTAAAGAGATTGATCGCAAGCGAGATGGCGTGATCTCTGCCACCGAATCCGCAAATGCCGTGCTTCGCGAACCTGATGGCGTGGCTTGGTTGGACGATAACCGCTTCATCACGGCCAACGAAGGAGATTATCAAGGCGGCTCGCGCGGCTTTTCCATCTTCAACATCAACGGCCAAGTGGAGTGGGACAGTGGCAATTTTCTTGACCATGAGGCGATGCGCCTCGGGCACTATCCTGAAAACAGATCAGGCAGCAAAGGCAATGAGCCAGAGAGCGTGGAGGTCGGCCAGTTTGGCAAAGACAAACTGATTTTTGTTGCTTCAGAGCGCTCATCGCTGGTGACTGTATGGCTGGACAATGGGCCCGGCAAAGCACCGAAATACATACAAGCCTTGCCTGCCGGCAGCGGACCAGAAGGATTGCTGGCCATTGCGAAGCGTAATTTGCTGGTGGTGGCCTCTGAGAACGATGGCGCAGCACGCGCCAGCGTGATGATTTATCAGCGCTCGGCTTCAGAGCCAGCCTATCCCACGCTGATGTCGAATGATTCAAGCGCAGGTCCGCCGATTCCTTGGGGTGCGATTTCAGGCACAACAGCAGATCGCAAGACGGCGGGTTTGTTGTGGGCTGTGACTGACAGCGTTTATGCCACCACGCGTATTTTGCAGATCGATACGAAATTCAAACCCGCCTTGATCACCAGTGCGATCACCTTGACCAAAGACGGCAAACCGATTGGCTACGACGGCGAAGGTATTTCGCAGCGCGCAGATGGCGGATTCTGGATCGCCTCGGAAGGCAACCCCGACAGCAAACCGACGGCGACGCCAAATTTGTTGATTCGAGTGAATGCGCAAGGGCAGGTGCAAGAGGAAATTTCCTTGCCTCCCGAGCTGGCAATTCAAGCCACGCGATTTGGTTTGGAGGGCGTGACCACTACTGGCGAAGGTGCTGATGAAATAGTGTGGCTTGCGGTGCAACGTGAATGGAAAGACGATCCCGCAGGGATGAGCAAAATTTTGAGCTATAGCCCTGCAGCTAAAACTTGGGGTGTTCTGCATTACCCGCTTGAGAAGGTGACGGCTGAGAGCGTCTGGGTCGGTTTGTCTGAAATCACAGCAGTAGGAAAAGATGCCTTTGTGGTGATCGAGCGCGACAATCAATTTGGTGATCAAAGCATCAAAACTCTGAAGACGTTCTCGGTTGCAGGGCTCAAGCCAGTCGGACCGGGTGAGAAGAATATTCCAGTGGTTAAAAAGACACTGTTGCGTGATTTGGTGCCTGATCTACAAAAGCCGAAGGGCTATGTGCTCGACAAGGTAGAAAGCTTCTCGATTGATCTTCGTGGCAATGCGTTTTTCATCACCGACAACGATGGTGTGGAGGGTGGAGCCAGTGGTGAGACGCAGTTGATCCGCTTGGGTAAGTTGCCAAATCTACCCTGAGCGAATGGCTTGAGTCAGGGAAGTCGCCTGCTTAGCAGCATCGAATCTCCATAACTAAAAAAACGGTATTTCTCCTGCACAGCGGTTTGATACAAAGCCATGATGTGTTCATAGCCTGCGAAGGCGCTCACCAGCATCATCAGGGTACTTTTGGGCAAGTGAAAATTGGTGATGAGTAGATCAACGATTTGGAAATCGAAGCCGGGGGTGATGAAGATATTCGTGTCACCGCTGGTTTGCTGGTTTTTAGTGTAGCTTTCTAGTGTGCGTACAGTCGTTGTGCCGACAGCGATGACGCGGCCACCTCGGGCTTTGCATTGCTTGATGGTTTCGAGCGTTTCTGGCGGGATGCTGTATCGCTCAAAGTGCATGGTGTGATCGGCGATGTTCTCTGCTTTCACGGGCTGGAAGGTACCTGCGCCAACATGCAGGGTGACGAAGGCGCGCTCGATGCCTTTGGCTTTCAGTTGCTGAAACAGCGCCTCATCAAAATGCAGTGCAGCGGTGGGCGCGGCGACAGCGCCGGGATGCTTGGCAAAGACGGTTTGATAGCGCTGCTCATCGGCTGCTTCGTCTGCGTGCGTGATGTAGGGTGGGAGTGGCACATGGCCGAATTGCGCCATGACCCAATACGGATCGTGTGAGAGCTCAAAGCGAAACAGTGCGCCATCCTCATCCGGCCAGCGGCCTATGAGCTGGGCTTTGATAATGTCTTGGCCACCGCCTCGTGTGTTGCCATAAAGATGCACCCAATCACCGAGGCGCGGCTTTTTGCTCACCTTCATGTGCGCGACGACTTCGTTACCCGAGACAACGCGCTCAATCAGCAGCTCTAGCTTGCCGCCCGTAGCTTTCTCGCCAAACAGACGCGCTTTGACCACTTTGGTGTCGTTGAACACCAGTAAATCGCCCTTTTGCAGAAGATCGGGCAGCTCTCGGAAGACGCGGTGAACGGGTAGCGAGGCGCGGCCATCAAGCAAACGCGATGCGGTGCGCTCAGCGGCCGGGTGTTGGGCAATCAGCTCGATAGGCAGCTCAAAATCGAAATCTTGAGTACAAAATTGCCGGTTGGCCGTTATGGAATCTGCGTGAGGTGCTATTAAATTCATAGTGTCTTGAGGATCGGACGGATCCGTGCCAAGTGAGGGTGGAGCATGCATAAAAACCAGAGGGAATTATCCCAGAGGCGATCAAGCATCATTTCGCGGCTTTTGTGTAACTTTCGCGTTTTTCGCGCTTCGGTTGTTTAGATTCCTGTCGCTTGCCTGCCCAGCCAGCCTCACGCGCGATCACTTTAAATCGATTCGCATTTGATGTAAGATTCTTACTTTATGAGGTAAGAATCATGGAAATCATTCACAAAGTCACCAGCAAGGGCCAAGTCACGATCCCACAGGATATCCGTGAACAAGCGGGCATGCCAGCGAATTCTGAGGTGGCGTTTGAGCTGCGCAGGCTCGCATCGGGACAAAGCGAGGTGGTGATTCGGCCGGTGATCACACAGATGTCCAGCTTGCGCACAGCGCTGCAAAAAGTGCGCGGGAGTGCAAATGCGGCGGAATTCAAGGGCATGGGCACAGATGAATTCATGCGCTTTTTGCGCGCTTAAGCTATGGCGAGCTTAGCGATTGAAGTGCGCGAGCCGGATGCTCGCTTTTTGATGCCTGCAACTTTGGTGGATAGTTGTGTTTTGATTGATGTGTTGGCCGACGATCCGCAGTGGGCAGATTGGTCGATTCAAAAGCTTGAGATTTTAGGCAACCAAGCGCCCTTGGTGATCAATCCACTGATCTTGGCCGAAATTAGCCCGCGCTTTGCCTGCGCAGCGGATTTGGAAGCGGCGCTGGCTATGTTGCCGCTACAAAGGCAAGCTTTGCCTTGGGATGCCGCTTTTCTTGCGGGGCAGGCCTTCAAGGTGTATCGCCAATCCAAAGGCATGCAGCGCTCGCCGATGCCAGATTTCTATATCGGTGCGCATGCGCTGCTCTCAGGCATGCGCCTGCTCACGCGCGATGCCAATCGCTATCGCAATTATTTTCCTAAGTTGAGTGTGGTCTGCCCTGAGAGCAGCCCATTGATCTGATCGGGCGCGACCTCGCTTATCTTTTATGTCAGCTTCAAAGTCAAAGCCGCAGGCCACCGAGCAGCCTCAGTCGCCACCCAAGCCGCCGCCCAAATCTGCCGTGGAAAAGGCGCTGGATAAGCTGGGGCTGCATCGCCCGATTGATTACGCACTGCATCTGCCGATTCGCTACGAAGACGAAACCAAGATTACAAAATTAGAGGACGCGCTGGATGGTGACAACGCGCAAATTGAGGGCGAGATCACGAGCTGCGAGATTGCGTATCGGCCGCGCCGCCAGCTTGTGGCGATATTGAATGACGGCACAGATTCTTGTCAGCTACGCTTTTTCAACTTCTATCCCTCGCAGCAAAAGCAGCTTGCAGTGGGCGCAAAAATCCGCGCACGTGGCGAGCTGCGTGGCGGCATGTTTGGCTGGCAGATCGTGCATCCAGTGTGCAAAGCAGCGGGCAGTGCGCTGCCAACTTCGCTCACACCGGTGTATTCCACCGTAGCTGGTTTGCCACAGCCAGTATTGCGCAAAGCGGTGGTCAATGGTTTGGCGCAGGCCGAGCGCAGCCTTGTATTGCAAGACACAATTCCAGAAGAGATTTTAAAGAAAATCGGTCGCTACCCGTTATTAAATCTACATAGTTCGCTATCATTTTTGCACTATCCTGCGCCTGATGTCACACTCGCACAGTTTGAAGATCGCACGCACCCCGCTTGGCAGCGCCTGAAAATTGAAGAGCTGCTGGCGCAGCAACTCTCTCAGCTCACTTCAAAAATGGAGCGCGATGCCTTGCATGCGCCTGAGCTGAAAGCGCAACCTAGCGGCCTGCATGAAAAGCTCCTCGCCGCGCTGCCTTTCGCGCTCACGAAAGCGCAACTGCGCGTTAGCGAGGAGATCGCGCAAGATTTAGCGCTGACTCGCCCAATGCATCGCTTGCTGCAAGGCGATGTGGGTTCGGGCAAAACTATTGTGGCTGCGCTGGCTGCTGCGATTTGTGTGGATGCAGGCCAGCAATGCGCCCTGATGGTACCCACAGAAATTTTGGCCGAGCAGCATTTCCGAAAGCTTGTGATCTTGCTTGAGCCGTTGTTTGAGCCTTTGAATTTGAAAGTGGCTTGGCTGACCGGCAGCCAAACTGCTAAGCAGCGCCGAGAAGCGCTGGCGCTGATCGAAAGCGGCCAAGCTGCTCTCGTGGTGGGCACGCACGCCATCATTCAAGACAAGGTGATTTTCAAAAATCACGCGCTCGCCATTGTCGATGAGCAGCATCGCTTTGGCGTGGCGCAGCGCCTGGCTTTGCGCGCCAAGATGAATGCGCCCGGCCACGAACCGCATCTGCTGATGATGACGGCCACGCCCATTCCGCGCACGCTGGCGATGAGCTATTACGCAGATTTGAATGTGTCCACGATTGACGAGCTACCACCGGGGCGCACGCCCATCGTTACCAAAGTGCTCGCTGAATCGCGCAAACCACAAGTGATTGAGCGCATCGATGAGCAAATCGCGCAGGGGCGGCAGGTGTATTGGGTCTGTCCGCTGATTGAAGAATCAGAAATGCTCGATCTGAGCAATGCCACGGCTACTCATGCCGAGCTTTCCGAAGCTTTCAAAGGCGAGATGGTCGGCTTGTTGCATTCGCGCATGCCGCCCGCAGAGAAAAAAGCCGTGATGCAGCTTTTCACCAGCGGTGAGATGAAGTTGCTGGTGAGCACCACGGTGATTGAAGTGGGCGTGGATGTGCCCAATGCATCACTTATGGTGATTGAACATGCCGAGAGATTTGGTTTATCTCAACTGCACCAATTGCGCGGCAGAGTGGGGCGCGGCGCGGCGGCATCGGCTTGCGTATTGCTCTTTGCTACAGGTGATAGTGGCCGTTTGGGCGATACGGCGAAGGCGCGGCTCAAGGCGATGGCGGAGACGAATGACGGCTTTGAAATAGCGCGTTTGGATTTAGAGATTCGCGGGCCCGGAGAATTTTTAGGAGCGCGGCAGAGTGGGGCGGCTTTGTTGCGCTTTGCAGATTTGGTGGAGGATGCTGCCTTGCTTGAAAAGGTACGCGCTGTGGCTCCTGTGATGCTGAGCGATCATGCCGAGCTGGCTGCGCTGCATATTGAGCGGTGGATGGGTGGGAAGGTGGATTTTCTGAAGGCTTGAGGTTTTAAATACCAACAGCCGGACGCAGAAGACGCAAAGGTTACGCAGAAGACGCAAAAAAGTCAGAAGAAAAAATACAAAATTAAATCGAATACAAAACGATCAAATACGCCTTTTTTAATTGTCTTTTTTGGTATTTTTTCTGCGCAACCTTTGCGTCTTCTGCGTCCGGTTTTTAAATTCTCATCTTGCTACCAAAGCCCGAGCCTGCCGCACAGCCTCGATCAAACTCGAAGCATCCGCAATGCCCCGCCCAGCAATATCAAACGCTGTACCATGATCTGGGCTGGTGCGCACTAGAGCGCGACCTTGGCCGTTGTGCAAGCCCAAAGTCACGTTCACGCCATGCTCCACACCGAGGTATTTCACGGGAATCAGGCCTTGGTCGTGGTACATCGCGATCACCACGTCGAAGCGCTTGAAGCCGCGCGCTTGCATGAAGATCGTGTCGGGTGGGAAACTGCCCTGTGCGTCAATGCCTTCTGCGCAAGCGGCGGCAATCGCTGGGTGAATCTGTTCAATTTCTTCACGGCCAAACAAGCCGCCTTCGCCTGCATGGGGATTCAAGCCCGCCACGGCGATGCGTGGCGCGCGCCCTAAGCTTTGCGAGAGCGCTGCATGCGTGATGCGAATCGTTTGCAAGACGTTATCCGCAGTCACACGATCCAAGGCTTCTCTCAGAGAGACGTGAATACTGACCAGCACCGTGCGCAACTCCTCGTTGGCCAGCATCATACGTACGGGCATTTTTTCGATGGAAACGCCTGCAAAGGCCGCCGCCTCGAATTGCAATAACTCCGTGTGCCCGGGAAACTTCACGCCCGCTGCGCCCCAAGCCTCTTTGTGAATCGGCGCGGTGACGATAGCGCTTACTTCGCCGCGCAGCGCCATCTGAGCTGCCTCGCGCGCACATTGCGCAGAGAATTTGCCAGCCAAATCGCTCACTTGTCCGTATGGAATCTGCGCAAGATGCCCAGTTTTTGATAGCAAATCAGAGTCACTCAATCTCAAGACCGGAATGCAGCCAGAAGGCTTTTCAAGAGCTTGAGAAGCGCCGGTCAGCGTAAGCACTTGCACACCACCGATCAAATCCACAGACCGCTGCATCACACCCACATCGCCCAAAACGAAGCAGCCTGCAAGCAAGGCAGGCGCATCGCGAAATGCCTTGGCCACAATCTCAGGGCCAATGCCCGCTGGGTCGCCTAGAGTGATGACGATGGGTAAAAGTGCTGTCATATCGTGATTTCATCACACTTGCTGTGCCATAGCGCTCAATTCGCTCTTGGCAAAAACAAATCACTTGGCGACAATGACTTACTTTTAACTTTTGCGAGTCACCATGATCACTTTCAAACAACTGAGCTTGGCCGCCATCTGTGGCCTTTTCTGCCTTGCCGCCCATGCCCAAACCACCAAACCTGGTTTGTGGGAGGTCAGCAGCAAAATGGATTCGAACAGCGATCCTCAGATAGCCAAACAAATGGCTGAAGCGCAAAAGCAAATGGCCGCGATGCCGCCCGCTCAGCGCAAGATGATGGAAGACATGATGGCCAAACAAGGCGTCAGCATGAGCATGAAGGGCGATGGAAGCACCGTGATGAAAGTGTGCATCACACCCGAGATGGCCAGCCGCCCACCATTGGAGCAGCAAAAAGACTGCACCTACAACTACCCCGCTCGCATCGGCAACACCCAGCGCTTCAGCTTCCAATGCACCAAGCCTGTGGGCAGCGGCGAAGGTGAAATCACCTTCAAAGGCGCTGACGATTACATCGGCACGATGAAAATCAACACAGAGCTTAACGGTAAAAAAGAAACCATGAGCATGAACACGACTGGGAAATTCCTCAGTATCAACTGCGGTGCAATCAAGCCGATGGTCGCGCCAAAAGGCTGAGTGAGAACCTCGCCTCCCATGCTGCGCCTTGAAATACAGCGGGGGGAACCTATCTGTTTGCATGGGCTCTGAGTTGGGGTCTTTCAAAAGCCTTCGAACAGCACCTCATCACAAAGCAGACCGGCATGCGCAAATTCCCTCGTTCTCCGAAAACACTTCGGTGGTTGGCCATTGCTGCCGCTGCAAGCGCGGCGTTTGTTTCCATCGGTTGCGCTAACAGTTCTGCGCAATCAGCCTCAAGTGCGCAGCAGCTCAGCAACGCTGAGCGCCAGACCACTCGTACGCAAGCCTTGGCTGTGGCGGTGGGTATGCCCGAAGCCAGCACCCATGAAGTGCGCGATTTAGCTTGGACGGATGCAGCCCGCCAGCGCGAGGTGCTCGTACGGTTGTACTTGCCTACAGACCAAAAAGACAAGGTCTTTGCCGAGCCACAAGCCGCGCCACTTGTTGTCTTCTCTCATGGCATTGGCGGTTCGCGCGAAGGCTACAGTTACATTGGTAAATACCTTGCTGCCAACGGCATCGCCGCGCTGCATGTGCAGCATGCTGGGAGCGATCGCAGCCTTTGGTATGGCAATCCGCTTCAAATGGTGGGGCGCTTGCAAGAAGCAGCCAAAGAAGGCGAGGCGATTGATCGCACAAAAGACGTGCGCTTTGCACTCGATCGTGTACTTTTAGATTCCGAATTGAAAGCTCGGTTAGATGCCAAGCGCATTGCCGCCGCAGGCCATTCTTATGGCGCTAACACCACGATGCTCCTTGCAGGCGCACGCGTCAATCGCGATGGCAAAGCTTTGGATTTGACCGATCCGCGCATCAAAGCTGCCGTGATCATTAGCGCTCCGCCGTTTTATGGCGAAGGCGATCTTGTGCAAATTCTGGACAACATCCGCGTGCCCAGCCTGCACATCACCGCCACCGGCGACGAGATCAAAATCCCCGGTTATTATTCCGCTGCGAAAGACCGCGTCGCCGTTTATGAAGCCACCGCATCTGCAAAAGGCAAGCTGCTCGCTGTCTTCAAAGAAGGCTCGCACAGCATGTTCACTGACCGCTTGGGCACGGGCGGCGAAGCGCTCAACCCACAAGTCAAAAAAGCCACACGCGAGCTCATGCTGGCTTTTTTCCAGCAGGTCTTTGCAGGTGATACCAAAATGCTGTCTGAATGGCCAGCGCTGAACCAAGGCTTGGTCGCACGCTATGAAAGGCGTATGTAAGCGTGATTTTTTAAGGAAAAGTGGCCTCTACCCGTTATAAAACGTGCGTAGTATGCTATTAATTTAATAGTAAATCATTGGCGGATACCCTTTTGCTTCTAGGCGGAATGCAGATCAGAAGCCGTTTTCTACGCTCTGGCAATGTAAAATCATTGACATCTTTTGACAAATCGAGACAAGAGGCTTTATGCAGTTTTTTGATAACACCGTGGCGCAAGCCCTGATTCAGTGGATGGCTCATGGCCTGAGCCAAGCCGCTTGGTGGGAAATCGTGCTCTACACGCTTTTCACCACGCACATCACCATTTCAGGCGTCACGATCTATCTGCACCGCGCCATGTCGCATCGCGCACTTGATCTGCATCCAATCGTCTCGCACTTTTTCCGTTTCTGGCTCTGGATCGGTACCGGCATGAAAACCGCCGATTTCGTCTCCGTTCACCGTAAGCACCATGCCAAATGCGAAACTGTGGAAGACCCGCACAGCCCGCAAACCCGTGGTTTGAAGGCGCTGCTGCTGACTGGCACAGAGCTCTATCAAGCCGAGGCAGCTAATCCAGAAACCCACGAAAAATACAGCCACGGCTGCCCGAAAGACTGGGTCGAAAACAACGTCTATTCCCGCTACACATGGCAAGGTGTTGGATTGATGATGGTGCTAAACTTGGCTTTGTTTGGCGCGATTGGTTTGACAGTGTGGGCCATTCAAATGCTTTGGATTCCCGTGCTGGCTACAGGTGTGATCAATGGAATTGGTCACTACTGGGGTTACCGCAATTTTGAATCGCCAGATGCTGCCACCAATGTCAGCCCTTGGGGCATTTTGATCGGCGGCGAAGAACTTCACAACAACCATCACACCTACGCCACCAGCGCGAAATTCTCTGTGAAGCCCTATGAGTTTGACATCGGCTGGGTTTACATCAGTGCCTTGCAAAAAATGGGCTTGGCGACTGTGAAAAAAGTGCCTCCGAAGCTCGCTTTGGGTGATATTCGCGCCGTGTCCGATGAAAAGACCCTTGAGGCTTTGATTGCTCACCGCTACGAGCTCATGGCCGCTTATGCGCGTGATATGCGTGCTGCTTGTGTTGCTGAAATCGAAGCGATGAAGGCCAGAAACGCCGATGTCTCGTTGTTGCAAACCGCCAAACGCTGGTTGCACCGAGACGATGAAAAAGTCCCGGCGTTTGCTGTGGCTGATCTGAAGCAAGCGCGTCAGCAATACCCGGTGCTTGGCAAAATGGCCGAGATGCGGGATGAGCTGCGTCAGATGTGGAGCAATACGAATCTCTCTCGTGAGCAACTGTCTGCAAACTTGGCAGCTTGGTGCAAGCGTGCAGAAGAAAGCGGCATTGCTGCTTTGCAAGAGATGTCGATGCGAATGCGAGCTGCACGCGTTTAATCAGCGTTCAAATAAAAAGAGGCTCTAACGAGCCTTTTTTTTGATTAAAATTTAAATGAAATATGCTGATTACCGTTATATATCCTGCATAGTTTGCTATTAAATAAATATCAAAAAAAGTTTTAAGAAAAGTTCAGAATAACTTTTCACGCAGCATCTGATCCTGCGCCGTTTCGCGTTCACGTATCACGTAGGCTTGACGGCCATCTACCAAAATCTCAGCTGCACGTCCACGGGTGTTGTAATTACTTGCCATGCTCATACAGTAAGCGCCCGCTGACAACACGGCCAGCAGATCACCGGTTTTCACATTCAGCGCCCGGTCATGCCCTATCCAGTCGCCGCTCTCGCACACAGGCCCGACCACCTCGTAGGTCATATCCGAGCCCTCGCGCGGCTGCACGGGTACGATGCCGTGGAAGGCTTGATACATCGCTGGTCGCGGCAGATCGTTCATTGCAGCATCCACAATACAAAAATTCTTCTGCACGCCTGGTTTGAGATACAACACCTCTGTGATGCACACCCCCGCATTGCCCACCAGCGAGCGCCCTGGCTCGATCATCAAATGCCGCTGGCCAAAGCCGCGAGCATCGAGTTTGGCCAAGAGCTGCGTCCACAAATCGTCTGCAGCCGGTGGCGCAATGCCTTCGTAGTTGATGCCCAAGCCGCCGCCAAAATCAATGTGCTCAATCGGCACGCCCACAGCTTCAATGGCTGTGACCAAATCCAAAATCCGATCCATCGCATCCAAGTAAGGCGCAATCGTCGTGATCTGCGAGCCAATGTGGCAGTCAATTCCCACCACTTTCAAGCCCGGCAAAGAAGCCGCGCGTTTGTAAACAGCGACTGCATCTTCATGCGAGATGCCAAATTTATTGCCTTTCAGGCCAGTCGAAATATAAGGATGCGTTTTCGGATCCACATTCGGATTCACACGAATACTGACAGGCGCTATTTCTCCCATACTCTCAGCGACCTGCGAAAGCACTTCAAGCTCTTCTTCACTTTCGACGTTGAAGCATTGAATACCCACGTCAAGCGCATGGCGCATCTCAACACGCGTTTTCCCTACACCTGAAAAAATGATCTTCGCAGGCGAGCCGCCAGCAGCCAGCACGCGCTCCAGCTCACCACCAGAAACAATGTCAAACCCGCATCCGGCCTGCGCAAACAACTTCAAAATCGATAGCGAAGAATTCGCCTTCATCGCATAGCAAATCTGCGCCTTGCGACCAGCAAAGCCTTTTTGATATGCAGCCAATGCCGCCAGCATTGATGCTTTGGAGTAAACAAACAAAGGCGTGGCATGTTCGCGCGTCAGATCAGAAACGCGCAAGTCCTCCACGCAGAGTTGGCCTTCAGAATAGGTAATAAACGGATGACCTGGCAGAGCAGAAAAATTCATAATTTGAGACAATAAAAGAATCAACGCTTTGGCGCTGATTCAGGAGATACGGGTGCTGATGCAGAACTCGACGGATTCAAGACTTGCGGCAAAGTGGCGCGGTTTTGCGCAGCAGGATCAGTCGGTAGCATCAAAGCACCTTTTTGCCCACAAGCCGCTAGAAGCAAGGATAAGCAGGCCCAGCCTACAATCGGTTTGAATTTCAACATGCCTCAATTTTACTTGCCATGACCGATACTGAATACCTCCAGCATGCCGAAGCGCTTCTGAGCGCCGTCGAGGCCAGCTGCGATCGCATCAACGATGTCACCGATGCCGATATCGACAACCAGCGTGTGGGCGGGATGATCACCATCAGCTTTGCCAACCGCAGCCAGATCATCATCAATCTGCAAAAACCCTTGCAAGAAGTCTGGATGGCCACCAAGGCCGGTGGTTTCCATTATAAATTTGACAATGCTTGGCGCAGTACCCGTGAAGGCTCAGAGTTCTTTTCAGACCTGAGTCAGCATGCCAGCACGCAGGCCGGTTTGAATCTGGCTTTTAATTTCTGAAAAGATCGAGAATAGATTTTTTCTCTTCTGGCGCAGCAGGCATTTGTACACCAGCAGCACTGCCGGCAGCGCCTTCAGGCATAGGATCGCCCAGTCCCAAGCTGTTAACACCAGCGCCCCGTGCATACTCATCATAGAACCACTCACCGCCGATATTGAGCACACCTTCGGGTGCTGCAGGCTCCATCAACGGTACGCCTTTGAGTGCAGTCTCCATGAAGCTGATCCAAGTGGGCAGGCTAAGCTGACCACCTGTAGCTGTGCTGCCCAGTGACCGGGGGTTGTCGTATCCCATCCAGACCACGGCTGCAACTGTGGGGTGATAACCCGCAAACCAAGTGTCAATTGCGTCATTGGTCGTGCCTGTTTTGCCGTACACATCAGGGCGCTTCAGCGTGGCTTGGGCACGCGCTGCAGTGCCTGAACGCGTGATTTCTTGCATTAAACTGGTCATCACGAAGGCATTACGTGCGTCAATGCCGCGCATCGTTTCATCCAGGACGGGTGGCTTGAAATCAAGCAAGACTTTTCCTTTTTGATCTGTGATCTTGCTAATGACAAAAGGGTTGACGCGGTAGCCGCCGTTTGCAAATACCGCATAGCCTGTGGCCATTTGCATGGGTGTGACGGAGCCTGCTCCGAGCGCCATAGTCAGGAAAGGGGGATGTTTTTCTGCGTCAAAACCAAAGCGTGTGAGCCAATCCTGAGCATTTTGCGCACCTACGGATTGCAAAATTCGAATGGAAATCATATTTTTGGATTGTGCCAATCCTCGGCGCATCGACATCGGGCCGTCAAACTTGCCATCATAGTTTTTTGGTTCCCAAGCTTGGCTGCCTGTGACTCCCGCGTCATAAAACAAGGGCGCATCATTGATCACAGTCGCGCCACTGAAGCCTTTCTCCAATGCTGCGGAATACACGAAAGGCTTGAAGCTAGAACCAGGCTGTCGCCAAGCCTGCGTCACGTGATTGAACTTGTTCTTGTCGTAATCAAAGCCGCCCACCAGCGCGCGCAATGCGCCTGTGCGTGGGTCAAGGGCTACGAATGCGCCTTCAACTTCGGGCAGTTGCGTGATTTCCCACGTATCTTTGGGTGTTTTCACCACGCGAATCACTGCGCCACGTCGTATCTTGATATTGGGCGCGGCATTGGCGCTGAGTCCAGATTGAGCGGGCTTGAGGCCATCACCTGTGATCTCTAGTTGCTCAGAGCCTCGGCGCATTGCCACGATTTTCTTCGCGCCCACTTCCAGCACCACAGCAGCCATAACTTCGTCGTTATCCAGTCTTTCGGCCAGTGCATCGTCCACAGCCTCTTCAAGCTCATCTTTGGTTTGCGGCAGATCAATGAACTTCTCTGGGCCGCGATAAATCTGGCGCCGCTCAAAATCCATGATGCCTTTGCGCAGTGCGCGATAAGCCGCTTGCTGCTCAGCGGCTTTGATGGTCGTGTAAACATCTAATCCGCGTGTGTAGGTCTCTTCGCCATACTGCGCAAAAATCAACTGACGAACAGTTTCGGCCACATACTCAGCATGCACGCGAGAAGTATCGGGACCCGTGCGCACACGCACATCTTCGGCGCGCGCAATCACGGCTTGCTCTTCGGTGATGAAGTCGTTTTCCACCATGCGATCAATGATGTACATCTGGCGGCGCTTGGCGCGAGCGTAGTTGGCCACGGGGTTGGCTGTGGAAGGAAATTTGGGTACACCGGCCAACATGGCGGCCTCTGCAATGCTGATACTTTTCAGGGGCTTGCCGTAATAAGTCTCTGAGGCTGCGGAAAAGCCATAGGCTCGATTGCCTAAGAAAATCTGATTCATGTACACCTCAAGAATTTGCTCTTTTGTTAGAGCATGCTCGAGTTTGAAGGTCAACAGAATTTCGTAAATCTTGCGGGTGAAGGTTTTTTCGTTAGAAAGATAAACGTTTTTTGCGACCTGCATCGTGATGGTTGAAGCTCCCTGGCTTTTGAGCTTGCCCAAGTTGGCAAATCCTGCCCGGATCACACCGATGTAGTCCACACCACCGTGCGAAAAGAAGCGCGCATCTTCGATGGCCAGCACAGCTTGCTGCATATGCTTAGGAATATCTTGTAAGGGGGTGAGGTTGCGATGCTCTTCACCGAATTCACCCAACAAAGCACCATCAGATGAAAACACACGCAACGGTAGCTTGGGGCGGTAGTCCACCAGATCAGAAACATCAGGGAGATTAGGGTAGGCCGTAGCGAGAGCCAAACCAACGACAAATGCGCCACACAGGACAACGGCTGCAAGTAAACCCATCGCCCAAGCGATCACTCGCAGCAAGGTTTTCTGCCATGCAGGCCGGCTTGCCAAGCTGACAGTAGTTGAGGCGGAGGAGGAGTTATCTTGCATGGCGGCTTTGTGTAGTTCAACCCATTATAAAAAGAGGGGTGAAGCGGGTGTGAAGAGTTCACTTTAACTTGTGAACAGATTCTATTGACCAGGGAATCGAAGGATCATAAACTTTGCCCAAATCTTGCGAAACTCCACCTGACTGTGAATTTAACGAGTTGTTACGAATCTGAAAACGTGGGATTTTGACAACGGTTTACAGGCGGTAAAAAAGAAAAAACCCTTGTTTAACAAGGAACTTACTGCTAGTATTGAAATACTTTCTTAAGTTTTGGGAACTTGCTGAACTATGATCCATGGGCAGCTGGTCTTCAACCCAGAACAATTTTAAATTGGAGTTTCGCTTGGTTTCGCTTGCCAACTTTTTCAGCAGCCAGCCAGCCCCGCTCGTGGGATTGGACATCAGCAGCTCCAGCGTTAAGCTGGTTGAGCTGGGGCGCAACAAAGCGGGCGAATGGGTACTTGAGCGTTGCGCCAGTGAACAGCTTGAACGAGGCTGGATCACCGACGGAAACGTTGAAAAGTTCGACGAAGTGGCCGAAGCGATCCGTAAGGTGGTCAAAAAAAGCGGAACACGCACCAAAAACGTGGCGTTGGCGCTACCAGCCTCAGCTGTCATTACTAAAAAAATAGTCTTACAAGGCGGCCTAACCGACGCAGAACTTGAAATCCAAGTCGAGTCCGAAGCCAACCAATATATTCCGTTTTCGCTAGACGAAGTGAGTCTAGATTTCTGTGTTGTGGGCCCAAGCGCCAACTCCGTAGGTGATGTTGACGTGCTGATTGCAGCTTCGCGCAAAGAAAAAGTTCAGGATCGTCAAGGTTTAGCCGAAGCTGCTGGTCTGAAGCCCATCGTCTTGGATGTTGAGTCCTATGCTTCTCGCTTGGCGACTCGTCGTTTGGTCGAGCAACTGCCAGATGAAGGCAAGGATGCACTCGTGGCCTTGTTTGAGGTTGGTGCGATGACCACCAGCATGCAAGTCATGAAGAATGAAGAAGTTGTTTATGACCGCGATCAAGCCTTTGGCGGTGCGCAGTTGACGCAGTTGATTGTGCGTCAATATGGCTTCTCGCCAGAAGAGGCAGAGAGCAAGAAACGCAGTGGTGAATTGCCTGAAGACTATGAGGCATCGGTACTTCGGCCGTTTGTTGAAAATATGGCGCAAGAGATTGCACGTGCATTGCAATTCTTCTTTACCAGTACGCCTCACAATCGCGTTGATTATGTGATGCTTGCTGGCGGTTCGTCAGCGCTTCCCGGTTTGACAGATGCGGTCACAGCGCAAACTTCATTTACCTGCCAAGTGCTTAATCCGTTTGAGGGCATGGAGCTCTCTAGCAGCATCAAAGAAAACAAAATGCGTCGTGACGCACCTTCCTACCTGAGCGCTTGTGGCTTGGCCATGCGAAGGTTCTTGCTATGATTCTGATTAATCTACTCCCTCACCGAGAAGCGGCGCGCAAGCGTCGAAAGGAAGCATTTTTTGTTTCCCTTGGTATCGCGGCACTGATTGGCGGCGTGATCTGCGGTCTTGTTTACGTGGGTTACCAAGCGCAAATTTCGGCTCAAAACGATAAAAATACGTTTTTGCAAGCTGAGATCAAAAAACTTGAAAACGAAATCAAAGAAGTTTCTACCTTGCAAGCAGAGATCGCCTCTTTGCGTGCGCGCCAACAGGCAGTGGAATCTTTGCAGGCTGATCGTAATATGCCAGTGTATTTACTGACTGAGTTGGTCAAGCAGTTGCCAGACGGTGTGTATGTATCTTCCATGAAGCAAGACAATGTGACACTGAGTCTTCTAGGCACAGCGCAATCGCAAGAGCGAGTCTCAGAATTTTTACGTAATTTGGCCAACAACAGCCAGTGGTTCACGCGCCCTGAGTTGATTGAAATCGTGGCTGGCTCGGTGTCCTTATCGCCTCGTGATCAGCGTCGTGTCTCTAATTTCTCTATGCGCGTCCAGGTGCGCAAGCCAACCGATGTTCAGAAGCCAGCTGTAGGTGCATCGGCCTCTGAACCCAAGAAACCTTGAGGTCGACATGGCAAGTAACTCTAAAAAAAATGTCGATCTTGCTCAATTGCAAGACAAGCTGGTATCCCAATTCAAAGGGCTGAATCCTAATGATCCATCAACATGGCCAGCACTACCTCGATACAGTCTTTGCTTGGTGTTGTGTATTGCGGTTATTGCAGGGCTGTGGTTTCTTTGGCTTCAAGGCTCTGCTGTAGAGTTAGATACTGCTAAAGCTAAAGAAGTAACCCTGAAAGAAGACTATAAGAAAAAGCTGGTACAAGCCGTTAACTTAGAAACTCTCAAAAAGCAGCGCGAGCAGGTTCAGCAGTATGTGACACAACTTGAAAAGCAATTGCCTAGTAAAGCTGAAATTGATGCATTGCTATCTGATATCAATCAAGCGGGTCTTGGGCGTAGCTTGCAATTTGAGCTCTTTCGCCCGGGGGTCATAGCAGTCAAAGAATACTACGCTGAATTACCCATTGCTATCAAGATTACTGGGAAATACCACGACATTGGAGCGTTTGCAGGTGATGTCGCCAATCTTTCGCGGATTGTGACGCTAAACAATGTTAGTTTAGTGCCTGGCCGTGATGGTAATTTATCTTTGGATGCAACTGCCAGAACCTACCGTTATCTTGATCCGGAAGAAATCAAAGCGCAACGCAAAGCAGTTGCGCCAGCTGCACCCGCTGCTGCAGGGGCTAAGAAATGAAGCTCTTAGTACATAAACTCTTTCTAAAGGCACTGCCTTTGATAAGTATCGTAGCGCTAACCGGCTGCTGGGGTGATGATCAGCAAGACTTGCGTCAGTGGATACAAGAGCAACGCAATGGAACCAAACCTAGCGTACCGCCTATTCCTGAGCCAAAAAAATTCACACCGGCTGCTTACCAAAACGATCTTTCTGTGGAGCCGTTTAGCAATCAGAAGCTGGCTCAAGCGCTCAAAAGAGAAGCCAGTCAAGCCACAGCCAATGCCGCGTTGGTGGCGCCTGAGTTAAATCGTCGTAAAGAAGTGCTTGAAGGGCATCCTCTGGATGCAATTTCTATGGTCGGCACCTTGTTGCCCAAAGGCGTTCCGGTTGCTTTAGTTCGTGTCGATAAATTGCTCTACCAAGTTAGGGTTGGCAATTATTTGGGACAGAACTACGGCAAGATCGTCAAGGTCAGCGAGACAGAACTGGTATTACGTGAAATTGTGCAGGATGCAGCAGGTGAATGGATTGAACGCCAAGCTAGCCTGCAGCTTCAAGAGGTCTCTACAAAATGAAAACATCACTTCAAAGCTTCGGCGGGTTATCCGCTAAATGGCTATCAGGCGCAGCATTGCTGCTCACTTGCGGCGTAACACTGGCACAAAACGCCATTGAAAATCTCGCAGCAACATTACAAGGCGGTGTCGAGGTGGTTCGCATCGATTTTGCGCAGCCCCTTTCAGCAGTCCCAGCAGGTTTTTCAATACAATCACCAGCACGTATTGCCTTAGATTTTCCTGGCTTCAACAACGTATCTGGTAAAAACGCAGTTGAAATCAACCAAGGTAATTTACGTTCTGCAAATATCGTACAAGCAGGCGAACGCACGCGAGTTGTATTGAATTTGAAGCAATCAGCCGGTTACAAAACTGAAATTCAGGGAAAGAGCCTTTTGATCACGCTAGATACGACAGCTAGCGCGGGCTCAGCGCCAGTTGCACCAGCAAGCAGCCAGCAGGCTGCATTTGCGGAAGTTCGTGCACGGGATGTGCAGTCACTTAAAGATGTTGATTTTCGCCGTAGCACCGATGGCGCTGGTCGTATCGTCGTCGATCTCCCAAGCAATCAAGTGGGTGTTGATATCAAGCAACAAGGTGCTACTTTGGTGGTGGAGTTTCTCAAAACCAGCCTGCCAGAGGGCTTGCGCCGTCGCCTCGATGTCGCTGATTTTGGTACACCTGTTCAGCTCATTAGCACCACACAAGTAGGTGACCGTGTCCGTATGATCGTTGAGCCTAAGGGTCTATGGGAGCACAGCGCGTACCAGAGCGACAATCAATTCGTACTTGAAGTGAGGCAGCAAAAAGTCGATCCAACGAAGCTGACGCAAGGCCCTGGCTATAACGGTGAAAAACTATCACTCAATTTCCAAAATATTGAAGTACGTTCTCTGCTGCAAGTGATCGCTGATTTCACAAATTTCAACGTTGTTACATCTGATTCAGTGAACGGCGCCGTCACACTGCGCTTGAAAGATGTGCCTTGGGATCAAGCGCTCGACATCATTTTGCAAGCCAAGGGCTTAGGCATGCGCAAGAACGGCAACGTTTTGTGGATTGCGCCAAAAGATGAAATCGCATCTAAAGAAAAGCAAGAGCTAGAAGCAAAAGCTGCTTTGCAATCCTTAGAGCCTGTACGCTCACAAGCCTTCCAGCTTAACTACACCAAAGCAGCAGAGATATCAGCTCAGCTCAGTGCTGCGACTGGCACGGGCGCAAATGCTTCGCGTATCTTGTCCGCTCGTGGCAGTGTGGTGGCCGAGCCCAGAACAAATCAACTTTTCGTTTCTGATATTCCAAGCAAACTAGAAGAAATTCAGTCGTTGCTGAGCAAACTTGATGTGCCTGTTCGGCAAGTCATGATCGAAGCGCGTATTGTTGAGGCTTCCGATCAGTTTGGTAAATCTCTTGGCGCCAGATTGGGCGCGGCTGATGCTCGAGGTATTCGCGGTGGGGATGCTGGATACGGCATTGGAGGCGGGAATCGCGTTGCTTGGGGCACCAATTACGCCAACGCCATTGCGACGACTGGTGTTCAAACAGCCGCAACCACAGTCGACACCACGCCATTCTTTAACTTGCCTGCGGTGGGTCAAAACGGATTCTCGGCGGCAACTTTCGCGCTCTCTATTTTTAGCTCATCTGCCAATCGATTTCTCAATCTGGAGCTTTCAGCTCTAGAGGGTGATGGCAAGGGGCGCATCGTCTCAAGCCCACGCGTGATCACGGCCGATCAAACGCGTGCATTGATTGAGCAAGGTACCGAGCTGCCTTACCAAGCCGCAACATCCAGTGGTGCAACCGCCATTGCATTTCGTAAGGCCAATTTGAAACTAGAAGTCACCCCACAAATCACGCCTGAAGGCAATATTATTTTAGATGTTGATGTCAACAAAGACAGCGTCGGCCAAGCCACTGCAGCTGGCTTCGCCATCAACACCAAACACATCAAAACGCAAGTTTTGGTGGAAAACGGAGGCACCGTGGTGATTGGTGGTATTTTTGAGCTGACAGAAACAGAAAGCGAGACTCGCGTTCCGTTTCTGTCCGACATTCCATATGCTGGAAATTTGTTCAGGCAGAGGCAAAGAAGCGCTAATAAACAAGAATTGTTGGTATTTATCACGCCCCGTATGATTTCTGATCGTGCCGCTGCGCGCTAATCGCTATTATTCTGATAGCATTCAAATATCTCAGGTGCGAGGAATTCTCATGACTATTATTAAATATATTACAGCTTCATTCTTAGCGTTGGCCTTAGTGGCTTGTGGTGGTGGTGGTGGTAGTTCGGGTACGAATGTACTGGCTCCTGTTGTTGGCACGTCGACTGCTTCAGTTACTGCAACTGATTTGATAGTTACTCTCGATAAATTCACCTTAAGGAACACTGGAACAGATCGCGTTGTTATCAATGTTACTGCTGTCAACGCAGCAGGAAACGCAATCGCCGATACTCCAATTTCTGTTGCGGTTGATAATCAAGGCGTTTTTCAAGGATTATCTGCCCAAGTCAACGGCTCATTTAGGACAGATGCTGCAGGAAGTTTTTCTGGTCAGATCACTAGCCCTGGTAATAAATCCAATCGCAATATCAACATCGTTGTCACCTCTGGCGTTACCAGTAAATCTATGATTGTTGCTGTAGTAGGAACGCAAATTTCTATGACTCCAGTGCCTGGCGCTCCTTCTGTCAATGAGCTAGTGAGCTTGAACATCAAGATTGCAGATGCAAATGGTGTTGGCATCCCTAGTACAGCTTTTACTTTAGGAGGGACTGCTGGTTTTTCCGGCTCTTACACTACAGATATCAACGGTGATCTTGTTGTTGCTGGAACTGCGCCAGCCAGCGTGGGTACTTACGCTGTCGCAATCGCAAGTTCTGGTGTGAATGCAAGTTTCCCACTGACCGTAATCTCTGGAGCATCCGGTATCCCAGATGCTATCGGTCCGCTTGGAATTGGTAGTTTGGGGGCGAACCCAGCAAATGTTGCCGTGAATTTGACATCAGGCTCTAATAATCGCGCGCCAGTTACTTTCAGAATCCTAACCTCTAATACGAATCAACCGATTGCAAATGTACGCGTCAGATTCAATATCGAAGCACCTGGGCTCGGTGCGGGAGAGAGAATGAGTACTGGGAACTCAGTCGTTTACACAAATGGTAGCGGAGAAGTATCTTCTGACTACATACCTGGCACTCGATCAAGTCCAAACAACGGAGTCATCATTCGAGCCTGTTTTGGCGCAACTGATGCAGCTCTTATTGCCTGCGCGACGCCAGTGTTTACGTTTTTGACTGTTACTGGGCTTCCGCTGACTATCTCTATTTTCAATAACAATACGCTGCTTGGTAAATTTAACAATACGATTTATGTGCAAACCTTGGTTTTGCAGGTTGTTGACTCGGCTAACAATCCAGTACGCGATGCCGTCGTTTCAGCAAGTGCTGATGTTACTCATTACGGTAAAGGGCCAAGCTGGTCAAATGGATATCTATCCCCGCCAGTCGCACCCTCCATAGCTGATACGTATACAAACACGCTTGATGCATCTTTTGTCCCAACACTACCCGTAGTGAATACTGCTGGTGTGACAGTCACTTTTGGCATCAATGTCTGGTGTATGAACGAAGATCTGAATAGAAACGGCACTCGTGACGTAGGCGAAGATTTGGATGGCGACACCGTTTTAGAGCCGAGAGTCTCGGATGTGAGTGTGAGTACTCCCAATGGGAACAGGACGGATGCGAATGGCAACATGCTACTCGACGTGTCGTGGGGTCAAAATGTGGGTGGCTGGATAGCTTACACAGTGAAAGTGACAACCGGGGTCATAGGATCTCAAGGCGCTAATTCGAGAGCGTTTGTTACCAACGTGCTTGAAGGTGATGTTCGCAATGGGGCGTTCTTGACGCCTCCATACGGTGTCAACAACTGTCAGACCAACAACTAACAGTGATCATCCTCATCGGCCTTCCCGGTTCCGGTAAGTCCACTGTTGGCCGACAGCTTGCTCGCAAGTTGTCGGCTTCTTTCATGGACTCGGATCTTTTGATCGAGCAGCGTTTGGGCTGCTCGATCAGGACGTATTTCGAGCGCGAGGGGGAGGTGGCGTTTCGGGATGTGGAGGAGCAGGTGTTGGCCGATGTGCTTGCCTCTGATGCTTCTGCGAATCCGTTGCGTGTGTTGGCAACAGGGGGCGGGGCAGTGCTCCGCGAGGCCAATCGGCGCGTGTTGAAATCTGCTGGGCGTGTGGTGTATCTGCGCTCTAGTCCGGAAGACTTGTACAAGCGGCTGAAGCATGATCGCCATCGCCCGCTGCTCCAGGTGGGGGATCCGTTGCAGCGCTTGAGGGATTTGTATGCGCTGCGAGATCCGCTCTACCGCGAGACGGCTCATTTCCAAGTTGAAACGGGTAGGCCGAGCGTGGCTACTTTGGTGAACATGATTGTGATGCAGCTGGAATTGTCGGGTGCGGTGATTCCGGCGCACTCCCCAGAAACAGATAGCGAATAGCGTCTAACGCTGAGCTAACAGTCTATTTTCTTCTGATAGTTTTGTTGAGCAGCGGCTGATCAGGTCATGCCATTGAAGCGGTGGTTTCACGCAGATATTGGATGCTGATGTGGTCGTTTTAAGCCCCGTATTTGGTGTTAACCCTGTGCAAATTGAATGTACTGGTTGGTACAAAATTCGTACAATGACAGACACCAGAAAATAACCATGCTCACTAAATTCATCAAGGCCTATTGCAAGCTCCTAGAAATATCTATGGCTTTGTTTCTTGGGCTGATGGTGCTGATGGTCTTTGGCAATGTTGTCTTGCGATACGGTTTTAATTCAGGCATTGCCATCAGCGAAGAACTCTCTCGCTGGCTTTTCGTCTGGGTGACGTTCATGGGCGCCGTGGTGGCTTTGAAGGATCGCGGGCATTTGGGCACAGATATGTTGACCAGCCGCTTAGGGACGTGGGGCAAGAAGATTTGCCTGGGGCTGAGCTATGTATTGATGTTGGGCCTTTGCGCGGTGGTGTTTAAGGGGGCTTGGGAGCAGGTCAAGATCAATATGAGCTCCACGAGTGCCGCGATGGAGGTTTCGATGGCATTTTTCTTTGCAACGGGATTGATGTTTGCCGTCTTGGGTGGGTTGATCATCTTGCATGAGTTGTGGCGTTTGGTCAGCGGCCGCATGCCAGATGAGGAACTGATTGCGACGCGCGAATCTGAAGATGCGCCTCTCGTGACCGAAGCTGCGCGCAACAGTGCATCCAAATAAGCAAGGCCTCAGACCATGACGATTGCTATTTTTTTGCTTTCTCTGCTTGCTGCGATGGCCATCGGTATGCCGATTGCATTCGCGTTGCTGCTGTCGGGAGCCGCGCTCATGTGGCATATGAACATGTGGGATTCGCAAATTCTTGCTCAGACTGTGATGGAAGGTGCCAACAGCTTTCCGCTGCTGGCTGTGCCATTTTTCATGCTGGCGGGTGAGGTGATGAATGTCGGAGGCCTGAGTAAGCGCATCGTGGCATTTGCGATGGCTTTGGTGGGGCATATACCAGGCGGCCTAGGGTATGTGGTGATCGTTGCGGCCTGCATCATGTCGGCTTTGTCGGGCTCGGCAGTGGCGGATGCGGCTGCTTTGACGACATTGCTCTTGCCGATGATGGTGCGCGCTGGCCATGATCCTGCGCGCTCGGCGGGCTTGATTGCGGCATCCAGCGTGATTGGGCCCGTGATTCCGCCGAGTATTGCTTTCATTATCTTTGGTGTGACGGCGAACGTGTCGATCTCCAAACTGTTTTTGGCGGGCATCGTGCCGGGTATTTTGTTGGGCGCAGCGCTTTGGATCACCTGGTGGATCATGGTGCGCAAAGAGAAAATTGCTCCTCCCGTGCGTCAAAGCCGTGCGGAGGTGATGAAAGCTGTCAGAGGCGCTGGCTGGGCGTTAGGGTTGCCGGTGATCGTGGTGGGCGGCTTGAAGTTTGGCGTTTTTACGCCAACGGAATCTGCTGTGGTGGCGGCGGTGTATGCCACGCTGGTTTCGCTGTTGATTTATCGTGAAATCAATCTGAAGCATATGCTGCCAATCATGATCAACGCTGCCAAGACGACGGCGGTGGTGATGTTTCTGGTGGCTGCGGCGATGGTCTCGGCTTGGATGATCACTGTGGCTCAACTTCCCGCGCAGTTGACGGCTATGCTGCAGCCTTTGCTAGACAGCCCGCGTTTGTTGATGTTTGCGATCATGGTGATTGTGATGATTGTGGGAACAGCGATGGACATGACGCCAACAATTTTGATTCTCACGCCCGTGCTCATGCCTTTGGTGAAAGCAGCGGGCATTGATCCGGTGTATTTCGGCGTGCTCTTCATCATCAACAACGCGATTGGCTTGGTGACGCCACCAGTGGGCACGGTGCTCAACACAGTGGCGGGCGTCGGCAAGATCAGCATGGATTCTGTAACGCGGGGCGTGTTGCCTTTCATGGCGGCGCAGTTTGCGTTGCTCTTTTTAATGGTGCTCTTTCCGCAAATTGTGATTTGGCCTGCAAAATTCCTAGGTGGCTAAAAGCAAACCCTGATATCGCTGGACAAGCTTCTTCGTTTTAGTTTTAACAAAGCATATGACTTGCACGCCATATGCCCCGTTTCTTTTCTTTCGCGTGCTGAAGTATTTCTAGGAGACTCTCATGAAACGTTTGTTCGTTAAAAGCGTGATCGCTGCAGTGGCTTTGGTGGCTGTAGGTATGGCCACAGCGCAAGATTACAAAGAGCGCACGCTCAAGTTTGGTACGCAAAACCCGGTGGGTCACCCCATCACCACCGGCATGGAGAAATTCAAAGAGATCGTGGAAACCAAATCCAAAGGCAAGATCAAGGTCAACTTGTTCCCGGGCGCGCAGCTGGGCAATGATCAATTTCACGTCAGCGGCGTTCAGGGCGGCACGATTGAGATGACGGTGATGAATTCTGGCATTTTGGCCAGCCAAATCAAAGAGTTTGCGATCTTTGATTTCCCGTTCATGTTTGCCAGCGAGCAAGAGGCCGACAAGATTGTGGATGGCGCGTTTGGCAAGAAAATGCATGGCCGCCTCGAAGAAAAAGGCATGGTGGGCTTGGCCTATTGGGAATTAGGCTTTCGCAACATGACCAACAGCAAAAAACCGCTGAATAAAGTGGAAGACATTGCTGGCCTCAAATTGCGCGTGATTCCAAATCCGATCAATCTGGATTGGGTCAAGGCGCTAGATGCCAACCCCACACCGCTGCCTTTCCCCGAACTCTATGGCGCTTTGGAAAACAAAGCTGTAGATGGGCAAGAGAACCCGATTCCCGTGATCAAGGGCAATAAGTTCAGCGAAGTGCAAAAGCATTTGGCTTTGACCAAGCATGTCTACAACCCTCAGTCGGTTTTGATCAGCAAGAAATCTTGGGACACCTTCACTGCTGATGAAAAGAAGCTGTTTGCTGATTCAGCACAAGAGGCCGCAGTATTTCAGCGCACCACAAACCGCGCAGCATTGTCCAAAGACTTGGATGATCTGAAGAAAGCAGGCATGCTGGTGACGGAGTTTGCTCCTGCAGAAATTGCAAAATTCGTGGACAAGATGAAGCCTGTGATTGCTAAATATGCGGTCAACGTGGGCGCTGAAGTGGTGAATGATTTCTTGGCAGCCTCTGCTGCTGCGAAAAGGTAAACCTGTAGAAGCACTGACAGGTGACGGAATATCTGCCGCCTGTCAGTGGTATGTTGATGTCACCAACGGCACAATCTGACCTCACGCTGAAACTTGAAAGACATGGCAATGAACATCCTTGTATTGAACGGCATTAACCTCAATATGTTTGGCAAACGCGATCCTGCCACATACGGCACGGCCACGCTAGACGACATCAACGCCTCTTGTTTGGCGCTCGGTAAAGAGTTGAACGCCGAGGTGAGCTGCTATCAAACCAATTTCGAAGGTGAGATGGTGCAGCGCATTCATGCTGCGCACACCGATGGCACAGCCGCTGTGGTGATCAATGCGGGCGCTTGGACGCACTACAGCTATGGCATTCGCGATGCGCTGGCGATTTTGAAATGCCCGATCATTGAAGTGCACATGAGCAATATCCATGCGCGTGAAGAGTTCCGCCATACGTCTGTGATTGCTGCCATTGCCAAAGGGCAGATCGCTGGTATGGGTGTGCAAAGCTACTTGCTCGGTATTCGCGCAGCGGTGTTAGCGGCGACGGTTGCTTGAATCTAAATGCTATTATATTGATAGCATACTGCGCATATTTTATAACGGCGAAAAGCACTTTATTCATAAAAAATCATGCGCATTGACGGCAACACCGACATCATCGCCCATATCGGTTGGCCGACCTACAGCTTTCAAGCGCCGCTGATTTACAACCCGTATTTTGAGCAGGCGGGCATCAAGGCGCTGGTCGTTCCGATGGGGTGCAAGCCTGAGCATTTCCCCAACTATTTGAAGGCCATCTTTTCGCTAGAAAACATCCGTGGCGCGTTGATCACCATGCCCCACAAGGTGAGCGTGTTGCCGATGTTGGACGAGCTGTCGCCGCGTGTGCGCGTGGCGGGCGCTTGCAATGCTGTGAAACGCTTGGCCGATGGCCGCTTGCATGGCGAAATGTTTGATGGCGAAGGCTTTGTGCGCGGCGTCCAGCGCAAGGGCTTTGCGATCAAAGCCAAGCGCTGCCTCGTGGTGGGCACGGGCGGCGTGGGCAGCGCGATTGCCGCTTCGCTCGCGCAAGCAGGCGCGGGAGCTTTGTATTTGTTTGATGTGAACGCAGCCAGCAGCGAGGCGCTGGCGCAGCGCCTGCGGGAGAATTTTCCGCAAGTGAGAGTGCAAACCGGCAGCAACGACCCTGCCGGCATGGACTTGCTGGTCAACGCCACACCGCTGGGCATGAAGCCTGGCGACGCGCTGCCAGTGGACATGCGCCGCCTGAGTCCAGACACGTTTGTGGGCGAGGTGGTGATGGCGCAAGAGGTGACGGCGTTTCTTGCCGCTGCGCAAGAATTAGGCTGCCCATGTCAAGTCGGCAAAGACATGCTTTACGAGCAGATCCCGGCTTACTTGGAATACTTTGATTTGCCAACGACGACGGCGGAAAATCTACGCTCCTTGGCGTTGGCTTGAGATTTTTGCTATCGAATAAATAGCAATTTGCGTAGGTTTTATAACGGCGAGCAGCCGATTTCGCTTAAATCATCCCAATGGCCACATCTGCCCATGATCCGTCAGAATGGCATCGAGGGGAATGTCATGTGCTTCGGCTGAGAAATTGCTCACATAGCCGTTCGCAAAGCCCAGCCCCACTGTGAACGGCTTGGGCGAAATCGCGGCCAGTGTGCGGTCATAAAAGCCACCACCGTAGCCCAAGCGGAAACCGCCAGGGCCAAATCCTAAGCAGGGCACGAGCAGCAGCGTGGGCATGATGATCTCGGTGTCTTTTGGCTTAGGAATGTCGTAAGCATCCTCTTCCATCGGGCAACCTGGCCACCAAGCGTGAAATTGCAAGGTTTTGTGAACTTTGTCGACCACGGGCAGGCCAATCTTGCGCGGGGAGGCGAGCGGGCCTGCGGGCAAAGCACCATGCGCTGCGGCGGCTGGGTTCATGTCGAATAAATTTGCTATAAATTCAGTAGCACTACGTGCTGGTTTTATAACGGCTGGAGGCTGATTTTCTTTTAAATACTGGGGTTCTAACGGGTCGCCAGACGATGCCTGTGCATCCAGCCCCGAGCCGAGCAACACATCTTCTTGCCAGCGGTAGAGAGCGGGCAGCGCATCAAATTCGCCTTTGATTGGCCAATACGCGCCAATGATGTCGTCGCGCCGCCCCACGAGAAATGCCCGCAGAGAGCGCTGCAAATCAGCCGCGCGCTCCAGCCGATCCGGCATGTTCAGGCGCTCTTCAATGAGCCGCTGGCGCTGTGCTTTTTTATCAGCATTCATAATGTAGGTATGCAATTATTCAAGACATTCATTCTGGCAGGTTTGTGCAGTGTTTTCCTCGGTGGCAGCGTCATCGCACAAGGCCAGCGGGGTGATGATGCCATTCAAGAGATGAGCAACGCCTTCAAACGTGGCGACAAGACGCGCCTGAAAGCGCTGCTGCCGCAGGTGCGCGGCCATGCGCTGGAGCCTTGGGGCGTCTATTGGGATATGAAGGCGCGTCTGGATGAAGCCAGCGCAGCTGACATTCAGGCCACGCTGCAAAGCATCGCGGGCACGTACCAAGAAGACCGCCTGCGCAACGATTGGCTGCAACTGCTAGGCGCAAGGCGCGATTGGAGCGGCTTTTCCACTGAATATGCCAAATACCGCATGCATGACGACCGCGAAGTGCGCTGCTATGCGCTGCACATTGATCGCCTGCGTGGCGCTGCCTCAGGCGAAGCAGTGGCGCAAGAAGTGTTGCGCAACTGGTATGGCATGCGCGATGCAGATGACGGCTGCACCTATGCTGCTTCCGCGCTGCTCGAAGCCAAGCAAATCACTGCGCTAGATGTCTGGAAAGAAGCGCGGTTGTCGATCGAGTCCAACCGCCCGCGCGCAGCTAGTAATGCAGTGATCATCGTGTCGCCGGAGTCTGCCGCTGTCATTGGCGAGATCAACGCCAACCCAGCGCGTTATCTGTCCTCCCGCGTCATCGCTGCTAGCAGCACGCGCAAAGAACTCGTCACGCTCGCGCTCATCAAAATGGCGACCAATGATACCGATGCCGCTGCGGGCGCGCTAGAGGCCAAATGGAACTTGCACCTCACTGCGGAAGAGCGCAGTTGGGTCTGGGGCGTGATCGGCAAGCAGGCCAATTTAAAGCTGTCTTCAGAAGCGGGCGACTTGTTTTCCAGAGCACGAAACGAGCATTTGAACGACGATTTGCTCGGCTGGAAAGCCCGCACAGCCCTGCGCGCTACCACCGCCGCACAAGGCTGGCCTGTGGTGCTCGCTGCGATCAACGCGATGAGCGAAGAAGGCAAGCGCGACAGCACCTGGGCTTATTGGAAAGCCCGCGCCCTGCGCGAAACCGTCAAAGGCAAGCCTGAGATGCTCAACAGCACTGCGCAGAGCGCTACGCCAACCATGGTGTTGCGTCCTGAGTTGCAAGAAGCCATGAGTTTGCTGGAGAGTATTGCATCGCCGCGAGGGTTTTATGAAATTCTTGCCACAGAAGAATTAGGCCGAAAAGTGGCTCTACCCGTTATGCCGCCTGCACTGAGTGCTACAGAAAAAGAAGCAGCTCGTTTGAACCCAGGCCTGAACCGCGCTTTGTATGCTATCGCTCTCGGCCTGCGAGCAGACGGTGTGCGCGAGTGGAATTACACAACGAACCTGCACACGCGCGGCGGCATGAATGACCGTGATTTACTGGCTGCAGCGGACTTTGCTTGCCAACGCGAGGTCTGGGATCGTTGCATCAACACGAGTGAGCGCACGAAAGAAGCGTTTCAGCCTGATCAGCGTTTCCCGATGCCTTTTCGCGATGCGGTTGTCAAGCGCAGCCAAGAGATTCGGCTTGACCCGGCTTATGTGTATGGCCTGATCCGCCAAGAATCGCGTTTCATCATGGACGCGCGCTCGCATGTGGGCGCATCGGGCTTGATGCAGGTCATGCCCGCCACCGCGCGTTGGACGGCCAGCAAAATCGGCATGACCGGTTTCAACCAAGGTCAGCTGAATGACTTAGGCACCAATATCGCCATCGGCACGGCCTATCTCAAGCTCGTTCTTGACGATTTCCAAGGCTCATCGCCCTTAGCCGCCGCTGCCTACAACGCAGGCCCGAGCCGCCCGCGCGCTTGGCGCAATGGTCCGATCATGGAAGGCGCAGCCTGGGCAGAAAACGTGCCCTTCGCCGAGACGCGCGATTATGTGAAAAAAGTAGCTGCGAATGCCACGATTTACGGCTTGATTCTCGGCGGCCAACCCAGCTTGAAAACCCGGATGGGCACGATTGGCCCGCGTGACAGTGGCTCGCCTGAGACAAACAAAGATTTACCTTGAGCGGCATTTTTTAAGCTAAATCGCGATCAAGCCGTTGTAAATACTACGTAGTTTGCTATTAAAATCATAGTAAATGCAACATTAGTCAATCTCCACTAGACTAGACCCACGGCCTTTGAAAAATGAGGGTTTACCCTTAAATTCAATAGCATGCCATTGAACAACACCATGACCCAAGCCAAACAGCTCATCCAGGCCACGCTCGAAGCGCCGGCCGAGTTTTGGCGGGGCCACGCGCACATGCGTGACAAGGCGGCAGAGCCCGAGGCGGGCCTGAACTCGCAGGCCTACCCTGAGAGTGATGAGATCGGTCTCAAAGTGGCGGGCGGTGAGGGCAGCGCTGAGCCCGGCATCGTCCCCATTCGCTCACTCAACAGCCGTCATCGGCGCCGCATTGCTGAGCATATTTTGGCGCTGCCTGCGCATGACCGTTACTTGCGCTTTGGCTACGTCGCCACAGACGAGCAAGTTGAAAAATATGTCGACGGCCTAGATTTCAAACGCGACGAGATTTATGGCGTTTTCAACCGCCGTTTGCAATTGATCGCGATGGCGCATTTAGCCGTCACCAATGATCCCAAGTGCAGCAGTTGCGCCGAATTTGGTGTGTCAGTGAGTGCAGAAGCACGCGGTATAGGCTTAGGCACGCGCCTTTTTGAACGCGCCATTCTGCACGCGCGCGCGCAGCAGGTGGACATGATCTTTATTCACGTGCTGAGCGAAAACGTCGCCATGCTCAAAATCGCCCGCAAAGCAGGCGCAGTGGTGGAAAACTACGGCGGCGAAGTGGAGGCTCACCTGCGCCTGCCCGCGCAAGACTTCACAGACCGCATGGAAACCGCCGTGAAAGATGCGATCGAAGACAGCTTGGGCGAAGTCGATTTTCGTCTCAAGCTGCGCGCGCTGCAGTTTTGGGAGTTCCTCGCTTCTGTGCAAAGCATCCGTAAAGGCATGATTTCAGCACGGCAAGATGCTGCACCTTGAAGAAGTGCTGTAGCAGCCTTTTCACGCAGTGCCGCGAATTTCCGCTATCCTAGTGGCCTGTTCCACTCTCAAAGCTATTTGTGTCTGACTCTCCTTCCGTCGCTCGCAGCACCGCTCGTGCTGGCGACCATGTTCAACCCGGCGATCTGCCTGCGCCCAGCGCCCATAAGAACGAAGATCGCCGAGGCATCCTGCAAAAAATCGCAGAATTCATCCATCCCGGCCCCGACAGCAAAGAAGAGTTGATGGAAACTTTGGCCGAGGCTGAAGACAACCAAGTGATCGGCGCTGAAAGCCGCGCCATGCTCGAGGGCGTATTGCGCATCACCGACATGACCGCTGGCGACGTGATGGTCGCCGCGCCGCGCATGGATCTGATCAATATCGACGCACCTTTTGACGAGCTGCTGCATCTGATCATCGAGACCTCGCATTCGCGCTTTCCCGTCTATGAAAACGACCGTGAAAACGTCATTGGTATTCTCATGGCCAAAGATTTGCTCAAATTGCAACGCGCGCCCGAGCTGCATTTGAAAGCCCTGTTGCGCCCCGCAGTCTTCGTGCCAGAGAGCAAAAAGCTCAACGATCTGTTGCGCGAATTCAAAGGCAACCGCAACCATCTGGCCATGGTGATCGACGAGTTTGGCCGCACAGCGGGTCTGATCACGATTGAAGACGTGCTGGAAGAGATCGTCGGCGAGATCGAAGACGAGTTTGATGACCACGCCACCGAAGGCGACATCTATGCCTTGGCTGATAAAACCTGGCGCGTGAGCGGCGATACGCCGATTGAGCGTGTGGAAGAGAGCTTCGGCATCGATCTCAAAACTCGCGATGGCGATGAAGCCGCTGACGAATTCGACACGATTGGCGGCCTGATCGCACATGAAATTGGCCATGTGCCCAAGCGCGGCGAGCGCTGCGTGTTGGCGGGCTTGCAATTTGTTGTGCTGCACACCAAGGGCGGCGCGGTGAAATGGTTCAAGGTTTCGCCCGTTTCCAAGGCGTCAATCGCTTAAACGTCGATTCTCGTTGAGTCACGTACTCGAACTTGAATGGAAATGGACGCACAGTAACCTAAAGAGCTGGAGAAACAAGGGATGGGAATCAAGCTCGCTGTGTCGATGGTCATCCGATATTTGTAAACTGGGCGCTGAGGAAGTCGACCGACTTAATGAGGGGGAAACATCCGCTGACCCCACTCTTCAGTCTTGCCATACGCATTTCAAGTGAGATTCTTAGCGCCCCAACAGTGTCATCCAAACAACATTCATCTAGTATTTACCCTTATTTTCGAATTTCACTGTCAGAATTACCGGGTCTATTGATATGGTTTTGTAACGAATTTCCTAAACTATTTCCAATAGTAATTTGTTCGCAAAGATTGGGATCGGTTCATGGGAGTTCTAACACAATCTGTGGCTTGGGAGGAGCCGCACTTGCTGTGGGCGCTAGGCAGCCTTTGCGCACTGCATCGCAAATCTTTTGATGCCCGCTTGCTGAACCAAGAGTTCCCTGCCAGCACTGATACACCATACGACGAATCCACCCTGATCCGCGCCGCCCAAGCCCTTGGCTTTCGCATCAAAGCCATCGCCTTCAAAGCCAAAAAAGCCCAAGGCCTGCCGCTTCCCTTGGTCGTTCAGCTCAAGTGCGATCCAAACAGCAGCCTCGCCCTCATCACCGCAGCCGATACCGATCACATCGTCTATTTCCAGCCTGGCAGCCAACAACCCATCACCTGCACCGTTGCGGAGTTTGAAGTCTTACACAGCGGCCGCGCTTGGCTCGCCACCCCAGAATCTGAAGCCGTCACAGATGACGATGGCCAATCTTTCTCGCCTTCCAGCCCATCTTCAGTCACGGCCAAATTCGGCTTCGCTTGGTTTCGCCCGGAACTCATGCGCCACAAAAAAGTTTGGCGCGATGTGCTCTGGGCCAGTCTTGCCTTGCAAATCGTGGCTCTTGCCACACCGCTCTTCACCCAAGCCATCATCGACAAGGTGGTCGTTCACCGCACCCAAAGCACCTTGATCGCTATTGGTATCGCCATGGGCATCTTCGTCATCTTCAATGGCCTCATGAGCTGGGGCCGGCAGTATCTGGTGCTGCACACCGGCAATCGGGTCGATGCCGTGCTCGGCGCAGCCGTGTGGGAGCATCTCTTGAAGCTGCCCACCCGCTATTTTGAGCACCGCCCCACAGGCGTGGTCGCTGCTCGCCTGCATGCGGTCGAAACCATCCGTGAATTCGTCTCCGGCGCAGCCGTCAGCCTGATTCTGGATTTGCCTTTCCTACTGATTTGCTTAGCCGTGATGCTGTACTACAGCGTTACCCTCTCAGCCATTGCAGTGGGCATTCTGCTCATCATCGCAGTCGCCAGCTTCATCATGGCCCCCGTCTTCCAGCGCCAGCTCAATGAGCAATTCCTGCTCGGCGCACGCAACCAAGCCTTTGTCACCGAGCACATCGCCGGCTTTGAAACCGTCAAAACCCTGCAAATGGAGCCCCAGCTGCGCCAGCGCTACAGCGGGTATCTGGCCACGCTCCTCTCCTCCAGCTTCAAAACCAAGCAAGTAGCCAACACCTACAACACCTTTGCCACCAGCATGGAGCTGGTGATGACGCTCAGTATCTTGATCGTTGGCGCGTATTTGGTGATGACGCCCGAGCCCGGCGCAGCAGTGTTCACCGTCGGCATGCTGGTGGCGTTTCAGATGTTTGCCGGCAAGCTGAGCCAGCCCGTGCTGCGTATTGTGGGCTTGTGGACACAATTCCAACAAGCCAGCCTGTCCGTCCAAAGATTGGGCGATGTGATGAATGCCCCCGCAGAGCCCTACAGCCTGACTCCCAAGCGCGCCCACGATGGCCAAGGCAAGATTGAGATTGAAGGCTTGGCCTTCCGCTACAGCGAGCAGCATCCTTTGCTGTATCGCAATTTGCAGCTGCACATTCGCCCCGGCAGCACCTTGGCCATCATGGGGCCGAGCGGCAGCGGCAAAAGCACACTGGCCAAGCTCTTGCTGGGCTTCTATCAGCCTACTGAAGGCAGCATTCAGATTGATGGCATTGACATACGTAACCTGAGCGCCAACGAGCTGAGAGCCTATTTCGGCGTTGTGCCGCAAGAAACCATCCTGTTCAGCGGCACCATTCTGGCCAATCTGCAAGCTGGCAACCCTGCTGCGACATTTGAGCAAGTCACGCAAGCCGCAAAATTAGCAGGCATTCATGAAACGGTAGAGAAGTTGCCGCAAGGCTATGAGACGGAAGTCGGCGAACGCGGTGTGGGATTGAGTGGTGGGCAAAAGCAAAGATTGGCCATTGCACGCGCACTCATCAAGCGCCCCAAAATCCTGATCTTTGATGAAGCCACCAGCGCCTTGGATGCACAAACCGCAGAAGCCTTTGCCAAGACGATCAATCAGCTCAAAGGCAAGGTGACGATGCTGTTTATTACGCATGCGATGCCTAAAGGGTTGTTGGTGGATGATGTGCTCCATATTGGCAAGGGGGGCGGGGCATTGCATAGCGCAGATTCGATCCTTGAGCCGAAGCCGCCCCAGCCATCCAGCGTAGTGCCCAAGGAGATCGCATGAGCATTCGCTTTGCCACTGTGCAAGATATTCCCGCGCTCGTCAGCTTAGGCCAGCGCGTGCATACGCTCAGCCGCTTTCGCACCATGCCTTACGACGCGCAGCGTGTAGCCCAAGCGCTACACGCGGCGTTTGCCGAGCCGAGCGGGCGCTATGTTTGCTTCGTCGCCACCGATGCACACAATCTGGTGGCGGGCGGCTTGCTGGCTACCATGGAGCGCCATATCTTCAGCCCGCATATCACGGCCAGCATCATGCACTTTGACGTGCTGCCAGAAAAACGCAGCGCAGGCTATGCCTTGCGGCTTATTAAAGCTTTTGAAGCTTGGTGCAAAAACCGCCAAATTCATGAAATCTGCTTTGGTATCAATAGCGTAGAAGACGAAGCTGAAATCCAGCGCCTCGCTCGCTTTGCCAAGCGGCTAGGGTATCGGAAAGCAGGGGAAAGCTATGTCAAATGAAGCGATGCTGATGATTTGCGCAGCGCTAGGCTGGCTTTGCCTCATTGCACATGACAGGATGATGAGCCCACAATTGCAACGATCCAGACAAGCTCCTGCGATACACAGGAAATCAATGCAGAGCATCAAACCCATCCGCCACCCCAGCAAACCTGCTTGGGTGCAGCGAGATATTCTGAATCTCAAAGCCTTGCTACCCCAAAGCAGCGGCGTGCGCCAAATCGCTGCGTTGTTCAACCGCATCCAACAAGCTAAGCCGCAAACTCCAAATTGCCCCATTCAAAAAGTCAGCAAAAGCCATGTTGCCAATGTCTTGCGTAGCCATGCAAAGCAAGCCCTTCGCCTACGCGAGCAGATTCGCCAGCGCCAGCCGGGCATCAGCCCCATCTTGCACACATGGGGCATTGATTTAACCGGCAAACAAGACACCCAAGGCCAGCTACACCACATCCTGGGAATTCTCGACCATGGCAGCCGCAAGCTGATTGCCCTGCTCGTTAGCAGCAAACACAGCGCAACATTGCTTGCGCACATTCTGAACAGCACCGCGCAAGCCGGCGCGCCAAAACACATCCGCACCGACAACGAACGCTGCTTCACCAGCCCTGCCTTCAGCCAAGCCTTGCAGCATTTAGGCATTCACCATCAAACCACCGAGCTGCACTGCCCTTGGCAAAATGGCCGCATTGAGCGCTTATTTGGCACACTCAAACAACAGCTCAATCAAATACAGATCCTGAGTGCCCAGCATCTGCAAAGCCTGCTCGATGAGTTCAAGCATTGGTACAACCACAATCGCTTGCACCAGCATTTAGGCTATCAAACGCCGCATGAAGTGTGGCGCCAGCAGATCAATAGCAAAACACATTTACCTTCACTGCCAGCGGAGCACTCTGTGCAGTCGGCTCGTGATCTCACTTGGTGGACAGGCTGGGACGGCATCCTCGGCGGCTTAGAACTTCAGCCCATCCAAACGCGAAGGCGAAGCGAACGATGAAACCGCTTAGCCACAGCAATGCCCCAAAAAATTCACGCGCTGTCCACAGCCGAGAGGTCAAAACACGCCGTAAAGACAAAAAAGCAGCAAATCACTGCCAAATTTACCGGGTCTGAATCCTTGCATTTGACAAAAAATCGTATAAATCCCTCAGAAAACTGAAAGACAACATGAAAACAATGCAAAAAAGTGGGCTTGCCCTGCATTCGATAGCGCTGATTGGACGTTGGACAGGACACGGCACAATACCTAAAACGCTTATGAAATTTGTTGAAAATGATAGTTTTTGGAAGGTTGCGGCATGAAGCGGACTTTAATGAATTTACAACGCAGGATTCAAACAGGCTTGCTTGCTGTGTCTTTAAATGGACAACTGACGGCACAAAAGGCAATGTTGCGACTTTTAGTCACTTTACTGGGAAGTGTTTTTTTAATCTTGGGATCAAACGCTGTCGCTCAGCAAGATTCAATTTCCACGAATGCCCGCGCTGTAACAGCTCCTCGCGTAAATGTTGCTGATACTGCGTCGTATCAGCAGCAAATGATTTGCAAAAGAAACCAAGAATACTACTTTGTTAATGCACCATCGAGCTCAGACGAGGAGTCTATTGCTAACGCATCAGTCTTCTACGCAAAGAAAATTAACGAGTCAAGGTCATCTATTGGATCAGTTAAAGTGTTAATAAAGAATAAACTTCTGCATAGCCAAGTAGTTTTTTTAACTGCCAAATCAAGCATCCTTCTTGATTGCACGCTTGCCTATGCAGGTGAACTCAAGCTAAAACCGCAATTGCCTAATATCACTGGCATTTTTTCGAATGGAGATAGATTAGCATTTATAGATTCAGGGGGAGCATTCGTGGGAACAATTGGATGTTCATATTACGAATGGTGTGGTCAGCCTATTTTATTTTTAGCTCGCTCCAGTGATACATCAATTTTATGGGAAAGAGCTGTAGCTCACAATGCTGACACAGCGAATCTCAATATCCAACGAACAACTGGTGATATTAGTTGGGTGATTTTGAAAGACGATAGCGTGGTAGGTTTTACTAACGACGGAATACTGATTGTTTTCAACGGCAAGGGTCAGTTAATCAAGAAAATCTCAAAGATCAAATACAAAGCGCAAAGAAATCCAGCGTTGTTAGAAAAGCAATTAGATCAATCTGGGCTTCCGCTTAGCTGCAGAGAAAATCTAGATTTCTCTGAAGCGCAAAAGAAAAGTGTTTGTCGCGCTAAAAAATCAAAATTTCTCAAAAAACTATTTTCTAAATGAAGTAAAAAATGGCCACCATCACATTAAACCAAGCCCGTTCGCTAATTTTCAACGTTGTAGGTCGTGCAACAGAGACCCAATCAACCTCATTTCTTCAACTTGTCGTATCTATAAACAATTCAGGTTATTCCATTGGAGCATTACAGACTGATTTTGGACAATTCCCATCTACTGGTCGAGATCTTTTAGTTCGTTACCAAACTTGGGCAAGCCCAGATGTGCAATTGAATCAGGATCAATTGCGATTAGCAAATGCAGTGATTGTTAAACAGGGACTAGGATTTTCAGGCGAACGTCTTGATTCAAATGTTGCAAACAAACTCAATTCCTTTCTTGAATCTTCTGAAGGAAGAAGCTGGGTTACTCAACAGGATGAGGCACGTTTCACAGAAAAGTACTCACGACTAATTGAACCGATTACTCAAAGCAGTGTTTTTCAAGGCATGCAACAGGATCAAGCAACGATTCTTTTAGCCAGAATTGCGAAAGCCTTCAATCAGAATAATATCTTGGGGGATAAACTTAAGCAGCAATTTTTGGCTGGAGAGATGGATAACGACAATTTTGACTCTGTTCTGCAAGCTACGATGATCGAACAGAATGCCGAAGCGCGATTGCGCACCCCACCCAGAGGATTTGTTAGCATTTCAGCAATTGATAAAGGTCAAAATTCGTTGGTTGATGGTGGCAGTACCGATTTGTACTTACGTCTACAAAACGATCAAGGAGCTTGGGGCGAAAGATGGAGGAGTCTTCAGTCGCGTGATCCGGGCTTTTTAAATGGCAATTCAAGTGATCCTGATGCTCGCTTATTTGATGTGCTTTTCCGAGACCCAATTCGTGGAACACAAATTCTGAACAAGGTTGATGCCATCAGCAGTAGTAATCAGCCGCAATTACTCGTGTTAACCAGATCGTCAGGCGCTGCATTAGTCGCTGTTGACAAATTCGGTAATTTGTACGTGCAAGACGGTGTATCGGGGCATAGGCTCATTAAGGGCGAAACCGACTGGCGTCCCTACCAATCCAACATCCCCGAAGGTCAATCCTTTTCGCCCGGCATCCGTCGCACGAACGGTAAATGGGTTGTGGCACTTGGCGATACAGATATAGAGCTGTCCGATCAAACCGTTGCAGTCGTCAATATCAACGGCACAGATGTCACATTAGATGCCAATAGTGGCAATGATTACGCCTTCAACGTCAGTGGAGACCTGCTCGAATATCAGGCTAGCAATGGCTACAACGCCAGCTATAAATTACTGACTGGCGCAAACAAAGACGACACTTTCGCTGTGAGCGTCAACACCGAGCAAAGCAGCGCCATGTGGAACATCACGCTTGGCGGTTTGGCTTTAGGCTTTGCTCCGCCAGATTTGAATGAACTGGCTTACAACATCACTCAAACTTCTGCCTCCACAGGTATCACGACACTGCATGTCATCACCCCCATCCGGGAAGATGGCAATGTCGTGGGGCAACGACAAGTCGTGAGCAGAACCTTGGGCAACCAAGAGTTGGACACGACGACCACGACCAGTCGCACTGGCGATCTTGGACAGAGCACTGCAACGATTGATATCAAGAAATACGGCGCAAACAACGGCATCATCAGCCATACCAGCAGCACGACCAACCGCGATGGCACAGGGCAGATTGTCGGCAGCGTGGACATCACCTTCAACGCAATTGGAGGTGTTGCCCAGACTGTGACTATGGCGCGCAATCCAAATGGCACGACTACCTTGACCACACGCGATGGTCTAGGAAACATTAAGAAGACTGTCGATAACCAGATTTTTGATGATGGTAGTGCATTCGCAACTACCACATACCCTAACGGTCGCACTGAAGTCTTGGCCACCGACGCGTTTGGCGCACCCTTCAGCCGCACCGACACCATCCCTGGCTCCAGCGACGCTGTAGTCATCAACACCTACCGCTACACCACGGCTGGTCAGCCCGTGATTGCAACCAGCCGCAGAGTTGAGAATTTCTTCGACAGCGAAGGCGAATACCGCAACGAAACCGTTACGACCTATGCCAATGGCGTGGCTACGGTGCAGCTCGTGCGCTATGGCTACGATGGGCAGGAGTACGCCCGCGAAAGCCTGCCTGCGCCCAACACCGCCCTGTCCAACCTCACCAACGAACAAACCAGCGCCATCTTCAGCGATGTCTCTGGCCTGATCGGTGCTATTCGCTCAGGCCAGCGCCTGCCCATTGCCGTCAGCGGCATTCGCATCCTTAACACGCTTGATGGCCTAGATGGCGTGCAAGATATTCCCAACCTGGGCGCAGCCGCCCAAGTCGGTGCCGGCGTGCTCAGTTTCTACAACCTGTACAACGCCTTCCAAAGCGGCAGTGATTTCGCTAGGCTCAATGCCACGCTGTCTTCCATCAACTACGCCAACATCGCCATCAACGGCACAGTAACTGCTGCCAACAGCACCGCAGGCAGCGTCAACACCTTCTTAAACGGCGGCTCAGGCACTGTCGGCGTGCTCCCCGCCCTAGGCCTGATCTCCTCCATCAAAGCAGGCGACCCCATTGGCATCGCCCAAAGCATTGGCACCTTGCTCAACCCCGGCTTCCTCACCACACCTTTGGGCATCTTCCTCATCGGCGCCTCCATCCTCCAAGCCATCTTCACCAAGCCCCCCAAAGCCTGGGGCGTGGCCTCTGTCACCTACGGCGAAGGCTTTGACAATCTCAAACTTCAAGTCAACGCCAGCGGAGAACTCTTCGGCAAAGACCGCGTGCGCGATCAGCTGAGCAGCCTGATCGACAAAACCATCACTCTCCCCAACGATCCAAGCTACGGCACGCAAGCCGGCCAGACGATCCGAGTTGGCCTGCAAGCCCAGATCGACCAGATCAACGCCAGCCTTCCCGCAGACCAGCGCATCGGCCTTGTTGCCCAGCGCATGCCCGGCCTGGCCTGGAGAGCCTCAGATTTAAACGACAGCGGCTACAGCCTCACCGACATCGACCCCCTCACAGGCGCGCAGCGCTACCCCTTCCGCCGCTTTGACGACAATGGCCTCCCCTTCAGCTCCAACCCAGCCCTGTACCAAGTTGACCTCACCGATCCCCAGCAACGCATCAAACTAGATCAAGCCCTGCTGCAAAGCGCCTACAGCAGGCAAGCCATCGCCCCCCTGTGGGAAGTGCGCACAGCCAAACTTCAAGGCGATGCAGGTGCAGTCGATGCAGGTCTCAGCGAGGAAGAACGCGCATCAAAAGCCGGCTACGCTGCCAAGCTAGATACCGCCTATGCCGCTGCCAACCCCAATAGCGTTGAGGCCAAACAAAAGCGAGTTGGCCACTTCATGCCCGTCGCCCTGGATCTGGATGGTGATGGACGCATCTCCACCAGCACCATCGCCCAGCAAAATGCATCCACCACCGATGCCATTGAAGCCGTCAGCTTCAACTGGGATGGCTCACCCGGCTCAGATGGCTTCAAAAAACAAACCAGCTGGGTCAATGCCAATGACGGCTTCTTAGTCTTAGACCGCGATTTCAACCAAAGCGTGGACAACGGAGGCGAGCTGCTCTCCAACCCCTTGGTGGCCGACCCCGCCAAAGGCATGCGAAGCCTAGCTACTTGGGATGCCAATGGCGATGGCCGCATTGATGCCAATGATCCGATCTACAAACAACTCAAAGTCTGGCAAGACTTCAACCAAGATGGCGACAACACACAAACCGCCATCTTCAACACCGCAGCGGGAATCCAAGAGTTCACGGTGCAAGATGAGGCCACGATCACCAACACCGATGCCAACGGACAAGCCACCAGCAGCACGGTGCAGGAACTCAGAAGCTTAGAAAGCCTGGGCATTACAGCGATTGACTACAGCAACGGACGCTACGAATTCAATAGCACTTTGCGCAACAATCATAACGGCTACACCCCGATTTCGGCACTAAACGCGCCTCACAACGGCCAAGGCACGAGCTACGGCAGCATCCAGACGATCACACTCGACGCGAACAACGATGGCGTGCGCTACACCCCCGCGGGCGCAGGAATCAAGATTGATGATTCAAGCGGAGACAGCACCATCCTGATCACGCAGATTCAAAGCGAGCAGGCGGTGTTTGACAGCTTGAATGCCTTGAATGTGCAGGGCGAGACGATTGGCTCAGCCAATGCCCGGCTGTATGAAGATGGGGTGCCGATGGCTTGGAATCCGGGCAATCCGAATACCTATCTACATACTACTGAATCAATAGCACTCTGCGCAGGTTCTATGACTGTTGGAGGGCGAAAATCCATAAAATCAAAGCTCTTCAATAGCTGCACACTTTGACAAATCTTCTTTCGCAATTTTTTGAATAGCTTTTAACCCAATCAAAATCAATTTTCAATCTAAACGGAGTGAATAAAAATGGCTTTCGTAAATGAAACAGTTTCAGAAGCGGATATCGAGAAATACGGTCTGCGCGATATCAATCAGCGGTATCACCCCTCATTGCGCGATATGACGTGCCAATGGACGATTGATCGTGAGCGCGATATATATGTACGAAAAATGGGCACTGGTCGGGAGGAGACATCGAGCCATACAACATTCACTTTTTACTGGAAAGGGCATTTGTTTTTTTGGGTATTGGATTTAGTGATTATTGAAGATACAGCTACAACTAGCGTTACGACTTGGGGTTTGATTGATGGAAAGCAACTTCACTTACCCGTGACTCTTGAGAGCGTTCGCGAAGAAATCATGATTGATTTCAAAAATGCACTAAGTGTTGCAAAGGCTGCAAGCTTTTTAGTTCAACCAAAAAGTTACAACGTTGAATTTCAGTTTTAAGGGGAAGACCAATGACTACACTCACATCAGCACAGGCATTGACTCAGCTTCGTAACAATCCAAATCAGTATCGAACACCCGAAGCACTTCGTGCGCTTCTAGCGCAAGTTTCAGTTGAGTCCACCGGCAGGGTAACAGTGCTTTATTCGGGTTCAGTAGGTGGCGTAGCATCTACGCCATTGGTCGCAGCAATGGTTCAAGCTGGTCAAGACATTCGTGTTTTGGACAAAACTGAATCATTCAAACTCCTGACCAATACTGAATTTAAACAAGCAGTTGCTGCAGCACATGGTCTCAATGATATTGATAAGCTGGAGATACGCAACACACCCGCCAACGAATTTCTAAACAACAGTAAAACTGGACTCTGGGCAAATGCGTCCGAGCGCTTTGCGCAAGGTTCAACAGGAGATGTCCGAACAATAACGCCCAACGCGGTAGCGGACCGTATATTTGCTCAAACTGAGCTACCGAAGTTATTGTCCAATGCAGATGTCACCCACATCAACGGAGTGCCGAAGGAAATTTATGTTGCTGAATTTCAGCGCACTGGCTCGCTGATAGAAGTCAACAAAATGGTGAGTGCCAGTTCTGCCGAACTGGTGCGCAACATGGGTTACAGCTCCGTCCTAGATGCCAACGGAGTTAGAACAATAACCGCTGTTGATTCGACGAGCCTTTTTAAAGGTACAACCTACTCAGGTGAAACTATCGCATCGGGTGTACGAAGTTCTCTTTCAGTTCCCAGCACCTCAGTACACATCGAAGGCATGGCGGGTATCAGCAGTGGTGCTCGTATTATCGGATTCATAGAAGGCGTTGCGAATCGAGCTGGCGCAGTCGCCGTTGGCATCGGAGCAGCCATCGCCTACGGCGAAGCAAAAGCTGCCGTCGACAGTGGCGACAACGTGAAAGCCGCAGGAATCGTTGCAGACTGGGGTGCAAAACTAGCGGTTGGCTTTAAAGCTGGCGTGATCACTGCTCAAGCAGTCGGCGCAGCCACGATCGGATTGCAAGCAATTCCCGTGTGGGGGCAAGCTGCACACGCAGCAGTAATTTTTGCTGCGGGTATTGGCGGAGCATTGGGAGGAGAAGCCTTATACGATCAAACCAAAAAGATCATCACTTTGATGCTGGATTCACCGAATACTTTGTCCGATACATGGCAGAACTTGTCTGATGACATTAAGCGACAAATACTGCGTTTCCGTGGAGTTCGAGTGTCCAGTAACGACACGGGTGAGGCACTCGATGATGCGATGGCTAATTCCGTTTTGCAGCCTGAAAGTTATGCGCTTTTAGACAGTGGTGATTTTGTGCGCTTTGGTTTGTCACCGGACGGAAAAATCGAGAGTGGCGACGTATTAACGGGTGAATATGCGGGGCAAAGTTATGAGCGTACTTGGCGGCAAGGCAATCCCTTTATGCAGGTGGGATTTGTGCCAACCAACGACGCTCTCCAAAACAACTTGGATAGCATCACGATTTTGACGGATGGCAGAGGCCGCACAACCACGATAGACATCGCCCCCATTATTCAAAACATGGATGGTGTGAATGCGGTTGTAGGCGTGAGTCGCTTTGTAGGCATCACGCAGGGCTTATCGCCTGTATCCGAGACGTACACCGAGATACAAACTCAAGCAGGCACAGGCTATCAAGTCACTACCACAGACACCAAGCTCTACACCAACGGCGTACTCGCCTCACGCACAGAATCCAGCAACACCACCAGCGCCTCCGGCCTCATCACGGTTGAAACTATTGTCAAAAAATACGGCCAGCAAAACAACCTCCTCGAAACCAGCACCACAACTCCTCAGCCCGACGGCAGCCAAACCATCGTTGTTCAAAACGGCTCAGGCGAGGTGCAATACACCCGCAGCGTCCGCTACTTCGATGATGTTGACGGTCAATCTAGTCTCCAAACTACCACATTCCCCTCAGGCCGCACTGAAATCTTATCCATCGACACCACGGGCGCACCATCCACCCGCATCGATACTATCCCCGGTAGCAATACCCTCAGCGGCAATACCGAGACAGTCAACACCTACGCCTATAACAGCGCAGGCCGCCCGTCATCCAATCCAGCCGCACCACAGAGACCTTCTACGATGATGAGGGTGTCTCCCGTATTGAAAATCTCGTCACCTACAACGCGGCAGGCCAGCCCACCACGGTGCGCAACGTGTATGGCACAGACAGCGCCACCGTGCCGATCAGCAGCACCACCATTGCACCTCCCAGCTTTGTCGATCAATTGGGCGATGCGCTGGGCCGCTCTGCCGGGCTAGTGGGCTTGGTGCAAGCCATCCAAAGCGGCAACAACACCGCTATTGCGGCCAGCGGCCTGAATCTGCTCAACAGCGTCAACACGCCTATATTGCAGCCTGATGGCAGTTTTGCCTACCAATTCCCCGTCTTAAACGGCGCAGCCCAAATTGCAGGCGGCGTGGCCAGCTTTTACAACTTGGCCAATGCTATCCAAAGCGGTGATGCGTTCAACCAAACTTACGCCAGCCTGTCCAGCGTCAACTACCTGAACATCACGCTCAACCGCAGCTTTGATGCTGCCGGGCAATTGGCCTTCACCAGCGGCACAGCATCAGCTAGTTTGAACACTTTCCTCAACGGCACTGGGCAAGGCCTGATCAGCGGCGGCGCAGCCGGAGTCGGCGCTTTAGGTTACTTAGGTCTGATCAACGGCCTGCGCACGGGCGATCCTGTCTCCATCATTCAAGGCTTAGGGCCACTGTTGTGGGGTCAAGCCTTCACGCCTTGGGGCATCGGCATTGCCGTGCTCAGCCTGCTGTTTGCCGACGACCCCGAAGCCTGGGGCGTGGCCAATGTGACGTACGGCGAGGGCTTTGACAATCTGCGCCTCAAAGTCAACGCTTCGGGCGAACTCTTTGGCGTTGACCGTGTGCGCGATCAATTGAATGGCTTGATCGACCGCACCGTCACATTGCAGGACGGCAGTACCGTGCGCATCGGCCTGCAAGCCCAGATCGATGAGATCAACGCCAGCCTTCCCGCAGACCAGCGCATCGGCCTGATCGCCCAGCGCATGCCCGGCCTCAGTTGGAGAGCGTCTGACTTAGCCAACATGGGCTATGAGTTAGTCGATATTGACCCACTGACAGGAGAGCAGCGCTACCCCTACCGCCGCTTTGACGACGATGGCCTGCCGTTCAGCTCCAACTCAGCCCTGTACCAAGTTGACCTGACCGACCCTGCCCAGCGTGTGAAACTAGACCAAGCCCTCCTACAAAGCGCCTACAGCAGGCAAGCCATCGCCCCCCTGTGGGAAGTCAAAACCGCCAAGCTCCAAGGCGATGCAGGCGCAGTAGACGCAGGCCTGAGTGAAGAAGAGCGCGCATCAAAAGCAGGCTACGCCGCTGCATTGGATACCGCCTATGCCGCTGCCAACCCCAACAGCGTTGAGGCCAAACAAAAGCGAGTGGGCCACTTCATGCCCGTCGCCCTCGATCTGGATGGCGATGGACGCATCAGCCAAACCACTATTTCTCAGCAAAACGCATCAGATACCGATGCAATCAACCCCGTTAGCTTCAACTGGGATGGCCTCAATTTCAAGAAGCAAACCAGCTGGGTCAACGCCAACGACGGCTTCCTCGTCTTAGACCGAGACTTCAACCAATCGGTAGACAACGGCACAGAGCTGCTGAGCAACCCGCTGGTGGCCGACCCCGCCAAAGGCATCCGCAGCCTAGCCACTTGGGATGCCAACGGCGATGGAAGAATCGATGCGCTTGATCCCATCTACAAACAACTCAAAATCTGGCAAGACTTCAACCAAGATGGCGACAACACCCAAACCGCCATCTTCAACACCGCAGCGGGAGCGCAAAGCTTCACGGTGCAAGATGAGGCAGTCATCACACAACATGGCCAAACAGTCACCGTGCAAGAGCTGCGCAGCCTAGAAAGCCTAGGCATCAGCGCGATTGACTACAACAACGGACGCTACGAATTCAGTAGCACGCTAGGCAATAACCATCCCGGCTACACCCCGATTTCATCACTAAACGCACCCGACAACGGCCAAGGCACGAGCTACGGCAGCATCCAGACGATCACGCTGGATGCCAGCAACGAAGGCATCCGCTACACGCCTGTAGGCGCGGGCATCAAGATTGATGATTCAAGCGGCGACAGTGAAATACTGATCACGCAGATTCAAAGCCAACAAGCGGTGTTTGACAGCTTGAACCGGCTCTCGGTGCAGGGCGAGACGATTGGCTCGGCTGGAGCGCTGCTGTATGAAGATGGCGTGCCGATGGCATGGAATCCGGGCAATCCAAATACCTATCTACAAACTACTGAATCGATAGCACTCTGCGCATGTTCTATGCCGGGGAATAGCTCAAAACGCTCAAAAAATTCAGAGGAAAGCTGCCTGAACCGATTGAGCAGACGAATCACTACAAAAAGAATAGCACGCTGCGCAGATTCTATGACGGTGAGAGGGAGAAAACGCTTCATAAAACCATACCCAGAAGCTCGTAAAGCGATATCACTGACTGTCAGAACTACCGGGGCTGGCTTTACTGGCTTAACAAAACTTATAGAGAATATCGATTGAAGAGGACATCAACCATGCCATCCATACCAAAAACCGTGCGATCGCTGCTTTTCGCTGCCTTCTCGTTTATTGCCGTAACGAGTATGGCTCAGCTCGCGCGTAGCACGATGCCAAATTCAAAAGCCATAAATCGCACCAAATCAATATTGTGCAATGCATCAGAAAAAATAGTTTTTTCCTGCCGACTTGAAAATAAGAAAGCAGTATCGCTTTGCTCATCTCTAAATTTAAGCAACAACGTAGGGTATATGGTCTATCGGTATGGTTCAAGCATTAGAAATATTGAACTTTCGTACCCCGAAATAGATATTTCGAATCAAAGTAATTCAACCACTTTTCATGAAGATTATTTTCGTCTTGATCTAAGTCAAACACAAAACGAATCAAAAGCTACCGTTGTCTTTTACATTGATGGTTTTGGCTACGGCCTGGGAACGGGAAATTCATATTTTTTATACGATGGCCGCAAGAAAGTAAAAAACTATGTTGCTGTATGGGACCATAAAGGTGTTACCCAAGCAATCCACAGATGTGCTGAAGAAACAGTTGTTGGAGATTTATCTTCTCTCAAACCCGTTCTTAAGAAGAATTGAAACATATTTCACAGACAGAAAATCATGAAATTAACCGTATCTCATAATCGTTTATTGTCAATTGCATACCACAGCGTTGGAATTCAAACTGAAGCAGGGCCTTCGCCATACACAAAAATTGTAAATGCAGGTGGTGCTAGCGGACTAAGTCTTGGCGTGGCGCAGAACGATTTTGGCCAAAACAGAAGTACGGCTAGACCATATGCAGAAGCAGTCCTAGCTTGGGAAAATGCACAAGGATTAGCAACAGGATTTAGCGAGCAAGAATTTACAAATAGGCTAATTAGTGGGAATCTGACACAAGCCATGGTCAACTCCGCATTAGCCTTCGGGAACAGCGATGTCGGAACTAGTTGGATTCATGAAAATCTCGATGTTCCCCACATTACGAAGGCTGTTTTAGCGCTAGAACGTTTATTTGAAACACCGTTCGGGCAAAGTCTTATTTCTAGCGGACAGAATGTGGAAGCATTCGCTGCTTACGCCATGAAGGTCTATAACCAATATGGACCCGGCAAACGCGATAGTGACGGTGATGGGATATCGGGTTTTGAGGCGCTATACGACTTTGTAACTCAGGGTGAGGCACTTTTACTTGACCGAAATCCAGCGCACGAAAATCAATATCTTATAGTGACTGCGAGTACCCCGGGACAGTACAACTATGAGGATCTAGTAAGCTTTGTTAATTCTTACAAAGATAGTCGCACTGTTCAAAATTTAGCGGTACTCGATCCATTAAAGGCATTTGAAAGCGGCAAGTTATACGGCGAAATTTTAAATTCTGACAGCGTATTGACATCAATACTGCTTCGTACGGAAGATACTGCCAACTTCAACCCGTCCGTAATGATAGATACAAATGCGGACGTTGCAATAACTCGTGCAATGTTTGGCGCATCCACCGCCTCCATAAGAAGCGTACTACGCGCTATCGATGACGAAACAACGTTCAATCCAATCAGCGTGAACGTATTATTAGGAGACTATCCGGGTACGCTATGGATAGATCCAATCACAGAAAGAGTGGCGATCAGATACAGCGATTCAACAGCCGGTACAGGCTGGTTAGTGGGTGAAGCAGGACATCTTGATTTTGATGCAAGTTCTGTTAACACGGTCAATGGTGTACGAACGCTGACAATTACTCAGGGCAACAGTAATCTTGCATTCGACATTGCTGCTACGCCTACGCAAAATGCTGCGATTGCATCCGTAACTGCTAACCAACCGCCAATTTCTTCGGTATCCTACACAACGCAAATTCTCGAAAACGGTGTCAGTCAGCATAACTATAGAGTTGTGGCAGAAATCGACCTTAATACATCAATGCGAGATGCAGGCGTAGCCGTCGGTGATCAAGTCAAATGGACCACCGATGCCCAAGGCCGATATCTCAGTTCGGAAATCATCAAAGCCGACAAATCATCCACACTGGCGATCTTCAGCTACGAAGTTGATGTGTCGGGTCAATCCGTGACCACAGTGGCATCAACCCAGAAAGACCCACTGGGCAATATCACCCAGCAATCCACACGCCGCAACGGTGAAATCATCTCTGCTACGGTTGTAGACAACGGCATCACCTATGCGCGCAACGAAGCAGGCCAGTACTTGGCAGGCGATGGAAGAGTTCTCGGCGAAGCGCCTGTGCGCGTAGAGCAAGCCAACACACTCAATGACGCAGCGCTCAATACAACTCAGCAAGAATCCATCCTGATCGAGCAAGATGCTGCTTCCAACCTGCGAGCAGCAGACCGCGAATGGGAAACTCGCCATGGCATTGGGCAAAACGATTGGGAAGAAGTTATTCCCGATGAGCTGCGCGACAGGTTTGTGGGTAATAGCGGTATTCGCTCACCCAGAGATTTGGTGCAACATCTGCTCAGCGATGGCGCAGAAATCATTTCTGAATCTGGCCGCGATATTTACCTCAAAGTACCCGATGGTATGGATGCAGACGGTCAAACGATCTATGGGCTTGTCGTCGTCGATGGCTCGGGCTTTTACTATGAGGGTGTAAAGGGTAGTTTCTCGATCGCCGTTGACTCGCCTATGAAGATCAATTTTGAGCGCAGTGGTGCATTTGGCAGTATTGAAGCTGTTTCAAGCAATCAATTTGATCTGGTTTTTTACGGCGATGCGAAAGACTTGACGCAACTCAGCCAAGATTTACTATCGGTCGGTCAAACTATTCGTATGACGGCCACCGAGGCCGAGCCTTCAGAGCAAACGGGGCTGACATCGATCAGTCGCACCGGTGCTAATGAATTTCAGATTAGTTTGAGCGGTACGTCTAACCAATCCGGCACTTTCACTGCATATACCGACGACTCTTCAATCAGTGGTCTAACCATCAGTTCTCTGACGAGCGTCAACGGCCAACCCCTCTCCGCCTTCAACAACGGCATCGACCCCAGCGACCTAGAAGCCTACGGTTTCACTTGGCAAAACATCGCCTCCGGCAATCTCCCCGATTCAGCCACTGCCGTGCTCGCTGGCCTGAACCCCATAACCCTAGCCACCAACGGCCAGCCCACCCCCCAAGTCATCCAAACCCCCATCCAAGATGCTGCTGGCAACATCATCGGCTACACCCGAGACATTGAGCTGTCCAGCGGCCTCACGCTGTCTAGCCGCTTCATCCAAGTCCAAGGCAGCTCTGTTCCCGTGCTCGTGGGCATCACCGAAACGCAGAATCTGGGGGGCGACAGCTACGGCATCACGACCTACGCCATCGCCCCAGACAGCAGCGGCAATGCCGCCCGCACCTTGGTCTCTACCACCGAGCGCAGCCCCATCACAGGCGGCTTCCAAGACACGGTGGCCTTCCCCGATGGCCGCGTAGCCATCCGCACCACGGTGGGCAACACCACCACCGAGGTCAGCTACAGCAACGGCTTGGACAATATCTCCGACCAAGCCCTAGGGCAAATCTCGGGCTTGGTCGGCTTTGTGCAAGCTGTGCGAGGCGGCAACAACCTGTCCATCACGGCCAGTGGCTTGAACGTCATCAACAGCTTTGCCAACCCCGTGCGCACCTTGGCCGATGGCACGCGTGTGTATGACTTCCCAGCCTTAAATGCCATCTCCACCGTGGCCGGCGGCCTCTCCAGCTTTGCCAGCCTGTCCAACGCCATCCGCAATGGCGATGCCTTTGACAAGACCTATGCCACCCTGTCCACCGTCAACTACGTCAACAGCGCATTGATCACCAATGGCCTAGGCGGCAGCAGCAATCTGGCTGGCATCTTAAACGGCGGCTCAGGCACAGTGGGCGTGCTCCCCGCCCTGGGCCTGATCGCTTCCGTGAAAGCAGGTGACCCCATTGGCATCGCCCAAAGCATTGGCACCTTGCTCAACCCCGGATTTCTCACCACACCACTGGGCATCTTCCTCATCGGCGCCTCCATCCTCCAAGCCATCTTTGCGAAACAACCCAAAGCCTGGGGCGTGGCAAGTGTCACTTACGGCGAAGGCTTTGACAATCTCAAACTTCAAGTCAACGCCAACGGCGAGCTCTTCGGCAAAGACCGCGTGCGCGATCAGCTCACCAGCCTGATCGACAAAACCATCACTGTCCCCAACGATCCAAGCTACGGCACGCAAGCCGGCCAGACGATCCGAGTTGGCCTGCAAGCCCAGATCGATGAGATCAACGCCAGCCTTCCCGCAGACCAGCGCATCGGCCTGATTGCCCAGCGCATGCCCGGCCTGGCCTGGAGAGCCTCAGATTTGAGCGACAGCGGCTACAGCCTCGTTGATATCGATCCTTTAACCGGCGCACAGCGCTACCCCTTCCGCAGATTCGATGACGATGGCATCCCCTTCAGCTCCAACCCAGCCCTGTATCAAGTTGACCTCACCGACCCTGCGCAGCGCGTCAAACTAGACGAAGCCTTGCTACAAGCCGCGCTGCGCCGAGGCGCCATCGCGCCCCTGTGGGAAGTCAAAACCGCCAAGCTCCAAGGCGACGGCGGGCAAGTCGACGCAGGCCTGAGTGAAGAAGAACGCGCCGCCAAAGCAGGCTACGCAGCAAAGCTAGATGCCGCATATGCCGCTGCCAACCCCAATAGCACGGAAGCTAAACAAAAGCGCATCGGCCGCTTCATGCCAGTCGCCCTCGATCTGGATGGCGATGGAAGAATCTCCACATCAACCATAGCCCAGCAGAATGCTTCGACAGGCTCAGCAGGAACGGGTGTGGGCTCAGGAACTGGCGGGGCGCAGCCCGTCACCTTCAATTGGGATGGCCTGAACTTTAAGAAACAAACCGGCTGGGTCAACGCCAACGACGGCTTCCTCGTCTTAGACCGAGACTTCAACCAATCCGTAGACAACGGCACAGAGCTGCTCAGCAACCCATTAGTCGCCGACCCTGCCAAAGGCTTAAGGAGCCTAGCCACTTGGGATGCCAATGGCGATGGCAAGATCGACATCAACGACCCGATCTACAAGCAGCTCAAAATCTGGCAAGACTTCAACCAAGATGGAGACAACACCCAAACCGCCATCTTCAACACCGCAGCGGGAGCGCAAAGCTTCACGGTGCAAGACGAGGCAGTCATCACACAAAATGGCCAAACAGTGGCCGTGCAAGAGCTGCGCAGCCTAGAAAGCCTAGGCATCAGCGCCATTGACTACAACAACGGACGCTACGAATTCAGTAGCACTCCGCGCAGCAATCATAAAGGCTACACCCCGATTTCGGCATTAAATGCACCTCACAACGGCCAAGGCACGAGCTACGGCAGCATCCAGACCCTCACGCTGGATGCGAGCAACGATGGTATACGCTACACCCCGGTAGGCGCAGGCATCAAGATAGATGATTCAAGCGGAGACAGCACCATCCTGATCACGCAGATTCAAAGCCAACAAGCGGTGTTTGACAGCTTGCGCCGCCTAACCGTGCAGGGCGAGACGATTGGCTCAGCCAATGCCCAGCTGTATGAAGATGGCGTGCCGATGGCTTGGAATCCGGCGAACCCCAATGGCGGGCAGGGCTTCTTGCGGCAGACGGTGTTGGCCTATGGTGATGCAGCCAATGGCGTGGTGGGCCTGCTGGACAACGATACCTGGGGTGGCCTGAGCGGCCAAGCCGCAGGACTAACGATCAGCGCGGTGGACTTTGCAGGCAGCGCCGGCCTCAGAAGCCTTAGCCTCACCGCAGAAGGCAATGTGAGCTATGAGCTGACAGCGAATTTCAATGGCGTGGCGGGGTTTAACTACACGGTGAGCAATACCAATGGCGAGATGGCGACGGCGCATGTGACGTTGAATGTGACGGCGGTGAATGATGCGCCGGTGGCGATGGTACAGGAGGATGCGCAGAGGCTGATTTATGGGTATCGCAACATTGCCTATAGTTACGGTTACTACTGGAGCAGTGGTAGTGATAACGATGGTTATAGTACTGCAAATGGAGTGGTACGCGCTGATCCATACTACGCACCCTATTATGAGTATGTGCCACCGCAACCTATATTTGCTGATCTGGGCTACGGGCCAGAAATAGTGGGCTACGGCCCGGAACAATACATTCCCCACCTGTCCCCTATCGCTTCAGATAAGCCCAATACCGGGGTTATAGCGGTCAGCGACCCGGACAGCGCCATTTCGGCAAACTTTCAAGTTTTGCAAAATCCGACTTATGGGCGCGTATCGTTAGATGCATCCACTGGACGCTGGAGCTATGAGGCTTATCGACCTGCCGGTGTGGCGTTAGGCGATGTGGATAACGACAGGGTCGTTGATTATGTGAACCCAGATAACGGACAGGTGGTGTACTCGATTACCAACGAATACATGGGCAATCGCTATGGGCCAGATGAGGGGTCATTCGTTGACCCCTTCGTCGTGCGCGTGTATGACGGGCAAGGCGGTAGTCAAGATATAACCGTCAATGCGACGCATTATGGGCCGCCGCCGGTGGTCAATGTGGCCTCCTCCGGCGGCAAAAAGCCGATTGCGATTGATATGGATGGCGATGGCTTTCACTTCACGGATGTGGACGACAGCAATGTGTTTTTTGATGTGAATGGCGATGGCTGGAAGCGCAAGATCGCTTGGACGGCGCCCGGCGCAGGCGGCACGGTGGATGGCTTGTTGGCCTATGACTACAACGGCGACGGCAAGATTGAGCGCTTTGACGAAATCAGCTTTGTGCCCTATGCCACGAATGAGCAGACGGATTTGGCGGCACTCAAAGCGGCGTTTGACACGAATGGCGATGGTAAGTTCTCTGCGTTGGATGACAAGTGGAATCAGTTTGGCGTGTGGCAAGATGCCAATAGCAATGGCATCACAGATGCGGGCGAATTCAAAGGCTTGGATGCATTGGGCATCCGCGAAATCGGGCTCACCAGTGATGGCCAATTCCGCGTGATCAACGGGCAGACGGTGCATGGCATCGGCAGCGCTGTCAAAGCGGACGGCAGCACGCTGGCTGTAGCCGATGTGACCCTGCGCTACAGCAACCAAACGCAGGTGACGCAGACCAATACCGATGGCTCTACTACAACGAGCACGGTGAACATCCCGGCTAACCGCCGTGGCACAGAATTCAATGGCACGGCAGATAAAGACTTAGTCTTTGGCACGAATGGCAATGACCGCTTCATAACAGGCGCTGCCGACGATGTGATCGTGGACGACAAAGGCGACGATCTGATCGAGAGCGGCTCGGGCGATGATTTGATCTACAGCGGCGCGGGCAATGATGTGATCAATGGCGGCGCAGGCAAAGACACGATCTTTGCGGGCGCGGGCAGCGATTTGGTGTTTGGCGACGGCGATGGCGCGGATGGCGCTGCGGGCGATGACTTGATCATGCTGGAAGATGGCAACGACGTGGCCTTTGGCGGCGGCGGCAATGATTTCATCAGCGGCGGCGAAGGCAATGATGCGATCTCGGGCAACGAGGGCGCAGATAAACTCTTTGGCGAAGGCGGCTGGGATGCGCTCTTTGGCCAAGAGGGAGATGATGAGATGTGGGGCTTGGCTGGCAATGATTTGCTCGATGGCGGCGCAGGCGCAGACTTACTCTCAGGCGGCGAAGGCGCAGACATCATGCAAGGCGGCGCTGGGGATGATATTTACGAGGTGGACAATGCGCTGGATCAGGTGGACGAAACTTCTGAAGGGCAGATCAACGCAGAAGGCCAGCTTGTTTGGGGCACTGGTGATGCGGGTGGCACGGATACGGTGCGCTCTTCAATTGCATTTGATCTGAGCGCCGGCCGCAGCACTTTGATTGAAAACCTCACGTTGACGGGTGAAGCAGCGATCAATGGCACAGGCAATGTAGCAGCGAATTTGCTTGTAGGCAACATCGCGGCCAACACCTTGCGCGGTTTGGAAGGCAACGACACGCTAGACGGTGGCTTGGGCGCAGACACGCTCATTGGCGGCACGGGCGATGATACGTATGTGATCGACAATGCGGGCGATTCCGTTGTGGAGCTTGCAGGCGAAGGCATTGATGCGGTGCGCAGCCGAGTCAGCACGGCGTTGACAGACAACGTAGAGAACCTGAGCTTGATCGGCATCAACGCCATCAACGGCACAGGCAACGAGCTAAACAACGACATCCGAGGCAATGCCGCAGCCAACATCCTCACCGGCGGGCGAGGCAATGACAGCTTGGCAGGCGGCGGCGGGAATGACAGCTATGCGTTTGCACGCGGCGATGGCCAAGACACCATCACCGACAACCTGGGTCAGAATCGCTTGGTGTTTGGCGCAGACGTTGCAGCCAGCGACTTGCGCTTTAGCTTGGCTGGAGCCAATTTGGTGATCAGCATCACCCAAGCCGGCCAGAGCACGAGTGACCAGATCACCCTGAGCAACTGGTATTTGCCAGTCAACCAACGCGCAGGGGCACAGCGCGTGAGCAGCGTGCAGTTTGCCGATGGCAGCTCGGTGGCTCTGGACGAGACTGCGCTCAACCACGCGCCGATTTTGCTAGCCGATACCGCTTCTCCGACGGAAGACACCTCCGCCATCGCAGGCAACGTGCTGAGCAACGACACCGATGAAGACGAGCCCTTAACTGGCCGCACCCTTCGCGTCACCAACGCAGGCACCTATGTTGGCCAATACGGCACGCTCACATTGCTGGCCAACGGCAGCTACAGCTATGTCCTTCGCAGCGGCGATGCAGACATTCAAGGCTTGCGCCAAGGCCAAAGCCTGAGTGATAGCTTTGCCTATGCTGTGACTGACGATGCACCGTTTGAGACCGCCAGCGTCAGTAGCAGCCTCAGCATCACCATCACTGGCAGCAATGACGGCCCGATCGTGCAAGCTGATGTGGACAGCTCAGCTTTAAAGGAAGATGGCTTACATACGGCCACCGGCAACGTGCTCACCAACGACAGCGATGTCGATGCAGGCACTGTGCTCAGCGTGGCCAATGCAGGCACATACCAAGGCACCTATGGCCAACTAACCCTGCAAGCTAGCGGTGAATACAGCTTCTCGCTGAACAACAGCTCATCTGAAGTGCAAAGCCTGGCCTCTGGCCAGCAAGTAGCTGATGTGTTCACCCTGCAAACCACCGATGGCATCGCCACCGTGGCCAGCAGCCTGACGCTGAACATCACCGGTACGAACGATATTCCTGTGCTGGCCGTCACAGTATCTGCGCAGAGTGCTACTGAAATCGTAGCGTTCGAGCTTAATCTCCCGGCCAGTATGTTCACCGATGTCGACGCTGGCGAGACACTTAGCTACAGCGTAACCTTGGCCAACGGCAATCCATTGCCCAGCTGGCTCAGCTTCAACCCAGTGACCCGCCGTTTCAGCGGTGAGCCCGCTTACGAAGACATCGGTATGCTGGCCATCAGCGTTAAGGCCACAGACAGTCAAGGCGCAAGCGCAACGGCCAACTTCAACCTCACGGTGAACCAATCGCCTGAGCTTACCGTGACTGGTACTGCAGGCAACGACAACTTACGCGGCGCATCGCGCAACGATCTTCTGGACGGCGGTGCAGGCGCAGACACCATGCGAGGCGGCCGAGGCGATGACCGCTACGTGGTCGACAACACCGCTGATTTGGTGACCGAATTCTTTAACCAAGGCAACGACAGCATCTACAGCAGCGTCAACTACGTCACGCCTGCTCATGTGGAGAACCTCTTCCTCACAGGCGGCACAGCAATCACGGCCACAGGCAATGAACTGAATAACGTGCTCATTGCCAACGCCGGCAACAACAGCTTGACCGGTGGCGTTGGCCAAGACCTGCTCGCTGGCTGGCTGGGTAATGACAGCCTAGATGGAGGACAAGATGCTGACGTGTACCAATGGAGTCAAGGCGATGGCCGAGACACCATCACCGAGAGCAGCGCCAACACCGGTACGGATACCTTGCGCTTCGGTGCAGGCATCTCGCTCGATAGCCTCGTCTCGCGTGAGTTCACCGATTCAGCTGGTAACCGCCGTCTGTTCATCAGCGTGCTCGATGCCGATGGCCAAGAACGTGCGGACCAAGGCATCGAGTTGGCGCTCTCAAGCACTGGCAGCTCCGTGATTGAGCGCTTGGAGTTGAGCAATACCAACGGCACATTCAGCACCTTCACGCTGAATCAGATCAAGGTGAGCACCGTGCAAACCAATGGTGGCAACGGCAACGACACCCTGACTGGCAGCCGGGCGGACGACCGCATGGACGGTGGCAACGGCGACGATACCCTCTATGGCCGAAGCGGCAACGACATCCTCTGGGGCGGCAATGCCAAAGACAAGCTCTTTGGCGAAGGCGGCGATGACCTGCTTTGGGGTGGCAACGGCGACGATTGGCTGCAAGGCGGCGCAGGCAATGACTTGCTTGATGGCGACAACGGCAAAGACACTTTGCTTGCTGGCAGCGGCGATGACAAGCTATACGGCGGCAACGATGCCGACATCTTGGATGGCGGCGCTGCCGCGGACTTACTCGATGGCAGCAACGGCGAAGACCAGCTCTTTGCCGGCGAGGGCAATGACAAACTCTACGGTGGCAACGACAGCGACGTGCTGGCCGCTGGCGCAGGGGATGACATCATTGATGGCGACAACGGCACAGACATCATCATCGCTGGCGCGGGCAACGACAGCATCACTGCTGGCAACGATGGCGACTTCATCGACGCAGGCTCAGGCAATGACAGTATCGACACCAGCAACGGAGCAGATTTCATTGCAGGCGGCAAAGGCAATGACCAGATCAGCGCCGGGCATGACAGCGATGTGATCGCCTTTAACCGAGGCGATGGCCAAGACACCTTCATCACCCAAGACTGGCAATCAGACACCGTGAGCTTGGGCGGCGGCATCCGCTATGCTGATATGAGCTTGGCTAAGATTGGCAATGATCTGATCTTGCGTACCGGGGGAGGCACAAGTGGGGGTGATCAAATCAGCTTCAAAGACTGGTATGCAGGCAGCAACAAGCAGCGCAATAATGTCTCGCGTCTGCAATTGATGACAGCGGCCACTGGCGGCGACTACAACGCTGGCAGCACGGACAAGCTGCTCAACAAGCAAGCGATTCAGTTGGACTTTGCCAAACTGGTGGCAGCCTTTGACGCAGCCCGCGCCAGCAATGCGAGCAACGCCAACGGCTGGATATTCACCAGCGCGAGCCTGAACACAGCCTACGTAAGCGGCAGCAACACGCAAGCGATTGGCGGCGATTTGGCTTGGCGCTACGCCACGCTGAACTCTGCAAGCAGCCAGGAAGCCAACTATGGCAACCTGAATGCCGCTGGCGTGCGCAGCGCCATGAATGGCATGGGCAATATGAGCAACTGGACAAGCAACATGCCCACGCCAGTCAACCCTTGGATTGCGCTGCAAGCGGGCATCAGCCTGATCGTGGAGCAGCCCACGGGCGCGAACCCGACGCTCACCCCCATCATCCCGCTCACGCAAGATCAACTGATCATGCAAGGGCTGGGTGCTCAGGCTCAGGCGACGGGGCAGGCGCGGCCAAGCTGGTTATGAGCTGAGCGATGATGTCTACAGTACCATCGGCGGCAGCGATGCCACCCCCGCTCGACCCCCTCGCCCACGACTTCCGAGCCGATCTGCTGACCATCCAGCAAAGCCCGCCCGCCAAATGGCCGCGCGGGCTCTTGCTGGCCATCTGCGGCCTGGTGGCGCTGCTCATTCTGTGGGCCTTCTTCGCCAAACTCG
>JANOJL010000047.1:0-35401 GCA_031418715.1 Variovorax sp. | reverse complement strand
TCCCATCAAAGTTTGTCGCTGCAAATTCATCCCACTACGAAACAAGCTGAGCAGCGCTGTCACCACGCGCTGCAGACGCGCCGACGCTGTCCGCACATTTTGTAGCCGTTGACTCAAATGAGGCGGGCATTCGCGCAGAGCGACAGCGAGTTGCGCGTCAATACCGGCCAGCGGCGTGCGCAGAGCATGTGCAGCGTGCGCGGCAAACGCACGCTCATGAGCTACTCGGCGTGCCAAGCCTTGGGTCAGAATGTCAATGGAAGTGTGCACAGGCATCAACTCTTCGCGCTCAGGCATACCCAAGCTAGCAGCAGGGGCTAGTGCATCATAGTTTGCCAATTTCTCAGCCAGAGTTTGCAAAGGCTGCAACTCATGACGCGCTCTGGTGCGCAGCCATACATGCGCAAGGAGAGCGATCGCTAGGCTCGCCAAAGCCGCTCCCAAGGCCACTTCAAGCTGTGCTTCTGAACGCTCTTTATTGGTTTGCGCCACATAGAGCATCCGATTTGGTGAACTAACCGCAACTCCATAGGTGCGCCAAGCTGGCGTGTTGCCAAAACCAGGTAACGGGGCTTCATGCAAGGCATCTAGCGGTGCATGTATTGAGCCGCGCAACACTTGTGCAGGTTTGTCGGTGTTGTAATTGATGACTTGCCAAGCAAAATTTCCCTTAGAAGGCGGAGAGCTTATTTTTTCTAATGAGGATTCAGCGCTCAATATGACTGTGCTTTGTAAGGGAATCATCAGCACTTCTGCGGTCGCCTGCAAGGTTTCGTCCAGAAGCTCATCCACCTCCTCGTGCACGGCTAACCACACAGCGGCAACCACCACCACGGTAGACAGGACAGACCAAGTCAAAAGCGCATTAGCCAGTCGCTTGCCAATAGAGGGGAGAGTTTTCATTCGATTTTCCCAATGCAATAGCCCAGGCCCCTGACGGTTTCAATTAACTCGCGGCCTAGCTTTCGGCGCAAACTGGACACATGTACCTCCAGCGCATTGCTGCTGATCTCTGCATCAAAGCCCATCACCAGACGCTCCAGATCCGCTTTGGGCACAATACACCCTGGCCGCAAAGCCAGCGCCTCCAGCACTGCCCACTCGCGCGCTGTGATCTCCACACGCCGGCCATTCAACCGACATGATCGCGCGGTCAAATCCACCTGGACTGCGCCAAAGTTCAATACTGTGCCTGCGCTGCCCGCGGAGCGTCGGCACACGGCCCGCAACCGTGCGGACAACTCCTCGGGTGCAAACGGTTTAACCAAGTAGTCATCGGCCCCGCTATCCAAGCCTTGCACGCGTTGAGCTAATAAGTCACGTGCGGTCAGGATCAAAGCGGGCGTGGTGTCTCCACGGGCACGTCTAGCTTGCAGCCATTCCAGCCCCGAACCATCTGGTAGTTGCCAGTCCACTAGCCATGCGTCGTAGGGCTCGGTTGCCAAGGCGCGCGCGCGCTCAAGATTTTGGCACCAGTCCACGGTGTGTCCCTCAGTACGCAAAAAATCTCGCAGACCTTCGCCTAATATGTGATCGTCTTCTAGCAACAGCAATCGCATGATGTGGGGCGTGGGATGAGATTGGGAGCGATCTGAGGCAGCTTCAGGTGGGCTTCAGGTGAGCCCTGGATACTGCTAAGAATGATAGCACCCAAGTCCACTACTCAGCTTCCAAGCATTCCTGCCACCGTAGAGAAAGTGCTGGTTGTCGCCATCCTATTTTGGCTATTCTCAGCCAACCAACTCTTTTTCACCTCCGCGCTCAAAGAGCGAATGCTGTCCAGCGCAGATTCCTGGGGATTTGCTTTTGCCCTAGCCATCATGCTGTTCGCTTTGCATTTTGTGTTGTTGGCGCTGATTTCAAATCGCTGGACTGTGAAGCCGCTGATTGGGGTGCTGATCGTCGCCACAGCTTTTGCCGGCTATTTTATGAAGACCTTCGGTGTGTATTTGGACCCGCCCATGCTTCAATCCGTATTGCGCACCGATATCGCTGAGGCACGTGAACTGTTCTCTTGGATGCTGCCATTGCATCTTCTTTTATATGCGGTATTGCCGCTGCTGCTGCTTTGGCGTGTGCGTATCGTCGATGCACCTTGGCGCCGCGCCGCCTTGCTGCGGTTGGGGTGGTTGCTGCTGGCCAGTGCAGCCATGGTGGCGGCGCTGTTAGCTATATTTCAGCCATTTTCTTCATTGATGCGCAACAACAAGGATCTACGTTACCTGATCACTCCTGCTAACTATGTCTGGTCGTTGGCGCGTGTCGCGCGCACCCAAGCACGGGATGTGGTCAGAGCGCGAGCACCTATCGGACTAGATGCTGTGCTTGCCGTGAAACCGGAGGCGAACACCCGCCCCAAGCTGATCGTGTTGATGGTGGGCGAGACAGCGCGCGCCGCGAATTGGGGTCTGAATGGCTACGCACGTCAAACCACTCCAGAATTGGCCAAACTTCCCGTGATTAATTTTCCGCGCATGAGCAGTTGCGGCACCAATACGGAGGTCTCTCTACCCTGCATGTTTAGCCAAGTGGGGAGGCGCAACTACGACGAGGATCGTATTCTAGGCAGTGAATCGCTGCTGCATGTACTGGCGCATGCAGGTGTGGGAGTACATTGGCGCGACAACCAGTCAGGCTGCAAAGGGGTGTGCGATGGGCTGCCGGGCGACACCGTGGCGGCACTTAACCCACCGGGCTTGTGTGATCAAGGTCGCTGCATGGACGAAGGGCTGCTTCATGGTTTGGAGGAGCGGCTGAACGCCGTTAAAGGCACACAAGTGCTGGTGTTGCATCAACTAGGCAACCATGGCCCATCGTACTTTCGACGCTATCCACCACAGTTTGCGAAGTTCGGTCCCGCCTGTCAGAGTGACGATTTACGCCATTGCAGCCGCGCGGAAATTGTGAACGCCTATGACAATGCCTTGCTCTACACCGATCATCTGTTGGCCCGCTTGATAAACACATTGCAGGCTAAGGCTAGCGACTTGGATTCAGCTGTGATTTATGTCTCGGATCACGGCGAATCGTTAGGCGAGACAAATTTATTTTTGCACGGCCTGCCCTATGCTATCGCACCGAAAGAACAAACCCAAGTGCCAATGACCATGTGGTTCTCCGCTGGGTTTCGCCAAGCTTTGGGCCTAGACATGGATTGCTTGAAAAATCGAGCAGCGCAGCCTGCCAGTCACGACCATTTGTTTCACACCATGCTAGGGCTGCTGAATGTGCGCACGAGCGTCTACGAATCAGCATGGGATCTCTCATTCGGTTGTCGAAACAAAGCCGGGGGGAGTTAGTCAATGAAAGTGTCGTCTTCTAAGGACTGGGGGCTCGTTGCTCTGGCTTTGGTTTGCATCCTCATTTGGGATCGTTCTGGCTGGGACTTGTCAGTCATGCGCTGGCTGGGTACTGCGCAAGGTTTTGCACTACGCGAATCTTGGTGGTTTCGTGCTGTGTTGCATGACGGCGGCCGCATGCTCGCATTTGCCGCGTTGGGGCTGATGCTGGTGGATGCTTTTTATCCGCTGCTTGCGGGGCCCTCGCGTTTAAAGCGCGGCTATTGGATTGGTATCACCTTGCTCTGCGTGCTGCAGGTTCAGATCCTCAAGAGAGCCAGCACGACCAGTTGCCCTTGGGACTTGGCAGAGTTTGGCGGCTTGGCGCAATATGTGTCGCACTGGAATTTCAGTGGTTTGGATGGAGGCAGCGGGCATTGCTTTCCAGCGGGGCATGCCAGTGCCGCCTTTGTGTTTCTGAGTTTGTATTTTTTGTGGCGCGACCATGACGCCAAGATAGCCCGCGGCTTTCTGGCTGGCGTTTTGCTGGTTGGCTTGGTCTTCAGCATGACGCAGTTGGTGCGCGGCGCACATTACCCTAGCCACTTGATGTGGTCAGCTTGGTTGTGCTGGACGATGTGCGTCCTTGCAGCTGGCTGGCAGCGCCGTAGGTACGCACGTCCGGCATTTGAATAAGCACAAAATAGATCGCTTTGAGCGATCCGCACCCGTCAATTGCTGTGTTCTCTGAGTGTTCTATGGCTTGTATCGATCTTAAAGAATACTTTGGCATGTCAGAATCTCTTATTTGTTCCCCTGAATACAGTGCTTACCGCGTTCGTTTTCAGATACTTCACTCTCATTCATAAGCTAAGCGTTTCCATGAGCAATCTACAAGCCTCGCAAATGCCTGCCCTTTTTGCTCCTCAAGCCATCTTCTTTGACCTCGATGGCACGCTGATTGACAGCGCCCCAGATCTCGCCGCTGCTGCTGACAAACTGCGCACCGATCGTGGCCTGCCAAGCATTCCCTTTGAGCGCTACCGACAGATGGCGGGCGCAGGCGCGCGCGGTATGCTGGCTGTGGGCTTTGAAATGAAGCCCGATCATGCCGATTACGAAGCGTTTCGCGAAGAGTTTTACGTCAACTATGAAAACAGCCTCACCGCAAGAACCTTTGCTTTTGACGGCATTTCACATCTTTTAGCGTCAATTCGCAGCAATAACATCCTTTGGGGCATTGTCACCAACAAATCCCGCCGCTTCACCGATCCGCTCGTGGTGCAAATGCCGCTCTTGCATGGCGCAGCCGCCGTGATCAGCGGTGATACCACGCCGCATACCAAACCGCATCCCGAGCCCGTGCTCGCCGCTGCTCGGATCGCGGGTATCGATCCGGCGAACTGCTGGTATGTGGGCGATGATCGGCGCGATATCGAGTCAGGCCGCGCCGCTGGCATGACGACGATTGCCGCCAATTGGGGCTATCTTGGCGTTCATGCGGTGCACGAATGGGGCGCTGATGCGATTGCCCAGCAGCCCGCCGATTTGCTGCGCTGGCTGGGCTGGCCTGCAAGCCATTGATCTAGGCCGATGAAGTGTCCACTTCCGTTCGGACTGAGCTTGTCGAAGTCCTCGCGAGTCCTTAGGCAGGCTCATTTTTCATCGCAGCATGACAAAGAGTGACGAATGAGTCCTCCACGCAGTCCTTTCCTCACTCCTATTTTAGGAGCGCTCTTCGCATTTTTTATAACGGTTAGCAGCGCTTTTGGCTCATGTTTTGACAACGAAGCCATGCAGAATATCGCTCAAAGAAACGGCAACGACACCGGCACGCTGATCTACGTCTGGTCGCCGCGCATGGTGCTCTCGGTCACTCAGGCGCATCTGGCGCACCAAGCCGCGCAGCAGCTCGGGCTGGATTTTTTGCCGCTGCACGATGCGCGCCTCTCCAGCGGCGAACGAGATCAAGCCTTGCAAGCTGCGCAGCGCGATCACGCCACTTCTGCGCAAGTATTGCAAGGCAGCCTAGCGCTCTGTTCCAGTGAGCTGATCAACGCAGATGCGCTGCGCCACTTCCCCACCGCTTTCGTGCTCACCGCGAGAGGCACGCATCTCTTGCCCATCATCGGTGCGATGCCGAAATCTGCATGGGAAACCAGCATCACAGCGCGCTTAAAGCCTTAACTAGTTACTCATGAAAACCACTCTTATTTTCATAGCGCTCTGCTCAGTTTCTATAACGGCTATCGGCCAAAATCGCTTAGAAAATAGCTCACCAGAAGCATTGCAAACCTGCATCGCAGCGCATCAATTTGCCGAGCTGAAAAGCAACATCGCAGGCGATCAAACCGACACCTATGGCAAGACCACCGTCGCGCTGGGCGCGTATGAGCGCGTCAGCCCAGATGGGCGCTTCATCTTGCGCAGTTTCTCTGGCTCACGCTTAGGCGAAGTGAGCTTGATCGAACTGACTACTGACGGCCAGGTACGCCGCGCGATTCCCACGCCGCTCAAAAACGAAGCCTTCCCTGTGCAAGGCAGTTGGCGCTATTTGGTCGATACGAATGGCGATCACTATACTTTTGATAGCATACTATCAAGGAAATATAACGGGCAACTGCCAATTTCTTCTCAAAACCCCTTGCGCCCCGTCTTTCGCGGCGGCATGAACGGCTTCTATGCCGCCGCCTCCGAGCTCCCGTCAAGCAAACCCGGCCACATCCGCATTCGCTCGCTCTCTTGGCCGAATTCAAGCGGTGATTCGCAAACACAGGGCCAAGGCGCATTGGTTTCGCGCACGATTGAGGTGGATACGCGCCGCCATGCCATCACTCACGATACCGGCCCGGTGTTCCATTGCAAAGACCGTGTACGCCAAGACGGCCCACTCTACGCGCTGCCGATGATCAGTGTGGACGGGAACGAGTTTGCCGCACTGCCGCAAACCCCCGTGCAAGGCAAGCAGACCATGCGAATTTTTGGTTTTGGCGAGGATGGCAAAGCTTGTGAAGCGCGGCAGAGTTTCGACTTCTCCAGCGGAAAAACGATTTTTGGCTTTCCTCAAACAGCAAAGAGCGGCGATAGCGCCCAATCCGCCGATCTCGCCTGGGAATACCAAGGAAACGCCTTTTGGTACAGCCGCGAACTCGGGCAACCCTTCAACCTCAGCCCCTTCGAGCTAGAAGGCCGCCGCACAGGTGCAGACTTCGAGCTCACCGCTAGCGCTTTCCCCGGCCTCACCCGTGATGGCCGCGTGATCTACGGCGCCACACTCAAAGATTGCCATAGCATTGCAGGCAAGCCTGTTTGCCGCGAACGCGCAGGCTATGTGATCAGCGATCCCTACCAAAGCAATGCTTACCGCAATTTTCTGCTGACCTACAAGGGTACAGCGAGGCAACAATGCATCACGCTCGGCGATGTGGAGCGCGCTCGGGCTGAGTTTTTGGTGCGGTAGCCAAAGCCCGGTAATGCGGCGTGAAATCAGGCGCAGTCAATTCCAGCAAATCAGAAAAACTGCCGATCACGAAATAGCGTGATTGAAAGGTGTCGATCTTGTAAGTTGATGCCATGCAGTGCAAAAGCTCTTTGTCGCTTCGCAACGGCAGGCGCTGTGGTTCGCTGGAATTCACGCTGTGCGGCAATTCGCTAGGACTGCTTAAAATGCCCGCGCCGTAAGCACGGTACTGGCCTTGCTCACGCAGCAAACCAAACTCAATGGTGTACCAATACAGCCGTGATAAATGCTCCACAGCGCGAGCGCACGATGCATCGCCCTGCTCTAGCGCATGCGCCTTCAAAGCGCCTTTTCCATAGGCTTGAATGTGATCGGCATACGCCCGGTCAAACAGCAGCGGCACATGGCCAAACAGATCGTGAAAAATATCGGGCTCGACGACGTAATCCATCTCCTGCGGCGTGCGAATCCAATCTGTGACTGGAAATTTGCGATCCGCCAGCAGCGTGAAAAACGGCACTTCAGGAATCAGCCCCGGCACGCCAACCAGTTGCCAACCCGTGGCAGGCAGCAGCTGTGCATTGATGTTTTCAAAGCGCGGGATACCCTGCGCAGCATCAAGCTGGGGCAGCAAGTCGATGAAGGCTTGTGCCGCCAAGCCGGGCAGCAAAGCCGACTGCCTTGCATACAGCTTGCGCCATGTTGAATGATCATCCGCCGTATAAGCCGCAAAATTTTGCTCGCAGGTGTAGTCCTCTTGCGCACGCTCATAGTCGCCGCGAGGCGGGCGATCTGATTGGCCATAGATGACGGGTTTGACAGCCATAAAGTTCAAGCTTTCAATGCGCCGCGCTTGATCTGATCCAACTCCATCGTCTCAAACAAAGCTTTGAAATTGCCTTCGCCAAAGCCCTCGTTGCCTTTGCGTTGGATGAATTCAAAGAAGATCGGCCCGAGTTGGTTTTCGCTGAAGATTTGCAGCAGCAGTTCATCTTTCGTGCCATCCATCAAGATGTTGCGCGCCTTCAAGCCCTCCACATCTTCGCCATGGCCGGGAATGCGTTTGGGCAAGAGTTCGTAATACGTCTCACTGGTTTGCAGCAGCTTCACACCCGCCATTTGCAGTGCGTCCACCGTGTCGTACAAATGCGTCGAGCCCATCGCGATATGCTGAATGCCCTCGCCGCGATAACGATCCAGATACTCGGTGATCTGGCCGGCTTTCTCATTGCCTTCCTCATTGATAGGAATGCGGATCTGGCCGCAAGGACTGGTCATGGCTTTGCTTTTCACACCGGTGGCATGGCCTTCGATGTCAAAGTAACGCACCTCGCGGAAGTTGAACAAACGCTCATAAAACTCGGCCCACTCTTGCATGCGTCCGCGATGCACGTTGTGCGTCAAATGGTCGATGTAGGTGAGACCGTGACCAGGCGGGCTGAGATCAGCGACAGTGGTGTTGGGTAGCGGTTCGAAATCCACATCAAAGAAGCTGATGTTGCCCAAATCACCCTCTTTTGCGCCATTTTTGCTGCGCCATTTGTCCACGAAGTAAATCACACTGTCGCCAATGCCTTTGATCGCTGGAATATTCAGCTCGCCAGGGCCCGCTGTGCCCGCGTAGCTCCATGCGCCTAGGCTCACCGCGCGCTCATGCGCAAACTTCGCATCTTTCACCCGAAACGCAATCGCGCAAATACTCGGCCCATGCAGCCGCGCAAAGCGCTGGGCAAACGAATCTGGCTCGGCGTTGACAATGAAATTGATCCCGCCTTGGCGATACAACAACACGTTTTTATGGCGGTGCTTGGCTATTCGGGTGAAGCCCATGCGCTCAAACAACTCACCCATCGCCTTTGGATCGGGTGCGGCATATTCAATGAATTCAAATCCTGCCGTGCCCATCGGGTTATCCCAAGTTGTCATACGCATCTCCAAAAAATGACGTTACCTGCAATATAGGAGTTCAAAGGCTCAAATTTCCTGCGAATTCTGGCGTAATTCTTCATCAATTCACAGTTTTCATGCAAAATCATCACAATGGAAGCACTCGATAAGCTAGATTCATCCATCCTACGCATTCTGCAAGCGGATGGCAGAGCCACGTATGACGTGATCGCCAACGAAATAGGCCTCTCGCCCAGCGCCGTGTTGCGCCGTGTCAAGCGCTTGGAGGAACAGGGCATCATTGATCGCTACGTCGCTCTCGTCAAACCCACCCGCATTGGCCTCGGCCTCGTGGCTTACATCAATGTGCGCCTAGAAAAGCACACCGAGAGTCACAAACGCAACCCGATGGACTTGTTCCGCACGGCGGTGCAGGTGTGGCCAGAAGTGGTGGAATGCGCCGCGCTCACAGGCGAGATGGACTATCTGCTCAAAGTCGTCGTGCGCGACATGCCCGCTTATTCGCGCTTCGTGATGGATACGCTGTTAAAACATCCTAGCGTCCAAGATTGCAAGACAAGTTTCATGCTCGATAGCGTGAAATCGACGACAGCTTTGCCTGTTTGACGGGCTCATAAATTGCTATATATTTAATAGCAAACTATGCTTATAATATAACGGGCAGAGGCACTTTTATCTTAAAATTTACCCCGAATACGACATCTTCAATTCAAAACTGCCGTCGCCTCCACCTCAATCAACACCTCATTCGCAGGCAACATGCGCGAGACTTCCACTACCGTGCTCACCACGCCCGCTGGGCAAAAGAGCTGACGCACGCGGTTGTAAGCCGGGTAATGGCGCAGATCGCGGAAATATTGCACCAGCTTGAATACATCGCTCATCGGTGCACCATGCTCCTGAGCCAGTTCACGAATGCGGTTCAAGACATACCAACTCTGCACGACGATCGGCGCTTCAAAAATATCGACGCTGAGTTGCCCCGTGTCATAGCCCAGAGTGCGCAACTCTGCGCGGGCATGCACAGGAAGATCGTCATAACGCGTGATCACTGTTTTTGCTGCTGGGTCGACTGCAATCACGCCGCTCAAGTAAAGCAAATTCCCCACCCGCTTGGCAGGAAGATAATTGGCGAGGGGCTGACCCGCGCGGTCGCCTCTGAGCGTAGAAGCAGGCGCATCACCCAAAGAAGGCAACGCTTTCGGTAAGGCAGACAAGCGGGGTTCCGCAAGCGCTTCAGGCAAAGGCTCATCCGCCGAGCGCAGCCGAATAGCCTGCGCGGCATGCGCCAGCGCCTCGGCGCCCATGCTCTCTTTGAGCGTTTCCATATGGCGACGAGCCGCCGAATTCAAAACACTTTTCATTTCAAAAACTCTCCAGCTTGCGCTGCACTTTGGCGATAAAAGCCGTACATTCTTCTCGGCTCACATTGTTCATATTGTGCAACTGCAAATACGTGCTGTGGCAATTTTTCGCCATGATCGCCCTCAGCCCGCGTGTGAAGAGCTTTTTGCAAGGATCGCCCATGATTTTCAACCACCACCAAGGTGAGCCACCGTGGGTGATCACAGTAAGGCGCTTGATATGTTGCAATCCGGGGACGGCGGTTTTGCCTTTTTGTGGAGGCGGCAGGAAAGCCACGCCCGGCAACCAAACACGCTCCAACCAGCCTTTGAGCATGGCAGGCGGCCCGTAAAACCACACCGGGAAAATGAACACGATGTGTTCACACCAGCGTAGCGCATCCACATGCGGCTGCACCTTGATCTCAATCGCGTTCGGATTCGGTAAATAATCCACCCGCTCCTGCAAAGACAGCACAGGCTCGAAGCCTTCGGCATACAAATCAATGCAGCGCAGCACATCGCCGCGCTGCTTGAAGATCTCTTGCGAGGTGGCAAAAAGCGCGCCGCTCAGCGATGCAGGATTGGGATGGCAATAGACGATCAGTGTGCGCACTACTTGCTGCTCTAACTTACTTAGCGCCCAACCGCTGCTTCACATCCATACCCACTTTTTTGTTCACAAACTGTGTGGTGGCCACGAGGCTCAAATCCACATCACCTGCTTTGTACAAGCCAGCCTTGACCATCTTGTCGTGAAAATCCTTGATGCGCGCGGTACTCATCGCGCCAATGCCGTTTTGCAAGGCTTCACCGCTATCGACAATGCCGAGCTTTTTCATCAAATCAATGCTGCCCGCGATGCCCGCGTCGGTCAAATTAGGATTGGTTTTCTTGAGCAATTCATTGGTGGCTTTGTTGTCGCCATACATGTAGTTGTACCAGCCGATCAAGGAAGCATCAACAAATTTTTGCACCAATTCAGGCTTGGTTTTCACCAGTTCGGAGCGCGTTTCAATCGTGGTGCTGTAGGTCGAAAAGCCATTGTCAGCCAGCAAGAAGACCATCGGATCAAAACCGGCTTGCGCCTTGATGCTCACTGGCTCGCTGATCGAATAGCCTTGCTGCACCGATTTTTTATCGGCCAAGAAAGGGCCGACGTTGAAGACATACGGCTTCAATTGCTCATCTTTGAAGCCATGTTCAGCCTTCATCCATTGCCAAAAAGAGAATTGCCCGTCTTTGCTGATGAACGCGGTGGGCGCTTTTGTCAAATCTGCAAAGGTTTTGTAGCCTTGATCCGGATGCGCGAAAACAGCTTGTGGATCTTTTTGGAAGATGGCGGCCACCACGGTGGTGGGAACTTTATTTTTTACGTTATCGAATGTCAGCAACAGGTTACCGGTCATCAAAAAATCGAGCTTGCCAGTGGGCAACAGCGGGCGATTGTTCACCTGCGGGCCGCCTTGGACGATTTCTACGTCCAGCCCGTAGCGCTTATAAGTGCCATCGACCACTGCTTGATAAAAACCACCATGCCCAGGTTGCGCAAACCAGTTTGTACCGAAAGTCACTTTCTCTTGAGAAAAAGCGCTGCAAGCCGCGATCAATGCTGCGCTGATTGCTATAGATTGAGCCGTAAATCGTAAGTTCATGAAAGTCTCCGGTGAAGGGATGAAGATAACAATATGGTTGCACAAAGCATGCCGGCTCTGACTAAGGGTTTTTCACAAGTGCGCGCTGGCTGTGTGAAGCCGTGTCAAAAATCTCGCACCATCGGATTTTTCTGCGTGGGCAACGGTTGCAATATTTGTGAGCGCTGAAATGCATTGCGCAGGCGGGGAAATTCGCGCTATAATTCAAGGCTCAGCAGATTTGCTGGCGGAGTCAAGGTGGTTTAAAAAGTCATCTATTCCTTTCGGGGGTATAGCTCAGCTGGGAGAGCGCTTGCATGGCATGCAAGAGGTCATCGGTTCGATCCCGTTTACCTCCACCATCAAAGCTGTTGTGAAAAGAGTTTAAATACTCAGAGTTTTTTAGGTCGCGGTTCAGTTATGACGACTCCGTCGTAATCAAATCGTTGCTCTAGTGCCTGACCCTATCGTCTAGAGGCCTAGGACATCACCCTTTCACGGTGAGTACCGGGGTTCGAATCCCCGTAGGGTCGCCAGTTTTGGTTCTGTGCTTGCCGTAAGGCAGTGCAGACTACCGGGAGCGGTAGTTCAGTTGGTTAGAATACCGGCCTGTCACGCCGGGGGTCGCGGGTTCGAGTCCCGTCCGCTCCGCCAATAAAATCAAGGGTTAGCAGGTAAGCACCTGCTAACCCTTTTTCTTTTTCAACGCCTGTGTCCTAACGGTGTCCTAAAAGTTCTCACTCAAAAACTGTCGTGGAAATACAGTACTGCTTTGCCAGTTGGGTTGCTAATTGCGAGCTTTAACTGACGAAGTTATCGAGGCGGTCAGAAATCCACGACTGTATGGCACGTTCCGACCGCGCAGCTACTCGCGGTCCCGCTTTGATCGATCGAGGAAAAACGCCTCTTTGCATTTTCTCGTAGACAGCAGATCTGCAAAGTCCAGTGAGTCGTACAACTTCTGGCAAACGTATCAGCCGATCAGGTGCGCTTGATATTGCGTCTTGATTTTGATGCAGGGAATCTGTGCCGAGCAGCACAAGTGCTTCTTGAAGCAAATGCGCAGCCCGCAAAGTACGTTGATTTGTAGAGACAGCAGTGTTCACCAGCGCTCTCCTGTTATCGAATTTACGTCTTGAGTTTGCTCGATGCAATTTGCACCTTCTTGAACTCGCGATCCCGTGCAATGAATGTTTCCAACATCAGTGGAATCATCGTTGCTGCTTCCACAGGCTCACCATAAGTTTTTGCATGTAGTGCCGCGTAACGGTCTAAATCTGCTTTCAACACCACAGGTATCGCAATAGTAATTTTGACTGTCTCGGTCTTGGGCAACGGCCCCAAGCGCAACTTACCCATGCGCGTGTTCATTGTGGTGCTCCTCGCACACAAAACAAAGGCTGATACGGCCGCAAAATCGGTCGGTAGCCAGACTTGGCCTGAGCCGATGGCTTTGCTTGCCGTTCAAATAAGATGGGTTTGGTCTCGGTTGAATGCTAGTCTGGTGTAGCTATATTTGATTCATCCGAAATAAATATACATTTTTCGGACAAAGAGGCTTGCCAAAAGTCCGAAAAACAAGTACAAATATCGGACGAACCAAATCATGTCCGATCTCAAATCCATCATTTCCACGCGAATCAACGCTATTGGCCTAGGGCAAGTCTGGGTGCCGACCGATTTTGCGCAGCTCGGCAACCGCGATGCCGTCGACAAAGCTTTGCAGCGCATGGCGCTGGCGGGTGATCTGCGCCGAATTGATCGGGGGCTCTACGACAAACCCATGCTCAACCGGCTAACTAAGCGTGCAACCGCTCCTGACTATCGCGCGGTGCTTGCGGCGATTGCCCGCCGTGATCAATTGCGTATGTTGGTTGACGGCATGACGGCTGCCAACGATCTCGGATTGACCGATGCTGTACCCGCCCGCGTCACCATCCATACCGATGCACGCCGCCGTGCCATCCAGCTTGACCAGCTCGTCATAGACTTCAAATACACAGCTCCAAGTCGCCTTTACTGGGCTGGGCGTCCTGCGATGCGGGTGGTGCAAGCGCTGTACTGGTTAAAAGATACCCTGGCATCTGACCGTGATCGCATTTTGAGCCGGTTAACACAAGTGCTGTCGGATCCCGTCCATGGTGCTGCAATGGGTCAAGACTTGATCGATGGATTTGGAGTGCTGCCCGCCTGGATGCAAGACTTGCTTCGGCAGCTACCTGGCTTAGATCATCAGTTGGCGATAGCCAAAACACCGCAAATGCAAGAGACCGTGCAAACGTCTGGCGTTCGCCACCGCAAAGCGAAACAATTTGAGGCCGCGTCTTGAATTCATCCTTCCAAAGCGTGATTACCGCCAGCGATACCGAACGGCGCGATCTGTTCCTCAGCGCTGCCACACGTCTTGGCACACCTGTCCAAAATGTCGAGAAAGACTTTTGGGTTTGCTGGGCGCTCGATGTGCTGTTTAACGGGTTGGATGCTGGCGGGCCGCGACTGCTGTTCAAAGGTGGTACGTCCTTGTCCAAAGCCTTTGGTCTGATTTCGCGCTTCTCCGAAGACATTGACATTACGGTCTTTCGGGGCGACTTGGGACAAGCTGCCGACGTGGCAGATTTGGATGCGCTGAGCGGTAAGAAGCGCCGCGCCCGGCTGGATGCCATCCGCGATGCTTGCCAAGCCTACATTGCCGGACCCATGCAGAAGCAGTTCAGTCGCCTCGCCAGCACGGTCATCCCAGAAGCTCGCTTTCGGCTGGAACTTGATCCCGAGGACAAAGATGGCCAAACCTTGCTGTTTTGGTATCCCAGCGTCACAGCAACCGCCAGCGACTACATCCGTTCAGCCGTCAAGATTGAATGTGGTGCGAAGTCGGCTTTAGATCCGAACATTGCTGCCACGGTCACGCCCTATGTTGCGCACGATTTACCTGACCTCAATCTCAACGTTGCAAATGTCACTACGGTCAAACCCGAGCGTACTTTCTGGGACAAAGTCATCATCTTGCATGGTCTGCGTCAATGGCATGACCGTCGCAATGAACTTCGCCACGGCGGGCAACGTGTTTCGCGCCACTACTACGATGTGCATCAGTTGATGCAGGCAGCGTCTGCAAAGGAATGGTTGACCAACCATGCACTTGCGCTAGATTGTGCGCAGCATGCGCGCATGTTTTTTGGAAGCGCAGACTTTGGACTTGACAGCGCCACCCCCGGCACGTTTACCTTAACGCCTACCGCCCAAATGCAGGATGCGCTTGCCAGAGATTACGTGGCGATGTCTGGCATGGTGTTCGGCAAGATGGTCGAACTGGATACGGTGCTTGTCAGCGTGCTGCGCCTGGAGCAACTCATCAACAATTCAGCAGTGGCGAATCCATGAAGGCGAATCTGTTCGGCGAACGATGTAGTCCAAGTTTTCGCACGGGGCGTCCCAACTTAACAATTGAGTGGTTCTCATCGCTAGGCCGCGCGCTGCAACAGCAGCACGTTGTTGGCTGTCAAAATTGCGTCAATGCGCTGACCTAGTAGCTGCCACGCCTCACGTTTTTCTTCTGCAAAGTCATGATGCAGGTAATGTCGGCGTACTTTGCTACCCGGTAAAACATGGTTCTGGCAACGATCAATCACGTCTGGGCTGATGTGCATTGCCTGCATCATGGTGGAGGCAGTTCGCCGTAGGTCGTGTGGAGTCCATTCGCCGTTTTTACCATCAGCCAACACCAGAGAGTCGTCGTTCTTGCGATGCTCCAGCGGTTTACGGTTCTTGAACTGCAGCTGACGGTCGCCGACTTGCTTACTGACGCTCTTCACGTAGACGTGACCCACTTGCTGGCTGGCAGGAAAACACCATTGCGTCTTCCCGGTGATGCCGTGCAGCTCCTGGAACTGTCGCAGGGCAAACTCCGAAAGGTAAACGTGCCAATCAACGTGCGTCTTGGTGTTTTCGCGGGGGACGAACCACACCGACTTTTCCAGATCGACGTGTTCCCACCGGGACTGAAGCAGCTCGCCAATTCGACAGCCAGTTCCCAAACAGATCCATAAAGCGAGCTGCGTTTCTAACTGCACAGGCCTGTCTGCGACGCGCTTGTTCTTTGCCGATTCGTACTGGGTCGCCATACGGGCGAAGATGTCGCGAAGTTCCCTGATCTCATTGGGGGAAAGCGTTCGCTCTCGGATGCCCGGCTCGTAACCATATGGCACGACCTGCTTCAATTCGACCAACTCGGCCGGATTGCCTTGCACGAGCAGCGAGCGCCAAGGTTGTCGCTTAATCGCCCAGCGGAACATTTGACGCACCTCGGTAAGCATGCGCGCCGCTGTTCGTGCTCGTCCGCGATCTCGACCGACTTTGCGCAGGAGATCCAGCAACTGGGCATCACTCAGTTCGCGAACGGGTTTGTCGCCAATGGCAGGGAGTATGTCTTTCTCAAAACTACGCCGAAGCTCGGCGTTGCCATCCTTACGGCTTACGCCGTCAGAAAGCCACAGCTCGAACAAAGTGCGGAAAGGCGCATTGGCAGCAAGCGCAGTAGCCTTCGCTTCGGCGGCTGCTCGATCAGCTTCGGCGCGTTGCACCTGAAAGTCGACCCCGTCCCGGGCCAGCGCCTGAATGCGGGCGTTCTCCGACACAGCTTGGGCTAGTGACAGGTATCCCTCTGCGCCGCCGCTGCCATACGGACGCGGTAAGCGTGTTTGAATCTGCTTTCCGGCCACGACATATCGCACGAGCCAAGTCTTGGTGCCGTCTGGTGCCATGCGCAGGTACAGGCCGCGTTCAGCCGTTACCTTGTAGCTGACGCTCTTGGGTTTGAGTGCTTCGATGCTACGTACAGAGAGCTTCGCCATTTCCGTGTCCTAGCCGTGTCCTAAAAATCGGTGGATTCCAGTGTATCTAACCGAACAGCTATGGACAATAAAATGATGTAAGTCGTTGTTTTGTATGGTTATTTTTAATCCAAGGACGTCCGAAGAAATCCACCTTTACTCACCTGTCACGCCGGGGGTCGCGGGTTCGAGTCCCGTCCGCTCCGCCACTTTGCTGCCTTTTTGCAGCAAAGTCACAATAAGCCGCCTTCGGGTGGCTTTTTTTGTGTCCTCAATTGCCTTGGTGCGTTGCTGACAACCTCTGGGGAGTTGTCAGCCAAGACTGAGATGCCTACCTAAGTCAGCCCCGTGTTTCCCCGATTGTGCCGGGCAGCTCTAGCCACTAGGATCAACCCTTTTAAGATTCAGCAAAAGGATTTTCATGGCCTCCTCCAAACTCATTCTCGACTACATCTATGAGCACGAAACTAAGCGCGCCAATGACATTTATCTGACCCAGCCCGTGGGTGGCGGCAAGGTGGTAGATTTCACTTGGGCGCAAATGATGGATCAGTCGCGCCGGATGGCCACTTATCTGAAAGCTCAAGGCTTTGAGGCAGGCGCGCGTATTGGTATTTTGTCAAAGAACACTTCGCATTTCATGATGGCCGAGCTGGCCATTTGGATGGCAGGCTACACCACTGTGGCGATCTTCCCCACCGAAGGCGCAGACACCGTGAAATACGTGCTTACTCACAGCGAAGCTTCCCTGCTGTTTGTGGGCAAGCTGGACAGCTTTGACCAGCAAGTGGGCGGCATCCCTGCCGGCCTTCCTTGCATCGCTTTGCCCTTGTCGCCCAAAAACAGCTACCGCACTTGGGATGACATCACGAAACAAACAGAAGCTATGGCCGGCAAGCCATCACGCGCGGGCGGTGATGTGTGCTTCATCATGTACACATCGGGCTCCACTGGCACACCTAAGGGCGTGATGCACACCTTTGAAGGCGCTACGCGCGCTAGCGAAGGGATCGTGAACTTTCAAGACAAAGAAAACGGTGCGAGCTTTGTGTATCGCGCTCTGTCTTACCTGCCATTGGCGCACATCTTTGAGCGTGCCTGGATTGAGTGCGCTGGCTTTGTTATGGGCCGGGGTCGTATTTTCTTCGCTGAGGCGCTCGATACATTTGTACAAGACCTGCAACGCGCCCGACCGACCGTCTTTATCTCAGTGCCGCGCCTGTGGCTGAAATTCCAGCAAGGTGTGTCGGCCAAAATGCCGCCCAAGAAACTCAAGACCTTGCTCAGCATTCCGATTTTGAATAATATTGTGCGCAAGAAAGTGCTCACACAGCTCGGTTTGAATGAAGTCACCTTGGCCGGTTGCGGTTCAGCACCGCTACCGCCAGCGCTCTTGCAGTGGTATCGTGATCTGGGCTTGCATCTGTCTGAGGGTTACGGCATGACAGAAGATTTTGCTTACTCGCATTCCACCAATAAAAAGCAGCAAGCTCTCGGCTATGTGGGCGTGACTTATCCTGGTGTGCAGCGGCGCTTGGAAGCTGATGGAGAGATTTTGATCAAGTCTCCCGGCACAATGAAGGGCTACTACAAGCAGCCTGAGCTCGATGCCGAAGTGTTTACTGCTGATGGCTTCTTCCGAACTGGCGATTTGGGCGAAGTGCTGCCAGATGGCCAGCTCAAGCTCACCGGCCGGAAGAAAGAATTGTTCAAAACCGCCAAAGGTAAATACGTTGCGCCTGCGCCGATTGAAAACATGATCAATGAAAGCAGCATGGTCGAGTTATCGATGGTCTCTGGGGTGGGTCAATCCGCCGCATATGCCGTGGTCGTGCCAGCTGAAGGCTTGCGCCCTAAGCTGAAAGATGCTGCTGTGCGTGCTGAGTTTGAAGCCGAGATGGCTTCTATTCTGAAGCGTGTGAACGACAAAGTGGCAGATTATGAGCAACTGCGTATGATCGTGGTGGCCAGCGAGCCATGGAGCATTGAAAACGGCCAACTCACACCCACACTCAAAATCAAACGTAGCAAAATTGAAGCTGCGCTCGAGACGAATGTTGAAGGCTGGTATGGCAAGAAAGGCCCCGTCGTTTGGGCTTGATGCCGGCCTGAAGAAGTTATTCTTTCAATAGCATTCGGCGCAGATTCCGCAAGGAATTTGCGCCGAGTTTCTTTGCAAACTCAGCTGTTTTTCTGCCAAAAACTGGCGTGCAATGCAGCGATCTCTGCCTCGACTTGCGGCACCGGACCAATCACTTCAATCGCCTTTTGACCGCGCGCAAACACATCGCGGCAAGGCAAATCCAAAGTGGGATTCTCCTGATGGTCGCCCGTGAAAGCCAATAACTGCGCTTCTGTCATGCCGTAGACAACTCGCCCAATATTCGCCCAATACTGGGTTGCAGCACACATGGCGCAGGGCTCAACGGTGGTGACCAAGCTGCATTGCCAAAGATACGCCGCGCTGTACTTCAGCGACGCCGCACGCACGAGTGTGGCCTCGGCGTGGTTAACCGTATCAATGTTGCCCTGGGACATCAATACCGTTTCGCCGTCGGGTGCGATCAGCACCGCGCCAAACGGGTGCTTACCTTGAGCGATCGATTGGCGCGCCACCTCATTGGCGTGGCGCAGTGCGGCGATGCATTGCTGCGGCGTCATTTCAATGATTCTGCGAGCCGCGGTGCGCCCAAGCGGTGGTGTGTTTTTCGATGTAGCTGAAAAGTTCATACATCGCCATCGCCATCGCGCTGATGAGCACCAGCCCCGCAAAAGCCAACGGCAAGCGCTGCTGGCTGCCAGCAGTTTGCATGAGCGAGCCGATGCCAGAATCACCCGCCGTCATCTCTGCGAGCACTGTGCCCACGAAAGCCAAGGTGATCGCAACTTTGAGCGAGCCATAGAAATACGGCATGCAGCGCGGCAGGCCGATCTTCGTCAAAATATCCCAGCGCTTCGCTCCCAAAACACGCAGCACGTCCTCCAGCTCAGGCTCAAGTGTGGCCAAGCCGGTGGCAATATTTACTGTAATTGGGAAGAAGCTGATCAGAAAGGCCGTGAGGATGCCAGGGCCCACGCCGATACCAAACCACACCACGAGAATCGGCACAATCGCCGCTTTGGGCACAGCATTGAAGCCCACCATGAGTGGATAGAAGGCCGCATACGCTGCTGGCGACGAGCCGACGATGAAGCCCAGCAACACGCCCACGGCAATCGCAATTGCAAAGCCCACCATCGTGACCCAGAAGGTTTGCCAAGCGGCTTTGAGCAGCGGTTCTTTGAACTCCACAAACTCTTTGGCGATTTGCAGCGGACTGGGGAAGATGAATTCGGCGATGTTAAACAGCGAAACGATGGCTTGCCAGAGTAAGAGGATCAGCATCAATACAGCGATGGGCGCGAATCGTTCAAAATTTTTCGTCATGATTTTTCTCCCGCTACTGTGGCACGACGGCCGTGGTCTTGCGAATGGCACCAATATGCCCGCGCAACTCTTGCACAATCGCCGTGAATTCGGGCGAATAGGTCACCTCCAGATCGCGCGGGCGCGGTAGCTCAATGTCGCGCTGTACGATGAAGCGGCCTGGGCTTTTACTCATGCAATACACGCGGTCGGCCAGAAAAACGCTCTCGCGCAGATCGTGCGTCACCAAAATCACATTGAATTTTTGCGCTGCATGCAAATCGCGCAATGCGCACCACAGCTCTTCGCGGGTGAACGCATCGAGCGCGCCGAAAGGCTCGTCGAGCAAGAGCATTTTTGGCTCATGAATCAAAGCACGGCAAATGGATGCACGCTGCTGCATGCCGCCGGAGAGCTGCCAAGGAAACATCTTTTCATAGCCGCCCAAGCCCACCGATTCCAGCAGCCTAGAAGCACGCTCTTCGTATTCTTTGCGCTTGGCTTTGAAATTGCTGCGATAGGGCTCTACAATTTCCAGCGGCAAAAGTACGTTATCTAGCGTGGTGCGCCAAGGCAAGAGCGATGGCGCTTGGAAAGCCATGCCAGAGATTTTGAGCGGCCCCGTGACAGGCAAGCCATCCACATGGATCGTGCCTTTGCTGGGCATTTTTAAACCCGTGGTGAGCTTCATGAAGGTGGATTTACCGCAGCCCGAAGGCCCGACGATGGCAATGAATTCGCCTTGCGTCATTTGCAGAGAAATATCTTCCACCGCGTATTGGCCTTGCGCGAGTAGCTCATTGTTGTAGGCGAGCCAGACGTTTTGAAAATCAACGAACGGACGCGATGGGGCAGAGGCGGTGGAAGTTGTCATTTTTTATGCCAAATCGATAGTTAGCCGTTGTAAATACTGCGCGAAATGCTCATCATTTGATAGCAAAAAACCAGAAGGCTGTGAACGCTTCTGGTCTTTCATGGTGAGCAAAAACAGCTTACTTTTTGACAGGGGGCAACACGTTGAGCTCTGCCTTGGTGGGCAAGAAGCTGCCGTTCCACACGTCATCGACTTTCACGCGGGTCTTGGTGTTAAAGGCATCTGACACTTGCGAAGCCATCAGCGACATCCGGCTAGGGTTGATCTGGCCAAATCCTTCAGCGCGTGCATCAGGGCTGTTGATCACGGAGTCAATCGCCAGCTTCAGGCGGCGCTCTTCTAGATCGACGTTGATGATGCCGTCACGGTTTTTCACGTACTGGATCGCCACTTCAGGCTTGGCCATCACATCTTTTGCACCTTTGGTGAATGCAGCCAAGAAGGCTTTCACCGCAGCAGGATTTTCTTTGATCAGCTTGGAGCTGGCGACAATTGCGTTGCCATACAGCTTCACGCCAAAATCAGAATAAGGCAGGACCACGATGTCTTCGGTCTTCACGTTGCGCGCTTCCAGATTGAGCAATGAGGTGAAGGAAAAGCCGGTGATCGCATCCACGTCACCACGGGCCAGCATGGTCTCGCGCAGGGGCGGATCCATCGTCACCCAAGTCACTGCGCCGACGTTATTCGCTTTTTGGAACACGGGGAAGGCGCGGCGGCCTGCATCAAACACGGGAGCGCCGAGTTTCTTGCCGACCAAATCGCTGGGTTTGGTGATGCCGTTTTTCTTCAAAGTGAGCACAGCGGCTGGTGTGTTGTTGTACACCATCATCACGGCCACAGGCTTATTAGGCGCATCGGGGTTGTTGGCGTGGAATTCCATCAAGGCGGCCATGTCGGCAAAGCCCATGTCATATGTGCCTGAGGCGACGCGCTGAACGGTGTTTCCCGAGCCGGTGCCGGCATCGAGAGAGACATCCAGCTTCACGTCTTTGAAATAGCCTTTGGCAATTGGGCTGAGGAACAAGGCAGCAGGGCCTTCAAAGCGCCAGTCGAGCTGGAATTTAATAGGCGTGTTGGCCTGAGCGAATGCGCCGGAGGCCATAAGGCTGGCTGCTGCGATGCTGCTGATAGCGAGGGATTTCAAGATTGAACGTTTGTTCATGGAGACTCCGTAAGAGGAAGAAGGAAAAGGGACGTGTATTGGAAAAAACTTCAGTGTGAACTTTTGCAAGAAGAGTGCCGTGCTGCAGCACACCTGATTGCGCTCGTTCTTCCACCCTGACCCAGAGAAATGCACGTTTAGTGTGCAAATTGTATACAGTTTAGTGATCGAAACAGTGCGCAATAACCCGTAACAGGGCATGCATGAGGGTGACAGCGCGCGAGGGTGTGGCGCAGGTGACGGGGCGTGCAGGACGGAAATTAAGTGTTTATCCTAATAGGTGTGCACGTAGTTGGATTTTTTATGTTCAAGCCATCAACTCCTGCAAGCTGCGGGCAATCACCTTGGTCGCGCGACGCAGATCTTCCAGCTCTAGGCATTCATCAGCGCGCTTGGCATTGGATTCCAAGACAGTACGCGGGCCAGCGCCATAAATCACGCCAGGGATGCCGCGCTCGCTATAAAGCCTCACATCAGTGTAAAGCGGTGTGCCCAGCGCAGGAATGGCCTGACCGAACACTTCTGCGCCATGCTTTTGCAAGGCTTGCACGAGCGGCTGATTGCCGGCCAGTGGCTTCAAAGCTTGCGCGAGCAGCATACGCTTGACTTCCACCTTGATTGCGCTTGAGCCGCGCGGGGGTTGGTAACTTTTTGCCGCTTGAGCAATCGTCTCTCGCAGACTTTGCTCGACCTGTGCAGCATCCTCTTCGGGGATCATGCGGCGATCAAGTTTGAAAGTTACTTTGCCGGGCACGACATTGGTGTTCGTGCCGCCTTCAATCATGCCGATGTTGAGATACGGATGCGTGATGCCTTCGACTTTGGATGTGACTTTCTTGTAATCTGCATTCAGCGCATAAAGCGCTTGCAGAATGTGCGTCGCGCCTTGTAGCGCATCAATACTGGTATCAGGAATCGCTGCGTGGCTCATTTCGCCATGCACCGTGACTTGCATTTGCAAACAACCGTTGTGTGCCACCACCACTTGATAGCTGAAGCCTGCGGCAATCATCAAATCGGGTTTCGTCAAGCCTTGCTTGAGCAACCACTCGGGGCCGAGTTCGCCGCCGAATTCTTCGTCGTAGGTGAAGTGAAGTTCGATGCTGCCTTTTGTGGGCTTGGCTACGGCTTCAAGCGCTCTCACAGCAAATGTGAAAGTAGAAAAATCACATTTACTCACGGCAGCTGCTCGGCCATAAATTTTACCGCCATCGATCTCGCCACCATAGGGATCATGCCGCCAACCTTCGCCGGGCGGGACGACATCGCCATGGGCATTGAGCGCAATCGTCTTGCCGCCATCGCCATATTTTCGGCGCACGATAAGATTCGTGATGCTTTCCAAGCCAGCAGCCGTCACCGCCTCTTGTGGCGGGCAGTGTTGCTCGGCTTGCATGCCCATGCCAGCCAAAAGCTCGGCGGTGCACAGCGCGTGGGGCGTATTGTTGCCGGGTGGCGTGTCGGTGGAGACGCGGATGAGTTGCTGGAGGAATTGCACCTGTTGATCGAAGTGGGCATCAATCCATGCATCTATTTTTAAAAAGTCAGTCATCGTGTTTCGGTGGATAAATCGTTCAAGAGATTCGTGAAGGCGGCAATGGCCAGTTGCATGTCGTCGCTCGTCGTGCTCTCAAGAGGGTTGTGGCTGATGCCGGAGTTTTCGCCGCGCACGAAGAGCATGGCTTGGGGCATGATTTCATGCAGCTTCATAGCATCATGGCCTGCCCCGCTGGGAAGCTTGAAGAGAGGAACGCCAGTGGCTTGCACGGCGCTTTCCCAACGCGCTTGCCAAGCGGCGTGCGACGGCGCTGCAGCGGCTCGCATGGTTTCTTCTAGCGAATGCGCCACGCCGCGCCTCTCGCAAATGATTTTGATCTGCGCGAGGATATCGTTCAAGAGCGCATCACGCTGAGCATCCGTGGGTGCGCGCATATCAAGGCTGAAGCTGCAACGACCGGGAACCACATTGATCGAGCCGCCGGGCACGTTCAGCATGCCAATCGTGGCCACAGAATCACCATCTTGCGATGCACGCTGCTCCACATAGAGGCTGATCTCGGCGAGAGCAGCAGCTGCGTCCCGGCGCGTGTTCATGGGTGTGGTGCCGGCATGGCTGGCTTGGCCGATGATCTGCCCGAGCATGCGCACGCTGCCGTTGATACAAGTGACGATGCCCAGCGGTAGATTCAGCGCATTGAGCACCGGCCCTTGTTCGACATGCACTTCCACAAAGCCCAGATACTGCGTTGGATCGCGCTTCAATTTAGCTATTGATTCAATAGCGCTCTGCCCATATTCTGTAACAGGTAGGAGTGTATTTCGCATCAAAATACCATCGCTATCCGCCTGCTCCAGCCAATCCGGGTTGAAATGCCCAGTGAGTGCACCAGAGGCCAAGAAAGTGGCCTTGTAGCGCTGCCCTTCTTCTTCTGAAAAACCGACGACTTCGATGCCAAATGGCAGGCGCTTACCAGCTTTGCTTAGCTCACGCACGCACATCATCGGCGCGTAAATTCCCAAGCGACCATCGTATTTGCCACCATTGCGCACAGTGTCATAGTGGCTGCCTGTGAGCAAGGTTTTTTGAAGCGTTTTAGGTTGTTCCCCGTTATGGAATGTGCGCGAATTGCTATCACTTTCATAGCGACCGACCACATTACCCAGAATATCGATATCGACAGAATCAAAGCCGCATTCGCGCATACGAGCAGCGATTTCTTGTGCGCAGGCTTTGTGAGCCTCGGTCATGAAGGTCACGGTGAGTTGGCCGTTTTCTTTGAAACCGGGATCAGAATGCTTGGCGAGGCTTTCATGCCAATCCCAAAGTTCGTTGCCCAAGACAGGCGTTTCCCCAAACTTATCGTTCAAACGAATCTCTGCGATGCGATGAATGTTGCGCAAGCATTCCGCCAACTCAAAATCAGGATGGCCTTGCAAGCGTCTGGCAAAGGTGGTGATAATTTGCTCGCGCGAAAGCCCCAGGCCGCGTGGCCCGCGCACAGCAAGGATGAAGGGGAAGCCAAATTTGGCGTTGTAATCTGCGTTGAGTTGTTGCAGCTGGGCAAACTCTTCGGATGAGCAATGCGTCAGTCCCGCTTTGCTCTGCTCATGAGTGGATTCGGCCGTGAGAGATTGGCTCAACATCGCCTTGCCAGCCAGCTCGGGGTGAGCGCGAATCAGGCTGAGTTGCTGATCTCGACTGGCCTCTGTGACGACTTTCGCCATCGCAGATTTCAGCGCTGCGAGCGTGGCGAAAGGGCGTTCTCGCACAGCTTGCGTGGCGATCCAAGGTGAATGCTCGTAAATGCCATCGAGATGCGCAGCCGCAGAATCAGGCGATGCGGCGTTAAGTTGTTGCAAAGAGAGCGTCATGGGTAAGGATGCACTTTCGCCCAATGCTGCGCAATGTCAATCCGCTTGGCCACCCAAACTTTTTCAAACTGCGCAATGTGATCTAAAAATCGTTGCAGCGCCGCAATGCGCCCTGGCCTGCCGAGTAAGCGGCAATGTATTCCGATACTCATCATCTTGGGTTGATTCAAACCATTCGGATCGCCTTCTGCATACAGCGCATCAAACGTGTCTTTCAAATACTGGAAAAACGGATCAGCATGCGAATAACCTTGCGGCAAACTGAAACGCATATCGTTGCAATCGAGCGTGTAGGGCACGATCAGTTGATGCGCATCTGTGCCATCCGTTTTACGTAGCTTCATCCAAAAAGGAAGGTCATCACCGTAATAGTCGCTTGCGTAGGCAAAGCCATGATCGGCCACGAGGCGCAAGGTATTGGGGCTATCGCGCCCGGTATACCAGCCTTGCGGCTTGTCCATGCCTAAGGATTGGATGATCGCCATGGCCTCAACCATGTGAGCGCGCTCCATCTCTTCAGGCAGATTTTGATAATGAATCCATTTGAGTCCGTGACAAGCCACCTCATGACCCAGCGCCACAAACGCTTGCATCACATCCGGGCAGCGTTGCAAAGCTGTGGCCACGCCAAACACTGTGAGCGGTAACTTGCGCTGCTCAAACTCACGCAAGATGCGCCACACGCCTTGGCGCGAGCCGTATTCGTAAATCCCATCCATGCTCATGTGCCGCGCGGGAAAACTCGCCGGGTTGAACATTTCAGAGAGAAAAGTCTCCGAGCCAGCGTCGCCATGAAGCACGTGGTTTTCGCCGCCTTCTTCGAAATTCAGCACGAATTGCACCGCGATGCGCGCACCCCCTGGCCATTGCGCATGCGGCATGGTTTTGCCGTAGCCCGCCAAATCGCGTGGATAGGCGGCATTGCTGTCATACACATTCGCCATGCTCTAGAGCCCTGCAAAAGTAGAAAACGCCTGTACTAAATCGCTCTCTGGGCGGTGTTTTTCTAGCTGCAAATTGTTAAAGACTTGGCTCAAATGCGCATCCATCAGCGCCACCGCTTGGTCTGCATCACCCTGCGCGAGCGCCTGCACAATGCCCGCATGCTCTTCGTTGGATTCTTGCGCGGCATGCGTGCTTTGGTACATCAATGTGATCAACGCACAGCGCGAAATCAAATCGCTGAGCAGTTCAGCCAACACCACATTGCCCATCAGCTCGGCCATGCGCACATGGAAATCGCCCAGCAGCTCAATGCGCCCCGACGTATCGCCGCTTTGCACGGCGATTTTTTCCTGCGCCACATGCACAACTAGCGATTTGATTTGCTCCGGCGTTGCCTGCGCGGCGAAATGCCGCGTCATTTGCGCCTCCAGCATGCGGCGCACTTCAAACACTTGGCTCGCCTCTTCAATCGAAGGCGAGGCCACAAATGCGCCCCGCGCGGGCTCCAACACAATCAGGCGCTGGTTTTCTAATTGAAACAAGGCTTGGCGCACCAGCGTACGCGAGACACCGAAATAATCGGCCAACTTTTGTTCAACGAGTTTCACGCCAGGCGCCAGGCGATGCTCCACAATCGCTTTGGTAAGCGCTTGCACAATGTGTTGTGTGGAAGAAATTTCCATCGGATGGAGACCTTGTTGCAGCGAAGTATCGAAATTGTATACACTTTCATGGTATTTGGAGAACACATTCATGGGCTTATCCACACACGTCCTCGACACCATGCACGGCTGCCCCGCAGCAGGCATGCGCGTGAGCCTGCTGCATGAGCAAAATGGCCAGCTCATGCCCATTAAAAGTTTCACGCTGAACTCGGACGGCCGCAACCCTGATGGCTTGCTGTATGACAACGCCTCGCTGCAAGCTGGCCGGTACCGCCTGAGTTTCGATGTCGCCGCCTATTTCAAATTAAAAAACGTCGCGCTGCCCGAGCCAGCATTCCTAGACATCGTGCATCTCGATTTCGGCATCGCGTATGCCGATCAGCATTACCATGTGCCTTTGCTATGCAGCCCGTGGAGCTATTCGACGTATCGGGGCAGCTAACGAGGCCTTGACATCTTTGTGTCACACTGCTGATGCAGGATACACATGAATATCATTTATAGAGAATTTTTTATGTCAAATCGCCGTATTGCCCTTATAAAATCTGCACAAGCAGCTATTGTTTTAATAGCGTCGCCAAGCTTGCTCCGTGCGCAGACTGCCCCAGTCACCCGTATCATCGTGCCTTTCGCACCCGGCGCAGGCACGGATGCCGTGGGCAGGCTGGTGGCACAAAAACTCGGCGAGGTTTTGGGCACACAGGTGATTGTGGAAAACAAAACCGGCGCGGGTGGTGCGATTGGCGCGAAATTTGTGGCCGACGCAGCGCCCGATGGCCAGACGCTGCTGCTGGCCGCTGCGCCATTTACGACCGTGCCCGCCGCCCTGCCCAATGCGGGCTACGACCCTGTGCGCCAATTCGCGCCGGTCGGCATGATAGCCAGCGGTCCGCTGGTGTGGGCAGTGAACAAAGATTTGCCTGTGAGCAACATGCGCGAGTTTGTTCAGTTGGCCAAAGCCAAACCGGGCTATTTCAACTACGGCAGCGCGGGCGCAGGCGGCATCAACCACCTCGTGTTGGAGATGCTGAAAAGCCGCGCAGGAGTCTTCGTGACGCACATCCCGTATCGCGGCATTGCACCCGCTACGATGGACATGATCGGCGGCCAGATTCATATGGTCACAGGCACAGTGCCCGCACTGAATGCATTTATCAAAGACGGCCGCGTGAAGGCGCTAGCTGTCACCGCTTCTAAGCGCTCTAGCGCCTTGCCTGATGTGGCCAGCATGGCCGAGAGCGGCTTCGCAGGCTTTGATGTGCTCAATTATTTTGGCCTGATGGCGCCAAAAGCCACGCCACAAGTCACGATTGAGCGGCTGAATGCGGCTCTAGGCAAAGTGGTTCAATTGCCCGATGTGCGTGCGCGTTTTGCCACTGATGCGCTGGAGCCAGTGAACAGCTCAAACAGCTCACCTGCACAACTGGCCAGTTTCATTGAGAAAGATTTCTCAGGCTGGCGGCAAGTCGTTGTTGCGCAGAATTTGAAGATTGATGCGGCTTGAGGGATCAAGCTGGTCATCATATGCTATATATTTAATAGCATACTATGCACGAAGTATAACGGCAATTAACCTAAATCAATCAAGGCTTCCAATCCCTCAGCGCAGCCAAAGTCTGATCAGTCAACTTACCAATCTGCGCAATCTGATCAGCAGCATCCAACGGCCAAGTACCCGTTTTGCAGGCTTGCTCTAAGACCGAGCAAGCCTCAGACAAGGCCACCGCACCCACATTTGATGCCGCGCCTTTGAGGGCATGCGCACGAAGCGAGAGCAACGCAGGATCGGTGGTGGCCAGGCTGGCCGTGATGTCATTACGGCGCTCGGGCGCATCGTGAATAAACAAGCCCATCACCTCGCGCGTCATGCTGCGCTCGTCATCGTCAAACTCTTTGAATTGATCAAGCCGACTCCAGTCCATGAGAGGAAGTTGAGCGATCGGCTCGGCTGCTCCTAGCACCTCTGAAATAACACCTTTTGAGCCAGTTGCCTTTATAGAATATGCGCGAGATGCTATTGAATCGATAGCACTCTCATCCACGCGTGCATACTGCACCAAGGCGGCAGACAGCTCGTCCAAGCGCAGCGGTTTGGGCAAAAAGCCGATCATGCCAGCATCATGACAACGTTGGCGATCTTCTTCCAGCACGGATGCGGTGAGCGCCAGAATCGGTGGTGCAGCACGGCCATGGGTACTGATGATCAGGCGAGCCGAGCCATAGCCATCCAGCACCGGCATGTTGGCATCCATCAGCACCGCCGCAAAGCGTTTGCCACCTGCTTGCATGGAGGCGGCCACACTGTCCGCCGCCTGTTGGCCATCCATCACGCTCACCGACTCATAGCCCAGCTTAGTGAGCATACTCACGGCCACTTTGATGTTGATCAAGTTGTCATCGGCCACCAAGATCGTTTGGTTTTTCGTGACCACTTTCTTCACCGCCCTGATCGCATCAGGTGTGCCATTTGAATACAAAATGCGCGCCAAAATATTAAACAACTGCGACTGACGATAGGGTTTGAGTAAGCGCCCCGCAAACTGGCTGGCCTCGCTTTCGGTGGGCAGCGTACCCGAAGTGAGCAGTACGAGCTGCATCTTCGGTTTGATCTTGTGCACAGCTTGAGCCAGCATCACGCCATCCATCTCAGGCATATGCATATCGGTCACTACCACATCGGCATCGCGCGTGGCCAGCCATTGCAGCGCTTCAGGGGCGTTGTTGAAAGCTACCGTATTCATCTTCCAGCGCTTGAGCTGCTTGTCTAAAATTTGAATGTTGACTGGCATGTCGTCCACGATCACGGCCAGCTTGCCTTCCAAACTGGCCAGCTCCATGATGGACGTCTCGGATTTATCGGGCGCATCGCTGTAATGCATGCGAGCGGTGAACCAGAAGGTTGAGCCTTGGCCTGCAACAGATTCCAGCCCCACTTGGCCGCCCATCAACTCGGCCAAGCGCTTGCAAATCGCCAAGCCAAGCCCCGTACCGCCATATTTTCGGGTGGTGGAAGCATCAACTTGCGTGAACGATTGAAAGAGTGCACTTTGGCGGTCTATCGGAATGCCGATGCCGCTGTCTTTCACACGAAACTCTACCAAAGCGCCAGTCTGCAGCTGGCCATCGATCATGCGATGTGCATCAAAATCTTCCTTCAAATGCGCTGTAACTAAGATCACACCCTTGTCGGTGAACTTGATCGCATTGCCCAGAAAGTTGAGCAGAATCTGACGCAAACGCGTGACATCACCGCGCACCCAAGATGGCACATCATCGCCCACATCCACCAGCAGCTCCAAGCCCTTTTCTCGCGCACGCGCTGCACCGATATCGCAGGCCTCTTCAATCGTGCTTTGTATCGAGAGCGGTTCGCTTTCCAGATCGAGTTTGCCCGATTCGATTTTTGAGAAATCCAAAATATCGTTGATCACCGAGAGCAGTTGGTCGCTGGACACGCGCATGGTGTGCAGAAAATCCTGTTGCTCATCGGTCAAAGGTGTGTCAGCCATTAGCGTGGTCATGCCAACTACGCCGTTGAGTGGTGTGCGAATTTCGTGGCTCATGGTAGCCAAGAATGCGGCTTTAGCGCGCGCTGCGCCGAGCGCCTCTTCGCGTGATTCTTCCAACTGCCGTGTGCGCAGCGCCACGCGCTCTTCCAAATGCTCATTGGCATCTAGCAAGGCTTGCTTTTGCTGTTCAATGGCGATTCGGCTGACCTGAATCTCTTGCGCGCTGTTGTGTAGCGTACTCGCCAACTCGCGCACCTCCTGAATACGCGCGTTTGGCTGGAGCATGGGCATTTGTCCACGCCCCATCTCTTGCGCCGCTTGCATCAAACTTTTGAAGCGCTTGGAGATGCGCCAAGCCAATAAACCCGCCAAAAGAGCGCCCATCACCACCACTACCGCCATCAGCATCATGGCTTTTTCTAAACCCTTTTGCACTTCCCCCGAAAAATCGCTCTCTGGTGCCGCCACAATCAAGGTCAAAGGCAAGCCAAGGTGCTCCGCAAACGGACGCACTGCGACCAAGGTGTCTCCCATTGAGGTTTTTATGGCGCCATTGAAACGCACACGCGGGTTGGCGGCATTTTGATGAGTTGCCAGCATCGGTACCAATTGGGCAAAGGTTTCACGAACGATGCTTTTCGCGCTGCTGGCTGGCACTTCACGCTCCAGCTTTCCGCCCTGCTCTTTAAACATCGGGTCGCCCGCAGATGAAGCCACCAAGTAGCCCAGATCATCGACGATATAGGCCACGCCATTTTTGGAGATATTGATGTTTTCCAGCGTTTCAGAAAACTGCCTCAGAAAAAGATCAGCGGCAAAAACACCAAATACACTCGAATCCTCATCAAACACAGGCTGCGCCACCGTGATCAACATCTGCTTTTTGGAGGCCGAAAAATAAACCGGTGTGAAAACCCGCTCGCGTTTTTTCACTGCGTCGATGTACCAAGGGCGAGTACGCGCATCGTATTTCTTGGATTCGCTTTCCAATTTTCTGCTGCGATCACCTGGCTCAGCGCTGGAATAAAACTGTCGCCCTTCGTCGCCGACGCGCTGCACACCCACGCGCATCAAGCCCGCTCCTGCGCGCACCGTTTGCTCGACGCCTAAAAATTCGCCTTTGCTGCTGCCAAAATAAAGGTAGGGTACATCGGCGGCAACGCGTGTCAGCAGAGTAGCGAGTTTTTCAAACTCTTCAGGCTGGCTGATCAAGCGACGCGCTGCTTTGGTCTGTGCGTCGCTGGGCTCGGGTGAAATCAGGCCATTGAGTACCACGTCAACCGTTTGAAATTGGGCTTCAGCATCAACAAGAACGCGTTGCACCACATCCAAGATAATTTTTTGCGAGAGTTGATCCACCGTCTGCACATTGCTTTTGTATAGCAACCAACCCACCAGCATCACTGGCAACACGGCAAACAATAGCAGCAAAGCCATCAACAAATTGCGAACTGTCCAGCTCCAACGCGGCTTGCTCAAGTGATCTTTCATACCAAGTTGTTCTCGCGGGACGATATTCAAAACAGGGCTGCATCAGGCCAAGTCAGGGCGCGACTCAAAGCGCCAATAGCTCAACCGCATCCACCGAGCCGCTGCGCCCAGGCATCTGGAGCATGGCGCGGCGGCCACTGCGTGACACTGTTGTGGCCAAGCGTTGCGTTTGCACTGATGCGGCAACCGGCCAATCCAGAGCGGGTTGGCTTTGAAACATCTTGAGCACCGTGGTCACGGTCTCGCCCACGGGCGTGAGTTGCGCGCCGCCGCCAAACAGGCCCTCTAGCTTGGCAAAACTCACTGGGCCAGAGTGCAGCCCGACGCTCAGGCCAAAAGGCGGCAAACCGCGCTCGCCAAATTTTTGTTTGACGAAAGCATCCAAACGGCGCGTGCCATCTTGCAAGCCAAAAGCGGCTTTGGCTGCGCGCATCGCGTGGTTCACCGAACTGGTGTCGGTGGTTTCGACAAAAACACATAACATGCCATCGCCCAAGAACTGCATATAGTGCGAGCCAAAGAGATGCACCGTGTCGCCTACGCTAGAGTAAAACTGCTGCACCACTTGGCTCAGCTCACTGGAAGACAATCGCTGCGTCCAAGCGGTGTAGTCGCGCATATCCGCATACAGAACCGTTGCGCTAGCAAAACGTTCACCAGACTCTGCCTGCTGTTGGCTGTCTGGCCATTGCGCAGACAGCTCCTTGGCCATGCGCTTTTCATAAAGCCGGCTAATTTTGTCTTGCTGATCAGCCAAGGCAGAGGCTACGGCGCGATCCACAATTTGCGCTTGCACCGCTTCCGCACGCACCAATTTTGACAGCTGCGTATTCACGGCATCGCGTAGCTCCTGCGGCGCGAAAGGTTTGGTGAGATAGTCGTCTGCCCCCGTGTTCATGCCTTGGCGCATGTGAGCGCGATCTTGCAAAGAGGTGAGCAAGATGATGGGCGTGGTGGTGATGGCCTCATCAGCGCGCACGGCCTCCAAAACCCCAAAGCCATCCAGATTGGGCATCTGCACATCGCTCACCACCAAATCAGGCTTGTGCTCGCGTATCAGAGCCAAGCCAACCGCGCCATCTTCAGCGGCCAACACGTCGTAGCCCTCTTTGCGCAGCACGCCCGCCACCAGCACGCGAGTGCTCGCATCATCATCCATCACTACGATCAGCGGCATGATCAATTCTCCAAGTGGCTAAAAACAGCTTGCTGTATATCTTCTGAAAAAACCAGCTGCACATGCGCATAACCGACTATGTGTCGATTGTCCGCGCCCTGCAGCGTTGCGGTGCTGGCGGGGAACACAATATTGTCGCAATGCGAGAAGTAGCAAGTGCAATGCTTGGCAAAAGTGTCGGGCAAACGCGACGTATTCTCTGCCAGCCAGGCGCTGCTGCGTCGCATTTGGCTGCCATTTTCGGTGTATGAGAAAGCGGCTATCGCCGTGCCGGCATGCGGCGTGCCCAAGGTAAAGATGCGATGAGCGCGCGCCATGCTGCCTTGCTGGCCGATAAATTGCGCCGCCCAAGCAAGAATCGCTAGGCCGCCCATGCTATGGCCTACGATCACCGGGGGCAGGCCAGTAGCGAGATGCACCTTTTTCACCGCCGCTTCGACAGCCTGCGCGTAATCGCTGATCGAGCCGAAAGCGGGCTCTAAATCCACCGACACGAAAACGCGGCCTTGCAAATTGAGTTTTCGCATCCAATCCGTCCAAAGCGCGCGATTGCAGAAAAAGCCATGCACCAGCACCATGCCGCGCTGCCCAGGCGTGGGCTGCAAATTGTTTGCAATCGCATGATGGCGAAACGGCTGCCACCAGCAAAACACCAGTGTGGCAACTCGCCATTCTGAAAGCCATGCCCTGAGCCACTGCGCCAAGCTGGCGGGGTGTACGGTATCGCGTCGATTGATCTGGGCCGCCCAAAAACATTGCATTCCCAAAATCAAAGGCGTGATCAGCAAGGGTATCGATAAACAAACCCAAGCCCAGCCGCGCTGGCTTGGCCACAGCCACGCTGCAAGTGTGCACCAAAATATCAAGCTGCCTAGCGTGATGAAGCGCTGAAGCGCTGCGTTAGTCATGTAGTTCCTTAGTTCTCATTCGCATGATACAGAGAGATGAGGCTTTTGAGAAAGAGCGAAAACTCCAAAAAAAATCCCCGCCAGCTTTAAGCGGGCAGGGATTTCAGATTTGGTGGTGATAGGTGGATTTGAACCACCGACATCAGCATTATGAATGCTGCGCTCTAACCAACTGAGCTATATCACCAAAGGAACAATATTATACCGAAGATCATTTTCGGTCATTTAAGCATGCTTAAAGGCTGCTTTGCGCTTATTCACAAAAGCATCCATGCCTTCTTTCTGATCTGCCGTGGCAAACAGCGCGTGGAACAGGCGGCGCTCAAACATCACTCCGTCAGCCAAACCACTCTCAAACGCACGATTCACGCTCTCTTTGGCGGCCATGGTGGCGATTTGGCTGTATTCGCAGATCATGTTGGCGGCTGCCAACACTTCGTCTTGCAAACCCGCCAGCGGCACAACACGGCTGACCAAGCCAGCGCGCTCGGCCTCGGCGGCATCCATCATGCGCCCAGTCAAAGCCATATCCATCGCCTTGGCCTTGCCCACCGCGCGCGGCAGGCGCTGCGTGCCGCCTGCGCCAGGGATGATGCCCAGCTTGATCTCGGGCTGCCCGAATTTGGCGTTGTCTGCGGCGATGATGAAATCGCACATCATGGCCAGCTCGCAGCCGCCGCCTAAAGCGAAGCCGCTCACAGCCGCAATCACTGGCTTGCGGATGGTGCGAATGGTTTCCCAATTCTTGGTGATGTAGTCGCCTTTGTACACATCGGCAAAGCTGTAGGTGGCCATCGCGCCGATGTCCGCGCCCGCAGCAAAGGCTTTTTCGCTGCCCGTGATGATCATGCAACCAATCTTCTCGTCAGCGTCGAACGCCTTGAGCGCTGCGCCCAGCTCGTCCATAAGCTGGCCGTTCAGGGCGTTGAGTTGTTTGGGGCGGTTCAGTGTGATCTTGCCAACTGAGCCGAGCGTTTCTGTGATGAGGAGTTCGTAGGTCATATGCGAATGATAGCCTTGCTTGCTTTCTTGAGCTTTGCACTCGGTTGTATGCCGAAGCCATGGCGAGCCGGCTGCGCTTGGACTATCTGAACGTAGCTCATGTCCCCCGCGCTGGGCTTCGCCTGGCGCTCCTCCTCTACTTCGCTTCGTGGGATAACCCAATCACAGCCGGCTTTCTGAAGTGCCAGTTCTCAGTTCAAGTTGTGAGGTTTAAGCGTATTTACTACTAAATCAATAGCACTCGGCCTAATAAATACAACGGCAACATGCTCATAACAGCCTCAAAATAACCGCTGCACCTTAGATTTCCCGTCTGTGCGGTTGGGCAATAGATTTTTCGGGTAAATTAAGGTTAGGAGATACACATGACAGAACCTACCGTCTTATACGAATTGCGGGAAGCTGGCAACGCCAAAATCGCGCTGATCACACTCA
>JANOJL010000046.1:0-2456 GCA_031418715.1 Variovorax sp. | reverse complement strand
GCGCGGCGTGGTTCAGCGCTTTCCTGTAACGATCTACACAGGCAAAGATTGCACGCCCTGTGACAGCGGGCGCAACATGCTTCGCAATCGCGGAGTGCCTTTTAGCGAGCGCATCATTGAATCGCCTGAAGATGCAGAATCTCTCAAGCGCTTGAGCGGTGATACCGGCTTGCCCTTTGCCACCATCGGCGCTCAGCAGCTCAAAGGGTATTCAGAGACCGAGTGGACGAGTTTTCTTGATGCTGCAGGTTACGCCAAAAACTCGCAGTTACCCAGCGGCTATCGCAATCCAGCGCCCACGCCCTTGGTTGCCCGAGCAGCACCTGCGCCAGCCCCGGCTGCTGCTGCGTCCGTGCCTGCACCTGTTGCAGCGCCCGCGCCTAGCAATCCTGCGGGAATTCGGTTTTAGTTGTGCGTGTTTGACCGAGATGCGATGAAAAACACAATTGGGTTGCGAGCAGCGTTGGCAGCTTGTCTTGTTGCGTTGGCCATCATGATGCCAGCTACAGCGCAAGAAGTGCTCGGCAAAAAGCCCAGCCATGTTTGGGGCGGCCCCAGCTCAGTGGCCAATCAGCAAGCCATCACGAAAATGATTTGGGCGCCTGGTATTGATGATGGCTACGTGCCTCAAGGTTTGGCTTGGGCGGCAGGCTCGCTTTATATGGCGGGTTATCGCAGTACCGATCCAAAAGTCGGCAAGGGGCCTTGCCGCTTGTTCAAAATCAATGCTGAAACGGGCCAATACCAAGGACAATTTGATCTGCCCGCGGATTGCGGCCATGCGGGCGGTGTGGCGCATATCGGCGGTGGCAGCTTGGTGGTATCGGACACGAGGCGTCTGTACCGTATCGACACGGCAAAAGCTTTTTCAGCATCGGGCACGGCTGAGGGCGGCGTAACCGGGGTTGTTACACTGAGCGGCGAAGTCAAAGGCTCCTTTGTAGATTTTGATGGTAAGGCTATTTTTGCGGGTGCGTTTGACAGCGACGCTCAAGATGCCAAAGGTCATTTCCTGCCACCATCGGTTTTCGACACGCACAACGGTAAATCTATCGATGAGAGGCAGGCGCTGCGTTCCGTGCCCCTGCCTGCAGATGCACAAGGCGCAGCATTTGATGCCCAAGGTGCGCTCTGGATCAGCGCCAGCAGCAGTAAATTTGGTCGCTTGTCTAAGCTGAATGCACAAACTGGGCAAGTCATCTCCAACTATGAGATGGTCATTGGCATAGAGGATTTAGCGTTTGACGATGCAGGTCGCGTTTGGTCATTGTCCGAGGCCGGCTCACTGCGCTGGAGCAAATGGAGCAAGACCTTTCCAGTGCTGTTCCGCATGGATCTGAGTAAACTCAAATAGGTCTCGACGCTACTTATTTAATAGCATATAGCGAAGATAATACGACGGCTAGAGCCATAAATGTCTATAAAAAAATCTTAGAAACTTAGCGTTTTAACGCCTTCGCTTGTTCCGAGTAAACACACCTGCGCTTTTTGATGCGCAAACACACCCACGGTGATCACGCCCGGCCATTGGTTGACTTCTGATTCAAAAGCCAGCGGGTTCGTGATCTGCAAACCACTGACGTCGAGAATATGCTGGCTGTTATCCGTGATGAGCGGTTTGCCATCTTTCATCCGCAGCTTGGCGCTGCCGCCTTTGGCCGCAAAAAGTGCTGTGATACGTAGCGCAGCCATGGGAATCACTTCTACTGGCAAGGCAAACGCGCCAAGCGTGGTTACTAATTTTGTTTCGTCTGCAATGCACACAAATTTTTTCGACAGCGAGGCCACGATCTTCTCGCGTGTGAGCGCTGCGCCGCCGCCTTTGACCATGTAGCCCGCGTGGTCGATCTCGTCTGCGCCGTCGATATACACCGACAACGCGCTCACTTCATTGGCATCAAAGACTTGGATGCCCAAAGCCTTAAGTCTCTCAGTTGATACAACAGAGGAGCTGACCGCGCCTTTGATCTCAGATTTCATGCTGGCCAGCGCATCAATAAACTTGTTAACCGTAGAGCCCGTGCCCACGCCTACAATTTCACCTTTGACCACATACTGCAATGCGGCTTGGCCCACGAGGGTTTTGAGTTCGTCTTGATTCATAACCCGTATTATTTCACGCCATGTCTCTCGTTCCTTATCCACTCGCTCGCCCCTTTTTATTTGGCCTTGATCCCGAAGCTGCGCATGATCTGACGATCAATTCTTTGGCCGCGACGCAATGCACGCCATTGAAAATAGCCTACGCGCAAAGAAGAGTCAGTGATCCGGTAACGATAGCGGGCTTGCAGTTTCCCAATCGTGTCGGCCTCGCTGCAGGTTTGGACAAAAACGCGCGTTGCATCGACGCTTGGAATACCATGGGCTTTGGTTTTGTAGAAGTCGGCACGGTGACGCCGCTTGGGCAATCAGGCAACCCGAAGCCTCGCATGTTTCGCATCGCGCAAAAAAACGCG
>JANOJL010000045.1:0-388556 GCA_031418715.1 Variovorax sp. | reverse complement strand
GAAATGCACTTCTGTGCCGCGCTTTTCCGTTTGGCCAGCCACGCGCATCGGGGAGACTTCCACGCCATCACGCTTTTCAATGATGCGGTTTTGCACTGCCCCTTGCGCAAACTCCAACTGATGCATCTGCCCTTCGCGGCGCACGGTCAGCCGTAACCACTTCGATAGCCCGTTCACACAGCTCACGCCTACGCCGTGCAAACCGCCCGAAACCTTGTAACTATTTTGGTTAAATTTGCCTCCGGCGTGCAATTCCGTCAGCGCAATCTCAGATGCCGAACGCTTAGGCTCGTGCTTGTCATCCATTTTCACGCCAGTAGGAATACCGCGTCCGTTGTCCACCACACTGATCGAATTGTCGGTATGGATGGTGACGACGATATCGTCGCAATGACCTGCGAGCGCTTCATCAATTGAGTTATCCACCACCTCAAACACCAAATGATGCAAGCCCGTGCCGTCTGATGTATCGCCAATGTACATACCAGGACGCTTGCGTACAGCTTCCAAGCCTTCAAGGATCTGGATCGAGTCTGAGCCGTATTCCGCGCTGCCAGCTGCGGTAGACGGGCTTGCTTTCACGCTGTTATCAACAACTTCTTTTGATTTTTCAGACTCACTCATCAGGCTTCTCAATTCACTAAAAACAACAAAACACAAACTCTTAAAACACTTAAGGGGGCCGAAGCCCCCGTTTCCTTCGTAGGAAATCTAAATCCGCATCGGCATCACGACATACTTGAAATTACTGTCATCAGGCAGGGTGAACAGCGCTGAGCTGTTGGAATCACTCAACTCAATGCGCGCCATTTCTTGATCCATATTGGCCAGCACATCGATGAGATACGTGACGTTAAAACCAATCTCAATGCTGTCACCGGTGTAGTCGATATCGATCTCGTCCACGGCTTCTTCTTGCTCAGCATTGTTGGCCGCCACGCGCAGGGTACCTGGATCGATGTTGAGGCGCACGCCTTTGAATTTATCGCTGGTGAGGATGGCGGTGCGCTGCAATGTAGCGAGCAGCGCGGCACGGCCCACGGTGATGATGTTTTTATGGTTCTTCGGAATCACGCGGTTGTAATCGGGGAATTTGCCTTCGACCAGCTTGGTGACGAATTCCATCTCTGCGAAACTGAATTTGGCTTGGTTGCCAGCAAATTGCATGTTGATATCGCCTTCGATGTCGGAGAGCAAACGCTGCAATTCCAGCACCGTCTTACGCGGCAAGATGACTTCTTGCTTTGGCACTTCGACATCGAGCTGCGCAGAAGCGAACGCAAGGCGATGGCCGTCCGTCGCAACGATGGAGAGCTGCTTGCCTTCTGCAACGAACAAAATGCCGTTGAGGTAATAGCGGATGTCATGCACCGCCATCGCAAACGAAACTTGTGCGAGCAAATTCTTCAAAACTTTTTGCGGTACAGCGAAGGCCGGCCCAAAGTTGGCTGCTTCTTGCACCAGCGGGAAATCTTCTGCCACCAAGGTTTGCAAGGTGAATTTGCTTTTGCCGCCTTTGAGGATGAGTTTGTTTTGACTGGATTCGAGAGATACGGTTTGGTCAGCAGGCATGGTGCGCAAGATGTCGATCAACTTGCGTGCGCCAACGGTGGTGGCAAAGTTGCCGGCGTCGCCGTCGATGCTGGCGGTGGTGCGGATCTGAATTTCGAGATCGCTGGTGGTGAGCTGCAAGTTGCCTTCGGTTTTACGCATCAAGACGTTGGCAAGGATTGGCAAGGTATGCCTGCGTTCGACGATGCCGCAAACGGATTGCAAGAGCGAGAGCAGTTTTTCTTGGGTTGCCTTGAGTACGATCATGTTGTCAGCCTCTTGTTCTTTAAATCAATTAAATAAGATAGTAGTAGTAGATAAGGGCGAGAGGTTTGTGTGGACAACCGTATTTTCGCCTGAAAAATCATGGGTTTAGCGCAAGTGCAATCCTGTGTACAGCTTCAACGGGTATGTGGATGAGTTTGAATAACTTAGACAAAAATAAGTGGGCTTGTGCATAAGTATGGGTTTGTTCAAAATTTATCCACAGCTTTGTCCTTGAAGCCAAGAACTCTTGAGCATTTTCGCTCGAAAAGTCCTAAATTGATAGCAGTTAGCGCAATATATTTAAGGGCAAACGGTACTTTTGGCTGGGTGGTTTTGGCTTGAAAAAAGTGAATTAGCCTTTGAGTGTTTGTTCGAGGACGTGGAGTTGCTGGTTGAGCTCCGAAAAGAGGAGGCGTTCAGCACCAATTTTGCGAACGGCATGCAGGACGGTGGTGTGATCCCGGCCGCCAAACAGCTCGCCGATCTCGGGCAGGCTCTTTTGGGTCAGCTCTTTGGCTAAATACATGGCGATTTGGCGTGGTCTGGCGATGGATGCGGGGCGCTTTTTGGAATACATGTCGGCGATTTTGATTTTGTAAAAATCAGCAACGGTTTTTTGGATGTTCTCTACGCCGATTTGTCGGTTTTGAATCGAAAGCAGGTCGCGCAGAGCCTCTCTGGCCAGCGGAATCGACACTTCTTTTTGGTTGAAACGAGAATAAGCCAGAATCTTTCTGAGCGCGCCTTCAAGCTCACGCACGTTGGAACGCACATTTTTTGCGACGAAGAAAGCCACCTCTTCCGGCATGGATGAGCCTTCTTGAATTGCTTTGTTGATCAGAATCGCCACCCGCATTTCCAGCTCGGGTGGCTCAATCGCGACCGAAAGACCCGAATCGAAGCGGGAAACGAGCCGCTGGTGCATGTCGGTCAGCCCCTTGGGATAGGTGTCGCTGGTCATGACAATGTGGCTCTTTTTGGCCAACAGGGCTTCAAAGGCATTGAAGAATTCTTCTTGTGTACGGTCTTTGTTGGCAAAGAACTGCACATCATCGATCAAGAGTAAATCAAGCTGGTGATAACGTGCTTTGAATTCGTCAAAAGTCTTGCGCTGATAGGCGCGCACCACATCCGAAACAAACTGCTCAGCATGGGTATACATCACTTTTGCGCCAGGTTTGGCGGCCAGCAAGGCATTGCCCACGGCATGTAGCAAATGGGTTTTGCCCAAGCCGACGCCGCCATATATAAAGAGCGGGTTGTACAAAGCCCCCATGTTGTTGGAAACATGCAAAGCTGCAGCACGCGCCATGCGATTGGCCGAACCTTCAACCAATGTGTCGAAATTTAAAGCGGTGTTGATGCGGGATTTGAAACCGCCCGCCGATTCATCCTCTGTCAACATTCCCGACGTGGGGGGTGCGATGGCCGCTGATGAGGCATAGCTTGGCTCACCCGTTGCTAGTCCGCCATAAATATTTTGAACCAATCCTGATCCAGAAGAGTAAGCCTTGACGGGAGATTCACGAGGAGCAAGCGCTAACTCAATTTGAATACTTTGCCCGGTGATATTGCGGCAGAGCGCATCAGCCACAGCGCTGATCTTTCCGGCGTATTGGGCGCGCACCCAATCCAGTTTGAAGCGATTGGCCACCAAGACGGTGAGTTTGGACAGATCCGCAGCCACCACGGCTTGCAACGGCTTGATCCAGGTGATGTATTGTTGCTCGGGCAATTCCTGCGCCAAAACGGCCAAGCAACGCATCCAGAGTGTCTTGGCTTCAACCGAAGCTTCCAGTTTTTGGGCAGGCAGAAGAGAACCGGCGTTGCCTAAATCAGGCGTCTCGTCGCTTTTGTGCTCAAGCTCTTGGGGCAATAAACCCTGCGCTGATTGCCATGTTTCTTGCCCCTCGGTCATCTTCATATTGCTCTTCTTCTAACGATCACGTCTTGTGGATAAATCTGTTTTTCTGAGGCTAGATTTTAATTTGAAATCGGAGTTATCCACAAAGCGCGTTACAAAAATATACGCAGCCAGTTTGCTGTAGTGTGTACTTACAAAGCCTTGAGTGCCGAGCCACAAACGGCGCGCGACGCGCCATGGGCTTAAACCTGAGCTTGAGGTGCGATGGCTACATCAGAGTTTGCCATCACAAACCGCGCCAAGCCCTTATCAGGCTTTAACTATCGTGTGAATAAGGGTGCGGCAGGGGTTTGAAATCTGCGATAATCATGGGTTGCGCTTGAAAACGGGCTGATGAGTTGCAAACCTTGCCTTGCCCAGCAAGCCTTTTCGCAATCTCCTCTCCATCAGGATGTCGTCATGAAACGTACTTACCAACCTTCTAAAACTCGCCGCGCCCGCACCCATGGCTTTCTCGTGCGCATGAAAACCAAAGGCGGCCGCGCTGTGATCAATGCACGTCGCGCCAAAGGCCGCAAGCGCCTCGCTGTCTAACGAACCCCTCTTAGGGTGTCTTGGTCAGAGCGGCGCACGCCTTGCTTGCTCACCTGAAAACCGCCGAGCAGTTTGCTGTGGTGCTCGATGCCAGTCGGCGCAAAGCACCAGAAGCGCAAAAGCAAAGCGGCGTTTGGCGCAGCGCACATTTTGCTTTGCACTTCGCTCAGAGCTTGGAGTCTGGCTTGCCTAACGTGCAACCTGAGCTAGCGACCCAGCCACCCAAGCCCGTGAAGCCATTGACCCAAGCTGTCGTTGGTGTGATTTGTCCCAAACGCTGGGCCAAACGCGCTGTGACGCGCAACACCATCAAACGCCAAGTTTACGCCGTGTCCAGCGAACTCAAAGACCAACTTCCTTCGGGCTACTTCGTGGTCCGCTTAGCTGCTTCGTGGTCGCGCGAGCAATTCAAAAGCGCCACCTCTGCGGCTTTGAAGCTGGCTGTCCGCCAAGAATTGCTGACCCTGTTTGGCAAAGTTAGCAAGGTGTCTGCATGATCCAGACCCAAATACAAATGTATATGCAGCGCTTGCTGATTGGCGTGGTGCAAGGCTATCGCTTGCTGCTTAGCCCTTGGTTGGGCAGCGCTTGCCGCTTCACGCCGACCTGCTCGGCTTACGCGCTCGAGGCTTTGCAAACGCATGGTGCGGGTCGCGGCAGCCTTTTGAGCGCGCGGCGATTGATGCGCTGTAACCCTTGGTGTGATGGCGGCCACGATCCTGTGCCTGTTTCTGTGGCCAGCAGCCAGGCCCCTCCTACCCTTTTTACTTCCCTTGTTTCTTCTGAGAAGACTTCCCCATGAACGATATTCGGCGCTCCATTCTTTGGGCGGTTTTCGCGTTTTCCCTCGTGATGCTTTGGGATGCTTGGCAGGTTCATAACGGCAGAGCAGCAACCTTCTTTCCTAAAACCCCCGCCAAGGTCGCGGCCGCCCCCGGCACGACGCCAAGCAATACCAGCTTGGCTACGCCGACGGCTTCAACCACTTCGGGCGTTGCCGTGCCAGCCGCAGCAGTCGCTCCTACTGGCGCAGCGCAATCCACGCCTGCACAAGCGCCCGCGCCTTCTGCGCAAACATGGGAAGTCAGCACCGATGTGCTCAAGTTGGTGTTTGCCAGCGAAGGTGGCAACATCATTCGCGCAGAGCTGCTCAAACACCGCGAGCTTGATGCCAAGAAAGACAAGCTAGATCCTAATAAAAACGTCGTCTTGCTGGATCGCAGTGCTGGCCGTGCATACGAAGCGCAATCCGGCGTGCTGGGCATGGCCGGCCAGCCCGCCCTGCCCAGCCATTTGGCCGCGATGACGCTGAGCGGCGACAAGGTTTTGAAAGATGGCCAAAACGAGTTGGTGCTGAAATTTGAATCGGCTGAGATGGGCGGCGTGAAATACGTCAAAACCTACACCCTCAAGCGCGGCGTGTATGACATGACCGTCAAGCACGACATCGTCAACACCAGTGGCACACCTGTCTCTGCTCAGCTCTACATGCAACTCGTGCGCGATGGCAACAAGCCCGCTGGCGAATCCGCGTTCTACAGCACCTTCACCGGCCCCGTGGTGTATTCGACCGAGAAGAAATACCAAAAAGCCGAATTCACAGACATCGAGAAAAACAAGACGGACTTTCAGGCACAAACCAAGATCGGTTATGTGGCGATGGTGCAGCATTACTTTGGCAGCGCCTGGCTCTTGCCCGATGGCATTTTGCGCGACAACTACATGAGCAAAGTGGGTCCCAATTTGTATTCAGTGGGCATGAAAGCGCCGATGCAGGCGGTGGCACCTGGTAGCTCGCAAACGACCGAGACCCGCCTCTTCATCGGTCCGCAAGAAGAAAACAAACTTGAAGCCCTCTACCCCGGCTTGGAGTTGATCAAAGACTATGGCTGGCTCACGATTTTGGCCAAGCCGCTTTACTGGATCATGGACAAACTCCATGGTTTCATCGGCAACTGGGGCTGGACGATCATGGCCTTGGTGCTCTTGCTCAAGATGGCTTTTTATTGGCTGAATGCCATGGCCTACCGCTCGATGGCCAAGATGAAAGCCATCAACCCCAAGATCATGGAAATGCGCGAGCGTTTGAAAGACAAGCCGCAGCAAATGCAACAAGAGATGATGCGCATGTATCGCGAAGAAAAAGTTAACCCCATGGGTGGCTGCTTCCCGATCATGGTGCAAATCCCGGTGTTCATTGCGTTGTATTGGGTGTTGCTTTCTTCTGTCGAAGTGCGCGGCGCGCCTTGGATTGGCTGGATCACGGATCTGTCCGTGCCTGACCCTTGGTTCATCTTGCCGGTGGTCATGGCTGCCACCACCATGCTGCAAACGGCACTGAACCCGACACCACCCGATCCTCTGCAAGCCAAGCTCATGTGGTACATGCCTTTGATTTTCTCGGTCATGTTCTTTTTCTTCCCCGCAGGCTTGGTGCTCTACTGGATCACCAACAACGTGCTTTCGATCGCCCAGCAATGGATGATCAACACCAGCATGGGTGTGCCACCGCAGTTCAATCTGCCTTGGAAGAAGAAGGAAGACAAGAAGCTTTAAAGAGACTTAGGTCACGCGAAAAGCGCAAAAAGGGTGCTAAAAACGCAAAAAGAGACGGCGATGTTTCTTTCGTGTTTTTGCATCCTTTTTGTGCTTTTCGCGTGACCTGCTTCATCTTTACCGCGTAACCATGCTCCCCAGACACCAAGACCCCGTTGTTGCGATTGCCACCGCCCCAGGCCGAGGCGCTGTGGGGATTATTCGTGTGTCGGGGAAACACTTGAAGGCACTGTTTGCTCCTCTTTTGGGAGCAAGTAACGCAGGAAAGATAACGGCTAGAGAGGCAAAGTACACTTCATTCTTAGCTGAAAATGGCGAGCCCATTGATCAAGGCTTGTTCTTGTATTTCCCTGCGCCGCATTCCTTCACTGGGGAAGATGTGATCGAGCTGCAAGCGCATGGCGGGCCGGTGGTGTTGCAATTACTCGTCGCGCGCGTGATGCAGGCGTCGCAAGAGCTAGTGGGGCTCACGGCGATGCGGATTGCGCAGCCGGGGGAGTTTACCGAGCGGGCATTTTTGAATGACAAGATGGATTTGGCGCAGGCTGAGGCTGTCGCAGATTTGATTGATGCGAGCACCGAGGCGGCGGCGCGTGGCGCAGCGAGATCGCTCTCGGGGGCGTTTTCAAAGGAAGTGCATGCGCTGCGTGACATGCTGATCCATTTGCGCATGCTGGTCGAAGCCACGCTGGATTTCCCGGAAGAAGAAATCGAGCATTTGAGCAAAAACAAAGCCCGCGAGCAGCTCACTGCCTTGCAGCACAACGTGATCGCGTTTCAAAAGAAAGCCACGCAAGGCGCACTCTTGCGCGAAGGCATCAAGGTCGTGATTGCCGGGCAGCCCAATGCGGGAAAAAGCAGCTTGCTCAATGCGCTGGCGGGCTCGGAGTTGGCCATCGTCACGCCGATAGCGGGCACGACGCGCGACAAGGTGCAAGAAACCATTCAGATCGAAGGCGTGCCGATCCATATCATCGATACCGCAGGTTTGCGCGAAAGCCAAGACGTGGTTGAAAAAATGGGCATCGCACGCGCGTGGGAAGAAATTGCCAAGGCCGATTGCGTGATCCATCTGCACGATCTGGCGGCGGAGCAATCGGATGAGCAAGAAGTTGCTATCCAATCTATAGCTACTCGCGCTCTATTGATCACGGCGATAAGGCTAAAACTGCCCAAAAACACGCCTGTCATTGATGTTTGGAACAAAGCGGATCTCACCCCCGTTGCAGCGCCTAGCGAAGGTCTCTTGATCAGCGCTAAAACCTACTTAGGTATTGATGCGTTGCGCAAAAAATTGCTCGGAGTGGCGGGCTGGCAAGCTGCCAGCGGCGAAGGCAGCTACATCGCCCGCGAGCGGCATGTTCAGGCTATTGCAGTCGTACAGGGGCATTTGAATGAAGCCAGCGTCCACTTAGATGCGAGCATGGTTCACAACGCAGGCGGCCTTGATCTGCTTGCCGAGGAACTGCGCTTGGCGCAAAACGCGCTGAATGAAATTACCGGAAGTTTTTCGTCAGACGACTTGCTGGGCGAAATCTTCTCAAAGTTCTGCATCGGAAAATAAAAATAATGCAACGTTAGTAGCTATAAATAAAATAGCTAACTATATAGAATATACAACGGCGTAAGGCCATTTTGACGTGAAAATCACATCACTTCTTGCTTAAGTAGGCTGGGTATCCACAAAGCTTTGCCGCAATGCCAGCTTTTCGCTGAGTTTGGCTAAATTAGCGAAATCTGCACGCCAATCGATCTGCGTGAAGCGGAAATCCAAATAGCCCAAAGCGCAGCCCACGGCCACGTCGGCTAGGCTGAAATGCGTTCCCGCGCAGAAAGGGCGCTCGCCCAAGCCTTGGCTCATGGCTTTCAAGCTGCCGTGAATCTTGGCCATTTGGCGGTCAATCCAAGCCTGTGAACGCTGCGCTTCGCTGCGCCCAGCCCAAGTGGCTTCCAATCGCGCAAGAATGGCTGCGTCACACAGGCCATCGGCTAATGCTTCCCAAGTTTTCACTTCTGCCTTTTCGCGGCCCATGGTCGGAATCAGCTTGCCCACCGGCGAGAGCGTGTCTAAATACTCAACAATCACGCGCGAATCAAAAAGCGCTTCGCCGCCTTCCATCACCAAGCAAGGCACTTTTCCCAGTGGGTTGGATTCTTGGATTTGTGTGCTGGCTGCCCATACGTCTTCTAGCGCAAATGCGTAGTCGAGCTTTTTCTCCGCCATGACGACGCGCACCTTGCGGACATATGGACTCGTGACAGCGCCTATCAATTTCATGTGCGTTCTCATTATTGCTTTGGAGGCTTATTTTAGGCCATGGCAGGCGCGTGCCAACCGAATACCATGACGTATACCGTGACGCATAAGCCTCGCGTCATAATGCAAGCCGAGCACACAACAGATCACGCAAGAGGAGACGAAGCCTTGATCAGCAACAACAGCAGCGTTAGCAAACCGATGCCCATTTCCAATCTGGGCGAAGCGCCCGCCAGAGATCCATCGATCATCCCAGAGCCCAGTGAAAAGATAGAAAGTACGGCCATTGAATTCGGTGGCACCGGCGGCGAGTATTTCCGCATCTGGATCGTGAATCTGCTGCTGATCATGGTCACCTTCGGTATTTACTACCCCTGGGCAAAAGTGCGCAAGCTGAAGTATTTCTACAACAACACGCATATTGATGGCCATGCGCTTGAGTTTCACGGCGAGGCTAAGAAGATGCTGCGCGGCTCTTTGATCGTGGGCGTGTTTTTCATGATCTATTCGGTGGCGGTGGATTTCTCAGCGGTGGCTGGGCTGATCGCGATTTTGAGTTTCATGGCACTGGGTCCGATGCTGTTTCGCGGTGCGATGCGCTTTCGGCTGGCCAACACGAGCTGGCGCGGCATGCGCATGCGGTTTATGGCCAAAGATTTGAAGGAGGCCTATTGGTGCATCGTGCCGCCGCTGGCTTTGTTTTTGTTGCCTGGCGTGATCTTGGCATTCATGGGCGGCGAGTCGTCGCAAAGCAAATCGGCGGCAATGCCCTTCAGCGGCACATCAGTGGGTTTGTATGTGTTGGCTATTGCCATCGCCATTCCCTATTTCTTTTGGCGCTTGAAGCGCTACCAACACAACAACTACGCTTGGGGCCCTTTGCAAACAGAATACCGCAGTGAGGTGGGCGCCACTTACAAAGTATTCGGCCTCACGCTGCTGAGTGTGTTGTTGATATCAGCTTTGTTTGCAGTGGCGGTCTTTCTGCTCATGCCCAGCACGGTGGGCAGCACGCGGTCGTGGTCTCGCAATCTGGGTGCAATGATCGGTGTGTTGATTCCCTTGTTCATCGTGTTCATCGTGGCCATCAACATCGCCCCACGTGCATACTTTACGGCCAAGATGCAAAACTTGATTTGGTCTCGCACAGGCAATCGTCATTTCCGCTTCAAAAGTGATCTGGCAGTCGGCAAATTCATGGGCTTGCAGTTCAAAAATTATTTGCTGATTGCCATCACCTTGGGACTGTATTGGCCGTTCGCTGTGGTCTCCACCAAGCGCATGCAACTTGAAGCCATTTCGCTCAAAACCCGTGTCTCGCTCGATGCGCTCACCAGCGCCGCCCGCGCCCGTGAAAACGATGCGGCGGGTGACATGGCCGCCGATATTTTTGGCTTTGATGTAGGCATGTAAGCATGGCCAGCACCGCACTCGCTTTAAGTTTGTTTGATGGGCGCAGTGCGAAAGCACAAGCTGTTTCGCTACAAATAAGTGAGCACGATGCGCATATATTACAAGGGCAAACCGGCGATTTGCTTCTAAAAATCCCGCTTCAAGAGTTGAAAAAACAGCTCATCTGGCCCGAAGCCATGAAGCAAGGTGCGCGCATCATCACCTTCACATCCAAAGCCCCCGAGGCTTGGCAAGACGCGCAGCTGCATTTGCCGCCCGGCGCCAGCGGTGCGGTATTTGATGCCTGGGCGCGCGAGCACCTGCCGCGCAATGCGGGTGCGCATTCGCTAATCGATCGGGCGCAGCAAAGCTGGCGCGGTGTGGCAGCTTCCTTTGTGCTGCTCATGGCCGTGCTCGCGGGCATGTACACATGGGGGCTGCCCGTGGCCGCGCGTGGCATCACGGCTTTTGTACCGCAAAGCGTTGACGAATCCATTGGCCGCAACGCATTGCAGCAGATCGATGGCCGCTGGATGAAGCCCAGCCAGTTGCCGCCCGACGTGCAGCAGCGCATTCGCCAGCGCTTTGAAGCGGGTTTGAAAGCGCAATACCCCAGCAACACGCCAAAAATTCAGCTCGAATTTCGCCAATCTCAAATCGGGCCGAATGCCTTCGCCCTGCCCGGCGGCTTCATGGTGATGACGGATGAGCTGGTGGATTTGGTGAAAGACGACGACACCGTGCTCGGTGTGCTCGGCCACGAACTCGGCCACATCACCCGCCGCCACGGCATGCGCCAGCTCGTGCAGGTGGGTGTGTTGCAAGGCGTGCTCTCCATCGCGTTTGGCGATTACGGCAGCCTTATCACCGCTGCGCCTCTGATCCTAGGCAGCACGGCCTACAGCCGCACACATGAACGCGAAGCCGACGACGACGCCATCGCCTTCATGCGAGCCGCAGGCATCTCCCCACTGGCCATGGTCAAGTTCTTCGTGGCCGCCCGCAATTACAGGCCGCCTCAAAAAGACAAAGACGGCAAAGACATTCCCCAAGCCTCCGAGCCCGCCGCTGAAAAGGCAGACAAACCCGCAACCAAGAAGACGCCGCTCGGCTTTTCCATCATCTCCAGCCACCCGCTGGATGAAGAGCGCATGGACAAATTCCGCAAAGCGGCGGGTGGCTGAAACGGCTGCTTGCGCTAACTGCCCGTTCCACAACATCGCAATAGCGTGACAATCCCCGCATGAAAGTCGAATTCAAAGGCCTCGTGCCTTACGCGCTCACGTATGAGGCCATGCAGGCATATACGGCGGTGCGTTCACATGAAACGCCTCCACAGGACGAATTTTTAAGCGAAAACGGCCATTCCTCGTTGTTGAATGTGAGTGATGTGCTATGGATTTGTGAGCATTCTGCGGTTTTCACCCAAGGGCTAGCGGGTAAGGCGGAGCATGTTTTATTGGCGGGAAACATTCCCGTGGTGCAAACCAATCGCGGCGGGCAGGTGACTTATCACGGGCCGGGGCAGGTGGTGGCCTATCCGATGATTGATTTGAAGGCGCGGGGCTATTTCGTGAAGGAATATGTGCACCGCATCGAGGAAGCTGTGATTCGCACATTGGCGCATTTCGGGCTCACTGGGCATCGCGTGCGCGGCGCACCAGGGATTTATGTGCGGCTGGATGAACCCGCATCGCATGCGCGGCTGCTGGGTGCAGATGGCTTGCCGTTGCACGAAGCCGAACTGGCCAAGCGCACCGATATCGGGAAAATCGCCGCTTTGGGCATCAAGGTGAGCCGGCATTTCACGTACCACGGCGTGGCACTGAATGTCGCCATGGATCTCACGCCCTACGAGCGCATCAATCCTTGCGGTTATGCGGGGCTGCGCACGGTGGATATGGCGTTTTGCGGCGTGCAGGCTTCTTGGGACGAGGTGGCGAAGGTGTTGGCGGATAAGCTGGTGGCTCATTTGGAGTGAGTAGCAGGTCTGTTAATCGTTTAGAGCACGGAAGGCACAGAAGCTACACGGAAAACACTGAAAAGAAAGAAGGCGGTTTTTGGTGTTTTCTGTGTTTTCCGTGAAACCTCCGTGCCTTCCGTGTTCTGTGTAGCGGCGAAATACAACAAACGCCAAAACTGGCTATAAAAACAGTATCATTGCACATGGCCAAAGATAAAACCCTTTTCACTTGTACCGAATGCGGTGGCAGCTCTGCCAAATGGCTGGGCAAATGCCCAAGTTGTGGCGCTTGGAATACATTGATCGAAGGCGTGGCCGAAAGTGTTGGCACAGGCAAAAACCGTTTCGCTGCTCCTTTGTCGTCACACTCATCGCTCGCTGGCAGCTCCCCCGTGCAAAGGCTCGGCGAAATCGAAGCCTCCGATGTAGACCGCACACCCACCGGCCATGAGGAGCTTGATCGCGTGCTCGGCGGCGGCATCGTGGAAGGCGGCGTGATCTTGATCGGCGGCGATCCGGGCATTGGCAAATCCACCCTGCTTTTGCAAGCGCTCGATTCGCTGCAACGTGCAGGCACGAATGCGCTTTACGTCACTGGTGAAGAAAGCGCAGCACAAGTGGCTCTGCGGGCGCGGCGGCTCGGGCTAGAAGGCAGCCGGGTGCAAGTGCAGGCTGAAACGCAGCTGGAGAAAATCATCTCTACGCTAGCCGCGCAACAGCCGCAGATTGCCGTGATCGATTCGATCCAAACCGTGTATTCCGATCAGCTCACCAGCGCTCCCGGCTCGGTGGCGCAGGTGCGCGAATGCGCAGCGCATCTGACGCGATTTGCCAAGAGCAGCGGGACGGCAATTGTGTTGGTGGGGCATGTGACGAAAGAAGGCGCTCTCGCAGGCCCGCGGGTGCTCGAACACATGGTGGACACAGTTTTGTATTTTGAAGGCGACACGCATTCGAGTTTCCGCTTGGTTCGTGCGATCAAAAACCGCTTCGGCGCAGTGAACGAAATCGGCGTGTTTGCCATGACGCAGCAGGGCTTGAAAGGTGTGAGCAACCCGAGCGCGATTTTTTTGAGCCAGCACAGTGAGCCGGTCCCGGGAAGTTGCGTGATGGTGACGCTGGAAGGCACGCGCCCGATGCTGGTGGAGATTCAGGCGCTGGTCGATGGTGGCGGCCCGTCGCCTCGGCGCTTGTCGGTAGGTTTGGATCGGGATCGTTTGGCGATGCTGCTGGCGGTGCTGCATCGGCATGCGGGCGTGGCCTGCGCCGATCAAGATGTGTTTGTCAATGCCGTGGGCGGCGTGCGCATCAGCGAGCCTGCGGCGGATTTAGCGGTGATGCTGAGCATCACCAGCAGCTTACGCGGCAAACCCTTGCCCAAGGGCTTTATCGCGTTTGGTGAAGTTGGCTTGGCAGGCGAAGTGCGCCCTGCGCCGCGTGGGCAAGAGCGATTGAAAGAAGCGGCTAAGCTGGGCTTTTCTGTGGCGATCATTCCCAAGGCGAATGCGCCTAAAAAATCACAGATGAAAGATTTTGAAGGATTAACGATCCATGCGGTCGAGCGAGTAGAGCAGGCGATGGAGTTGATGCGAGAATTGCAACGCGGTTGAATGAATTTCTCCCTAGTTTGCTATTAATTTTATAGCATGTTGCGCAAATTCTATAACGGGTAGAGGCCGATTTGGCTTATAAAATAGAGCAAATGCAGCTCTTCTAGACTTAAAATCGCCGTATGAGTTTCAAGAGCATTTTGTTGTGGGTCGGCGGCGTGGCGGCAGTTGCTGCGGCCTATCAAAAATACGGTTGGCCGGGTGTGGCCGTGGTTTCGGGAGCGGTTGTGATGTGGGTGCTGCTGCATTTCACGCGCATGCTCACGGTGCTCAAACGCGCTGCGAATCAACCCATGGGCTATGTGGCCAGCGCGGTGATGCTGAATGTCAAGCTGAGAAAGAATGTGAATCTTTTGCATGTGATGGCGCTCACGCGCAGCATTGGCCTGCTTCAAACTGAAAAAGACGCGCAGCCCGAAATCTACCGCTGGCAAGATACCGGTGGCTCGCACGTCACCTGCACGTTCATGGGTGGCAAGCTGCAAAGCTGGGAGCTCTATCGCCCACCCGTGCCAGAAGAGACTGTCGCGCAGAGTGCCGAGGCCATCAAAGTCGCCGAAGCCACGCCTACAGCCCAGTAAAATCGCGGTATTCACTATCTTCAACACAGGAAAATTCCATGGCAACAATCGCTCCAACCAACATGCATGACCGCGACGGCAAAATTTGGATGGATGGCCAGATGGTCGAATGGCGCGATGCCAAAATCCATGTGCTCTCGCACACCCTGCATTACGGCTGCGGCGCTTTCGAGGGCGTGCGCGCTTACCATCTGGCAGATGGCAGCACTGGCATTTTCAGGCTCGAAGAGCACACCGAGCGTTTATTCAACAGCGCCAAAATCCTTCGCATGAAGATTCCTTTCAGCCAAGAAGAAGTGATGCAAGCCACCCTAGCCGTGGTGCGCGAAAACAAGCTGCCCAGCTGCTACATACGCCCGCTGACTTGGATTGGTTCTGAAAAACTAGGCGTCTCACCCAAAGGCAACACGATTCATTTGATGGTGGCGGCGTGGCCTTGGGGCGCATATCTGGGCGACGATGGTTTGAAGCGCGGTATCCGCGTCAAAACCTCCAGCTTCACGCGCCATCACGTCAACATCACCATGATTCACGCCAAAGCCGTGAGCAACTACACCAACTCTATTCTTGCCAACATGGAAGCCACCGACGAAGGCTACGACGAAGCCCTGCTGCTCGATCCGCAAGGTTTTGTCTCAGAAGGCGCCGGAGAAAACGTGTTTGTGGTGCGCAAAGGCGTGGTCTACACGCCCGATTCAAGTGCGGGCGCCTTGAACGGCATCACACGCAACACGATTTTCTCGATTTGCAAAGATTTGGGCATCGAGCTCAAGGAAAAAGCCATCACGCGCGACGAAATCTACATTGCAGATGAAGCGTTTTTTAGTGGCACAGCAGCTGAAGTCACGCCGATCCGCGAGCTCGATCGCGTTGAGATTGGCAACCGAGGTGATGGTGGCTCGCGCGGCCCGATCACCGAAAAAATCCAAAGCGCCTTCTTCGACATCGTCAATGGCCGCAATCCGAAGTATGCGTCTTGGCTCAGTAAAGTCTGAAGGCTGACACCATGAGCAAACCCATCGAACTCGCCGCTAAAGACCTCAACCCCCAAGGCGGCATCTTCTGCCCAAGCAAGCAAGCTGGCATGGAAGTGTGGAACAACCACCCCCGCGTATTTTTGGATGTGGCAAAGCATGGCGAGGCCAAGTGTCCCTATTGCGGTACGGTCTACAAACTCAAAGCTGGCGAACACGTTCATACGCATTGAGCGAGTTGCCACAAAATGATGCAACAACGCCAACACTTGGATTTGGGCTGCGGTCAACGTCCGAAAAATCCGTATGGTTACGAGCAGGTGTATGGCATTGATATTCGTGCAGGTTTGACAGCGCCTGGCGTGGAGCACATCGCCGCAGCGAATTTGAGCGTAGAACCCATTCCATTTGAATCGGATCGCTTTGATTCTGTGTCGGCTTACGATTTTTTTGAGCATGTGCCACGCGTTGTGATCGATGCAAAAGGCCAAACGCACTTTCCCTTCGTGCAGCTGATGAACGAGATTTGGCGCGTCTTGAAGCCCGGAGGTCTGCTCTATGCGGTAACACCTGCCTACCCACATGAAAAAGCGTTTCGCGATCCGACACATGTGAACATCATCGCCGCCAAAACCCAGCGCTACTTCACCCGCCCCGAACTTGGCGCACGTATGTATGGCTTCACGGGTGAGTTCGCGTTGCGAAGGCAAGTGCGCATCTCGCCACGTGGCGCGTATGAGCCCTCAGGCTTTGCACGCACTCTGTTGCGGCAGCTTGATGGCATGGTGGGCAAGCGCTCGCATTTAGTATGGGAGTTCGAAGCCTGTAAATCAGAGCCGAACCATGGGTGAGATCGCGCAATTTGATCCACGCTTGGACGATATCACGGTCATCATCGTCACCTACAACAGCCGACATTGCTTGGCGGCATTGACTCAGCCGCTCGCTTCATTTGCCCACGTGATCATTTCAGACAATGCCAGTGATGATGGCACCGCCGAACAGGTAAGCAGCAGCCTGCGCCATGTTAAGTTGCTTGTGCATGAGCGCAATCTCGGTTTTGGTGCAGCCAATAATCGGGCACTTGCACAGGTGGACACACCATTTGCTTTGTTGCTCAACCCGGATTGTGAATTGCAAGGCGATCTTGCCCTCCAGCTGCTGCGATCAGCCAGCGTGTTTCCCAAAGCAGCCATCTTGGCACCCCAGCTGGTACGAGGCAATGGCCGCAAGGAAATCAGCTATCGCTGGCCCAGCACGGAGTGGCGCAGCCAAGGGCCTCAAGCGGATGCACCATGCTCAGTAGGCTTTGTCAGTGGTGCTGTGTTGTTGCTGCGCATGGCGCAATGCCATGGCGTGGGGTTCTTTGATGAAGATTTTTTTCTTTATTATGAAGATGAAGATTTGTGTTTGCGATTATTTAAGGCGCGTCGTAGCATCGTCGTGGTTCCAAATGTCGTTTGGTTGCATGCCTCACGCGGATCGGTGCGCGGCAAGCACCCGCTGCGCAACGAGTATGGACGTGGCTACCATCACGCGCAATCAAAGGTATTGTTTGCGCGCAAGCACAGAGGTGACATCATCGCTAAGCGTCTTCGCAGACGAACGCTGCTTCTCGCGTTGCTCAGTTTTCCATTGCGCCTTTTCGTGCCCATCCCTAAGCATCTTGCTCGGCATTGGGGCCGAATTGTTGGCTTGATCTATCAAACTTGAGACAAGTCTTCCGCCTGACTGAGCGCATATACATTCAGCACCAACACCACAAACAGCACTGACATCCCAATCTGCGCGTCTCTTAGCGCTGAATTAAATGTCATTGCAACAAAAAGCCCAGCGGTGGCAACGAAGCTAGCGGTTGCGGCTGGTGATTGCAGGCGCAACACGCTCCAAAAAAGCGCCACGATGATGGCCAGCAAGCTGACCGAACCCGGAAGACCCGCTTGCGCACCGATCCATAAAAAATCATTGTGCGGCATGTTTGCCGCATGAACACTCGCAGGCGTGCGTTTTTTCCACTCATCATTCCAACTGCCAATGCCCCAACCTATCAGAGGCCTTTCAAGCACCATATCCGTTGTCTTTGTGTAAAGCAGATGTCTCATGCCCCAACTGCTTTGCGTTACATCATCACCCGCTGTAGCGCTTGCTTCTATGCTGTGTTGTATTTCTTGTAGGCCTACAGAAAACCTTTTCTGAATATCTGGTACTTGGTAAGCGCTCCAGCCAAAAGCAAACAACGCGATAGCAGCCAGAAAAAGTACCGATGGTTTTTTCCGTAAACGATGCATCAAGCCAAGAGAAAGACTGATCATGATCAAGAGCAATGATGTGCGCGAAGGAAGCATCCAAATCAAAACGGGAATGACGGCAACCATACCTAAAACTCCCCATCGGTAGACCCGACCGATGGATGGGCTCACGGCATACATCACAGTAGAGCAAGCAAAAATAGCCAGCATTACAGCGATACCAATCGATTTATTGCCTTTCATGACAAGCAAGTCACTGATACCAAGAATGTGCGGCAGCGGGAAAAGTATGTTGACATAAACGATGAGCAGAGTGGCCAACGCTCCCGCTATCCAGCCCCAAATCCCAGCGAGTGCTTCGTTTCGCCGCAGTGAGAGAACGATGGCAATAGTTACCGCGATACGCAGAATATGGAATAAATTGCTGGGTGTCTCAGCATAATGAGGCTGAATGAGAAAAATCAGCAATGACCATATCAAGAAAACACACACGGGCCAGAAGACGACGTGACCACGAATCAGTTGCCAGCGGCTGTTGGCAACGATCAGGCTAGAGCCCCGGTGTAACGAAATCGCAAGCAGCAAGATCAAAGCCGATAAATAAACCATGCCGACCGGTAAAAAACAGGTAAAACCCCACATAAAAGAAGCAATAGAGGTGGGCGACCATTTTCTGATCGTGGCAAGCATGCTGTTTGCAAAGAGCCTCATGGGTGTGTCAAGCTAAGTGCTAGATTTGTGATGTGCGCAACATGGCTGTATCAGTCCGTCGCAAAGAAAAAGCAACATGGCGCTACTTCCTGCTGGGAAGCAGTTTGCGCTTATTATGACCGACATGAGTCACACACCATCCTCTCCTTTAGCGTCTAAGCCAAGTTGGTTAGCGTCGTTGAAGGTCTACAAAGAACCCGCCATATTGCGCATGCTCGCGCTTGGCTTTGGGGCAGGCTTGCCTTTGCTTCTGGTTCTTGGCACACTGAGCTTTCGTTTGCGCGAAGCAGGGATTGATCGGGCGACCATTGGATTTTTAACTTGGGTGGGGCTGGCTTATGGCTTCAAGTGGTGCTGGGCGCCATTGGTGGATCGGTTGTCGATTCCGCTGTTGACGCGCTGGTTGGGGCGCAGGCGCTCTTGGTTGTTGGTCTCGCAATTGGTGATCATTGCTGGCTTGGTGGGCATGGCTTTCTCTGATCCGAAGTTGGCTTTGATGCCTGTGGTTTGGTGCGCGTTGGTGGTGGCTTTTGGTTCGGCCACGCAAGACATTGTGCTCGATGCTTACCGCATTGAATCGGCCGATGCAGATCGCCAAGCCGCACTGGCTGCCACCTACCAAACGGGCTATCGGTTGGCCATGATCTGGGCGGGTGCGGGTGTTCTCTGGATTGCGGCGCGAGCGGAAGTTGCCGTAGCAGGTAACTACGACCAAGCCGCTTGGAACATCGCTTATCTTTGCATGGCGGCCTCCATGTTGGTGGGCGTGATCACCGTGCTTTTGTCCCCTGAACCCCGACCACAAACGCTCCGCCCTGCGAAAAACATGCAGGAATGGCTATTGGTGACTTTGATCGAGCCGTTTGCTGACTTTTTCAAGCGCTATCAATGGCAAGCAGCGCTGATTCTGGGATTGATCGCGGTGTACCGCATCAGCGATATTGTGATGGGTGTGATGGCCAATCCGTTTTATGTGGACATGGGCTTTACCAAAGACCAAGTGGCTGGCGTGACCAAGGTGTATGGCGTGATCATGACGCTGGTGGGCGCATTCTTAGGCGGCATTTTGTCTATGCGCTTTGGTGTGATGCGCGTGCTCATGTTGGGCGCGGTGCTCAGTGCGGTGAGCAATCTGCTGTTTGCTTGGCTGGCCACGCTGGGCGCGAATGTGAATGCATTGATTTGGGTGATCTCGGCAGACAACCTCTCCAGTGGCATTGCCTCTGCGGCCTTCATTGCCTACCTCTCCAGTTTGACCAACATCCAGTATTCCGCAACACAATATGCTTTGTTCACCTCGCTGATGCTGCTGTTGCCCAAATTTTTGGCCGGTTTTTCCGGACAGGTGGTCAATGCCGTAGGCTACGGCAACTTCTTCACCGGCACGGCTCTGCTGGGGTTGCCTGTGATCGTGCTGGTGGTGTTGGCTAACCGCTATACCTCCGTCAAACCAGCAGGTAGTAGATCTTCTTGAAGCAAGCTTTAAAAATCGTCAAGTTTGAGTATTGCACAATCCGTAAGAATGCCCTATAAATGCCCTATAAATGATCTTTGGTTGAACCATTCCCCGAAAAAAACAACATGCAACACCCCCGGCTGTATTTGGGACTGATGGGTTTTGATGCCTCTTCGGAAGCTGCTGTGCGCAGCTGGTTAGAGAACTATGGTGCTGAACTGAAGAAAGGCGACGCGGACGAAGCAGAGCAGCAGCCGGTCTGGCAAGTGGTTGATTTCAGTGAAGCAGATGCCTTGTTGATCAGGGGTGCTGGCGTAGCCCAAGGTTTTGCATCGCATCTTCAGTTTGATCGCGCCTTGCAGAATGCCAAGGAGAAAGCACCGCTTGGCGCTGAGCTCGATGGTATTCGTTTGCCTTTTGCACTCAGCGATATCGTGCATCTCCAATCCTTGGGCATCGATGTCAAAACGTATCCGATGTTTGACCTGGGCTCGGCGGCGAGCATGTCGGGCACCCTTCAGCATTTTGAGACGATCCTTCGCCCTTTGTGCGCCCTGTTTGCTTTGGCCAAGGAGCTGACGGATCGGCGCGAAGAGCTCGATGGGAGTCACACCTTCCATTTGGAGCAAAACGGCAGATTAGACGCCATCATTGATGCGCCGCAGCGACGTGTGCTGATGCGCCCCGGGACGCGCCCGGTCGATATCAATGCCGATGCTTGGTTGCGTCGCCCGAAATCGGCCAACTTTGCGCCAGCGCACTTCATGGAATGCAGCATGGACGAGGTGGCTTGGGTGTATGCCATGCACTGCCATCAATCAGAGCTGCCCAAGCGCTACCTGATCAAGCCGATTCATGTGCGCCGCAACCCTCGGGTGCGCACTTCGCTGCTCTATCCGCGTCATGCCGCTTTGCTGGATCGCCTCTGGCTACAACCATCCACCTTGGAGCAGCTGCAAAGAGTACTGCCAAGCATTGCGCATCTGCTCGAACGAGACCTGTTTGGTTTGTATCTGACGCGTAGTATCTCTACCGCGTCGCAATCCGATCCTGCCAGCGATGGCTCTTCACTGCCCGGTACTTTTGACACCACTGGCAAATGGTTGCTTCAGCGCGTGGGGCAGCGCATGAACACGATGGCGGGTGAGCTGCAATCGCTGTTTTGACTCGTGCCATCGGCGGCTGTTTAGGTGGCCGAGGTCAACGCAAATACAGAAGCATGCGAACGTGGCCAATACAGGCGAAAGACATTGTGTGTGTCGCTCAGATCTTCTTTTAGCAAACTGCCATCCGCCACTTGCGGCACGAGATTGGCCAGGAGGCGCACTTCGTTGTCATTCACGCGGCGCACGATGTGATGGGCGGTGATCTCGCTGGGATGCTTCAAGCCCGCCGCCTGCACAATTTCTTGTAAGGCATGCAGGGTCTGCTGATGAAAATGCGCCACACGCTCAGCCTTGCTCGGCACATGCAGCGCCTGCTGGCGATACGCATCTTGCGTCGTCACGCCTGTGGGACAATGCCCCGTGTGGCAGGCCTGTGCTTGAATGCAGCCCAAGGCAAACATGAAGCCCCGTGCTGAGTTGCACCAGTCAGCGCCCAAGGCCATCATGCGAGCCATGTCAAACGCGCTCACCACTTTACCCGCGCAACCAATGCGGATGCGAGAGCGCAGACCCGCGCCCTTGAGCGTGTTGTGCACCAACAGCAAGCCCTCTTGCAACGGTGCCCCCACATGATCGGTGAACTCCACTGGCGCTGCGCCTGTGCCGCCTTCAGCGCCATCGACCACGATGAAATCAGGCGTGATGCCTGTGGCAAGCATCGCCTTCACCATAGCAAACCATTCCCACGGATGGCCGATACACAGCTTAAAGCCCACGGGCTTTCCGCCTGAGAGCGTGCGCAACTCAGCGATGAACGTCATCATTTCTAGCGGGGTAGAAAACGCGCTGTGCGCTGCAGGCGAGACACAATCCACGCCTTGCGGCACGCCACGCGCCTGAGCAATTTCAGCCGTCACCTTAGAGCCGGGCAGCAAACCGCCATGCCCAGGTTTAGCACCTTGGCTCAGTTTGAGCTCAATCATCTTGACTTGCGGGTCGCAGGCACTGGCTTGGAATTTTTCAGCGTTGAACGTGCCATCGTCATTGCGGCAACCGAAATAGCCCGAGCCAATTTCCCAGATCAAATCTCCGCCGTGTTGGCGATGGTGCACGCTGATTGAGCCCTCGCCCGTATCATGTGCGAAGCCGCCCGCTTTGGCGCCTTGGTTGAGCGCGAGGATGGCATTGGCGCTTAGCGCGCCAAAGCTCATGGCGGAAATATTGAAAACACTGGCCGCATAAGGCTGCGTGCAGCCATTACCGGGCGTGCCAATCGTGATACGAAAGTCATGGCTGGCGATGCGCGTGGGCGCAACGGAATGGTTGATCCATTCATAGCCATCTGCGCCCACATCCAGTTGCGTGCCAAACGGCCGCTTGTCGCTGTCGCCCTTCGCGCGGGCATACACGAGCGAGCGCTGAGCGCGGGAAAACGGCGTAGCATCGTGATCGGCTTCAAGAAAATACTGCCGAATTTCGGGGCGAATGAACTCCAGCATAAAGCGGATGTGGCCAATCACGGGGTAATTGCGCAGAACAGCATGCTTACTTTGCCTTAAGTCACGAATACCTAACGCGGTGAGCCCCATGAATACCAAAGCCCAAATCCAGCCCACACCAAACACAATCACACTGAACAGTGAGAGTAATGCGAGGGCGATGCAAGTAAAAAAGGCGCTGTAGCGCACAGGGGCGTGCGTGTTCGCTCGCTCGATCAATTCTTGAATCATTTGTTGGCCTTGGTTTGAAGGTATTTTCTTAAAGTCGCATTCGCTTGCTGCTGCACTTTGTTACGCAGAAAGCTGCTCCAGCCCAGCAACAGACCAGGCGCACCGAGAGCCTGACGAGACCAGCTCCAAAAATCAAACCGATCTCTGTGCGTGAGGATCAAGCCCTGCTCATTGAAAGTGAATTCTGCATCAATCACGTTACAAACCATCCGGTTGGTGGCTGAAAAACGGTAAATCGGCTCCCAATGCGCACTGCCTTGATTCCCAGAGGCAGCAACTTGTGAGAAGCTAAATTTCCAATCCGCACGGCTCTTGGCCTTGACGGTATCGCAGAGCATGCCCCACATACCCATGATCTCCTTCTTACCTTGCAGCTTGAAAGCTTCGTCTTGAAAGCTGGCGTTGTCGTCATAGCAGGTGGCCATTGTCTCTGCATTGAGCTCGGCAAAGGCGGTATAAAACTTGGTGATCGTGGCGCTGCTCATAGAATGTCTTTCAGAGAATTTTTGGCAAATGGCTGCCAAGGAAATCGTACACCGCTTTGATGCGCCTGTTGCTGCGGATTTCCCGGTGTACCACCAGCCACATCGGTAAAGGCGGCAGTGGCAACATCGGCAACAATGGCACCAGCTCGGTATCTGCGCGCCCCACATAATCCGCAAGAAAACCAATGCCCATACCCGCGCGCACAGCTTCTGCGCAGGCGATCAAATCATCGGTGCGCAACACGATCTGACCGGGCTGAAGCGTCAGTCCCATGGCCACTGCGCCGCGTTCGATGGCTTGATCGGTGTCACTGCCAATCAGATCGTGTTGCGATAAATCAGCGGGTTGTTTGGGCACACCACGGCGTCGCAGATAGTCGCGATGCGCATAGGCGCTGATCTTGATCTGGCCAATCCGCTTGGCAATCAAGCTGCCTTGATCGGGCTGCACCATGCGTAGCGCAATATCCGCCTCACGCTTGAGCAGATTGCTCACTTCGTTGCTCACCACCAGTTGCACAGTAATCTCAGGTAACACCAAGCGCATCTGTGCCAGCAGCGGCGGCAAGAGCACGCAAGCCACGGGCTGGCTGGCGCTGATGCGCACCGAGCCTGCCAACTTGGATTGCTCGCCCGAAGCTTGGCGAGCAAGCTGCATCGCCCCCGCTTCCATCGCCCGCGCCGAATCTGCCAGCTTGAGCGCCATTGCCGTGGGCAGCAAGCCGCGCCCTGTGCGCTCAAATAGTGTGGTGGCCAGTTGAGATTCCAGCTCAGCGATGTGCCTTCCGAGTGTCGGCTGGCTTGAATTCAAAGCCCGCGCAGCGCCCAGCAAGCTGCCATGCTCCAGCGCGGCGAGGAAGGAGCGCACGAGCGTCCAGTCGAAAGAATGAGTCATAGGCGGCAATCATGGGCGGTATTCATTTTTGAATTTCTGGTGTGAACAGTTAGGCAATTGTGCAACAGCCAATATTTTTCCACAATCCTCGCATCGACGTTTGATTTGAAAGATTCACCATGCAACAGGCCCTCCATCGCACCGGCACAGCTTCCCCGCCCAGCGCGTTGCTGCACAACGGCCTGACCGCATTGAGGCTGACTGCTCCTTTGCTGTATTGGGGCGGGCTCGGGCTGCTGCTGCTTTCATGCATCACGGCTGCTTTAGCCCTTGTAGATCCTCGCTTGTTTCAAGGCGTGAGCGTTTGGCTCAAGCCCTGGAAGTTTCAAGTGTCCACGGGGGTTTATTTGCTCACCTTGGCGTTTTTCATGGTTGGGTTGCCCAAGCCTGCGTTGCAAAGCAGCTCGGCCAAATATGTGGTCTGGGTGGCCTTGCTCAGCAGTTTGTTTGAGGTAGCCTATATCTCGCTGCAGGGTGCGCAAGGCAAGGCCTCGCATTTCAACACGGCCACATCGTTTGATGCATGGATGTATACCTTGATGGGTGTGGGCGCTGGGCTGCTGGTGAGCGCTTCTTTGGTGTTGAGCATCTTGATTGCTCGCTCTAAAGACTATGCGCTATCCGCAGCACTCAAGTGGTCGATCGTGCTTGGATTACTCGCCACATTTTTTTTGGGCGCAGGTTTTGGAGGCTATCTCAGTGGCCAGCAAACTGGCCATTGGGTGGGCGCAGCCCGCACCGACGCTGGTGGCCTGCCCTTGGTGAACTGGTCTCGCCAGGGTGGTGACTTACGCGTTGCGCATTTCTTTGGCATCCACGCCATGCATTTCATTCCTTTCTTTGGCTGGGTCTTGCATCGTTTGCAGACGCCCCAGCGTGTTGCTTTGCCTGCCGTCTGGGGCTTCGTACTGCTGTTTAGCGCATGGTGTACCTGGACATTCGTTCAAGCGCTGCGCGGACAACCCTTCTGGGCGTAAAGCCCTGCTTTCAACTTCTATTTGGAGAACATCATGAGTCGTCGTCAATTTATACGTTTGGTAGGTGGTGGTGCGGTAGCAGCGGCCACCCTGAGTTTGAGTGGTTGCATCAGCAGCGCTATACCAGCTCAGGCTCTTGAGGCATGGAATGGCCCTACGAATAGCGAGACTGAGCCGCGCCGCCGGGCTTTAGCCTATGCGATCACAGCGCCTAACCCGCACAACCTTCAGCCATGGTTGGTGGATTTACGTGAGGCCAATGTGATCACCCTGCGCACCGATCCACAGCGCGTCTTGCCTGAGACGGATCCGTTTGGCCGACAAATCATGGTGGGTCATGGCGCATTTCTTGAGCTGCTGGTGATGGCGCTTGCTGAGCAGGGCTTGCGCGCTGATGTGCAGATGTGGCCGCAAGGCGAGTTACCTGCTGAATTGAAGGATTGGCGCGCAGCTATGAAGCCACCGGTGGCTCGCATCAGCATTGCACCCGGCGGACAAAAAGATGCACTTTTTGCGCAGATTTTGAAACGTCACACGGTGAAGGTGAACTTTGACGCAGCAAAGCCTGTATCCGACAACAACCTACAACGTATCCTAGCCGCTGGCGGCACTTCGCGCATGCAATGTGGCGGCACAGTGCAGGAGCAGCGTCTTGCACCCTTGCGCAAGCTTTGCTTAGACTCAGCATTTGTTGAGCTGCGCACCCCTCGCACGAATTTGGAAAGCATCCGCCTCGTGCGCGTGGGGCCCGACGAAATTCTGCAAAACCGTGATGGCATTTCGATCAACTCGCTGATGGTACGCACGCTCACCGCTTTGGGTCAGTTTGATCGAAGCCAGCCGACACCTGCGGGCAGCACCGCCGAGAAAAAATTCATCGAGCGCTTTGATGGCACCAGTAAGACTGCAATGGGATTTGTTTGGATCACCGGTAAAAACACACGACTTGATCAAGTGGAGGCCGGGCGTATGTATGTGCGCTTGCAATTGCAAGCGACTGCCCAAGGCATCGCTATGCACCCGCTGAGCCAAGCCTTGCAAGAGTTTCCCGAGATGAAGCCGCATTACGAGCAAGTGCATCAGCTCGTGCTCAACCAAAGTGCCCCTCGCAGCGCTGCTGACCCCACGGTACAGATGCTTTGCCGAATTGGCTATGTGCCCGAGCCCTCACCTGCTACGCCACGGCGAGCCTTGGATAAATTCATCGTCACCGCCTGATTACCCCAGTTCATTTTGGGCGCCACGTCTGCTGCGGCTAGGCAGTCGCCGCGCCCGATGCACAGGATTTTCCATGCCCTTTTTCAAGCCGCGTCCTGAGCTGCCAAAAGCGCCATACACCGCTGCAAAGCATGCAAAACCGTCTGCTCCCTCACCACAGCCCGATCGCCTTCAAAGCGCATCATTTCGCTGTGCAAATAGCCGTGGATATAAAAGCCAAACCAGACGGTTCCCACCGGTTTTTCTGCGCTCCCACCGCTGGGGCCCGCCACACCCGTGACGGCGATGCTCACCTTGGCTGCCGAATGCCGCACCGCGCCAAACGCCATCGCACGCGCCACGGCTTCGCTCACCGCGCCATGCTCTGCGATCAGCGCTGCATCCACGCCGAGCAATTCAGTTTTGGCTTCGTTGGAATATGTCACAAAACCACGCTCGAACCAGTTGGATGAGCCTGCCAAATCTGTACAAGCCGCCGAGATCATGCCGCCAGTGCAACTTTCTGCCGTGGCAAGCATTGATTCATTTTTTAGAAGTAAATCGGCCAGTAGCCCACATAGAACTTGCGTGGAACGCTTCTGATTTAATAGTAAGCTGGCGTTATCTGTCATCGCATGGGTCACGACATCATTCCTCAAAACACCCAAATCGCAATCACCAACAGCGTGCAGGCCGCAGCCACCAGATCGTCCAAAATAATGCCAAAACCGCCCTTCCAGCCAAAGCCGTGAAATAGCTCATCCGCCCAAGCCACTGGGCCAGGCTTGACGGCATCAAAGAAGCGAAACAGCGCAAACGCCGCCAGCTGCATCAGCCATGAAGCAGGCGAGACCAGCCAGAGAATGATCCAAAACGCAATCACCTCGTCCCACACAATCGCGCCTGGATCGAGCACCCGAAGATTCTTGGCCGTCACCGTGCAAGCCCACCAACCGACAAGGAGCGAAGCCGCAATCACCCAGCCGATTTGCGCACTCGTTAAATACAACTGCATCACCGCAAACGCCGCCCAAGCCCAGAGCGTGCCCAGCGTGCCAGGCGCGATGCGTGAGAGCCCCGAGCCAGCGCCCAAAGCGATGAAATGGGCAGGATGTGAGAGCAAGAAACGCACACCAGGGCGCAAAACGGGTGGGTGAAGAGGCGGAGAAAGTGGCTCTTTAGCTGGTAATACGGTCTGCTCAAGCATCGTTATAGCCCCACTCGTTTACTATTAAATAGATAGCAAACTACGTACATTTTATAACGGGTAGAGGCCGATTTCATTTAAAATTACGTGCTTTTAGCCGCCGCGGGGCGATGCGGGCAGGCGGTCTTGGTGCAACGCGCATACAACGACAGCGCATGCTCTTCTAAGACAAATCCTTTGGTTTTCGCCACAGCCGTTTGGCGCTTTTCAATCTCAGCATCGTGAAACTCCTCTACCCTGCCGCAATCGAGGCAAACCAAATGATCGTGGTGTGTGCCTTCGTTCAGCTCATAAACTGCTTTGCCGCTCTCAAAATTGCTGCGTGTGATCAGGCCAGCCTGCTCAAACTGCGTGAGCACGCGGTACACGGTGGCTAGGCCAATGTCGGTGCGTTCATTCAGCAAAACACGGTAAACATCCTCGGCCGTCATGTGGCGTTGCGCGCCGCTTTGGAAAATCTGCATGATCTTCAAGCGCGGCAGCGTGGCTTTGAGGCCGGTGTTTTTTAGTTCGTCCAGAGTGCTCATGGTGTGACAGGGTGATGCAAACCGACGCAGTGGTTCGCTGTGGTGCAAAGCGAAGCCGCTACAATGGTTTGATCATAACCTTTGTCCCCCAAGGCGTGCAGTATTTGCAAGCCTTGCCTGCTCGCAATGATTCCTGCCATGACTGCTTCTTCTGAAATCTTTGGTTCTGTTTCCCCGCAAGGCACGCGCCGCATGCGTCGGATCCGCCGCTTGGCTGCACTGGCTGGCGCTTGCCTCGCCCTTGCTTCCTGCTCCAGCATCAAAAGCGTGACGGATACCGTAGGAAGTTTCGCTAAGGTTGGCAACTTCATCACGCCCTATAAGGTCGAAGTGGTGCAGGGCAACTTTGTCTCCAAAGAGCAAAAAGACGCGCTGCAAGTGGGCATGCCCCGTGCGCAGGTGCGCGATATTTTGGGCTCGCCTTTGGTGACCAGTGCTTTCCATGCAGACCGTTGGGAATATGTCTTCACCATTCGCCGTCAAGGTCAAGAGTCCCAGCAGCGCAAGCTCACCGTGTTTTTCAAAGGCGATGAGCTGTCCAAGGTGGACGGCGATGAACTGATCTCAGAACAAGAATTCGTGACCGCCCTCTCTGTAGGCCGCAGCTTGGGCAAAGTGCCTCTGCTGGAAGTGCCCCCGGAAGTGTTGCGTGAGTTCGGCATCAAGAATTCAGCGTCAAATACGGCAGTGGCCGTTGCAAACAATGCGCCAAGCGCAAGCACTAACACCGCGCCTACGAGTTATCCACCGCTCGAAGCGCCGGGTGCCATAACCTCTGCTTGGGATGCTAGCACGCAACGCGCCGTGGCTGCCAGCAACGCTGCGCGCCCCAGCACTTCATCGGCTGCGGCCAACGCACCTTTGCTCACAGCGCAAGCGCCTGCGCCTACCGTCGCACCAACCCCCGCCACCGTCGCGCCAGCGGCAGCCCCTACGCTTGTCCCTGCACCTGCACCTGCACGTGTCGTTGCTGCGCCAGCGCCTAGTGCAGCATCCAGCGGCGTAGTGCCAGCATCACAAAGCCCAGTTCCAGCCCCAGCTCCAGCTCCAACAACTGCGGTCGCTGTCGTAGCTGCTGCCCTTCCAGCGACGACATCCGCTCCTGTTGTCGCCGCTGTGGCAAGTTCATCGGCCACTGCGCCACAAGCTTCTCCAGCCACACCTCAAGCAGCGCCCACACCCGTGCCGCCGCCTGTGCCCATCCAATCAGCCAGCACCTTGGCCGCTGCCGATCCAGACATCACCAGCTTCCTCAATCGCTGGACGAGCGATTGGCAAGCGCGCAATGCTTCGGCCTATTTCGGCCATTACTTGCCCGAATTCAAAGGCACTTCTCCCACCCGTGCTGAATGGGAAACGCTGCGCCGCACGCGCATCGAAGGCCGTTCGCGCATCAGCTTGGGTGTGTTTGACGTGCGCGTGCGCATGGTCTCGCCCACCGAGGCGCGCTTGGTGTTTCGCCAAGATTACGAATCGGATGCTTACCGTGAAGTAGGTACCAAAGCCATGTTCCTGGTCAAGCGCGATGGCCGCTGGTTCATCGAGCGCGAGTTCTTCACACCTGCTGCGCAATAAGGGCAGGCAGAATGGCGCAACACATCATTTGCATCGCAGGCGCAGGCGGCCGCATGGGTCGCATGCTAATCGAAGCCGTGGCGCATGCCGAAGATTGCCAGCTCGGCGGCGCGCTGGATGTACCTAGTAGTTCAGGGCTCGGCTTAGACGCCAGTGGCTTTCTCGGCACTGCCAGCGGTGTCACCATCACCTCCGATGTGTCGCATGCTTTGAAAGGCTGCCACGCCCTGATTGATTTCACCCGCCCTGAAGGCACGATGGCGCATCTGGCGCATTGTCGCGCTCAGGGTGTAAGCATGGTCATTGGTACGACGGGCTTTTCTGAATTGCAAAAGCAGCAGCTAGAGGAAGCCTCCAAAGATATCGCCATCATGCTTGCGCCCAACATGAGCGTGGGAGTGAACGTCACGTTGAAACTGCTGGAGATGGCTGCCAAGTCGCTCTCCAATGGTTACGACATCGAAATCATCGAAACCCACCATCGCCACAAAATTGATGCGCCTTCAGGCACGGCGCTGAAGATGGGCGAAGTGGTGGCAAAAGCCTTGGGACGAGATCTCAAAGGTCACGCCGTGTTTGCGCGTGAGGGCATCACAGGCGCGCGCGATCCTGAGTCAATAGGTTTTTCCGCCATTCGCGGCGGCGATATCGTGGGCGATCACACGGTGATGTTTGCCGGTATTGGCGAGCGAATTGAAATCACGCACAAGTCCTCCACCCGAGAGGGATACGCGCAAGGTGCTTTGCGTGCCGTGCGCTTCTTAAGCGGCAAGAAAAACGGCATGTTTGATATGTTTGACGTGCTCGGTCTCAACACATAAGAAGCGAAACAAACGATGGACGCACTCGATTTCCTCAAACAAACGGACGGCGTGGGTAAGTTTATTGCCGTGCTGCTGCTGCTCATGTCGGTGGCCAGTTGGGTGGTGATTTTCTGGAAAGCCTGGGTCATCAAGCGTGCTGTGCCCGATGTGGCCAAGTCCGTCGCGAGCTTCTGGCAAGCCGCGGATGTTGCCCAAGGCCGCGCGAGCGTAGCCGCGCTAGACCGTGAGCTACTCGTGTTGCCGCTGATTGACGCTGCTCAAGTCAACGCCAGTGGCACCTTGGCTGGCGCAGGCGACAAAGCCCAGCAACTTACGCGCTTGCTGCGCGATGCCTTGCACGGCGTATTGCTCAAATTGCAATTCGGTCAAATCTTGTTGGCCACAGTAGGCTCAACCGCGCCTTTCGTCGGCTTGCTCGGCACAGTCTGGGGTATTTATCACGCGCTGATTGGGCTGGTGGGCGCAGGCCAAGTGACGATTGACAAAATCGCTGGCCCAGTAGGCGAAGCGCTCATCATGACGGCTGCGGGCTTGGCCGTGGCCATCCCCGCTGTGCTCGCTTTCAACCTGTTTGGTCGCTACATTGGCAGGATTGAAGCTGACCTCGAAGGTTTTGCTCGCGATCTGCGCGAATTGCTCGCACATCATTCGGTCAAGTAAGCCATGAGCTTCGGTAAACTCGAGCGAACCAAGGGAAGCCAGCCCATGAGCGAGATCAATGTCACGCCGCTGGTGGATGTGATGCTCGTGCTGTTGGTGATCTTCATCATCACCGCGCCCTTGCTAGCCAGCTCGATCAAGCTCGATCTGCCCAGCAGCGAAGCCGCCAAGCCCACCGAAGCGCCTAAATTCGTCACCGTTGTGATCGACAAATCCGCCAAAATCTTCTTGGGTGACCAAGCAATTGAACTGCCTGCGCTGGCCGACAGTCTGAGAAAAACCGCAGAAGCCAACAAAGACACCGAAGTGCAACTGCGCAGCGACGAGACTGTGCCCTATGGCAAAGTGATAGAGGTGATCGGCATCGCACAAAAAGCCGGCCTCACCCGCATTGGTTTTGTGGCAAACCCACAAGCGCCCCCAGCAAAGCCTTGAAGGCAAGCGCAGCCCCGTAAAATCGGGGTATGCAAGACAAATACGATCACACAGCGCTTGAAAAAGCCGCACAAGACCACTGGAACGCAACCGATGCTTACCGCGTGCATGAACACGCCAAGGATGCCCAAGGCAATTTAAAGCCCAAATACTATGCCTGCTCGATGCTGCCCTACCCAAGCGGCAAGCTGCACATGGGCCATGTGCGCAACTACACCATCAACGACATGCTCACGCGCCAGCTGCGTATGAAGGGCTACAACGTGCTCATGCCGATGGGCTGGGATGCGTTTGGTCTGCCGGCAGAAAACGCGGCGATGAAAAACAAAGTGCCGCCTGCGAAGTGGACGTACGAGAACATTGATTACATGAAGCGCCAGATGAAGGCGATGGGTTTGGCGATTGACTGGAGCCGCGAGATGACCGCTTGTGACCCGAGTTACTACAAGTGGAATCAGTGGCTATTTTTGAAGATGCTGGAAAAGGGCATTGCTTACCGCAAAACGCAAATCGTCAATTGGGATCCGGTTGACCAAACTGTGTTGGCCAATGAACAAGTGATTGACGGCAAAGGCTGGCGCACAGGTGCAACGGTCGAGAAGCGCGAGATTCCGGGCTACTACCTCAAGATCACCGACTATGCGCAAGAACTGCTCGATCATGTGCAGATCGGTAACCCAAACGCCACACTCACCGGCTGGCCCGACAAAGTGCGCCTGATGCAGGAAAATTGGCTCGGTAAATCTGAGGGTGTGCGCTTTGCGTTTCCGCATGAGATTAAAGATGCGCAGGGCAAGTTGATTCAAGACGGCAAGATGTACGTCTTCACCACACGCGCTGATACGATCATGGGCGTGACCTTTGTGGCCGTTGCGCCTGAGCATCCCATTGCGGTGAGAGCCGGCGAATTATCTAGCGAGCTTGCTATAAAAATAGAAGCACTTAAGGCGGGCGGCACGACTGAGGCCGAGCTGGCGGTGAAGGAAAAAGAAGGCGTGGCTACTGGTTTGTTTGTTTCGCATCCACTTACTGGCGAACAAATCGAAGTGTGGGTGGGCAACTATGTGCTCATGAGCTATGGCGATGGCGCGGTGATGGGCGTGCCTGCGCATGATGAGCGAGATTTTGCGTTTGCGAAGAAATACAACTTGGGTATCAAGCAGGTCGTGCAAGTGGCCGGGCAATCCTTTTCAACCGACGCCTGGCAAGAGCATTACGCCGAAAAAGGCGAAGGCACAGCAGTCAATTCCGGCAAATACGATGGCTTGAAATTCAAAGCTTGCGTCGATGCTGTCGCCGCTGAACTCGCTGCCAAAAACCTCGGCGAGAAAAAAACCACTTGGCGTTTGCGCGATTGGGGCATCAGCCGCCAGCGCTACTGGGGTACGCCGATTCCGATCGTGCATTGCCCAGAGCATGGCGCACAGCCTGTGCCGCTGTCGCAATTGCCCGTGCGCTTGCCCGAAGATTGCATCCCTGATGGCTCGGGCAATCCGCTGCACAAACACGAAGGTTTTCACAAAGGCGCGGTGTGCCCGATTTGCGGCCAAGATGCGCGCCGCGAGACCGACACGATGGACACCTTCGTGGATTCATCTTGGTATTTCATCCGCTATTGCTTGCCGCAGCAAGATCAAAAAGACAGCGCGGTGATGACCAATGATGCGGTGGATTACTGGATGCCAAAGCAAGGCGGTGCAGACGGCGCAGGCATGGATCAGTACATTGGCGGTATTGAGCACGCCATCTTGCATTTGCTTTACGCCCGCTTCTGGACGAAGGTCATGCGCGATATGGATTTGGTGCGCATGGATGAGCCCTTCACCAAGCTGCTGTGCCAAGGCATGGTGCTTAACCATATCTACTCGCGCAAAAACGAGAAAGGCGGTAAGGAGTATTTCTGGCCGCACGATGTGGAGCATGTGCATGATGAGGCCGGCAAGATCATCGGCGCAAAATTGAAGCATGCTGTGGATTACGCAGGTGAGCCGCTGCCCGCTGGCACGGCCATCACCTACGAAGGCGTAGGCACGATGAGCAAGAGCAAAAACAACGGCATCGATCCGCAAGAGCTGATCGACAAATACGGCGCGGACACCGCCCGCCTCTACACCATGTTCACCGCCCCGCCCGAGGCCACTCTGGAGTGGAACGATGGCGCGGTAGAGGGCAGCTACCGCTTCTTGAAGCGCGTCTGGGGCTTAGGTAGCAAGCTGCACACTCTTATTTCTATAGCGCCCAGCGCAGGTTTTATAAGGGCTGAAGGTGCATTTGATTCGAAAAATTTGAGCAAGCAGGCCAAGGTGCTTCGCTTAGAAATTCACACCGTGTTGAAACAAATCAACTACGACTACGAGCGCATGCAGTACAACACGGTGGTCTCTGGCGCGATGAAATTGCTCAATGCTTTAGAAGGCTTCAAGGCAGGTGACGGCACGCAAGTGGCGGGTAACAGCGACATGTTGGCGGTGTTTGAAGGCTTTGGTATTTTGCTGCGCGTGCTCTACCCGGCTTCGCCGCATTTGTCGCATGCGCTGTGGCAAGGCTTGGGCTATGCCGGTGTGCATGGTGATCTTCTCGATACCGCTTGGCCCAAGGTGGCTGAGGCGGCTTTGGTGCAAGACGAGATCGAGTTGATGCTGCAAGTGGGCGGCAAGCTGCGCGGCTCTTTGCTAGTCCCCTCGGGCGCGAGCAAGGAAGAGATTGAAGCGGCGGCTCTGGCCAGCGATGCCTTTGTAAAAGCAGCGGCTGGTGCGCTGCCGAAGAAAATCATCGTCGTGCCGGGTCGATTGGTTAACATTGTCATCTGATGCAAGTTCAAACCACCCCATTCTCTCGCCGCCTCGCGCTTCAACGCTTCGCAGGCTACGGCGCTGCTGCGGCCAGCGCCACGCTGCTGCCCGCCTGCGGTTTCCAATTGCGTGAAGCGCCGAATTTGCCATTCAGCGTGATGTATGCAGGCTTCGCGGAAAGCTCCAGCTTGGGGCAGGAGTTGAAGCGCTCGCTTGAAGCCAGTGGTGTGCGCGTGATCTCTGACAACCGCGAGCTGGATGCGGCGCAAGTGATTTTGGAAGTGCTGCAAGACCAGCGTGAGAAAACGGTGGTGGGCGTGAATGCGTCTGGCCAGGTGCGCGAATTTCAGTTGCGTGTGCGCTTCAAATTCCGGCTGCGTGGCAAAGATGGCAAAGAAGTGATTCCTGAAACCGAGCTTTTGCAACAGCGCGACATCAGCTTCAACGAAAGCGGTGCGTTGGCCAAGGAATCTGAAGAAGCGCTGATTTATCGCAGCATGCAAAGCGATATCGTGCAGCAGGCTCTGCGAAGGCTGTCGTCGGTCAAAGTACTTTAAATATCGAAAAATTTAAAGAAAATCAGTCTGTACCCGTTATAGAATATACGTAGTTTGCTATTTATCTTATAGCAATTCTAAGATGACTAGCTGCGCATAAGCGTGCTCTTGCCAAACAAGCTCTCCACCAAATCCACCGCCAGCTCAGCAGTTTGGTTGCGTATATCAAACGCCGGATTGAGCTCGACGATGTCTAGCGAGGCCAAGCGGCCGGTATCGGCGATCATTTCCATACACAGTTGCGCCTCGCGGTAAGTGGGGCCGCCACGCACGGTGGTGCCGACGCCGGGAGCGATATCGGGGTCGAGAAAATCCACGTCGAGGCTCACGTGCAGATGCGTGTTGGCATCCATCACAGCCAGCGCCAGCTCCATCGCGTGACGCATGCCCATTTCGTCGATGTAGCGCATGTCAAAGACCTCGATACCCATGTCTTTGACGAGTTTTTTCTCGCCAGCATCGACACTGCGAATACCGATTTGGCGAATTTCTTTTGGATACAGCGCGGGCTGCTGTGCTGAGAAACCGCCAATGCTCACCAGCTCATGCGGCCCGTGGCCGCAGAGGCAGGCCACGGGCATGCCATGAATATTGCCGCTGGGTGTGAGCGTTGCGGTGTTGAAGTCAGCATGTGCATCAAACCACAGCACGCGCAGCTTCTTGCCCTGTGCTTTGCAATGCTTGGCCACGGCGCTGATCGAGCCAATCGCTAGGCAATGGTCTCCGCCGAGCATGACGGGCAGATGCCCGGCTTGCAATTGTGCGAGCATCGCGTCGTGCAGCAAGCGATTCCATTCGATTACCTCTGGCAGATGACGAAAACCGTTGGTCGCTGCTTGCCAAGGATTGGCGGGGCCTGCGAGATTGCCGGTGTCGATCACGTTCAAGCCAAACTGCGCAATCGCCTCGCGGATACCTGCCACACGAAGCGCCTCGGGCCCCATGCCTGCGCCACGCGCGCCCGCGCCGATGTCGGTGGGTACGCCGATCAAGCTGACGGATGAAAAAGAAGGTGTTTTGCTCATGCCGACACTGTAGCGGCAAGCATGTCAAGCCTCACGATTCAGACCGTTGCTTGCATTCAGTTTCGAATAACGGGAAAACCCTAGCAATTTTTAATAAAAATTAAAGAATAATTAACGCAACTGGACGCAAGGGGCGGACAGGGCTTTGCTGAAGCGGGCATGTTGCCACAGGCTTTGGCTATCGAGGAGACACAAGATGTTAAGACTCTCAAAATTGGCCGCTGCGGTGGCAATAGCTGCAGGCGCGGTGGCGGTTCAGGCCGGTGAAGTGGAAGTGCTGCACTACTGGACTTCAGGCGGCGAGGCCAAATCGGTGGCTGAGCTGAAGAAAATGATGGAGGCCAAGGGCCACAAGTGGAAAGATTTTGCAGTGGCTGGTGGCGGCGGTGATAACGCGCAAACCGCATTGAAAAGCCGCGCAGTGGCTGGCAACCCGCCGGCCGCCGCTCAGGTCAAAGGCCCAGGAATTCAAGAGTGGGCCAACGAAGGCATGCTGGCTAGCATGGATGCTGTGGCCAAGGCCGAGAAGTGGGACGAGTTGCTACCTAAAGTCGTGGCTGATGTGATGAAGAGCAAAGGCAGCTATGTGGCTGCGCCTGTAAACGTGCACCGCGTCAACTGGATGTGGGCCAATCCTGATGTGCTTAAAAAAGCTGGCGTGGCTGGCATGCCAAAGAGCTGGGATGAGTTCTTCGTCGCAGCAGACAAAATCAAAAAATCAGGCGCAGTAGCGCTCGCGCATGGCGGTCAAAATTGGCAAGATTTCACCGTGTTTGAGTCTGTCGCTCTGGGCATTGGCGGTGCGAAATATTACAACGACGCGCTGATCAAACTCGATCCCAAAGCACTTCAAAGTCCGACCACCACCAAAGTGCTGGAGACTTTCAAAAAGCTCAAAGGCTACACCGATAGCGCTTCCACAGGGCGCGATTGGAACTTGACCACCGCGATGGTCATTCAAGGCAAAGCTGGATTCCAATTCATGGGCGATTGGGCGAAAGGTGAATTCACAGCAGCTGGCAAAAAGCCCGGTGAAGGCTTCCTCTGCGCAGCTGCTCCCGGCACAGCCAACGCCTACACCTTCAACGTGGACAGCTTCATTTTGTTCAAGCTGAAAGACCCAGCAGCTCAAAAAGCGCAAGCGGATCTGGCCAGTGCGATTCTTTCCAAAGAATTCCAAGAAGTGTTCAACCAAAACAAGGGCTCCATCCCCGTGCGTTTGGGTCATGACATGAGCAAGTTTGACGACTGCGCGAAGCTCTCGGCGAAAGACTTCGTAGCCACAGCTAAGAGCGGCGGCCTCGTGCCATCAGTAGCTCACGGCATGGCCATCAAGCCAGCCGCAGAAGGCGCGATCAAAGACATGGTCAGCGCTTACTGGAACGACGACAAAATGAGTGTGGCCGATGCGCAGAAAAAGCTGGTGACGGCTGCTGCGACGAAGTAATTTCGTTAGCTCGCAACGAATAGAGGAACACGGAAGGCACGAAGACAACACGGAAGTCACAGAAAAAACTTCCGTGGTTTCCGTGTACTTCAGTGTCTTTCGTGTTCCTCTAGTTGTTTGTGCGCCCTTTACTTATGCAACGCACCTCTGACAACTGGCTGCCTAAGCTGGTGATCGCGCCTGGCTTTATTTTTGGCCTCGCGTTTATATATGGCTTCATGATTTGGAATGGCATTCTGAGCGTGACAGGCTCGCGGATGTTGCCGCGTTACGATGAATTTGTGGGGCTTGAGCAATACGCCAAGCTCTTTGCGATGGAGCGCTGGCATGTGGCGCTCAAGAATATGTTTGTGTTTGGTTTCTTGTATGTCGGCGGCTCTTGCGTTGTCGGCATCTTGTTGGCTATTTTTCTCGATCAAAAAATTCGCGCTGAAGGTGCGTTACGCACGATCTATTTGTATCCGATGGCGCTGAGCTTCATCGTCACTGGCACAGCCTGGAAATGGATGCTGAACCCCTCGCTGGGATTGCCAAAATTGCTGCAAGACTGGGGCATCACCACCACTGAGATTGATTGGTTGGTGAATCCCGAAACGGCGATTTATTGCATTGTGCTCGCTGGTATTTGGCAGAGCGCTGGTTTTGCGATGGCATTGTTTCTTGCGGGCTTACGCGGGATTGACGACAGCATCATCAAAGCCGCACAGGTTGATGGCGCTTCTTTGCCGCTGATATATTGGCGCATCATCTTGCCTACATTGCGCCCCGTATTTTTCTCCACGGTGCTTGTGCTTTCGCATTTGGCGATCAAGAGTTTTGATTTGGTGATGTCGCTCACCAATGGTGGGCCGGGCTATTCCACCGATGTGCCCGCCACCTTCATGTATGCGATGAGCTTTAACCGGGGGCAAGTGGCGCTTGGTGCTGCAAGTGCCACCGTGATGCTGATGACGGTAGCTGCGATTGTGGTGCCCTACTTGTATTCTGAGTTGAGGAGCAAGCCACATGACCGCTAAAGCCTTGTCTCGCGTTTTGGTGTATCTGGCGCTATTGCTTGCAGCCCTATTTTTTCTTGCGCCTTTGTATGTGATGCTCGCCACGAGTTTCAAAGATGCAGAGCAGATTCGCTCAGGCAACTTGCTCAGCTTTCCCACGAGCTTGAATTGGAGCAGTTGGCAAACCGCTTGGAGCAGCGCTTGTACGGGCGTGGATTGCAATGGCTTGAAACCGTTTTTCATGAACTCGGTGATGATGACGGTGCCTGCGGTACTGCTCTCCACAGCCTGGGGCGCGGTCAATGGTTATGTGCTCTCCCACTGGAGATTCAGAGGCTCGGAGTTGCTCTTTGGTTTCATGCTGTTTGGTGTATTCATGCCGTTTCAGGTGGTGCTGCTGCCGATGAGCCAGGTGCTCGGGATGCTGGGGCTTTCTTCAAGCGTCATTGGATTGGTGATCGTGCACGTGCTTGCGGGTATGGCAGGCACGACGCTTTTTTTCCGCAACTATTATTTGAGCGTGCCAAAAGAGTTGGTCAACGCAGCGCGGATGGATGGCGCAGGGTTTTGGCAGATTTTCTGGCGTGTGATTTTTCCGCTTTCTACGCCAATTTTGATGGTGACGTTGATTTGGCAGTTCACCAACATTTGGAATGATTTTTTGTTTGGCGTGGCTTTCAGCGGGTCGGACAGCAAGCCGATCACGGTGGGTTTGAATAACTTAGCCAACACGTCGAGCAGCGTGAAAGCCTACGAAGTGGACATGGCAGCGGCCATGATTGCAGGCTTGCCCACAATGATTATTTACATGCTGGCAGGCCAGTATTTTGTGCGCGGCCTCACGGCTGGCGCAGTGAAGGGTTGAGGGTTTAAACAATGGCTTCTGGTTTGAAAATTGAAAGCATCGTTAAGCGCTTTGGCAAACCCGGTAAACAAACCGAGGTGTTGAAGCGGATTGACATTGATGTAGCGCCCGGTGAATTTCTCATATTGGTGGGCCCTTCGGGCTGCGGTAAATCGACCTTGCTCAACATCATCGCGGGCTTAGAAGAGCCCACCGAAGGCGATGTGCGCATTGGCAGCCGATCGGTCGTGGGCGTTGCACCCGCGCAGCGCGATATTGCCATGGTGTTTCAAAGCTATGCGCTTTATCCCACGATGAGCGTGTTTGACAACATTGGCTTTGGGCTTGAGATGCGCAAAGTGCCCAAGCCACAGCGGGAAAAAACGATTGCCCGCGTGGCCGAGATGCTGCAAATCACGCATTTACTGGATCGCCGCCCTTCGCAGCTCTCGGGCGGCCAGCGCCAGCGCGTGGCCATGGGGCGAGCCCTCGCACGCGAGCCGCAACTGTTTTTGTTTGACGAGCCGTTGTCAAATTTGGATGCCAAGCTTCGCGTTGAAATGCGCGCCGAGATCAAGCGGCTGCATCAGGTCAGCGGCATCACCAGCGTCTATGTGACGCACGATCAAATCGAAGCCATGACGCTGGGCTCGCGTATCGCCGTGATGAAAGACGGGATCGTGCAGCAACTTGGCACGCCTGCGGAGATTTATGGGCGCCCCGCCAACACCTTCGTGGCCAGCTTCATCGGCTCGCCCACGATGAACATGATCACCGCCGCCAAATCGCCCGTGCACGCGCCCACAGGCGCTGCGCAACTCGGTCTGCGCCCTGAACACATCACGTTGCTGAGCGACTCTGATTGGCGCGGCACCGTGACCTTGGTTGAGCCCACTGGGGCAGATACGTTCATCGATGTAGACGCCGCTGGCACGCATCTCACCGTGCGCGTTTCACCCGAGTTGAGCTTTCAACCGGGGCAGCAAATTGGCTTGACTGCCAACGCTCAAGCGCTGCATTGGTTTGATACGCAGGGTGTGCGTTTGAATTAATATTGCTATATATTTAATAGCGCGCCGCGTAATTTTTATAACGGCGTAAGCAGGATTTGCACGCATAAACCATGAGGCTGCGCAGTCTGAACGAACGCCTGCCCGCTATGCCGCTGAGCAATCTCTTGCACGATGGCCAAACCTAGCCCCGCACCGCCTGGCGCATCGCTGGCGCGATAAAAGCGCTCAAATACTTTAGGAATTTCTTCAGGCGGTAAGCCCGGACCGTTGTCTTCTACTTCGAGGATCACCGACCCCGTATCTTTGCGCGCACGCAGCGTAACGGTCGCGCCGCGCCCGGCGTAGCGCACGGCGTTGTCAATCAAATTGGTGAGGGCTTCGCGCAACAGCAAGGCGTTGCCTTGGATCATGAGCGGCGCGTCATCCGGCGGACCTTCAAAACCAAAATCAACGTCTGCGGCCAAGGCGGCGGGCGCAGCATCTTGCGCAATGCTGCGCGCCAATTGCACGGCATCCAGCGGTTGCATGGGCACATCGGCTTCGCTGCGGGCAAGTTGTAAGAGCTGGTGCATCAGGTGAGTGGCGCGTTGCATGCCTGCGTTGACTTTTTGCAAGCGATTTTGCAGCGCCTTGGGATCGCGCTCGCTGAGTGCCAGATCGAGCTGCGCTTGCAGGCCTGCCAGAGGCGTGCGCAGCTGATGCGCCGCATCGTTGATGAAGCGTTTTTCTTGGCTCACGCTGCGCTCTACCGCAGCCAGCAACTGATTAACTGCGCCTGCCAGCGAATGCACTTCTTGCGGCGCTTGTTGCAGGGCAATCGGCGAAAACGGCGTTGCCGAACGCGCATCGGAGCTTGAACGCGCTTGCAGCTTGTCTTGCAGCCGGGCTAAGGGCAGCAGGCCACGCGCAATGCCTGCATACACGAGCACGCCGAGCACAGCGCCCAGCAAGAGCAAGGGCACGAGCATGTCAAACACCAATTCGCGTGCGATGCGCTCGCGCACAGCCAGACTCTTGGCGACCTGCACGCGCATGCGTTGAGGCGAGCCCGCCTCGCCAAACGGCAATTCCAATGTGGCGATGCGCAACGGACGGGCTTCGCTGTCAGGCATGTCAATCATGGCTTGGTAGAGTTGCGGCTCGGTGCTCTCCTGCAACAGCTGCACCACTGCAGCAGGTGGTTCGGGTAATTTGGCATTGCCCAAAACAAACTGCCCTGGCGGGCTCGACACCATGTAGCTCACCTTGTCTTGCGGATCCTCCTCAATGATGGCCTGCGCCGCCTTTGGGAAATCAATCAACAGCCCCGAACCTACTGGTTTGACCTGCCGCGCCAGCGAGCGCACGGATTGCGTGAGCGATTGGTCAACACCTTTTTCGGCATACGACAGCGCAATGCGATAGGCCAAGGAGCCGCCGACGAGCCAGAGCAACAATTGCGGTAACAATAACCAAAGCAACAACTGGCGCTTGAGCGAAAGCTGAGGTGATGTCGCGCTGTTGGTGAACTGCATTTTTAAATGCTAATCAGATCTTTAGCCGTTATAAAATCTATTAAGGATGCTATTAAATAAATAGCAAATAACCATCAAGCTTTATCCAGTAAATAGCCCAGCCCACGCACATTGCGAATCGACAGACTCGATCCTTCAAGTTTTTTGCGCAAGCGGTGGATATACACTTCCAGCGCATTATTTTCTGCTGCGCCTTCAGTCTCTTGCGCTGTACTTCCATCGTCGCTCGTCCAGCGTGTGAGCACATCATCTCGGCTCACCACGTGGCCCTTGTTGATGATGAGCAGCGTCAGCAAAGACCATTCGCGCTGCGTCAATTCCAACTCTTGTTCGCCTTCTACAAGGCTCACCCACGCGCGCGGCTCGTTCGCATGCACGCGCAGGCCTTCGGTGGCGCGAGAACCGTCAAAGGCTGGCAGCTGGGCGCGGCGCAGCATCGCGCTCAAACGCGCTTGCAGCTCGGCCACATTGAATGGCTTGGTCAAATAATCATCCGCGCCCGCATTGAGCCCCGCGATGCGATCTTCTACGCCATCACGTGCCGTCAGAATTAGCACGGGCAGCGCCGTCCGGTATTTGCGAATGTGCGCGAGCACCTGCGTGCCATCCACCAGTGGCAAACCCAGATCCAAAATCACAGCATCAAAACGCGCCGTGTCGACCAAATGAATCGCCACTGCGCCATTGGTCGCCGCGGTGATCGTGTGGCCCATCTGCGTGAGCTGCGCAGCCAAGCCGTCGCGCAGCAGATCGTCGTCTTCAACAAGCAGGAGGTGAGGCATGTGTGAGTATAGGTTCAGACCTGCACTGACAGGCTCAGAACGTGCCCGGAAAGCTGCCGCCATCGATCAAGATATTTTGACCATTGATGTATGCGGCATGTTGGCTGCACAGGAAGGCGCAGGTTTTACCGAATTCTTCGGGGGTGCCTAAGCGTTTGTTGGGCAGGGCGTTGATGCGGGCGGATTTGATGTCTTCTAAGCTCTTGCCGCTCTTGGCGGCTTGTGCGTTGAAATTGCTGGTGATTCGGTCGGTATCGAAGAGGCCGGGCAGCAGGTTGTTGATCGTCACGCCTTGTGCAGCTTGGCCCGAGCGAGCGATGCCAGCAACGAAACCGGTGAGGCCGCTGCGAGCGCCATTGGAAAGCCCCAAAATATCGATGGGCGATTTGACGGCGCTGCTGGTGATGTTCACGATACGGCCAAAGCCGCGAGCGGCCATGCCGTCCACCGTGGCTTTGATCAGCTCAATGGGGGTCAGCATGTTAGCGTCGAGTGCGGCGAGCCAGGCATCGCGATCCCAAGAGCGGAAATCGCCCGGCGGCGGGCCGCCTGCATTGGTGACGACAATGTCGAACTCTTTGCGCAAGGCGAAGATCTGCTCGCGGCCTGCGGGCGTGGTGATGTCGGCGACCACGGTGAGGATCTGAGGCACATTTTTTAAGCCATTTGGACTGTTAGCCGTTATAGATTGTGCGCAGCGTGCTATTAATTTCGTAGCGGACGCTTCAAGTACCTCGCGCCCACGCGCCACCATGATCACGTTCACGCCTTCTAGCGCCAGCGCAGCGGCGCAGCCGTGGCCAAGGCCTTTGCTCGCTCCGCCCACCAAGGCCCAGCGGCCTGCAATTCCTAAGTCCATGATGGATTCCTGTCTTGTGTTGTTTGGGTTGAAGGAAGATGATACGCAAACTGCCGCCGATAGTCAGCGCATCCATCGAGGGCTTGTATTTTCCTTTCATCATGCCATAATTAATCATTAGCGAATCACAGTTTCTTAGCTGAGACAAAATATGCCCTCGTCCACCCTTTCTCTGCAAGGTCGTCGCCTGCTCATCACAGGTGCGGCGCGAGGCTTGGGCGAGGCTTTTGCTCGTGCCTGTGTGCTGGCGGGAGCGAAAGTGGTGTTGGCTGATGTGCTGCAAGAGCGCGGCCAGGCCTTGGCCAGGGCGCTGGGCGATTCAGCGCATTTTGTGAACATGGATGTAGCCCACCGCGCTTCGGTTGAAGCGGGTATGCAAGCTGGGGTGCAGTGGCTGGGCGGGCTGGATGGCGTGATCAACAATGCAGCGATCACGAATTCTGGTGGCAAGCTGATGCATGAGCTTGCCGAGGACATGTTCGATCGCGTGATGCAAGTCAACATCAAGGGCGTGTGGCTGGTCACAACGGCTGCGTATCCGCATTTGAAAGCGGCCGTGCAAGCAGGCAGCGCGGCCAGCGTGTTGAATATCGCGTCTGACACTGCGCTGTGGGGAGCACCCCGCTTGCTGGCCTATGTGGCCAGTAAAGGCGCGGTGATCAGCATGACGCGCAGCATGGCACGTGAGTTGGGAGCAGACGGCATCAGCGTGAACGCGATTGCGCCGGGCTTGGTGGTGGGCGAATCGACCGAGTATGTGCCCCAAGCGCGGCATGAACAATATCTTCAGGGCCGTGCGATTCAAAGAGAGCAGGATGAGGGCGATTGCGTGGACGCCGCCCTGTTTTTGCTCAGCAGAGGCGCGGGATTCGTGACAGGTCAAGTGCTGCCAGTCAACGGCGGTTATGTGATGAATTAAATCAAGGTTGAATGGGAGACCCGCAAGATGCAAGCAGCCAACGATGCAAACTTCAACGAGCGCGGCCTGCTCGATGCTTTGATTCCTCCTGAAGCGCAAATTCAGCAAGGCATGCTGGCCTCTGGAGGACAAAGCTTTGAGCAATGGCTTGAATCACGCGTTGCTCGCTTTGCCACGCGCGGATACGACTGGGATGCCTTGAAATTTCAAGCCGATTACGATCCAAAGTACCGCCGTGCACAAATGCGTTATGTGGGCACAGGCGGTGCGGGCGTGAGTACTGATATGAACACCGTGCCCGCTGGGCATTTCACCTTCTCTACGATGGTGATTCCCGCCAAGCATGAAGGCCCGAGCCATATTCATTACGATGTGGAAGAAATTTTTTTCGTGTTGCGCGGCATGCTCAAGGTGGTTTGCGAAAAACGCGATGCATCAGGTGTGGTGACGAATCGTTGGGAGACAGTTTTAAAAGAACGCGATTTGATCAGCGTGCCGCCGGGTGTGTACCGCGAAGAAATCAATATGGGCGATGAAGATGCTCTGATGTGCGTGATGCTAGGAAGCGCCACACCGATTCGACCGGTGTATCCGCCAGGCTCGCCTTTGTCCCAACTCAAACGGTAAAGCGCAATGAGCCTGTTGGAACAACTCCAAAGCATGCCCATGCAGGGGGTGGCTTTACCTTGGCAGGGCTTCATTCGCTACCGTGCATCGGGCTCGGAAATACAGAAGGATGTGATCCCAACGGTTCTTTTGCATGGGATCGGCTCAGGCTCAGGTAGTTGGCTGCATCAACTGCTAGATCCAAAACTAGGGACTGTGCTCGCTTGGGATGCGCCGGGCTATGCAGACAGTTCGGCCTTGAAACTGGCTGAGCCTCAGGCCTCAGACTATGCACGTGTGCTCTGGGCCTGGCTGGATGCATTAAATATGAAGCAGGTGCACCTGGTGGGGCATTCTCTGGGCTGCATCATGGCCGCGAGCGCGGCGCGTTTGCAGCCGACGCGCGTGAAGGCGCTCACGCTGCTTGCGCCTGCTCAAGGCTATGGCACAGCGACTGAAGCCGTGCGCATCAAAAAACGCGATGAGCGCCTGCATGCCATGGCGCAGCTCGGGTTGCAAAAAATGGCCGAGCAACGCGCACCGCGGTTGCTCTCACCGCAGGCCAGCGCCGAGCAGATCGAACTGGCCACCCACATGATGAGCCGCCTGAACGAAGGGGGTTACACACAAGCCACCCACATGCTCAGCACAGCAGAAATATGCGCCGATCTGCAAGTCTTCAAGAAAAACAGCACAGCCCCAATGCACGTTGGCTGTGGCGATCAAGATATCATCACGCCCCCAGCCGCCTGCCAAGAGCTGGCGCGCAGCATCGGTGCGCCCTACACGGAGCTTTCAGGCACAGGCCATCTATGTGCACTAGAAATGCCAAAAGCCGTCAACGAACTTATAAGTATCTTTTCAGAGAATCCACACCATGGCTGAATCGCCCCCCCTCATCGATTGCAAGAAGTCATCCGCTGCTACGCGCTACACCGTGCCTGCTCTTGCGCGTGGGCTAGAAATATTGAGCTTCTTTACGCACGAGCGGCGCATTCTCTCCGGTGCGCAATTGGCCAAAATGGCGCAACTGCCCCGCGCCAGCGTATTTCGTATGTTGCAAACGCTGGAGCAAGCGGGCTATGTCGATCGCGTGGGCGAACTGGGCACACATCCAAGTTATCGCTTGGGTGTGGCTGTGTTGCGCTTAGGCTTTGAATTCCTCACATCGATGGAGTTGACCGAGCAAGGACGCCCGGTGATCGAGTCACTCTCAGATGCTTGTGGCCATTCATCACATATCGTGGTGCGCGATGGGCGCGATGTGGTGATTGTAGCCAAAGCGTTGGGGCGGCATGCCACGTTCCATGCGATTCAAGTGGGCGCTCGCCTGCCTGCGCACGCCACCGTGCTTGGTCGCGTACTCATGGCGGGCAAGAGTTTGCAAGAGATCGAGCAGCTCTATGCCAACATGCCGATGAAAGCTTTCACGGATCGCACACCCATCACACCACAAGCACTCAAAGAGGCGGTGGACGAAACGCAGAGCATGGGCTACGCCATCAGCCAGGGTGGCTTTGAATCGGGCATCTCCACGATCGCGGCGCCGGTGTTCAATGAAGACAAGCAAGTTTGCGCAGCCATCAGCGTCACGGTGCTGTCCTCGCGCATTCCAGAAGAAAAACTGCCATTGCTCATCACGCAAGTGCGCGAATCGGCGTATCTGCTCACATGGCGTTTGCAACACACGCCAGGATACAGCCGATGAGCGCTACGCAAGCGATGCCTGCGAATACATCGCAGATCAACACCGGCGAAATCGTGGCCCGATTTCTAGAAACGCAGGGTGTGCGCGCTGCGTTTGGCGTGATCTCGATCCACAACATGCCGATGCTGGATGCGTTCTATCGCCGAGGCATCATCCGTTTCATCTCCGCACGCGGCGAGGCAGGCGCAGCCAACATGGCCGATGCGGCAGCCCGCGTGAGCGGCACGCTCGGCGTGGTCGTCACCAGTACCGGCACGGGTTCTGGCAATGCCGCCGGCGCCCTGGTGGAAGCCATGACGGCCGGCACACCACTCTTGCACCTCACCGGCCAGATCGACTCCGAATGGATCGACAAAAACTGGGGCTTTATTCACGAGCATCCAGATCAGTTGGGCATGCTTCGCTCGGTGGGAAAAGGCGCGTTTCGCATCAACTCACCAGCCGAGGCTTGGGATGTCTTGCAACGCGCTACAACACTGGCGTGCACGCCGCCATGCGGGCCTGTGAGCGTTGAAATGTCGATTGATGTACAGCAGGCATTTTTAGATGAAAAAGTGCTAATCGCGTTTATGCAATCTGCGCCTGGTGCTACTGATTCAATAGTCAAAAAACCACCTGATCCTCAGCAAATCGCTCAGCTTGCGCAAGAGCTTCGCCAAGCCAAGCGACCGCTTCTGTGGCTGGGCGGCGGTGCGCGCGGTGCGGTAGCACAGGTGCAGCGGTTGATGGGTATAGGCATCGGCGTGGTCACGTCGGTGCAAGGGCGCGGTGTGGTGGCTGAAGATCATCCGGGCACCTTGGCTGCGTTTAATTTGCAGCGTGCCAGTGCGGCGCTGTATCAGCGCTGCGACGCGATGCTCATCGTAGGCTCGCGTCTACGCAGCAATGAGACGATGAAATACAAGCTTGCATTGCCAGCCAAGCGCTTTCGCATCGATGCCAATCCGGCCGTGCGCGAACAGGCTTATAGCTGCGAGCATTTCATCGAAGCCGATGCTGCTTTGGCACTCACCGCCTTGGCCGATGCATTGCAAGGCTATCGGGCGGATGCCGTATGGTTCGCTGAAATTCAAACTGCGCGCCAAGCCGCAGAAGCGCAGGTGGATGCTACTTTGGGGCGGTATGTGGATTTGAAGAATGCACTCAACAAAGTGGTCAAAGAACAGTTGTACGGCGAGTGCATTTGGGCGCGAGACATCACGCTTTCCAACACGATGTGGGGCAACCGCAGCTTGGTGCTGCGCCATCCGCGTGCGGGCGTGCATGCGTTGGGCGGCGGTATTGGGCAAGGTTTGCAAATGGGCATTGGCGCAGCCCTATGTGCAGAGATTTATAAAGAAAAGAAGCCTCTAGCCGTTATAGAACCTGGGCAAAATGCTATCAAAACAATAGTTCTTGCAGGCGACGGTGGCTTCATGCTCAATGTCGGCGAGCTGGCCTGCGCGGTGCAAGAGAAAGCCGATGTGATGGTGATTTTGATGAACGACGGTGGCTATGGCGTGATCAAAAACATCCAAGACGCAGACTACGGCAGCCGCCATTGCTATGTCGATCTGCACACACCAGATTTCTCCCAATTGTGCGCAAGTATCGGCGTGAGTTATTTCAAAAGCAACGATCCCGCCAAAATAGAAGCGCAGCTGACACAAGCCCTGCAACAACGCGGCCCCACCGTGTTGGAGGTGGACATGAAGGCATGGGGGCCATTCAACGAAAAATTTGCGGGTCCGCAGAGGAAGTTATGAAGACGCCATGAACGCACCGCTCAACACGCATCGCACGCAAGAGGTATGCCTGATCGGCTTTGGCGCGATTGGCCAAGCGATTTATGAGCGACTGGCCTCTCACACGCGCATCTGCATCACGCAGGTCGTAGTCCGGGACGAGCGCGTGATGCAGGTGCAAATGCAGTTACGCGAAGGCACGCAGGCTGTGAGCGAAGTGCCGCCTGATGCGCAGCTCATCCTCGAATGCGCAGGTCACAGCGCTTTGCATGTGCATGTCTTGCCTGCGTTGCGCCGAGGTGTGGAATGCGCGGTGCTTTCGGTGGGCGCGCTTGCCGAGGTGGGTTTGCCCGAGCAGCTTGCGCTAGCTGCTCAGCGAGGTAAAACGCAGGTGCATTTGCTGCCGGGCGCGATCGGCGGGATTGACGCGATTGCAGCTGCCAAGCAAGCGGGCTTAACGAGCGTTCGCTACATCGGCAGGAAACCACCAGCGGCTTGGCGCGGCACACCAGGCGAAAAAATGGCAGATCTGCAAGCCCTCGCCCTCACCCGCCAAAGCGCCATCATCTTTGAAGCCTCAGCGCGCGAAGCTGCTGCGCTTTATCCCAAAAACGCCAACGTCGCTGCCACAATTTCTTTCGCAGGATTGGGGCTCGACGCCACCCAAGTGCGCTTGATCGCAGACGGCACGCTGCAAGACAACGTGCACGAAATTGAGATCGAAGGCGCATTTGGCACCATGAAGATCGAGATGCGCAACCAGCCTTTGCCGGATAACCCGAAGACGTCGATGTTGACGGTGTTGAGTGCGCTCCGGTTTTTGGACAATCGCGTGGCAGATATGGTGGTTTGATATGAAAAAAGGTAATGCAAAAATCGCTCGAAAATTGCGAAAACCGCCAATGTGTCAACAGATGCGCGGTCCCCTTTTCTTTTTTTTGTTTTTTGCGAAATTTTCACGTTTTTCGTATCGTCTCTACGACTGATTTCAAATATGAGCTTGCCCCATCTGAAAACCTATTTCGCAGGTCAATGGCGTGATGCCAGTGGTGCGCTCTACACCACGGAATATCCTGCAACAGGTGAGGCGGTTGCTCAATGGCATGCCGCCACGGCGCAAGATGTGGATGAAGCCGTGCGCTTTGCAAACGCAGCTCGCCAAAAACCTGACTGGGCAAATTTACTGCCCCATCATCGCGCCGCGATCCTGCACAAAATAGCCACGCTGATTCGCGAGCAAAGCGAAGAGCTGGCCAGATTGCAGCGGCTGGACAACGGCAAACCCGTCAAAGAATGCCGCGCCTTGGTGGCCAGCGCCGCAGGTACATTTCAATACTTCGCCGCAGTCTGTGAAACATTTGAAAGCCCGGTCACTCCGCAGCGTGGCGCTTTCCTCACGATGAGTTTGTATCAGCCCCTCGGAGTGGTCGGCGCGATCACGCCTTGGAATTCGCCGATTGCCAGCGAGGCGCAGAAAATCGCACCCGCGTTGGCGGCCGGTTGCGCTATTCTGATCAAACCTGCGGAGATCACGCCGCGTATGGCGATGGAGTTGGCGCGTATCGGTGAGCAGGCTGGTTTACCGCCAGGCATCTTGAGCGTGTTGCCGGGCAAAGGTTCGGTGGTGGGCGATGCGCTGGTGCGCCATCCGCTCATCAAGCGCATTGCATTCACGGGTGGTACGAATGTAGGCTTGGGCATTGCCGAGCTGGCAGCGAAAAAGCTGATGCCTGTTTCACTTGAGCTCGGCGGTAAATCGCCCACCATCGTGTGCGCCGATGCAGATTTAGATCATGCAGTGGCGGGCGTGATTTACGGCATTTTCAGCAGCAGCGGCGAGAGCTGCGTGGCAGGCTCGCGCGCCTTCGTGCATGTGGGCGTCTACGAAGAATTCAAGCGGCGCTTGGTGAACGCTGCAAATGCGCTTCGCGTCGGCGATCCAGTGCTGGAATCTACCCACATGGGCCCGCTGATTTCTCAAGCGCACCGCGAGAGTGTGGAGCGCTATGTGGCGTTGGCGCTGCAAGAAGGCGGCAAGCTGCTGTGTGGCGGTAAGCGCCCCGTAGGCGATGCAGGTTATTACTATGAACCTACGATTTTTGAAGGCCTGAGTAACACCAGTCGCACCTGTCGCGAAGAAATTTTTGGCCCCGTGCTTTGCTTGTTGCCTTGGGAAGACGAGGCTGATCTGATCGGCCAAGCCAATGACAACGAATACGGCCTAGCTTGTGGTATTTGGAGCCAAGATTTCCAAACCGCGCTGCGCCTAGGCCAAGCCATCACTGCTGGCACCATCTGGATCAACACCTACAAACTCTTTTCTGTCAGCACCCCCTTTACTGGCTACAAAATGAGTGGGTTGGGAAGAGAGAAAGGTGCAGCCTCGATCATGGAATACATGATGCAAAAGAGTTTTTATTGGGGCACGAATCCACTGCCCTTGACTTGGAGTAAAGCATGAGCGAACCTGGAATGAGTGAAACGGGTATTCTGAGTATCGACGCGATTGTTTACAGCAGCGACAGCACGAGTGAGAACTGGCAAGCTGCGCAAAAATTCTTCAACGACTGGGGCTTGAAAGAGCTTTCGGTAACCAACGAAGAGCAGTGCTTTGAAACCGTGAGCGGCGCACAAGTGATCGTGCGCCAGCCCCAGGATGCGCGGCTCTCGCCAGCGATGGAAGCGGGCGCGACACTGCGTGAGGTGGTGTGGGCTGTGCAGAGCCAGCAAACACTGGATTTATTGCACAAATCGGCCTCTATCCGTTATAAATCATGCACTAGTAGCTATCAAAAAGATAGTGATTTAAGCAGTTTTTCCGTGCTCGATCCGCATGGTTTGAAGCAAAGCTTTCGCATCAGTCAGCAGCGTGCAGTGTCGCTGCAAGGCTCGCCCAGCAATCCATATGGCGCAGAGCAGCGCATCAATTCGCCGTCTCCTGTGTACGAGCGCGCGCAGCCGGTGGAGATTGGCCATGTGGTGCTGTTCACAGATCGTTTGAAAGAAGCCATTGAGTTTTACGAATCTCTCGGTTTCGTCATGAGCGACAGCTATCCCGGGCGTGGCGCGTTTCTGCGTTGCTCGTCTACCGCGGGCCATCATGATGTGTTCCTTCTGCAAGTGCCGCCCGACGCGAATGGCAAAAGCAAAGTCGGTTTGAACCACGTTGCTTTCACGGTGCGAGACATACACGAGGTGTTTGGCGGCGGCTTAGCGATGAGCCGCGCGGGTTGGAAAACGCAACTCGGCCCAGGCCGTCATCCGATCTCCAGCGCCTATTTTTGGTATTTTGAATGCCCTGTCGGCGGCTTGATTGAATACAACGCCGATGAAGACCACCTGACCGCAGACTGGCAGCCCAGAGAATTCACACCTGGCCCCACGATGTTTGCCGAATGGGCGATTGATGGCGGAATCGATGGCCACACGCGCAGGCAACCTCTCGTGAGTGCAGGTGGTCAGTTTTTAACCGAAAAGCGGCCTTAGCCGTTATAAATTCTGCTTACTATGCTATTAAATCAGGAGTAGTCATGAAAATAGATTCCCTCTATGTTGAGCCCCACCAAGCCCGCACCCGCGAGCCCAGCCAATACGAAATCTTGCTCGGCGACGCGATGGAACGCGCCTTCGGCCAAGGCCACTGGGAGCTAGACCCGCTCGTTGCATATCTCAACCAAGGCGGGCCTTTGGCGCCGAATGGGCAAACATGGACATCGACAAGTTTTTCTGCTGAACTTAAGCGTTTGTCGCTTGCATAAGCGAAGGCATGAATACCGGACGCAGAAGACGCAAAGGTTACGCAAAAGACGCAAAAAATACCAATATTAAATTCGGATTTGCATTTTCTTTTTTTGTATTTCTTCTGCGTAACCTCTGCGTCTTTTGCGTCGGTATTTTGTATTTCTCAAACCCTTCCCCTGTCAATATCCCAACCGGAGCACGACATGACTGAAACTGTGATTCCCATCAAACCCGCGGCCAAACCCGCCCCCACCAAAGCCGATGTCAGCGCCGCCTTAGAAAAAGGCCTGAAGAATCTTTGGTATCCGATCTGTCCGAGCGATTGGGTTTCTGACAAACCGCGCGCCCTCAGAAGGCTTGGCTACAAGCTAGCACTTTGGCGCGATAGCGCAGGAAAAGCCCATGCGCTAGAAGACCATTGTCCGCATCGCGGTGCGCCGCTATCGATGGGTGTGAATTTGGGGGATCGCCTCGCCTGCCCGTATCACGGCATAGAGGTGCGTTGCGATGGCATGGTCACGAAAGTGCCGGCCAGCCCGGGCTGTCCGCTGGAGAATTCTCGCGCGACGCTTGGCTTTCATGTGAAGGAGGCCGCTGGCTCGGTCTGGCTTTACAACAGCGCCACGCACATCGATGAAGCGCCGCCACTGAACCTGCCGCCCGAGATCACCGACGATGCCGTGTGGAGCAACTTCCTTTGCTATGTGGAGTGGGCGGGCGACTACCGTTATGTGATCGATAACGTGATGGATCCGATGCACGGTAGTTTCTTACACAAGATGAGCCACAGCATGAGCGAGGGCGACATTTCCGCGAAATTCAAATTGCGCACCACGCAGGAAGGTTTCGTGTTTGAAAAAGACGGCCAGCGCGATGTGAATTTTGATTGGACGGAATGGGCAGACACGGGCGTGCATTGGATGCGATTAGAAATTCCGTATCCGAAAACCGGCGGCCCGGGCGGCAGCTTCGGCATCATCGGCGCGTTCACGCCGATCATCGCGCCTGGCCAGCTCGCTGCAACCGCCGTGTTTTTCTGGCGCTGCCGCCGCGTCACGGGATGGCAGCGCGATGCATGGCGCTTCTTGTATCGCAATCGCTTGGAAAACCGCCATTGGAACGTCTTGGAGCAAGATCGCGCGATGTTGGAGGCGATGGAGCCTGATGCGAACCTGCGTGAGCGGCAGTATGAGCATGATCTTGGCTTGCAGCGCCTGCGCCAACATATGCAGCGCTTGGCGATGAAGCAATTGCAATCGGCTTAAAAGTGGGGAGCAGGAAAGTCGTTTTTACGAATGCAGTTTGAATACATCAACTTTACATTTAGAAACTGATGTGTATAAACGACACTCAAAAGCCTAAAAATTACTGAAAAGTTACTCAAAGAGCAGATAAAGACCTTCGAATCATTAGTTTTTGCTTGCGCACACATCTTCAGTCAAGCAAACTAGGAAAGATGTGGAAGAAAAAAGACTTTGATAATTCGTCGCAAGACACGCCGCGCAACAGCTTTTTCAGCAGCGGCTTCTATGGTGTCAGCGAGCAAGACAGCGAAAGCCCCAGCAGTAACTTTTTGCCCAGCACGCCGGGCGTGCTCGCGCCATCCGAGCGCGTGGGCGCTGTGCGGCCTCAAAAAATCAACGACAGCGTGATTCGCTTGGCCACAAGCATTCAGTCGTCTCAGCAATTTGACGCGATGCGCCTCACGCTCAAGCTCACTGATTGGGAAATTTTGGCGCAGCATTTGCAGGCATTTACGGTGGAAGCTGGGCAAGAAGTGATCCGTCAAGGCGCAACTGAAGTCACGGTGTATATCGTGGAGTCAGGAACGTTGGGCGTACATCACGAAGATGCCAACGGCAAAATTCAATTGGCAACCGTCGGTCCGGGCTCTGTCGTGGGTGAGGGCGCATTTTTCGCCCGCACGCCGCGCAACGCAACGGTGCAAGCGATGAACAAAGGCGTGCTCTGGGGGCTTTCTCCGATGCGCTATGCAGAATTGGCGCATCGCCATCCAAGCATTGCGTTGAGCTTCGTGATGGCTTTGGGCAGCGTGGTGACGCGGCGCATGACGAACAAACCCAAGCGCGGCGCAGTGACTTAATTTGCTACTAATTTTGTTGCACTTCAGATTTGAGACTGCCAAGGCTGCCACAGGCCGAGTTGGCGTGAGAACGTTTGATGGAATAGCGCGCAACCTGGTCTCAACAAAACAAAATCTTCCGAACAAAGACAACACAAAATACTATTAAATTAATAGCATTAGATGCATGTTTTATAACGGTTAGAGCCCGATTTGATTTAAAAAATCACACACCCAGCATCAAGCGCATATTCTGTACAGCCGCGCCGCTAGCGCCCTTGCCTAAGTTGTCATACCGCGCCACGAGCACCGCTTGGCCTATTGAGTCGTTGCCAAATACCGAAAGCTCCAGCATATTGGTGTTAACCAAAGCAGTAGGCTCGATTTTGTTCCCTTCCGCCGCCGCAACCACTTTCACATACTCGCAGCCTGCATAACGCGCACGCAAAGCGTCTTCGAGTTGAGAGGCGCTTTTCACGCCGTTCATCAGATCGAATTGCAAGCAAATATGGTCCAGCATGCCGCTGTGAAAATTACCCACCGTGGGGATGAACATCGGGCGGCGTGTGAGCCCAGAATACTTGTGCAGCTCGGCCACATGCTTGTGCGCCAAATTCAGGCCATACATCTCCAGCGCAGGTGCGGTTTTGGCGACTTCATAAGCCTCAATCATTTGCCGTCCGCCGCCCGAGTAGCCAGAAAAGCCTTGCATGACGACGGGGTAGTCCGTCGGCAAAAGCCCTGCGTCCACCAATGGGCGCAGCAGCGCGATGCCGCCGGTGGGGTAGCAGCCAGGATTGGCCACAAAATGCGCGTTTTTCACGGAAACAGCTTGTTCAGCATTCAATTCAGGAAAGCCATAGACCCATCCGGGCGCGGTGCGGTGGGCGCTGGAGGCATCGACCATCTTCAGAGGCTTCAAGCCTTTTTGGGCTCTACCCGTTGATAATTCTGCGCAAAGCGCTACGGATTCAATAGCGGACTCATCATGCAAGCAAAGCACCACGAGGTCGGCCTCGTTGAACAAAGCTTTCTTGGCTTCGATGTCTTTGCGCTTTTCTGGCGCAATGGAAAGCACCTGAATCTGCGGCAGCAGCGCCAGACGCTCACGGATTTGCAGCCCGGTGGTGCCTGCTTCGCCGTCGATAAAGACTTTTGCCATGATGATGTGCTTTCCTAGATGCCAGATGCCAGATGTCAGTTTTGGTGCATTGCAACATGATACAGTTACGCGCTGAAATCGCTTGGTAACTTAACTGTTGCAATGCCGACGATTTTGCATGAAATCAGTCCCTCGCGTCATCAAAACGAATCACAGCCGGAAATCCCACCCATGAAAATCCACGAGTACCAAGGCAAGGAAATCTTGCGTCAATTTGGCGTGCCAGTGCCGCGCGGCATTGTTGCATTCACCGTGCAAGAAGCCATCGAAGCTGCACAAAAGCTGGGCGGCCCGATCTGGGTGGTGAAAGCGCAGATTCATGCAGGCGGCCGTGGTAAGGGCGGCGGCGTGAAAGTGGCCAAGAGCATTGAAGATGTCAAGCGCTTGGCTGGCGAAATCCTGGGCATGCAGCTGGTCACGCACCAAACGGGCCCGGTTGGTCAAAAGGTGCGCCGTCTCTATATTGAAGACGGTGCGGACATCCAACAAGAATATTACGTATCTGCTGTGACGGATCGCGCCACGCAGAAGGTTGCCTTCATCGCCTCGGCTGAAGGCGGCATGGACATTGAAGAAGTGGCGCACAACCGCCCGGAGAAAATCATCACGATTTTTGCCGATCCTGTGCTCGGTTTGACTACAGAACAAGCCAAAGATTTGGCCGACCGCATCGGCATCCCCCCTGATTCCACATCGCAAGCCGTTGACGTCTTCCAAAAGCTCTACAAGTGCTACATGGACACCGATGCCTCCTTGGTGGAGATCAACCCCCTGAATCGCGACAGCAAAGGCAACATCATGGCCTTGGATGCGAAATTCAATTTCGATTCCAACGCCCTGTTCCGCCACCCCGATATCGTCGCTTACCGCGATCTGGACGAAGAAGATGCGGCCGAAGTCGAGGCTTCTAAATTCGATCTGGCCTATATTTCGCTCGACGGCAATATCGGCTGCTTGGTCAACGGCGCTGGTCTTGCGATGGCCACGATGGATACCATCAAGCTATACGGCGGCGAGCCTGCCAACTTCCTAGATGTAGGCGGCGGCGCGACGCCAGAGAAAGTCACGGAAGCCTTCAAAATCATGCTGAAAAACCCGAAAGTAGAGGCTATTTTGGTCAATATCTTCGGCGGCATCATGAAATGCGACACGATTGCCACCGGCATCATCACCGCCTGCAAAGCCACGAATCTGTCTGTGCCGCTGGTCGTGCGCATGAAAGGCACGAACGAAGTGCTCGGTAAACAAATGCTTAAAGATTCTGGCTTGCCCATCATCAGTGCTGACAGCATGGCCGAAGCCGCTGAAAAAATCATGATTGCAGTGAAGAAAGCCTAAGGAAACAACATGTCTATCTTCATCAACAAAAACACCAAAGTCATCACCCAAGGCATCACCGGCAAGACCGGCCAGTTCCACACGGAAAAATGCCAAGAGTATGCCAACGGCAAAAACTGCTTCGTCGCGGGTGTGAATCCGAAAAAAGCGGGTGAGTCAATCTTCGGCATTCCCATCTATGCCTCTGTGAAAGAAGCTGCTGGCCAAACGGGCGCGACCGTCTCCGTGATCTACGTGCCGCCTGCTGGCGCAGCCGCTGCGATTTGGGAAGCGGTAGAGGCAGAATTAGATTTGGCGATTTGCATCACCGAAGGCATTCCTGTCAAAGACATGCTCGAAGTGCGCAACCGCATGCGTGCCAAAGAAGCCGCTGGCGGTAAGAAAACCTTGCTGCTCGGCCCCAACTGCCCCGGCCTGATCACCCCCGAAGAAATCAAAATCGGCATCATGCCCGGCCATATTCACCGCAAAGGCCGTATTGGCGTGGTCAGCCGCTCCGGCACACTCACGTATGAGGCTGTCGCTCAGCTCACCGAAATCGGCCTCGGCCAATCCAGCGCCGTCGGCATCGGCGGCGATCCGATCAATGGTTTGAAGCACATCGACGTGATGCGCGCCTTTAACGACGATCCAGACACCGATGCCGTCATCATGATTGGTGAAATCGGCGGCCCAGACGAAGCCGAGGCCGCTCTTTGGTGCAAGTCCAACATGAAGAAACCCATCGTTGGCTTCATCGCCGGCGTCACAGCTCCTCCCGGCAAACGCATGGGCCATGCCGGTGCACTGATCTCTGGCGGCGCAGACACGGCAGACGCAAAGCTAGCCGTGATGGAAGAATGTGGCTTCAAAATCACACGCAATCCATCGGAAATGGCTAAATTGCTCAAAGCGATGCTGTAAAGCTCTGTTAAGGCGATAAGCGGCGTGATCGAAAGATGCGCCGCTTTTTTCATGACCAAAACGCACATGTGGGATGTTAGCTAATACGCAGAATTACGCAGGATCAAGGCTTCGCCTAGGCGCTACACTTGAGGCCAAATACTTTAAGCATTTTGAGCACTTCCCCGTTATAGAGTGTGCACGGAATGCTATCAAAAACATAGCAACTGGAGTTTGTGATGGATGAATTCATGACGACTGCGTTCTGGCTCGCTGTAGGCCAGATCATCTTGATCGACATTTTGCTCGGCGGTGACAACGCCGTGGTGATCGCGCTGGCATGCCGCAACTTGCCCGCCAAGCAACGCAAGCAAGGCATCATTTACGGCACGATCGGTGCGATTGTGTTGCGAGTGATCTTAATCGCCTTTGCTTTGGCGCTGCTGGCTATTCCATATTTGAAGATCGTCGGCGCGGCCTTGCTGCTGTGGATCGGCGTGCAACTCATGATGCCCGAGAGCGAAGATGATCACAACATCAACCCCAGCGACAAGCTCTGGAGTGCCGTGAAAACCGTGATCATGGCCGATTTGGTGATGAGTGTGGACAACGTGATTGCCATCGCGGGCGCAGCGCAAGGTGCAGGCCAGCAGCATCAGTTGCCGCTGGTGATTTTCGGTTTGTTGGTGAGTATTCCAATCATCGTCTGGGGCAGCCAGATCGTCATGAAGCTGATGGAGCGCTTCCCCATCATCATCACTTTGGGCGCGATGTTGCTCGGATGGATCGCTGGACAAATGGTCTACACCGACCCTGCCATGGTCGGCATTCGCCCAGAAGGCAAGATGTGGGAATACACATTCGCCGCCGTGGGTGCTGCGCTGGTGCTGTTGACTGGCCAAATCTTGCAAAAACGCGCGACCAAGCCACCGCCTCCGGTTTGATGCTTGGTCTGGCCAGCTTGGCGGCGGGCAGGGTGTCGAGGTAACAAAAAGCAGTGCCAAGTCAGTTTCAGTGCCTCGGACTACCCTATCGTGAACCCTTCCAGTGGCGTTAATTTGCAACAAAACGCAGGGCATGCGTGACATTTTGCCTTGATTGTCTTTCCCGCGTCTGTTATCGTTGTCAGTCGATTTCGGAAAATTTTTCCGCAGGGACAATAACTTAGCGCACTTTTCTGAAAAGTGACATTGATTTGAGGCGAGAGAGGGCGCTTTGGCGACATCTACATTGAAAAAACGCGGGAACTTCTGGCGCGCCGACTGGTTTGTTGGCGTGCTCGTGGTGGTTGCCGTCTTGGTGCTCCACAGTTTGGGGGATTTAATCGGTACGCTTGAGCGTCGGTACTACGACTACGCCAGCACCTCCACAGGTCGCCAGCCGTCAGACAAAATCGCTGTCATTGCCATCGACGACACCAGCATTGCCAACATTGGCCGCTGGCCCTGGAGTCGTGAAGTCCATGCGCAAATGACAGATTTGCTCTCCGGCGCGAAAGTCAAAGTCATTGCCAATACCACTTTCTTCTTTGAGCCGCAAACAGATCGCGGCTTGCAATACATCCGCAAAATTAAAGAAACACTCGGTGCGCCCGATCCCAACAACCCTCAGCCCACTCTAGAGCAAGCCGGCAAAGTGATCGCAGAGGCCGAAGCCACGCTCGACACCGATGCCAAGTTAGCAGTGAGCATCACCAAAGCGGGCAATGTGATCTTGCCATCGATTTTCAAACTGGGCGAGCCCTTGGGCAATGCCGACAAGCCCTTGCCAGCTTTTGCGCTGAAAAGCACGGTAGATGAAAACCAAGGCTTTTCTATGCCCGCATTGTCTGGTCAACAGCCGATTGATTTGATCGGTAATGGCGCAGTAGCGGTCGGGCATTTGAATTTGTTGCAAGACCCCAAAGACGGCGCTGTGCGCGAAGAGCCCTTGCTGGTGAACTATTACGGCAAAGCTGTACCCTCCATGGCCTTGATGGTGGCAGCCAGCAGCCTCAACCTGAAAGCCAGTGACATCAAACTTAACCCGGGTGAATCGGTGCAGATTGGCAAACTCAAGGTGAAGACCGATGAATATGCGGTGATGCTGCCCCAGTTCTATAAGAGCACTGCTGAAAAGCGCGCTTTTCCTGTGGACTCTTTTTATGATGTTCTCTCGGGCAAGATTCCTGCCAGTAAATATGCCGACAAAATCGTCATCATTGGTGCCACAGCGGTAGGTGTGGGTAATATTTTCCCCACACCAGCCGCTAAAGATATGAGTCCTGCTGAGACGATAGCGCATGTGACCTCCAGTATTTTGGCGGAGCATTTCATCGTGCAGCCGGGTTGGGGTGTTTGGCTGTCATTGCTGGCATTTTTGGTGGTGGCTGCCTATTTGATTGTCTTGTTGCCACGTCTGTCCGCAGGCATGGGCGCCGGCATTACTGCAGGTTTGTTTGCCTTGTTGCTTGGCTTAGAATTTGGCCTACTGGCTGGAGCCTCGACTTGGCTTAAGTTGGTATTGCCAGCGGTCTTGCTGCTGATTGGCCATTTGGCGCTAACCACCAAGCGCTTCCTCGTCACCGAAGCAGGCAAAGTCAAAGCCGACGAAGAGTCTGCCGAAACCAATCGTATGATGGGCTTGGCCATGGCTGGGCAAGGGCGCTTAGACGAGGCCTTGGATCGCTATCGTCGTGTGCCCGCATCAAGCGCGCTATTAGATAACCTGGGCAATCTTGCCCTGGACTTCGAACGCAAGCGGCAGTTCAACAAAGCGCAGGCCGTCTACGAGCACATGGCCTCTCTGGATAAAAATCACAAAGGGCTGCAAGACAAACTCAATCGCGCCAAAAACCTCTCCGAGACGGTCATTTTGGGCGGCGGTGGCGCACATCCTGGCGGGACGATGTTGCTCGATGGCGGCGGTGTTGAAAAGCCGATGTTGGGTCGTTACCAAGTTGAAAAAGAGTTGGGTAAAGGCGCGATGGGCGTGGTCTATCTTGGCAAAGACCCGAAAATTGGCCGCGTTGTGGCCATCAAAACCATGGCTCTGTCACAAGAGTTTGACGGTGACGAGCTAGTAGATGCCCGTGAGCGGTTCTTCCGTGAAGCTGAAACGGCAGGTCGTTTGCAGCATCCCTTCATCGTCACGATTTACGATGCGGGCGAAGAACACGATCTGGCGTATATCGCCATGGAATTCCTCAAAGGCAAAGACTTGCTGGACTATTGCAAGAACGGCAATTTGCTGCCCATGCAGCGCGTCGCTACCATTGTGGAGCGTGTCGCCTCTGCGCTGGCCTATGCGCACAAAAACAGTGTGGTTCACCGCGACATCAAGCCTGCTAACGTCATGTACGAGCATAGCTCTGACACCGTGAAAGTGACCGACTTCGGCATTGCGCGTATCACCGACTCCAGCAAAACCAAGACGGGCATGGTGCTAGGTACGCCGAGCTTTATGAGCCCAGAGCAAATTGCCGGTAAAAAGGTTGATGGTCGTTCCGACTTATATTCCCTCGGCGTGATGCTGTTCCAGATGCTCGCAGGTGTGTTGCCATTCCGAGGTGATTCGATGGCCGAGCTGATGTATAAAATTGCCAACGAAGATGCACCAGATATTCGCATCATACGTTCTGAGATTCCGCAAAAACTCGCCGATGTGGTGGCCATGAGCTTGTCCAAAAGGCCAGAAACAAGGTATCAAGATGGCGACCAATTTGCCGCTGATCTGCGCGCTGTGATGGGTGATCTGTCGGGTCTGGCGGATTCATCCACTGTCAACTTAGGTGCAGAATCCAAGCCAGCAGCTGTCGGTGCAGACGAAAAGACGCAGGTGATGGGCGCGTCAACCAGTACATCAAGCAGCGCAGAAATGGCCACTCAAGTCATGAAAGCAGAAACCACCGACGAGAAAACACAGGTGTTCTCGCGCAGTGAACAGGGTACGATGCCCGCTGCTTTGATGGCCACCGATAAGTTCGCTGCCACTCAGAAATTCACAGCAGGAGCCGCACCCGCAGGTGCGGCGGATGACCCGTTTGAGAAAACCATGGTCACCCGCCCGCCCGTACCAAAGGAGCAATAGTCGGCTGTTTCACAGCCAGATTGCACCCTAAAGCCGCTATAGTTCGTAATTAATACATGATTTACCAGTTTTCATTCAGTACCGACCCCGGTCTAGCCCGTGACAACAACGAGGATTCGGGCGCTTTTGATGCACCAACACAATTAGCGGTGCTGGCCGATGGCATGGGCGGCTACAACGCAGGCGAAGTCGCCAGTGGTATGGCCACGGCCTTCATCAAGTCTGAAATGAGCCGCTGGCTCTCTCAGGCAGGCAAGAATGCCAATGCGCGCGAAGTACGCCGCGCCCTGGAAATTTGTGTGGACAACGCCAACCGCTCGATCTTCAATGCCGCCAACTCAAATGCGCAATACACTGGCATGGGTACCACGCTTGTGGTGGGCGTGTTTCAAGAAGGCCGCTTGATGCTCGGCCACATCGGTGATTCGCGCTGCTATCGCTTGCGTGGCGAAGAGTTTTCGCAAATCACCAAAGACCACTCTTTGCTTCAGGAGCAGATGGATGCCGGCCTGATCACCCCCGAACAAGCGGCCACTTCACTGAACAAAAACCTCGTCACCCGAGCACTCGGCGTAGAAGATGTGGTGATGCTCGAGACCAACGAACACCGTACCGAAGTGGGCGATTTTTATCTCATGTGCACAGATGGTTTGTCAGATATGGTCACTGACGAGGGCATCGCTGCTATCATGCGCACTAAAGATGATCTAGAAGCTAAGGGCAAAGCCTTGGTAGAAGCAGCCAATGCAGGCGGCGGCAGAGACAATATCTCTGTGCTGCTGGTGTTGGCCAAGGATGGGCAGGGTAAGCGTGGCCTCATGTCGCGCCTGCTTGGCAAATGAATAAACTCAAGAACAGGAGCCGACCATGCCGAAAATGATCGTGTCGATCGACGGTGTCGTCATCAAGGAAGTACAGTTGACCAAAGACCGCACCACCCTCGGGCGGCGGCCTTACAACGATATCGTGATTGACAATCTCGCAGTCAGCGGAGAGCACGCTGTGATTCAGCTTGCGGGCAACGATGTCAGCCTGGAAGATCTCAACAGCACCAACGGCACTTACATCAATGGCAAGGCCGTGAAAAAGCAGCAGTTAGCCAACAATGACACCATTGAAATTGGTAAGTACAAGATCAAGTATGTTAACGAGCAGCAAGAAGCAGGCTTTGAGCGAACGATGGTCATCAAAGCTGGCGCAGCTGGCCTGACAGCCACGCCGCCAGCCTATACACCCGCCGTCGCGCCAGCCCCAGTGGGCAATGCAGTGATCAAGGTTCTTTCCGGTGCTGCCGCCGGCCGCGAAGTGCCTTTGGTGAAAGTGGTTACCACGATTGGCAAGCCCGGCGTAGCCGTTGCTGCCATCACCAAGCGCCCACATGGTTTTGTGGTGGCTCATGTGGAAGGCACAAGTAAGCCGACCTTGAACGGGACACCTATTGGTGCCGAGCCCGTGACCTTGAAAGATGGCGACGTGCTGGAGTTGGCGGGAACGCAGATGCAGTTTGCCAACGCCTGATTGGCTTGGCACCTCTTCTGCACTATCCGCTTAAGCAAAACATCGGCACGGCGGAGGCGGCATGGAGCGTTTGATCCGTCACTGGCCTCGCACACTGGTCACTTTGATTCCGTTGCTGCTGGCGTTGCTGCACACAGCCAATGTCTTGCCAATCAGCGTGCTGCAGCGTTTGGACGACATTATTTACGACACCCGTCTTCGCGCCACCATGCCCAAGACGATGGATGAGCGTATTGTCATCATAGACATCGACGAAAAAAGCTTGGCTGAAGTCGGTCGTTGGCCTTGGGGGCGCAACAAGATGGCCAATCTGGTCGATGAGTTGTTTGAGCGGCAAAAAGTCGCCATTCTTGGCTTTGACGTGCTGTTTGCTGAGGCCGATGAGAGTTCTGGTCTGAAGCGCCTGCGCCAATTGGCCGGCAACGAATTGAAAGACCAACCTGGTTTTGGCGATCGGTTGAAGCAGATCGAGGCTAGCCTTGACTACGACAATCTCTTTGCACGCTCTCTAGAAAAACGCCCTGTGGTGCTGAGTTATTACATGACCAGCGACCGAGGGGGTCGTATCAATGGTGTTTTACCTGAGGCCGTGATGCAAAAACCGTCGCTACAAGGGCGGCCTATCCGGTTTATCACATGGTCGGGCTACAGCTCCAACATCGAGCCGCTGGCCAAAGCCGCTCCCATGGCTGGTTCGATTAATCCCGTCATTGACCCGGACGGCGTGGTACGTGCTATTCCATTGATTTCAGAATACAAAGGTGAATACTACGAATCGCTTTCCTTAGCTATGTTCCGTGTGCTGACGGGGTTGCCTACGGTCGAGCCCGGCTTCCCGCAAGAGCGTTTTCTTTCGCGCAATTACCAAGGGTTGGAAAGTATTTTGCTCAAGCAAGACGGTAAGAGCTTGGCCATCCCAGTCGATGACCGTGTGGCTGCGCTGGTGCCTTATCGTGGACCGGGTAATGTGGCTGGAGGCTCGTTTAAATACATATCAGCTGCTGATGTGCTCGCAAAGCGTGTGCCTGCAGGCGCTCTCAGCGGCAAGATTATTTTGTTGGGCACAACAGCGCCAGGCCTGCTGGATTTACGTGTCACCCCTGTGGGCGAAACCTATCCAGGTGTCGAGGTGCATGCCAACGTGATTTCTGGCCTCCTTGATGGCCGCTTGTATGTGAAGCCCGACTACGCCGTGGGCTACGAAGTGATCGTGTTGGTCTTGGCTGGCTTGATTTTGGCGTTGGCGCTACCCATTTTGTCCGCGCCAAAGGCTGTGGCGCTGAGCGCCGTGGTGGTGGTTGCACTGGTGGGGCTCAATTTCTGGTTGTATCTTAGCGCCGGGCTGGTGCTGCCCTTGGCTGCTGCATTGGTGATGGCGCTCACAGCCTTTGCTCTGAACATGAGTTACGGTTATTTTGTGGAAAGCAAATCCAAACGACAGATCGCCAATTTGTTTGGCACCTACGTGCCGCCAGAACTGGTGGATGAAATGGTGAAAGACCCAGACAGCTACAACATGAAAGCTGCGAGCAAAGAGCTCACGGTGATGTTTTGCGACATGCGCGGCTTCACCAAAATGAGTGAAACGATGGAGCCAACGCAGTTGCAGGGCTTACTGAACGATGTATTCAGCCGTTTAACGCAGGTGATCCGCAACAACCGGGGCACGATTGACAAGTACATGGGCGATTGCGTTATGGCGTTCTGGGGCGCGCCTGTAGATTCGCCGGAGCACGCCGCTTTGTCGGTGAAGACCGCGATGGAAATGGCGGGCGAAGTGCGCAAGATCAACGAAGAGCACAAAACCAAAGGGCTACCTGTGATTGGTGTTGGCATCGGCCTGAATACGGGTTCGATGTGCGTCGGCGATATGGGCTCGTCGATTCGCAAGAGCTACACCGTGATCGGTGATGCCGTGAACCTCGGTTCGCGCTTAGAAGGCCTATCAAAAACCTATGGCGTGGACATTGTGGTCAGTGAATCTACGAGGAAGCTCGCGCCTGATTTCGCCTGGCAAGAGCTTGACCGGGTGCGTGTCAAAGGCAAAGAGCAGGCCGTGACGATTTACTGGCCGCTCGCGCCACTGGATCGTTTGCCCAAAGAATTGGGCGACGAAATCAAGCTCTGGAATATGTTCCTCAAGTCGTATCGCGCCCAAGATTGGGATCAATGCGATCTACAAATGCTCAATATTGAGCGCGGTATGGCCTCGATGGCTGGCAAAAGCGCGAAAAAATACCTTTACCAACTGTACTCTGAGCGTGTAGCCTCAATGCGTCAGCTGCCATTTGACCCAAGTTGGGATGGCGCGACTAATTTTGAGACGAAATAAGGGGGCTGCGACTCATGAAAATCAGGGTTTTGGGATGCTCTGGTGCCATTGCCAAAGACTGCCGAACGACTTCGTTCCTCGTGGACGATGATCTGTTGGTAGATGCCGGCACGGGCGTGGGCGATTTGACCCTGCCTGAGATGGCTGCCATCAATGATGTGCTTATCACGCACTCGCATTTGGATCACATCGCCAATCTGCCGTTGATGATTGATTCAGTGGCGTCCATGCGCACACAGGCGCTGCGCGTTCACGCTCTGCCAGAGACGATTGCCGCACTCAAGCAGCATATTTTTAACAGTCTGATCTGGCCAGATTTCACTCAAATCCCCAGTGCCGAAAAACCGTTTCTGAGTTTTCATCCCTTGCAGACAGGTTCGCGCTTGAAGATTGCTGGCAAGATGATTGAAGCTCTGCCTGCAGTGCACACGGTGCCAGCCGTTGGTTATGCCATCACGGCGGGTGCAGGTTGCTGGGTGTTTTCCGGCGATACAGAGCGCAACCCTGCTTTTTGGAAGCGCATCAACCAGATGAATGTGGCCATGTTGGTGATTGAAACCGCTTTTTCAAATCGTGAAAAACAATTGGCGCATCTGAGCTTGCATCTGTCCCCCAACGTTCTTGCTCAGGAGCTCGACCAGATCGACAAGGCCAAGCATTTCCCTATCTATATCACCCACACCAAGCCCGCAGAGACGGAGCAGATCATGGAGGAAATCCAGCGCTTTGACCAAACCCAGCCGTTTGGTCCGAACGTGACTCACGATATTCGTTGGCTGCGTGCCGGACAGGAATTGACCGTATGAATGCAGTTGCCAAGCCTTTCACCGCTTCGCCAGCGGCTTCCTCTGCTGCTGAAAAGGCTTTCTTTGATTCACAGATGCTGCCGCCAGAGAAGCGCGGCATGACGTTTGAAGTCTTGTTTTACCGCCAGCTGCAAAAAGTCACGACCCGAATTCACGAGACGGAAAATATCGATCAGCTGATGCTAGATGCCAGCGAAGACATCTGCAAGCTGCTCAATGCCGACCGGCTCACACTTTATGCGGTCAACGAAGATGGCTCGTCAATCATCTCCAAGATCAAAACAGGCCTGAATGTGGCTAAAGACTTGAAGCTGCCGATTGGCGTGCAAAGCATTGCGGGCTATGTGGCTATGGCCAAGCAGCCGGTGAATATTTCGGATGTGTATGAAGACGAGGCCTTGAAGCGCATACATCCTTCGTTGTCGTTCTTGAAAGAGGTGGATAAGCGCTCAGGCTACCGCACCAAACAAATGCTGGTGATGCCGATTTTGGATGGTGAGGAATTGCACGGTGTGCTGCAAGTGATCAACAGCAAAGGAGACGTGCCCTTTGGTGAACTAGAGTTGGAAGGTGCTACGCAGCTTTGCAAAACCCTGGCGACAGCCATTCGCCAGCGCGCCGAGAAGGCCAACAAACAAGCAGAAGACTCTGCGCGCAAGAAGGCCACGAAATACGATGGCCTCGTCAAAGATGGCGTGATGACGGCTGAGCAACTCAAAGACTGTGTAGCGCAAGCGCGCGAGCAGGCAAAATCGGTCGAGCATCTGCTAATGGCTGAGTTTGGTATTCGGCCTGTGCAGATTGGCCCTTCGTTGGCTAAATTTTTTGGTGTGGACTACGAACCTTTCAAAGGCGGACGCATCCGCTCTGAAATGCTGCATTCGCCTTTGAAGCTCGACTTTGTGCATTCGCAAGGTTGGATTCCGCTGGAGGAGTCACCTGAAGGTTTGGTCATCATGTGCTTGGATCCTGAGGCCGTGCGCAGCTCGCGCATCGTTCAGCAGATTTTTCCTCGCGTGAGCAAGTTGAAATTTTGTGTCACGACGCATACTGAATTTGAAGAGACCATCGTGCAATTCTTCGGTGCTGGCGTAGAGGGCGGCACGATTGATGAATTGCTGGCTGACTTGAATGCGCCACTGGATGACGATGCCGACGACTCCTCGCTCGAATCCGCAGCAGCAGACAACGAGTTGGTGAAATTCGTCAACAAAGTCATCATCGATGCCTTCAACCAGCGCGTCTCAGATATTCATATCGAGCCGATGCCAGGCAAGGCGAAGACGGGTATTCGCTTCCGCGTCGATGGCAGCTTGCAAACCTATATTGAAGTGCCAGCGAGCTTTCGCCAGGCCTTGGTCACGCGCCTGAAGATCATGTGCGATCTGGATATTTCCGAGAAGCGCAAACCGCAAGACGGCAAGATCAAGTTTAAGAAATATGGCCCGCTCGATATCGAGCTGCGCGTGGCGACGATTCCGTCGTCTGGCGGTGTGGAAGATGTGGTGATGCGTATTTTGGCTTCTGGCGAGCCGATTCCGATGGATAAGCTGGGCCTCACGCCGCACAACCGTGAGCGCCTTGAGAAAACCGTCTCTAAGCCTTACGGATTATTCTACGTTTGCGGCCCTACCGGCTCTGGCAAGACGACGACGCTGCATTCAGTATTGAAATTTTTAAACAAGGTTGATACAAAAATCTGGACAGCGGAAGACCCGGTAGAGATCACGCAAAAAGGCCTTCGCCAAGTACAAATCAACAAAAAGGCGGGTCTCGATTTCGCCACCATCATGCGCGCATTCTTGCGTGCAGACCCAGACATCATCATGGTGGGTGAATCGCGTGACAAAGAAACGGTGAGCATGGGCGTGGAAGCCTCGCTCACGGGTCACTTGGTGTTCTCTACGCTACACACCAACAGCGCCCCAGAATCCATCATTCGCTTGCTGGACATGGGCATGGACCCGTTTAACTTCGCCGATGCGCTCTTGGGGATTCTGGCGCAGCGCTTGGCCAAGAAGCTGTGTGATTGCAAAGAGGAATACACGCCCGATGCGAAAGAAGTCAAAGAGTTCATCAAGGAATACTCTGAGGATTTGCAGCACACAGCTGCTTGGGTGGCAGACCCAGGCGGTGCGCAGCAAGAGCTTTTGCAAACTTGGACAGATAACTATGGCAAAGACGGTAATCTGCGTTTTTATCGTGCAGTGGGCTGCGACAAATGCAACAAGACGGGCTACAAAGGGCGTGTTGGTTTGCATGAACTGCTTGAAGCCAACGACACGGTGAAAAAATTGATCCAAGAGCGCGCTCGCGTGGCTGATATTTTCGTGGCAGCGGTGGGCAATGGTATGCGCACTTTGAAGATGGACGGCATGGAAAAAGTGATGATGGGGCTGACCGATATCAAACAAGTGCGGATGGTGTGTATTAAGTGATTTTTTAAGTATTTTGAGCAGATTGCCGTTGTGTTTACTGCGCAAAGCACTATTGAATTCATAGCATTTTCTTTTGGATAAAGCGGTTACGGCTGCGCTTGGACTGCCCCACGCTGCTCGTGTCCCCCGCCGGCTTCGCCGTCTCCTCCTTTTACCTCGCCGCGTGAGACAGCCCAATCACAGCCGTAGCCTACTGGCGAATCAGAATTCCTAGGCACGGTGATACGATTGATGCAATCTTGCGGAGATATCACATGACACAAACATGCACATCCTGGACACGTACTGGTAAAAAATGGGCACTCAGTGCGCTTGTTGCAGCTGCTCTGCTCGGCTGTGGCACAAAGACGGTCAATCCGGTCACCGGCCAACAGGAGCGATCGGTGATGAGCGAGGCAGATGAGGTGCGTGAAGGCGCGAGGGCGCATCAGGAAGTGCTTAAAGAGTATGGCGTGCTGAAAAATGATCGTGTGCAAAACTATGTGAACGATATTGGCCAGCGGCTGGCTAAGCTCTCGCATCGCTCGCAACTCAAGTGGACGTTCACCGTGCTCGATAGCCCAGAGATCAACGCCTTTGCGCTGCCCGGCGGCTACGTATACATCACGCGCGGGATCATGGCTTATCTGGACAGCGAGGCTGATTTAGCGGGCGTGGTGGGGCATGAGATTGGGCACGTCACGGCGCGGCATGGGGCGCAGCGTGCCACGCGCCAGCAAGATGCCGCCCTAGTGGGGCTGTTAGGCGGGGTGCTCGGCGCGGTGTTAGATGCCAAGGGCGGCGGCGGGATTGGGCAGCAGATCGGACAAGTTTCTCAGCAGGCGGCGGCGGGTTATGTGGCGAAATATGGGCGGGAGCAAGAGTTGCAGGCAGATGGGTTGGGCGCAGAGTATTTGAGCCGCGTGAATTACGATCCGCGCAACATGATTGATGTGATTCGTGTGTTGAAGGATCAGGAGCGCTTTGCGCAAGACGTGGCGCGTGCTGAGGGCAAACCTGTTTCGCAAGGTGGCAATACTTGGCTGGCTTCGCATCCGAGCAACGATGAGCGTTTGAATGCGATTGGGAAAATTGCTGCGCAATACCAAACCAATAAAAACTACGCTGATGAAGGCCGCGTGCGCTATTTGCAGATCATGGATGGAGTACGCTTCGGCGAAAACCCTGAGCAAGGACTCACACGTGGGCGCAATTTCTACCACGCTTCGCTCAATTTCGCGATGACGGCGGCCAGCGGCTGGCGCATTGTGAATGAAGCGGACGAACTGAATTTTGTGAACCCCGCAGGCGATGCGGCGCTGATCGTGCAGCTCGCACCGCCGAACGCGGGGCGCACGCATGAGGAGATCATTCGCAATGTGGTCAAGCCCGTGTCGGGCCGTGTGGATAAATATGTACTCAACGGCTTGCAAGCCACGCATTTTGTGGGCGTTGTGCAGGCTCAGGGCGGGCAGCGCGGGATTGAGCTGACAGTGACCACTGGCGCAGCTGGGCAAAATTACTTGATGGTCTACGCTTCTCGAGATGCCGCTACTTTGCAGCGCAACCGCGCTGCGCTGCGCGAGATTGAGGCCAGTTTTCGCGGTATGAATGCGCAAGATATAGCTGCGGCCAAGCCTTGGGTTTTGCGCACCACGAATTTGCCACGCGATGGCTTTGCTGGCCTTGCGCGATCAGCGCCGATGAGCACCTTGGCTGAGCAGCAGCTCAAGCTGATGAATGGCGTGTATTCCAGCGGCACAGTGCAGCCGGGAGCACTGGTGAAGATGGTGGTGCAGTAGTGATGGCAACTGTAATGAATAAGCTTGCTAAGCATCAGAAGCAGAAGAACCTTGTCTCCATCCGAAGAAGTGAGATAGACCTGAACAGCATTCAGGGCTTTGTACTAGGACACTCAGATGAGCTGGTCGCGATTCAGTACGTTTACGACTTCAACCTAGATGGCTTGATGGTACTGAGAGTTGCTGACATCACCGATGTAAAAAACTCTGCGACAAATAAATTCCAGAAAAAACTGCTTGATCAAGAGGGCTTGCTAGCGAAGGTGCTGTTTGAAAAAAAGCTTGATCTGGGAAACTGGAAATCTGCGATTTCTCAGCTGTTGATCGAAAATGAACTGATGGTCATCGAATCTGAAGCTGGTGAAGAAATGAATTTTTTCATTGGTAAAGTTCTTAAAGTCACCAAGCTTGGTGTTCAAGCGCGCTTTTTCTCAGGCGCGGCGGACTGGACTCAGCATGCCGAGAAAATCATGTTCAAGGACATAACCTGCTGCCAAGTTAGCACAAACTATATCAAGGTTTACGAGCGCTATTTTGAACGCCAAGCTCAGCAGTAAGCTGAATTGCTACCGCACATCCGGCCGGTTGCTCAGTTCATTCGGATTGACGGCGTTGGGATCGATGGGAAAGTGTTGCACCAGCAGCGCGGAGATTTCTTCCATCGCTTGCGTGAGGCCGCGCTCGTAATCGCCGCGCTTTAAGTGATCGCTTAATTTAGCGACAGTTTCTTGCCAAAAAGTGCTGTTTGCCGGCATAGATATTGCGCGGTCAGCTACTATTTCTATAGCGCGTTCGGCGAGCAGGAGGTAGATTAATACGCCGTTGTTGTGCTGTGTATCCCATACGCGCAGTTTGCCGAACATGGCGATGGCGCGCTCTCGGGGAGTGGCATCGCGCCAGAGGTAGCTCATGGGCAAGCCCGCTTCAATACAGATGCGGATTTCGCCGCTGTGGCGTGCTTCGCTGGCTTGCGTGAAGCGTGCTAGTTGCGTGAGTAGGTCGGGCGGCACGGCGGCTCGTACATCGCGCTCATCCATCCAGCGGTGTTTCCAGATACGTTTGAGTTTGGTGAAGAAGTTGCGTTGCTGCATATCAAAAATCTCCACTCGCGCCGCCGCCGCCGAAATCTCCGCCGCCACCGGAGCTAAAGCCTCCGCCACCTGAGCCGGACGACCAGCCGCCGCTGTCATAGCCGCGCGAATGCCCGCGTCGTCCGGTGACGCTTCGGCCAAAGCTGGAAATCAGGGTGAAGAGCAAGGCCGCGAAGAAGGCGACACCAGCAATAATCATGCTGGCGGTGACGAAAAATGCGATGCCGCCCACTGCGCCGCCAGTGACGAGCGAGCCGAGCTTGTTGCCGAAAATGCCTTTGGCAATCGCGCCGCCGATCGGTACGGCAAAAAACAAGAAGATGAAAAAATCCATCCACTCAAAGCCGAGTTTTTGGGGATTGAAGCCGCCTTGTGCATCAGGCGTAGGCAGATTTTCTGCACCGATGCGTTTGTCCAGTTGCTCAATCGCAGCTTCTATGCCTAGCGCATACTGGCCTTGGCGCAGCGGCGGTGCGAGCGCGTTGCTGATGATTTGCTTGGCCGCGAGATCGGGAATGGCGCCTTCTAAGCTTTTGGCCACTTCAATGCGCAGTTTGCGGTCTTCTTTGGCGATGATGATGAGCACACCATCGCCCACATCGCGCCGACCGATCTTCCAGTCATTGGCCACACGATTGGCATAGCTGGCAATGTCTTCAGGCGCAGTCGTGTTCACCAGCAGCACGACGATCTGCGAGCCGCGCGTTTGCTCGATTCGAGCAAGTTGCGTCTCGATACTTCCCGCTTCACCTACGGAGAGAATTTGCGCTGTATCCACCACGCGGCCTGTGAGTGCGGGCACATCTTGCTGCGCTATGGCCAAGCGAGGCAAAAGCGTCACGCATGCCAGCATCAGGGCGGCAAGCCAAGTGCGACAGATCAATTTAATTGCTATCAATTGAGGAGCACTTTGCGCAGATTCTATAACGGCTAACTACCGATTTAGCTTAAAAATTACTTCTTTGTGAAGTCAACAGTCGGCGGCACAGCAATCTGCGCTTCGTTGGCCACAGTGAAGCCAGCTTTGGGTGCGTAGCTGAAGACCATGGCCGTCAAGTTGCTCGGGAAGCTGCGGGCGAGCACGTTGTATTCCTCAATCGTTTTGATATAGCGGTTGCGAGCGACGGTGATGCGGTTTTCTGTGCCTTCGAGCTGAACGCGTAGGTCTTGAAAACCTTGGTTGGCTTTCAAGTTGGGGTAATTTTCTGTGACGACCAAGAGGCGAGAAAGCGCTGAGCCAATTTCGCCCTGCGCGGCTTGGAATTTCTTCATGGCTTCGGGGTTGTTCAGCATCTCTGGCGTCATTTGGATGCTGGTGGCTTTGGAACGCGCCTCGATCACCTTGACGAGCGTGTCTTGCTCAAAGCCCGCTTCGCCTTTGACAGTGTTGACGATATTGGGAATCAAATCAGCGCGGCGCTGGTATTGATTCAGCACTTCGCTCCAAGCTGCTTTGGATTGTTCGTCTAAGCGCTGGAAATCGTTGTAGCCGCAGCCCGTGAGCAGGGCGCTGGCTGCAAGCAAAGCTGAGAGAAAAATTTTCTTCATGATTTATCCTTTGAAAGCAAGACTGAACGGTAGCATAGATGGATGCCAGTTTCACCATCTCAAGCCCTCTCGGCGCTGAACCTCTCGCTACCCGTGATGAAATCTCAGACCGATTTGCTGATCGCAGGTGCCACAGGCGCTCTCGGCAATGCGGTGATGCAGCGCCTCGTGGGCACCCACCGCTTTGCACACACTCAAGTGCTCGCTCGAGAGCCGATGGGGCAAGGCATGCGCATGGTGAGCTTGCATTTGGTGTCAGGGGAGATCGCCGCATGGTCGCAGCCTGTGCAGCGCAGCGATGTTGCTGTGATCATGTTTGAACCGCCACGCATGTATTACGAGCGGGAACGGGCGCTCTGGACACCTTTGCCTGAAGAGTTGTCTTCCCTCGCAGAGTGGCTCAAAAGCGGTGGCGTGCAGACGCTGGCCATTGTGTTGCCGCATGTGCAAGGCAGTTTGCCTGAATCGCTCAAGCACGGCTTGGCTTCGCTGGACGAACAAGCGATGGCCGCTCTTGGTTTTGAACGCCTCATCATTGTTCGTAGTGCGCAAAAGCCCATGGCCTTGAACAAAACGCATCCGCTGGAAAAGCTCGCGCAATGGATGTTGAGTATCTTTAGCTTCATGGTGCCAAGCAGCGAGCAACCCGTCAGACCCACCCGACTCGCTGAGCTGGTTGATATCCTGCTACAACTCGCGCCAAAGGGTATCCATGTGTTGGCGCAAGAGCAGGTGTGGCAATTCGCGCAAATGCCTTCTGATGCGTTGGCGTCAAAGCTGCGCGCTTGGCTCTATGATGGCGCTGGAGACACAACAGCGTGACCACACCGCTCAACCTCAGCCAACTGCGCACCGTCTATGGCAGCCTGATGCATCATCGCGTCGAGCATGCTGTGTTAAGTGAAGTCATGCAGGCTAAGCCTTATCTTGCGCCGCCAAAAGCGCCCGTACTGTACATCAAACCCAGCAACACATTCAACCCATGGGGTGGCTCACTGCCCTTGCCAACGCCTGATGCCCAACTGCTCGCCAGAGCCTGCTTAGGTCTCATATTTAAACAACATCAGCCACTAGCCGTTATAAAAATTGCGCAATATGCTATTGATTTAATAGCAAATATTGATATAACCTTCGCCTTGTTCACCGACTTTTCTCTGCCGCACAGCAGCTTCTACCGCCCACCCGTGAAATTCAACTGCCTCGACGGCTCGCTCGCATTGCCCGCAGAGAGCCATGCGTTGACGCAATGGGCTGATCTGAACTCGCTCGATATTCAAACCTGGGTCAACGGCCAGCTCTTGCATCGTTACAACAGTGCTGATTGGATTTGCACGGCGTTAGCGCAATTGCAAGCCGTGAATGAGTTCATAGCGTTTGAAGCGGGCGATGTCTTCATGATGGGCTGCCCGCCTGATGCGCCGCTGGTGGGTGCGGGTGATGTGGTGGAGGTGCGATGCGAAGGCTTGAGTAGCACGCGCACCACGCTGGAGGTGGCCGTATGAAACACGCACAGATTCTCTTTCAAGGCGCGCAGCATCATGCGATCGAATCCGATGGCAAGCTCTTGCTTGATGATGGAAAGCAACTCGCTTTAGATGCTGCCACTTGGTTGCCACCGCTCACGCCCATCGCGCGAGCCCGCACCATCTTCTGCCTTGGCCTGAATTATTCCGATCACGCCAAAGAACTCGCCTTCAAACCACCCGACGAGCCACTCGCCTTCCTCAAAGGCCAAAGCTCGCTGATTGGCCACCAGCAATTCACGCAGCGCCCGGCTGACGCGCAGTTCATGCATTACGAATGCGAGCTGGCTGTGGTCATCGGTAAACCCGCAAAACAAGTCAAGCAAAGCGATGCCTATGACTTTATTCAAGGCTACAGCATTGCCAACGATTACGCGATTCGCGATTATTTAGAGAACTGGTATCGACCCAATCTCAAAGTCAAAGGCCGCCCCACCTGCACGCCGATCGGCCCGTGGCTGCTGGATGCCACTGACGTGCCTGACCCGATGAACCTGGCCCTACAAACGCGTGTGAACGGCCAAATCACCCAGCGTGGCAACACTCGCAACATGATTTTCAGCATCCCCCAGCTCATCGAATATTTCAGCAGTTTCATGACCCTGCTACCCGGCGACGTGATCCTCACCGGCACGCCAGATGGCGTGGTGGATTGCCCGGTGGGCTCTGTGGTGGAATGTGAAATTGAAGGCCTTGGTATTTTGGAGAACACGATTGAAAGTACTTGAGCATTTGATCAACGGCAAGTCTGTTGCCAGCACATCGCAGCTGTATTCCATCAATCCCGCGACGCAAGAGGTGTTGGCCGAAGTGGCTGCTGGCGGTGAGGCAGAAGTCAATGCTGCCGTACAAGCAGCCAAAGACGCTTTCCCCAAGTGGGCGGGCATGCCCGCACCTGAGCGCGCCAAGCTGATTCGAAGACTGGGGGATTTGATTGCGGTGCATGTGCCCGAAATTGCCTTGACGGAGACGAATGATTGCGGCCAAGTGATCTCGCAAACGGCTAAGCAACTCATTCCGCGTGCGGCAGATAATTTTTATTATTTCGCCGAGATGTGTACACGTGTGGATGGCCACACGTATCCCACGCCGACGCATTTGAATTACACGCTGTTTCACCCCGCGGGCGTGTGTGCGCTGATCTCCCCTTGGAATGTGCCATTCATGACGGCGACTTGGAAGGTTGCACCTTGTCTCGCTTTTGGCAACACAGCAGTTTTGAAAATGAGCGAACTCTCGCCGATGAGTGCTTCGCGCTTGGGTCAACTGGCACTTGAGGCAGGTATTCCGCCAGGCGTGCTCAATATCGTGCATGGCACTGGAAAAGATGCGGGCGAACCGCTGTGTGCACACCCTGATGTGCGAGCGATTTCGTTCACAGGCTCAACGGCCACAGGCAACCGCATCGTGCAAGCCGCAGGTTTGAAAAAATTCAGCATGGAGCTGGGCGGCAAATCACCGTTTGTGATTTTTGAAGATGCGGATTTAGATCGTGCGCTGGATGCAGCGATCTTCATGATTTTCTCGAACAACGGCGAGCGCTGCACGGCGGGCAGCCGCATCTTGGTGCAGCAAAGTATTTATGCAGACTTCGCTGCGAAGTTCGCAGAACGAGCCATGCGCATCACGGTCGGCGACCCGCTCGATGAGAAAACCATTGTGGGGCCAATGATTTCGCAAGCGCATTTGGCAAAAGTGCGAAGCTATATTGAATTGGGATCGAAAGATGGCGCTTCTCTTTTGTGCGGCGGAATTGACCGACCGAGTTATGCAGCCGAGCTACCTGTGCGTGTGCAAAAAGGCAATTACGTTTGGCCCACAGTGTTTGCCGATGTCGATAACCGCATGAAAATCGCGCAAGACGAAATCTTCGGCCCGGTGGCTTGCTTGATTCCTTTTAAAGACGAAGCGGATGCGGTATTTATTGCGAACGACACGCAATATGGCCTCTCTAGCTATGTGTGGACAGAAAACATTGGCCGCGCGCATCGCGTGGCTGCGCAGATCGAGGCCGGCATGTGTTTTGTGAACAGCCAAAATGTGCGGGATTTGCGGCAGCCTTTCGGCGGCACGAAGGCCAGTGGCACGGGGCGCGAAGGCGGTACTTGGAGCTATGAAGTGTTTTTAGAGCCTAAGAATATTTCTGTGTCGCTGGGTTCGCACCATATTCCGCGTTGGGGGACATGAGCGAAGGCTCGCGCCCGCCGCCTCTTGTGCGCGGAGCAATCACCAAAGCGTTCGCATTGAACCGTCCGATGAGCATGGAGTAAACAGACATGGGCAAACTAGCACTAGCAGCAAAAATCACCCATGTCCCCAGCATGTACCTCTGCGAATTCCCGGGCCCCAACTTCGGCAAACGGGATGCTGCGGTTGCTGGCCACAAAGAAATTGATAAGCGTTGCAGAGCAGCAGGTGTGGACACCATCGTCGTGCTCGATGTGCACTGGCAAGTCAACAGCGAATACCACATCAACTGCGGCCCACGCTTCAAAGGCATTTACACCAGCAACGAGCTGCCACACTTCATCAAAAACATGCCCTATGAGTATCCTGGCAACCCTGCACTCGGCCACATGATGGCCGATGTGGCCAACGGCATGGGTGTGAAATCGCGGGCGCATTCAGATACGACACTTGATCTCGAATACGGCACGCTCGTGCCCATGCGCTACATGAACAGCGATCAGCATTACAAGGTGATCTGCGTCAGCGGTTGGTGCGATTGGCATGATCTGAAAGAAAGCGAGCGCTTTGGCTTGGCGGTGCGCCGCGCGATTGAAGAGCGCTACGAGGGCACAGTCGCCGTGTTTGCCAGTGGCAGTCTCTCGCATCATTTTGCAGACAACGGTAGAGCGCCTGAATTTGCATTCAAGACTTACAACGCTTTCCTAGAGCAGATCGACCTTCGCGTCGTTGAGCTTTGGGAGCGCGGCGACCATGCAACGGTGATTGACATGCTGCCGATGTATGCCGAAAAATGCTGGGGCGAAGGCGATATGCACGATACCGCTATGCTCTACGGCTTGCTCGGCGGCGCGGCTTATAAAGAAAAAGTAGAAGTCGTCACGCCCTATTTCGGATCGAGCGGCACAGGGCAGATCAATGCGATTTTTCCAGTTGTGCCTTTAACCCAAGAAGATTGACATGCCTCATCTCGTGATTCTCTACACACCAAACCTTGAAGCCAAGACGGATATGACGGCGCTTTGCCGCAAGCTGGCAGATACCATGATCGCGGTGCGCGATGAGCTTGGGGCTCAGGTCTTTCCCACAGGTGGCACGCGCGTGTTGGCGTATCCGGCGGCGCATTTTGCGATTGCTGATGGTGGCTCGGCAGGATTAGCGGCAGGAAAATCTGGCGACTACGGCTTTGTGTACATGAATCTGCGCATGGGGCGTGGGCGCACAGATGCTACTAAATCAATAGCTGGCCACGCAATATCTATAACGGCGAAAAGCCATTTTGAGCATTTAATACAGACAGAGCATATCGGTGTGACGGTGCAGGTCGATGAAGGCCATGAGGCTTTTGACGACAAACACAGTTCTCTACATCCGCTCTTCAAAAAGGCTTGACCATGTTGGATAAAGAAACCATCGTTCAACTTGCCCAAGAGCTCGAAACAGCGGAACAATCGCGCACGCAAATCGAGCATTTCTCCAAGCGCTTTCCAGCATTGACGATGCACGATGGCTACAGCATCAACCGCGCTTGGATGAAGATCAAGGCTGCGCAGGGCAGACAAGTGATCGGCCACAAAATCGGCCTCACCTCCCGCGCGATGCAAATCTCCAGCAACATTGACGAACCTGATTACGGTACGCTGCTGGATACGATGCGCTACACCTGTAAAGAGGGCGAGGTGCTTGAAATTCCTGTAAAAAACTTTATCGCGCCGCGTGTGGAAGTGGAGCTGGCTTTCATTTTGAAGCGCGAGCTGCACGGCCCGAATGTCACAGTGCAAGATGTGCTGGCCGCCACCGATTACGTCACACCCGCTGTAGAAATCATCGACGCTCGCATTGAGCAATTCGACCGCCATAGCAAAGCGCCACGCAAGGTGTTTGACACGATCAGCGACAACGCCGCGAATGCTGGCATTGTGCTTGGCGATATCGCGAGCGATGCAAGATATCGCATGGATGCGCAAAGCACCGATCTACCTTGGGTTGGCGCGATTTGCCGCTACAACGGCGTGGTGGAAGAAACAGGCTTAGCCGCCGGCGTGCAAGGCCATCCAGCGCTGGGCATTGCTTGGCTGGCCAATAAACTCGCGCCTTGGGGTGAACATTTAGCTGCGGGTGAGGTCGTGCTCGCGGGCTCGTTCACCAAGCCCGTGCCTGCGAAGGCGGGCGATGTGTTTGATGTGGACTATGGCGCACATGGGCGCTTGCAGTTCAGATTCATATGAAAAACAGGCCGCTAGCCGTTATAAAACATGCGTAGTATGCTATTAATTTAATAGTAAACAAGCCTCTTCACCATCTAACCCATATCCCCCATCATGAAACAAAGTGATTTTCATCCCGACGAATGGCTCGCTCGCATTGAGCTGGCTGCTTGCTACCGCATCTTTGATATGCTCGGTTGGGCAGAGATGATTTACAACCACATCACGGTGCGCGTGCCTGAGGGCGGGAGTGGTACGACTGCAGGGGTTTCATCAACTAACGGAGAGGTTTCAACTGACGGAAAGCAATTTCTCATCAACCCGTTTGGCCTGCATTACAGCGAAGTCACCGCGAGCAATTTGGTGAAGATCGACACGCAGGGTAACAAACTCGATGCGGCGAATCCGTATCCGGTGAACCCTGCAGGCTTTACTGTGCATTCAGCGATTCATCAGCATCTCGAAGGGGCGCATTGCGTGATGCACACCCACACCACCAGCGGCAGCGCCGTGGCTAGCACCGCCAGCGGGCTTGCGCAAAACAATTTCTATTCCGCACAACTGCACGACATGGTGGCTTATCACGACTTTGAAGGCATCACCGTGCATGCGCATGAGGCGCCGCGTCTCTTGAAAAATATGGGCAACAGACCACTCGTGATTTTGCGTAATCATGGCCTGCTGGCTTGGGGTGCAACGCTGCCGCTCACACTTGTGCGCCTGTGGACGCTGCAACGCGCCTGTGACATTCAATGTATGCAAGCGCCTTTGGGAGCAGCCACGCCTGTGCCCGAGGCTGTGGCTGAGCGCACCACGCATGACGGCCTGCAATTCGATTTGCGCTTTGGCGCGGGGCAAGGTGTGTTTGATGCGCTCAAGCGGCGTGTGGACAAATTCAATCCAGGTTATGCGCAATAGCTCTTGAATCACTTTTCACTATCAAAATAGTAGCATTCTGTGCACACTATATAACGACTAGAGCCCCAAATGACTCAAAAAATCAAGCGTATTGCCATCGTGGGTGCTGGCAGCATTGGCGGCTGGATCGGCGCGAAACTTTCCCATTGTACGGATGTGCAATTGAGCGTGTTCGCACGCGGTGCCACCCTTCTTGCCTTGCAACGCGATGGTTTGCAATTGCAGCTCAAAGAGGAACGGATTTCCGCACGTGTGGTGGCTTCAAACGATACGGCGAAACTCGGTGTGCAAGATCTGGTGATCTTGGCTGTGAAAGCGCCTGCGGTGCGCGAAGTGGCGGCGCAGATCGTGCCGCTGCTGGGCGATAACACGATGCTGCTCTGCGCTATGAACGGTGTGCCTTGGTGGTTCTTTGAAGGCTTTGGTGGCGCGTATGCCGGGCAGCGTTTGAAGAGCGTGGATGCGGATGGTTCAATTGCTGCGCATTTGCCTGCCAAGCACATCATCGGCTCCGTGGTGCATGCCAGTTGCTCGGTGCACGCGCCCGGCGTGATCCAGCATCATTTTGGCAATGGTCTGATCATCGGCGAGCCCTCGGGCCAAATCTCGGATGTCTCAACGCCGCGAACGCAAGCTTTGTTGGCCTTGCTCAAAGAGGCAGGTTTGGATACCACGCTGTCTGCGCAAATTCAGAAAGACATTTGGTACAAGCTGTGGGGCAACATGACGGTGAACCCCGTGAGCGCGATCACTGGCGCGACCACCGACAAAATTCTCGGCGACGATCTGCTGCGCGGCTTCATCAGCAACGTGATGCTGGAGGCCAAAGAAATCGGCTCGCGTATCGGCATCCCGATTGCGCAGCAGCCCGAAGATCGCCACCAAGTCACGCTCAAACTCGGCGCGTTCAAAACCTCGATGCTGCAAGACGTGGAGGCAGGTCGCGATGTAGAGCTGGATGCTCTGGTAGCCAGCGTCAGAGAAATTGGCGAGATGGTGAATCTGCCGACGCCATGGACAGATGCGCTGCTAGGCCTGTCGCGGGTGCATGCGCGGCGGCATGGCTTGTATCCGGAATGAAAAAGCCGCTTCGAGAAGCGGCTTTTGATCAGGTCGGGAAGGCTTTAAGCCGCAGCGAGCCAGTAGCCAGCATTGAAAGGTGAGCTCATGCGCAGGGCCAATGGCGACACATCGACCAGTTTGTCGGTTGGCATTTTTTCGCCTTCGGCTTCATCTTCGCTGGCCGCGACACCTTTGCCGGCATTGGCGCGAGCCACGGCGAAGGAGTAGAAGCAGCGGAAGGGGACTTTGCGGTCATGCCAGTAGTCGGCGATGTCGCGGAAGATATCCAGCAATTGCTCGCGGGCTTCTTTGTCGAATTTCGGATTCGTAGGAATGTGTTCTAAGACGACAATGAAGCCAGGCTGGCTGCCCGATTTGTGGATCGGGTCGGTCAACACGTCATAGAGCGCGTCATAGTTTTTGCCGAAATGCGATGGCAATTTCAGCTGAACTGCCAGCAGATCGAGCACGTCTTGCTTAGACTGCGCTTCACCAATACTGGCATACAAGAAGTGTTGGCCCATTTCAGTAGCAGCATCCTGCAAATCTTGCACGCGGAACGCACGGATAGACTGGACGATATTGGGTTTGGTGTGACGAAGGGGCATGTTGCTTCTCCGTAAAGTGTCAAGGGTGAAAAAAAGGAATTCTCTGGCGGTGGCAAGTTGCAGGCGCTTCGCTTATGGGGCGATGCGCTTGAAACTGGCGTAGTGGTCATCGGTGTAGTAACACACCTCTGGTTTCACGGGTTGGCTGCCGCCGCAGACAATCCGTTTGGCACCGCGTGTGCGGGCGTAAGGCGTTTTGACCGTGTATTCGCGATAGAAGCCGCGCTTTTGAGCGGGCAGCAATCGTTCACGGTTGCCAAACACAGTGCCATCTTTCTCATAAGGAAAGGGGCCACCGGCCAAAATCAATGCATAGGTTTCGCGACCTTGTTTGGGCAAATCAGCTTGCGCGATGCTTGCGGTTGCTGAATCGGCTTGTCCGGGGACAGGGCCTTTGGCTTGTGTGGGCATTGCTGCCACCAGAGCCAAAGCTACCAACCATGAGCTAAAAAGTGAGCAAGCGCCAACCCATTTATTTTTGAATCTGCGCTGCACTGTTGTCACTCCGGCGAAAGCTTTGTTTGCACAAATTACGGGTTTACCCGCAATTCCTAAGCTCCCTATTGTCGCGCATTGTGGAAAAAAGCGCAAGCCCTAAGGGATTCAAAAGCCCTTTTGACATGGTTACTCTAGCGAAAGCTTGAGTGCTATTAGATCAATAGCGGTTTTTTAAAGTGAGTGCCCGCTATTAAATTTTGCTTTACCGAGTTGCATTTGCGTCGGCAACTGTGAGCGCTGTCATGTTAACAATTCGGCGCACCGTGGCGCTGGCGGTGAGGATATGCACTGGTTTGGCGCAACCTAACAGCACGGGGCCAATGGCAATATTGCCGCCAGCAGCGGTTTTGAGCAGGTTGTAAGCGATATTCGCGGCATCGATGTTGGGCAACACAAGCAAATTGGCCTCGCCAGTGAGCGTGCTGCTGGGCATGACGGATTGGCGCATGGCGGCATCCAATGCCACGTCGCCATGCATCTCGCCATCCACCTCCAGCCAAGGCGCTTGTTGGCGCAGCAGTTCCAGCACACGGCGCATTTTGATGGCGCTGGGCTGGTTGCTGGAGCCAAAATTACTGTGAGAGAGCAGGGCGGCCTTGGGCGTGATGCCAAAACGCATCATTTCTTCAGCGGCCATCACCGTGATTTCAGCCAGCTCTTCGGCGTTGGGGTCGTAGTTCACATGCGTGTCCACCAAGAAGACTTGGCGATCAGGCAGTAGCAGGCCATTCATACAGGCATACACCGGAACATCTTGCGGCGTGCTGTCGCAGCCGCCGGGGCGCTTGCCGATCACTTGGTCGATGTATTGCAGATGCAGATGGGTGGTGCCCCAAGTGCCGCAGATCATGCCGTCCACATCGCCTTTGTGCAGCAACATCGCGCCAATCAGCGTGAGGCGGCGGCGCATTTCGATCTTGGCCACTTGCGCCGTCACGCCTTGGCGCTCGGTCATACGGTGGTAGGTCTGCCAAAAGTCGCGGTAGCGATGGTCTTGCTCGACGTTGACGATGTCGTAATCCAGCTCTTCTTTCAAGCGAAGGCCAAATTTTTCGATTCGCTGAGCGATCACTGCGGGGCGGCCAATCAGAGTCGGGCGAGCCACGCCTTCGTCGATCACAATCTGGCAAGCCCGCAGCACGCGTTCTTCTTCGCCCTCGGCATAAGCAATACGCTTGTTTTTCGCATTCTTGGCCGCCTGAAAAATCGGCTTCATGGTGGTGCCCGAGGCATACACAAAGCTTTGTAGCTTTTGGCGATACGCTTCCATATCCGTAATCGGGCGCAGAGCCACACCACTGTCTTGAGCGGCCTTGGCCACCGCCGGCGCGATCTTCATCATCAAGCGCGGATCAAACGGCTTGGGAATCAAATACTCAGGGCCAAACGCTAGCTTCTCGCCCGCATAAGCCGCGGCCACCACTTCACTTTGCTCCGCTTGCGCCAACTCAGCAATCGCGTGCACTGCAGCAATTTCCATCTCCACCGTGATCGTGGATGCACCCGCATCCAGCGCGCCGCGAAAGATGTAGGGGAAGCAGAGCACGTTATTCACCTGATTCGGATAATCCGTGCGCCCGGTGGCCATGATCGCGTCATCGCGCACAGCATGCACTTCTTCCGGCAAGATTTCTGGATTCGGATTGGCCAGTGCCAAAATAAGCGGCTTGGCTGCCATGCTCTTGACCATTTCTGACTTCAATACGCCGCCCGCAGACAGGCCGAGAAACACGTCGGCATCTTTCATCACTTCAGCCAGCGTGCGCGCAGAGGTTTTCTGAACAAACTGAATCTTGTCTTCGTCCATCAGCTCGGTGCGGCCTTCATAGACCACGCCAGCCAAATCCGTGACCCAAATGTTCTCGCGCGGAATGCCCAGCTTCACTAGCAGACCCAAGCAGGCGAGCGCCGCAGCGCCCGCGCCAGAAGTCACCAGCTTGATCTTTTTCGGATCTTTGCCCACGACTTTCAAGCCATTCAGAATCGCTGCGCCCACCACAATCGCCGTGCCATGCTGATCGTCATGAAACACAGGAATCTTCATGCGTTCGCGCAGCTTGCGCTCCACATAAAAGCAATCCGGCGCTTTGATGTCTTCCAGATTGATGCCGCCAAACGTCGGCTCCAGCGAGGCGATGATGTCCACCAGCTTGTCGAGATCGTGTTTTTCATTGATTTCAATGTCAAACACGTCAATGCCAGCAAACTTCTTGAACAATACGGCCTTGCCTTCCATCACTGGCTTGGCAGCCAGCGGGCCAATGTCTCCCAAGCCGAGCACGGCGGTGCCATTGGTGATCACCGCGACCAAATTGCCGCGCGCGGTGTATTTGAAAGCGTTGTTGGGGTCTTTGACGATTTCTTCGCAGGGTGCGGCCACACCGGGGCTGTAGGCGAGCGCCAGATCGCGCTGGTTGGACAGCGTCTTGGTGGCGGCAATCGCGATCTTGCCTGGCGTGGGGAATTCGTGATATTCCAATGCGGCAAGGCGCAGTTCCTCGCGGGCTTGTTGGCGTTTGTCTTCGCTCATCGTGGCGGAGTTGTCATTCATAGATGGCATGGCATGTCTCGGTGCAACTTGTCGCTGCGGCCGTCTTTTTTTGTAAATGGAAGATGATTGTAGGCGTTTTAGAGGGATAACCCTAGTGCGCGGATATGCGTACTACGCATCTCAGAATTGACTTTGAGCATTGCAATAAACAAGCAATGGCAACAGTTTTGCTATCAATAAAGTAGCGCTAAAAACAGGTTTTATAACGGCTGGAGGCCTAAAATGCTTGAAAAATAAGCTCTAGGCTGATTTGGCATCCGCTTCAGCCTCATCAGGCTTTTTACTGGCCTTGATATAAAAGCGCGAAGCAAACAAGCCGACCTCGTACAAAATGCACATCGGAATGGCTAGGGCCAGTTGGCTGATCACGTCGGGAGGCGTGACCACGGCTGCGATCACGAATGCCACCACAATGAAGTAGCCCCGAAAATCTTTGAGCTGCTGCACGGTAACGATATTGAAGCGCGTGAGCAACATCACCACGATCGGCACCTGAAATGCCAGTGCAAACGCGATATATAAGCTCAGAATAGATTCCACATACGAGGCGATATCGGGCGTAGCGGCGACGTTGGCCGGTGTGAATTTTTGGATGAACTCAAACATCTTGTCGAGCACGAAAAACTGCACAAAGGCCAAGCCCGTGTAAGCCAGCAAACTGCCAAACATGATCAGCGGCAAAGCAAATAGCTTCTCATGTTTATACAAACCGGGCGCCACAAACATCCACAGCTGATACAAAACCCAAGGCAGTGCGAGCAGGAACGAGCCCATCATCAACACCTTGAGTGGAACGATAAACGGCGAGAACACACCCGTGGCAATCAGCTTTGCGCCCGGCGGCATGTGCGCCATGATCGGCTTGGAAATCCAGTCAATCAAGCCGCTGGGCCCTGGGAAAATTGCCAAAATAATCGCTGCAATCACCAAACCATAGACGCAATACAGCAGCCGATTACGCAGCTCTTTCAAATGCTCTACAAAGGGCTGCTCGGTGCCAGCCATCTCGTCTTTTTTAGCGTCAGACATGGCGTTTTACAGTGGTTTCATCGGCCGATATCGCGCCACGCGCGCTGCGCCCGACAGCGCATGGGTGCGCACGCCTGTGCGTTGCTTGTACCAGCGCGGTGTGGCGCTGGTTTTCATGCGCCATTTCTTTTTCGGCGGATCGTAGCTGGGGTAGCTGTTGTAAGAAGAACTGCCTGAGCTGCCAGCTTCGTTGGTCACTTGCTCCCAGCTCTTTTCAAAATCGGTGGCGGAGGTTTGAATCGAGCTTTGCACGTCGCGGGCAGCGCCTTCGGCGGTGTCTTTCATCTTTTTCAGCTCATCCAAATCCATTGAGCGATTCACTTCGGCTTTCACATCACTGACATAGCGTTGCGCACGGCCCAGCATCGTGCCGACCATGCGCGCCACGCGGGGCAGCTTTTCAGGCCCGATCACGATCAGCGCGACAGCGCCGATCAGTGCGATTTTGGAAACGCCAAGATCAATCATGGTGGGATAGGGTTACTAGAAGCACAAGAGCAGTCAGTGCGGGGCGCGACGCAATACGGCTCTTGGCCGTCTCTGCTCAAAGCGCAGCCGCATCAGCTCTTTTGCTTGGCTTCGACGTCAATCGTGGTCTTGGCCACAGCGCTGGCATCCGCCACCTGGCCTGCAGGCGGTGCGCCTTCTTTGGCATCCGCTTCGCCGCCGGTTTTGATACCGTCTTTGAAACCTTTAACCGCACCACCCAAATCCGAGCCCATACTCTTGAGTTTTTTGGTGCCAAACACCATCACCACAATGAGCAAAACGATCAGCCAGTGCCAAATTGAAAATGAACCCATGAAAATCTCCTAAGACGGCGTGTTGCCGCTAAACAGTGTTGATTCTAAAGCCCCAGCCATGTTCCCCGCCAGGCGATGACTTACATCTTTGCGGGTTATCCCTTTTTCCAAGGCCGCGCACCACCCATCACGTGAATATGCAGGTGCTGGACTTCCTGCCCGCCTTCGGCGCCAGTGTTGGAAAGCATCCGAAAACCGCCCTCTGGATACGGGTTGCAGCCCTCTTGCGCGGCCAACTTCGGTATCAGAGTCATCATACGCCCCATCAAGCCCGAGTGGCGCTCTTCTAAATGCGCCATGGAAACGATGTGCTCCTTCGGAATCAGCAAGAAATGCACCGGCGCCCAAGGGTGAATGTCGTGAAAAGCCAGAATTTCTTCGTCTTCATAGACTTTCTTGGAGGGAATTTTGCCTTCAACGATCTTGCAGAAAATACAATCGGGGTCGCGGTGCGTGGAATCTTGACTCATGACAGATTGAAGCAGAAAAACTCAGCGAGGATCGCGGTTGTCATTGAAGCGCAACCAGCCTTTGATACAGCGGTAGAGATACCACAGGCCTACCACCGAGAACGGCAGCCAAGCTAGCGGCAACAGAATGATCGTGATGCTCATGACAAGAGCGATCAGCGAAGCTGGAATCATCCAAATCAGCGTCCACCAAAACGTAGAAATCATGTAGCTGTGGTGTTCCAAATACAGCGGATCGGTTTCGTCGCCGCGCTTGATGTAATTGATGATGAGTGCGATAACAGCCAGAGTGCCCAGCGAAGCCCAGGCCACGGTGTGCAGGCCGTAGAGCACATGCATCACGGTGCGGTCGCCGGGAGATTTAGGCTCAAAATCGGCAAAATTGGTTTCTGACATGGCGCTCCTCCGTCAAGTTCATTCGTTGTTGGCCGCATCGCGGCTTTGGGCTTTGCGCGCGGCTTTTTCGTCCAGCCCGCTCAATCCCACGCGGCGCTCCAGCTCATCGATCACATCGCGCGGCGAAAGACCATAAAAGGCCAGCGCCACCATGCTGTGAAACCACAAATCAGCCGTTTCATTCACGATGGCCTGTTTGTCAGCGCCGTGGCTGGCATTTTTACAAGCCAGCACCACTTCCGTAGCCTCTTCGCCAATCTTCTTCAAAAACGTATCAGGTCCTTTGGCCAGCAGGCGCGCGACGTAGCTCGTCTCTGGATCGCAGCCTTTGCGGCTTTCCAGCACGGCGGCTAATTTGTCAAGAGAATCGTTGGAAGTCATGGCGCTGTGTTTCACTGATGGCTTACTTATAGATGCTTTCAGGGTCTTTCAAGACCGGCTCGACACTTTTCCAATGTTTTTCTTGTGCCCCATCTTGCAATTGACTGAAAAAACAACTGTGGCGGCCTGTGTGGCAAGCGATTCCCGGTTCGTGGCCAAGCTGCGTCACTGTGAGCAGCACAACATCGGCATCGCAATCGACCCTAATGTCGTGCACAGTTTGAACATGACCTGACTCTTCGCCTTTGAACCAGAGCTTGCCGCGAGAACGGCTGAAATACACGGCGCGTTTCAATTCCGCTGTCTTTTGCAGAGCCTCGCGGTTCATCCAAGCAAACATCAGCACATCGCCCGAGCCAAGCTCTTGCGCAATCACGGGCACGAGGCCTTGCGCATCCCATTTCACATCGTTTAACCAGTTCATGGGGTGATTGTCGGTCAAAATCTGTGAGTTTTAAATGCTATTAAATTCATAGCATGTAGCGCAAATTCTATAACGGCAACAGGCCTTTTTTGCTTAAAAATCGACGTATCACCAAGACTGCAACCAAAGCAGCCAGCAACCAGCCCAGTGCGCGGTCAGCGCCGCCACCACCTGAGCTGACCGCACTTGCATTGGCCACGGCAGCGGTCAGTGGCGTGGAGTCGATGTAAAGCTGCGATTCCCCGATTTGCCCCAAGCTATCAGTCACTGTCAATTTGAAAATAAAAATACCTGCCGTGCTGGGCAACACCACCTGCGTCACGGAAGCATCGATATTGGGAATGCTCAATGCTGCGCCACTGATTTGGCTCCAGGCGAAGCTGGCAATCGTGAGCGTACCTACGGCGGTACTGGCACGGCCATCGAGCGTCACGGTTGCGCCTAAGCCGGGGCTGCTCACGGCGGCAATCACGGCGGCGGGTTTGACGGCATCTTGTACCGCAGCCAGCGGGTTGAGCATACCTGCGCCACACAACGCTGTGGTGCAATTGCAGGCAACGATGCTGCTGGTGCTGCAACTGAGGTAGCTGCCGGAGTTGGGATGCGGCAGGGCAGAAGATTTCATGCGTGCAATCAGCGCATCGGGCGTGAGGCTGGGGTTGATGGCGAGCATCAGCGAGGCCACGCCAGCGGCCAGCGGGGCGGAGAAGCTCGTGCCAGCTTTGAAGTCATAGGTATGTGCGGCTGGCGTGGTCAAACCTGCGTTGTCTGTCGATAGCAGCAAAGTCGTGTTGTCTGTTGCCGAACGATGTCCGCCAGGCGCCATGAGTGCCATGTTGCTGCCGACAAAAGAGTAAGCCGTTTTCGCACCGTCGCGCTGCACCGCGCCCACGGCCATCACGCCCCGACAATCTGCTGGGCGCTTGAGTTGGCGAGATTCTGAGCCGCTGCCATTGCCAGCGGCCACCACCACCAAAGTGCCTTGTGCAGCGAGCTCATCGATCACGGTTTGGTAGCTTGCAGAGCAGGCTTGGTCGCCACCAAAGCTCAGGTTGATCACTTTGGCTGGATTGGCGTTGTTGGGTATGCCATCCACTGCTAAGCCAGCGGCCCAACGCATGCCGTCTAAAATATCAGAGAGCAACGCGCCGCATTTGCCCGAGACACGCACAGGCAGGACGTTGGCATTCCAATTCAAGCCCGAAATACCAGCGCTGTTGTTGCTGGCTGCTGCGATTTGGCCAGCGATGAATGTGCCGTGCCATGAGCTATCGGCACGTGCGCAAAGCGGAAAGGTGGCTGAGTTCGCTTCTTGCGCAGTGACCCAATCGCCCGGATCAGAAGCATCGCCATCGCGCCCATTGCCGTCGTTGGCATTGTCCACATCTTCCACAAAGTCATATCCCGCAAGCAATCGGCTACCCAATACCTGCAAATCGGGATGGCCACGCAAAACGCCCGTGTCGAGCACGGCGATGGTGACGGCAGATGTGCCCGTGGTGATCGCCCAAGTACTGCTCATGTTGAGCGCAGAAGCCGCGCCAGTGCGGCTTCCCAAATGCCACTGCTGGGCAAAATTCGTATCATTCGGAATTTGCGCCAGCTGCATGCGTACATTCGGCTCGACAGATGCGACATCAGGATGCAAACGCAGACGGCGCATCGTGTCTTCCAATTCGCCGCCCTGCAAGGGTTTGGCAAAGCGCATGAGGCGATGGTCGCCTGTCAAATGCCGATGCGCAAAGCCTTTCACACCTGCGCCTTGCGCTACAGCGGCCATGCGCTCCTGCGCGAGGCTCTCGCGCTTGGCATGCGCAGCGCTGGGCAGCTCGCGGCTGAAAGCAGGCTGTGCGCCGGGCTTGAGCTGAACGATCAAGCCATGGGCAATGACGCTGGACTGCGCCTGCACCACGAAACTCGCAGTCAGGCTGAAAAAGAAGGGGAGAAGGGACAATAAAAAACGGCGCATGCCGCTTTGTAGCATGCGCCGTGAGGCTTTGGGAGACGAGGGAAACTGTTTGATACGATTTGGCCCAAACGATGGGGCTTAAGCGGTTACCACGCGCACCATTTCCAAGCATTTGTTGGAGTAACCCCACTCGTTGTCATACCAGCTCACGACCTTGATGAAGGTGCTGTCTAACGCCAAACCCGCATCTGCATCAAAAACGCTGGTGCATACTTCGCCGCGGAAATCGGTAGCCACGACTTTGTCTTCGGTGTAACCGAGCACACCTTTGAGTGCGCCTTGGCTTTGCGCTTTCATTTCGGCGCAAATTTCGGCGTAGGTGGCTGGGTTGTTCAGCTCCACAGTGAGGTCAACGACGGACACATCGCTGGTCGGCACGCGAAAGGCCATGCCGGTGAGTTTTTTGTTCAGCTCAGGAATCACCACGCCCACCGCTTTGGCAGCACCTGTGGAGGATGGAATGATGTTTTCCAAAATGCCACGGCCACCGCGCCAGTCTTTGTTACTCGGGCCATCCACGGTTTTTTGCGTGGCAGTGGCGGCATGCACCGTGGTCATCAGGCCGCGCTTGATGCCCCATTTGTCATTCAACACTTTGGCCACGGGCGCCAAGCAATTGGTGGTGCAACTTGCGTTAGAAATGATGGCTTGACCAGCGTAGGTTTTGTGGTTCACGCCATAAACGAACATCGGTGTGTCGTCTTTGGAAGGCGCAGAAAAGATCACTTTTTTTGCACCCGCTGCGATGTGTTTTTCGCCCGCTTCTTGGGTGAGGAACAAGCCTGTGGCTTCAAGCACCACATCAGCACCCACTTCGTTCCACTTCAGCGCAGCTGGGTCTTTTTCAGCTGTCAAACGAATCTTTTTGCCATTGACTACCAGCGTATTGCCTTCGACTTTCACATCGCCTTTGAAGCGGCCATGTACGCTGTCATACGTGAGCATATAGGCAAGGTAATCGGGTTCAAGCAGGTCGTTGATACCGACGATCTCGATGTCCGAAAAGTTTTGCACTGCAGCGCGAAACACCATGCGGCCAATGCGGCCAAATCCGTTGATACCCAGCTTGATGGTCATTGAATCACTCCGTAAAAAATCAAAACACTCAGTCAGTGGGCTTGGGCTTCGATACGAGCCAAGCCCACTTGCTGAAGGCTTTACTTCAATTCAAAGGTTCAAACGCGGCAGGCGAGCTGGCCTTTTTTGCTGTTTTCAGAATAGGTCAAATCACCGGGGCAAACGAGTTTCGGCTCAGGGATTTTCGTACCTGCTTTTGCGGTGCAGGAGAAGGCCTTGGTCTTCGCATTCACGCCGGATTTGGTGAGCGCCCAGCCTTCAGGGCAGGGGCTGACAGGCTTGGCGGGCATGACTTTGGCTGCGGGTGCTGGGGCCACTGCTGAAGCGGCTGGCATCGCGGCGGCTGCGACTGGCGCTGCAGCAACGACGGTCAGAGCTTTGTTGATATTTTTGCCTGAACATTTGAGAGAAGCGCCGGAACGCTTAGGCTCTGCAATCACGGTGTAGTTACCCGCTTTTGCATAGGTGTGTGTGAGAACATATGGCACATCCTTGGTCTGATTGATCTTGGCCTCTTCGGCGCGGCCATCACCCATGACGATTTTCATGCCGCAATTCGGCGTGTCTGCGTTAGAAAATTCAAGCGTGATTTTCACCGTCTCACCCACTTTGGGTTGCGCCGGCTCCACTTTTAAGGCCGATAAGGTTTGCGCTTGTACGCCAAAAACCAGAAAGCTAAGCAGGCAGGCGGCGAGTTTGAGTTGTTTCATGAGTATCTCCGTTGTAATGATTTAGGAAGCTCAGTTTAACGCTTAGCCAACACGGCGCGCGCCGTATCCGCCACGTTCTGTGCGGTGAAGCCGAAATGTTTGAAGAGCACTGGCGCAGGCGCTGATTCGCCGTAAGTATCCAAGCCCACCACAGCAGCGCAACCGTATTTCCACCAACCATCCGTTACGCCCATTTCCACCGCCACGCGCGGCAGGCCGCTAGGCAAAACCAAGGCTTTGTACATCGCGGTTTGGCGGTCAAAGGTCGTTGTGCTTGGCACAGAAACGACGCGAGCGGCAATTTTGTGGCTGGCGAGCAGTTTCTGCGCATCCATCGCCAAGCCGACTTCTGAGCCAGAAGCCATGAGCACGATTTGCACTTTTTTCTTCATGCCGATATCAGCCGGTTCGCTCAAAATGTAAGCGCCTTTGTCGATGTTATCGGCGGTTTGCTTCGCGAGATAAGGCAGGTTTTGACGAGAGAGCAAGAGCGCGGTTGGGCGCGTGACGTTAGCAAGCGCAGTGGCCCAAGCAATCGCGGTTTCCAGCGTGTCAGCCGGGCGCCACACATCCAAATTCGGAATCAAGCGCAGGCTGGCGGCATGCTCAACCGACTGGTGCGTCGGGCCGTCTTCGCCCAAGCCAATCGAGTCGTGCGTGAACACATGGATCACGCGCTGCTTCATCAGCGCAGCCATGCGGATGGCGTTGCGGCTGTAGTCGCTGAATGTGAGGAAAGTGCCGCCGTAAGGGATGAAGCCGCCATGCAGCGCCACGCCGTTCATGATGGCGGCCATGCCGAATTCACGCACGCCGTAATTAATATGGCGACCGAGCTTGCCATCTGCATCGCGCTTCACATCGCCAGCGAGATCAATACGCAGAGCGGGCGTGGATTTTGTATTCGTAAGGTTTGAGCCGGTCAAATCTGCACTGCCGCCGAGCATCTCGGGCAGGGCGGCGGTGAAGGCTTCCAAGGCGAGTTGGCTGGCTTTGCGGCTGGCGACTGTTTCTGCTTTGGTGTGCGTGGCGGCGAGTGTATCTGCCACGGTCTGCGCGAAGCCTTTGGGCAACACGCCAGCCATGCGGCGCTTGAATTCAGCAGCTTGGGCAGGAAAAGCCTTGCTGTAGGCGGCGAATTGCGCGTCCCATGCGGCTTCGGCCTGTTTACCGGAAGCTTTGGCATCCCATGCGGCGTAAACATCGCTTGGGATCTCGAAAGGGGCATGTGGCCAGCCAAGTGCTTCACGCGTCAACTTGATTTCTTCACTACCCAAAGGTTCGCCGTGAGCTTTGGAAGTGTTTGCGCGGTTCGGGCTGCCTTTACCGATGTGGGTTTTGCAAATGATGAGAGTAGGCGCAGTAGGCGATTTTTTCGCATCGGCAATCGCGCGGCTCACGGCTTTCGCATCATGGCCATCAATGGGGCCGATCACGCTCCACTGATACGCCTTAAAGCGCCCCGCCACATCGTCCACATACCAAGGCGCGACTTGGCCGTCAATCGAGATGCCATTGTCGTCATACAGCGCCACGAGTTTGTTGAGTTTCCAAGCGCCTGCGAGCGCGCAAGCCTCGTGCGAGATGCCTTCCATCATGCAGCCATCGCCCAAGAAGGTGTAGGTGTGGTGATCCACGATGGCGTGGTCGGGTTGGTTGAATTCAGCTGCCAAGAGCTTCTCTGCCAAAGCCATGCCCACAGCGTTGGTGATGCCTTGGCCGAGCGGCCCGGTGGTCGTCTCGATGCCGGGCGTCACACCCACTTCGGGGTGACCAGCGGTTTTGCTGTGGAGCTGGCGGAAATTCTTCAGCTCTTGCATCGGCAAGTCATAGCCCGTGAGATGCAAGAGCGAATAAATCAACATCGAGCCATGACCGTTGGAGAGCACAAAACGATCACGATTTGCCCAATGCGGGTTCAAAGGGTTGTGGCTCAGATGCTCGCCCCACAGCGCAACAGCCATATCGGCCATGCCCATGGGCGCACCGGGGTGGCCGGAATTGGCTTGCTGGACAGCGTCCATCGACAGGGCACGGATGGCATTCGCCATGTGTTGGGTGTTTGCGCTCATGGGAGGGGTGGGGGAAAGGTTGAAGATGGGGGAAACCCGTAATTTTAGCGGGCTGCAAACTGCGCTGGCTTACTGGGGCAGCCGTATAGCAAGTTCGTACCGCTTTAGTTCTAAGATCAGCGGTGTCCAGTAGTGCATTGCAATTTATTGACATAGCAATGCTGAATGCATCTATTGCGTTGCTTATTGCTTGTTCAGCTTATGCACAACATTACGCGTGTCGCGGTAAAGATTTAAATAATCTTCATATAAGGCATCGTACAAAGTACGATGCTTCGAATTAGGCCGAATGATTCGGTTGGCCTGAACCCAGTTTTTGATATCTTGCCGATTCAATAATCCTACAGAGCAACCTGCTAAAAATGCATTGCCATAACTCGCGCCTACCGTGGTGTGTGGCAGCATTTGCTCCTTGCCACACACATCTGAGACTATTTGAGGCCAAATCTCAGACTTGGCACCCCCACCAACAGCAACTATACGCTTGACCTCGGCTCCGATCTGAGAGAAGGTTTCTAAGTTATGGCGGATCCCAAACGCCACACCTTCCAGTGCGGCCTTGAACATATGTTCGCGGGTATGGTTCAGACTAAGCCCTGCAATGACACCCTTGGCCTTAGTATCGTTAATAGGTGTGCGCTCACCGCTAAAGTAAGGCAATACTAGCAGCCCCTCGGCTCCAGCAGGAACACGCGCAGCCGCACTAAAAAGATGATCATATGCAGCATCAACAGAAAGCTCACGTGCAAGCTGATCGGTAAACCACCGAGTTAGACTACCGGTAGTGCTCATTCCAGCGGCAAGATTATATTGATTAGCATAAGCACCTGCTGTCGTCCAGACTCTAGGATCTGGTTTAGGCAAGTCTTGCACTAATATAAAAAACGTAGTGCTGCCGTACATAATCATTAGATCGCCAGGCTCACACACACCCACACTAATCGCTTCACTCAACGCATCTACTGCACCTACAGCGACTGGCGTACCTACTCTCAAACCCGTCGCCTCAGCAGCCACATCGGTAATTTCGCCCGCTATATCATGACTCCAGCCCAGCTTAGGTAAGGTCTTGATAGAGATGTCCAGTAAATTTGCGTACTTTTCACTCCAAGAATGATTTACTGGATCGTACAAGGGCATGAAGTGACTGGCAGTATGGTGATCCAAGGTGTTTGAGCCCGTCAATTTCATAACTAAGTAGGAGCTTGCACTGGCAATGAAATGGGTACGCGCCCAAATGTGCGGTTCGTGTGTTTGCAGCCACCTTAGTTTGGGAGTGACGGCTTGACTGGTCAACGCCATTTTTGAGTGCGCGAAAATAGCGGCTTCGCCTAGCTCCGCGTTGATGTCATCAATTTCCATCTCTGCGCGTGTATCTACGCCATACAAAATGGCTGGTCGCAGAGGATTACCTTGAGCACATAAGGGAAGCAAACAAGGCCCAATAGCGCTGACAGCAATACCAGCGACATCATTCGCCGTATAGGAGTTATATGAAAAGATTTTCTTACACAACAGCTTGACATCATTCCACCATACTGCATCGGCATCTTGCTCTACATACCCTGGTTGAGGTGTAGAGATGCCATGTGCGATGGTTTCTGTGCGTAATATGCGCCCATCTAGCTCTGTGAGCACAGCTTTTGAGCTGTATGTGCCCACGTCGATACCTAGGAGTAAATCCTTCATATGAATTACTCTGGTAAATTATTTTTGCCGCTGAATAGCAAACAAAGAACCAGCTATCAAGATAAAGCTGCCAATAATGACTTTTTGCCACGTGCTGGGCACACCGGCCAATATCAGTACGTTATTGATCAAGGCTACCAAAAAGACACCTAAAAGAGTACCAACGACCGTGCCAGTCCCACCTGTAATACGAGCTCCGCCTAATATCACTGCAGCAATTACATCAAGCTCAATGCCAACCAGATCAAACGGGTTGGCCAGACGATTGCTGGATACATGCACAATTCCAGCCACGCCCGCCAAAAAACCAGAATAACCAAATACAAAAAGGTGGACGGCTTTGATGTTGTAGCCTAAGCGCTCTGCAATATGAATGCTGCCGCCAATGGCGTAGATTGCACGACCCATAAGTGTGCGATTCAAAATAAACCAAGTCAATACACTACACGCCAATAAAATCAACACAAACCCCGGCAACACCGTGAAAGAGGTTTGCCCCACTGTGCCTACAGATAGTTTGATCAATGCCCAACTACCAAAGTTATCCATGCTGGGTGGGATATTCATAAAAAATACCGTGCCCACAAACGTCAACAAAAAGCCTCGAAACAGATATTGAGTGCCAATCGTGACAATTAAAGAAGGCGCTTTAAGATGGTGAACTAAAAATCCGTTTAATAAACCCAAAAGCACGCCCAATAAAGCGCCGGCACTCAATATTAAAAATATAGGCACGGAAGGCCAATAGGCATAAACTAGCTTGGTCAAGCTGTACATTGTCAAGGCGGCAATAGCGGTAAACGACACATCAATACCGCCAGCAGCTAACACAATCAAAACGCCAAGCGCAAACATACCCGTCACTGTTGAAGAGCGCAACAGATCGAAAAATGTAGAGATTTGAAAGAAAGCAGGATTGATGACCCCCACGATCAGACTGACCAACACAATTAATATGCCCGTGAAGACTTCAGGATGCTTTGTATGAAATGGTCGAACCAGCTGAGGCAACTCAGAGGTTGGCGAGTGCTCTAGAACTTGTGACATGGAAATCTCTGTAATCTTTAGGAAATGAGCTGCTTGTACAGCTCAGCTTCTTCTAGTAGCTCAGCGTTTAAGCAGCTTCGAACGCGACCTTTTTTCATTAATAAAATCCGATCACAGTTTTGCAGCAACTCTGGTAAATCGTCGCTGATCAGAATTACCGAAACCCCCTTCTCAGACAGGCCTTGCACAATACGGTAGATAGTTTCTTTGGAGCCAACATCCACACCTACTGTGGGGCCGTGCAAAATCAGTATTTTTGGGTTAATGGCTAACCAGCGCCCAATTAACACACGCTGTTGATTGCCCCCAGAGAGCATCTGCACTGAACGATCTACATCTGGTGTGGAAATTTGCAAATCTTCGACCGTTTTCAACGCTAAAGCCTGCGCCTTGCTCGCGCTCATTAAGCCAAAACGACCACACACACTTTGTATCGAACTGACGATGATATTGTCGCGAATTGGCTTGTCTAAAAATAGACCTTCATTTATGCGATCCTCTGGCACGTAAGCTATGCCGACATCAATAGCATCCTTAGGTGTTTGTAGCTTTAGCTCCACCCCATTCAGACTGATAGTGCCTAGCTTGGCTGGGTTGATTCCACTTAAGGCCAAGGCCAACTCATTTCGTCCAGAATCTAACAGCCCTGTGACGCCTAATATTTCACCTCTATGAAGTGTGAAATCTACTTCTTGAAACGCATTCCTCTTGCCTAATTGCGTGACAGTCAAAATGGCTTCGGCAGAGGCTGCACCTTGGCGTAGCCTGCGTGTTTTGATCTCACGCCCCGTCATCAGGAGCGCTAAATCGGCTTTTGTATAGTCCTTGATATTGCCTTTGGCAATCAGTTGCCCGTCTCGAAAAATAATGACTTCGCCGCCGATTGCGTAGCACTCATCTAATTTGTGTGTCACAAAAATAATGGCAACAGCTTGCGCCTTTAGCTTATTGACCACTGTAATCAGCTTATCTACTTCTTTTTGCGTTAATGCAGTAGTAGGCTCGTCCATAATTACCAGCCGCGCATCGGTAGCAATAGCACGCGCAATAGCAACCAATTGCCGCATGGCGATGGGCAGTAATTCGACTGGCATTTCCAAAAAGTGAGCGTCGTAGGGCAACCCTACTGACTGTAGAGCAGAAGTAGCCACAGATTTGATTTTCTGCAAATCGAGCACGCTTAGTAATTGCCCGTTGCGAGCAACCAGTTGCGTCCCTAATGCGATGTTTTGTGCAACAGTTATGTTGGGAAGCAGCGACAAATCCTGGTAAACCGTTTCTATTCCTAGTTGCAGTGCCTTGAGGGGATCAATATGCGATTGAACAACACCACTAATGATGATGTTGCCTTCGCTGGGTGGCTGAGCCCCCGCGATAATTTTGATCAAGGTGCTTTTGCCACAGCCGTTTTCACCAAGCAAGTGATAAATTTTGCCTGATTCGATGGTGAAACTTACGCCGCGCAGTGCGTACACGCCTGCAAAACGTTTGTGAATATCTTGTACTTCTAAAAATACATTACCGACTTTAGCTGAGTCTTCTTGTCGTATTGAGTCAGTGGATAACATAGCATTAACTTAAATTTACCATTGATAAGCATCCGCAATTCGTCAGCTGTGACTTCAGATTTACGGATGCTTCAATTTGCTTTTTTAGAACGGATATTGCTTGTAGTTCGTCTTATCGACGTTTACCCAAGCTTGACCCTTGATCACAACACCTGCTCCGGAGCCTTTGGTGACTTTCACTTTCTCGTAGCCCTTCACACCAAGATCCATGCCGTCGGTAATTTTCTTCTTCTCGAGCAGAATTTGCGCCAACTTGTTCATTGCACTGCCTGCATCCTTGGGATCCCAAAATGAAATTCCATCGACAGCTCCAGACTCTAGAAACTTGGCATTGTCGTTAGGAAGGCCTGTACCGAAGACGCATGTTTTTGCTTGTAAGCCCGCCTCGTCAATAGCGCGGCCAATTCCCAAAACATCTAGTGATGATGAGCCCTGAAAACCTTTGATATCAGGGTATTTGCGCAGTATCTCCTTAGCTTTCTCATAAGCTTTATTGGCATCATTTGTTGATTCATTCTTCGCATCTACCAAAGCCATCTTGGAATATTTCGACTTCGCATTATTAGCCCCACCATCAGCCCATTGAACGTGCGACTCATTTCCCAATGAGGCAACAAATGATGTCCATTTGCCTTCATTGCCCATGCAAGCAGCCAAACGATCATTCAGCTGAGCACCGTATGCTGTGTTATCGAATGCTTCCAAATCAGCGTGTGCATTTTTTTGACTTTCAGCTTCGTGTGTAATTACAATCACACCGCGCTCCATTGCTTTTTTGAATAACGGCTCGAGCGCGGAGGGATCGTTAGGGACGACTGCTAGTGCGTCTACTTTTTTCGCCATCAAATCTTCAATCATGCGCAATTGTTGCGCAGCATCTGCTTGGCCTGGCCCTGTTTGCGATGTCTTATAGCCCGGGGTTTTTTCGCCGAACTCCTTGACGCCTACTTCCATGCGGTTGAACCAGTTGATGCCAGTTATTTTGACGACGGTCGCGATAGTTTTGTCTTTGCTCTGCGCATGTATAACCGTGCCAGTGCTTGCTACTGCAATTGCAGCAGTGATGAGTGCGAGTTTGTATTTCATATCTATCTCCATTGAAGTTAATCCCCGAATTTGTACCTTGGTCAATGCATGGGGAGCCTGCATCGACAAGTATCACTTAGATAGTTTGGTAAATCTTCCCCAAAAATTGTCTGTTGATGTGTGGAGGAACAATAGAAGCATGAGACCCCAAGCACAATCTCGAAAGAAGTTTGAGATATCAAACAAATTGAAGGAGCTAGAAATTACTTGCAGCGCTACAGCGGAAAACAATACACAGATCATGCGGCCATAGCCTCCAGCGGGCTTGATACCTGCCATCACCGCAATCAGAATTGCAATTAAGAGGTATGAGCTGCCGTAATCCCATTTGACGCTTGCTGTGCGTGATGCAATGAGTACACCTGCAATAGACGCTACAATGCCGCTGATTGCATAGGTTGAGAGCAGTACTTTGTTGCGTGGTATGCCTGCGTAATCGGCAGCCTTCTGATTCGTACCCACAAGAAACAACTGCATACCGAAAGTGCTATTTTTGAGCAATGCTCCTACCAAACCGAGTGTCACGATGAATACCAACAATGGAATTGGAATATTCCAGATTACGCCATTTCCTAAGTATGATAATTCTTCACTATGATCCAGACGATATGCGGAGCCATTTGTAAGAACAACAGCGATTCCCGTGTAGAGAAGTTGTGTACCTAATGTTGACAAAATTGGAGTGAGCCGCGCGTAGGCCACCAATGCACCGTTAATGAGCCCGCAGACTAAACCCGCACAAAGAGCAATGAAAACAAAGCTGACGACATACTCCAGTGGCTCTGTCGTAATCGAGTACATCAAGCTAGCAATTCGACCAGCCACAATGCCAGCTAGGTTAGCGATTGCCACAACAGACAAATCTATTCCACCGTTGCCCGCAATCATTGCTAAGCTAATACCTATGGCTAGCAACCCTAGCTCGGGCAATTGGCCGCCCATCGACTGTAAGTTGTCTAACTCCATGAATTGACCTTTGGAGTACACGGTAGCAAGCATGACAACAAATAGATTCACCAACAGCAGGAACATCAGCTGTCTGTCGCGTGTCAAAATATTTTCCATGTGAGTTGTCCCTATTTCTGTGTTGTGCCAAATTGCCTAAGCCAAACTGTGATGTACATTCATTCGCTTTCGGGTGCACAATCGATTGTGCAGATTATATTTGAATTAGATTTTAAGATCATCCGTAGTTACCCTAAGCGCAGCAATGTTGATGCATTTCTTTGGCTCGTACAAAGTGGGGCTCAAAAAGAAAACTGCTTGAAATTGCTTTTATCAATGTCAACAAAGGCCTCGCCCGTCACGTTGACACCAACGCCAGGGCCTTTACGTACACGCACCTTGCGGTAGCCGACAACCTCAAGATCAACTCCATCTGTAATTGGCTTGCCATCGATCAACATCGCAGCAATGCGATTCATCACTAAGCCAGCGTCCTTAGGATCCCACAGCGCAACGCCATCTATTGCGCCAGTCAAAAGAAGTGCCCCGGCTTCAGAAGGCATGCCAGTACCAAATACACAAGTTTGATTTTGTAAGCCCATCTCTTGTATTGCGCGACCAATTCCCAAAACATCTGCTGAAGACCCGCCTTGAAAACCTTTGATGTCTGGATATTTTCGTAATATTTCTTTGGCTTTGATGTAAGCGCGTTGTGCGTCATTAATTGACTCTGTTTTTGGATCAACGAGCTGCATCTTTGGGTGGTGCTTGCGCGCATTGTCAATGCCCCCATCAGCCCACTGGACATGCGATTGACTAGATATCGTGCCTACAAACACTGTCCACTTACCTTCACCCCCCATGCATTTTGCAAGACGCTCATTTAGGCGAGCACCGTACTCGGGATTTTGAAACGCCTCTAAATTAACATGTGTATAGCGCTGTGACTCAGCTTCGTGGGTAACCACCTTGACCCCTTTGGCAATAGCGGCTTTGAACGTGGCCTCTAAAGCCGGCGGGTCCAGCGGCACTACGGTCACAGCTTTAGCTCCTTGGTCGATAGCAGCCTGTACAATTGCCACTTGTTGGGCAGAGTCAGCCCTGGTTGGACCAGTTTGTACCGTCTTGCGTCCATTTGCTGAGGGCAGGGCCATAAACTGGTTCACCCCCTGCTCCATGCGGCTAAACCAACCAATACCGGTGAGCTTGACTACTGTCACAATGTCTGGTGCGCTAGTTTGCGCACGACTGCTCAACAGACACACGGCACTTAAGGCCAAGACTAAGATTTTTTTGGAGACGGAGAGTTTTTTCATCATTAAAATTTCGGTCTGATTCATATCATTTGTTATTTGAGAAATCGCCCCGACGCGCTGATCACCGTCATATCAATATAGTTAGAGCCTTCGCGGCTTTGAGGGCTCAGGCGCACCGTATAGCCACCTAGGTCGACTACTCCCAGCGTTTCTAGCGCGTTTTGAAAGCTAGCACTACTGAAGTCTTTTCGGCTTTTACGCAAGGCCTCAATGGCGATGCGGGCAGCCACATAGCCCTCTAAGCTACTGTAGTTGTAGTCTTTTTCGCTGTAGCCATTGCTACTGAGCGCACGCTGGTACTGTGACACCACCGGGGTACGGGCGCTCCAGGGGTAGGGCATCACTTGACTCATACCCATGCCGCGCGCCTCATCTAACAACTGGTCATTCAATGCCTTAGCGCCAACCACAGACATTGCCATTAGCATGGATGAGTTGCCTGCAGCTCGCAGTTGCTTGATGAAGTCGGCAGCTACATCATAGGTAGCGAGCACCACAATAACCGGCGCGTTGCTCTTGGCCATCATCGCCACTGCAGCTTTGTTCGCTTGCGGCCCACTCACAATCACAGCTTTAGAGGCGACTGCCAGTTGTAACCTTTGGGCGGTCGCCTCTAAGCTGACCAAGCTGCTGTTGCCAAAGGCGTCGTCTTGGTAGACTACGGAGACGGCTTTCATTCCCATAGAGCCAATTTGCTCGATCAAACGTGTAACTTCTTGACTGTGGCTAGCGCGGATGTGATGAACGTACGGATGAGATGCGCCACGCAGAGTTTCTGAGCCTGACAGTGGGCCAATCAAGGGGATGCGCTCGGCCCCAGCTACTTGCGCCACCGCTTCGCTAGATGCTGTGCCTACTGAGCCGATCAATGCTACAACACCAGCGTCTTTGACCAACACTTTAGCGTTGGCGGAGGCTACAGCGGCATCTCCTTGGTCGTCCAAAGACTTGAGCAGCACCATGCGCCCTTGGATGCCTCCTTTTTGGTTAACTTCTGCCAAAGCAATTTCGATGCCTTTGCGAGCCTCCAGCCCCAAAGACTGCGTGGGCCCTGTCATGACGGCACTTTGACCTAGGAAGATGGGCGGCGTTGCTTTCTGTGCGTAAGTTGCCTGGGTATTTAGGGCGCACGCAAGCAACAGTGACCCCAGCAATGCAGCTTTTCTGAGGTGAAAACTATGAATGAGGACTATCAGCGCAAAGAGGCAGATTGAAAGATTGAAAAGCATGATCGTCTCGCAGGCAGTAAAAAATTCAAATGAATGAGATATGCACAATCGATTGTGCAATGAATCAAATTTAAACATTTATTTATGTAAATTTCATTAGGGCTTATCCTAGGCAGGTAAGATTAGATGGACAAACGGTATCTCTGGTGCTGTGCCAAGGGTAGTTTGTAAGAGTGTAGGTAGTTCGCCTAAAGTAAATTAAGACTCTGTCATCTGCAAACTGACAACCAACAAGTATTGACATGGCCTCAACACGCTCCACTATCTACGATATCGCGACCCAAGCGGGCAGTTCTGCCGCCACGGTAAGTGCGGTATTGAACGGCACATGGGAAAAGCGACGCATTAGCGCAGAGACAGCACAAAAAGTGCAGCAAACAGCGATCAAACTCAAGTACACCATCAATCGACAAGCCAGTGGTTTGCGCAAAAGCCGCTCTGGTCTGATTGGTATGATGATCCCAATGCATGACAACAGATTCTTCAGCTCGATGTCTCAGACGTTTGAACGCATGGCACGAGAGCGCCACCTCTACCCCATCGTGGTGAGCACCCTTCGCGACCCGGCGCTGGAGGTAGAAACTGCAAAGGCACTCATTTCATACCAGATAGAACACCTGCTAATTACGGGTGCAACAAACCCAGACGCAGTGAGCAAAGTGTGCAAAGTTCATGGCGTAAGCCACTTGAATATAGACTTGCCTGGAACAAGAGCTCCCTCAGTAATTAGTGATAACTATTGGGGCGCAGAGTCGTTGACTAAAGAGCTACTGAAGAAATCAAAAGCTCAAAGCAATGCAGCGCGCAATAGCTTGCATTTTGTCGGTGGCATAGCAAGTGACTACGCCACAGGTCGACGGATATCAGGTTTTGAAGATGCCATCAGAACTCAAGTGGGCACTATTAGTTCGAACCAAATCCACGCATGTGGCTACGAATCTCAGCTAGCCGAAGCCTGTGTTGCCAACTTATACGTCAGACTAGGTGGCTTGCCTAAAGGACTGCTTATTAATTCAACGATCGCGTTGGAGGGTGTGGTTCGTTTTTTGAAAACCATCGAACCTAGCGAACTCTCTGAATGTGCTTTTGGGTGCTATGACTGGGATCCATTTGCAACTTTTTTGAGTTTTCCGTTGATGATGGTGCGCCAGAATACCGAGGGACTGATTGGCAAAGCATTTGAGTTGATTGACAACGATGATTTAAATACCAAAAGAGTGTTTGAAATTAAACCTGCATTGGTAAGCGTTGATTCGTAGATAAGAGTACTCGCTTGATTAAATTACATCGACATCATGATTGGCCTGCACCTCACCGCTGATTTATCCGATTGCCGCTGCGCTGCGGCTTGGCTCACCGATGCTGCAAAGCTGGGTCAAGCATGCGTGAAAGCGGTGAATGAGGCGGGCTTGCAGCCTGTAGCGCAGCTGTTTCACACCTTTCCTGCTTCGGATCAAGGCGCAGGCGGCGTGACAGCCACCGTGCTGCTGGCTGAGAGCCACTTGTGCGTTCACACTTGGCCAGAGAAAAAGGCGGTGACGCTGGATGTGTATGTCTGCAATTTTGGGGGGGATCATTCCACCAAAGCGCGGGCGCTGATGGCGGCGCTGATGCAGCTCTTCGAACCCAGCAAGGCGGCTGTGAATGCGCTGGAGCGTGGCGCGGCTTAAAGCGCTGCGTGCAAGCCGCGTGTGAAGGCTTCTTCAAACACGCTGTAGCCGCTCCAATCGCTGTGGGCGAAGCGCAGGCGGGCGGTGGCAGGTGTCGATCGCGTAGGATACTGCTTTGATTTTGATAGCGCTTTGCGCAATGAATACGCCGGCAATTGGCCGATTTGGCTTATAAATTGTGGTGTAGGCACAGCCATGGCGTGGCCGTAGCGGGTGATGTCAATTTGCCGGGCGAGGCGCGTGATGTCTGGGTGGGCTTGGGAGATTTCAGCCAAAGCGCGGTCGCGCAATTGCGCCCAAGTACTCTGTAGCAAAGCTTGGCGCGGCGGTTTGCCTGCACCCTCTGCGTGGTAATACGTGAGTACCGTTGCGCTAGGCGCTGTACGCGTGCTTTGATGCATCGCGTCTACATAGCCTAGGCCTTTGCTGCCATAAATCACGTTATCCCACGCGGGGAAAGCGCCTTGGCCGTTGTCGTGCAGGGTCGCGTCGATATGGATATTCGCCACCCACCAGCTGGAGTGCACCACATTCGCTGCCGCAGCTTTCAAAAAATCTGGCGCGTTGACGGTGATGCGCGAAGCCACATGCAAGGGGAGAGCGACGATGCAGCGCTGCGCGGCGTAGCGGTGCACGCGGCGTGTTGGCAAATCTAGCGCGTCGATCAACACGTCGCCTTTGGCCTCTTCAATGCGCAGCACGATCTGCTGCGCTTGCAGACGATCTTTCAAGGGTTTGGCCAAAGCCTGCGTGAGAAAGCTATTGCCTTGCGGCCAAGTGAGCACGCCTTCGCGCTCATGAGTTGGCGAGCCAGGCGCAGAGAAGCCATGGCGTGCGGCGAAGTAATGCATGCCAGCAAACGTGCTCACCGTATCAATACCCGCGCCGTAATCGTCTCGGCAACAATAATCCAAATACCAGCGAAGCTGCGGATCAGTAAGACCTTGTGTATCCAGATATGCTATAAAAACAGTAGCTGCTTGCGCAATATCTATGCCGGCAATTGACAGTTTTTGCCAAAAATTCTCCTTCAAAGGCATGCTAAACGCACCCGTGGCCTGCCACTGCGCCACAAGACTTGCAAAGCGCTGGTACTGCGCCAGCGTATCGCCGCTTACGCCCTGCGTCGGTAGCAAACCCTCTTGCCAAACGCCGTTGAAAAACAATCTTTCCTGCGGGCTGTGGCACAAAGCGCGCTCGTCATACACCCAGCGGCCCGAGATGCGTTTGCGCAAGCCCAGCTCTTCCAAAAAATCTTGCACTTCGGGCGCGTCATCTCCCGGCACCGGCAAATAATGCGCCCCCAGTGGATGTGCCATGCCCGCAAGAGAGCCGCCACGCGCATTGCCACCTGCTTCGCTTTCCAAATCCAACAACACAAAATCATCCACGCCTTGCATGCGCAGCGCCCGCGCGGCAGACAAGCCCGCCACGCCGCCGCCTGCGATCAGCGTGTGTACTTTGCGCACAGAACTGCCGTCGTATTGGGGCAGTTTTCCATCGCGCAGAATATGGCCCACTTCGGGTGAACTGCCTACAAAGCCGCCTGTGATTTTGGCGAGTTGATCAGACTCTGGTCTGCAACCCACCAGCGCCGTTGCTGCAGCAGCGCCAAGCACTTGCCGCCTTTTCATCGGATGACCTTGCCCCATTCTTCCTCAAAGGTGAGCACCAGAGTTTGGTTGCTCATGCGATTGGGCTCTGCAGGCACGCGTGCCATATCGAGCGGAAAATCAAAGAGCAGCAGCAAGGTTTGCGCATTCATGAAACGCAAATCTTTTGGAAATGCCGCTTGTGCAATCACCGGTTTAAATGGCCTGCGGCTGGCAATGATGAAGCCCCATTCGCCAAAGCTGGGCACGTGCGCGTGATACGGCGCGGCTTGCATCCCCACTTCTTCCAGCGTGCGCACCACCGTCCAAAAACTCTTGCGCGCCACCAGCGGCGAGGTGCTTTGAATCACGGCATAGCCACTGGCAGACAGCGCTTTATCCAGCAGCGCATAAAACGAGGTGGAATAGAGTTTACCGAGAGAGAAATTGCTCGGATCGGGAAAATCCACCACGATCACGTCAAACACTTCGTTCGTCGTCTCCAGAAACTTAAATGCGTCGGTATTGATGATGTTTACTTTTGGTGATTGCAGCGCACCGCTGTTCAAGCCAGCAAGCTGCGCGTTGTCAGAAAACAAACGCGTCATGTTGGGATCGAGTTCCACGAGCGTGACCTGCTCCACACCCGAATACTTCAGCACCTCACGCACCGCCATGCCATCACCTCCGCCGAGCACAGCCACCTTTTTCGGCGCGCCATGCGCCGCCATTGCTGGATGCACCAAAGCCTCGTGATAGCGATACTCGTCGCGCTGGGCAAACTGCAAATTCCCATTCAAATATAGGCGATGGCCGACCTTGCTATTGGTCACCACAATGCGCTGATAGGGCGAAGTGGCGGTGAAGACGATGCTGTCTTGGTAAAACTTATCTTCCGCCAGCGTGGTGATTTTGTCGGCACCGATCAAACCCGCCAGCAACAGACCGATCACTGCCAGCGTGGCGATCATATGGGCCTTGAAAGCTCGCAATTCATTCCGAAACAACCACAGCGCCCACAACGCCACGGCAGCATTGAACACACCGAACATGAGGCCCGTGCGCACGAGCCCGAGCTGGGGCACGAGCAGCAGCGGAAACGCAATGCTCACAGCCAGCGCACCCAGGTAATCAAAGGTGAGCACCTGAGAAACCAAGTCTTTGAGCTGGGTATTGCGCTTCAAAATCCGCATCACCAGCGGAATCTCCAGCCCCACCAGCATGCCCACCAGCATCACCAAGCCATAGAGCAAAGGCCGAAAGCCTTGGGGCGCATAGGCATTGGTCAAAAACAAAATCGCTGGCAAAAAGCCACCCACCAAAGCAATCAATAGCTCAATACGCAAAAACTGCGCAGGTAGCTGCCGATCGATATAGCGAGAAAGCCAAGAGCCCACGCCCATGGCAAACAAATACGTGCCGATGATGGTGGAGAACTGCAATATCGAATCGCCCAGCACATAAGAAGCAATCGCCCCAGCAGCCAGCTCATACAGCAAGCCACACGCAGCCACGACGAACACGCTCGCAAGCAGGGCCAACTCTACTGGGGCGGCTGGGCTTTTTATTGGGTCTGCTGGTTGACTTGACATTTTTCAAACCGGACGCAGAGGACGCAAAGGTTACGCAGAAGACGCAAAAAAAGACCAAGAAAAGACTACAAAAGCAGGCGCACCAAGTGCAATCAACCTACTTGCATTTTCTTTTTGGTATTCCTTCTACGTAACCTTTGCGTCTTCTGCGTCCGGTATTTTTCTTCCGGTATTTCTCTTAAAAACTTAACCGTGAATCGCAGCAGCCACGATGATGGAAATGCCCAGACTCATCGCTGCCACGACCAATCCCAGTGCGACGTTTTGCTTTTCGACGATCTCTTCCCACAGGTTGTAGGGCGTGATCTTGTCGATGATGATGAAGCAGAGCCAAAAAATCACCACGCCGATCAGCGCGAAGACGATGGAGCCAATGAAAGCGCCGGGTTTGAGCCATTCAACCATGATGTTCTCCTGAAAAAATGAAACGATCTGCCAAGTAAATCATTTGTGCCCTCCGCCTGAGCTATAGCCACCGTAGCTACCACCTGAGCTGCGCGCGCTCGAAGAGCAATTCTCGCGCTGCGGATCGCAATTGCGGCTACAGCGAGACATCATCGAAAACACGATGAAGATCACCACCAGCACCACAATCCAGCCCATCGGGCCCAAGCTGCTGCTGGCAGACGCCGACAGCGGCGAGACATCACTGCGATCAAACTTGGCCTCTTGGCCTTTGAGCTTGAAAGCGCTGACCACCGTACTCGCCTCTAGCTTGCTGCCAATCGACCAAGTGACTTCCTGACCCGAGCTGCCGGCACTCTGCTCGCGTGAGAGCACGAGCTTGCCGCTGGCATAGTCTTCGTTATAGGTCGTCTGGCCGCGCGCGACGGCCCAATAAAACTCGCCGGCCACATAGTTTGTCTCGGCCTTGTAGGCGTATTGCTGGGTGAAGGTGCTGCCTTGATACTTCACCTGACGGCTGGTCTGCGCTTCGGGTGCACCGCTGGTGGGTTTGACCAAGCTCCAACCGTCGCTTGCGTCAACCAAAAACTGAAAACCAGCCTTGCTGTTGTAGAGCAAATACTCGCTCCAGCCAAAGCTCTCATCTTCATCACCAACTTCTTGCCCCATGCGATGCTGAAAACCAACCGCCTGCCAGCTCTTACCCTGCAAGGTGCCGACCGTGCCCAGTGGAATCAACGGTTGTACTGGTTCGTCTTGAACCGCCGCCTTAAGTTCACCGCCAATGCCCTGAGAGAGATCAATCAGGCTGTTGCATGAGCCGCAAGTGATGCTCTTACTGCTCTCCAGCTTCACGGAAACAGCGCTGCCGCAGTGCGGGCAATTGAAATGCCGGCCGTTGACTTCTTTACCCCCTTGACCGACGGCATTCGTCAGATCACGCAAACCCGTGAGCTGCAAATTCTCCAAAATCACCGCCGTGCCCGATGAAAGCGAAGGCGGCTCGGTCGAGTAATCTATGTTGATCACTTCGCCCTGCGCGCTTCTGAGTTCGACCACAGTGAAGCTCGTGCCTATCGGCGGCAGCTTGGGCAATTCGCCTTGCGCCGACATCAGCGCAACCTCTTGGATCGAAGCCACGCTGTAAGCGCGCCCATTGATCGCGGTGGTGTTGCCCAGCACCCACTGCTGCGGCTTCGGCAAAGTGCGCTGCGTGTTCGCGGGCTTGCTCCAGACGAAGCTACCATTGTCTTCACTCAAACTCGCGCTGCTGCCATCGTCCAAAGCGCAGAGCCATTCGCTCCAGCTGCCTTCTCGGTATTTGTATTGCAAGCGGCCAATGACGGTGAAGCCGACGCTATTGAACTTGCCTTGCGAGAGGATTTGCAGCGGCGAGTAGTCGTCAAATACCTCACTCATCTTGCCAATGCGTTTCAGGGCATCACCATCGCGCACGATCGTGCTCTGGCAATAGCCGCAAACAGCATGCGTGGAAGCAAGCGAGCGAAACTCCACCGCCGCGCCGCAGCCTGGGCAGGCGGCACGGTAAGTTCGCTGAACGGAGGTTTCAGCCACAGCTAAAAACGCGAACTGGACTTAAACCAATTTCTTGAGCAGCTCGGCCTTCTTCGCTGAGAACTCTTCTTCTGTGAGAATGCCTTTTGCCTTCAGATCACCGAGCTTTTCAAGCAGGCCCATCACATCATCGGGCTTGACGGCTGCGGCAGCTTGCGCGGCGGCATTGCTGGAACCTTGCAAGCCCGCTTGCATGTTCTGCGCCATGATTTGCCCCATGGCAAGGCCTGCGCCCATGCCCATCGCATCGCCCGCAATGCCGCTTCCGCCACCTGAGCCTTCGGCAAACTTCGGAATCGCCTGCGCCGTTTGGTATTGCATGAATTTGCCCATGTCGTTGCCGACCATGCCCATGCCAATTTTTTGATCGAGGATCTTTTGCAGCTCTTCGGGCAGCGAGACGTTTTGCACCGTCATGCCGTCCAGCTTCAAGCCAATCTTTGCAAACTCGCCCTCCAGCGCTTTTACAAGGGCCTGTGCAAACATTTGCTGATTGGCCGCAAGATCCAGAAAGGGAATGCCGCTGGAGGCAATCGCGTTGCTGATGTGTTGCAGCACCAAGCCGCGCAATTGGCCGTCTAGCTCTTCGGCAGCATAGCTCTCGCGCGTTCCCGAGATTTCCGTGTGGAAAAGTTTCGGGTCAGCCAAGCGGAAGTTGTAATTACCAAAAGCGCGCAGCCGGACTGCGCCAAAATCTTTGTCGCGAATGGTGATCGGCTGCGGCGTGCCCCATTTCGCATCGAGCTGCTGGCGCGTGCTGAAGAAGTACACATCGGTTTTAAACGGGGATTCAAACAACTTATCCCAATTCTTCAAATTGGTCAGCAGCGGGATATTTTGCGTGGTGAGCTTGTGCAAACCGGGGCCAAACACATCGGCCACTTTGCCTTCATTCACGATCATCGCCATCTGCGATTCGCGCACGGTGAGCATGGCACCGTTTTGGATCTCCATGTCTTGCATCGGGAAGCGCCAGGCCAGCACGCCATCGCCATCCTCCGTCCATTGAATGACGTCAATAAACTGCTTCTTGATGAAATCCATCAGTCCCATGGCGATCTCCTTGTTGAAATATGTCTGAAAGGCCGCTCTGCGCTTGCGCTACAGTTTGCGCATCCATCATAACGATACTTTGTTTATGCGCCAAGACTTTGCAACAGCTGCCCCCGCCCAAGCCATGATCTTGGCCGCAGGCCGAGGCGAGCGCATGCGCCCGCTCACCGACACCTGCCCCAAACCTCTCCTGCAAGTGCGCGGCCAGCCGCTCATGCTTTGGCCCATGCAGGCGCTCGCACGCGAGGGTTTCAGTGAACTGCTGGTGAACACCGCTTGGTTAGGTGTGCAGATAGAGAGCCATTTTTCAAGCCGAATCAGTCATTCCCCGTTACAAAATGTGCGCAATGCGCTATCAAATCAGGAGCAATTTCGAATTCACTTCTCTCGCGAAGGCCAAGATTTCGGCGATGCTTTAGAAACCGCAGGCGGCATCGTTCGCGCCTTGCCGCAGCTGGATGAAGTGTTTTGGGTCGCGGCTGGCGATGTCTTCATGCCTAGCTTCGAGTTCAGCCGCTCGGCCTACGCCAAGTTCGCCCAAAGCGATGCCTTAGCTCATATCTGGCTCGTGCCCAACCCGCCGCACAACCCTCGCGGCGATTTTGGCTTATCAGCGGACGGCCAAGCGCTCAACCTGCCCAAAGACGCTGGCCATTCCTTGTACACGTTCAGCACCGTCGCCCTCTACAAAAAAGCTTTGTTCGCCCCACCTTTTTGCGACATCTCCGCCGGCAACCCGCAAGGCATCAAAGCCGCTCTTGCACCACTCCTGCGCGCCGGCATGGATGCTGGTTGCGTCACGGCCAGCCTCTATGAAGGCGAATGGACGGATGTCGGCACACCCGAGCGCTTGGCGCAACTCAATAGCGCGGCATAGCAAGCTCTCTCAAAACACGGGACAATCAAGCCATGAACACGATCTCCCACCACGCCCTCTATGCCCAGCGCCGCGCCCGTGTGGCCGCCCAGCTCGGCAAAGACGCGATTGCCATCATCCCCACCGCGCCCGAGCATGCGCGCAACCGCGATACAGGGTATTTGTATCGCCATGACAGCTATTTCTATTACCTGACCGGCTTCAAAGAGCCCGGCGCTACACTGCTGATCGAATCTGACGGCACGAGCACTTTGTTTTGCCAGCCCAAAGACATGGAACGCGAGATTTGGGATGGTTATCGGCTTGGCCCCGAAGCTGCGCCCGGTTTCCTCGGCCTGCAAGCCGCGCATGCCAACACCGAGCTGGCCACGCAACTGCCCAAACTGCTGGAGAACCGCGCCACGGTTTGGTATCCGTTTGCCATCCATTCCGGCCTAGAGAGCCAGGTGGACGGTTGGCTGCAAAAGGTGCGCGCTCGCGTGCGCTACGGCGCGCTTTGCCCCGAAAGCCAGCGCGATCTGTGCAGCATTCTGGATGAGATGCGCCTCGTGAAAGATGCACATGAGATCGACATCATGCGCAAAGCTGCTGAAATTTCAGCAAAAGCGCATATCCGCGCCATGCAGCTGTCTGCCCGCATGTTGAAAGAAGGCCAAGACCTGCGCGAATACCATTTAGATGCCGAATTGCTCCACGAATTTCGCCGCCATGGCAGCGAATACCCAGCATACGGCAGCATCGTCGCTGGCGGCGCCAATGCCTGCGTGCTGCATTACCAAGCGGGCGACGCAAAAATCAACAATGGCGATCTTGTCTTGATCGACGCCGGCTGCGAGCTGCACGGCTACGCGTCAGACATCACCCGCAGCTTCCCCGCCAACGGTCAATTCACCGCGCCACAGCGCGAGCTCTATGAGATCGTGCTCGCCGCGCAAGTAGCAGCGGTGGCAGCCACCAAGCCCGGCATGCGCTTTATCGATCCCCACGAAGCTGCAGTCAAAGTCCTCGCGCAAGGCATGCTTGATGTCGGCCTGCTCAGCACAGACAAGCATGGCAGCCTAGAAGACGTGATCGAGAAACGCGCCTACTTCCCCTACTATATGCACCGCACCGGCCACTGGCTCGGTATGGACGTACACGATTGTGGTGGTTACAACGAACTCTCAGAACTCGACAAAACCACTGAGCGCAAAGATCCCTTAAGTGGCGAGATCATCAAAAACCGCCCCAGCCGAATCTTGCGTGAAGGTATGGTGCTAACGATCGAGCCCGGTATCTACGTGCGCCCGGCAGCAGGAGTCCCCGAGAAATTCCATAACATCGGGATTCGGATTGAGGATGATGCGGTGGTCAATAGCAATGGGTGCGAGTTGATGAGTCGCGGTGTGCCAGTGGAAGCTGCAAGTCTTGAGAAACTTATGTTTTCTCACTGATGCAAATTATTAGCATCAACATCGCCTCGGCAAAACCTTTGCTAGCCTCTGGCCGCAAAGTCTTATCCGCCATCGGCAAACGCACCATCTCCGGCACTGTGCCAGTATTGCCGATGGGTTTGCAGGGGGATGAGCAGGCGGATTTGTCGGTACATGGGGGGTTGGACAAGGCGGTGTATGCCTATCCGGTGGAGCACTATGCTTTTTGGCAAACTGAGCGGCGGGAGTTTGGCGTTTCGATGTTTGATGAGGATTTGCCGCATGGCTTCATGGGAGAAAACCTGACGGTTTCTGGGCTGCTTGAGGCGGAGGTGTTTGTGGGCGATGTGTTGCACTTTCCCAATTGCAGCCTGCGGGTGGAAGCGCCGCGCGAGCCTTGTTTTAAGCTTGCGGCGGTGATGGGTTTTGCGCAATCAGGCAAGCTGATGGTGAAAGAAGCGAGGTGCGGGTTTTATCTTTCGGTGGCCGAACCCGGCATGCTGCAAGCGGGCGAGCGCTTCACACTGTTGCCTGGCTCGCGGAGATTGAGCATTGCAGATGCGATTCGCGGGAAGATGGCCAAGCATCAAAGGGATTGAGGGCGATTTATATGCGGAATCGGCCTCCACCCGTTATATTACTTGCGCAACATGCTATCTATTTAATAGCATTTAATTTCAGAACTTCATTCCAATGCACAGGTGTCACAGGTGTGATCGAGAGACGGTTTCCGCGTTGCAGGATGGTTAAATCCGCCAAGCTGGGCGTTTCTCGCAAGTCAGCCAATGAAATCAAAGGAATCTTACGAACAAGCTGCACTTCCACATGCTCCCAGCGCGGTGCTTCCGGCTTAGATTTCGCGTCAAAATATTTGCTCTTCGGATTAAACTGCGTGGTATCCGCGTAGGCTAAGCGTCTGATGCGCACAATGCCTGCAATGCCGGGCTGCGGGCAAGAGGAGTGATAGAAAAATGCGAGATCGCCTAGGCGCATTTCTCGCATGAAATTGCGGGCTTGGTAGTTGCGCACGCCTGTCCACGGCACGGTTTGATTGGGCAGGCACGCAAGATCGTCAATGGCGCATTCTTCTGGCTCAGATTTCATGAGCCAGAAGCGCAAAGGCGAAGCTGAAACGAACGAGGCAGCGGCATTCATACCGCCACCTTATCACGCGGCAAGCGAATCAGCGAAACCAGCCAAAACCACCGCCACCATGCTCACCGCGATGACCGCCCCAACCACCGCGCCCATGCTCGCCACGTGACTTCATTTTCTCGGCCACTTGTGTGCGCTGCGCGGGCGTGAGCACTTCGGCAGCATCCATCATCTGGGTGCTCATACGGCGGCTCAATGCGTCAGCCAACTGGATTTGTTCGCCGCGCAGTTTGTCAATTGCGCTGCGATCAATGCTGGCAGCCGAGAGCAATTCCATGCCTTTTTTGCGCGCTGCCATCATTTGCTCACGCAACGGTTTCATCTCGTTCATCGCAGCTTGTGCGAGGGCCACGAGCTTGGTTTTTTGCTCAGGGGTGCCGTTGATCATTTTGATCAGACCGTCAATGCGGCGCTCGATCATGGCGGTAGGATCACCGCGACCGCCATGCGGAGGCGCACTTTGGGCAACTGCCTTGCCCAGCAGGCCGAGCGTGGCAACTGCGGCTAGGGCCTGGAATGTGCGGCGCTTGCCATTGGCGAGCGGGGTTGTTTTGGTGATGAAAGAATCAGACATGGTGTTTCCTTTGGAGTGACTGGACATCTGTACTTTGGGCCACTCGTGCAAAGCTATAGCGCAGCTTCGGTAAAGTTTAAGTAAACGTGGCCGCTGGCGAAGCATTTCAATACCCACGCAGACTTGATATACTTGATCGACAGCGCCGATTTGCTTCAGCTTGCGGGCGCTTAATAAATACAGCTAAATACGCGCCTCGATCCCCCCTAAGATCATCTGGTTTCGCATTTAGCTCAACCGGTTTTTGATTGCTTATGTCGTTGATCGCTACACCACAGTCCATGCATTTTGAGGCCGCTTTAGCATTGCAAAGCGGCGCGAGCATTCACGCCTACGATGTGGCTTATGAGACATACGGCCAGCTTAACGCGGCCAAAAGCAATGCGGTGCTTGTTTGCCATGCGCTCAATGCTTCGCACCATGTTGCAGGCGTGTATGAAGGCCAAGACAAATCCGAGGGCTGGTGGGACACGATGATCGGCCCTGGCAAGTCGCTGGATACGACTCGCTTTTTCGTCATTGGTGTGAACAACCTCGGCTCTTGCTTTGGCTCCACCGGCCCGATGCATAAGAATCCTGACTCAGGCGCAGTCTATGGCGCTGATTTCCCAGTCGTCACTGTGGAAGACTGGGTCAATGCACAAGCGCGTTTGCTCGATGCGCTGGGCATTCAAACGCTGGCAGCCGTGATGGGTGGTAGCTTGGGCGGCATGCAAGCGCTTAGCTGGACACTGCAATATCCAGAGCGCGTGAAGCATGCGGTGGTGGTAGCCAGTGCGCCAAATTTGAATGCAGAAAACATCGCGTTCAACGAAGTCGCGCGCCGTGCCATTGCGACCGATCCCGATTTTCATGGCGGACATTTTTACTCGCGGGGCGTGGTGCCCAAGCGCGGCCTGCGCATTGCGCGAATGATTGGACACATCACGTATTTGAGCGACGACGTGATGAACGAGAAATTCGGCCGGCAATTGAAGGATGGTATCCATCTCAAATACTCCACACAAGATGTGGAGTTCCAGATTGAGAGTTATCTGCGTTACCAAGGGGATAAGTTTGCCGAATATTTCGATGCCAACACTTATTTGCTGATCACTCGCGCTTTAGATTACTTCGATCCGGCTAAGAAATTCGACGGTAACTTGAGCGCCGCATTAGCGGAGGCGACAGCCAATTTCCTGCTAGTGAGCTTCACCACCGATTGGCGCTTCTCGCCCGCCCGCTCACGAGAGATCGTTCGCGCCCTGCTCGACAATGGCCGCAATGTGAGCTATGCCGAAATTGATGCGCCGCATGGTCATGATGCTTTTTTGCTCGATGACCCGCGCTATCTGCGCGCAGTGCGATCCTATTTCGAGAGAATCGAAGCTTCTTTGGAAGGGAGCGCAGCATGAGCAATCACGCACTGCATCAGCGTATCGCTCAAATGGTGCCGCAAGGCGCGCATCTTCTAGATCTGGGTTGTGGCGACGGCGCGTTGCTCGCCCACCTGAAGACTGTTCGCGACTGCACCGGTTATGGCGTAGAAATCAGCGACGAAGGTGTGCATGCCTGTATCCAACGTGGCGTGAATGTGATTCAGGCCAATTTGGATCAGGGTTTGGCGATGTTTCGCGACAAAAGCTTTGATGTGGTCTTGCAAATAGACACTTTGCAGCATCTGCGCAATGCCGAAATCATGCTGCGCGAGACGGCGCGCGTTGGTCAACTCGGAATCGTTGCTTTCCCCAATTTCGCGCACTGGCCGAATCGCTGGCAAGTGTTGCAAGGCCAAATGCCTGTCACAAAAACTTTGCCTTACCAGTGGTACGACACTCCGAATATCCGAGTCACCACATTCAATGATTTTGAAACGCTTGCTCTCAAGCATGGCCTGCAGATTCAAGATGCCTTCGGCTGGCAAGATGGCCGAGAGGTGCGCTTCGCGCCGAATGCGCGTGCGAGCATGGCGGTGTTTGCATTCAAGAGCTAAAGCGAGTTACACTGCATTCATCGGGATTCACAGCCTCCCGAATCTTCTCGAAGATAGACGGTGTCCCGTCCAAGTGCTGGCCACCCTGAATTTCAGGACGTTTTGAAGGACACCGCTATGACAACACCCTTTTCTATTTCCCCTTCTGATCTTTTGCCACGCTTGGGCAAAGCAGATGCACCCTGGCTGATTGATGTGCGCCGCGATGCGCCGTTTGAGGCCAGCCCCAAGATGCTGGTAGGCGCGATCCGCTGTGCTCCACAACATGTTGAGAGTTGGGCCAAGCAACACGCAAGCTATGCAACCGGTGAGCTGGTGGTGTATTGCGTGTACGGTCACAACGTCAGCGCGGACGCAGCGGCGCAGCTTCGCGCGCTGGGCTGGAATGCGCATGCTCTAGCAGGCGGCTTTGCTGGCGGCGAAGAGGGCGTGGATTCAGAGCATGACATTGCCACGTGGCGTTCAGTCCCTCTGCCCACATGGCGCAAGCAGTCTGATTGGGGCTTGCTTGGCCAAAGCGGCACGCGCTGGGTCACACGCGCAAGGCCAAAAATTGACCGCGTGGTCTGCCCTTGGCTGGTACGTCGGTGGATCGACCCGCTGGCGCTATTTGACTACGTGCCTGAGCGCCAAGTGCTTTCGCATGCCCAGGAAACCAAGGGATTGGCCTATGACATCATCGGCGCGCCGATCACGCATGTGGGCGATCTGTGCAGTTTTGATGCACTTCTGCAAGCTGTGGATTTACATACACCTGCCTTGGATTTGCTCGCTCGTATCGTGCGCGGGGCAGATACTGATTTGCTCAAACTCGAAGCGCCATGCGCAGGCCTCTTGGCCATCACACAGGGCATGGCGCGTCTGCACTCGCAAGATGACGCGGCCATGCTGGAAGCCATGATGCCGATTTATGATGCTCTTTATGCGTGGTGTGTCGATCAAACCCAAGGCCGCGTGGAGCGCCACGCTTGGACAGCGCCCGCACCCGCCAACACAGCCGCGCTACGCCGACAAGCCGCGCAAGCACGCATCAGCGTGCGCGTTTGAAACTCTCTTTGCAGTTGCTTATGACTACTCCACTAGCCATCACGCCCACCGTCTCGTTCACACAGGCTCTTCTGTTCTGGCTCAAGCTCGGCTTCATCAGCTTCGGCGGGCCCGCCGGGCAAATCGCCATCATGCAGCGAGAGTTGGTCGATGAGCGGCGCTGGATATCTCAAGCAAGGTTTAACCATGCGCTGAACTACTGCATGCTGCTGCCCGGTCCCGAGGCGCAACAGTTGGCCACTTATATCGGCTGGCTGATGCACCGAAGTTGGGGCGGCATTGTGGCAGGCGGGCTGTTTGTCTTGCCCTCCTTCTTCATTTTGATCGCGCTGAGCTGGGTCTATGTGGTGTATGGCCAAGTGCCTGCTGTGGCATCTGTGCTCTGGGGCGTGCAATGCGCGGTGGCGGCGATTGTGGTGCAGGCGCTTTGGCGTGTGGCTTCGCGTTCTATGAAAAATCCGCTGCAAGCCCCGATTCTTCCGGCATTAGCTGCTATCACATTCGTAGCAATGCAGTTTTGGCATGTTTCTTTTCTATGGTTGGTGTTGCTGTCGGCGGCGGTGGGCTGGCTTGGGCAAAAATATTTGCCCAAGCAGTTTGCTAGCGCAGGGCATGGGGCGGTGAAAGCCAAAGTGGGCGAGCGCTACGCGATTGACGACGATACACCCACACCAGCGCATGCGATGTTTTCTAAAGCACGCATGTTGCGTATTTTGGCGGTTGGCTTGGCGTTGTGGGGAGTGAGCATGGGCGCTCTCGTGGCTTGGCAGGGCTGGAGCGCGAGCCTCACGCAAATGGGCTGGCTCTTTAGCAAGGCGGCGATGGTGACGTTTGGTGGTGCGTATGCGGTATTGCCTTATGTGACGCAAGCCGCTACGGCGCAAAATTGGCTCACCCCAGAGCAAATGATGGCGGGGTTAGCATTAGGCGAAACGACTCCTGGGCCGCTGATCATGGTCGTGGCGTTTGTCGGCTATGTGGGGCAGGCGCTGGAGGTGCAGCGTATGGGCACGGGTGCGAATTTCATTGGCGTAGCGATGTTTGTGATGGGCTGCTTGGGCGCGTTGGTGGCCACATGGTTCACGTTTTTGCCGAGTTTCATCTTCATCCTTGCTGGCGGGCCGTTTGTGGAATCCACGCATGGCAAGCTAGGCTTCACTGCGCCTCTGGCGGCGATCAGCGCAGCGGTGGTGGGCGCGATTGCATCACTGGCTTGGCTGTTTATTTCGCACACCATATTGGGCAAAATGGGCGTGGATTATTTGGCGATTGCTTTGATGCTGCTGGCGGCAGTGACGTTGCTGAGATTGAAATGGGGGATTGTTCGAGTGATTTTGTTGTGCGCGGTTGTGGGGCTGCTGCGGTCTTTTGTTCTTTGAGCGTTCTACAGCTTCGTTATGGGAGTAGACGGATGTCAATCTTTCAATCATATTTGCTATTAAATTAATAGCAAACTATATAGAAAATATAACGGCTATCGGCCTAAAAATCTTGAAATTATGGCAGTCACTATCAACGCATAAAAAAGGCCACGAAATATCGTGGCCTTTGAATTTAGAAACGAGAAACGTTACGTATCAGCGCATGCAGGCTTACTCCACAGCCTTGACCATCTGCTCCACCACCTTCTTCGCATCGCCAAACACCATCATGGTTTTGTCCATGTAGAAAAGTTCGTTGTCTAGGCCTGCGTAGCCAGCGGCCATGCTTCGCTTATTGACGATCACGGTGCGGGCTTTGTAGGCTTCCAGAATCGGCATGCCGTAAATCACACTGCCTTTGATCAGGGCGGCTGGGTTGACCACATCGTTAGCGCCCAAGATGATAGCCACATCGGCTTGCTGGAATTCGCCATTGATGTCTTCCATCTCATGCACTTGGTCATAGGGCACTTCGGCCTCGGCGAGCAGTACATTCATATGCCCAGGCATGCGGCCTGCCACCGGGTGAATCGCGTATTTCACGGTAATGCCTTTGGCTGTGAGCTTGGCCGCGAGCTCTTTCACGGCATGCTGCGCGCGTGCGACAGCGAGGCCGTAGCCTGGCACGATGATCACAGTTTCTGCATTGCTCAAAACGAAAGCGGCATCGTCTGCGCTGCCGCTTTTCACGGGGCGCTGCTCAGTGGCTGCGCCAGCAGCGCTTGCCGCTTCGCCGCCGAAGCCACCCAAGATCACGTTGAAGAAGCTGCGGTTCATCGCCTTGCACATGATGTAGCTCAGAATCGCGCCTGAGCTGCCCACGAGCGAGCCAGCGATGATCAGCATCGAGTTATTCAAACTAAAGCCAATGCCCGCTGCGGCCCAACCGGAATAGCTGTTAAGCATCGAGACGACCACGGGCATATCTGCGCCGCCAATCGGGATGATGATCAACACACCGAGCACAAAAGCAATCGCAATCGCCGCCCAGAGCGCAGCATCCATTTGTGTGGCGGTGTAAACCGCGATCAGCGCAACCATGGCCAAACCCAACACGAGGTTGATCATGTGTTGCCCGCTGAAGCTCACCGGTGCGCCTTGGAACAGGCGGAATTTGTATTTACCCGAGAGTTTACCAAACGCAATCACCGAGCCGCTGAAGGTGACCGCGCCGATCACTGCGCCAAGCGCTAATTCAAAGCGATTACCCGCTGGAATCAAGCCGCCCACGCCATTCACTGGCTTGGTGGCGATCGAAAATGCCCAAGGCTCAATCGCTGTGGCCACCGCGATAAACACCGCTGCCAAGCCAATCATGCTGTGCATGAAAGCCACGAGTTCGGGCATCTTGGTCATCTCGACGGTTTTAGCCATATAAGTGCCCAAGCTGCCGCCGATCACCAAACCGAGCAACACCCAAGTCATGCCTAGCGCCTTGCCGCCCGAGAGCTGCACAATCAGCGCCGCAGTGGTCAGCACGGCAATACCCATGCCGATCATGCCAAACAGATTCCCACGAATGGAAGTCGTGGGATGACTCAAGCCTTTGAGAGCCTGAATAAAACAAATAGAAGCCACCAAGTACAGCAGCGTAACGACGTTCATACTCATGTCATTCGCTCCTTATTTCGTAGCGCTCTGCGCAGATTCTGCGTCGGCCACTGGCTTCTTGGGCTCTTTTTTCTTAAACATTTCCAGCATGCGCCGCGTGACAAGAAAACCGCCAAAGACATTCACAGCCGCCAGCGCCACAGCCAGCACGCCCATGGTTTTGGCGACGCCGCCTTCAGTGAGTGCAGCAGCGAGCATGGCACCGACGATCACGATGGCAGAGATCGCATTGGTCACCGCCATCAGCGGCGTGTGCAGCGCAGGGGTGACAGTCCACACCACGTGATAGCCCACGTAGATGGCGAGCACGAAGATGATGAGGTTGAGGATGGTGGGGGATACGATGTCCATGATTATTTCCTTTTGACTTCGCCAGCTTGCGTCATCAAGCAAGCGGCCACGATGTCGTCTTCCATGTCGATTTTCAAACTTGCTGCTGGCTCGCCTTTTACGGCAGGCGGCAGGATGAGTTTGAGGAAATCGAGCACGTTGCGGGCATACAGCGCCGATGAGTCTGCGGCTACCAAAGCTGGTAGATTCGTGTCGCCAATGATCGTCACGCCGTGTTTGACGACGGTTTTGTCGGCTTCAGACAGCGGGCAATTGCCGCCCACGCCATTGGCGCCTTTGCCAGCCGCAATATCGACAATCACCGAGCCCGGCTTCATGGCCTTGACCATCTCTTCCGTGATCAACACAGGGGCAGCGCGGCCCGGAATCAGCGCTGTAGAGATCACCACATCAGCAGCCGCGATGCGCTTGGCGACCTCGATTTTTTGACGCTCCATCCAGCTCGCAGGCATCGACCGGGCATAGCCGCCAACGCCGACAGCGGCTTCGCGCTCTTCATCGGTCTCGTAAGGCACATCAATGAACTTGCCGCCCAAAGATTCAACCTGCTCTTTCACCGAAGGGCGAACATCTGAAGCTTCAATCACAGCGCCCAAGCGCTTGGCTGTGGCAATCGCTTGCAAGCCCGCCACACCCACGCCGAGGATGACGACCCGAGCTGCTTTGATCGTGCCTGCAGCCGTCATCAGCATGGGGAACAAGCGGCCATACGCATTCGCGGCCATCATCACCGCTTTGTAGCCTGCAATATTGGCCTGCGAGGAGAGCACATCCATGCTCTGCGCTCTTGTGGTGCGCGGCGCGGCTTCCAAGGCAAAACTTGTGATGCTTGCAGCGGCCAGCTGTTGCAAACCCTCTGCGTCAAACGGATTGAGCATGCCCACTAGTGTGGTGCCGCTTTTGATTTGTGAGAGTTCTGCCAAAACAGGCGAGCGGACTTTGAGTACCAACTCGCAGCCATACGCGCCTGCAACGTCTGTCACGACAGCGCCAGCCGCTTCGTAGGCTGAATCAATCGCACTCGCCGCCAGGCCCGCACTTGCTTGCACATGCACGCTGTGGCCTTGGGCAATGAGTTTCTTAGCCGTCTCGGGGGTGACGGCAACCCGTGTTTCTCCCGGCAGTGTTTCTGCGGGTACGCCGATGCGCATGGTGTTCTCCTCAAGCGTTCTACATTGAAATTAGTTTGACTGCCAGCTTACACGAGTTTGCCCTGCCTCTTGCCCCTAGGTTGGCGCGTCTAAGACATTATCGGAATAACATTTTTCCCCTTGCGCATAATCAAGGCATGAATTTTCCTGCTTCACCAACTCTTGAGCGCTGGAAACCCAGCGTCACCGTTGCCGCCATCATTGAACAAAACGGCAAATTCCTCTTGGTGGAAGAACACACCCAAGAAGGCCTTCGGTTGAACAATCCCGCAGGACACCTTGATCCGTGTGAGAGCTTGGTGGAGGCCTGCGTGCGCGAGGCCTTGGAAGAAACCTGCCGTGATTTCTCGCCCAGCGCCCTGCTTGGCATCTACATGAGCCGCTTTCAACGCCCAGCAGCTTGCCAAGACATCACTTATTTGCGCTTTGCGTTTTGCGGCACAGTCGGTGATGTGTTGCCCGGGCGCACTTTAGATACTGGCATCGTGCGCACGCTGTGGCTCTCCCCCGAGGAGATTCGCGCCACTCAAGCGCAGCATCGTAGCCCGCTGGTGTGGAAATGCGTGCAAGATTGGCTGGCCGGGCAGCGCATGGCTTTGGAGACCGTTCACACCGATGCCAGCGTGTGGCTTTGAGCGCACAAAAAAAGCGGCCACACAGGGTGGCCGGGGAAGCCTTGTTACTTTGCAGCTTGAAGGCACCCGCTCAGGGAGGAAAAGCGGGGAACATCCAAAGGACGCCCATAGATAATTTAACAAAACTAATGAGTGACAACAAGATCGCATACACAGTGGTGTTGCGTTTCCTCGACAAAATTTTGACATTTAAGGGTTCAAAACACCGCTATTTGTCACGTATATGACATGTAATCTGCATGTTTTGCAGAATTTGACACATTTGACCTTTGACTGATCCGAGCCTGACTAACGCACAATCAACGTATGACTACCCGCTTTCCAACCCAGCTCCAACCCGCATTTCCGGCAGCTCGCCCGAGGCGCTTGCGCCGCGATGCCTTCACGCGCAACTTGGTGCGCGAGCATGCGTTGACTGCGCACGATCTGATTTATCCAGTTTTCATCTTGGGTGGCGCGAACCAGCGCCAAGCTGTGGGCTCTATGCCCGGCGTTGAACGCCTGAGCTTGGATCAGCTGTTGCCGGTGGCGCAGGAATGCGTAGAGCTGGGTATTCCGGTGATGGCGCTGTTTCCAGTGATCGATGCATCGCTCAAAACGCCCGATGGCCAAGAGGCTTGGAGTAGCCACGGACTTGTGCCACGCGCTGTGCGCGAGCTGAAGAAACATTTCCCCGAGCTGGGCGTGATGACCGATGTGGCGCTCGATCCGTTTACCTCACATGGGCAAGATGGCGTGTTGGACGAGACGGGCTATATCCTGAACGACGAAACCGTTGAGCTGCTTGTGAAGCAGGCGCTCACACAAGCTGAGGCTGGCGTGGATATTGTGGCTCCAAGTGACATGATGGATGGCCGCATTGGCGCGATTCGCCAAGCGTTGGAGCAGCATGGCCATATTCACACCCGCATCATGGCTTACAGCGCCAAATATGCCAGCGCGTTTTATGGCCCTTTCCGCGATGCGGTGGGTTCGGCGGGCAATCTGGGCAAGGCCGACAAGAAGGTTTATCAAATGGATCCGGGCAACAGCGATGAGGCGCTACGCGAGGTGGCACTGGATATTGCCGAGGGCGCGGACATGGTGATGGTCAAGCCCGGCATGCCGTATTTAGACATCGTGCGCCGTGTGAAAGATGAATTCAAAGTACCGACGTTTGCGTATCAGGTGAGCGGCGAATACGCGATGCTCAAAGCCGCCGCACAAAACGGCTGGCTCGATCACGATTTGGTGATGATGGAATCGCTGTTGGCTTTCAAGCGCGCTGGCGCAGATGGCATCTTGACGTATTTTGCGAGAGAAGCGGCTCGCAAATTGCGTGACTGAAGCACGAGGGATGGGCATGAGCAGCTCTTTTCTCAGCTTGTTGCTGGCCGCTGTGTTGGTGTTTTGGGCATTGGGGGCTTACAACCGCGTCGTGCGCTTGCGTGCGCAGGTAGCGCGCAGCTTGCAGGTCCTCGCGCAACTGTGGCAAACGCAGGCGCAGGCTGTGGGATTGCGCTTAGAGCAGTTTGCCCAAGGGCGCGAGACCGCGTCCCAATGGGCAACGCTGGATGAAGATGCGCTCCGCTGGCGGCCGCTCGCTCTAGCCGCGCGGCAATTTTTAACCTGTTTAGCGGTTTTGCAGGCCAAGCCACAGCAGATTGCAGCGCTGGATGACGTGTCATCTGTCAGGGCGGCGCGCGATATTTTTGAAGCCAATTGGCAGCGGCTGCGAAACGAACAGGAAGACCTTGCTGGAACGCCCATTCCACCTGATATACAACACCTCATGGCTCGGCATGAGCCGTTGGCGCTGGAGCGACTGCGCGATTACAACGAGGCTGTTCGTGCATATCACCAAGCGATTGGTCAATTTCCGGCTTTGTTGCTGGCGTGGTTGTTTGGCTTTGGTATGACGAGTGAGTTGTCTTCATAAGCGCGTCGGTTCTGGGCGGATACACTGGCACCGTGCCAATATCACCTCCTCCTTCATCTTCCCCTGCTAAATTTGCGCCGCGCGTGATCAAAACGCCCCGCGCTGCGAAGCCCGATGGCTTTGCGGGACGCGCGCAAAACTTAGCTCTGCAAAACAGCAACTATCGCCCCAGCGGCAAGCCTACCACGCTGGCTGTGCAGTTGCAGCAAGTTGCTATATATTTGATAGCACTTCGCGCAGGTAAATCATGGGCCACCGCCCAATTTGACATAGAAATCACACAGCGAGCTGGTGTCCAAGCGATCACATTTGCAGTGTTACGGCATCTCGGTCAAGGCCATGCCTTGCGTGTTTTGCTGGCTGAAAAGAAGCCTGTGCCAGCCGCTGATGCTTTGCTCATTGCTGCTCTCGCGCTGATCTGCGCCCAAAGAGCGAAAGAACCGCCGCCAGGCGCTGTCTACGAAGATTATGTGATCGTGAGCCAAGCGGTAGAGGCCATCAAGATGCAGCCACATCTGGCGCCGCAATCGAGCTTCATCAACGCCTGCTTGCGCCGCTTCCTGCGTGAGGGAGATGCGCTGATGGGCAGCTTGCGCAGCAATCTCGAAGTACAGTTCAACCATCCTGAGTGGTGGATTCGCCAAGTTCAGCGCGACTGGCCAGAAGATTGGCAACAGCTCTTGCAGGTGAATCGTCACAGTCCGCCACTCACCTTGCGAATTAATGAAAAAAATAGCTCGTTAGCGGTTATGGAATCTGCGCTAAGCGCTACCGAATTCATGGTGAATACGCAGATGCAGCGCGTTGCGCAATCGGGGTTGCAGCTTTCGCGCAGCTTGCCAGTTTCCCAGTTGCCGGGCTACAAGGAAGGTTGGTTTTCAGTGCAGGATGCGGCTGCGCAATTGGCTGCGCCTTTGCTGATGGAGGCCATCGCAGAGCGCGCCCCAGCTCAGAAACCACTGCGCATTTTGGATGCATGCGCAGCACCCGGCGGTAAAACCTCGCATTTGCTGGAATGGGCCGCAAAGCGCAACATTCCTGTAGAAGTGATCGCGCTGGATGTGGATGCCAAGCGTTGCGAGATCATCGAAGAAAACCTCCTTCGCCTCGGGCTTAAAGCCCGCATCATTGCGCGGGATGCGGGGCTGCCAGAAGATTGGTATGACGGTCAGCCCTTTGACGGCATCTTGCTTGACGCGCCTTGCACAGCCAGCGGCATCGTGCGCCGTCATCCCGACATCCCTTGGCTGCGCCGCGACAGCGACGCAGCAAACTTGGCAGAGCAGCAAAATCGGCTGCTTACCGCGCTCTGGCCTTTGGTCAAACCGGGCGGTGTACTGCTGTACTGCACTTGCTCGATTTTCAAGGCGGAGGGTTCTGTGCAGATCGATTCGTTTGTTGCACACCACACCGATGCCCAGTCTTTGCCTGCTCCGGGTCATTTGTTACCCCTAAATCGCGCCGATTCCAGCCCCATGCCTGAAAATTCATTGGGTGCACACGATGGATTTTTCTACGCATTGCTGCGCAAGCAGCTTTAAGCCTTGGTGGCTGGGGCTGCTGCATGTTTTGATGGCGGCGCTCATCACTCTTTTGGTGGCGTTGCCTGCTAAGGCGCAAAACACCACAGATGTTTCTAACTTGCGTGTGGAGCAAGCCGCTGATGGCCTGTATCTCAGCGCCACCATGCGCTTTGAGCTGCCCGCACCTGTTGAAGAGGCCTTGCTCAAGGGCATTCCCATGACCTTCGTGGCTGAAGCGCAAGTGCTGCGAGATCGCTGGTATTGGTATGACAAAGCTGTGATCACGACCAACCGCAGCGTGCGTTTGGCCTATCAGCCGCTGACGCGGCGCTGGCGCTTGAGCGTGGGCTCAGGCGCGGGGGAGTTCTCCAGTGGCGCTAGTCTGAGCCAGAGCTTTGAGCAGATGGCCGATGCTATGGTGGCCGTGCGGCGCATTGCGCGTTGGAAAATTGCAGAAGGCAGTGAGATCGATGCAGATTCGCGGCACAACATTGATTTTCGCTTCCGGTTAGACACCAGCCAATTGCCCCGTCCCATGCAAATTGGTATCACCGGCAATGCCGAATGGAGCATAGCCGTGCAACGCAATGTTCGCCCTGAAGCGCGATAGTCTGGCAACTGAGCCACGTCATGAAACACCTGCCACACCCAACAGCTGAGGTCGACAGTCTGGACACATTGCCTCTGGAGCATCGCAGCATCCGTATGGCCGATTCTGTGTTGGATGCTACTCAAGGCGATCCGCAGCGCCGCCAATCTAGCCGCAGCAGCAATCTGCGTTGGGTACTCACTGTGGGCGCAGCCACGATGTTGGCTGTGGCATCCGTGCTGGTGTTTTTATTGGCACTAGCCACCAATAACCAGACACGCTTTGAGCAGTACTACGAGCGCTTGCTGTATATGAACATCGGCGTGGCAGCGATCTTTTTGCTGGTGATTGTGTGGGCAGTGTGGCGCTTGATCAGACGCTTGCAGCGTGGCAAGTTTGGCAGCCGGTTGCTGATCAAGTTGGCAGCGATTTTCGCGTTGGTGGGCTTTGTGCCAGGGGTGTTGATTTACACCGTGTCTTACCAATTTGTCTCGCGTTCGATTGAAAGCTGGTTCAACGTGAAGGTGGAAGGCGCTCTTGATGCTGGCTTGAATCTAGGGCGCAGTACCATGGAAGCCTTAAGCAACGACTTGGGCAGCAAAACCCAGGCCGCTGCACAACAGCTTGGCGATGCAGGCAGCATCGGTCCGCTCGCGCTGGAGCGCTTGCGCGAGCAATTGGGTGCAAGTGATGTGGTGCTGTGGAGCGCCAATGGTCAAGTGCTGGCCAGCTCAGGCGCATCGCGCTTTGTGTTGTCTCCTGAGCGCCCGAGTGCAGCGCAATTGCGTCAGGCGCGCAGCGCGCGCGTGATCAGCCAAATTGAAGGCTTGGACGAAGCCGCCGAAAAAACCGCCAGCAGCAACAGCGTTCGCATCAAAGCCTTGGCCATGCTTAGCTCGGGTGTGGGCAGCTTGGGGCAAATAGGTATCGGCTCGCTTTCAGGTGATGCGCGTTTTCTGCAAGTTACTCAGGCCGTGCCCGGCAGCTTGGTGGCCAATGCCGTAGCTGTGCAAGAGGCTTACAAAGAATACCAAGAGCGATCTCTGGCGCGCGATGGCCTGCGAAACATGTATTTGGCCACGCTCACGCTGAGCTTATTTCTCGCAATGTTTGGCGCGGTGCTGCTTGCGGCCACGCTGGGCAATCAACTCGTGCGCCCCTTGCTCGTGTTGGCCGATGGCGTGGCGCAAGTGGCTGCAGGCGATTTGCGCCCCAAGGCCGCGCTGCAAACCCGCGATGAGCTGGGCGGCCTCACGCGGTCATTCGCGCAGATGACGCAGCAGCTGTCGGATGCGCGCACCCAGCTCCAAGCCAGCTTAGGCGAGCTCGATGCCTCGCGCTCCAATCTGCAAACCATTTTGGACAACCTGACCGCCGCTGTGATCGTGCTGGATGGCGAAGGTCGCATCATCCAGGTCAACCCTGGTGCAACGCGTGTGCTGCATGCGCCTTTGGCAGCCCATATAGGGCAGCCTTTAAGCAGCGTGCCGCATTTGGAAGATTTTGCGCAAAGTGTGCTGGAGCAGTTTCGACTGTTCTTTGGAGACCGCCATGCGCATGCGGATCACTGGCAGCATTCTTTTGAGCTGGGCGGGCAAACGGGCGTGCAAAGTTTTGCAGGCAACGACAACACCACCAGCATCATTGCACGTGGCGCAGCTTTACCAGATGATTTGCGCCTTTTGGTCTTGGATGACATCACCGAAGTCGTCTCCGCTCAGCGTTCTCGCGCTTGGGGCGAGGTGGCGCGCAGGCTTGCGCACGAGATCAAAAATCCGCTCACACCGATTCAATTGTCTGCTGAGCGGCTAGAGATGAAGCTGAAAGGCAAATTGGTTGCACCAGACGATGCCTTGCTCACACGCTCTGTCAAAACAATCGTCGATCAAGTGGATGCGATGAAGCGGTTGGTCAACGAGTTTCGCGATTATGCCCGCTTGCCCAGCGCAGAATTGAAGCCGCTGGATCTCAATACCTTGGTCACGGATGTGCTGTCTTTGTATGCCCCAGAAAATTCTGTTGTTCCGGTGAGCTGCCAACTTGACCCGTCCAACCCACAGATTTTGGGGGACGCGCAGCAGCTACGCCAGGTGATCCACAATCTTTTGCAAAATGCGCAAGATGCCAGCTTGACCGCTGCCAGTGGCTTGCTCGTCGAGCACAGCGGTCGTCCAGCGCAGGTTCAGATCAGCACGCGCTTTAGCTCTGGCAGCTCACGCGTGCGCCTGATAGTAAGTGATAGCGGCACAGGTTTTGCCCCACATATCTTGCAACGCGCTTTCGAACCTTATGTCACCACCAAGTCACGGGGCACGGGCTTGGGGCTGGCCGTGGTGAAAAAGATTGCTGACGAACATGGCGCGCGCATCGAGTTGGGAAACCGCTATGCCGATACAGTGCAAACCGCACAACTCGTTACACAAAGTGATGGCAATCTTGGCGACAGAGTGGTGGGTGCGCAGGTGAGTTTGTCGTTCCCTGTGGTGTAATACATACGTCGCAAATCTGCGACAGGAATTTCCCAAGGCAGGGCGTAAATAAAAAAGAACAGACAGACAACATGGCAAACATCTTGGTGGTTGATGATGAGCTGGGGATCAGGGACTTACTCACCGAAATCCTCGCCGACGAAGGGCACAGCGTCGAAACGGCAGAAAATGCTGCTCAAGCCCGAAAAGTCCGTGCTGCTGGCCTACACGACCTTGTTTTGCTCGATATCTGGATGCCCGACACCGACGGCGTTACCTTGCTTAAAGAATGGTCTGCCACGGGCTTGCTCACGATGCCGGTGGTGATGATGAGTGGCCATGCCACGATCGACACGGCAGTAGAGGCCACCAAAATTGGTGCACATTCTTTCTTAGAAAAACCCATCACACTGCAAAAGTTGCTCAAGGCAGTCAACGATGCATTGGCCAAGGGCGAGCGCCTCAAAGCTGCAGCCCACGCCCACCAGCATAAAGCCGTGGAACTCACGGTCGAAGCCGCGATGACCGGTGGGAGCAATTTGCCACAAGCTTTAGAAATGGGCCCTCAGGCCATCCAGAGTTTCAGCATGGATCAACCGTTACGCGAAGCCCGTGATGAGTTTGAAAAAGCTTACTTCGAGTTTCACCTCGCTAAAGAAGGTGGCTCCATGACCCGCGTTGCCGAAAAAACCGGCTTGGAACGTACCCACCTTTACCGCAAGCTCAAGCAACTCGGCGTGGATATCAGCCGCAGCAAACGAGGCAATTGAGCCGCTTCGGGACTGCAAAATTGTTTCGGTGCATGAGCATCGGCTATAATTTAGGGCTTGGCTCAGCTTCTCGCTGAACAAAGGCCCGGTAGCTCAGTCGGTAGAGCAGAGGATTGAAAATCCTTGTGTCGGTGGTTCGATTCCGCCCCAGGCCACCAAATACAAAAGCCCCACTATTTTTAATACTGGGGCTTTTTCTGTGGCGTGTTTGCCATCGGTCTATAACTGAACGAGGCGTGCATGATGCCTTGCGATTTGCAAACGCACTTGGCTTGGTGCAGTGCCGCCTAAAGTGTTGCGGGCGTTCAAGCTGCCGCGCAAAGAAAGCACCTCGTAGACATCGTTTTCCACGCCTTTGTTGAAGCTTTGTAGTGTGTCGAGTGGCAAATCGCTCAAATCCATACCGCGCTCACTGGCAAATTTGACCGCGTGGGCGACAACTTCGTGGGCATCGCGGAAAGGCAGACCTTTTTTCACCAAATAGTCTGCGAGATCGGTGGCGGTGGCGTAGCCCTTCAAGGCGGCGCGTTCCATCGCTTCGGAGTTGACCGTGATGCCGCCTTGGCGTGAGCCATCGGCTTGCAGTTGGCCACCCATCATTTCAGCGAAGATGCGCAGCGTGTCTTTGAGTGTGTCCACCGTATCAAACAAGGGTTCTTTGTCTTCTTGATTGTCTTTGTTGTAGGCCAGGGGCTGGCCTTTCATCAAGGTGATCAAACCCATCAAATGACCCACGACGCGGCCAGTTTTGCCGCGTGCGAGCTCGGGCACATCAGGATTTTTCTTCTGCGGCATGATCGAGCTGCCGGTGGTGAAGCGGTCTGCGATTTTGATGAAGGCAAAATTTTGACTCATCCAAATGATCAACTCTTCGCTCAGGCGACTGATGTGGATCATCACCAGCGATGCAGCAGCCGCGAATTCGATCGCAAAATCACGATCGCTGACGGCATCCAAACTGTTTTGGCACACACCTTCCATGCCTAGCGTCTTGGCGACGCGCTCGCGGTCGAGTGGATACGTCGTCCCCGCTAGCGCTGCACTGCCCAAAGGCAAGCGATTCACACGCTTGCGCACATCGACAAGGCGCTCTGCATCGCGGGCAAACATTTCTACATAAGCGAGCATGTGATGCCCAAAGCTGACGGGCTGCGCTACTTGCAGATGCGTGAATCCGGGCAGGATCACCTCGACATGCTGTTCTGCAACTGAAAGCAGTGAGCGCTGTAATTCAGCGAGCAAACCCGTGATCGCATCCATCTCGCCGCGCAGCCACAGGCGTACATCGGTGGCCACCTGATCGTTGCGGCTGCGCCCCGTGTGCAGTCGTTTGCCTGCATCGCCAACAAGTTGCGTGAGGCGCGCTTCGATGTTCAGATGTACGTCTTCGAGGTCAAGCTTCCATTGAAAAGCATCGCTTTCAATTTCAGATCGAATCGTGGCCATCCCACGTTGGATAGAAGCATGATCGTCTTGAGAAATGATGCCCTGTGCAGCGAGCATCTCAGCATGTCCTAGCGAGCCGGTGATATCGGCTTCCCACAGGCGTTTGTCGAAAGAGACGCTGGCGGTGTAGCGTTTGACGAGCTCGCTCATCGGTTCAGAAAAGAGTGCCGACCAAGCTTCGGATTTTTTATCAAATTGGTTCATGGTGTGTAGGAAATCATGCGGTCAGCGAGCGTGGACAAATGTTCAGGCAGGGGATACATGTGTTGGTATTGTTTGACTTGTTTGCCGATCAGGCGCACGCGATCTGCGTAGCTCAAGATGCCGCGTGGTTGCAAGAGGGGTTGATTCCACGCGGGGATATCCGTGCGTTGGAATTCGAAAGCGCAGCTCATGCGCGGTGCGTTGCCAGCGCGGGGGCTGGCATGCGATCCCCAGTGCAGGACGGCTTGATTCCAGATGAAAAAATCACCGGGATTGGCGGGCAAGGCGCGTACATCGGGGTATTGAAACTTCCAGTCTTTGTCTTGCGGCGTGCCGTAAGTTGGGTCACGGTCTGCGGGCACGATGTACATGCAGCCATTGAGCGTGGTGGCTTGTGTGAGTGGAATCCAAGCTGTGACGCTCGTAGGCGAGCCGTCGGAGGCGAGTGCTTTGTAACCTTTATCACGGTGTGGTCGCCAGCCAGATTCGGCCTTGGTGGGATCGACATGCCAAGCCCAGAAATCGGGCAGCATGGCATAGTTGGGACCTAGCAGGCCTTCGATGACGGGGTGGAGCTGATGCGCGAGCATCCACATTTCGTCGTACATGAAGGCAAACACGGGCAGCAAGCCAGCGCTATTTAAGCGCGAAATCACATCCGTTACAGCTGCATACGGCGTGTTCCATTGGGTGAGGTTACCTTGAAAGTAGCCCTCATGGCGTACCAAGCCTTGAATCGCTTGCACCACTTCGCCTTGCAGACTGGGCATGGGCGCTTGGGTATAGCTGGGTGCTTGAATGTGCAGCTGCGGGGCAAACTGCTGCCAAAAATCGCCCAGCATGAGCGTATCAACGCTGAGGTTGACTTGTGCGGAAACGGGAAGGACTGGCATACTGAGGTTTTCTTGATTCCACTGGATTTTATTCTCCTGGCCCCGTTCCCGATGGAAACCCGTTTCGGCACCTCTCGTTTTGATCCGTTGAGCTCACAGCCCAAAGCTGCTGGGCTCATCGCGCGCGTGGCGCAAGACATGCTCGCGATGCCGCAGGCGGAGCAGGTGTTGGTGTTTGATGCCTGTCATGTGGGGGTGATCTTGCGGACGGTGCTCACCGTGGAGCTGCTGATGGCGGTGGGCGCGATGTTTGTCACACACGATCTGCTCAGTTGGTTTACCCTGCTGGCCATCATCACAGGCGCTGCGCTCCCAGCTGCATTGCTTTGGCTGGTGGTCGCCTGTGCATTGAAAAGGCCTTTGCAAAAACTCACGCGCTTTTGGCAATGGATCAGTGGCATGGCCTTGGGTGCTTTAGCGGGCTTGTATGGTTGCACGATGCTTGTTTGGGTTGGGTTCATTGGCAAGGCACCGTGGATCGCGAGCGCTTTGTCTGGCATGCTGATCGCTGCGGGCTTGGTGGCGGTGTTGATCTGGCGAGCCCAGCAGCGCAGCCCGGCGAGTGCTGCCGCGCGATTGACAGAGTTGCAGTCACGCATTCGCCCTCATTTTCTCTTCAATACACTTAACAGCGCCATCGCACTGGTGCGCGCCGAGCCAGCCAAGGCTGAAATGCTGCTGGAAGATTTGAGCGAATTATTTCGAAGTGCGCTGGTCGATCAAGGCGATGCTGTGACGCTCAAACAAGAGATTGAATTGGCTCAGCGCTACCTAGCGATTGAAGAAGTACGCTTTGGTTCGCGACTGCGTGTGAAATGGACCATAGACCCCGCAAGCTTGCAAGCCAAATTGCCACCACTTTTGTTGCAACCTTTGGTGGAAAACGCTGTCAAGCATGGCGTCGAGCCCAGTGCTGAAGGGGCAGATGTGAAGGTAAGCACACAACGACGCGCAGGCGTGATCGTTATCAAAATCACCAACACCGCCCCCGGCGGACAAGGCAAAGCGGGCCATGGCGTGGCGTTGCAAAATGTACAGGATCGATTGCGCTTGTTGCATGATCTAGAGGCAAGTTTTCGCTGCACATGGATGGACGGCGTTTATCAAGTGCGTATGGAGATACCCGCATGACCGCACAGATACTTCACGTGATGGTGGTGGACGACGAGCATCTGGCGCGCATGCGAATCAAAACCCTGTTGGCTGATTGCCAAGATCCACCCTGCATTCTGGCCTTGGAGGCAGGTGATGCCATGGAAGCGATGGCGCGACTGCGCGGACAACCAGTGGATGTCGTGCTATTAGATATTCACATGCCAGGCGCTGATGGTCTGCAATTGGCGCGTGAACTGCGCAGCATTCGTCCCGAACTGTCAATCATCTTTGTGACGGCGTATGCCGAGCATGCTGTGGAAGCCTTTGATTTGGACGTGACGGATTACCTCACCAAGCCAGTGCGCGCTGAACGTTTGCAAAAAGCTTTGCAGAAAGCGCTATTAAAAAAGGAGCTCGCGACACTGAATATACAAGTCCGAGATGCCGATTTGCCTCAAAAATTTATCATCATTCAAGATCGTGGTCGCACTGAGCGTGTGCAGTTGTCAGAGGTCTTGTATTTCAAAGCAGAGCTCAAATACGTCACAGTGCGCACCGTGCAGCGCAGCTATATTTTGGATGGCGCGTTGACCGAGCTGGAAGCGCAATACAACGATGATTATTTACGTATTCATCGCAACACGCTTGTGGCGCGGCGGGAAATGCGGGCATTAGAGCGCTTCAATGGTGTTGATGAAGACGATCCGCAAGGTGGGACGGTGGAGGGCTGGGCGGTGCGTTTGCGCAGCTGCGATGAAGCGCTCTTGGTCTCACGCAGGCAGCTGGCCAGCGTGCGCGCCGTCATCGCTCAGGCTTGAAGAGCAGTTGGCGAGGCGCTGGCAATCACGCCACCGCCCAAACACACATCGCCGTCATACAGCACCGCCGATTGACCGGGAGTGACGGCCCACTGCGGCAGCGGAAAGCTCAAATCAAAGCCTTCGCTACGCGATGAAAAAGCGCATGCGGAATCCGTTTGGCGGTAACGAGATTTGTTGCCATACGTGCCATGTTGCGCAGAATCTAGCGGCGCATAGCCTGCGCACCAGCTCACATCATCCGCCTTCAAAGCGCCCGAGAGCAGCCAAGGATGCTCATGGCCTTGCACCACCCAGAGCGTATTTTTGGCCATATCTTTGCGCGCCACATACCAAGGCGAATGCTCGCCACTGCCGCGCTGCGCGCCTTTTTCTTTCACGCCGCCTATCCCTAAGCCTTGGCGTTGACCCAGCGTGTAAAAGCTCAAGCCCACATGCTCGCCAATCGTGCGGCCTTGATCGTTTTTAATCGGGCCTGGCTCTTTGCTGATGTAGCGGTTCAAAAACTCACGAAATGGCCGCTCGCCAATGAAGCAAATGCCGGTGGAGTCTTTTTTCTTCGCGTTAGGTAGCTTGATCTCGTCAGCAATGCGGCGCACCTCGGTTTTGTGCAGCTCGCCCACGGGGAAGAGTGTTTTAGCAAGCTGAGCCTGCGTCAAACGATGCAAAAAATAGCTTTGATCTTTGCTTGCATCCAAGCCTTTGAGCAGCTCATGCAAGCCCGTGGCTAGGTTCAAACGAACGCGGGCGTAATGCCCTGTGGCGATTTTCTCTGCGCCCAAGCGCATCGCATGATCTAAAAACGATTTGAACTTGATCTCGGCGTTGCACAAAATATCGGGGTTGGGCGTACGCCCTGCTTGGTATTCACGCAAGAATTCAGAGAACACGCGGTCTTTGTAATCCGCTGCGAAATTCACATGCTCGATCTCGATGCCCAAGACATCGGCCACTGCCGCTGCATCGACAAAATCCACGTTGCTGGAGCAAAATTCCGAATCGTCGTCATCTTCCCAATTCTTCATGAAGATGCCGATGACCTCATGGCCCTGTTGTTTGAGCAGATAGGCGCTGACCGCAGAGTCCACGCCTCCGCTCAAACCGACCACCACGCGCTGTTTCTTGCTCATAAGCCCTGATTTTAGGCGGTAGGCAGTTTTTTCAAGTCGGTGATGAAGCCATAAAGCTCCTTCGCAGCTGGACTCAAGCTGAGGCCTCGCTGGGTGATCAAGCCCAGTTCGCGCCTCACAGCAGGTGATGTGAGTGCGACGGCGATCAAATGGCTGTTGCCAGCTGGCATGGCCAATTGCGGCACAGCGGCTACTCCCAAGCCCGCCTCCACCATACCAAGCAGGGTTTGCTTTGCCGTGTTGGCACGCGTGGTGGGCTTGGTACGCTTTTGGCGAGAGCAGCTTTTTAAGAAAAATCAGCCTCTACCCGTTATAGAATCTGTGCAATATGCTATGAATTTAATAGTAAGCGGCGGTGCAGGGAAAGAAGCTGCGCCGCGTCTTATGCCTTCACTAGTCTGCCCGTCATCCTCGGCACGCTGGGTGGCATCGGGCTGTTGATCGGCCCTGTCGGTCTGTTCTGGCTCAAACTCAAACGCCACCCGTTGCATCGCCTCTTTGGCGCCTGCCTAACGTTATCGCGACGCCGCATTGCGCCGGTTTTTCCGATGGCAATGTAAAGCGTGTAGCGCAAATCTTCATTGAGAATCTGCGAATCGCCTTGGAATCTGAGTTTGACCAACGCACGTGATTCCACACATCGGGTTACCATCACGTTATGCCTCGCCCACATTTCACCGTCACCGCCCGCCCGCAGTATCTGCCCGACCAATCCGCGCCGAATAGGGGCGTGTTTGGCTTCGCCTACACCATCACCATCACCAACACTGGCGACATCACCGCCCAGCTCATCTCGCGCACCTGGAATATCAACGATGCCAATGGCGTACATGAAAAAGTCAAAGGGGACGGCGTGGTGGGCGAACAACCGAATCTCGAGCCCGGCGAAAGCTTCGAATACACCAGCGGCTGCCGCTTGCGCACCCCCACGGGCACCATGCACGGCCAATTTCACTGCATCGCCGAAGACGGCACCGCCTTCAATGCCGATGTACCGATGTTCGTGCTCGATGCCCTCAGCAGCTTGGGCGGGCGGCGCACGCTGCATTGAGCATGGGCGAATTTGATCTGATCGAACGCTATTTCAAGCGCGCTGGCAAGTCTGTGCAAGGCGTGGACTTAGGCATTGGCGACGATTGCGCCTTGATCGCTCCTGCGCCCGGTATGCAACTGGCCGTCAGCTCAGACATGCTCGTAGAAGGCCGTCACTTCCTGAGCACGGTGAGCCCAGAAGCTCTGGGGCACAAAGCACTGGCAGTGAACTTGAGTGATTTGGCTGCTTGCGGTACGAAGCCAGTGGCTTTCACTTTGGCGCTCAGCACGCCGCGCGTGGATGAAGCGTGGTTAGATGGTTTTTCGCGTGGTTTGTTTGCATTGGCGGATGAACATGGCTGCACGCTCATCGGCGGTGACACCACCGCCGGCCCGCTCAACATCTGCATCACCGTTTTTGGCTACGTCCCCACAGGCCAAGCCTTGCTGCGCAGTGGCGCGAAAGCGGGTGACGATATTTATGTGAGCGGCTCGCCTGGAGAAGCGCGACTCGCCTTAGAAGCTTTTCGCGGCAATATTTCACTCAGCGAAGAAGCCTTCTCGCACACCCGCGCCCGCATGGAGCGCCCCACGCCACGCGTCGCGCTCGGCCTCGCGTTGCGCGGCCTTGCTAGCAGCGCGATTGATGTGAGCGATGGGCTCTTGGGCGATTTGGGGCACATCCTCAAAGCCAGCGGCGTAGGTGCAGAGATAGATTTAAATGCTATTAATTCAATAGCAAAGTATGCAGATAATATAACGGGATGTAGCCGATTTAATATAAATTTTATGCAACAGATGGTGCTCGCGGGTGGCGACGATTATGAGCTGGTGTTCACCGCTCCATCCGCGCAATGTGAAGCTGTGCAAACTGCTGCGAAGGCCAGCAATACCCGCGTGACGCGCATTGGCAGCGTTCGAGCTGAAGGCGGTTTGATCTTGTGCGAAGCGGATGGAAAAGTGGTTCCAAACAGCTTCGCCTCTTTCGATCACTTCAAAAGCTGATCAATCTTTCGGCAGTGGGCGAGGCTTGCCTTCCATGTCAATCGCCACATAAGTCAAATTCGCATCGGTCACTTTCACGATCTCATCGGCTTGTCGCAGCCGCTGCGCATACACCTCTACATGCACGGTGACAGAGGTGTTTCCCACGCGCACCACTTCCGCAAAGAAGCTCAGCAAATCGCCCACCTTCACCGGCTGCTTGAAGAGAAACTCATTCACCGCCACGGTGGCAATTCTTCCTTTGGCAAGCCGCGCGGGGATCACGGAGCCGGCCAAATCGACCTGCGCCATCACCCAGCCGCCAAAAATATCGCCATTGGCATTGCTGTCACCCGGCATGGAAATGACTTTGAGCACCAGCTCTTTGTCGGTAGGTAAGCTGACTTTTTCACTTGAGTTGGTAGACATAGGCACAATCTGAATCAAAACCCAATGATATAACCGTCGGCATCCTCCGACACCACGCAAGACCCACTCACGATACCCGCCCATGCGCTCCCTAGCCACCTCGCCTCCCAGCGCACCCACCGCCCCGAATTCCCCTACCCCCGAACGCTCCGACTGGCTCACCCTCAAACGCCTGTTGCCCTATTTGCTCGAATACAAATGGCGCGTGGCCGCTGCACTCGCCTTCATGGTGGGCGCGAAAGTGGCTAATGTGGGCGTGCCTTTGCTGCTCAAAGAGCTGGTTGATTCGATGACTTTCAAGCCAGGCTCGGTGCAAGCCATGCTCGTCGTGCCCGCAGGTTTGCTGCTCGCGTATGGTTTGCTGCGTTTGTCAACAAGCCTCTTCACCGAGCTGCGCGAATTGGTTTTCGCCAAAGCCACACAAGGCGCAGCGCGCTCCATCGCCCTGAAAACTTTCGAGCATTTGCATGCCCTCTCGCTGCGCTTCCACCTAGAGCGCCAAACTGGCGGTATGACGCGCGACATCGAGCGCGGTGTGCGCGGCATTGAATCGCTGATCTCTTATTCGCTCTATTCCATTATCCCCACGCTGATTGAAGTCACGCTGGTGCTCACTATTTTGGCGGTGAAATTCGATGTGTGGTTTGCCATCATCACGCTGTCAGCGCTCGCGCTCTACATCACCTTCACGGTGCTCGTCACCGAATGGCGCACGCAGTTTCGCAAAGAAGCCAACGAGTTTGATTCTGCGGCGCACACCAAAGCCGTGGATTCACTGCTCAATTACGAGACGGTGAAATATTTCAACAACGAGCAATTTGAAGCGAAGCGCTACGACGAAAGTCTGGAAAAGCTGCGCAAAGCACGCCTGAAAAGCCAAACCACGCTCTCGCTGCTCAACACCGGCCAGCAACTCATCATCGCCGCTGCGCTGGTGGGCATGCTCTGGCGTGCGACGCAAGGTGTCGTGGAAGGCCGCATGACGCTGGGCGATCTGGTGATGGTCAACGCCTTCATGATCCAGCTCTACATCCCGCTGAATTTTCTGGGCGTGATTTACCGCGAGATCAAACAAAGCCTCACGGACTTGGACAAGATGTTTGTCTTGATGGAGAAAGAGCGCGAAGTGGCTGATTCTGCGGGCGCAGTAGCTCTGCAATTGACATCATCGCCGTCTGTGAAATTTGTGAATGTGAATTTCTCCTACGAAGCCGATCGCCCCATCTTGCATGGTGTGAGCTTTGAAATTCCCGCTGGCAAGACGGTTGCCGTCGTCGGAGCGAGCGGCTCTGGCAAATCCACGCTGGCGCGTTTGCTTTATCGTTTCTACGACATTCAAAACGGCAGCATCCAGATCAACGGCCAAGACATTCGCAGCCTAACGCAATCCAGTGTGCGAGCCAGCATCGGTATCGTGCCGCAAGACACCGTGCTCTTCAACGACACGGTGGAATACAACATCGCCTATGGCAAACCGGGCTCGACCACAAGCCAAGTCCACGAAGCTGCGAGAGCCGCGCGTATCCACGATTTCATCAGCTCCACCCCCAAAGGCTACGGCACGATGGTCGGCGAGCGCGGCCTGAAACTCTCCGGCGGCGAAAAGCAGCGCGTCGCGATTGCCCGCACTTTGCTGAAAAATCCACCGATCTTGATTTTTGACGAAGCCACGTCGGCGCTTGATACGACCAACGAGCGAGCGATTCAAGCCGAGCTGCAAGGCGTCTCAGCCAACAAAACTACGCTGGTGATTGCACACCGCCTCTCCACCGTGGTCGATGCACATGAAATCTTGGTTTTGGATGCAGGCCGCATCATCGAGCGCGGTACGCATGCTGATCTCTTGTCTCAGAGCGGAAGATATACGGCGATGTGGGCGCTGCAGCAGTCTTCTTCTGAGTAATTAATTAGCGTTTTGAGTGGTTTGCCGTTATACATCCTGCTTAGTTTGCTATTTTATTTGCACCGCAAAAATCGCGCATCCTATCCCCGCTCAGGTAGCGCCTGTTGGCTACTCTGAAAATCTTCCCGCGTAGACCGTGGCGATGCATTTCGTTTGTTCATGCTCAAAGGGTAGCGCGCAACGATGGAGGTAGAAAACAAGACCGAGCGCCACCAAGCAGGCCACAGTCCGCCAACCCGTAACCCACAGCTCACCCATCCACAAACCACAAAATAAATAAGCCATACCCCGTTATAAAATCTACATAGTTAGCTCCTAATTAAATAGCAGGGTAAATGCGAATTTTGCATACCTAGGGCAACAGACATAATCTGAAACATGGAAACCAAATGGCTTGAAGATTTTGTCAGCCTCGCTGAAACGCGCAGTTTCAGTCGCTCGGCGCAACTGCGGCATGTGACGCAACCCGCGTTTTCGCGGCGCATCCAGTCGCTTGAGGCTTGGGCGGGTACGGATCTGGTGGACAGAAGCTCTTACCCCACGCGTCTCACCCCCGCTGGCGAAACCCTGTATTCCCAAGCTTTAGAAACGCTGCAAACCCTGCAAACCACCCGCGCCATGCTGCGCGCGCATTCTGCTGCTGGCCAAGATGTGATTGAGTTTGCCGTGCCGCATACGCTCGCCTTCACGTTCTTCCCCACTTGGCTCACCACCTTGCGAACCCGCTTTGGCCCGATCAAAAGCCGCTTGATTGCGCTGAATGTGCATGACGCGGCGATGCGGTTGGTGGAGGCCAGTTGCGATTTGCTGATTGTTTATCATCACGCTTCTCAGCCTTTGCAACTCGATCCTGATCGCTATGAATTTGTGAGCTTGGGTTCAGAAATCATTGCCCCGTTTTCACAGGCTGATTCGCAAGGCTTGCCCATTTTCAGTCTGCCCGGCCGTTCCGCTACGCCCTTGCCGTATTTGGGCTATGCGCCTGGTGCGTATCTGGGGCGCGTGGTGGATGTGATTTTGAAGTCTGCGCCGCTGCCTGTGCATTTAGATCGCGTTTACGAGACCGACATGGCCGAAGGACTGAAAGCCATGGCGTTGGAGGGCCACGGCATTGCATTTTTACCGCACAGCGCGGTGAAAAAAGAGCTGCGTGCCAAGCGCCTCGTCGCAGCAGATGCGCCTGGCAGCGAAATGCAGATGACGATGGAAATTCGCGCCTACCGAGAAAAGCCCAGCTTGCGCGAAGCTAATAAAGAAGCCAAACAAGAAGCACAGCGCCCTCTGAAGCGCACAGCGCAGGTGCTCTGGGAATACCTAGCCGACAGCAGCAAACCGAGTCTGGGCAGTGCCATCAAGGGTAAATCCTGAGTAGACACTATGCATTTAGTGCATAAATAGTCTCTAATAAGTTTTTTGCATAGTTAATTTAAGAAATAGCATTGGCTTTTTGAGCCAGATCTTTTTACAGTTCTCATCCATGCCATCCCCTCGGATCGGCCGAGATTGCAAACGAATGAATTCCGCCACCCACCCAGTGATCGCCACAACCGCCATGCAGGCTGCGCAAGAGGCGGCCAAGCAAGCTCTCACCCGCACCGAGCATGATTTTTTGGGTGAAAAACAAATTCCCGCCCAGGCCTACTGGGGTGTGCACACGGCGCGCGCTTTAGAAAACTTCCCCATTTCTGGCACGCCTATCTCAGCCATGCCTGATTTGATCCGTGCATTCGGTTTCGTCAAAAAAGCCGCCGCCCGCGCCAATGCTGATCTGGGCGCATTGGATCGCAAGCGCACAGCCGCCATCATCTTGGCCTGCAACGAACTGATCGCAGGCAACTACCTGAATCAATTCGTGGTCGATGTGATTCAAGGCGGCGCAGGCACATCCACCAACATGAATGCCAACGAGGTGATCGCCAACATCGCGCTGGAAAAACTCGGGCATGAGAAAGGCCGCTATGACGTGCTGCACCCGAATGACCATGTGAACGCTTCGCAGAGCACGAATGACGTGTACCCCACCGCCGTGCGCATCGCGTTGTGGACGGGGATTGATCGCTTGCTTGCATCGATGGAAATCTTGCAGCGCGGCTTCGAGGCCAAGGCCGATGAATTCAAAGACATTCTGAAAATTGGTCGCACACAATTGCAAGATGCCGTGCCCATGACGCTGGGCCAAGAGTTCTCTACCTATGCCGTCATGTTGGAAGAAGACGTGATGCGTCTGCGCGAAGCACGTGCCTTGATCGAAGAAATCAATCTCGGCGCGACGGCGATTGGTACGGGTATTAACGCGCCAGCAGGCTATGCCGACATGGCCTGCGGCTATCTCGCCGAGGAAAGCAAAATCCCCGTCAAGAAAGCAAAGAACTTGATCGAAGCCACACAAGACACAGGCGCTTTCGTGCAGCTCTCAGGGGTGTTGAAACGTATTGCTTCCAAGCTCAGCAAAACTTGCAACGATTTGCGCCTGCTCTCATCAGGCCCGCAAGCAGGCTTTGGCGATATTCGCTTGCCAGCTCGACAAGCAGGCAGCTCCATCATGCCCGGCAAGGTCAATCCAGTGATCCCGGAAGTGGTTAACCAAGTGGCGTTTGAGGTAATCGGCAACGACATTACTATCACCATGGCCTCTGAAGCGGGGCAGTTGCAGCTCAATGCCTTTGAACCCATCATGGGCTGGAGCTTGTTCAAGAGCATCGAGCATCTGAGCCAAGCATGCCTCACTTTGCAAGCCAATTGCGTGGTGGGCATTGAGCCCAACCGCGAGTTGCTTGCAAAAAGAGTTCGCGAATCCGTCACCCTCGTCACTGCGCTCAACCCGATCATTGGGTACGAAAAAGCCGCGCTGATCGCCAAGACTGCGATTGCCACGGGCATGCCAATTGACGAAGTCGCTGAGTCTTTGGGCATTCTGACCAAAGCGCAAATGGAAGCGTTGCTGGTGCCCGACAAGCTCACGCAGCCTTTGAAAGCAGCCGTTTGAATGTTATCCGTCGATTCGGCTCTCCATTTTCTAGAATCAAAAAAAGCATCGCAGGGTTGATCCGCAGCCAGAATGACGCCAACCCGTGTTTCATGGCGCAGCTCTTGTAAGTAAAAATATCATTTGGTGAGACAAAGATGAAATCTTCCAGCAATCTCCTCGCAGCCATATTGCTAGCTATGGTCGCCGCCAGCGCCGGCTCAGCTATGGCGCAAACTGAACCGGTACTTGATCGCATCAAGGCGGGCGGCAAAATCGTCATCGCGCATCGCGAATCTTCCGTGCCCTTTTCGTATTTGGATGGCAACGGCAAGCCCGTCGGCTATGCACTTGATCTGTGCCTGCGATTGGCGCAGACAGTGCGTCAAAAGCTTGGCGTAAAAGGTGACGATGGCATTCAGCTTCTGATGGTCACGCCAGCGAATCGCATTCCTGTCATTGCAGAAGGCAGGGCAGATATGGAATGCGGCTCGACCACAAACAACAAAGAGCGCCGGGAAAAAGTCGCCTTCACCGTGCCGCACTTCATCACAGGCGCGCGCATGCTCGTCAAAGCCAGCTCAAAGGCAGAGCGCTTGGAAGACCTGGCTGGCAAGACGGTGGTCTCCACCAAGGGAACGACACCGCTCAAGGCGGTCGATTCCGCCAACCGTGAGCGCCTCATGAATCTGAAAATCATCGAAGCACCCGATCATGCCAAGGCTGTAGAAATGGTGGAAAAAGGCGAGGCCGATGCTTTCGTGATGGACGATGTGCTGCTTTACGGGCTGGCTGCCAATCGGCCCGACCCCAAGGGATTGAAAGTGGTCGGTAAATTCCTTACCACTGAGCCGCTGGCCATCATGTTGCCTAAGAACGATCCTGCGTTTAAGAAACTGATTGATGAAGAAATGAAACGCCTGATCCGCTCGCGCGAAATTTATCCCATCTACGACAAATGGTTTTCGCAGGCCATCCCACCTAAAAACACGGCATTGAACTTGCCTGTAAGTTACCTGTTGCGTGACTTCTGGAAATACCCCACCGATGTAGTGCCCTTTTGATCCTGATAGATGGCCTTATCCCGCGTTTTTTAGCGGTCATGCACCAAATGCATGAACAAAGCCCTTCAAGACCAAGGAGTTACGGGAATACCCGCAAGGCTAATTTTTTACAATCACGTTGTTTATCCACCCGCTTTTCTTTCTAGGAGAATTCATGAAAAAGCAAATCTTGGCTCTGGCCATTTCCGCAATCGCAGCAGGTGCTGCTACGGCTCAAGCGCCAGCCACATCCACCATCGACAAGGTCAAAGCCTCTGGCGTGGTGACCATGGGCGTGCGTGAGTCGTCTGGCGCTTTGTCCTACACCTTGGGTGATGGCAAGTTCACTGGCTTCCATGTCGAAATCTGCTCACGTATCCTCGCGGAGCTGGAAAAGCAAGTGGGTAAGAAAGTGGAAGTGAAATACCAGTCCGTCACATCACAAAACCGTTTGCCACTCGTGCAAAACGGCACGGTGGATATCGAGTGCGGCTCGACCACCAACAACGCGACCCGTCAGAAAGACGTGAGCTTCTTAAACACCACCTTCGTGGAAGAAGTGCGCTTTGCAGTGAAAGCCAACTCTGGCATCAACGCGATTGCCCAGCTGAATGGCAAAAACGTCGCCACCACCACCGGCACCACCTCTGTGCAAACACTGCGCAAAAACGAGCGTGCGACTGGCGTTGATTTCAAAGAAGTGTTTGGCAAAGACCATGCAGACAGCTTTTTGCTGCTCGAGACCGGCCGTGCTGACGCTTTCGTGATGGACGGCTCTATTCTTGCAGGCAACATTGCATCCGCCAAGACACCTGCTGATTTCAAAATCGTGGGCGAAGTTCTCAACGTCGAGCCTATCGCCATCATGATTCGCAAAGATGATCCAACATTTAAGAAACTGGGCAACGATGTCATCGCGGGCATGGTCCGCTCTGGCGATATGGCCAAGCTGTGGGATAAATGGTTTGTGCAACCCATCCCTCCTAGAAACACTCGCGTGGGCCTGCCCGTCTCTGAGAGCACCAAAGCTGCTTGGGCTGCTCTGAACGACAAGCCAATGGAAGACTACGCTAAGAAGTAAGCGGACTCCTAGGTAAACCCCTGTCAGGCAAGTCCTGCCAGGGGTTTTGTTTTGGCATTAATCGTGCTACAAAGAAACATATCCATTCAAAACGAGGAGCAACAACAATGGCATGGGATTGGCAAACATTTTGTAAAGAAACCACATCCGGCGACATCATCGCAGGGTGCTTCGGAAAAGGTGGCGATCAAACTTACCTCAATTGGATATTGTCCGCTTGGGGTTGGACGCTGACAGTTTCTGCCTTTGCGCTCATCGTCGCGCTCAGCGCGGGCTTGTTGATGGGCACGTTGCGCACCTTGCCTAATTCGCCTTGGTTGGTGCGACTTGGTAATGCTTGGACGGAGTTGTTTCGCAACATCCCGCTCTTGGTGCAAATTTTCCTCTGGTATTTTGTGATCCCAGCGATTTTCCCGGCGCTCAAAACCGTGCCCTCTGTGGTGTTGGTGGTGTTGGCTCTGGGCTTTTTTACCTCGGCTCGCGTGAGTGAGCAAGTGCGCTCAGGCATTCAGGCGCTGCCGCGCGGGCAACGCTATGCCGCCATGGCTGTGGGCTTCACCACACCGCAAACCTACCGGTATGTGTTGCTGCCGATGGCTCTGCGCATTGTCATACCACCGCTGACTTCAGAGTCCATGAATATCATTAAAAATTCGTCGGTGGCCTTTGCTGTGTCAATCGCTGAGTTGACCTTTTTTGCTCGCCAGTCTGGTGAAGAAACTTCGCAGCCGATTCAAATGTATTTGGCTGTGACGGTGCTCTATATGATTTCTGCTCTCACTGTGAACCGTATCATGGGCTTTATTGAGAAAAAATCTCGCGTGCCCGGCTTCGTTGCCGCAGGCGGCATGGGCGGAGGTCATTGATCATGGGAAATTTAGACCTCTCTTTCTTTGACTGGAGTGTCATTGGTCCGTTTGTGACCAAAGGCTTTTTCTTCAGCGTTTGGCTCACTGTGGTGGCCACCATTGGTGGCATCGTATTGGGCACCTTTCTGGCTTTGATGCGGCTGTCTGGTAAGCCATGGCTTGAAATGCCCGCCGCTGCGTATGTCAACACCATGCGATCGATTCCATTGGTGATGGTGTTGCTGTGGTTCTTTCTGATCATTCCGTTTGCCATTGGCCGGCCACTGGGCGCAGAAATGAGCGCAATCATCACTTTCATCGCTTTCGAAGCGGCCTACTTTTCCGAGATCGTGCGCGCGGGTATTCAGTCGATCCCGCGCGGGCAGATTCATGCAGGGCAGGCTGTGGGCATGACGTATGGGCAAAACATGCGCATCGTGATTTTGCCGCAGGCTTTCCGCAACATGCTGCCTGTGTTCCTCACGCAGACCATCATCTTGTTCCAAGACACCTCGCTGGTGTATGCGATTGGCGCGTACGACATGCTCAAAGGCTTTGAGACGGCTGGTAAAAACTATGGCCGCCCGGTGGAAGCTTATTTGCTCGCCGCTGTGGTCTATTTCTTCATGTGTCTGGCGCTGTCGTATGCAGCACGGCGCTTGCAGCAGAAAATTCAAATCATCCGCTAAGACTCATTTAAAAATTCGGAAAACACATCATGATTGAAATCAAAAACGCATCCAAATGGTACGGCAAAGTGCAGGTGCTCAACAAATGCTCCACCAAGATCACCAAAGGTGAAGTGGTGGTGGTTTGTGGGCCTTCTGGTTCAGGCAAATCAACGCTGATCAAAACTGTTAATGCACTGGAGCCCATCCAAGAAGGCGAAATTTGGGTGGATGGCATTGGTATTCACGATCCCAAAACCGATCTGCCGAAGCTGCGCTCCAAAGTGGGCATGGTATTTCAGCACTTCGAGTTGTTTCCTCACCTGTCGGTGACGGAAAACCTCACCATCGCCCAAATCAAGGTGCTGAACCGCACGCCTGACGAAGCGATGACGCGCGGTCTCAAAATGCTGGATCGCGTGGGCCTGATGGCACACAAAGACAAATTTCCAGGCCAGCTCTCTGGCGGCCAGCAACAGCGCGTGGCCATTGCTCGCGCACTGAGCATGGATCCGATCGTGATGCTGTTTGACGAGCCGACCTCTGCGCTCGATCCGGAAATGGTCGGCGAAGTGCTGGATGTGATGGTCAAGCTTGCACACGAAGGCATGACGATGATGGTCGTGACGCATGAGATGGCCTTTGCCCGCAAAGTGGCTGATCGCGTCATCTTCATTGATGTGGGCGGCAATATTTTGGAAGACTGCAACAAAGACGAATTCTTCAATCATCCTGAGAATCGCCAACCACGCACGAAAGATTTTTTATCGAAGATTTTGGCGCACTGAGCACACAGGCTCAACCAAAAAAGCCCGAGCCTCACCTCTCGGGCTTTTTTACGCCTTGGCGTCGCGGCTGCAAATGCTTTTGCGACAATAGAGCCATGACCGAACAAATCACTCTCATCCGCCCCGACGATTGGCACTTGCATTTGCGCGATGGCGATGCGCTCACTGCGGTTGTGCCGCACACGGCGGCTCAATTCGCCCGCGCTATCGTGATGCCAAATCTGCGCCCGCCCGTGACGACGACCGCTTTGGCCTTGGCTTACAAGCAGCGCATCTCCGCTGCCGTGCCCGCAGGCATGAACTTTGAGCCCTTGATGACGCTGTATTTAACCGACAACACGCCACCCGATGAGATCAAGCGCACACGCGATGCCGGCGTGGTGGCGCTCAAGCTCTATCCAGCGGGTGCAACGACCAACAGCGATGCGGGCGTGACCGATCTGCGCAAGACCTACAAAACGCTTGAAGCCATGCAGCGCGAAGGTATTTTGCTGCTGGTGCATGGTGAAGTGACGAACAGTGAGATTGATCTATTTGACCGCGAAGCCGTATTCATCGACACCCAGCTCATTCCTCTACGCAAAGATTTTCCTGAACTAAAAATCGTCTTCGAGCACATCACGACGAGAGAGGCCGCGCAGTATGTGGCTCAGGCGGATCAATACACTGCCGCCACGATCACCGCGCATCACTTGCTCTACAACCGCAATGCACTTTTCACCGGCGGTATCCGGCCACATTACTATTGCCTGCCCGTCTTGAAACGCGAAACACACCGCCTGGCCTTGGTGCAAGCCGCCATCAGTGATTCCACGAAATTCTTCCTCGGTACGGACAGTGCGCCGCATCCCGCGCATTTGAAAGAACATGCCAGCGGCTGCGCAGGCTGCTACACCGCGCTGTCTGCCATCGAGCTGTATGCGGAAGCTTTTGAAGCAGCTGGTGCGTTGAACAAGCTAGAGGCCTTTGCGTCATTCAACGGCGCAGATTTCTACGGCCTGCCTCGTAACACCGAACAGATCACGCTCAAAAAAGAAAGCTGGACGTTGCCTGAAACCTTGCCTTTTGGCAACGCGGAACTCAAACCCTTGCGCGGCGGCGAAGCGCTGGCTTGGCGCTTGGCCTAGCAATTTTTAAGCTAAATTGGCCCTTACCCGTTATAGAATAAGCTCTACTAGCTATGTATTTAATAGCAATCGGTTAACTCAAATTCAATACCTACTCACTGCTTGCGTTGCACAATCAAATTGCGCTTGGCATCTTCGGGATAGGCGAAAGTGATCAGGCCATTCTTCACCTGCCCCATCACCAGCATGTTGGCAGTCAGCGCGTCTTTGTCGTTGGCAGAAAACGGTTTGTCGTAGGTGGCCACAACGCCGTAATACACACGCGACATGTTCTCTAAAGCAGCTTTGATAGCGAGGCCAGTGGCATTGCCGTCGCGCAAGTTAAACATCGAATACATCAGGATGTACATCGCGTCGTAGCCTTGCGCAGCGGCCATGGGCACGGTGATGCGTTTGCTTTTGTATTTTCGAGCGTAGGCTGAAAGGAAGGATGCGCGGCGTTCGTTACTCGGCTCGGCGATGAAGGTTTGCGCCATCAACGCACCTTCTGCAGCCTCTTTCGCGCCATCAATGAAGAAGGGGAACGACAGTGGCCAAGCACCCACCTGCGGCACCTTCCAGCCAATCGCTTGCTTGGCTTTGGCAATCACGGCGTTTTCCGGACCCACCGTGTAGCTGAAGATCACTTCCGCGCCTGCGGCCTTGGCCGCTTTCATTTCTTCGCTCAAGTCTTTCACACCCACGTCAAAGCGCGCAACATGCAGAGGCTTGATTTTTTTGGCATCCAGTGCCTTGAGCACGTCTTGCAAACCGGCTTCGCCATAGCCCGATTTATCTGCAAAGATGGCGATTTTTTCCCAGCCGCGCTTCACGATATCGTCCACCACGAAAGGCGCTTGTATCGCGTCTTTGGCAGACGTGCGGAAGATGTAGCTTTGCGGGCTAGGGAATTTTGCTGTGAGCGGCGAGCCCGTGGCGCAGGGGATGATCAACGGGATTTGCGCGGTTTGAAACGTGTCTAGAGATTTAGCAGCGACGCCGGTGTTGCAGAAACCAACCACCACACTGACTTTCTCAGCAATGAGAGCTTGCGATTGCTTGAGGCCTTCATCGGGATTGGCCTTGTCATCCTTGACCACTAATTCCAGTGGGCGACCCAAAAAACCGCCCACGGCATTGATCTCGTCAACTGCGAGCTTGATGCCGTTCAGCATCGGGTTGCCAAAGTCAGCCGACGGGCCTGTGAACGGACCAATGATGCCAATTTTGAGCGTGTTGTTTTGCGAGAGCGCTGGCGCACTGGCCAGAGCAAGCACGCCAGCGGCCACGCAAGAGGCAAAGGAGAAAAAGAGAGTTTTCATGATGACAATTCGCGAAGTAACGTATTGTTTCTTCGCGCACTATCGCAGTGCAATGGGGTTTGCCATGATGCGAGCGCTAATCTTCAGCAATTTGTCAGGGCCTCGGAATACTGCGTTTGATCGAAGATTCTGGTGTTGTTAGTAATCGCTCACTCATCCAGCGTGTTAAATCCAACCACATTTGTCGCATCTCAGATTGAAGTGGCGTGCGGAAGGCGCTGGGCAGCTCAATCGTTACCACCGGCATGCCTTTGTGAACGCCGCCATAATTACCTAAGCTGCCGGGGAAGATGCCGACCTGATCTAAATACAGCCGGCCTAATTTGGCGGGTGGCGCTGTTGGGCCATCAAAATCTAATACACCATAGGGCGCATGAATGCTCACAATGAGATGCGGCTTGAAGCGCTCCATCTCGTCATGCAGGTATTTTGATTCCGGCTCAGACAGCGGCTTGGGGCCAGGCCAGCGACGCGGATCGCGCTTGACTTTTTTCTCCCAGTAAATAGCTGCTTCGCGCTCCCAATTCGGCGTGGGGAAATTGCGGTTCAAATCCACGCCATTGGCATTGGTGCGCCGCGCAGGGCTGGAGAGCAGGCCATCCGGATTGAGAAGCGGAATAAAACGCCAATGCGCATCTGCTGGAATCTCTTTGGCAAATTGCAACCAATGCAGCGCAAGGGAAGCGCTCGACAACTCATCGCCATGAATCCCGCCCACCACCAGCACGCGCATCTTGGCATCGGGCTTAGGCAAATCTTGCACGTAAATCGGCTGCCCTTTGACCGAGCGAGCCCCGGAATCTTTGAGCTGCGCTTGCTGGCAGAGCTGGGGGCTGACGTTGGGGAGTTTCTTGGAAAACTCAGTGCAGGCCGTTGTAGAATATGCGTGGGGCGCTATGAAAAACGAAGCAAATAGCCAATGTAAAAAAACCAGACGCAGAGAGCGCAAAGGTTTCGCAGAAGACGCAAAAGAAATACCAACAGGGTTTTTTCTTTTTTTGTATTCTTTCTGCGTAACCTTTGCGTCTTCTGCGTCCGGCTGTTTAGTCTTCGCTGTGTTCATGTGCTTAACCAACTCAAGCAGCTTCCAATTCTTGACCTGCATCATCGCGTAACAGGCGCAGCACTTCGCTGCCGTAAGCCTCTAGCTTCTTCGCCCCCAGCCCGCTGATGCCCGAAAGCTCGGCCAAGCTTTGCGGCGCAGCGGTGGCCATCGCCAGCAAGGTGGCATCGTGGAAGATGACGTAGGCAGGCAGAGCATGTTCGCGAGCGACCTCAGCACGCCAGGCTTTGAGGGCGGCGAAGCGATGTTGTGCAGCGGTATCGAGCGCGGCCAGAGTTTCGGGCGTTTTGGTTTTTGGCTTGCTGTCTTTGCTGCCAAACAGACGGCCCAATGCACGATTTGCTCGCGGTGCATCCGGCGTAGCTTCGCGCAGCATCACTTGTCGCTCGCCTTTGAGGAAATCCTTGGCCAGTGGCTCCAGCTTCAAGGTATTGAAATGCTCTGCATCCACGCTCACTGCGCCTAAAGCAATCAATTGGCGCAGCAGGGCTTTGTATTGCTGCTCGGAAAGCTCCGCGCCGATGCCAAAGGTCGAGAGGCTGCCGTGGTTGAATTGCGTGACTTTGTCGGTGATTTTGCCGCGCAAAATATCAATGATGTGACCTGCACCGAAGCTGATGCCGCTTGCCTGTTGTACACGGTAAATACAGGAGAGCAGTTTTTGCGCAGCCTGCGTTGCATCCCACGTGAGAGCGGGGGATAGGCAGTTGTCGCAGTTGTTGCAGCGGTAGTTTGGGCGCTCACTTTCAGCCACCACATCTTCATTGAAGTAGGCCAGCAAACGTGCGCGGCGGCAATCCGTGGCCTCAGCCAGTGAAAGCAAGGCGTCAAGCTTGCCACGCATCACGGTTTTGTAGTCGTCGTTGGCGGGGCTTTCATCAATCATGCGGCGCTGATTCACCACATCTTGCAAACCATAGGCCATCCAAGCATTCGCCGCTTGCCCGTCTCGGCCTGCACGACCCGTTTCTTGGTAATAGCCCTCGATGTTTTTAGGCAAATCCAAATGCGCTACAAAGCGCACATCGGGCTTGTCGATGCCCATGCCAAAGGCAATCGTGGCCGTCATCACCACCGCACTGCCTTCTTGTGCATCGCCGCGTAAAAACGTATTCTGATTGGCTTGTCGCTCGCGCTGATCCATGCCCGCGTGATACGGCAGCGCGCGAATGCCTTCGCTCACCAACCAAGCGGCCGTCTCTTCGACCTTCTTGCGCGATTGGCAATACACAATGCCCGCTTCGCCAGCATGTTCGTCTTCGATGAAACGCAAGAGTTGCTTGCGCGGATCGTTTTTTTCGTTGATACGGTAGCGAATGTTAGGGCGATCAAAGCTACTCACCAACTGCGCCGCGCCCTCCAGCTGCAAACGCTCCACCATGTCTTGCCGGGTGAGCGCATCGGCTGTGGCCGTGAGCGCGAGGCGAGGCACATCGGGGTAGCGCTCATGAAAAAGCGCCAGCGAGCGGTATTCCGGCCGGAAATCATGCCCCCACTGGCTCACACAATGCGCCTCATCTATCGCAAACAGGCTCAGCAGCTTTTGCTCATAAAGGCATTGCAGCAGCGCGAGAAAACGCGGCGTATTCAGCCGCTCGGGAGCAACGTAGAGCAGGGCCAACTCGCCGCGCAGCATTTTCTGCTCCACTTCCGTGGCCTGCTGACTGTCCAGCGAAGAATTGAGAAACGCCGCGGGTACACCCACTTCATCCAGCGCACCCACCTGATCGTGCATCAACGCTATGAGCGGGGAGACGACGATACACACGCCCTTGCCCTGCTGCGCCCGCGCAATCGCTGGAATTTGGTAGCAAAGCGATTTACCGCCACCAGTCGGCATCAACACCAGTGCATCGCCACCCGAGAGCACCTGCTCAATCGCTGCTTGCTGCTGGCCACGAAACGCGCTGTAGCCGAACACATCCTGCAAGATTTGGAGTGGTGTGTTCAAGATGAAAGTGCTTTGTGGATACTAACTATTTACTATGAAAATTATAGCATTCTGCGCACATTTCATAACGGGAAGAGACCTAAAACTCTTCGTCTTGCACACCCGCGATCACGCGCCGAATGACCTCGCTTGAAAAGCCCCGCGAGATCAAAAACCGCATCTGCTTGCCGCGCTCGGCCGCATCTTGCGCAGGCTGACCAAATTTCTTACGCCACACTTCCCGCGCCCGCTCTAGCTCTGTGACTTTGAGTTGTGCGGTCGCGTTGTCAATGGCCTCAGATTCCATGCCACGCGCTCGCATTTCTTGTACCACCCGTGCCGTGCCGAGCTTTTGTCCACGCCGATGCGCGAGCGAATCAGCAGCACGTTGCTCATCCAAAAAGCCCTTGGCCTGCAAATCGTCCAACGCTTTAGCCAACTGACCGGACTCCTCTTCAAAACTCTTGAGCTTGCGCTCCAACTCCACCCGCGAATAATCCCGCCCAGCAAGCGCTCTGAGGGCTCGGCCTTTGAGGGAAAGGGTTTTTTGGGCGAACATGTTTAGGCGAATCAGCTATTGGAATACCTTGAATACCGGACGCAGGTATTCAAGGCTTCAAATCTTCAAGCCTCAGCCGGTAGCAAAGTGATATTCAAAGATGCACGAATTTTGTTTTCAATCTCAAAGGCCAATGCAGGATTTTCTTTCAAAAATTCGCGCGTGTTGTCGCGCCCTTGGCCGATCTTTTCACCGTTGTAGGCATACCAAGCACCGCTCTTGTCTACGATACGGGCCTCCACGCCCATGTCGATGATCTCGCCTAGGCGGGAGATACCTTCGCCAAACATGATGTCGAAGTGCGCTTCTTTGAACGGCGGCGCGACTTTGTTTTTCACCACTTTGACCTTGGTCTCGTTGCCAATCGCCACATCGCCCTTTTTGATCGTGCCAGTGCGGCGAATATCCAGGCGCACCGAGGCGTAAAACTTCAATGCATTGCCGCCTGTGGTCGTCTCTGGGCTGCCAAACATCACACCGATCTTCATGCGGATTTGGTTGATGAAGATCACCATGCAATTGGATTTCTTGATGGTGGCGGTGAGCTTGCGCAGGGCTTGGCTCATCAGGCGGGCTTGCAGGCCGGGCAAGGAATCGCCCATTTCGCCTTCCAGCTCAGCCTTCGGGGTCAAAGCGGCCACCGAGTCAATCACGATCAAATCGACTGCCCCCGAGCGCACCAGGCTGTCCACAATTTCCAGCGCCTGCTCGCCGGTGTCAGGCTGAGAGATCAACAGTTCTTGCAGGTTCACGCCGAGGTTTTGCGCGTATTGAATATCCAGCGCATGCTCAGCGTCGATGAAGGCGCAGGTGCCACTCAGCTTTTGCATTTCGGCCACGACTTGCAGCGTGAGCGTGGTTTTGCCTGAGCTCTCAGGCCCATAAATCTCAATCACCCGGCCACGTGGCAAACCGCCCACACCCAAAGCCACATCCAAGCCAAGGGAGCCGGTGGAGACGACCTGAATGTCTTCAATCACCTCGCCCTCGCCCAATTTCATGATCGAGCCTTTGCCAAACTGCTTCTCAATCTGCGCCAAAGCGGCTTGCAGAGCTTTTGATTTTTCGCTGTTAGCGGCTTCGATTTTTGAGCCTTTAACTTGTGCATCCATCATGAATTTCCTTGTGATACGGTTAAGTGAGTAAATACTCCAAATCAATTTCTTGGCAAAAATGAAGCAAGAAGCTGTTGGATTAATCAGTACTGTAAATGCACAGTACTTAAAAGTAAATAGAAATATTAGTCAGTTTATATGACTAAAATCAAGCCATGAATTCTATGGCTCCATCACCGATTTCAATGCCCGACAGCGGCTGGCGCACCAGCCATTTGGGGCGTTTGCTGAGCGAATCCCTGCGCCGCTTTGACGCGCGCGTGCAGACCCTCATGGCGCACAGCGAGCAAGCGCCGCTAGCGCTCTCCAATCTTGCAGCGCGAGGCAAAGTGAGCACGGCCATCGTTCACATCACGCGCCATCTCGATCTGCAAGGCATGCGCCTGACCGATCTGGCGCATGCCGCTGGCATGAGCAAGCAAGCCATGGCCACGCTGGTGAATGAATGCGAAGCGTGGGGCTTGGTGCAGCGCGAAGCCGATTCACGCGATGCACGGGCGAAGGTGGTGCGCTTCACAAGCACTGGACTGCAATGGCTGTCAGCGTTTCAAGTGGCAGTGGCGCAGGCTCAAGTCGAGTTGGAGCGCGATGTGGGCGAGCAAGTGGCGCAGGTGATGTCGATCGGGTTGGAGGCGTATGCACGAGGGTATTGAGCGCTGTTTGCGTAAGATGCGGTTTCACTTGGAGATGCGCTTGCTACAAGCTGCATTCGGCCAATTTCTGTCACGATGACTCACATTAAGTGGAGTCAATGTCACTATCAATTTAATAGCATATTGCACACGAAATATAACGGCAAATAGCCTAAATCACTTAAAAATGGCGTGCTTGCTGCACGTTCGCATCTAGTATGCTCACACCATGCAAATCAAACTGAAACACCCTGTGCGCACCTTGATCACGGGCATGCTCGCTCTCTTGCCTTTGGTGGCCACTTTGTTGCTGCTGGGCTGGGTGCTGCGCTTTCTCTCCAGCTATCTCGGGCCGGGTAGCTCGCTGGGGCAGCTGCTCACGTATGTGGGATTGGGGGTGACGGAATCTGAGCTGGTGGGCTATTTGCTCGGCTTGCTCTTGGTCGTGGTGTTGGTCTATGTGTTTGGCCTGCTGGTGGAGGCTGGTTTGCAACGCGGCGCTGCACGCCTGTTTGACACGGTGGTGCAACGCATTCCCATTGTGCGCACGGTGTATGACGTGGCGCAAAAACTCGTGGCGCTTTTTGCAAGCAAAGAGGGCGACGGTGTGAAATCGATGGCACCGGTATGGCTGCATTTCGGTGGCAAAAAATCGGCTGATTCAGGTGATGCACCAGGTTCACAAGCAGGCACAGCCGTGCTGGGCTTTCTCTCCACGCCGCAGCCTGTTCTGATCAGCGGGCAACCGTATCTTGGTGTGCTCGTGCCCACTGCGCCCGTGCCCGTGGGAGGCGGCTTGCTGTATGTGCCGCCCGATTGGGTCGAGTCCGCTGGCATCGGCATGGAAGCCGTGACGAGTATTTACGTCTCGATGGGCGTGACTTCAGATCAGTATTTGAAGAAATCGCCTGTGCTAGTCGCCTCGGTAGCCCCATTCGCCCCCGTAGTACCGACGATCAAGCCGTGAGCCGCTGCAAAGCCTCGCGATACTTCGCCGCCGTTTTTTCCATGACGTCTTGCGGCAATTTTGGTGCAGGCGCTTGCTTGTTCCATGGCTTGCCGTCCACTTGCGCGGCTTCTAACCAATCGCGCACGAATTGTTTGTCATAACTCGGTGGGTTGTTGCCTGCCTCGAAGGCGGCTTGGTAGGTCTCGGCTGGCCAAAAGCGCGAGCTGTCGGGCGTGAGCACTTCGTCCATCAGCACGAGCTGCCCATCTGTATCTAAGCCAAATTCAAACTTGGTGTCGGCAATGATGATGCCTTTGGTGAGCGCGAAATCTGCAGCGGCTTTGTAGAGTGCGATGCTGATTTGACGGATTTGTTCAGTGAGTGGCTTGCCGATGCGCGCAGCGGCTTCGTCGAAAGAAATGTTTTCATCATGCTCGCCCACAGCGGCTTTGGCTGCCGGTGTAAAGATCGGGCGCGGGAGCTTGCCGCCGTTTCTTAAGCCAGCAGGTAGCAACACACCGCAAACGCTGTGTGTCTGTTGATATTCAACCCAGCCACTGCCCGCCAAATAACCGCGCACCACCGCTTCAATCATCACGGGCTGCAAGCGCTTGACCAGCATAGATCTGCCCTGCACCTGCGGTTTTTCTGATTCAGTGACCGCGCTGAGTGGATCGTCTCCTGTCAGATGATTCGTGCAAATATCTTTGAGCTTGTCAAACCAAAACAGTGCCATTTGCGTGAGCAAAACGCCCTTGCCGGGAATGGGGTCACCCAAAATCACGTCAAACGCCGACAAGCGATCAGAGGCAACCATGAGGATACGATCTGTGCCGACGGCATAGTTGTCGCGCACCTTGCCGCGAGCGAGCAACGGGAGGCTGGTGATGGAGGAGGTGTGGACAGCGAGATTCATAGCGAATGGCTTGGCAAAATGAAAAGCCCGCTGGCGAAATCGCTAGCGGGCTTTAGATTATCGCGCTGTGCTGGGCAGCAGCGGTATACACCCCATCAGTGCACGACTTGCGCGAGCTCACCTTTGGCATATTTCGCCGCAACGATTTGAAGCGTATCGCCTTTGATCTTGCCAGCTTGCCCTGAGCAGCCAAATTCAATGTAGCGCTGTTTGCAAATGGCTTGCGCAGCAGCGCGCGCGGGCTTGAGCCATTCGCGCGCATCGAATTTGTCGGGGTTCTCAAAGAGGAATTGGCGCACCGCGCCGGTCATAGCCAAACGAATGTCCGTGTCAATGTTGATCTTGCGCACACCAAATTGAATGGCTTTTTGGATTTCTTCCACCGGCACGCCGTAAGTTTCTTTCATCTTGCCGCCGTATTGGTTGATCTGCGCGAGCAAATCTTGGGGCACAGAAGATGAGCCATGCATCACCAAATGGGTGTTGGGCAGGCGGCGGTTGATTTCTTTGATGCGATCAATCGCGAGGATGTCGCCGGTGGGCTTGCGTGTAAATTTATACGCGCCGTGGCTGGTGCCAATGGCAATGGCCAGCGCGTCAAGCTGGGTGCGTTTGACGAAATCAGCAGCTTGCTCAGGGTCGGTGAGGAGCTGCTCGCGCGTCATGATGGCATCGGTGCCGTGGCCGTCTTCTTTGTCGCCTTGCATGGTTTCTAGGGAGCCGAGGCAGCCGAGCTCGCCTTCCACTGTCACGCCCAGCAAATGCGCCATGTCGACCACTTTACGGGTGACTTCAATGTTGTAGTCGTAGCTGGCAATGGTTTTGCCATCGGCTTCCAAACTGCCGTCCATCATCACCGAGCTGAAGCCCAGATTGATAGCGCCTTGGCACACATCAGGCGATTGGCCGTGATCTTGGTGCATCACCAGAGGAATATGAGGATACGACTCCACGGCCGCCTGAATCAAATGCTTGATAAACGGCTCGCCCGCATACTTGCGCGCGCCGGCGCTGGCTTGCAAGATCACGGGTGCGCCCACCTCATGCGCGGCAGCCATCACGGCCTGCACCTGCTCTAGGTTGTTCACATTGAAAGCGGGAATGCCGTAGTTGTTGAGGGCTGCATGATCCAGCAACTCACGCATCGAAACGAGGGCCATGAAAAATCTCCGAGAAAAAACGGGCAAGCAGGTGGTTTGGTAACTGGCTTGTAACTCCCCCAATTTTACTGGAGAGCCAGCGCGTCATTTCGTAGCCATGCGAATGAACCGGACATCCATCGTGCCATTTAACGCTATGTATTCGATAGCATGCTGCGCACATTCCATAACGGGGAAACCTCGATTTGGCATAAAAAAAGCCGCCCACCAGCAAGGTGGGCGGCTGATCTACAAGGGGCTAGGCTTAGAACTTGTAGCCTACTTGGAAGGTGTAACCATCTGGATTCAGCGTGGCATCCAGCGTCTGGCCGGTGGAAAGCGTGCCACGTGTCTTCAGGAAGGTCTTGGTGTAACTGGCATCCAGATACCATTTGTCGTTGATGTTGTAGACAGCACCCAATTGAATGGTGGGTGCCAATTTCGACTTAAACGACAATGTAGTCGCCGGGCCGCCGGGGTTGGTGATCGCCGTCAAAACCGCCGTGCCTGTGGTGTCGTAAAACTTCACATAGCTCAGGCCTGCGCCCACGTAAGGCCGCATCACAGCGTTGGCCTCCATGAAGCGGTATTGGCCGATCAAGGTGATCGGCAAGGCTTTGGTGGTGCCGATCGCGCCCACGCCAGCAATCGCACCCGCGCCGACCACCTTGTGTTTGAAGCCCAAGCCCAGCGGCACATGCATCACGATGTTGTCGGTCAGGGCGAGGTTGACAGCGCCAGTCAGCTGCGTGTTGCTTTGCACATCAACCTGCGTGCCGGGCAAGCTGGGCGCGGAGAGATTGCCACTGTTGACATCCGGCGAGATTTGCGTCACGCCGACGGAGGCAGACCAGCTGCCGGCTTTTTGTGCGAAGGTTGTTGCGGCGCTCAAGGCGAGCACGGCGAGGAAGATGGGTTTGAAATTCATGTGAGTCTCCTGATGGGTGCTTAGAGCCAGCCTGCTGTGGCGAGCACTTTGGAGGCGAATTGCGCGAGCAATTGGTGGCCATAGGGCGTGGGGTGAATGTCGTCGGCAAACTGAAAGCGAGATTTATCGCCAGGGTTGAGGTTTGTCGGATTACAGCCCAATGATGCGCCAAGCAGAGGCGATGTTGTAGAGCAAGACCGAGCGGTTGTGCTGGTTAAGCCGTAAGCGGCAGGATTGTTGAATTGATCTCGGCTGACGGTGTATGCATCGCCAATAATCACGCCGCTGGTTCCAGCCAATCCCGCTGTGAGCGAAGTATTGAAAGCCTGAACCATTTGGTTCACCAAGGGCGCTGCTGCTGGGTTTTCAAGCCCATACACTGAAGCGGATACATCTGGCAAGTTCATCACCAAGACATACTTAGCGCCTTTACCTACGATTTCTGTTTTGACTTGATTTGCCAGCGCAGTCCCTGCTTGCGACATCGCAGTCATCGCTTGGGTGATCGCGGCATTGGTGGCTGTGGTACCGCCTGCGCCAAGTGTGGCTGCCAGAGCGTCAGCACCGTTTGTCCAGCCTGCAAAAATACCAGCGCCCACAGCGCCTATGCCGCCACCAGCTGCAGCTGAAACAGCATTTCCATTCATGAAGATGTCATTGCCACCCGCCATGACGGTTACCAAGGCTTTGCTGCTGAAGCTTCCGCCATTGCGTGTCAAATATTCTGAAATCTGTTGTGTGATGGGATAAGTTAATTGACCGACTTCACCGCCTGCGCCAATAGGCAAATTAGCGTTGTAAGGGCCGATGGCGTTTGTCACACGCGAGCCACCTTGTGCATGATTGGTGCAACCCGCCTTGACGGTGACGGGCGATGCACCCCCACCAGGGATCATCGCGAATGTACTTGTGGCATTTAAGCCCGTTACAGCTGGGCAAGGGGCAGGCAACCCGTATTGAGCGGCAATCAAGTCCAGCCAAATCTTGGCGGGTGCGGCAGGGTTGCCGGTGTTGATGGTGTAACGGCCGCCACCGACTGCTGCAATGCTTCCCACAGCGTGCGTACCCACATCACTGAGGCTGTCGCCAAACGACACCAGTGAGGTAATGCCTACCGTACTGGAGCTGCTTGTGCCGCCACCACCACCGCAACTGGCCAGAAGAAACGCCGCCAAACTAGCGCCAAGTATCCTTTTAATCCGCTTCATATGTGCTCCTGTGTGCATAGAAAATTTTAAATAGAACGATCGTTCTATTTGATCCTGCATCGTAAGCCGAAGTACCCCTGCGGTGTCAGGGGGTTATCACTGACTTGTGTTGGAAAAGCGACTCTAAAATAATACGGCTATGGCGAGAAGCCGCCCGATAGTTCAGTCAAAGCTCAGCGGTATTTCAGCTTCATCGCCAAGATGCTCAGTGCCAAGCTCAGGGTGATGACATTGGCGATCACGATGGGCCAGGCGCTGAGCAAGATGCCATAGACGAGCCAGAGCGCCACGCCTGCGGTGAAGCAGCTATACATACCCAGCGAGATGCCGCTGACATCTTTGGTGCGGAAGGTTTTCAGGGCTTGCGGGATGAAGCTGAAGGTGGTGAAGCAGGCGGCGATGTAGCCGATGAGGTCGGTGTGGGGCATGATAGACGCTATGAATTAGTGAGCATACTGCGCAGACTTTATAACGGCGTGTGGCTCAAAAGACTTAAAAATAGCTCTGCAAGAAAATCTGGGGACACAAGGGCGATTGCTGGCCGCTCAGCGTTGTTTAACCGCCCATTCCACCAGCGCATCCAGCGCGGGGCGGGCTGCGCTTGCGTTAGGGTGGTTGATGATGGCGACGAGGCTGTAGCGCTGGCCGTTTTGGGCATTGGCATAGCCTGCGATCGCGGCCACGTCTTTCAAGGTGCCGGTTTTGAGCTGGGCTTGGCCAATCGCCGCAGATGCGCCATTGCGCTCGCGCATGCGTGCCACCGTGCCGTCCACGCCCGCGATCCCCATCGAATTGGCAAACACCTGCGCTTGCTTGCTGCCCGCAGCGTGTTGCAGCAAGGCATTGATGGCGGCGGCGCTGGCGCGCTCTTTGCGCGAGAGGCCACTGCCGTTGTCTAACACGGGGCTGAGCTGCTCGGGCAGGCGGGTTTTCCACCAAGCCAGCAGTTGGCGCTGCGAAGCGGCGAAGCTGCCCGTGCGCCCGGGGCTGGGCAATTGGTTAGAGAGCGTGAGGAAAACCTGTTGCGCCATCACGTTGTTAGAAAATTTGTTCACATCGGCAATGATGTCCGACAACGGCAACGAGTCGGCGCTGACGAGCAAACGCGCCGTGCGCGGCAGCGCTTCTTCTCGCACCGTGCCGCTGAGTTGGCCGCCCGCATTGCGCCACATGGCCTCAAGCACGCGCCCCGCATATTGACGCGGTGCCACATAAGCCACGGGCCAGGTGCGCTCACCGCAGGCCAACGGGTAGCGGCCGGAAAACGCCACCCGATCCGCGTTGGAAAAATCGGCCTGCAAGCTGCCACGCCAATCGCCACAAGCGCCATACGAAGCGGTCACTTCCACTGGAATCTCCACGCCTGCTATTGGCGGCTCGCTGCGCAGCATGGCGCGTTTGCCAGTGGCGTCGGGGGCGAAAGTAAAGATCAGCGATTTGAAGTTGAGCAGCAAGCCATCTGGCACGGCGTTGTACGGGCGAAGCGGCTCGTCGTCAAAATCTGCGGGGTTTTTGTCGGGTACGTCAAATACGCGCCGATCCAAAATGATGTCGCCGCGCACCTCGCGCACACCTTTGGCCAACACCTGTTTGAACAGTTCGTCAATGCGCTCCAATACCAGCTTGGGGTCTCCGCTGCCGCGCAAAATCAGGTTGCCTTGCAGGATACCGCCTTCCAACGTGCCATCAATATAGACGCGGTTTTTCCAGGTGAAATCTGCACCCAGTTGGTCGAGCGCGGCATAGGTGGTGAAGAGCTTCATCACCGAAGCGGGGTTTAAGACGGCATCGATGCGGTGTTTGATCAAGGGCGCAGGTGACTCGGACTGCGTTTGGGTAAACGTGCCAGTGGTGATAGCGACAGTGGTTTGCGCAGGCAACGCTTGCACTATCACGCTGATGGCATGCGGCGGCACACCCGCCCGTGAGAGCGCCAGCAAAACCTCTTTGGGCAAGGTCTGCGCAGAGACGAAACATGAGAACAGCACAAGGCTGGCAGCAAGGAGGAGGCGAAAGCGGTCAAACTGGGGCATGAGCCGATTATCCCGGTTGGCGCAGGTGTTTTGAGGTGATAATCGCGCATCTTCATTTCGGAGCAAAACCTTGGACAACTCGCCCAGTTGGTAGCTTCCTTGGCTGGTGGTTGAATCTAGCGGTTCGCGCGGGCAGGGGAAGCTTCTCTACATTTCCCGCATCCTTTAAGTTGGAGCCCCACCATGCTCAACATTTTTACGCTGGCCAATGGCCGCCTCTTCCAAGAAGAGATTGAATCGCTCGAAGAGCTCACGAAATTCCAACCCGTTTGGGTAGATTTGGAATCACCTACGCCTGAAGAAAAGGCCTGGATCAAGCAGCATTACGGCTTGTCGATCCCCGATGACGCGATGGACGAAGACATCGAAGAATCCGCTCGTTTTTACGAAGCAGACAACGGCGATCTGCATATCCGCTCAGACTTTTTGATTGACGACGAAGAATCACGCACCGAGCGCGTGGCTTTTATCTTGAACCTGCACAACGATGAGTTGAAGAGCAAGGGCGTTTTGTTTTCGATTCACGATGAAGACATTCCCATCTTCCGCCTGTTGCGCCTGCGTGCGCGGCGCATGCCGGGGCTGATTGAAGATGCCAGAGAAGTATTGCTCAAGCTGTATGACGCGGATGCGGAATACTGCGCCGATGCACTTGAGGGCATTCACGATGCGTTGGAAAAAACCAGCAGCCAAGTGCTCAAAGGCGAAGTGACGGATGCGTTGGCCGCTGATGTTTTGGCCAACATCGCCCGGCAAGAAGATTTAAATGGCCGAATCCGCCGCAACATGATGGACACGCGTCGCGCCCTCTCGTTCATGATGCGCAGCAAGATGCTCTCGCCAGAGCAGCACAACGAAGCACGCCAAATTTTGCGCGACATCGATTCGCTCGATTCCCACACGGCTTTTCTCTTTGACAAGATCAACTTCTTGATGGATGCGGTCGTCGGCTTCATCAACATCAACCAAAACAAGATCATCAAAATCTTCTCTGTGGCCAGCGTAGCGCTACTGCCGCCCACGCTCATTGCCAGCATTTACGGCATGAACATGCAGATTCCTGAGGTGCAGGCTTTGGGGGCTTCGGCTTATCCGTTCGTTGTGGCGCTGATGCTGGCGAGTGCGATTTTGCCGATGTGGTATTTCAGGAAGCGTGGTTGGTTGAAGGGTTGATGCTTTCTCCTCGCCTCTCGGCCTTGAAAAATACAAGCTTGAGCAAGACTTCGTGTCTCTGAAGCATAAAAGCCAGGCGAACCTGGCTTTTATTTTTTGCTATCAAAGAAGAATCAAACTGACTTCTCATCCTTCGGCGATGTCCTGACACTCCAGATCATTGTGACCGCCAAAATGCCCACCACCGTCAGCAACGAGATCACCACAGGGATTTTGAAGATGTCGATCAACATCATTTTCGTACCGATGAACACCAAAATCACAGCCAAACCATAGGTCAGCAAGTGGAATTTGCTTGCTACGGCAGCCAACAAGAAATACATCGCGCGCAGGCCGAGGATGGCGAACACGTTACTGGTCAATACGATGAAAGGATCCTTGGTGATTGCGAAAATCGCCGGGATCGAATCCACTGCGAAGATCACATCAGTTAATGCCACCAAGCAGATCACCATGAACAGTGGCGTGGCGATTTTCTTGCCGTTTTCCATCGTCCAGAATTTCTCGCCATCGTAATTTTTACTCACTGGCAAGATCTTGCGAAGCAGTTTCAAGGCAGGGTTTTCATCGAGCGATTGCTCTTTGCCAGCAGCCCACCACATTTTGAGACCCGTGAGGATCAGGAATGCGCCGAAGATGTACAAAATCCAGTGGAATTGCTGCAACAACCAACCGCCCACCAAGATCATGATCGTACGAAGCACAATTGCGCCGATGATGCCGATCATCAAGACCCGTTTTTGGTAGACCGGAGGCACAGCAAAATACGTGAAGATCATCAGGAAGACGAAGATGTTGTCGACCGCCAATGATTTTTCAATCAAATAGCCGGTTAAAAATTCAAGCGCCTTTTCGTTGGCAACCGACGCATCGCCCGTGGTGTCTTTCACCGCCCACCAAAACAGGCCGTTGAATAAAAAGCTCAGTGCCACCCACACGATGGACCAATTGATCGCTTCCTTGACAGTCACCTCGTGCGAACCTTGTTTGTTCAAGATCACAAAATCAACGATGAGAGCAGCGATGACGATCGCAATAAAAACCACCCACAGCCACATGGGCGCTACGGATTCAAACATGACGTACCTTTCTGGTTTTGGCACAAGGCAATCTAGCACCCGTGCTGTTATATCCGAAAGGTCTCGCGAGGGGATTCCTGTGCACCGGAAGCTGCAACCGAGCAGCAACGTATTGACGACACACAGGCAGCGTTTCATTGCAAAACGCTGCGCTACTCCCCTTCCGGGAGAACATATATTCTGCGCAAGATTTGTGAGAGGCGCATGAGAAGTTCGAATAAACCTCTTAGAAAAAAGGTTTGTCTTGGACAAAAAAGGTGTTTTATGCAACAATGTTTTTTATGAAGGGGAGTAGCTCCTCACAGATGCATCGTCAGTACGAAGGATTTTCTCCTTCCGGTGTATCAGGTGACTTTTGGCGGCTTGCCAAGACTTCACTGAGCAAGACCTTCGATTCACCCTGCTGCTTGCAGGTTTGCTGGATCGAAGGTGTCTTTCCCCCAGACCTCCTCATCCCGTGTGCTTCAAGCAGCTGTATGGATCCAGTTTCTTTGAACATAACACGGAAGATAGAAGATGCAATTATTCTCCACCTCTTGCTGGTCGGTGTCCTCAGGCTTCTGTGGATCGCCTACAAACTGCTGGCCGACCAATGCGGCGAAGAGCATGGCGGTCCAGGGGCGGTCATCTTCTGGGGTGCGATGAAAGCCATCGTGGTCTATGGCGGCAAAGCGCTGGCAGCGGCTGGCAACAATGCCGCAACTTCTTGAGCGTTTGAAAAACAGATGCACACAGATCGCAACATCTGATGTGCAACTTTTCCAGCGACTCGTTTCTCTGACAGTAATTGCCTTATTAGGCGCAGGAGATTTGTATGAACCGTCTTGATACCTATGTCGTTTATTTGGATGATGCTGAATACGCAAAGCGCGAGCTTGAGAAGGTCTTGCATCAGCCGCAGATCAAGCGATTCATCCTGGTAGCCTGCGCACCACGCATGACACGCCGTATCGGCAAATGGCTCAGCCACAGCTCGCGCGAGAATTGGCGCGACAAATGGTGCGACAAACTCTTTTCGCAGTTTGTGCCGATGATTCGCCGCGAAGACCATGTGTTTTGCGAAGTGGCCAACGGGCCATTGCCTGAATACACGCAAATGCTGCTCAAAGATTTGGGGCAAGCGCAGGTGATTGATGCAAGGCGCCCGAAATTCGGCGTGGAGATGCAGCCCGTGGTGACGCCACTACCTGTGACTCAGCCTGCATCGACAGGTTTGCTTTTCCTGTCGGGCTCGCCGGTTTACGCCTAGGCTTTCCAGCTGCGCTCATCCGCAGCGAGGGCTAGCGCAGATGGTATGCTGTGCTGATGAAATTACTTGCCAAATGGTTACTCAGCGCTGCAGCCTTGCTGGCTGTGGCGCATTTTTATTCAGGCGTTGTGGTCACCAGCTTTGTGGCCGCTTTGATCGCCGCATTTGTGATTGGCTTGCTCAACACAATTGTCCGCCCCATCTTTGTGATCCTCACGCTACCCGTCACTGTGATCACGTTGGGCTTGTTCCTCTTCGTGATCAACGCGCTGATGTTCTACATGGCTTCCGGTCTTCTTGACGGCTTTGCCGTGCGCAACTTCACGGCAGCGCTGATCGGCTCGGTACTTTACTCTGTGGCTGGGCTCGTTATCGAGGCTGCTTTAGAGCGACTTTTTAAGAAGAAATAGAGCACCTCCCGTTATATTATCTATATAGTTTGCTATCAAATTAATAGTCATTTAACGCATCCTCGATCTATTCTCTAGTTCTCGGGAAACCGCCTTGCGCAGCTTAAGCAAAGCGCAGTAAAACGTCTCCCTCGGCAGCGCCCCACGCTACTTCTTTCCCTTGCCTTGGCAAAGGCCTTCGCGAGATCAACAAAGCGTCTGTCGGCAATCAAGCAGACGCTTTGTTCAACTTGTTGTTCGCTGATCCAATCTGCGGCCTCAAGGCGGGGGTGGGCCTTACTCTTTGGCCACCTCCGCAAACTCTGCCTTGGACAAGAAGCCGTCTTTGTCCACATCGGCTTTGTCAAAGGCTTCAGCAATCGCGGGCATCACGGCCGCTTCTTCTTTGCTCAGCTTGTTGTCGGCATTTTTATCAGCGCGAGAAAAAGCCTCTTGCACCTTGGCGTTCATCTCTGGCGCGGGCTTGGCGGGCGCACTCATTTGGGCGATGGCTGGGTTCATGTGCAGCGCTGCCACGGTGACGATGGCTAAGCTGAAGGTGTTGAAATGCCTTCCGACGAAGCTCTTTTCAGCCTTGCGTTGTTGGCGCTTGAGGGCTTTGGAAGAGAAACTTGAATTCATAAGAAAACTCCTTGAATGGGTTGAAAGAAGCTTCATTGAAACCCAGCACCACCGCATCTCCTAATGCTTTTGCCAACTGTTGTCTGCTGGTCAGATATTTCACATCCTGTCGGCCTGCTCAAACAATTCCCATATTTATTTACATGAAATAAGCCTAATCCGTTACAAAATATGCGCTTTCAGCTACTAAATTTATAGCAAATGATTCAGTGACATTTGCCAAGTGGCGAGTAAATACTGCCGCAAGCTTGCAGAGGCACCAAAGAAGTGCTTGAGCTGCCATCTCTCTAACGATCTCGTGGCGTATGAAGGGAGCACGACAAACGCCTCAGGAAAAGTTAAACCAAGTATGATGAATTCAAGATCAGGCTTAAATATTGCAGAGCTTCACTGCGCCTAAGCCGATCAACACACTGCCATGACCATTCAAGCTGCTCTTCATCACGTCACACACTACAAATACAGCCATCCTGTACAGCTGGGGCCACAAGTGGTGCGTTTGCGGCCTGCGCCGCATTGTCGTAGCCGGGTCGTGTCGTATTCCCTCAACGTTGAGCCTGCCGGACATTTTGTGAACTGGCAGCAAGACCCGTTCGCCAATTATTTGGCGCGCTTGGTCTTTCCTGAAAAGGTCAAGGAATTCAAGGTCACGGTGGATTTGGTGGTCGACATGTCGGTCTACAACCCGTTTGACTTCTTTCTTGAGCCGAGCACAGAACGCTATCCGTTTACTTACACCCCAACAGAAGGGCAAGAGCTCGCGCCTTACTTGCTGGCAGAGCCGCAAACGCCAGCCACGCCCTTGTTGGCCGCTTACCTGAAAAAAATCAACCGCCAAGAACAGCGTAGCATTGATTTTCTGATTGGTGTGAATCATCTGGTGCAGCAAGACATTCAATATTTGATTCGTATGGAGCCCGGCGTGCAAACGCCAGAAGACACCTTGAGCTTGGCGCGCGGCTCTTGCAGAGATTCTGCTTGGCTCTTGGTGAATCTGCTGCGCCACTGCGGTTTGGCAGCGCGTTTCGTCTCCGGCTATTTGATTCAGCTCACTCCCGATGTCAAAGCCCTAGACGGCCCCAGCGGAACGAAGGTGGACTTTACCGACCTGCATGCTTGGTGTGAGGTGTATTTGCCCGGTGCTGGTTGGGTTGGTTTGGATGCCACCTCGGGTTTGATGGCGGGCGAGGGCCATATTCCGCTCGCTTGTACGCCGCAGCCTTCCAGCGCAGCGCCGATTGAAGGTGTGGTTGAGTCTTCGGAGGTCACTTTCAGCCACGAGATGCGCATCACACGCTTTCTGGAAACACCGCGCGTGACGAAGCCGTATACCGATGAACAATGGGCGCAGGTTGTGGCGCTGGGTGAGCAAGTTGATGTCGATCTGAAAGCGGGGGACGTCCGCTTGACGATGGGCGGCGAGCCCACCTTTGTTGCCGTGGGTGACCGCGATGCCAAAGAGTGGAACACCGATGCACAAGGCCCGACCAAACGCGCCTACGCCACTGACATCATGCACAAGCTCTCACAGCGCTATGCGCCGGGCGGATTGGTGCATATCGGGCAGGGCAAATGGTATCCTGGCGAGCAATTACCACGCTGGGCTTTCAGCATCCTTTGGCGTGCCGATGGGCAAAGCATTTGGCGCAACTCGGCTTTGCTGGCCGATGAGCGCAAACCGCAGAATTACACCTCAGAGGATGCGCGTCGTTTTATAGAGCTGCTCACTCAGGAGTTAGGTCTTCCTCAGGTGACGCAGCATCCGTATATTTGCCCAGCCTATGAAGATGCTTGGTATTACATGTGGCGCGAAAAGCGTTTGCCTGCGAATGTGAATGTATTGGACTCTCGCCTGAATGATCCACTCGAACGCGAGCGCATTGGGCATGTGTTTGATCAGAAGCTCGAAACGGTGGTGGGCTATGTGCTGCCGCTGCAAACCTTTGACGAAAGTCCTAAGGCCGATCTGACTACGGTGAAAGCGCTGCCGCCCACGCAAGCAACTCGCTGGAACACTGGGCGCTGGCATGTGCGCGGCGGACACTTGTTTTTGATGCCCGGTGACTCTGCGCTGGGCTACCGCTTGCCACTCGACACGCTGCCTTGGGTGCATACCAAAGATTACCCTTACATCATTGAAGAAGACCCGATGGTGGCGCGGCCACCGTTGGCAGGCACCCTTACTGCACCTACATCTGTATCCAGTGGGAAGGTTTCAACCGCTGCAAAGACCGATGCGGCTCGCGAAGCTTTGCCGCTCGAATCGGCGCACTGGTTGCCCAGAACAGCCTTGTGCGCTCAGGTGCGCGGCGTTCCTCAAGATGGCGAAAAGAAAAAATCACCTCAAGGAAAGCTTCTCTACATTTTCATGCCGCCTGTCGCTCGGCTGGAGAGTTATTTAGAACTCGTCAGCGCGGTTGAACGTACCGCGCAGGCGTTGAACCTACAAGTGGTGTTAGAGGGCTATCCGCCGCCGCGCGATCCGCGCTTAAAAATGCTGCAAGTCACGCCTGATCCAGGGGTGATCGAGGTGAATATTCAGCCTGTTGACAACTGGCGAGATTTGGTCGAAAACACGGAATTTTTGTACAACGCTGCGTTTGAAACGCGGCTCAGTGCAGAAAAATTCATGACCGATGGCAAGCACACTGGCACGGGCGGCGGCAACCATTTCGTGATGGGCGGTTTAACGCCTTCCGACAGCCCTTTCTTGCGCAAGCCCGAGCTGCTGGCCAGCTTGCTCAGCACCTGGCATAACCATCCGAGTTTGAGCTATTTGTTCAGCGGTATGTTCATCGGGCCGACCAGCCAAGCGCCGCGCGTTGATGAAGCGCGAAATGATCAGGTTTACGAGCTTGAAATTGCTTTGAATGAGATCGTCAAAGCCAGTGCCAAAGCCAAACTAAACACCGGAAAAGATGCCGCCGAGCAAGCCATGCCGCCTTGGCTGATTGATCGCACGCTGCGCAATATTTTGGTCGATGTCACGGGCAACACGCACCGTAGTGAGTTTTGCATCGATAAACTCTATTCACCGGATTCAGCGACAGGCCGACTCGGTCTGCTGGAATTGCGCTCCTTCGAAATGCCTCCCCACGCACGCATGAGCGTGGTGCAGCAGTTGCTCCTGCGCGCCTTTATTGCGCATTATTGGCAGCACCCGAGAGTCACCCCACTGACTCGCTGGGGCACACAACTGCACGACAAATTCTTGCTCCCCCATTTTGTTTGGCATGACCTGTTGGAGGTTGTTGCTGAGCTCAATGAGGCGGGCTACAACTTTGATGCCGCTTGGTTTGCTCCGCACTTTGAGTTTCGTTTCCCAACGATCGGCACACTGCCCTTGGCAGGCATGGAGCTGACCTTGCGCACGGCCTTAGAGCCTTGGCATGTGATGGGCGAAGAAGGTGCGCCCGGCGGCATGGCGCGAAGCGTGGATTCTTCTTTGGAGCGCATTGAAGTCAGCGTTCGTAATTTCAACCCATCACGCTACGTGATCACGGTCAATGGCCATGCGCTGCCTATGCAAGCCACCGGTGTTGCAGCAGAGTTTGTGGCTGGCGTGCGCTATATCGCTTGGAAACCCTACTCCGCTTTGCACCCCAGCATTGGTGTCCATGTGCCTTTGGTGTTTGATGTGATGGACACATGGGCGCATCGCGCTGTGGGTGGCTGTCAATATCATGTGGCACACCCCGGCGGACTCAGCTATGAAAGTTTCCCTGTTAACGCGAATGAGGCCGAAAGCCGCCGCCTGAATCGTTTCGTGCCGATGGGCCACACACCCGGTGAGCAAGCGACCATCGTTGCTGCTGTGCAGGGCGCACCCACTCGAGTCGGTAGTTCTGAGTTTCCCTACACGCTTGATCTGCGTCGGTTTGGTGCTGCTGACAGATGATGTGCAGAGGCAGCTCATGGATCTCGGGACGTGAGAAAATGAAGCTCAAAACAAATTTCTGCATGTGAATACCGTCGATCCATCGCACTTTTCTAGAGTGCCCCTGCCTGCCACACAAGCCCATTCCACTGCAGGTCAACGCTTTGTGGATGATTTCGCCAAGCCAGCTGCCAGCGGTCATTTTGACGAGTTGCACGGCATGGCGTTTGACAGCCAGCAATCCTCCTTTCTAGCTGAATTGACGCCGCTGTGGGATCGCTTTCTTGAGACATGGGGCGCTGCGGGTTTAGAGCAACTGAACAAAAAAGAAGCAGAGCTGAATCAGCAAATCAAGAGCAACGGCGTGACTTACAACGTCTATGCCCAAACAGATTCGGACTCAAATTCAGGTGCGGCCGCGGTCAGGCCCTGGTCGCTCAATCTGTTTCCCTTCTTATTGAGTAGCCCTGAGTGGCAAGCGATAGAAGCCGGCGTGTTGCAGCGTGCGCGCGTGCTGGAAGGCATCATGGCCGATGTGTATGGCCCTCAGCAGCTGCTCAAAAATGCGTTGCTACCCGCTGCGCTCACGCAAGGGCATCGCGGTTATTTGCGCGGCATGCATGGTGCGCAGGTGGCAGGTGGGCGTTATTTGCATGTTGCAGCCTTTGACATTGCGCGCTCGCCAGCTGGGCAGTGGTGGGTGGTCTCACAGCGCACGCAAGCGCCCTCTGGCTTGGGCTATCTCCTTGAGAACCGAAGCATCATCTCTCGTTTGTTTGATGGCGCTTTCAAAAGTGCCCAGGTGCATCCTTTGGCTGCGACCTATCAATCGCTGATCGCCACCATGCGCACTTTAAGCACCGGCGGTGCGCAGGCGCATATCGCATTGCTCACGCCAGGCCCATACAGCGAAACCTATTTTGAGCATGTCTATTTGGCCCGTCAACTTGGCCTGACTTTGGTTGAAGGCACAGATTTGACCGTGCGCAACCAAAAGCTGTATTTGAAAACTCTGCGCGGCTTAGAACCTATTCATGGTCTGCTCAAGCGCTTGGATGATGCATTTCTCGATCCGCTTGAATTGCGCTCAGACTCCACATTGGGCGTGCCTGGTTTGCTTCAGTGCATTCGCGCTGGCAATTTGTTGGTTGCGAATGCGCCAGGTTCAGAATTTTTGGAGTCGCCTGCGCTGCTCGGTTTCATGCCGGGGATCACGCAAGCGCTGTTGGGTGAATCCTTGAAGATGCCTGCGCTACCCACTTGGTGGTGTGGCGAGCGCGCGGCCTTGGATGCTGTGTTGCCGCGCTTGGGTAAAAGCGTCGTGAAGCCAAGCTATCCGAGCGAGATCGGGCAGCCGCAGTTTGAAGCCATGCTGGGCAAGTATCTGAGCACCAACCAGCGCGACGAGCTAGCAGGTCGGATGCTGCGCGAAGGCAATGCCTACACGGTGCAAAGCTACATGCCTTTGTCGCAAATGCCAACCTGGCAATCCGGCAGCATCGTTCCTAAGAGCGCCTTGCTTCGCGTCTATGCCGTCTCTGAAGGGCCCACGGGCTGGCGCGTCTTGCCGGGCGGCTTGATGCGCATTGCGGCCGAGGGTCAAGAGATCGCATCCATGCAACGCGGCGGCAGCAGCGCTGATGTGTGGGTCTGCGGCAGCGAGCCTGCGGCAGCAGCGCAAGATGCATCCGCGCATGAGGCGTCTGCCCTGCGGCAACCGATGTCTTCTGAAAAACGTTTGGTGACCAGTCGTTCTGCTGAGAATTTATTTTGGCTAGGCCGCTACTCTGAGCGCACCGAATGCGCTCTTCACACAGCTCTTCATATTCTGAGCTATCTCGCAGCCACGCAAGAGACCCCACCTGACCCTGCGATGCGCAAATGGCTGAGCACCTTGGCGTTGCAGAATTCATTAGTGATTGAAAGCGTGCCGAGTCTGACTCAATCGCCGCGCGTCTTTGAGCGCTCATTGCTCGCTGCTTTAGGCGATACAGAATCCAGCTGCAGCGTGGGCTTTCATCTTCTGGCTCTGCGGAATGCGGCATTCAATGTGCGAGCGCGCCTGTCGCAAGAGCAGTGGGAACTGATCGTGCAATCTGAGCAGGATTTTTCTCAAGCTAGCAAAGGCCTGATGAGCGGCAGTACGAATCCAACGCAGGATGCCTTGGGTTTACTGGCTGCAACCAACATCAAGCTTGCCGCCATCACCGGCGCACAAACAGACCGCATGTCACGAGACGATGGCTGGCGTTTGCTCAGTGCGGGCAGATTGCTGGAGCGCTTGCAGTTTTTGGCCTCGGCATTGCTGGCTGGCTTGCAGCAGGGCACGATGGCCTTCACAGTTGGCGAGGAATCTTCAAGCCACCAAGCTGGCTATGACGCGATGCTCTCGCTCTTTGGCAGCACGACCACCTTCCGATCACACCACGGCAATCGCAACGATATGGCGGTGCTACTAGAAACCTTGCTGCTCGATCAAGACAATCCACGTTCCATCGCTTGGGTCATCAAGACGCTGCGCGGCCGATTGGCCAAACTATCGGGCGATGCACCGCAAGACCAATGCACACTTTCTTTATTGCTACCCGATGCCACGCAATGGCAACTCGAAAACATGATGCACTGCGATTCACAAGACCAGCCCGTTGCCTTGCTGGCTCTTTTGACGCAATGCACAAATGCCGTGCCGCAAGTGGCGCAAGCGATTGGAGCGCAGTATTTCACGCACTCACACTTTCGCGAAAACAGCGTCTGGGCTTGACATGCTGATAGAAGTCACCCATCTCACGCGCTATCGTTATCAGCCCAGCGTAGATCATGCGCAGCATGTGTCTTATCTCACGCCGCTTCAAGGTGATCATCAACAACTGCTGAGCCATCGCTTGGAGATCGTGCCTGCGCCTGATGAATGTGTGTCGCGCAGCGATCTTTTTGGGAACACGCGTACTTTTTTCTCTATCCTCGCATCCCACGCTGTTTTGAGCGTCACTGCCCACAGCGTGGTGGCCACCTCATCTAAGCCGCCCGTGCTGAGTCCTATCTTGTGGGAGACGGCGCAAGAATGCTTTCGCTATCAGGCGAATGCGCCTTACCACTCTGCGACAGAATTCATCTTTGCATCGCCCTATGTGCCGATTCATGCGGACTTTCTGGGCTACGCCTTGCCCAGCTTCATGCCTCAAACAGCCTTGCTCGCTTGTGCATTGGACCTGATGAACCGGATTCATCAGGACTTTGCATACGAAAGCAACAGCACCCAAGTCCACACCACCGCACTGGAAGCCTTGATACAAAGAAGCGGTGTGTGCCAAGATTTTGCCCACATCATGGTGGCGTGCTGGCGTGCTATGGGCTTGCCAGCGCGTTATGTCAGCGGTTATTTGCTCACGCACCCGCCCCATGGGCAACCACGCTTGGTGGGCTGCGATGCATCGCATGCATGGGCTTCCATTTTTGTGCCCCAACTGGCGAGCGATGGCACTGTGGAACAAGGCACCGGCCAGTGGTTAGACTTTGACCCCACCAACAACCGCATCGCCGGGGAAGATTACGTCTGCTTGGCCACAGGGCGAGATTTTGCCGATGTGTCACCCCTGAGGGGAGTCATTCTGGGCGGCGCGGGGCATGTGCTGGATGTCGAAGTGACCGTAACACCGCAGACTGCCTAGCGACTTAGGCAATGCAGTTGCGCCGCCTGCCGAACCACCTGCATCTATAATATGCTATTAAAACAATAGCATATTACGCATATTTTATAACGGCTAGATGCCTATTTGGCTTAAAAATCACTCATACACTTCGGCATTCGGATCGGTAGCTTCCAGCTCGTAACTCGCAGCAAGCATCGCCAACCGACCGATCACGCCATACATATAAAACCGATTCGGCACACTCGCGCCAGGCTTCATGCCCGGCTGAGGCATATGGGAAGATTTGTCAAACGCCAGCGGCACAAACTGCGCGCCGGGCGCATTCAAATTCTCATCCACGCCGCGCTCGGCATGGATGCGATAAAAACCACCCACCACATAGCGATCCATCATATAAACCACCGGCTCAGCCACCGCATCGTTCAAGCGCTCGTTGGTGTGCACACCCTCTTGGATGATCACTTGGTTGACTTCCATACCGTCTTTGACGACGCTCATTTTGTTTTTTGTCTTGCGATTGAGTACATCCAGATCTTTCGCATCGCGCACGGTCATGATGCCCATGCCATAGGTGCCGTTGTCAGCTTTGACCACCACGAAAGGTTTTTCATTGATGCCGTACTCTTTGTATTTCCGCTTGATCTTGGTCAGCAGCGCATCGACATTTGAGGTCAAGCAATCCATGCCCAAGCCCTCCTGAAAATTCACCTCGCCACACTGCGCAAACATGGGATTGATCAGCCAAGGATCGATGCCCAGTAGCTTGCCAAAGCGCTTGGTCAGCTCTTCATAGGCTTGAAAATGCTGCGATTTGCGGCGCACATGCCAGCCTGCATGCAAAGGCGGCAGCAGGAATTGCTCATGCAGATCTTCCAATATGCCAGGCACACCCGCGCTCAAATCGTTGTTGAGCAAAATCGTGCAAGGATCAAAATCTTTCAGCCCCAAGCGGCCTTTGCCCAGACCTGAATCGCCTTTGATGCGCAGCGTGGGCTCGAGCAAAATGCTCTCGCCGTTGGGTAGATCAACTTTCGTGGGCTCTTTGATCTCCGGATTGATCGAGCCGAGACGGACATTTAAGCCCGCCATGTTGAAAATACGCGCCAGCCGCGCGACGTTCATCAGGTAATAAGGATTTCGGGTGTGATTCTCAGGAATCACCAGCAGATTCTTCGCATCGGGGCAGATCTTTTCAATCGCCGCCATTGCTGCCTGCACCGCCAGTGGCAGCATTTCTTCGGTCAAATTATTCCAGCCGCCAGGATACAAATTGGTGTCCACTGGCGCAAGCTTGAAGCCTGCATTGCGGACATCAACCGAGCTATAAAACGGCGGCGTGTGCTCCATCCACTCTAGGCGAAACCAGCGCTCAATCGCTGGCATGCTGTCTAGGATGCGCTGCTCCAGTTCGTTGATCGGGCTGTGGGTGGCGGTGATGAGATGCGGAACCATTTGGCAGGTCTTTCGTTTTTGAAATCGTATTGTAGGAATCTGAGGGCAAAGCTGCTGGTTACAAGGCAGGGACGGAATCGCCTGAGATGCCGCCGCCTACAATTGCATCATCTGCCTAATTTAGGCCATTTCTTGATGCCATTTGATGACATTTTCGGGACAAACCATGCAATTCATCCGCTTTTCTGACCTCTGCGCGACTGGTAAAGTTTCCAATCAACGTGTTTTCATTCGCGCCGATCTCAATGTGCCGCAAGATGATACCGGGAAAATCACCGAGGACACCCGCATTCGCGCCAGCATGCCCTGCATCGAGATGGCCTTGAAAGCAGGCGCAGCAGTGATGGTCACGTCGCATCTCGGTCGCCCCACGGAAGGTGAATTCAAACCCGCAGACAGCCTCGCGCCTGTGGCTGTGCGCATGAGTGAGCTTTTGAGCAAGCCTGTGAAGCTGCTCTCCAACTGGGTTGATGGCGTGGAAATCAAACCCGGCGAAGTGGTTTTACTGGAAAACTGCCGCGTCAATTTAGGCGAGAAGAAAAACGCCCCCGAGCTCGCGCAAAAAATGGCGGCACTCTGCGACATCTTCGTTCACGATGCTTTCGGCACAGCTCACCGCGCGGAAGCCTCCACCTATGGCATCGCCCAATATGCAAAAATCGCCTGCGCCGGACCGTTGCTCGCTGCTGAAATGGATGCTATTCAAGCAGCCTTGGCCAATCCGAAGCGCCCGCTGATTGCTATTGTGGCCGGTAGCAAAGTCTCTACCAAGCTCACTATTCTGAGATCTTTGGCCAGCAAGGTCGACGGCCTGATCGTCGGTGGCGGCATCGCCAATACCTTCATGCTCGCAGCCGGTTTGAAGATCGGCAAATCATTGGCTGAGCCAGATTTGCTGGCCGACGCCAAAGCCGTGATCGAATCCATGAAAGCACGCGGTGCGGCAGTGCCAATTCCCGTCGATGTGGTGTGTGCCAAAACATTCGCCGCAGATACGCCTGCCACCGTCAAAGCGGCCACCGAAGTAGAAGACGACGACTTGATCCTCGACATTGGCCCTAAAACAGCCGCCATCCTCGCCACTCAACTCAAAGCCGCTGGCACGATTGTCTGGAACGGTCCGGTCGGCGTGTTTGAGTTCGCCGCCTTCGCAGGCGGCACCAAAGCTATCGCCACCGCCATCGCCGAATCCAACGCCTTCAGCATCGCAGGCGGCGGCGACACGCTCGCAGCGATTGCCAAATACGGCATTGAAAAAGACGTGAGCTATATCTCCACGGGCGGCGGCGCATTTCTTGAAGTGCTCGAAGGTAAGACTTTGCCTGCGTTTGAGATTTTGGGCAAGCGTGCTGCTAAATAGACCATATTCGTATGTCGCTTGCATCATGCACATAACGTGGCGAACGACGATACCTTATTGGAAGTAAATTGATCCGCGCACTACCCTCATTAAACGAATGGTTGCTTGTAAACCAATCGAAGTTTTTTGATAGCGGAACAGCTACTGATTCAGAGCTTGCCGAGCAATTGCGGCTGGGAGCAAAAGCACTTGGGTCATCTTCGGTATCCGTTTTACAAATTGACGATTGGTGGGTGGTGGGCAGTCAATCAGATTGGTTCGTCAACGCCAAGTACCAAGTATCAGAAGATCTGGACTCAAAAGCACTGATATCTTTCCCTGAGCAGGGACAAAATTGCACCCGGTATGAGCCACTAGTCAAAGTGTTCGCAACGCATGTAGTTGCCAAAAACGCTACTGCAGTCCGAGCTTTAAAGGGTGATTCTGAAGATTGTTCTTCAATCACCATTTTTTTGCTCAACCAAAATCAGTGGATGCGTGCAATCGCATTCAAAGGCGCAACGAGTTAAGCAAGCCATATTACTCCCTCGTTATTTGACATGACCCGCTCGCCCGCTCCGTGACGTGCCCGAAAAAGCCGACGGCTTTCCTTGGACCGTTCTGTGCCGCAAGCTGCAAACTGCGATCTTTTGTGGCGAACCGCGCTTGACTGGCCGAGCTCGATGAAGAAAGCGCTTGTCTTTTTCGAGCGAGTTTAAAGCAAAAGAGACAGGTCACCGGCATAGAATCTGCGTGTAGTGCTACTGACTTAATAGCAAGAAACAACGTGCCAACCACCTATACCCGCTCCGCGATGGGTCTGAAAAAACGAAGCCCTTCGCTGGTCGGGCGCGGCCTACCAAATCATCATCGCTACAAATGGTGGGAGCTCGTGGCTTGCGGCACAGAGCGCCTCACGAAGAAAGGTCTCAGCTTTTTCGGGCACGTCACGGGGCAGGCGAGCGGGTTGAGCGAAGCGATTGGGCGGCAAACAATCAAGCAGCCTTAGCCAATGGTGAAGATGCAAACTCCTCTTCCAACTTGCTCCACTTCGCACGCGCAGCAACGACGTTGCGCTCTTTCACATGACCGAAGCCTTTGATTTGCTCGGGGATGCGGGCAATCTCTACAGCCGTTGCAGCGTTAGTGGCGTTGAGAGTAGGCAAAAGCTTTTCAATGCTCGCACGGTATTCGCCGATCAATGCACGCTCCATCTTGCGCTCTTCTGTTTTACCGAAAATATCGAAGGCCGTGCCGCGCAGGCCTTTCATTTTGGCGAGCAGTTTGAACGCGGTGAGCATCCATGCGCCGTAGGCTTGTTTTTGCGGTTCGCCTTTGCTGTTTTTCTTGGCGAGCAGGGGCGGGGCAAGGTGATATGAGAGTTTGACTTCGCCTTCAAACAGGTTTTTTACCTTGTCGTGAAAAGCCGTATCGGTGTGCAGGCGGGCGACTTCGTATTCGTCTTTGTAGGCCATGAGCTTGAAGAGATACTTGGTGACGGCCTCGGTGAGTTGCGCATTGCCAGCAGCGCTCACCTTTTCTACGAAGGCTTTGTACTCTTGTGCGTAGGCAGCATTTTGATAATTGGTTAAGAACTCAGCACGCTTGGCAAGCATGTCTTGCGCTGTGTCGCGCTTTTTGAATTCAATGGTTTGCGCGGGCGTTAGCAATTGCTCGACGCTGGCCCAATCGTGGGCGGCGCGGCGCCCCCATTCGAAGGCGGCTTTGTTGTTGTCAATCGCCACGGCGTTGAGCTCGATGGCACGCATGAGCGAGGCTTTCTCCAAGGGAATCCAGCCTTTTTGCCAAGCGAAGCCGAGCATCATGGGGTTGGTGTAGAGCGTGTCGCCCATGAGTTTGGAAGCGACCGCATCGGCATTGAACATGCCCACAGCTTGCGCACCCACGGTTTCCACAATCGCCGCGGCGCAGCGCTCTGAAGGGTTTTGCCAATTGCCGTTGAGTACGAAGCCTGCCGTGGGCGAGCCGTGCGCGTTGAGTGCCACATGCGTGCGGCCGGCGTGCATGCGCGCCATCGTTTCTTTGCTGGCCGCGACCATCGGATCACAGCCTAGGATCAAATCGGCGCTGGCCATGGCCACGCGGGTGGTGGCGATGTCGGCTTGCGTGTTGGCCAAGAGCACATGGCTCCAAGTGTTGCCGCCTTTTTGAGCGAGGCCGGCAGCATCTTGCGTGACGATGCCTTTGCCTTCCATGTGCGCGGCCATGCCGAGCAACTGGCCAATCGTGATCACGCCCGTGCCGCCCACGCCTGCGACGATGATGCCCCAAGTGTTGTTTTTTGCGATCTGTGCAATGGTTGGTTCGGGCAAAGCGCCCAATTCAAACGGATTAGTCTTCCCCGTTTTGGCTTTCTTCTTGAGCTCGCCTTCGACGGTCACAAAGCTGGGGCAGAAGCCTTTGACACAAGAAAAGTCTTTGTTGCAAGTGCTTTGGTTGATTGTGCGCTTGCGGCCAAATTCGGTTTCGAGCGGCTCCACGCTCATGCAGTTGGATTGCACACCACAATCGCCGCAACCTTCGCAGACCAGCTCATTGATGAGCACACGCTTGCTCGGATCAATCATCGTGCCGCGCTTGCGGCGCCGGCGCTTTTCAGTGGCGCAGGTTTGGTCGTAGATGATGGCTGTGGTGCCTTTGATTTCGCGGAATTCGCGTTGAATGTCATCAAGCAAATCGCGATGTTTGACTTCAACTCCAGCGGGTAACTTCGCAGCAGCATACTTTTCAGGTTCATCCGTGACGACGATGAGCCTTGTGACACCTTCAGCAGTTAAAGAGTGGGCAATTTGAATAACCGAATGCCCCTCGGGTCGCTCGCCAATTTGCTGCCCGCCCGTCATCGCTACGGCATCGTTGTAAAGCACTTTGTAAGTGATGTTGACACCCGCTGCAATCGCTTGGCGGATCGCGAGCATGCCGCTGTGAAAATAGGTGCCATCGCCCAAATTGGCGAAGATATGCGATTCGTTGGTAAACGGCTGTTGGCCAACCCAAGGCACGCCTTCGCCGCCCATTTGCGTGAAGCCGGTGGTGGCGCGATCCATCCAGAGCGCCATGTAGTGGCAGCCAATGCCAGCCATCGCCCGTGAGCCCTCTGGCACTTTGGTGGAGGTGTTGTGTGGGCAGCCGGAGCAAAACCACGGCGTGCGGTCGGCTTTCAAATCTACTGTGAGCAAGGAGCGCTCTTTGGCTTCGATGATCGCCAAGCGTGACTCAATGCGAGCGAGCGTGTCTGCATCTACTCCAAGCTTTTTCACACGCGCTGCGACAGCTTTTGCAATGAGAGCTGGCGATAGATCAGCATTCGCACGCAAGAGCGTGTTGGCCGTTGGATTGGGCATGCTCCACTCGCCACCTTCGCCGGTGTCGTCAAACTTGCCGAGGACCACGGGGCGCACATCACTGCGCCAGTTGTACAGCTCTTCTTTGAGCTGATATTCAATGACTTGGCGCTTTTCTTCCACCACTAAAATTTCTTTGAGTCCGGTGGCAAATTCACGCGTGATCTGCGCTTCCAGTGGCCAGACCACGGCGACTTTGTGCACGCGAATTCCTAGGCGCTGGCATGTCTCGGTATCCAGCCCCAGATCGACCAGCGCTTGGCGCAAATCGTTATAAGCCTTGCCGCTAGCGATCAGCCCCAAGCGATCATTTTTACCTTCAATCACGTTGTGATTCAAGCGATTCGCACGGATATATGCCAGCGCCGCATACCATTTGAAATCAAACAAACGCTGCTCTTGCTCAAGCGCGGCATCGGGCCAGCGAATATGTAAGCCACCGGGGGGCATTTCAAAATCGGTGGGCATGATGATCTTGACGCGATCCGGATCGACCCGCGTGCTCATCGACGATTCGACAATCTCTTGAATCGTCTTCATGCCCGCCCACACGCCGGCGTAACGGCTCATCGCAAACGCATGCAGACCGAGATCCAAAATGTCTTGCACATCGGTGGGGAAGAAGACGGGTAGGCCACAAGCTTTGAAAATATGATCGCTCTGATGCGCAGCGGTGGAGCTCTTGGCGACATGATCATCGCCTGCGACTGCGATCACGCCGCCCAGAGGCGTGGTGCCGGCCATGTTGGCATGTTTGAACACATCGGAGCAACGATCCACGCCTGGGCCTTTGCCATACCAAATGCCAAATACGCCATCGTATTTGTTAGAGCCTGGCGGGGCAAAGCCAAGTTGCTGTGTACCCCACAGTGCGGTGGCGGCCAGCTCTTCGTTCACGCCAGGTTGAAAAACAATGTGTTTTTCTTGCAGATACTTTTTGGCTTTCCACAGCGCTTGGTCATAGCCGCCGAGCGGTGAGCCGCGATAGCCGCTGATGAAGCCTGCGGTGTTTTTGCCATTTTGCTGATCGCGCAAGCGCTGGAGCATCGGCAGCTTGACCAGGGCCTGCACGCCGCTCATGAAGGCACGGCCATAGTCGAGAGAATATTTATCGTCGAGCGTGACGGTCTCTAGCGCTTTGCGGATGTGTTCGGGTAGCGGTGCATTCATTCGGCTTGTCTCCTAGCTGCCGCAAAGTGTAGGCTGAATTGCTGGCGCAGTGTTTTCTTTTATCGCTCGGAATCGCTACTAATTAGCAACAATATTTGTTCAAAGTGCCATTCTGAGCAATAAATAGCGAATTTAATAATCTTTCACGCAACGCACCACGAGCGGGAGCAGCGGATAGCGCAATAAGGCCTCATCGCCATCTTTGCCGAGCTGAAATTCAATGCTCATGCGTGAGTTGCGGTATTCGTTGGGCTTAGGTGAGTTGGCCGCACTTGTTGTTTGTGGCTTGGCATCACGAAAGAGCATTTCATAGCCGCGCGTCGTGTCTAGCGCCACAGATTCGCCAGAGTAGCGAGCGCTGAATTCGATGCTCATCTCGCAGCGGTAGCGCTGGGCGGGCGGCTCGTTATTGCTGGTGTTGGCACATGCGGCCAGTAATGCAATAACAGAGACGATCAGAATTAGTTTGCTATAAAATATGTAGCACACTGCGTCGATTTCTTGTCGGCAAGATCCCAGATTTGCTATTATTTTGGCCAAAAAACCCAGAGTTGCAAGCCCTGCTTGAGCCGCCCTGCCATCTCGCCTGCTGCATCACCTGAGCCTGCGTAATAGTCTGCCCGCACCGCACCCAAAATTGCACTGCCCACATCTTGTGCGATGACCAAACGTTGCGTGTTGAGCGCATCACCGCGCGTTTGCAGCCAAACAGGCGTGCCCAGCGGAATGCTGTCGCGATCCACGGCAATCGAGCGGCCATAGGTGAGCGGCACGCCTTGCGCGCCGCGTGGTCCTTGCGCGGCAAACGCCGGATCAATCGCTTCTTCACGGAAAAACACCATGCGTGGGTTGCTCCAGAGCATCTCTTGTACGCGCTGTGGGTTGGCTGCAATCCAAGCTTTGATGCCCGGCCACGAAGCATCACGGATCAGGCTTTGATCCAGAAGCCAGCGGCCCACTGAGCGGTAGGGTTGATCGTTGGTTGCGGCAAAGGCCAGGCGCACCAAGCGCTCTGTGCCGTCGGGCTCGGTGATGCGCAAGCGGCCTGAGCCTTGAATTTGCAAAATCAGCGCGTCAATCGGATCCGCCAAATAAGCGATCTCGCGCCCACGCAGAGCGGCCTGCGCTTCGGGCAGCGTGTCAATTTCTTGGCGGCTGAACCAAGGCTTGCGTTGCGTTAAATTGGCGGGAGGCTGCCACAGCGGCACTTTTTGCTGTGCGCTGGCACGGCGGTTCGCATCTAGCACGGGCTCGTAATAGCCAGTGAGTAGGCCATCTGTCATTCCCGATAGAGGCTCAATGCGATAAGGCTGAAGCCGCTCGCGCATCCAAGCGCGCTGTTGCGCGCCATCGGCAATGGAGAGGCGGCGAATCTCGGGGCACAAAGCCGTCCACGGCGGCACAGGGCGTTCGCAGGAGCGAATCCAAGCATTCCAAGCTTCGTGCAGCGCATCGTTCTCCCAGCCTGGCAGATCTGCCCAGCGCACGGGCTGCCAGCGGCTTTTGCCTTGCACGATAGGCGCAGCGCTCGGAGCGGACTCGTCAGATGCGCGTGGCGTGGGTTGTGGCACAGGTATCGGCGCAGGCGCGGGCTGAACCATCGGCGGCAGCCCTTGCTCGGTTTGTGGGTTTGCAGGCGGCGGTGAGCTGCAAGCAGCCAGCATTCCTAAAATGCTTAGTGTGAATGCCTGAAAGCACAGCATGACGCTGGGGCGCAGAGGCCAATGGAGAATTCTCATGGGGCTTATTTTGCTTGAAGCGCTGGGCGCCTTGTTACTGCTGGTACTGATCGTGTGGTGGACGATGTTTTCAGGGCGCAAGAAAGGTGAGTTGCCGCCGCGCGCTGATTCCGCATCGAATGACAAATCATCCAAATAAGGATTTTCAAGCTTTTTGGGTTGTTTGCCGTTATAAAAGCTACATAGCATGCTATTAAATAAATAGCATACCAAGAGACTAACTCACTGTGAGTAAGCGATCAGGCTGCGCATCGAGCTTGGTGAGCGCAGCGCGCGTGGCGCGCACGGTGAGGGTTTCGTCTTCCACGGGCGCCATGAGGCCCGCCTGCAAATACGCGGCAAGGCGTTTGATCTGAAACAGATACGTGAGCCCTGCCGCATCGGCAAAGAGAAAGAGCTGACCGCGCTTGCTGCGCCATGAATACTGCACGCGTACCATCTTGCCTTTGTGATCCAGGTGGAACCAGCTTCCGCGATCGAGTTCCATCGCCCAAGCGCGCATTGCCTGCGTGGGCTCACTGCCACCTTCGCTGATGATCTCCACACCCGTCATGTCAATGCCTAGCATCAACTCAATGCTCTCCGCATCCAGCGGCAGATCGCCGACATCCTCTTCGGAGACGAAATCTTCCAAATGCCTGATGCGTTGCGCAACCTCGGCCACTTGGCTTTGATCCATCGCAGCAGCTTTGCTTGTGAAGGCTTCGGCGAGGGTGTCGCTCAAGCTCTTGATGTGCTCATCTTGGGCCTTGGCACTGATACCCAGCATGCTCATACCAGCGCGCAGGCGCTTGAGCAAATCAGGCAAATCAGCAATGACTTTGGCTCGCTCGGCACGGCTGGGCTTGGCGCTCGCTGCCCACAGCAGATCGGCCGCCACTTGCTTGAGACCTAGCGTCAGCTCATGCTGCGGGCCATTCTTCATTGAACCTACAGCGAGCACTTCTGCCCAGATCTTGAATAGGAATTCTCGAATTTCATCGCGCATGGGCAAATTGCCCAACATCTTGCGCAGCTCAATCGTGAATTGAATGGCGGCGGTTTCTTTTTGCTCCACTTGCTGGGCAAGAGAGACAATCTTGGCCGTTGCAGCGCCCTCGGTGAGGAATTTAGTGAGGAATTTTTCAAATTCATCAAACACCAGCTGAAACACACGCCGCCCGGTTTCGGGATACTGCTCAATCGTTTGCACGATGCGTTTGATTTCGGCTTCTAGCTCAACGCTACCGACGTTCGCATCAAACCCGAGTACGCATGAGCCCATGCGGTCAATCAGGCGGCGTGCAGGATGCTGCATGCTGCCAAAAAATTCTGCTTCCGACAGCGCCAGACGCAACACTGGCATTTGCAAGCGTGCAAACCACACGCGAACACCCGTGGGGATACGCTCTTCCGCCAAAATGCTTTGAAACATCAGAGCCACGATTTCAATGGTGGCTTTTTCGGTGTCGCTGTCTGCCGCTTTCTTCAGCTCTTTAGTTTGCTCACGCAGCGCGTTATTGACCTGCGCGGGCTGCATGCCTTCAATGATTTGCGCACTCACGCCAGCGTAAACTGGCGCTTGCATCATGGCCATACCTGCTTGGCCTTGTTGCGTTGCAGCATTTGCGCCGCCTTGCTGGGTACGCTGGTAGCCAGGGGTGCGCACGGCGGGGCGTTGCACCATGGCTGCAGCTAATTGGGGCGACATCTGTGGGCCGCGAGTATCTTCAAAGCCAGCCACACGCTGCACCAGCATGTTTTTGAGTTGTCCCATCACGCCTTGCGCGCGCATGCGCGCACGCGCCAGCGGCGTGGCGGCGGTTTGCATGCGGGTTTCTTCGGCAGCGGCTTCGGCCATGTAATTGGCCACAGCAGCGCGCCCCGCGCGTGCTGGCGAGCCGCCGCCTGAATGGCCTGCATCTCTACCCATTTGGCCAGCCGACCCAGCGCCGCGCCCTCCTGGTTTGCCCATGGCAGAAGAGGCGCCTTCGCCGTAGTAATCGCCACCGCCTGTGCTCATACCGCTTGATCCGGTGGCGCCAACGGGCATGCCGCCAGACGTGAAGCCGCTGAAACCACTGCCCATGTTTTGCATGGCCGCCTGTTGGGCAGCAGCTTGCTGCACAGCAAATTGCGCAGCTTGAGCGCGTAACTTAGCCACATGTTCAGCGATTTGGCTTGATGCATTGCCAGCACGACTCATCGCGCCCATGCTGCTGGGCATCGGCCGCTGCTCTTGACCAAAGCTGGTGAAGCCGTAACCGGTTGCACCGCTGAAGCTGGTTTGGCTGTAGGGGTTGTTGCCAGCAAGTGATGCAGTTTGAGAGTTGGGCAAGCCGCCGGGTTGACTCGCTACAGGCTCAGGCGCACCAGGCACTTTCGCCGAATTGGGCGAGCGCTTGAGATTGGAGCGCAGATCAATCTCTTTCATCACACCCTGCGCGATGAGAAATTCATTAGTGGCTTTGTAGGCCTTGACGATCTGGTCGCCCAAGGCATGCTGAATCACATCTTGCACCGCCAACCAGCCCTCTTGAGACAAGCCTGCCGAGAGCCATTGCTCCAACAAGGTTTGCGCGCAGCTTTCGGGGCGCAAAATATCGGTTTTGTCCAGCTCGTCTTTGCCATCTAGCATGCGCATCCGCACTTGCAGATCGCTGAACTCTGAGCCGGATTTGTCCAGCATGCGCATGGCCAAGCGCGAGGAGAGAATTTTGCTCTCCACCACCTCGTTGCCAATCAGCTCCAGATTGAGAGCAGGCAAGCGCGTATTCGAGACGGAGAGATCGGTTTGGGAGACGTTTTTCCAAGCTTTGTCTGTGCCTTCGAGCCATTTGATCTGGCCTTGCTGAAAAGCCACCATTGCGTCGCGTCGGTCTTGCGCCTCGCGCGCATTGGTTGACTGCTCAAACAGAGTGGACAACCGTGTGCCGATGGCTGCGGACATTTCGGTTAACAACTTGACGGCCTGCTCCACAAACACGGCACGTGCTTGCCGTGCAAGCGCGGCATGGTTAGCGGGACGTTGAACGGGTGGGTTGCTCACAGATGCTGGGGACGAGTTAATTCACGGCGCTCAAAACAGCGTCATATCCTATAGATATTACTAGGAAAGCCCGTCCAGCGGGTCTATTAACCCTAGCCGTCAGTGACAAGCTGTTATCTCTGGCGCGGATTACTCACAGTTGTATCGAATGCACCACAGTTGTGACCCAGCTCAAAATCACGTCTGAACGCTGACTAGACCATTGCACCTGAATTCGGATCGTTCGGGTCTTCACCCTCTTTTTTCACCGAGCCTTTGATGAGGTCTTCACGCTTCACGCCCAGCCACATCGCAATCGCCGCCGCCACGAAAACGGAGGAATAGATACCAAACAAGATACCAATGGTCAGTGCCAGCGCAAAGTAAAACAGCGTCGGGCCACCAAAAATCAGCATCGAAAGCACCATCACCTCGGTCGAGCCGTGGGTGATGATGGTGCGGCTGATGGTGGAGGTGATCGCATGATCAATCACCTCGCGGGTGTTCATCTTGCGGAATTTGCGGAACGTCTCGCGCACGCGATCAAAAATCACCACAGATTCGTTGACCGAATAACCCAGCACCGCCAAAATCGCCGCCAAAACGGCCAGCGAGAACTCCCACTGGAAGAAGGCGAAAAAGCCCAAAATAATCACGATATCGTGCAAGTTGGCCACAATGCCGGCCACAGCAAACTTCCATTCAAAGCGGAAGGCCAAATACAGCATGATGCCCAGCACTGTCATGCCCAAAGCGATCAAACCATTTTGAACCAACTCTGCGCCCACCGATGGGCCCACAAACTCGCTGCGCTGCAAGCTCACGGGCTCTTTGCCATCAGGCGTCTTACACAGCAGCTTTGACAAGGTATCACCCTGCTGGGTAACAACTGACACGGATTGCACCTGCGCACCCTCTGATTTGCAAATGCCTTCAAACACCTTGAGCACCGTATCTGACTGCGCGGACGCAGCGGTTGCGGCACTGGCGGCTATAGCGGCGGCGGTTGCCGTGCCGGAAGCCGCTGGAGCTGCTTTTGGCAGCGTTTTGTTAGGCACGCGAATAAGCACATCGCTGGCCGAACCAAACAATTGCACCTGCACTTCTCCAAAGCCCAGTGATTCAACCGCTTCGCGGGTCTTGGCGATATTGGCCGCCTGTGGATACTTGACTTCAACCAGCGTGCCACCAGTGAACTCGATCGACAGATGTAAGCCGCGCGTTACGATAAAAAAAACGGCGAGCAAAAAAGTGATGAACGAGATCGCGTTTAGCACGATCGCGTGCTTCATGAACGGAATGTCGCGTTTGATTCTGAAGAATTCCATGATCGTACTCTCTTATTTCTTCACACTTGTTTTCAGCTCAGGTGCTACATTTTTCATAGCACTTTGCGCAGGATTTGTAACGGCTATCGCAGGATTTTCTTCTAAATCCGAGTCGGCCGAAGGAGCCGCCATACCGTCTGGCCGCCAGACCTGCCCGATGCTCACAGTTTTGAGCTTCTTTTTACCGCCATACCAAAGATTGACCAAGCCGCGCGAGAAGAACACCGCCGAGAACATGCTCGTCAAAATGCCCAAGCAATGCACCACCGCAAAGCCGCGCACCGGACCCGAGCCAAAAATCAGCAGAGCAATGCCGGCGATTAGCGTGGTGATGTTAGAGTCCAAAATCGTTGCCCAAGCGCTCTCGTAACCTGAGTGAATCGCTTGTTGCGCAGATTTCCCGTTGCGCAGCTCTTCGCGCACGCGTTCGTTGATCAGCACGTTGGAGTCAATCGCCATACCCAAAGCAAGTGCAATAGCCGCCATACCTGGTAATGTGAGCGTGGCCTGCAACATGGACAGCAGAGCCACCAGCATGAGCAAGTTCACCGACAGCGCAATGCTGGAGATCACGCCAAAGAACCGGTAATACACGCACATGAAGGCCACCACGACAAGGAAGCCATAAATCACGCTGTTAAAGCCTTTGGCGATGTTGTCTGCACCCAAGCTGGGGCCGATCGTGCGCTCTTCGATGATCTCCATCGGCGCGGCCAATGAACCAGCGCGCAAAAGCAATGCCGTGTCGTTGGCTTCGATGCTGCTCATGCGGCCTGAAATTTGCACACGGCCGCCGGCAATCTCGCTGCGGATCACAGGCGCTGTCACTACTTCGCCTTTGCCTTTTTCAAACAGCAAAATCGCCATGCGTTTGTTGATATTTTCGCGCGTGACGTCTTTAAAAATACGAGCGCCTTTGGCATCCAGCGAGAGGTTGACGGTAGCCTCTTGCGTCTGGCCATCAATGCCCGCTTGTGCATCGGTCAAATTCTCGCCCGACAAAATCACTTCTTTTTTCACAATCACAGCTTGGCCGTTGCGATCCAAATAGCGCTCGCTGCCAAAAGGCACGGCGCCTTGGCCGCGCTCGGCAGCCAGGCCTTCAGAGCCTTCGTCTACCAAGCGCACCTGCAGCGTGGCGATGCGGCCAAGAATCTTCTTCACAGTGGCCGTGTCTTGCACACCCGGTAACTGCACGACGATGCGATCCGCGCCCTGTTGCTGAATCACTGGCTCAGACACGCCCAGCTCATTAACGCGATTGTTCAGCGTAGAAATGTTCTGTTTGAGTGCAGCATCCTGAATGCGCTTCACAGCATCTTGCTTGATGCTCGCCGTCACCAAGTAATCGCTGCCTTGCACGCTTTCCACGGATCCCAAATCAGCGCCAAACTGATCTTGCACAAGCACTGTAGCCGCCTGCTGAGCTTGTGCGGTGGAAAATCGCATCACAATGGTATTGCCATCACGCGCCGTGCGGCCGCGAATATCTTTACCGCGCAAACTGGTGCGAATATCACTGCCTAGGGTGTCGATGCGCTTGTCAATCGCGCCGGCCATGTCCACTTGCAGCATCAGATGAATGCCGCCGCGCAAGTCCAGACCCAAATACATTGGGTTGGCATGCAAGCTGCGCAGCCACTGTGGCGTTTGCGGCACCAGATTAAGCGCCACGACATAGGCCGGGTCAGCTGGATCGGGATTGAGCGCACTGGTAATCGCCAGCTGTGCTACTTTTTGCACTTCTGTCGTCGCAAAACGCGCCCGCACAGAATTGCCTTCAAACTCCACCTTACCGTCTGTGGCCACCTTAGCTTTGGCGAGCGCCTCTTCCACGCGATTGCGCGTGACGGCATCCACCTTCACAGTCGCTTTGCCGCTGGAGATCTGCACCGCCGGCGCTTCGCCAAAGAAGTTAGGCAAGGTGAAAAGAGTTGCGATCACCACCACCACGGCGAGGACGATGTATTTCCACAGGGGATAACGATTCATGGCAATTACTCTGAAAACAATAGCACTCAGCGCAGCATTTATGATGGCTACTGAGCGATTTGGCTTAAAAAAGCGGGTGTCTAAGCGATGCTTACTTGATCGTGCCTTTGGGCAGCACGCGCGCCACAGCAGCGCGCTCGATCTGCATCTGGCCTTGGGAAACTTCCAAAGTCATGTAGGTCTCGCCCATGTCGGTGATTTTGCCTAACACGCCGCCAATGGTGACGACTTCGTCGCCCTTTTGCAGCGCATCAATCATGCCGCGCTGTTCTTTCTGGCGCTTCATCTGAGGGCGGATCATCAGAAAATAGAGGACTACAAACATCAACACCAAAGGCAGCATGCTCAAAAGAGCAGATTCGCTGCCGCCGGCTGCGGCAGGGGCGGTTTGGGCAAAAGCAGAAGAAATCACAGGCAAACTCCGAAAATAAGATCAATCAGCCCCTTGAAGCCAAGACATCTTGGGGGCAACCCGCCATTCTAGCCGGGCGACTGACGCAGGTTAAACTCTTGAGCTCAGTGTCCGGGATGCCGATACGGCCATGCCAGCCGCTCTGCAAGCAGGAGAATTCGTATGTTTGGCATCCAAGATTATTGGGCTTTTGTTGCGGCGGTGATTGTCTTTTTGGCGATTCCGGGGCCGGGCAATTTGGCCATCATCACCTCCACCAGCAAAGGCCGCATTTTGGGCGGCTTGGCCGCGACTTTCGGCGTGATCGTGGGCGATCAAATCTTGATGTGGCTGGCGGTGGCTGGCGTGGCGGCGCTCTTGGCGGCTCATCCTTCGGTGTTTTCATTCGTCCAATATGCGGGCGCGGCTTATTTAGCTTATCTCGGTGTAAAGATGATTCTGGCAAAAGACGGCGACGCGCCGATTTTGCATATGGAGGCACGCCAGTATTTCAAGCAAAGCGTGTGGATCACCTTGCTCAATCCAAAAGCGATTGTGTTTTACATGGCGTTTTTCCCGCTGTTTGTTGATCCTGCGCGGCATCAGGGCATGCTGACTTTTGGGGTGATGGCGATCACGATTGCTGTTCTCACCTTCATTTATTGCTTTTCCGTCACGCTGATCACGCATTTCGCGGCGGAGCGGATGCGTGCGAATCCGCGCGTGACAGGTTGGTTGAATAAAATCGCGGGCACGATGCTGTTGGCTTTTGGGCTGAAGCTGGCCTTTAGCAAATAAACAAATCAAGAAAAAATACAACCGATGAAAATCTTCTGCGTTGCGAACCAAAAAGGCGGTGTCGGTAAAACCACCACCTGCGTGAACCTGGCTGCTGGCTTGGCCAAAATCGGTCAGCGGGTGCTGATGATTGATCTTGATCCGCAAGGCAATGCCACGATGGGCTCGGGGGTGGACAAACGCAAGCTGGAGCTGTCAGTGTATGACGTGTTGCTCGAATCGGCCAGCATCAAAGAAGCGGCTGTTTTCAGCGAAAAAGTCGGCTACCACGTGCTCGGCGCGAACCGTGATCTGGCGGGTGCGGAAGTCGAGCTGGTGGCGCTGGAGCACCGCGATCAACGCCTGAGAATGGCTTTGAAGGAAGTGAGTGGCGACTACGATTTTGTTTTGATCGATTGCCCACCTTCTCTATCCATGCTGACACTCAACGGCTTGTGCAGCGCCCATGGCGTGGTGGTACCGATGCAATGCGAGTATTTTGCGCTCGAAGGCCTCACCGATCTGGTCAACACCATCAAGCAGGTGCATGCGAATCTCAACAAAGATTTGCAGATCATCGGCCTGCTGCGCGTGATGTTTGATCCGCGCATCACCTTGCAGCAGCAGGTGAGCGATCAGCTCAAAACGCATTTCTCAGACAAGGTCTTCAACACCGTGATCCCGCGCAATGTGCGCTTGGCCGAAGCGCCAAGTTATGGCTTGCCTGGCGTGGTGTTTGATCCGTCGGCCAAAGGAAGTTTGGCGTTTGTTGAGTTCGCGGCAGAGATGGTGGAGCGCATCAAGAAGATGTGAAGACGACTCAGCCTGTGTTTGAACCGAATGGCTTCATGTTTCAGCGAAGCGCTTTGGCTAATGCGTCCGCTTGCAACAGCCCGCAACCGAAAATGGCATCACGACCTTTGCTACCTAAATCCTTGGCGCTGCTGCATGCCAATTGAAGCAACTGTGCGGGCTTGATCTGATCCAGCTTACGAGCCGCCAGACGCGCGAGAACACCCGTCACTTGAGCAGTAGCTACAGAAGTGCCGCTGACATAACGGCCCGCAGCAGCAGACCAGACATCCACCCCCGGAGCACTCAGCACAATATGCTCCCCTTGTCCTGCTTTAGCGAAAATCTGACCGTTGGCATCAATCGCCGTGACAGCAATAACGCCAGGGTAGGCGGCCGGGTAAGCTGGATCCGCCTTGGGGCCAAAGTTGCCAGCGGAAGCTACGACCGTCACACCCGCAGTCAGCAGCTTGGCAATGGCTTTTTCCAGCAGCGGATCGCCAGGGCCGGCCAAACTGATATTGATGAACTGGACTTTTTCTTTCAGCATCCAATCTAAGGCGCGCACTAGCGTGACCGTGTTGGCGCTGGCATGCTCACCTGACCGGCGCACGACTTCGGCCAACCACAACGAAGCACCGGATGCCAAGCCTTCGACGCCAACGTGGGACGAGGCTATCAGACTGGCCATGACACTACCATGCAGATCCTGAGCCGATTCGTCCTCCTCAAATAAGAATGACTGCTGCGCACCCAAGCGCAGGCCCAATTTTTGTGCGTCAGTGATGCCGCCATCGAGCAGGCCAATGCGAAGGCCATTTGGCGGCGTAAAACGTTCCGAAGGCAATGCCAGCATTTTGCTGGCATACAGCACAGGCGCGGCTGGGGGGGTAGATTGGGCTTGTTGTGTCACATAACGCGTGTTCAAGTCCGTAATCCAATCGGGTTTCTGCTTTTGGATGGCAGCCAGAAGTGTGTCTGCATCGTCTTGCTGCTCCATGGTGATGAGCAACATAGTCATACCCAGTGAGCCCAAGGGCACACTGGCTGCGGGTTCTACCTTGTAGCGGCTCTTGAGCCATTGGGTCGCCTCCTGAGCGGCGCGCGCTGAATCAAACAGCAAGACCAACTCGCCCATCTCTACCCAGTTTTCCTGCTGCTGCCCGGCGTTAGCGGTATTGCCTTGCTGGCGAAGCTCCTCTTGCTCCTTGTCGCCTCGCTTTGCACTGGCTCCCCCAAAACCGGGAAGCTCCGGTAGCATGTCACGAACTTCCTTGCCGCCACCGCCGCCGCGCTGATCAGGCTCAGACATTTCTTGTGGTTCAGAGTAGAACGCCTCCCTGCCCATGCCACGATCAGAGCGTGACTCGCTACGTCGCTCGGGGGCATCCTCGCGTAAGCTGCCAATATCCACTCGCGTAGGCGTTTCCGTGGGTGTTACCGAATCCGGAGCGCTGCTTGAGCCGACAGGGCTTGGGCGAGGAGCCATGCGGCGAACGATGTCGCCATTGAGCGTACCGACACGTTCAATGTGAGCGAGTATGAGCGTCGGCGTCAAGCGTTGGGAGCTGGTAGTAACTGCAGGTTGGCTGTGGGCAATCACACCTGGCGTGATCTGAATCGTGCCGATGGGGAGCCCACGGGGAGTAAGAGCATCGGGGCGTGCGCCTAGAACCAAGCCCGGTAAGGTCGGACTGCTGGTTATCGTGGGCGCTGATCTGATCGCAGGGATCAGATCAGGCGCTGACCGGCTCAGGCCGGGTGTGCTGGGCAGCACTTTAGGGACAACATTGGACGGCGAAGAAGTTACTGAGGCGGGAAGGCTCGGGGCGATCTGCGGCAATGGGCTCGCTGTCAATTTGGGTGTAACGGTCTGCGTCGAAGTCACTGCCGCAGGCGCTGTGAGGGGTAAGCCAGCGGCTGGTAATTGGAGGGGCAATTTTAGCGGCGGCAGGCTACCAAAAGCAGATGACTGTGCTTGGACGGACAGCGCACCTAACACTAAATTCATAGCAATCAGCCAGGACCGACTTGGTCGGAGTCGATACATCTTTATCGCAGCAACACTGCCGCAACGCCAATTGATGCGTGACCGTGTAGCGTGTTCAGGGAACAAGATGTACCTCAGCAAAAAACATGAGCACCTGCGCCTAGCTTCTCGGAAGCTATCGCGTGACTGCGGTACAGATGAACCAAGCCCGGGGTTGAAGACGGGGCAGATGAGTTCGGTATCCAATGCATGGGGGGCTGCTCTTGCATGAATCGTTCGTTTGAGAGGGAGAGTTCAATCGACAGAGGGTCTTTATCTTGGGTCGGACTTGAGGTCGAAGCAAAACATTGAACTGAAAGCATAAAAATGTAAGCGTAACTGGCTGAGCCACATTTGCATAGCTCATTTATCATTTTTATGTGATAAAAGTCGCAGGGATAACTTTTCGTTTCAATTTTGAATAGGCCTCTTTTGTTGCAACATCTATATGCTCATGTGTGCTATTTGAAGACTTTTTAACCTATGAGGAGTATTTCTATGTCTCTATCTACTACCAAGCTGTCATCTATCGCCTTTTCTATCACTCTGTTGTTCGGAGCGACATTCGTTCACGCCCAAGATAAAAGTGCTGACGCGCCTGCACCGAAATTGAGCAGAAGCAAAACGATGAACAGTGGCCAGCAGCAGGCTGCTCAAGAGATGCCGGGGACTGCTGCGGCATCAAAGTCATCGACCTCCCCCCCAAATGCTGGCTCTATGACCATGATGGACGACAAAGGCAAAGGCGGTGACAAGAAGGGCATGGCCATGATGGATGACAAAGGCAAAGGCGGTGACAAGAAAGGTATGTCAGGCATGGTGAATCAGGGTTCCTCCACGCGTACGGCACCCGGCAATGCCGCAACGAATGCCCCTGGCTTGCAGCGCTGATGTAGAAATGGCCGTCCTTGGCTTTCGATGAATGCCAAAGAAATCCTCATTCAGCGTGCCTGCTGTTCATTCCTTTCAGCACAATCATGCTGAAAGGAGACGGCATATTTGTTTGGTTAATTCATCCACGGATGTCGATTGCAGGCACATGACAAACCAAATCGCAAACCGGGGCCTAGCCCCAAGACTTCAGTGCTGTCAGTCATGCAGGTATCAGCCTTCCGGGCGGTAGGATGGTATCGATAGACGACGTTAGCGACGATGCGGCTGAAGAAGTTGTTGACACGCGGAGTGCGCAGATAAAACAGGGTTTGATCAGCACCTCTTCTGTTGATTTTGCTATCCAAGTCATCGTTAAGTGCATGGCAGCTATGCTCTTTATTTGGCATGCTCTGGCTCTGTTCTGGGGGCCGATGCCGGATTTTTACAGCAAGCAGACTCTCGATGGATGGATGCGCCCTTATTTGCGTGCAACGAACAACGATCACAGTTGGGCATTTTTTGCACCCAATCCTGGGCGCGCGCGCGTCGTCTCTGCGCACCTGATTCTGAACGATGGCCAGGCACGCGAGATCGCGATGTGGAAATGGTTGCCGCGCCAACATCCGGCCTATCTGCGCATAACGACGATGCTAGACGAGGTTCGCAGCGAGAGCCCGGATGTATCGCGTGCGCTATCCCTGCATGTGTGCGCCTTGTACCGCGACGCGCGAAGTGTGCGCTTGGTGGTGGACATACAGTATGTGCTCGGAGCCGACGAGTATTTGCAAGGCAAACGCCCCCTCGATGAAGAATATCTGGAGCGTGAAGAGATGAAGGAGCAGCTGTGTCCGAGCTGAGCCCCACATTGTCTACCACGACTCCGCCCCGTGGAAGCTTGCGGTCTTGGTTGAGACATCCCAGTTGGGGGGTTAAGCCGATACCAACCACTCCTCTAGAGGCGATGCGTATCTGCCTGGCGATGGCTTTCATCGGCGTGTACGGCCTGCTGGGGCATCAGTTTGATGACTTGTATGGCCTGCATGCATGGATACCGATTGATCAAGTGCAAGTGCGCAGCGTCTTGCTACAGCCACTGCTGGATGTATTCCGGCACAGCTGGTTTGTCAGCCTCGTGCATGTCGGTATTTGGCTGTTTGGCTTGGCCTTGTTATTTGGCTGGCGCACATCTTGGGTCAAGTGGGTCGTATTGTTGATCCAGTTAGCTCTGGTGGTACGCAATCCGTACATTCGCTATGGCGTGGACAACATCATGTCGTCGCTGTTGCTGCTGTTGTGCTTGGCGCCCGTGGGAAGGCAGTGGTCGTTGGATCGCGTGCGACAGCTGCGCTTGGCCAAGCGCCAAGGCTTGATGCTGCGACCTGTGCCTAAGCCATCGGCTTGGGCACAGGCGGTACTGTGGTTGGTGCAGTGGCAAATGGCGATTCTCTTTTTCTACGCGGGCGTGGAAAAGCTCTTCGGCCACACTTGGTGGCAAGGAATAGCCGTCTGGCGAGCCTTGGCCAATTATGAATACGACAATGGTGCTTTGGCCTTCTTTGCAGAGCATTTTTGGCTCGTCAATTTGTTGACCTATGGTTCGGTGCTGTTGGAGATTGGCTTTGCCTTTCTGATTTGGCAGCGCATCACGCGTCCGCTGCTATTGCTAGGCGCTGTGGCCTTGCATCTGGGTATTGCCGTGTTCCTTGGGCTGTATGCCTTTTCCTTCACGATGCTCTGCGGGCATCTGGCCTTTGTGCGGCAGTCTTGGTGGGATCATCTAGGCGCTTGGTTGCGCCAGCAATGGTTGGCACGTATCGGCCGATTGGAGATGATCTACGACGGTGATTGCGGATTTTGCCAGCGCTCGATGCAGGTTTTCTTGGCATTTGACGGCATGGGGCATATCCAGGCGCGCGATTTCCGCACAAATCCTTCCCCCTGGGTCAGTCATAAGGCAATGGAAAAGGCCTTGCATTTGTTAGCTTGGCGACCCCATTCGCAAGAGCCTCTGATCTTGGGTGGGTTTGAGGCCTATCGTTATGTGGTCTTACGTGTCCCTGGGCAGTGGTGGATGGTTCCGCTGTTTTATGTGCCTTTTTTCAGCCGATGGATAGGTACACCGGTCTACAACTGGATTGCATTACGCCGCGGCACGATTTCCACTTATGTGGGCAATTCAGATACCGCTTGCGCATTGCCACCCCCCAAATAAGCCTGCGTATGCAGAGCATTTCAAGATTTCGGCTGGCGCGCAGTTGACTGAAACTGACCGACAATAGAGCTTATGCTTGCCAAACGTATCATCCCCTGCCTCGATGTGACCGGAGGCCGTGTCGTCAAAGGCGTGAATTTCGTCGAATTGCGCGATGCGGGTGATCCGGTGGAAATCGCTGCCCGCTACAACGAGCAAGGCGCGGATGAATTGACGTTTTTAGACATCACCGCTACCAGCGATGGGCGAGATTTGATCTTGCCGATCATCGAAGCGGTGGCGAGCCAAGTCTTCATCCCGCTCACGGTGGGCGGCGGAGTGCGCACGCCTGCTGATGTGCGCCGATTACTCAATGCGGGGGCTGATAAAACGTCTTTCAACTCCGCAGCGATTGCCAATCCAGAAGTGATCTTTGAAGCCTCACAAAAATTCGGCTCGCAGTGCATCGTGGTGGCGATTGACGCGAAAAAACGCAGCTTCGAGGACGAGGCCCGTCTCGATGCAAACGGCCAGCCTCTGGGCACAGGCTGGGATGTGTACAGCCACGGAGGTCGTAAAAACACCGGGCTCGATGCGGTGAAATGGGCGATGAGAATGGTGCAATTCGGCGCAGGCGAAATCTTGCTGACCAGCATGGATCGCGACGGTACGAAATCTGGCTTTGACCTCGCACTGACACGCGCGGTGAGCGATGCGGTGAGCGTGCCAGTGATCGCCTCGGGTGGCGTGGGTAATTTAGAGCATTTGGCCGACGGCATTCAAACAGGCGGTGCCGATGCCGTGCTCGCGGCCAGTATTTTTCACTATGGCGAATACACCGTGCAGCAAGCCAAGCAATTCATGGCAGAGCGCGGGATTCCAGTGAGGATTTAGGCCACTACCCGTTATATTGTATACATACTTTGCTATTAAATAGATAGCATGTAGTATCAAATACTTGCCGTTGGTGCAGGCGCTTGTAGTAAATTCGCCAACTCCACAGCAGATTTCACACCCATTTTGTCGAACACACGGGCGCGGTGAACTTCCACGGTGCGCACGCTGATTTGCAGTTGATCGGCGATCAGTTTGTTCGGCAGGCCTTGAGTCACCAAGCGCATCACGTCGCGTTCGCGCTCGGTCAGCTCATTCATACGCCCATCCATTTGCTGGCGGTCTTGGCGTTTCGTCAGCGCTTCGTTGCTGAGAGCCAGCGCCTGCTCGATGCGGTCAACCAAAGCATTGTCTGAAAACGGTTTTTCACAAAAATCAAACGCACCACGCTTCACCGCATCCACGGCAGTGGGTACATCTGCATGACCCGTGAGAAAAATCACAGGCAAAGTCTGCGCCCAAGGCAGAGTGATGATCTTGTCAAATAATGCCAGTCCGCTCATACCTGGCATGCGCACATCCAGCAACACGCAGCAAGCTTGGCGCGGCGCAGAGCGCTGAATCTGCGTCCAAAAATCTTCTGCATTGGCAAAACCTTCGTGCAAATGGCGGCGCGAACGCAGTAACCAAGCCAGAGCTTCGCGCACGCTGGCATCGTCATCTACGATATACACAAGAGAGTCAACGGGGCGCATCATGTCGGTAAGTCTGCCATATCGCTGGGCAGTGGCGCATCCGTGGAAGCCACAGGCAGCGTGAAGATAAACACCGTTCCGCACGGTTTGTTGGGCTCAAAATGCAAAAACCCGCCATGCTGCTCCACCACAGTGCGGCACAGACTCAAGCCCAGCCCCATGCCTTCGGCCTTGGTGGAGAAAAAGGGTGTGAACAGTTGCTTGGCAGTTTCTTCGTTGATACCTTGGCCGAGATCAGCCACAGAAAACTCAAGCCAGCGCGGTGAACCCGAGAGCTTGCGCACCCGAATGCGCAACACACGCTGCGCGGCAGGCGTGGCCTCCATGGCTTGGATGCCGTTGCGAGCCAGATTGAGCAACACTTGCTCGACCATCGTACGATCCACCTTCACCTGCGGCTGATCTTGCAAACCTTCGAGCACCACTTGCACAGACAGCTTACGCGCCTGTAATTGCACCAGTGGCATCACCGCATCAAAAAGCGATTGCGGTGCGACGTTTTCATGGCGACTTTCCCGACGGCGCACAAAATCATGCACAGATTTGATCACCTTGCCTGCGCGTTCGGCCTGTTCGGCAATACGTGAGAGCGCATGCACCACGTCGGCAGCGGGCAAACTACTGGCACTGCCCAGCATGTTGGCCGTGCCTGTGGCAAAACTAGAAATCGCAGCCAGCGGTTGGTTCAGCTCATGGCTCAGCAGCGAAGCCATCTCGCCCATCGTGGCCAAGCGCGCGCTGACCTGTAGGCGCTCTTGCGAGGCGCGCGAGAGCTCTTCCATGCGGCGCTGCTCGCTGATGTCGACAATCGCGCTCATCCAGCCGGTTTGCGTTCCCAGCGCATCGATCAGCGGCGCTTCAAACACGAGCACCGAAAAGCGCGAACCGTCCCTGTGCATAAAAACCGATTCATAGCCTTCGCGGGCAGGCTGGTTGCCAGACAGCCGAATTGCTTGGCGTTGTTGGTATTCATTGACCAATTCGGGTGGCCAATAAGGCATCGGCGCTTTTTGTCCTAACAGTTCATTCGCCTCAAATCCCGTCATCGCGCAAAACGCTGGGTTGACATAACGGATGTGGCCGCTCATGTCGCGCGCGCGCAGCCCGGTCACGAGAGAGTCTTCCATCGCTTTGCGAAATGCTAGCGCATCGGCCAGTTCGCGCTCAGCCCGCAAGCGACGGTTGATATCTCGCCCCAGCAGCACCAGCACGCCGATCAACGCAAACGACATCACCGTCACCATCGCCGTGAGCACATTGGGGAACAAGTCCGGCGTGGCGCGCCAGCTGTCCACTCGCAGCACCACGGTGTTGCCCGGCAAATCTAAAATTTGTTGGCCTGTGAACATACGTCCACTGCGCCGCGCTGTGCCCATGATGGCCAAGCGCGTGCCATCAGGCTCGGTGAACGACAACTCTTGGCCGCGCAAACTGGCCTGAGCAACCATCTCCACCAGCACGGGTTCCAGTGCATACACCGCCACCAAAAAGCCTTGGTGCTGCCCCGCTTGCAGCAAGGGTAAACACAGCTCCATCAGCTCTAGCCCGCGCCCGCCCGCACCCGGCGAGAAATGGCTGGGCGCATAAACCGGGCCACTTTGGCGGCGCGCGCGTTCGCAGCTCAGTTGTAAATCGCCAAAAGGTAAGTCGCGTGGCGTGATGGCAATGGGAGATGGCGCTGCGCTGATGTAAGGGCTTTGCCCGGCAGCCAGCAGCTTGAAGTTGGCATCGCGCCACTCCAATCGCGCCAATTCTCGCCGGCTGCGTAGCAAATCTTGCGCATCGGCACTCCACAGCGGCAAACTGGTGCGCAGCGCTTGCAAGCTTTGCACATTGCGCGTGAGCCCTGCGCGCACATCGCTGGCCGCGTCTTGCGCATCGCGCTCTACACGCGATTGTTGTTGATTGACTTCGTAGCGTCCAGCCAGCCAAATCAGCATAGCCAGCAAGCCAGCGACGAGTAGCAACAAAGCCAGCCACAACGCCATGCGCCGCGTGAGCAACCTGCTTGGCGAGTCTGCGCTGGGCATCACCTGTTGCATCCCTGCTGCATCACATCAAGCGGTGTGCCAATGCGGGCAGCTGCAGGCGGCGCTGTTGCAGGGCCTGCGCGTTAAGCTCAGCGCTCACGAGAGCCGCACCTTGGATCTGCTGCGCCAGTACCTGCCCCCAACTGTCAATCACCATCGAATGCCCCCAAGTCTGGCGGCCATTGGCGTGTATGCCGCCTTGCGCTGGTGCGAGCACACAAGCTTGGTTTTCAATCGCTCGGGCGCGTAGCAAAGTTTCCCAATGGGCTTGGCCAGTGGTGTGGGTGAAGGCGCTGGGCACCAGCAGCAGATCCGCCTTGAGTACGCGATACAGCTCTGGAAAGCGCAGGTCATAACAGACACTCAAACCCACACGCCAGAGATTGCCATCTTGGGAAGGTAAGTCAAAGGCCACCGCTTGCGTGCCCGCTTGCAACACACGCGATTCATCGTAATGCTCGTTGCCATTGTCAAAGGCAAACAAATGCATCTTGTCGTAGCGCGCCACTTGTTGGCCTTGCGGGTCAAACACCAAGCAGCTGTTGAACACACGATCTGTTTGATGGGTTTTGAGGGGTAGCGTACCAGCGACGATCCACACACCATGCTGCCGTGCGGCTTGGCGTAAGGCATCTTGCAGTACGCCGCTGCCTTCGTCTTCCGCGATGGCCAGTTTGTCGGTATCTCGCGCGCCTAGCAGGCAAAAATACTCAGGCAAGGCAAGCAATTCGCAACCCTTTTTTGCGCCAAGCGCTATGAAATCAAGAGCATCTTGCAGATTGCGCCCAGCATCCATGCCTGAGACCATTTGAATTGCGGCTACTTTCATTTTGGGGCTCCAGTTTCAGTGGCTGGCGCGGGCAGGCTGGCCGCTGGAATACTGTTGCGCTTGACGCGCACAATCTGCGGCTCAGCCCAACTGCCTGTGAGATGAAATTCTTGCGTAGCCGCCTCGATCACGGGGCGGCGCAAAATCAGTTGCGCCAAAAACGTGCCTATGCCAATGGCTGGGTTGATCACAGTAGCCACCAAGGAAGCTGTACCTGCATTTATTTCGGGCACCACCACCACTTTGATGTCTTGTGTTTCGCGGGCAATATTGGCAGTGCCTTCCATCAAAACAGCAGCATTCACGCCTTTCATTTGCAGGTTGTTTGTAAACGCCACGCCCTGTTCAATCTTGACGTCGCCACGCAGGAAATCAAATGCAAAACCTTCGGTGAATACATCCCGAAAATCCAAACTCAGCCGGCGCGGCAAAGATTGCAGGCTGAGCACACCCAACAACTTAGCAATACCTGGATCAGCCTTCAAAAACTGCCCGGACTCCACGTTCACATTGAAGCCGCCGCTCATGCTGTTGTAATCCAGCGCCCAAGGCGCACCCAACCAAGCAATCTGCCCTTGCATCACGCCTTTCCCGCGCGCAATCACTTTGTCTTGCCCAAAACGTTTGAGTAATTCACCCGAGTCAGCAATGTCGAGCTTGAAGTTGAGCGCTGTGCGGCGACGCTCGCTGCGATTGGCGCTTTGACTGGTACCACCTATTTGCGCCCAATTGCCAGATGCATTGAACTGCGCCTCTGGTAAGCTCACATTCAGGCGCGCAAGTCGCCACTCGCGCACACCTGCACTCTCGCGGTTAATGGCCTCCAGTTCTACGCGTCCCATGCGCCGCCCCCTCAGCTCAAAATCTTCCACCACCACATCTAGCGCAGGAATGCTGCTGGGTTGCTGATCCAGCGTGGCTTCTATATCAGAAGCATTCGCAGCCGCTAAAGACAACCGAGCCAGCCGCGCATAGACACGCCCTGAATTGTTGTTACTAGGCTGGCGGTATTCCAAATAGCCATTGAGCTCTCGTGCATCTAGGTTGGCGCGCCAAGTGAGATCTTCACGCGAACCACCCACCACCACGTTATTGAGTGTGCGCCCTTGCACCGTGAGCTCGCGTGCACGTACAGAGAGGATCGAAGGCAGATATGCAAGCGTTTCCGGGCTGAGCTCAGTGGTCGCGGCTTTGCTTGCAGCAACAGCAATGTTTTGACGGTTCGCGCTGGCCAAAATACGTTCCCAGGCATCGATATCAATTTGTGCAAAGTTGATGTTGGCTGCGACACCAGGATCGTCATTGCCTGCAATCGATTCTCCCGGCGCTAAGCCCACACCAATTCGGCCACGAATCACGCGCGGTGTCTCGCCTGACACATCACGCCAATAGCTGATGGAAGCGAGTGATCCCAGCTCCAAGCTGAATTGATCTTGCAGTTTACGTCCTTCACCCAAAGACTCACGGATCAAAGTGTTTTCATAGCGGAAAGGCAGCAATGAGTCCGTGCTTTTCACCATCGGTTGCGGCAGGTTCAACGCCATACCTTGTAAATTGCTACTCACTGAAATCTCAGGCACGCCCCGACGGAAATTCATACTGGCTGCATAAGCGGCGCCGCCGGTGGCTTGGCTGGCCAGCCGTGAGACATAGCCCAACTCTTTGGCAAGGCGCAGGCCATCAGCCGTCAGCGTGCCTTGCGCGCGCAAGGCCACCGTCACGTCATTGGGTCCGGGCGTTGGCCGACTGCCGCCCTCAATGCGCAGATCGCCGCCAAAAGCGCGCGCAGTCGTATCGCGCAGCGCAAAACCTTTTTCGCTGAACGTGATTTGCCCGCGCGCTTGCTGCAATGGTGGCGATTGCGGTGAAAACTGTAAATCATTGCCGGCTAAAGTGAGCGTGCCCTGCACGCGGCTCTTGTCCAACTCATCAACCGGCAGCAACAGACGCAGTTTCACATCAGCCAGCCCGTTGATGCTCGCCTTTGAAAGTACTTTGTTACTGATCTCCAGCAAAGGCGAGTTATTGACCACACCTAGTAAGTCCGCCGCATTGCCTCGCGCCTCGGCTGAAATCGCCACTTGCTGGCGCTCTTTGAGATCAGCTATCAATGCATCCACTTTCGACAACTGCACGCTGGGCGCACCCGCAATGCGCGCCGAGGCATTTTTCACAGCCATAGATTGCCGATCAAACACCAGCTCGCCATTGATCTGCGTGAGCGCTGGCCAAGGCAAACTGCCTTTGAGCAACGATTTTCGAGGTACGTAGTCGAGCACCACGCCTGCAACCTGCGCCGCGATGCGAAATTCACCTTTGACCGGATCTGCAAATGGCATGTCGTACAAATCCCCTTTGATTTTGAAAACACCTTGGCTGGCTTTGCCCTGCAAAATTGCTTCGCGTACATATTGGCGCGCTTCCTTAGCCACTGACAGAGGCATGTAGCGATACACCCGTGTGCCTTCTGCGCGTGCAAGTGTGCCTTGCAAATCCAAAATACCCGGAAAGCGCGATTTGGCGTGACTCGTTGCTGGATCAGCTGTTTGCCAGCGCGCACGGCCTTCACCCTGTGTATCCGTGTTGGAAAATTTGAACTGCGGTAACTGAACTTGCCACTGCTCGCCATGGATCTGCCATTCAATGGCCGTGCTGAACTGATCCAGCGGCACAGTAGGTTCTTCAAATACACCCGGCAAACTGATGCTGCCGCGCTCGACGCGTAGTTGTGCAGTGCCCGATTTTTCATTGAACTTGAAGTCAAGCTGCGCATTGCGCACGCCCGGATGCCAAGCCACCGTGGAAGTTGTGGCGGTGCCAACGCTGACATCGCTGCTGGCCAACAAGCTGATGCCTTGCGCCACACCTTGCACCTCATATTGCCGAGGCTGAGCAATCGAGCCTTGCCATTTGGCTTTCAGCGTCGACAATTGTCCTTGCGGCTGCAACGCACGCAACCAGTTGTGGACGCTTGCATCCAGCGGCAGCCGATCCGAGATCAAGGCCAAAGCTGCCAAATCCAACTTGTCTGCGGTGAACTCGCCAACCGCTTTAGCCTCATCATCACGCCCAGACAGCGCCAAGCTCACATTGCCACCGGGCCAGCGCATGCCATCACGCAGTTCAAAAGCCAGTTGCTCGGTGCGCAACTTCAAGTCGATGGCATCTTGTGTGAAATTGAAGCGACCAGAAAGTGTGTTCATCGCCAGCGGCTGCAAATCGGCGCGCAGACGCACATCTACACCTGAAAGCGAAACGTCTGTCGTGGCCTCGCGCAGCTCGCCGCGGTCTAAGCTAAGCCAGCCACGCAATTTGCCCTGGCCTTGCTCCACATTGACACCCAGCTGCGCATACTGGCGCAACTGGCGCACATCAACGCGAGGTAAATCAGCATGCACTTGGCCTTGCCAAGTGCGCCAGTCGCCGGGATGCTGGCTAAAAAGGGGACCACGAAAATCGCCCACCATGGTGAAACGCTCCCCCCAGTTCGCAGGCGGTGTGGCATCAATACGCATTTGGTGCTTGCGGCCACTGTTGCGCAAATACAGATCCACTTGGCTGAGCGACAGGGGCGGCGCTGATCGCAGTTCATCACTCCACCGCAATGTGCCTGAGCGGATCACGATCTCGCCCTGAGAAAACAGCCAATCAGCGGCTACTGAGGTGTCTGCATTGGCCGGATTCTCTTGCGAAACATCCAACCCACCGACTGTGATGCGGCCTTGCGCGTCGCGGCGAATGGCTAACTCAGGCTGCTCAATGAGCAATTGTTCAAAACCAAAATCGAGCAAGGATTTGGGTGAGACGGCAGCAGTGACGGTTTTGAGCACCAGCGCATCGCGCCCTTGTGCATCCAGCAGGCGCACTTGGCTCATTTCAAAAGTGGGCATCAAGCCATCCACACGGGCGCGAATCGCGCCTATACGCAGCGGAACGCCCAGTGCTGCTCCAAGCCTGTTTTCCAGCTGCGGGCGCAATTCGCCGATTCGCGGCACAATCAAACCATAAATCGCGATCCACACCAATGCGAATAGCCCAGCCAAAGCCATGCTGACCCACCAAAGCAGCGCGGCAACCCCAGATAGCCAACGCAGCCTTTTGGAGTGTAGGAACTGAGTGCTGGTGGAGGTGGATGGCGACACGATGGATGTAGTACTAGACATGCTTGAGGCTGACAACGAGATTATGACGGGCTCACCGCAACGCGATGTGTTGCTGGGGGCTTTGCCAGCAACGCCGCTGGCCCATGAGGCTTCGAGTCTCTCCGCGCTCTCAAGTTTCTCGCGTTATGCGACCCGTGTGCGCCGCCGCTACGATGGCTTTTTACCTCTGTTGCCAGCAGGTTTGCCTTTGCAAAGCGTCATGCAAGCCTGTTACGCCGCGCTACAAAAAACCCACGATTTGCCCGCCAGCTTGCGCATCACACGCGCGCTGGTGATGGAGCGGCTGATCACGCTCGATTGCGACGAGCAAGCCGCTTTGTCTGACATCACCTCTTGCATGACAGCTCTTGCCGAGTGGTCTTTGGGTCTGGCTTTGAGCCATGTCACGATCGAGTTGGAAGCCCGCCATGGTGCGCCCTTGGCCGAGGCAGGCCAGGCCAGTGAGCTGTGGATTGTGGGGATGGGCAAGCTGGGTGCGCGCGAGTTGAATGTGTCTAGCGACATGGATTTGATCTTTGTGTATTCGCACGAAGGCGCTACACAAGGCATCGATGCGCAGCAGCGCAGCAGCATCAGCAATCACGAGTATTTCCAGAAAGTGGTGCGCAGTGTTTGCCAACTGCTGGCCGATGTGAGCGAGCATGGCTTTGTGTTTCGGGTTGATTTGGCGCTGCGGCCGCATGGCAATTCTGGGCCTGCGGCCATGTCGCTGGCCGCGCTAGAAGATTATTTCCTCATGAATGGACGCGAGTGGGAGCGCTTTGCTTGGCTCAAGAGCCGCGTGGTGGCGCATACCGGCGTGCTGACTGAAGCCCATGCTTTGCATGATGTGGTGAGCCCTTTTGTGTATCGGCGTTATTTGGATTACGGCGTGTTTGGTGCGCTGCGCCAGTTGCATGGTCAGATTCGTGATCATGCGAGCCGCCGCGCAGCCGGAAGACCTGAGCGTGCCAATGATGTGAAGCTCTCGCGCGGAGGGATTCGTGAGTTGGAATTCATTGTGCAGCTGTTGCAAGTGGTGCGCGGTGGGCAGTTTCCTGAACTGTGTACCCGGCCTACGCTCAAAGCCTTGCAGCGTATTTCTGCCTCAGGCTTGATGCCGCTCGCCACGGCGCAGGCATTGGCTGAGGCCTATGAATTTTTGCGCCGCACCGAGCATCGCATTCAGTATCTGGACGATCAGCAAACCCACATCCTGCCCACGCTAGACGATGATTGCAACTGGCTGGCTCGTAGCATGGGGCATACCGATTGCTGCGACTTCCTCTCTGCACTCGATACCCATCGCGAGTTGATCGCCAGCGAGTTTGACAAGCTGCTAGGCCAAGACAAGCCTTGCAAAGGCTGTGGCAACAACACCAATGACAACCCCGATGCGCTGACCGAAGCGCTTCATGGCATGTCTACAGCTTTGCTGGCGCGCGTGCAGCAATGGCAAGACCATCCGCGTATTCAAAGTCTGAAAGAAGAGTCGCGCCAGCGCTTGCTGCGCCTTGTGCAGCGCATGGCGCAATGGCTGCGCGAAGGCGTGGTGACGGAAGTTGCTGCATTACGTTTTGCCGATTGGCTAGAGCCGCTGTTACGCCGAGAGGCGTATCTGGCGTTGCTGCTCGAACGTCCGGCGGTGCATGAGCGCTTGCTGCGTGTACTGGGTGCAGCCCGGTGGCCGCAGCGCTATTTGATGCAGCATCCGGGCGTGATTGATGAGCTGGCCAGTGAGAGTATTTTGGCTGAGCGTTTTGATGCAGCACAGTTTGCGCAAGAGCTACAACAGCGCCGCGCGGCTTTGAATGCCAGCGGCCAAGGCGACGAAGAAAGTCTGATGGCTTTGCTACGCCGTGCGCAACAAGCAGAGTTGTTTCGCATCCTCGTGCGCGATTTGGAAGGCCGTATCACGGTGGAGCAAGTGGCCGATGATTTGAGCGCTTTGGCGGATACGATTCTTCGCGTGAGCATCCAATGGGCTTGGGAATTCATCAAAGACCGCCATCAGGCGCAGCCAAGTATTGCGATCATTGCTTATGGCAAGCTGGGCGGCAAAGAGCTGGGTTATGGCAGCGATCTGGATATCGTGTGCCTCTATGAGGATGCCAATGAGCAAGCCAACGCCTTGTATGCCAAGCTCGTGCGCAAATTGATCAGTTGGCTCTCCACCAAAACCGCGCAAGGCGATTTGTACGACATCGACACAGCGCTGCGCCCCAATGGCAACGCAGGCATGCTCGTTACTTCGGTCGATGCGTTCGAAGATTACCAAACACAGCGCGGCAGCAACACTGCTTGGACATGGGAGCATCAGGCCATGACCCGCGCACGCTGTGTTTGGGCTTCGTCGGAGCTGGCACAGCGCTTTGACCGCATCCGCGAAACCGTGTTGGCTGCGCCGCGCGATGCGGCTGCTTTGAAAGCAGAAATTCTCGCCATGCGTGAGCGCGTGATGAGTGCGCATCGCGTGAGCGAAGGGCGCTTTGACGTGAAGCACAGTGCTGGCGGCATGGTGGATGTGGAGTTTGCGGTGCAGTATTTGGTACTTTCGCAATCTGTGGCGCATGAAGCACTGCGTGTCAACAGCGGCAATATCGCCTTGCTACAAACCGCAGAGCAGTTGGGTCTTTTACCCGGTAGCACGGGCTTAGATGCAGCCAATGCTTACCGCCAATTGCGCCGCGCTCAGCATTTGGCGCGGCTTGACGAGCAAACGCCACAAATTGATCCGGCCACACTTCAAAACGAACAAAGCGCCGTGAAGGCGCTTTGGAGTGCAGTCTTCGGCTGAAGCGCCGAGGCAGTGTTCGTGGCCAATCAGGCCAAGAACACTGCAATGAATGCCAGCAAAAACATCAGTACCGCGCCAGCCAATGGCAAAACGATGGGCATCAACGGCACGATAGCTTCCACGGCATCTTGAGGTACATCAGCGTGGTCAGCGGAGTGATCGGTGTTGTGGGGTGCAGACATGGAGAAACCTATGAATAAATAACTTCCACTATTTTACAAGACTTGGCGCGGGCACCGTGGTAGAAAGTAAGTGGTCCACCACACACTATTAAATTAATAGCACACTATGCATATTTTATAACAGGCAGAGGTCGATTTCCCTTAAAAATCAGCGCCTAAAGAGTTGAAATCTACGTTCGCTGCCAAGCTTTATGCGAATACCCCTCCGATTCCTAGACTCTCGGCTCAGGGCTTGATTCCACTAGGCTTGAGGTTTTTGACGGGTTGATTCGAAATACTTCCGCTTGTGACTGGTTTGCTCGTTGCTACTCTGGGAATCGCCTCTTGCAGCTGTGGATCGTAGATCGGGTCAAGGGAGTTTTGAAACGCAGTCACGGCGGGCTTGTCTTTGTGATCTGGCTTGCCGGCAGTGAGTGACGAAACTTCTGCTTCAATGCGCTTAACCAAGATGGCTGCCATGGTTTGCATGCAAGCGTTGTTGTTGGCGCATTTGGTGAGCCACGGTGAATACAGCGCCGCTGCGCGATCTTTGCGATAGTTGACGGGATCGAAGGGAATGAATTTTTCCATCGCTTGCGCAGCCGCTGCGTTGTTGCCAGAAGTGACGGCTGCGCTGGCTAGTGCGCCTGAGGGCGCGATGCTGCTGCCCGCTTTGGGGGTCGATGCTGATCCACCCGTGGGAGGGGGAGTAGGCGGCGGCGGAATCGTCACAACCTCTTTGGGCATCACCGCTACAACCACCGTATCGCCCAGCTTAGTGTCTTGCAGTGATTTCACGACGGGTGGACTACTTTTTTGGGGCTCTAAGGCGGCAGCGATACTGGCGCCTTGCAGTAATTTATTGTCTTTCAACGAGGTACTGCTCATGCCGGGAAGCCCCGGCATGCCGACAGAGCTGACGGCTTTGGCCGGTCTGGCTGAGGGAAGTGCTGGCATACCGAGCGCTTTGACTTGTGGTGCTGTTGCAACTTCGGGCAGGCGATTCACGAGCGAGCCAGCGTATGCGCGAGCGCCAGTGACGGGTGGTTTCTCAGCTTCTAAAGCAGCCTTGACGATCCCACCGCCCGCCGCAGCGACAGCGCCCGCCCGGACGCCGGGGGCTACCAGCTTGACGGGAGTGCCCCCAGAGCGAGTAGTGCCCGCCATCAGAACACGCTCTGTATCCAGATTGAACTGTTTGTGGATGGCCGCAATTTTCTTGACGGCATCGGCGTGAGCTAGTTTGATATCTGCCACCGATTTGTTGAAAGCTGCATCCGTGCCGGGTTTGGCTGAGCTTGGTACGTTTAAAAATGTGCCTGCGCGACTCACACTGAATTTCGATGCTTCTTCAGCCACGATTTTGTCGATGTCGTTTTTGCAGAAAATAGGCAGTGCGTTGGCAATCTGTCCTGATTTGAGTTTGTCGCAGACATCTTTAGCGTAGTCGCTTTCAATCTTGTTGTTTTTCTCAAGTGCTGCAAACACATCGTCTTGCGTTTTTCTCTTGGTCTTGTCTTGCCCTACGCGCTCGAACTGCTTGCCTATCAGCTCTGGCAGATCAGCAGCAAAAGCCAGGGTGGCAGCAGCCTCCGCCTGCGGCCAGCGGTTTTGGAAGAAGGCTATTTCCTTCTCGGCCGTATTGGGATTCGGACGAATTCTGGTTGGACTGCCGACCGTGCCCTTAAGTATCAACTCTGAGGCGATGTTGTAGTATTTGCTTCCTTTGAAGCTTCCGCTGGTGATGCTTTGGTCGATCATGGCCACCACATTGCCGTCGAGTTTGATCGTGGCAGCTTCGTTGGCGCTCATGCCGACTGAGATGGCCAGCTCTTTCACGCAGGTCAAATCGTATTTCCCATTCCAGCCGCTGGCATCTTTGGGGCACTCGTCTTGAATGACCCTGGCAATGATGCTCGCCCATTTCCCATAATTTTTATTCAACACGATATAAGGCGCTGCGGCAAACTCTGCGCTGCCCGCTAATGCGGTGTCTTGCTCAGCATATTTGGCGCTGGCTTGCGCCATTTTGGATTTGGCCACGACGGAGGCCGCTGTCATGACGCGCAGGAACACTTTTTTGGCATTGTCTAATGGTTTTTCGGTGAATTTTTGTCGCACATCAGCATCCCAGCCTTCACGAGTGGTGGGCAGCATCTCGCGCGCCAGAGATTTCATGCTGCCTTTCTCGCCTGTCAGCAAGGCGGCCATCTCCTGTTGGCAGGCCTTGGCATTCGCTGAGCGGGCGGCTTTGCCTTGCTCCAACGCGTTCGGGTCAAGGCTGATGCTCATACCTGCGTCACTTGGGCAAACGGCCGGAGGCGCAAGTTGTTTGAGCCTTTCAGAGAAAAACTTATCAAACTGCGGGCCGTTATATTCTTCGATGATCGCGCCCCACACCAGTGGGTCAAACACTTCTGTCCAAACAGCAGCAACGCAAAAGTTCTTGGCATCGTCTTCTTTGTAGCAATGGCTGTCGTAGTATTTGTAGCAAGTGTTGAGTCTCGGGTTCCAATGGTTGACCTGCATGTTGGAGCCCTGCCAAGCGATGTTGTCCCGAAACTGATCCCGCACAAACGGAATCAGGTCACGCAGCCGCGCATCGACGTACTGTTGGCGCGACATGCTGTCGCAACTTTGCACAATGCTCGACGGATCGGTGATCACTTGATACGCTCCTTTGAGCACCCAGACTGCCTCTTTCAAACCCGGGCATGAGTTGGCCGCTCCTGAGCAACTTTCATAGGTTTGTGCAGCAAATTTAGCCACCTTGCGCACATCTTCGATCGCCTGCGCACCTGCTTCCAATGCGCCGCAACCGCAATCGATCAGCCCGCCCAGTGTAGGCGGCACGGCGGGCACGGGTATGGGTTTCATGAGATTCATCGCCACATCCAAGCTCGCACCTTGGAGCTGAGAGGCCAAGCTCGAGTTAAGCACCGCGTCCAAGGCCATGCTCACTGGGATGATCGCTGTGCCATAAATACTGGCTTCGCAACTATGAGGATTCACAACCCCGGCTGCGCCCAAGCCCATGACCAAACCCGTTACACCAATGGCCGCCGGGCTGCCACTGGCCATGGCCGCAACGCATTCTGGATTGGCCACCACATGCCCCAAAATGTTTCCCACCGTCAACACGCTTTGACCGACGGTTTGCGCCGCATCTGAAGCACACGACAGTAGTTTTTTTGCACACTCAGGCATCGGCACGCCTTTTTTGGCATGGCTGTCTTGCGGCGCTAACAGCGCAAGCACCATCGCCAGCTGCGCCAGACAGACCTTGATACGCCAGTTTCCCAGAGACAAATCGGGATTTAAGTTGTTTGTATTCATCCGCTCAGCTCCATGCGACAAGCAACAAGTGCGCAGTGACGCGGACTTTATGAGCGAGCAGATAGGTCGGTCAACATTCAGATGAATGAAAGAATGACAAGCTGACTCATTCCGTGATTTATTAACGCTATGAATTAAATAGCTAACTATGCTTATAAAACAACGGGAAGAAGCCGATTTGACCCTATAAATCAGCCTGCATCAGGCAGCTGCCTGCCCTTGCAATAAAGGCGGCACCTTGCCCAGCAGGCGAATGAGTTCTTGCTGGCGGGCGGTGCCGGTTTTGGCGAAGATGGCAGAGAGCTGGCTGCGCACGGTGGGCAGCTTCAGGTTGAGTGACTCCGCAATTTCTGCGGGCGTTTGGCCTTTGAGAAGCAGAGGCAGTAAGCGGCTCTCAGCGGGCGAGAGGCTGAAGGCTTGGCTCACAAAATCCAGCGCGGCTTCGGTGCGCCCGGCAGGGTCAACCAAAATCAGCATCACCGCAGCGCGGCTCTCGCCTGCGGGCGTGCGCACGGGGCGCGAGACAGGCAGGCTGAGCGCCATCGTGCCGCGCGCGTCGAGCATGGCTGCGCCGCCCTCGCCCACGGCAGCGAGCTGGATCAAGGCTTGGAGCGCTTTTTTCGTGGTGCCAGAAGTGTCGTTTTGTGAGATGAATTGGCCATCTGTCCATACCAAACCTGCGCTCAGCGCTATCTTTTTAGAAGCATCGTTAGAAAAACGAATCTTGCCTGCGGTGTCGATGAAGCTCAGGCCAAAATCCATGCTGTCGAGGCTGCGGTGAAAGACATCGAGCTGCTCGCGCATGCTGCGCATTTGCCAGTGCAGTTCAAAAGCACGATGGATATGGGGATACAGTTCGCGAAAGGCTTGCACATCGTCTTCAGAAAAATCACTCTGCTCGGGCGGGCGGAAGAAGCTCAAATTGACGGGGGGGGCGAACAAAGGGCCAGAGCCATCCGACAAAATCGCACAGAGTAAATGCTCAGCGGGCATGGTGAGTAAAAATTCTTTGTAAAACGCGGTTTGGCGCAACTCATGCGCGGGTACAAAATCCGAGCCACGCCCGATTTGACCTGTGTAATAACGACCGCCGACTAGCGCAGTGTGCAGCCAAGTGTCATGTTGCCACCAATGGTCTGAATACGCCCGCGCCACCTCCTCGGTGTGGTTGTGCGCCGCATAAAAAGCTTGATCGCGCTGGCCTTGCCCGGCCACCACCAGCATGCCAATCGTGGCTTGGAAATAATGGCACAGCTGTTTCACAAGATCCGGCCAAGCATCGTCGTTACCGACTGCGCCGTACAACTGCGCCAGCAGTTGAGCTTGGGTGGGAACAGGGCTCAAAGGAGAAGTGGTTGGCATTTCGTTTCACTTTTCATTCATTTGAATGTATCGTAAATGCAAGAAATCACAAAAAATAGCACAAAAGGCTCAAAGTCTAATAATAATGAAGCATGTGGTTTCGCTATTTCTGCTCCTCATTGGGGTGGTTTCCAGTGCATCTCATGGCGACATTCAGTCACAATAAATCCACCCCGATAGCGGAGAAGCACATGAAACACAAGCAAGCCAGATGTCACCTGACACCCTTGGCGTGGGCTTTGAGTTGCCTTTCAACAACAGTGGCCATCGCTCAAACCACAGATGCTGCACAGCCAGCCAGCCAGCAGGCCAACACCCAAGTACTGCAAAGTTGGCAGCAGCAAACCGGGCAAGCGGCTAGCGTCTCGCCGCAAGGGCAGGTCGAGTTTCACGGCGGTGTGGCGCTAGATGCCTACAGCGCGCGCGCCACCAGCCCCAGCGGTAATCCAGCGCTCTCTCCCTTGCGCGACAACAGTTTTGGCAAGCTCACCTTTCAAGGCGATGTGCGCAGCCAGTCGCCGGAAGATGACATCACCTATCTCCAGGGCACGTTCACCAGCACGAATGATCGCAGCGTGCTTTCACGCTATGCCACCCAGATCAACAGTTTTCAAACCGGGCGCGCTGGCGCAGGTTACCAATTCGCATTTGGCGACGTGGTGGCTAATTATTCAGGGCTGTCCTCCAATCTCGGCCTGCGTGGCTTGCTGGCAGCCAAACAGTTTGGCGCGCTCACCGTCACAGGCGTGGCGGGCACAGTGGCTGAGAGTTGGGAGGCTTTGTTTCAGCGCGATGCGCTCGACAAGTTGCCGCCGCGCACGCGCTACCTGCGCGATGTGATCGGCGTGAAAGCGGAATACGCCTTTGATCAACAGCTCTCTGCTTTTGCTACGCTGCAAAGTTACTCAGACCGCACCGGCTCTGCACCTCTGCCCGTTGGCTCGCCCGCATTGGGCGGCGTGGTGATTAGCACCGGCTTGAAATACACCCAAGACACGCTGCAACTCGCCGCTGAGCTGGCCAGCGCCAAAACCGAAGACAAAATCGCGCTCACTGATCGCAGCGGCAATGCCCTCGTGGTGGATGGTAGCTATCGTTTCACGCAAGCAGGCGTGGGGCTGCGTTTTGGTTATCACGATCTGGGGCCGCGCTTTGCATCGCTGGCTCAGACCGTCGCTCCAGGTATTCGTGAATGGTATGCAGGTGCAGACTGGCAAATCTCGCCGCAACTCAATTGGGGAATTGACTTGCGTGATGCCACCACGCGTGTGGCCGCCACCGCATTCTCGCCTGCGAGCGAGAATGCCTTGGAAACCCTCAGCAACCGCCTGAGCTACAGCTTCCAAGGCATCACTGGTCTCGTGCTCTCGCTGAGCGACACCCGTAATTGGGGGGAAGACGCTTTCGGCAACAGCAACCGCAACGACACCACGCAGATCAGCATGAACTACGGTAGCCAAGTGTGGCAAGCAGGCATGAGTTTAGGCGTGGGTCACAGCCGCAGCCCGATCAATCCCCTGGCAGACACCAACAATTCGCAATGGCAGCTCAACCTTGGGCGCAATTGGAGCGATGCCAGCCTAGAAAAGCAAGCGTCGTGGACGGTCAATTTGCAAGGTAGCCTGGGTCAGCAAGTGCAAAAGCAAGTGTTGGTAGCCACGCAATCCAACGCAAACACTTATGGCCTGAACCTCTCGGCCAGCAGCACAGCCATTGGGCAAATCCTTCTTGGCTTGCAGCGCCAGCAAACCGATCAACCCACGCCCGGCGCACCGCGCTTGGCCACCACCACGATCAACCTCGATTGGACGAAAGCTCTCACGCCACAATGGCAGCTCAAGGGCTACGCCAAAGTCAATCGCCGCAACCATGGCGATGTAACTTTGCAAGTGGATGAACGTATCCTTGGGGTGCAGGGGAGCTACAAATGGTAATTTTGAAGCCTTTTAGGCCATTGGCCGTTATAAATCATGCGCGGAGTGCTATTAAATTAATAGTACTTGCAGGTTGTGCTTTGCTAGTCGCTTGCGTTCAAGCGCCACCAGCCAGTTCGCCTGCCAATGCGCAGCAGGCTTTAGAGCAAGCGGTGCGCGAGTATGAAAAGGGCAATCTCAAAACGCTGGAGGCCATGCTGCCCGCCAGCTTTGTGGGGCGAGACAGTTTGCTCGATGCGGTGCGCCGCGCGGCAGGCGATCAGCGCAACACGCGCGTTGAGCTGTCTGATCTGCAATCGCAAAGCACCGGCACGTCACAAGCGCTCAGTATGCGCTGGGAAAAGCGTTTCACGCGTACCAGCAGTGGCGCTGCCGTGGTGGAGCGCGGCACAATGAGCACCGTATTACGGCGCACAGGTGATGCATGGCTGATCGAGAACTTGCCTGCTGACAACTTGTTCACCCGCTGAGAACCGAAGAAGAGAAAGCAATTCATGAAAACACAAAAACTCGTGATGGCCTTGGCCATGGGGCTGGGCGGCGGCGTGTGGCTCAGCAGTGCATTCGCAGCAGGCAATGTGGATACAGCCCGCGGCGAAGTTAGCGTGCTCGGGCGCGATGGCGCACCACGCGGTGTGGCCAAAGGCGACCGTGTGAGTGAAGGCGAAACCATCCTCACTGGGCCCGATGGCGAAGTGCTGCTGACCACCGATGACTCCGGCGTGTTGGCCATTCGCCCACGCTCGCGCCTCACGATTGAAGCCTACAAAGTCAATGGCAATGACAAAGACTCCGTGGTGCTCAATCTGCTGCGTGGTGGTCTGCGCTCCGTCACAGGTTGGATCAGTAAAACCGCGCCGCGCAACTACCGCATCACCACTAACACAGCTACCGTCGGTATTCGCGGCACGGATCATGAAGTGGCCATCGTCGAAGAAGGCGACAATGCGGGCACTTGGAACAAAGTCACTGAAGGCAGCACCGTGCTTTCCAGCAGCGCAGGCAGCATGGAGCAAACGCCTGCGAGCAACGCCGCAGGCCGCGTGCGCGCTGGCGATCAAGTGCCCACACCCGCTCCCGCGCCACTCACCCTGTTTGCGCCGCGCCCGAGCGATCAGCGCGTGGGCGAATTAAAGCAAGACGCGCAAACCAATCAGCCCCAGCGCTTGCAAACTCGCCAGCAACAAGTTTCTGGCAGCGGCGGCGTGTCACCGCAAGGCAATCCTCGCGTGAGCGCCCAATGCGCGCCCGATGCGCCCGCCCAGCAAGCGCTCGATGAGCTCTTGCGTGCGTATGAGCGTGGCGATGTCGGCTTCATTCAACAACGCATCGACCCAGCCATGATCGGCTACGGTGTTCTCATCAACGATATCATTCAAGACAACAATGCTCAGCGCCAAACCCGCGTGCAGATCACAGACCGTCAAATGCAGTGTGGCCCCGATGTGGCGGTGATTGATTTCGCTTGGGAAAAATACTATCTTGCCAGCGGCAATTTCCAACCCGTGGTCACACGCGGGCGCGGCTCGGTGCTGATCTCGGGTTTGGGCAGCGGCTTGAACGGCCAATGGCGAATCAGCGGCTTGGTGGGCGACAGCCCGCTGCGCTCGGGTGGTGTGGGTGCGGATGGCGCGGTGCAGGCAGTTCCAGCGTCTGGGGGCTATACCAATATCCCAGTCAGTTGCAATGCCACAGGCAGCATCAGCGCGACTTCGCCAGGCACTTTTCCCAATTCAGGTTTCTTGTTTTTCAGCAGCCCCCCCGCCCCCGCCCCTGCTTCTTGTAATCCTAACGTCGGCACGAGCAACAATTGCAACATCAGCGCCAGTCCGCTTTTCACGCTCAACACACCGGCCACATCTCCGGGCATCAACACCACCAGTTGCTCAGTCACAGCTGTAGGGTCGACCTTCTCCGCCAGCACAGCCATTGGCCCATTCCAAGCGGCTGGTACAGCCAGTTTCAGCGGGCCCGTCGGCTCGGTGCAAAACGTGGTGATTCCGGTTAGCTTCAGCGGCAGCGGTTCTGCATTGGGCTGGAGCGGTAACTACAACGTCTCATCCACCTGCAACGCCAGCATCACCATCAGCGCTGCTGCACCGGCCACCTGCAGCGTTGTACAAAGCAGCGTGCCTGTGGCGCTGGAAGTACGCGATGCTGATGTCAGAACGCCGAGCCTCACGGTGCAAGTGTCTGCTAGCAATGGGGATTCAGAGACTTTTGTGTTGCCTCAAGTTTCTGCGGGTGTTTTTCGCTTGGCCTCAATTCCTGTGAGTCGCGGCGCCGCGAGCGTGTCGCCTGGCAATGGCCGAATTGATTTCACGGGTAGCAGCACAGGCGCTGTCGCGCTCACTGTTCGCTATAACGATGCACGTACGGCCACAGGCGCGGCGATACTGCGGCAAACAAGCGTCACGCTCAATTGAGACGGACCGCTTGCAGTCCATCGCCCCTCTCGCCTTGCAGCAGGCGCTGGCGCACGCTCTTGACCTAGAGCAAGAAGGCGATGCTGCTGGGGCGCTCAGTGCCTTGTACCGAGCTGTTTCGCAGACCAGCGATGTGCCCAGCGCACGGGTCTTGCGTGATGCTTTGGCTGTACTGCAATTTCGCAGCGGCCAATATGAGCAAGCTCGGCATACGCTGCAAGAGTTGATCGATGCGCAGGCACAGCATCTAGAAGCCGCCAGCGCTGAGCGAGAAACTGCCCAATTTGGTACGTGGCCAAGCTGGGCGCAAGCTGCTTGGAGTGGCGTGGCAAGCAGCGCACTGGTTGGGATGGATTGGGGGCGCATTTGGCGCAATCTGGGTGCGTGCCATGTGAATTTGCTGCAACCGCGAGAGGCTGAATTGGCATTTGTACAAGCCTATGCCTTGAGCCCAAAAAATGCATCTAGCCTGCTCTACCACTACGGGCAATGCATGGCTAATTGTGAATGGTCGCGTTGGTATATTTTGCACAAGGAAGTGATTGCTGGCGTGTTGAAAGCAACCGCACACGATGATCTTTCGGGATCGATTGCCCTGTTCAGTGCGGCAGATCGTGCGCCGCAAATGAAAGCTTTGGCGGCGCGCGTAGCCAGCAACATGTTGAGCCAGCTTGATCCTGCACATGTGAAAGCTGTGTTGCCGCTGCGAGTGGTCCACAGTTCATCGCGCCTGCGCGTGGGTTACTTCTCCTGCGATTTTCGCAATCATGCTGTCGGCCATGTTACACAAGACATTTTTGCTTTGCATGATCGCCAGAGAATTGAAATTTATGCGCTGTCTTATGGGCCCAATGATGGCTCAGCACAACGCGCCAAGATTGCACAAGATGCCGAGCACTTTGTAGAGCTGTATGGCCTCACTGAGCTTCAGATGGTGCAACAGATTCGTCAGCTAGAACTCGATGTGGTGGTGGATCTCAGCGGAAATACGTCGGGTGCTTTACCGCAGGTAATGCTTTGCCGCGTTGCGCCAATTCAATGCCATTGGTTGGGCTACTTGTGGTCTATGGGGAGCAAAGCCTATGACTACCTGATTGCTGATCTATTCTCTGCACCCGAGCGCTTTCATGACCAGTATCAAGAGGCTGTGGTGCAGTTGCCGCATACATTGCAAGTCGCTTCGCTCCACAGACTCCAGCCTATCGCCGCAAAAACTCGGCAAGAACTGGGTTTGAAGGACGAGGCTTTTGTGATGGCTTACTTTGGCGCATTGTCTAAGCTCACGCCAACGATGTTTGACGCTTGGTTGGAAGTTCTGCGCACAGTCCCACACGCTGTGCTGTGGATTGGGCGCACCGCACACTCCAGTTCTGAGGCATTTAGTCGCTTGCGCGCTCGTGCGATGGTGGCTGGCATCCATCCCCTGCAATTGTTCTTTTCTGATCCGGTTGCGCATGAGGCTCATTTGGCACGCTATCCTCTGGTGGATGTGGTGCTTGATCCGTTTCCCGTGGGCAGTGGCGTGACGGCGGTGGAAGCCCTGTGGATGGGTTGCCCTATCGTCTCGATGGCTGCCGCTGGAGAAACCTTGGTCTCGCGCATGCCAGGCGCAGTGTTGCAGTCGGCAGGTTTGGGCGATTGGGTGGTCGATAGTGTGCAGGCCTATCAAGCATTGCTGCAACGCGCAGCCAATGATCGCGGCATTTGCCAGCGTGCCAGAGCACATTTACTTGCAGATCGCATGAAATTACCATTGTTTGATACCAAAGCACGCGTCAAGCAATTGGAGGCAGCGTTTGAGGTGATGCAAAAGAAAGCGAGTGCTGGACAGCCACCGAGTTCGTTTTCGCTATCCGATTGATGTGGCTTGGCGCATGAAGCGCAGACTAAATCGCACACCCGGGATCGCTGCGCGCGAATTCGTTTCCTCGATACTGAGCTGCGCACCATGCCGCTTCGCAATTTCAGCCACGATGGCCAGTCCCAAGCCTGATCCATCGGCTTCTTGGCCGAGGCGGCGGTAAAACGGCTCGAGCACGAGTTCCCGCTCAGCCTCTGGAATGCCAGGGCCGTTGTCTTCCACTTGGAGCAATAAGGTGTTCGTATCGGGTTCAACCAGCACGCGCAATGTGATGATGCCGGGCCGCTCAGGCGTGCCGGGCACGTAGTTGATGGCGTTGTCCACCAAATTGCGCACCAACTCGGCCAGCAAGGCAGGATAGCCTTGAATCACCGCTTGCGGATCACCTGCTTCTAAGCCTTCGTAGCCCAAATCTAGCTGACGCTCCATTGCACGAGGCAGCGCTTCGCGCACCACGTCAATCACCGTCTGCGACACATCCACCGCTTGCTTGGGCAAGCTCTGGCCACTGCCTTCGGCGCGCGCCAAGGCCAACAGCTGATTTACTGTACGCGTGGCGCTCATGCTGGCGCGGCTGATTTGTTTGAGCGATTGTTTCAAATCTGCTTCGCTGGTCTGCGCACGCAAAGCCAACTCGGCCTGCATACGCAGCCCAGCCAGCGGCGTTTTGAGTTGATGCGCGGCATCGGCCAAGAAGCGCCGTTGCGCCGCAAGAGACTTGCGTTCACGGTCAAACAAATCATTCACAGAGTTCACCAGTGGCGCCACTTCCACAGGCACAGCCTGCGTATCAATTGGGCTGAGATCATCTGGGCGGCGCGCACGGATACGCTCTTCTAACTGGTGCAAAGGCCGAATGCCTCGCGCAAGCGCCAGCCAAACCAAAAATACTGCCAGCGGCAGCACCACAAACTGCGGCAGCATCACGCCCTTCACAATTTCCGAAGCCAGCCTCTGGCGCTTCTCGCGCGTCTCGGCCACTTGAATCAGAATCGGTTTGCCTACGGTTTTTTGCCCAGCTGCATTGAGCACCGTTTCTGCGCGCGTGTAGAGCCAAGCCACCCGCACCTCTTGCCCGCGAAACTCATCATCACGCAACTTCACGCGTCCTGTTTGCACCACATCGTCTTCTGGCGGTAAAGGCAGATCTCGCTCACCGCTTAAATACTCTCCGCGCAGGCCAAGCACTTGGTAATAGATCAAATCGTCTTCATCGGCTCGCAAAATCTCGCGTGCGGGTCCAGGCAAGTTAAATAGCGCCTTGCCTTGCTGCAAGCTCACCAATTGTGACAGTACCTGCGTGTTGTATTCCAGCGCGCGGTCAAATGGCCCGCCTGCGATGCCCTGTGCTACTAGCCAGGTCAACACCAAACTGGCTGGCCACAGAATCAGCAGCGGCGTGAGCATCCAATCGAGAATCTCACCAAACAAGCTACGCTGTTCGCGCTGGAAAATCTTTAATGGCACGACATGCGCATCCGCTCAATAAGCAACCCATGTCTTGATCGGCAAGCAAGACTGCGCAACGAGTGCGATCATGCTGGAATCTTTTCCAAGCAATAGCCGAGGCCGCGCACCGTCGCAATGCGAATCGGGCCTTTTTCAATTTTCTTGCGCAGGCGATGTACATACACCTCAATGGCGTTGTTGCTCACCTCTTCGCCCCATTCGCAAAGCCGCTCCACCAGCTGATCTTTACTCACCAAGCGGCCAGAGCGCACCAGCAAAATTTCTAGCAAGCTGATTTCTCGGGCAGACAAATCAATCATCTTGCCGTCAATCGTGGCCACGCGACCCGCTTGGTCGTAGCTGAGCGGGCCATGCTTGATCAGTGTGCTCGCGCTACCCGCATTACGCCGCGTGAGCGCGCGCACGCGAGCCTCCAGTTCTTCCAAAGCAAATGGTTTGGCCATGTAATCGTCGGCACCATAGTCCAAGCCCTTGACGCGCTCGTCCACACTGTCAGCCGCGGTGAGAATCAAAACTTGCAGCGAAGAGCCGCGCCCGCGCAGCTTTTTTAACACGTCCAAGCCATGCATCTTGGGCAAACCCAGATCGAGAATTAGCAGGTCAAATTCGGTGTTGGTCATCAATGCCGAATCAGCTTGCGCCCCATCTGTCACATGATCTACCGCCGCGCCTGAGCTGCGCAGTGCGCGCAGCAAGCCATCAGCCAGCACTTGGTCGTCTTCAGCAATCAGTATGCGCATAGGTGTCTCCTCAAGCGACGGTTTCAGTTTGCTTGTCGCCTAGGGAGTCATTGTAAGGATTGTGCTGAACGGCAGCTGACGCTGGCAGCCACGAGCAGATTTTCAAGGCGGGGGAGGCTGAGTTTGGCAGTGGACATTGCGACTAATGGTAGCGTAGTTTAAAAGCAAGAAAAAAGGCATCCGAAGATGCCTTTGCAGTCAATTGGCTAAGCTAAATATGGCGCTACCCGTTGTATTATCTGCATAGTTTGCTATCAAAATAGTATCGGAATCTACACACTTGTGCGGCTCGCCATCAACCCGCCTTCACCTTCAAACGCCAAGCATGCAGTAGGGGCTCGGTGTAGCCGCTCGGCTGCTCTTTGCCTTTGAAGACGAGGTCGCAAGCGGCTTTACAGTCCGACGATGACGTTGTTCATCTCATACCAGGCGAGCCAAGCGGATGATTTCATGTCGCCCTTGCGCATGACGGGCAGCCGAGCATGCAGGTGTGCGTTTCATCGCCGATGCGGTCTATGAAGCCTGTGTTGATGAACGCGACACAGCTCTTGGCGCTGGATGCTTAAATTTGCAGTTAAGCTAGAGTCATGGCGCGAATTTTTGACAATATTGAACAAGACTTGCTGGAGGCTCTGAAGGCGACACTCAAGGTGTCCAAACGGGCGGATTTTTGCGTGGGTTATTTGAATCTGCGCGGTTGGCAAGCGATTGATGAGGAAATTGCGTCTTGGGATCCACATCAAGATCAGGTTTGCCGGGTCTTGGTGGGCATGCAACGCCCGCCACACGATGAGATTCGTGAGCTGTATCGTCTGGGTGATCAGGCAGCCTTGATTGATAACGCTACGGCCGCGCGCCTGAAACTTCAATTTGCAGCGCACCTGCGCGAACAAATTGTTTTGGGTATCCCTACAGGACAAGATGAAAAAGGCTTGCGCCGGTTAGCGTCGCAGTTGCGCGCAGGACAAGTCATCGTCAAACTGTTTTTACCTTACCCGCTGCATGCCAAGTTGTATCTTCTCTTTCGAGATGATTCAAATAATCCCATCACAGGCTTCGTTGGAAGCAGCAATTTGACGATGGCTGGCCTGTCGCGCCACGGTGAGTTGAACGTCGATGTGCTTGATCATTTAGGCACTGAGAAATTGTCAAAGTGGTTTGAAGACCGCTGGAACGAACGCTGGGCACTGGATGTATCTGCTGATCTAGCGCAAATCATTGAAACCAGTTGGGCGCGTGAAGAGCCGATACCACCGCACCACATTTATCTGAATATGGCGTACCACCTCAGCACTGAGGCGCGGGCAGGCTTAAGCCAGTTCCGCTTGCCAGGGCGCTTTGAATCAGAGCTGTTTGAATTTCAAAAGAGCGCTGTCAAAATTGCTGCCCGGCATTTGCAGCGACGTGGCGGCGTAATGATTGGCGATGTGGTTGGCCTAGGCAAAACTATGATGGCCACGGCTTTGGCGCGGCTGTTTGAAGACGATTACGGCTACGAAACCCTCATTCTTTGCCCGAAAAATCTAGAGCCAATGTGGGAGCGCTATCGAACAGAATATGGTTTGCGCGGCATGGTGCTGCCGGTATCGCTGGCCACTAAGAAGCTGCCTGATCTCAAGCGCTACAAACTCGTTTTGATCGACGAAAGCTATCGCATGGCTTTTCGAGATGTGGGCAGGAACACTGACATACGCACCGTGATTTCCACCATCTTGCCGCCCAAGCGGTTTTGCCCGCACACGGTGAGCTTGGAGCAAGTGTTCACCGATGTGGTGATCAGCGATGCAGGCGAACATATGAGCGTGAGCCAGCTTGATGATGCGCAGCGCTTGGTAGTCATGTCGTTGTTCAACAGCTATGTGTTTGATTGGTTCATTCGCCAAAGCGTCACGGCGCATGTGTCTTTCTTCTTTGTCTACAACACGCCCGTGCCGCGCATGAGCGCCGCAGACCCTGCGTTCACCCAAATCACTACTCGCGCCGCCCGTCTCATCTGCATTACCCCCGAATTCGACGATCTGGCCAAGGCGGTGGGCTTGCAACCCAAGCCTTCGACAAGCTCAGGCCGAACGGGGGGAAGTAGAGCGACGGAATATGGCGAAACCGACCCGCACGAGCGCGCCAAACTCCGCGCTGAGCTCGATGGCTTGGTGGCGCATCTCTATGGTCTGACAGAAGCCGAATTCGCCCACATCCTCGCCACCTTCCCGCTGGTGCCCGAGCCCGTGAAGCAAGCAGCGCGCAATGCTTATCGCGATGTTGATAGAGGGTTGATTCCATGAGCCAGCTTTCTGCTGTCCCATCTGGCGATCTGTACCAAGGCATCCGCGACCTGCTTTTGGCCGCACGCACGCAGGTGCGCCAAACCGTTAACACCGCCATGGTGCAGACCTATTGGCAAATTGGCCGCATGATTGTGGAGAGCGAGCAAGGCGGCGAGAAGCGGGCTGAGTATGGCAAGGCCGTGCTCCCAGATTTAGCCAAGCGTTTAACAATAGAGTTCGGCAAAGGCTTCTCAGCGCCCAGCCTTTGGGCTTATCGGCAGTTTTACGTGGAGTTTCCGATTCTCTCGACAGTGTGGAGAGAATTGAGCTGGTCTCATTTTCGGGCGCTCTCCCGAGTTAAAGATGAACGGGCGAGAGAATGGTATGCGAATGAAGCCGTCAGCCAAGGCTGGAGCGTGCGGGCGCTGGATCGGCAGATTTCCACCTTGTTTTACGAGCGACTTTTGGGTAGTCAGGACAAAGCAGGCGTGAAGGCAGAAGCAGTAGCGCTGATTGAGCAGGAGGCGCCAAGCGATCCGCGTGACTTCATACGTGATCCATATGTGTTGGAGTTTCTGGGCGCGCAGCCGGATGCGGGGTTGTATGAAAAGGATCTGGAGCAGGGCTTGCTCAACCAATTGCAAAAATTCTTGATGGAGCTGGGTAAAGGTTTCGCCTTTGTAGCGCGGCAAAAGCACCTGCGCGTGGAGGGCGAGGATTGTTTTGTGGATTTGGTGTTTTACAACTACCTGCTCAAATGCTTTGTGCTGATTGACCTGAAAGTAGGCAAGCTGGCGCATCAAGACGTGGGGCAGATGGATATGTATGTGCGCGTGTTTGATGCGAACATGCGCAGTGAGGGCGACAACCCGACGCTGGGGCTAATTTTGTGCTCTGAGCGCAATGCAGCGGTGGCCAAATATTCGCTGCTGGCCGATAAACCGCAGCTTTTCGCCAGCAAATACCAGCGGCTCATGCCCACAGAAGAGGAGCTGCGCGCTGAGCTGGAGCGAGACCGGGCTTTGCTAGAAAATGCGCAAGGAAGCATCGATGATTGACCTATCCCCCGCCCAAGCCCTTGAGCGCATCCCCGCACTGCTGGCCGCTCATGAAAGCCGCACGCTGGATTTCAAGCGGATCAGCAGCAAGCATGGCAAGCTGCTGGAAACCATTTGCGCCTTTGCCAATACCGATGGCGGCTTGGTGGTGTTGGGCATTGGCGATGCGAAGGATTTGAAGCCGGGCGAAAAGCCCGCGAGCCGCCTCTGGGGCATCGAAGAAAACGCAGAAGGCTTTGATGATTTGCGCCGCCAAGTGCTCCAGCGCTTCACGCCTGCGATTACCAAGCTGCATTGGATTCGCGTGCCTTGCACGTTGCGCGATGGCCAAGCGGGCCATGTGGTGCTGCTGCGGGTGGAAAAGAGCGAGCAGGTGCATTCCATTGTGGGCAACGGCACTTGGGCGCGCATGGATGCGAGCAACCGCGAGCTTTCCGCAGCGGAAATTGCTGATTTGGCCTATCAGCGCGGCATCAAAAGCGCGGAGACTTTGCCGATGCCCGTGGCGCTGGACTTGCTGAACACGGATGCTTGGCGCAGCTATTGCGCGACGCGCGGCTTGGCGGATATGGATTTGGCGGTGCGGTTGCCAAAATTAGGCTTGGCCGTGCCGGTGGATGGCGCTTTGCAGCCCTCTTTGCAACCGCTTCTCGCGGCACTGCTGCTGTTTGCTGATGAGCCGGGCGCTTTGCTGGCGGGGCAGGGCATGCGGGCAGATATTCGCGTGTTTCACTACAAAGGCCGCGCTGTGCTGGCGGGTGAAGTGCCGAATTTGCTGCTGCCGCCCAAAACCATCACCGGCCCGGCAGTGGAGCAGATTGCTAAGGCACAGGCGTATGTGTTGGAGCGTTTGGCTGTGGGGCTGACGATGGAGGGCTCGGGCTTCAAAACGCGCTATCGCTACCCGGAGCGCGTGATCAAAGAGGCCATTACCAACGCAGTGGTGCACCGCGACTATCGGCTTAACCGCGATATTCACATCCGCATTTTTGATGACCGCGTGGAGGTGGAAAGCCCAGGGCGCTTGCCCGGCAATTTAAAGCCGGCCACGATTGAAAAGGCGCGCTCCATGCCGCGCAACAGTTTGCTGGCGCGGCATTTGCGCGAATTTCCGAATCCGCCCAATGTGGATGCGGGCGAGGGTGTGCCGATGATGTTTGCGCAAATGTCTGCGGCGAATTTGTATGAGCCGCTTTATCGGGAGCAGCTTGATGCGGCGATCCCCACCTTGGTGCTCACTTTGCTGAACGAAGAGCGCCCACCGCTTTGGGTGCAGGTGAGTGATTGGATTGGCCGAAACGGGCCGATTGCCAATGCGCAGTTGCGAGAGATATCTGGCCTTGACACGCTGGGCGCTTCAAAGCAGCTCAAGCAATGGGTGGCGCAAGGTGTGTTGGTCGCTTTGCCGGGCGCATCGCTCAAGCACATGCGCTACACCTTGCCTGACTTGCTGGAGCTGTCGCCCGAGACGGTTTTATTATCTTTGGGCTCGGATAATAAGAATCGAAATCCTTGAAAATTGTTTTAAATCAACGGGTTACGAGAAGTCTTATTATCTGGAAGCATTAAAAACTAGGGTTTATACTTATCTCATTAACTGCAGTTAATGGCCAATGAAGTCATGACAAAAGCCAACCGATCAACTCTTCCATCGTCGATCTGGCATGTGCAGTTGGGCGCTGATGTTTTGTCGGGATATGGCGGGAAGGATGTGCTGTCTGGCCCCCTTTGGGCTTTTTTTGCTTCGCGGCAATGCTCAGGTATGGCCATTCGGCTGGCGATGGATTGGGCTTTGGCGCAAGCCGCCAAAAAGCAAGCGGTGGTCAGCGGCTTTCATTCGCCGCTGGAGCAATCTGTGCTGACGGTGTTGCTGCAAGCCAAGAGCCCTGTGGTGGCGGTGCTGGCTCGTCCGGTGAGTGAGGCCAAGCTGCCGGGTGATTGGCTTGAAGCGGTGCAAGCGGGGCGGATGGCGGTGGTGAGCCGTGAGAAAAATGCTGGGCGGCTCACGGTGGCGCAGGCAGCCCTGCGCAACGATATTGCCGCAGGTCTAGCGCAAAAAATCGTGATCGCGCATGCGAGCCCGGGCGGGCAATTGGAGCGGTCTTGCGAGCTTTGGAGCCAAGCCGGTTGGCCGATTGAGCGACTGACTTGATGGGCAACTGAACCATTTTCATTATCTACAGCGCTGGATAATGAAATGAAAAAGCAGAAAAAACCTATATGAATCAATATCTTGATTGAAGGCTTATTATCTAAAGCTGGCTAAATAATCAGTCTTTCGGGTGGCTTAAGGCTCGGAAAGGCAAAAAGGCATCCGAAGATGCCTTTTTGAATGATTTTTATGCTGAAATCGGCATCTAGCCGTTATAAATGCTGCGCAGAGTGCTATTGAATTTATAGTGCCTCAAGCCGCCTTCACCTTCAAGCGCCAAGCATGCAGCAGCGGCTCGGTGTAGCCGCTAGGCTGCTCTTTGCCTTTGAAGACGAGGTCGCAGGCCGCTTGGTAGGCGGCGCCGCCTTCGTTGCCCGCCATGTTTTTGTAGAGCGGATCGCCTTTGTTTTGACCGTCCACCACCTTGGCCATGCGCTTGAGCGTTTCCTTGATTTGCGCTTCGGTGACCACGCCGTGGTGCAGCCAGTTGGCCATGTGTTGGCTGCTGATGCGCAGGGTGGCGCGGTCTTCCATGAGGCCGATGCCGTTGATATCCGGCACTTTGGAGCAACCGACGCCTTGGTCGACCCAGCGCACGACGTAGCCCAAGATGCCTTGGGCGTTGTTGTCGAGCTCTTTTTGTTTGTCTTCCGCGCTCCAATTTGCGCCGCCTGCTTTCACATCGACCACCGGAAATTGCAGTAGCTTGGAGAGCGTGTCTTTGCGGATGGCTTTGGCATCTTGTTTAGAGATCGCTTTTTCCATCTGCTTTTGCAGCGCGGGCACATTGACTTGGTGATAGTGAATCGCGTGCAGCGTCGCGCCAGTGGGGCTGGGCACCCAAGCGGTGTTCGCGCCCGCCAGCGGCTGCGCCACTTTTTGCTGCAGCATCGCTGCCATCAAATCAGGCATGGCCCACATGCCTTTGCCGATTTGCGCTTTGCCGCGCAGGCCGCTTTGCAGGCCAACGATGACGTTGTTTTTCTCATAGGATGCGAGCCAGGCGGATGATTTCATGTCGCCTTTGCGCATCACAGGGCCGCCGAGCATGCAGGTGTGCATTTCATCGCCGGTGCGGTCGAGGAAGCCGGTGTTGATGAAGGCCACGCGTGATTTGGCTGCGGCGATGCAGGCCTTGAGGTTGACCGAGGTGCGGCGCTCTTCGTCCATGATGCCGAGCTTGACGGTGCTGGGTTTCAAGCCGAGCAGCTTTTCCACGCGGCCAAAGAGCTCATCTGCAAAGCCCACTTCTTTGGGGCCGTGCATTTTGGGTTTGACGATATAGACGCTGCCTGTGCGGCTGTTGCGAAACGCATGCGCCTTCTTTTTTTGCAGATCGACCAAAGCGATGGTGGTGGTGATCACGGCATCCAAAATACCTTCGGGGATTTCTTGGGTCGAGCCGTTTTTGGTTGTGAACAAAATCGCGGGGTTGGTCATCAAATGGCCAACGTTGCGAAGGAACAGCAAGCTGCGGCCATGCAATTTCACTTCGCCCCCGGCGGCTGGTCGGCCGTCGGCTCCGATTTTCGCGGAGGGTTTGGTGTACACGCGATCGTGGTTTAAGCCGCGCTTGAGCGTCTGGCCGCCTTTGTCGAAGCTCTCTGTCAAAGTGCCGTCTAGGATGCCGAGCCAGTTGCTATACGCCAGCACTTTGTCGTCTGCATCCACCACGGCGACCGAGTCTTCCAAATCGAGAATGGTGGACAGCGCCGACTCCATCACGATGTCGGCCACGCCTGCGGCATCGGTGCTGCCGATGCGGTTGGTTTTGTCGATGGTGATTTGCAGATGCAGGCCGTTGTGTTGCAACAGGATGGCGCTGGGGGCGGCAGCGTCGCCTTGGTAGCCGATGAATTGCTTTTTATCCAGCAAATGGGTGTCTTGGCCATTTTTAAACGAAATCAGCAATTGCCCATTATAGACTCTGTATAGTTTGCTATCAGAATGTGAGCCCTTGATGAGCGGCGCGCATTGATCGAGCAAATAACGGCCTTGGCGCACCACTTCCGCGCCACGCGCCTCGTTGTAGCCCGGGCCTTTTTGCAAACCGTTGCTTTCCGAAATCGCATCCGTGCCATACAGCGCGTCATACAAGCTGCCCCAGCGGGCGTTGGCGGCGTTGAGCGCATAACGCGCATTCAAAATCGGCACGACGAGCTGCGGGCCTGCGAGAACAGCGAGTTCGGCATCAACGTTTTTTGTCGTGACTTTGACCGTTTTCGGCTCGGGGACGAGGTAGCCACTTTTCTCTAGGAATTTTGTGTAGGCTTTGATGTCGCGAGGGCTGGACGGTTGACCTGTGGTCAAGGGGCCTGGATGGGTTGTATGCCATGTATCCATCGCTGTTTGGATGCTGTCGCGCTCTTTGAGTAAGGCGGCGTTTTTCGGCGCGAGGTCTTGCACGAGCGCGTCAAAGCCTTTCCAAAATTTGTCGCTCTTGACGCCTGCTGCGGGGAGGACTTTTTGTTCGATGAAGTCGTGCAAGTTGGTGGCCACTTGCAGGGAATGCTTTTGTGTGCGGTGGGTCATGGTGGGCTCTTTGGTTGGGATGATGAAAAGGTTAAGAACTAGGTAGCGCGAAAAAAGACATGCGGCTTATTGAGGGTGATGGGGCATTTCGGTGGTTCATAAAACGATCAGGTTTTTTGTGTTTCTCGCATGACCTAGAAAAACAAAAAAACATCGCGCAAGCTCGTGCCCACTCTCGTAGGCGGCAGGCCGATTTCCTCTTGAGGCACGCCTGCGCGGTTCACCCAGAGCGTGCGGTAGCCAAACCATGTGGCAGCGAGGGCGTCCCAGCCGTTGGAGCTGACGAAAAGGATTTGTTTGGGTTGCAAGCCTGTAGCCTGCGAGCCCAGCGAGTAGGCATCGGGGTGGGTTTTGTATTTGCGGATGCTGTCCACGCTGATCACGTGATCGAGCACGTCAGCCAGCCCGGCTGATTTAACCGCCACTTCGAGCATCGCCGGATCGCCATTGCTCAAAATCCCCGTGACGATACCCCGCTCCTTTAATTCCGCGAGCACCTCGCGATTCTCTGGGTAGGCGGAGAGATGGCGGTATTGGTTCATCAGCGTTTGCACCGCTGAATCGAGATTTTTTAGATCAAATCGGCCTGTACCCGTTATAGAATCTGCGCAATACGCTATTAATTTAATAGCGTATCGCAGCGCGGCTTCAGTCAGCTGCCAAAACGGCAGGTAATGTGCGCTGTGGTTCGAAGTCGTTACCAGCCGGGAATACTCAATCTGCTTGTCGCGCCAGACCTGCGCAAGCCTTGCCCCCTGACCGGGAAACAGTTGCTCCGCAGCCAAGCTCACGCTGTACACATCAAACAGCGTGCCGTAAGCGTCAAACAACACCGCTTTTGGCGGCGCTGAAGCGGCAGAGGGCATTTCGCGGGATTTTTCCATGATCTAACTGTATTGCAAACCAGATCATCCATTAAATACGATGAAGTTTAAGAATCCGAAACAAAAACGCAGGTAATGTGGGGTGGTGAGTCGCCAACAAGGTGATCAGCCATCGCGGTTGGCGATGGCTCAAAGCATTGCGCGAGCAGGACAATCGGGGAATGAACCTGAAACCCATGGATATTCACATCTGCGAAGTCGGCCCGCGCGATGGCCTGCAATCGGTGGCTCGCACGATGCCCACGGAAGACAAAAAGCGTTGGCTCACGGCATTGCATGCAGCTGGGCTGCGAGAAATCGAAGTGACATCGTTTGTGCCGCCCAAGTTGATGCCGCAATTGGCGGATGCTGCGGAAATCGTAGCGCATGCGCTCACGCTGCCAGGCTTGCAGGTGGTGGCGCTGGTGCCGAACAGACAAGGTGCACAAGCCGCGATGCGCGCTGGCGTACACAAGGTCACCCTGCCTTGCTCAGCCAGCGAGGCGCACTCATTAGCTAATGTCCGCATGACCCGCGAGCAGATGGTGGAGAACGTGCGCAACGTGGTGGCGCTGCGCAACGAGATCGCGCCGCAAGTGCAGATCGAAGCCGGCATCAGCGTGGCTTTCGGCTGCACGCTGCAAGGCATCGTGCCGGAAGATGATGTGATCTCGCTGCTGAGTGAGGTGATTGCGGTAGGCGCGGATGAGACGGGGCTGGCCGATACCACCGGCATGGCCAATCCTGCGCAGGTGCGACGCTTGTTTCGCCGCGCGTTTGCCGCCGTGGGGCGAGAGCGCGTGGGCGCAGCGCATATGCACAACACCCGGGGCTTGGGGCTAGCGAATTGCTTGGCTGCTTACGAGGAGGGCATCCGTGCTTTTGATTCTTCTTTGGCAGGTTTGGGCGGCTGTCCGCATGCACCCGGCGCTTCGGGCAATGTGGTCACGGAAGATTTGGTGCTGATGTTTGAAGCCATGGGGCTGCGCACGGGCATTGATATTTCCAAGCTGATCCTGGCGCGCGAGCCTCTGAAAATAGGCCTGCCTGGTGAGCCTTTGTATGGCATGACAGCAGAGGCTGGCTTGCCACTTGGTTTTGAATATGCTGCTTAGGAGTAAATACAAATACCGGACGCAGAAGACGCAAAAGTTACGCAGAAGAAATACCAAAAAAGAAAATTCAGAAATTGGTTTTTGGTATTTTTTTGCGTCTTTTGCGTAACCTTTGCGTCTTCTGCGTCCGGCTGTTTGATTTTTTTCTCTCATCTGAGCGCCTTGCAAACAGACCCACTATTAAAAATCTATGACAACACACAAGCTCCCCTACGAAGGCATCCGAATGGTGGAATTCACCCACATGGTGATGGGCCCAACTTGCGGCATGTTGCTGGCCGACTTAGGCGCGGAAGTCATCAAAGTAGAGCCGCCCAAAGGCGATAACACCCGCAAGCTCATCGGCTCGGGCGCAGGTTTTTATCCGCTGTTCAATCGCAACAAAAAATCCCTCACGCTTGATCTCAAAACGCCTGAAGGAAGAGAAGCGGCGCACAAACTCATCGCCACCGCCGACATCGTGAGCCACAACTTTCGCCCTGAGACGATGGCGGCGCAAGGCTTGGATTACGAAACGCTGCAAAAAATCAACCCGCGCCTGATCTACATCGAGCTGCGCGGCTTTTTGCCAGGGCCCTATGAGCACCGCACCGCTTTAGATGAAGTGGTGCAAATGATGGGCGGCTTGGCCTACATGACCGGGCCTGTCGGCCAACCGCTGCGCGCGGGATCGAGCGTGAATGACATCATGGGGGGCTTGTTTGGCGGCATTGCGGCGATGGCGGCTTTGCGCGAACGGGAGCAAACCGGATTAGGGCAAAAAGTGCAATCCGCGCTGTATGAGAACAATATCTTCTTGGTCGCGCAACACATGCTGCAATACGCCGTCACCGGCGTGCCGGCTGACCCGATGCCCAGCCGCATCTCCGCTTGGGGGGTGTATGACGTGTTCACGGTGAAGGATGGCGAGCAAATCTTCTTAAGTGCTGTGAGCGACAAGCAATGGGAAATTTTTTGCCGTATCTTGTCTCTGCCAGACCTGAAAGCAGATGAGAAATACCTCAGTAACAATGACCGCGTACGCGAACGCCCCACACTCATTCCTCTTTTGCGCGAGCGTTTGAAAGACTACAGCGCCGCCGAGCTCACGACATTGTTTGAAGATAACGGCCTGCCTTACGCCCCGATTCGCAGACCCGAAGATTTGGTTAACGACCCGCACCTCAAAGCCACCGGCGGCCTCACGCCGATGGAGCTGCCCGATGGCCGCATCACCGATACGGTGCTCTTCCCGTTCACTTTGCATGGCAAGCAGCCCGGCCTGCGCTTGAACCCGCCAAAGCTGGGGGAACACAGCATGGAATTGCTGCTGGGGTTGGGATACAGTGAGCGTGAGGTGCAGAAGTTGCTACAAAATACATAGCACACTACGCATGTTCTGTAACGGTCACATACTGACTTTCTTAATTTCTAACCTTCCAAGCCTCTCAGGAGACCACATGACCACATCCATCACCTTTCAACGCCGCCAGCTTCTCGCTGCTGTTGGCTCTTCAGTTCTTGTGCCCTCAGGCTTTGCCCAAAGTGGCACAGTGAAATTCATCCTCCCCGTGAGCGCAGGCTCGGGCGTAGACGGCATCGCACGCGCCAGCAGCGGGCAACTGGCCAAAGCACTCGGCCAAAACGTGGTGATTGAAAATCAACCCGGCGCGGGCGGTATCGTCGGTACACAATCGCTCATCAAAGCCGTACCCGATGGGCAAACACTTTCCATGGTGTCGAACAACCATGTGATCTACCCCAGTGTGATCAAGAATTTGAGCTTCGATGCCGTGGCCGACATCACGCCGATTGCCGTCATCGCCTACACACCACTCGTGCTCATCATCAACCCGAAAGTACCTGCGCAGAATTTGCTTGAATTCGTGGCGCTCTTGAAGAAAAACCCTGGTAAATACAACTACGCATCCAGCGGAAACGGCACGATTCTGCACCTCGCCCCAGAGCTCTTCAAAGACGTGACCGGCACGTTTTCCACCCACATTCCCTATCGCGGCTTCGCGCCGATGCTGCAAGACATCGTGAGCGGTCAATGCGATTGGGGCGTCTCAGCGTTGCCTGCCGCGCTCACGCAAATCAAAGCAGGTAATGTCCGCGCGCTGTGCATCCCGATGCAACAACGCAGCCCCGCTGCGCCTGAAATTCCAACGTCTGCCGAGGCAGGTGTGCCGAAATACCAGCTTGATGCATGGATCGCATGCGTTGGCCCGAAAGGCATGTCTTCGGCAGCAGTTCAAAAAGTCAATGCTGCGCTGCGCACTGCTTTTGCCACCGATGAAGTCAAAGAAGCCATGGCCAAACAAGGCAACATCGTCAATATCAGCACGCCAGAGTTTGCGCAGGAGCATTTCAAGAAAGAATTGGTGAGGTATGCGGCGCTTGTGAAGAAGGCAGGGGTTGTGCCAGCTTGATGGCTTTTGGGTGTTTTGAAGGTTTTTTCTTTGATAGCGCTTCACGCGCAGGCGGGCATCGAAGGCCATGGCGCGTTAACCCATATTTTCTAAGAGAAATAGCCCTCTACCTGTTATAAAACATGCGCAGAGTGCTATGAATTAAGTAGTAAGTACACATTCGCCAGCACCGTCGTTTTGACCTACACTTGCTCTCATGCTCTGGGTCAAAGCCTTTCACATCATTTTCGTTGCCAGCTGGTTCGCGGGCTTGTTTTACTTGCCTCGTATTTTCGTCAATCTTGCCCAAGTGCCGCCCGGCTCAGAGGCGGAAAGGCAGCGTTTGCTGCTCATGGCACGCAAACTCCTCAAATTTATGACGCTGCTGGCCATCCCCGCGATGGGTTTGGGTATTTGGCTTTGGATGGGCTATGGCATTGGGCGCGGGCAGGGTTGGATGCATGCCAAGCTTTGGGTTGTGTTGTTGGCCATCGGCTATCACCACGGTTGTAGCGTGATTCTCAAGAAATTCGAGCGCAATGCGAATACGCGCAGCCATATTTGGTACCGTTGGTTCAACGAAGCGAGTGTGTTAATCATGGTGATTGCCGTGGTGTTGGTGGTCGTCAAGCCCTTCTGAGCAACGCTATGCAGCCCCATCGCAGTTCAGCCACGCTTTTGGCGCTGATTTTTGCGCTGCTGATTGTGTATGCCACGCTGCATCCGTTTGATGGTTGGCGTGATCAGGGGATCAACCCGTTTTATTTTCTCGATGCCCCTTGGCCGCGCTACTGGAGTCGCTTTGATATTGTGGCCAATTTTGTGGGCTACCTACCGCTGGGATTTTTGGTGACTTTGGGGCTCATGCGCACAAGATTGCTGCCGCAGCCTGCGTTGATTGCGGCGCTGGGCAGCGCGGTTTTCTCGCTTTTGCTAGAAGCCATGCAAAGCTATTTGCCGCAGCGTGTGCCGCAGCTCTCGGATTGGTTGCTTAACAGTGGTGGTGCGCTGGTAGGTGCTTTTCTGGCGATGGCGCTGGAGCGCTGGGGTGTGATTGATCGCTGGAACCGCTTTCGGGAGCGCTGGTTTGTGCGCGATGCGCGCGCGCCGCTGGTGTTGCTCGCGCTGTGGCCAGCGGCGCTGCTGTTTCCGCCGGCTGTGCCTCTGGCATTGGGGCAAATTCGCGAGCGGCTGCATGAATTTCTGAATGAAGTGGTGGAAGGCACGCCGTTTGCTCCCTTGATTGATGAGCCAGGCTTGTATTTGCTGCCGCTGTCCAATTGGGGCGAGTTGATGTGCGTGGCGCTGGGCTTTGCCATTCCTTGCTTGATGGCTTATACGATCACGCTGGGCTGGCATCGCCGCTTGTTGCTCTGGATCAGTGGCGTGGGGGTGGCTCTGGCGGCGAGCAGCTTGTCTGCCGCCTTGAGCTACAGCCCGGAGCACGCTTGGGGCTGGCTGAGCCTGGCTTCGCAAGTGGGGCTTGGGATTGGCATGGCGGCTGCGTTACTTTGTATTGCGCTGCCGCGCAAACTGTGCATCGGTTTGCTCGTCGCGGCCTTGGTTTGGCAGCTCAGCTTGGTGAATTCTGCGCCCGAGACGCCGTACTTCGCGCAGACGCTGCAAAGCTGGGAGCAGGGTAGCTTCATCCGCTTTCATGGTTTGGCGCAATGGCTCGGCTGGCTGTGGCCGTATGCAGCGCTGGTGGTGGCTCTAACAGCCTTGAGTCGCCGAGAGCTTTCGCCGCACCGATAAAATCGCGGCATGACAACTGCTCCTGCCCCTTATTTCCAACGCCATATTTTCTTTTGCACCAACCAGCGCCAAGAGGGCGAGGGCAGTTGCTCAAATCACAATGCCAGAGATGCGCAAAAGCATTGCAAGCAAGCCGTGAAAGCGGCTGGAATTTCAGGGCCGGGTCAGGTGCGCGTCAACGGCGCGGGTTGTCTGGATCGCTGCGCGGCAGGGCCGGTGTGTGTGGTGTATCCCGATGCGGTTTGGTACACGTATTTAGATCATGACGATATTGATGAGATCGTCGATTCGCATTTGAAAAACGGTCAAATCGTGGAGCGATTGCTCGTACCAGCGCAAGTGGGCAAATGAGTCCATGAACGCCAGCACCGAACGCCTCACGCTGCAAGGCAAAGCAGGCGCGATCGAAGCCTTGCGCGATACGCCAGAAGGCGCGTCGAAAGGCCAGGCCGCCATCTGCCATCCGCATCCGCTCTTTGGCGGCACGATGGACAACAAAGTCGTCCAAACGCTTGCTCGCGCCTTTGTGCTCGCAGGCTGGACGGCGCTGCGCTTTAACTTTCGCGGCATCGGCCAATCAGAGGGCACATACGACGAAGGCCGTGGCGAGGCAGATGATCTTCGTACGGTCATTGAATCTGTTGCGCCGCAGGGGACGGCGCTGGCTTTGGCTGGGTTTTCTTTTGGCTCATTCGTTGTCTCCACCGTCTTACAAGAAGCCGCGCAGAGCCACGACCTGCAGAAAATCGTGATGGTCGGCACAGCCGCTTCGCGCTTTGCCGTCAGCACCATACCGCCGCAACTGCATGAAAAACTGCTCTTGGTGCATGGTGAGCTAGACGATACCGTGCCGCTGCAAAGCGTGATGGATTGGGCGCGACCACAGGTGTTGCCCATCACCGTCGTGCCCGGTGGCGGACATTTTTTTCACGGGCAGTTACCGCTGTTGCGCGGTTTGGTGCTGCGTCACCTGAATTCCTGAACTACAATGTTGGTATGATTTTGATAGCACTACGCGCATGTTTTATAACGGCTATTGCCGTTTTTCCCTTATTTTTCTCACCTCTAAGCGCTGCTCAGGTGCAGTCTTCTGCGCCTAGCGCCTTGCTAGGCCCCGAAATGGCCGCGCGAGCCTTCATGCTGGTGGATCTCACGGCCAACCAAGTGTTGGTCGAAAAAGATGCCGACATGCCCGTCGAGCCCGCCAGCCTGACCAAGCTCATGACGGCCTACATCGTGTTTGACGCACTGCGTGCCAAGAAGATCACGCTCGATCAGACTTTTGGCGTGAGCGAGCGGGCTTGGAAGATGCCGGGCAGCCGCATGTTCATTGAGCCGCGCATGAAAATCCGAGTGGAAGATTTGCTCAAAGGCATGATCGTGCAATCCGGCAACGATGCCACGGTGGCGCTGGCAGAGGGCGTGGCAGGAAGCGTGGAGCGCTTTGTGCAGCTCATGAACGAACAGGCCAAGGCGCTGGGCATGAGCAAAACCGCCTACAAAAACCCAGAGGGCCTCACAGAAGCCGGCCACACCACCAGCGCCCGTGATCTGGCGCTGCTGTCCACCAGTCTGATGCGCGAATTTCCAGAGTTCACACCGATTTACGCGATCAAGAAATTTCGCATGGAAGGCAGCCCAGCGGCCAATGACACCAACCGCAATCTGTTGCTTTTTCGCGATCCAAGCGTCGATGGCCTCAAAACTGGCCACACCGATGCAGCCGGTTATTGCCTGATCGCCACCGCCCGTCGCGAGCTTCCCGGCGCAGGTCAGCGCCGCTTGCTGTCGGTCGTCCTTGGCGCAGCGAGCGAGAACGCCCGCGCCAACGAGAGTCAAAAACTGCTCAACTGGGGCTACACCGCGTTTGAAGCGGTTAAGTTGTTTGATGCGAATCAAGCCGTGATCAGTGCGCCAGTTTGGAAAGGCAAGGAAGCTACAGCAAAGCTAGGAAACGCAGTGACTGCTTACATCGTAGCTGTGCCAGTGGGCAGCGCCAGCAAGATCAAAACGCAAGTTGTGCGATCTGATCCCTTGCTTGCACCGCTTGCCAAAGGTCAAAAAATTGGCAATTTGAAAATCACTTTAGCGGATCTACCATATCTAGAGCAACCCTTGTTTGCTTTGGAATCTGTCGAGCAAGCCGGTTGGTTTGGGCGCACTTGGGATGCGGTGCGCTTGTGGGTTAAATAAATCCGGGCTATAATCAAAAGCTCTGCGCATTTCCGCGTGGAGATTTTTAACAGTCTTTCACGTCGCTGAGCTCGCTCAGTCGTCTGCCGCCAATTGAAGTGGCAGCGGTGAAAGTTACGGAGAAAACAATGAGCAACAGCAACCGTTTGGGTTTGCTGGGTCGCAAGGTCGGCATGATGCGTGTTTTCACTGATGACGGGGATTCCATTCCCGTCACGGTGGTCGATGTGTCTAACAACCGCGTGAGCCAAGTCAAATCTGTCGAAAACGACGGCTATGTGGCCTTGCAGGTCACATTCGGTCAACGTCGCGCGTCTCGCGTGACCAAGCCCATCGCTGGCCACCTTGCAAAAGCAGGTGTGCAAGCCGGTGAAATTATTCAAGAATTCCGCGTCGATGCAACAGTAGCCGGTGCTCACGCAGCTGGCTCAGTGATCGCTGCCCAAGCTGTGTTTGCAGCGGGTCAACAGGTCGATGTGCAAGGCACATCTATCGGTAAAGGCTTCACTGGCACGATCAAGCGTCACAACATGCGTTCGCAGCGCGCCTCTCACGGTAACAGCCGCTCGCACAATGTGCCCGGCTCGATCGGTATGGCGCAAGATCCTGGTCGCGTGTTCCCTGGTAAGCGTATGTCGGGTCACCTCGGCGATGTCACCAAGACCGTGCAAAATCTCGATGTCATCCGCATTGACGAAGCCCGTCAATTGCTGCTGATCAAAGGTGCTGTTCCAGGTGCTAAAGGTGGCTTTCTGACCGTCAGCCCAGCCGTGAAAACTCGGCCAGTTCCTAACGCGCCGAGAGGAGCCAAATAATGAAGTTGGATCTCCTGAACGATCAAGGCCAAGCTGCTTCCCAGTTTGATGTGCCTGAGACCGTGTTTGGCCGTGAATACAACGAAGCGCTGATTCATCAGATCGTCGTTGCTTATCAAGCCAATGCCCGTCAAGGCACTCGCGCTCAAAAAGACCGTGAGCAAGTGCATCACTCCACCAAGAAGCCGTTCAAGCAAAAAGGTACGGGTCGCGCTCGTGCTGGTATGACATCTTCCCCGCTGTGGCGCGGAGGCGGTCGTATCTTCCCGAACATGCCTGAAGAGAACTTCACGCAAAAAATCAATAAGAAGATGTATCGCGCCGGTATGGCCAGCATCTATTCTCAGTTGGTTCGCGAAGGGCGTCTCTCTGTGGTCGATTCGATCACGGTTGATTCCCCGAAAACCAAAGCCCTCGCCGCCAAACTCAAGAGCATGAACCTCACTGGTAATGTGCTCGTGATTTCCGATGTGGTGGACGATAACCTTTACCTCGCTTCACGCAATTTGCCCAATGTGCTGATCGTTGAGCCCCGTTATGCGGATCCGCTCTCGCTGGTGCATTACAAGAAGGTGCTCGTCACCAAAGGCGCAATCGAGAAACTCAAGGAGATGTTCGCATGAGCACCCTGAAATTTGACGAAGGTCGTTTGATGCAAGTGTTGGTCGCTCCCATTGTGTCTGAAAAAGCCACCATGGTTGCCGATAAATCCAATGCGGTTGTCTTCAAAGTCCTGCAAAGCGCTACCAAGCCCGAGATCAAGGCCGCTGTTGAACTGATGTTCAAAGTTCAGGTCAAGGGCGTGTCTGTGCTCAACACCAAAGGCAAAACCAAGCGTTTTGGCAAATCCGTGGGTCGTCGTGACAACCTGCGCAAAGCCTACGTGACGTTGGTGCCCGGTCAAGAACTCAACCTCTCTGGAGAGGCAGCTTAATCATGGCACTCATTAAAATGAAACCGACCAGCCCCGGCCAACGTGCCGTGGTCAAGGTCACACGCGATCATTTGCACAAAGGTGAGCCCTACGCTCCCCTGCTTGAGCCGCAATTCCAAAAATCTGGCCGTAACAACAATGGTCACATTACGGTTCGCCACAAAGGTGGTGGTCACAAGCATCATTACCGTGTGGTCGATTTCAAGCGCAACAAGGATGGCATTCCAGCCAAAGTTGAGCGCATTGAATACGATCCCAACCGTACTGCGCATATCGCACTCGTGTGCTATGCCGACGGTGAGCGTGCCTACATCATCGCTCCGCGTGGCGTGGAGCCAGGTGTTAGCCTCATGAACGGCGCAGAAGCACCGATCCGTGCAGGCAATACTTTGCCGATCCGCAACATTCCTGTGGGTTCGACCATCCATTGCATCGAATTGCAACCCGGCAAAGGCGCGCAAATCGTGCGTTCCGCTGGTACCTCAGCTACGTTGCTCGCTCGCGAAGGCACTTACGCTCAAGTGCGTATGCGCTCTGGCGAAGTTCGCAAAATTCACATCGAATGTCGCGCCACCATTGGTGAAGTCGCAAACGGTGAGCACAACCTGCGCGTCATTGGTAAAGCCGGTGTTAAGCGTTGGATGGGTATCCGTCCAACCGTGCGTGGCGTCGCCATGAACCCGGTGGATCACCCTCACGGTGGCGGCGAAGGTCGTACCGGCACAGGTGGCGAGCCACGCGATCCGTGGGGTAATTTGACCAAGGGCTATCGCACCCGTAACAACAAGCGCACGCAAGTCATGATCGTCTCGCGTCGCAAGAAGTAAGGGATAAATTGAAATGACACGTTCCCTCAAAAAAGGCCCCTTCGTTGACCATCACCTGATGGCTAAAGTTGACAAAGCGATTGCCATTAAAGATAAAAAGCCAGTGAAAACTTGGTCGCGCCGCTCGATGATTCTTCCTGAATTCATCGGCCTGACGATCGGTGTGCACAACGGCAAGCAACACATTCCGGTGTATGTGACTGACCAAATGGTTGGCCACAAGCTCGGCGAATTTGCGCTCACCCGCACATTCAAAGGCCACCCGGCTGACAAAAAAGTCGTGAAGAAGTAAAGGAATCTCAACATGGAAACCAAAGCAACTTTACGCGGCGTTCGCCTCTCGGCCGACAAGGGTCGTTTGGTGGCAGACATGATTCGCGGTATGCCCGTGGATCGCGCTCTCAACACCCTGACTTATGCGCGCAAAAAAGCCGCTGGCATCGTGAAAAAAGTGCTCGAATCGGCGATTGCCAATGCTGAGCACAACGATGGTGCCGATATCGATGAGTTGAAGGTGAAAACCATTCACATCGAGCAAGGCACCGTGCTCAAGCGCTTCACTGCCAATGCAAAAGGCCGTGGTAACCGCATCGTCAAGCCCACCTGCCACATTTATGTGGTTGTTGGCAACTAATCCGAAGGACGCAAACACATGGGACAAAAAATCCACCCAACCGGTTTTCGCCTTTCGGTGAGCCGTAACTGGGCCAGCCGCTGGTACGCCAGCAACACTGATTTTGCTGGCATGCTGGCAGAAGACATCAAGGTGCGTGAGTACCTGAAAGCCAAGCTCAAGAACGCGGCTGTGTCGCGCGTCTTGATCGAGCGTCCTGCCAAAAATGCCCGCATCACAATTTTCTCGGCACGTCCGGGCGTGGTGATTGGCAAAAAAGGCGAAGACATTGAGAACTTGAAGAAGGAACTCTCCGCCAAGCTGGGCGTGCCTGTTGCTGTGAATATCGAAGAAGTGCGTAAGCCCGAGATCGATGCTAAGTTGATTGCTGATTCGATCACGCAACAGCTGGAAAAGCGCATCATGTTCCGCCGCGCCATGAAGCGCGCAATGCAAAACGCCATGCGTATGGGTGCCCTCGGCATCAAGATCATGTCGTCAGGTCGCTTGAACGGTATTGAAATCGCTCGTTGCGAGTGGTATCGTGAAGGCCGCGTGCCTCTACATACGATGCGTGCAGATATTGACTACGGCACATCCGAAGCTAAAACCACGTATGGTGTGATTGGCGTGAAGGTCTGGGTTTACAAGGGTGATACCTTGGGCCGCAATGATCTTCCAGCCGTTCAAGAGCCGCGCTCTGATGAAGAGCGTAAGCCTCGCGGCCCGCGCCGTGATGACCGTGGTGGCCGTGGCGATGCTCGCCCACCAGCCCGTGGCGCACGTCGCCCCGCAGGCAGCAATGCAGCCCCAGCCGATGGCAGCGATAAGCCCGCCGAAGCTGGAGCCCCTGAAGTGAAAACCACCGTTAAGCGCGTTCGCAAAGTGACCGCGCCTGTCTCCACAGACGGTGGCCAAGCCTAATCTGGAGAATAAAAAATGCTACAACCCGCTCGTCGCAAGTACCGCAAAGAGCAAAAAGGTCGCAATACCGGCGTGTCACCTCGTGGCACATCGGTGGCCTTTGGAGACTTCGGTCTCAAATCCATTGAGCGTGGCCGTCTGACGGCTCGCCAAATCGAGGCAGCACGCCGCGCCATTTCGCGTCACGTCAAACGTGGCGGTCGTATTTGGATTCGCATGTTCCCTGATAAGCCAATCTCTACGAAGCCAGCCGAAGTCCGAATGGGTAACGGTAAAGGCAATCCAGAGTACTACGTCGCGGAAATTCGCCCCGGCAAGGTGCTCTATGAGATCAACGGCGTGCCTGAAGCATTGGCCCGTGAAGCTTTCACGCTGGCTGCTGCCAAGCTGCCCCTGCGCACCACGTTCGTGGCGCGCATGCTCGGTCAATAAGGCAGGAGAAACAAACATGAAAGCACAAGAGCAACGCAAAGAATTGCGCGCCAAGGATGCGGCTGGCCTCGTCACGGAAGTGAAAGAACTACAAAAAGCCCATTTTTCGCTGCGCATGCAAAAAGCCACGCAACAACTCAACAACACCTCTCAGTTGCGCGTCACGCGTCGTGCGATTGCACGCGCCAAGACGATTGCCACTGAGCTGGCCGCCAAGTAATCAGGAGCCCTCAATGACGGAAGCCAAAAAATCCCTCAAGCGCACCTTGATCGGCAAGGTTGTGAGTGACAAGCGTGCCAAAACTGTGACGGTTTTGGTTGAGCGTAGTGTCAAGCACGAGCTGTACAGCAAGATCGTGACGAAATCCAGCAAGTACCACGCCCATGACGAAAAGGGCGAGTACAAAATGGGTGACACCATCGAGATCCAAGAATCGCGTCCGATTTCTAAGACTAAGAATTGGGTTGCGACCCGCTTGGTGCAAAAAGCAATCGACGTTTGATGACTTTTCATCAGCACAGCGCAAGAGGTCTTTGATTTCAAGCTGTGCAAGATGCAGACAAACGGCTCACAATGTGAGCCGTTTGTATTTGTGGCGCTCTATGCGTCTCGCAAGTTCTATAGTGCAACCATTTCCCCCATCCATTTCACAACTCTAGGAGTACAGCATGATCAAAGTCGGTGACAAACTGCCCGCAAACACCCTGATGGAATTTTCGGAAATCGAGGGTGAAGGCTGCGCGATTGGCCCCAATCCAGTCGATACAGCCAAAGCCAGTGCAGGCAAGATCATTGCACTGTTTGCCCTTCCAGGCGCATTCACGCCGACCTGCTCGGCTAAGCATGTGCCCGGTTATGTGGCGCACTACGAAGAGCTGCAAAAAGCAGGCGTTGATGAAATCTGGTGCGTCAGCGTGAATGACGCTTTCGTGATGGGCGCATGGGCGCGCGATCAGAAAACCGGGACGAAAGTGCGTATGCTGGCTGACGGCAGCGCCGATTTCACCAAAGCCACAGGCTTGACCTTGGATTTGACTTCTCGCGGCATGGGCCTGCGTTCGGATCGTTACTCGATGCTCGTCAAAGACGGCGTTGTGAAAAGCATCAACCGTGAAGCGCCAGGCAAATTTGAAGTCAGCGATGCAGCCACCATGCTGTCTCAAGTCAAAGCCTGAAGTAAACTGGAATGCTATTAATTTAATAGCATTCCTTGTCGATTTTATAGCGGAGAGAAGCCGATTTTGCTACACATTCAGCATCACCAATACTGAGCGGCGCATGCGCAAACAACGCGTTCTTAGCATTCGTCCTTCGTTTATGTTGCACGCAGCTGGACATCCAAAGTAATGGCGCGACTGACCGGCGTCTGCCTTGACAGTTCTTTGCCCATGTTCAAGCTTTGAAGAAGATGAAGGCCAGATTCTTGGCCTAAATGATAGCCGTCAACGCGCAGTGAGCTCAATCCACCTGCCCAATGCCGGGCTACGGGAAAGTCACCAAACCCTAGCATCCCGATGGATTCGGGCAATCGGCAACCCGCATTCAAAGCGGCCATCATTGCACCGCTTCCTAGCAGATCGTTTGCAAAACCAAAACCGCATGAAATATCGCCTTTGTATGCCTGCCACCAGGACTCAAAGCGCTGTTTGCCAGCATCCATTGGATCGCCTGCAGGAGCTGTGATGCGAGTGACGTCGCATTGTGCAGATTGCGCCGCTTGTAGGAAACCTTGACTTCGTTCGTGGGCGCGAATATCTTCTTCTACGCCGCTGTCCATGAAAACCAGCTGTCCATAGCCTCGCGCGAGCAAGGTTCGCGCCATGACTGCGCCCGCCTCAAAGTGGCTGAAGCCAATTTGCTTGAATTCGCAGACTTCATGTGCCGGGCTACGATCCCACATCTCTAAAATGGGTGTGCCGCGAAATTGTGCGGCTCGCATCAAGTCCATAGCACCCTGTGTATGGTGGCGACCCGTCACAACCAAAGCCGCAGGTGCCCAGCCCAGAACGCTACGGATCTGTGCCTCCTCTTGCACAGATGAGTAATTTGTGCTGCACACCAGCATTTGCAAATCGGCTGCTTGCAAAGTTTCACCCAATCCATGCAAGGTGTCGGCAAAGATGGAGTGCGCCATATTCGGCACAATGACCGCCACTATAAGCGAACGACCACTTGCAAGACTTCCTGCTTGATGGTTAGGGGAATAGGCCGTCAAGTCAAGAGCCTGAGTGATTTTTTGCGCTGTGGATAGAGCCACCAAATGTGGGGTGCGCAGAAAGCGAGAAACGGTCATCGTTGTTACGCCGGCATGCTGAGCTACATCGGACAACGTCGCCCGTCCATGCCCACGGCGTGGACTGATTGCATCATTTGATTTGGATGATATAGATGAATTTTTAGGGTTTATCACAATGACAGCAATACCATTTGGTTTTAATATCGTTAAATGTTAGCGCTAACAATTTAAAAATCTGCTCATGAAAACCCTAGCCGATCTCCGCAGCCGCCGTTGGTTTGACGACCAAGGCATGCGCGGTTTCGCGCATCGCCAGCGTATGCAGCAGCAGGGGTTCAGGCGGGAAGACATTATGGGCAAACCCATGATTGCTATTCTGAATACATGGAGCGATCTATCACCCTGCCACGCGCATTTGCGCGAGCGTGCTGAGAGCGTGAAAAAAGGCATCTTGATGGCCGGTGGCTATCCGGTCGAACTGCCTGCGATGAGCTTGGGCGAAGTGATGGTCAAGCCCACCACAATGCTCTATCGCAACTTCTTGGCGATGGAGGCTGAAGAGCTGCTGCGTAGCTTGCCATGTGATGGCGCGGTGTTGCTGGGTGGTTGCGACAAAACCACGCCCGGCTTGCTGATGGGCGCCCTCAGCATGGATATCCCCGCCATTTTTTGCCCTGCTGGTCCGATGTTGAACGACCGGTATGTGCGCGATGGCGTTCACCGTGCTATTGGCGCTGGCACCCACACGCGTATGTTTTGGGATGAATACCAAGCCGGTAACTTGACGAAAGCCGAGTTGCAAGAAATGGAAGGCCGCATGACGCGCGCCCCTGGTACTTGCAACACCATGGGCACAGCCAGCACCATGACCGGCATGACAGAAGCGCTAGGCATGGCGCTGCCAGGCAGCACCAGCATCCCCGCGATGGACGCTGCACACCCGCGGATGGCCACCAGCTGCGGCGAGCGCATCGTACATATGGTCTGGGAAGATTTGAAGCCCTCCAAAATCATCACACGCGGCAGCTTTCAAAATGCGCTTGCTGTGCAAATGGCGTTGGGCGGTAGCACAAATGCTGCCGTGCACGTGATTGCGATGGCGCGCCGTGCGGGCGTGGATCTCACGCTGGATGATCTGGATGCAATGAGCCGGCGCGTGCCGGTGATTGCCAATCTCTTCCCGAGTGGTGATCGTTTAATGGAAGATTTTTACTACGCAGGGGGCTTGCCAGCGTTGATGACGGTGATTCGTGCTCAGTTGTCGCTCGGTGAAATGACGGTCACAGGGCAATCAATTCAAGACAACATCGCCAAAGCAGTGGTGCATGATAGCCAAGTGATTCGTCCGCTTGAACAGCCTGTCGCCGATGGTGCGCTCGCTGTCCTCAAAGGCAATCTTGCACCGAATGGCGCAGTGATGAAACCCGGCGCTGCAGAGAAGAAATTCTTGGCGCATACCGGTAGAGCGTTAGTGTTTGACAGCCAGCCTGAGATGCTCAAAGCGATGGCTGATGAAACTTTGGATGTGAACGAGGACACCGTGCTTGTGCTGCGCAATGCTGGCCCAGTCGGTGCGCCAGGCATGCCGGAGTGGGGCGGTCTGCCTATCCCGAAAAAACTCTTGAAGCAGGGCGTACGTGACATGCTGCGCTTGTCGGATGCCCGCATGAGCGGCACACACTACGGCGCTTGCGTGTTGCATATCTCGCCTGAGAGTGCAGTAGGGGGGCCGTTGGCTTTGGTCAAAAACGGCGATGTGATCGAGCTGGATGTGGCTCTGCGCAAGTTGCACTTGCAAGTGAGCGATGAAGAATTAGCGATCCGCCGCTCGAACTGGAAAGCGCCTGTTCAGCCATTCAAGCGTGGTTATACCAAGCTGTATCAGGCGCATGTCACGCAAGCGCATGAGGGCTGTGATTTTGATTTCTTGCAGGGTGTTGATACGACACCTGAGCCTGTGATTTTCTGAAAGTACACGATGCAAAATCCATTCAAAACAATGATGAGCCGAGCGGAGCTGCGCGCTGGCTATCCCGTCGGCAGTTGGGTGATGTCAGCAAGTCCTGTAGTTGCTGAGGCCATGGGTTGCGCGGGCTTTGACTGGGCCGTGGTGGACATGGAGCATACGCCGCTAGACATGATGGAAATCATTCATCTATTGCAGGCGATTGCAGGCACCCCGATGCTGCCGATCACGCGTGTGCCGTGGAATGATACGGTGTTGGTCAAGCGCGTGTTGGATGCGGGAGCACAGACCTTGATGTTCCCCTTTGTGCAAACTGTAGAAGAGGCAAAAAAAGCCGTGGCTGCAGCCAAGTATCCGCCACAAGGCGTGCGCGGCATGGCGGGCATGAGCCGTGCATCGCGTTTCGGCACCGTGAAAGACTATTTCAAAGTGGCCAATGATGCAGTCAGTGTGATCGTTCAAATTGAAACGCCAGAAGCCATGAGTCGCATGCACGAGATTGCGTCAGTCGAAGGCGTGGATAGCGTGTTCATCGGCCCTGGCGATCTGAGTGGCGCGATGGGGCATGTGGGTAATTTGATGCATCCAGAAGTGGTGGCGCTGATGGCGCAAGGTGTGAAGGCCTGCCATGCGGTGGGTAAACCTGTGGGGACTGTGGGTGGCACGGCTGAAGCAGTTGCAACCTACCGAACTTCGGGTTTTGACTATATCGGTGTGGCCTCAGATCTGGGTTTAATGATGAGGAATTGTGCAGCAGTGCTCTCAACGATCAATCAACAAGATATCAAGATTCATTCGCAAGGCTATTGAGCCGTCTAAAAAACTAGGAGCATCCTGTGGCATCCGTCGAACTAAAACAAGTCATCAAATCCTACGACAACAAGACCAACGTGATTCACGGTGTGGATTTGTCTATTGCTCATGGAGAATTTGTCGTCTTCGTTGGTCCCAGCGGTTGCGGCAAATCTACGCTTCTTCGCATGATTGCCGGGCTGGAGGGTATCTCCGGGGGTGATGTCATGATTGATGGAAAACGAGTCAACGACGAGCCTCCCAGAAACCGCGATATCGCGATGGTTTTCCAAGACTACGCTCTTTATCCGCACAAAAGCCTCTACGACAACATGGCGTTTGGCTTGCGCTTGCGCGGCACCGACGAGACCGAGATCAAGCGCCGCGTGATGGACGCCGCCAAACTGTTGAAGATCGATCACATGCTTGAGCGCAAACCAGGTGCGCTATCTGGCGGTCAGCGCCAGCGTGTAGCGATTGGCAGGGCAATTGTTCGTCAACCTAAAGTGTTTTTGTTTGATGAGCCGCTTTCCAATCTCGATGCCCAGTTGCGTGGCGAGATGAGAAGCGAGATCAAGAAACTTCACCATCGGCTCGGCGCGACAATTATTTATGTCACCCATGACCAAGTGGAAGCGATGACCTTAGCTGATCGCATTGCCGTTTTGTCTGCTGGTCGAGTGATGCAATATGCGTCACCCAGTGATATTTACAACAAGCCTGCCGCTTTGTTTGTTGCTGGATTCACGGGCTCGCCATCGATGAATCTTGTACCCTGCACTCTACAGGCAGGGCAGGTTGATTTAGGTGCAGATGTGAGCGTCGCATTGCCCGCGGCCATACAGGGAAAATCTGCCTCTTCCTTGACCTTTGGTATTCGCCCCGAAAACATTTCCCTCAGCGCGCGGACGGGAAGCGAGGCTGTACAGGCCAAAGTGATTATTACTGAACCACTCGGCGCAGAAACCTTGGCCACCTTCCAGGTGGGGAGCAGTGAAATGGTGGCCCGTTGCGAAGCAAGTTTCGCTGGCAAGCCGGGTGATGTCATGCCCATCTACTTGGCGCAGGAGCATATGCATCTGTTTGATACCAGCACTGGGGCGCATCTGTGAGCAACGCCGCTAAACGCTACGGATTTGATTGCATTCTGCGCAAGAATTGCTTGCGCCATTCCGTTCTTTATCCCAAAAATTTTAAGCAGGTTGTGAAGCAGCACGACTTGATAAAAAAATAATTCTGCTAATTCACAGTTCCCATTTTTTACTGAAGGAGACTCTCATGAAACGTCGCACTCTCTCTGGCCTCATCGCTTTAGGCCTTGGCCTGGGCATGACTCTTACTGCTTACGCCCAGCAAACCACGCTGCGCGTATTTTCGGGCGGCGCGAACCAGCGCCCCGATTTAATGCGTAAGCTTTTTGACGAATACCAAAAAGCAAATCCCAGTGTAAAAATCGACATGGAAACTGGCGGAGCAACTTCCGAGCTGCAGCGCCAATACCTATCGACGGTGTTAAATGCGAAGGATTCCGCTATCGATATCTATATGATTGATATCGTTAACCCAGCGCAATACTTCAGCGCAGGCTGGCTCGAGCCACTGGATCAGTATGTGGGCAAAGATGCGCTGAAAGCTTACCTGCCTGTGTACTCGCAAGCCAACATGGTGGATGGCAAGATTGCCGCCATGCCGGCATTTGCTGACGCCATGTTCATGTATTACCGCAAAGACTTACTTGACAAGCATGGCATCAAAGAACCAAAAACTTGGGACGAATTGTCTGCCGCTGCTCAAAAAGTGACGGCAGCAGAAAAAGGTGCAAATCCTAATTTACAAGGTCTGTCGATTCAAGGCGCACCGATCGAGGGTGCGGTCTGCACCTTCTTGTTGCCTTACTGGAGCGCAGGCAAGCAATTCAACGACGCTAGCGGCAAGATGACATTGGACAAAGCCAGCGCCGAGCGCGGCTTGAGCATGTGGCTGAAGATGGTTGATGATGGCGTGCTCAAGAAAAATATCGCTGAAGTGACCACGCCAGTCACAGTCAACGAATTTAAGGCCGGCAATGTGCTGTTTGCCATTAACTGGGGCTTTGCGTGGGATCGTTTCAAAGACGATGCCGACAGCCAAGTCAAAGGCAAAGTGGGTGTGATGCCTTTGCCATCGATGGCGGGCGGCAAGAGCGCGACCTGCGTCGGTGGTTGGCAGTGGGCGGTGAGTGCTTTTAGCAAGAGCAAGCCGGCTGCGGCCAACTTGGTGAAGTACATGAGTGCACCTGCAGCCAGCAAATTCCTTGCTGCCGAGGGCTCTTTGTTGTCCACCTATCAATCGGTCTACACCGACGCAGATGTGGTGCGTGCCGTGCCGTGGTTTAAGGATGCGGCAAATGTTGTGGTTGCGGGACAAGCGCGTCCAATTAGCACGCAGTATGGCCAGGTTAGCGATGCCATTCGCACCAATACCAGCGCAGTTTTAGCCCGAACCAAAACACCTGCTGAGGGTGTCGCGGATATTGAAGGTCGTTTAAGCCGCGTTATGCGTTGATAGAAAGCTGAGTCTATGAGCTTTGCCAAGTTGCGAGATCCGAGCGAAAAAACACTCGGAATGCTGCTCCTGCTGCCCGCATTTCTTTTGCTGGCCCTGATCGTGGTCTACCCGATTGGCAAGCTCATGTACAACAGCTTCTTTGATCTGCGCCTGTCCGGAGGGTCAGGCCAGGTCAAATTCATCGGTTTTGACAATTACATCGAAGTCTGGAAAGACAAAGACTTTTGGAATGCAACGAAAAACACAGTGCTCATCACACTGATCACCGTGCCGGGTGCACTCGTGGTGGGCCTCGGCTTGGCCATGCTTGCCAATTTGCCATTCAAACGGAAATGGCCTGTTCGCCTCGCACTGTTGTTGCCGTGGGCACTTCCCTTGAGCTTCGCAGGATTGATTTTTGCTTGGTTTTTCCATACGGAGTATGGCATCGTGAATGATGTGATGCGTATGTTTGGCCAAGAGGAACAGACCATGTGGCTGCTGCGTCCCAATTGGGCTTTCACCGCGATATGTATCACCATCGTTTGGAAAACATCCTCATTTATGGCGCTGATTTTGCTCGCTGGCCTACAAATGATCCCCAAGACGCTTTATGAAGCGGCGGAAGTGGATGGCGCAAGTAAGTGGCAGCAGTTTTGGCAGATCACGATTCCCATGCTGATGCCCAGCATCATCGTTGCGCTCATTTTTCGCACGATCACCGCGCTTCAAACCTTCGACATCCCTTACACGATGACCAAGGGTGGCCCGGGAAACAGCACAGAAACGCTCTCCATGCTGATCCACAAGACAACCATTGAATACTTGGATGTAGGCTATGGCTCGACACTTGCCGTCTTCATGTTCTTTATCTCTCTGGCCGTGACCGCCATTTACCTCAAACGTGTGGGGCAGCAAGCATGACACTTCCTAATTGGACTTCCAAACAACTGATCTTGATTGCAGCAGGCATCGTCGTCATCAATGGCTTCTTTCCAGCGATATGGATCCTACTCACTTCGCTGAAAACCGAGGTTGAGCTGGTGAGGAAACCGATCACTTACCTGCCGCACAACATCACCCTGCAAAACTACGTGCAGGCTTTCACGGACCAGCCCTTGCTCAAATATTTGGGCAATAGTCTGATCGTCGCTCTCTTGGCAACAGCAGCTTCCTTGCTGGTTGCCGCTTTTGCCGCTTACGCAATCGCTCGACTTAACTTGAAGCGACGCCAGCTGATCCTGACTTGCATTGTTGCGTCAAGTATGTTTCCCTTGGTCACCTTGTTGGTGCCGATTTTTGAAACGATGCGGGCATTGAACTTGCTCAACACGTACACCGCGCTGGTGCTGCCCTACATTGTGTTGAATCTACCGATCTGTACGCTGGTGCTGGTGAGCTTCTTTCAGAGCATCCCCAAAGATTTGGAAAATGCCGCGATGATTGACGGCTGCACTCGGCTTGGGGCATTGTGGCGCGTCGTCGTTCCGCTGGCTGCGCCGGGCGTATTCACTGCGGGCATCCTCTCTTTCGTTAACTCGTGGGATGAGTTTTTGCTAGCGCTTTCTCTGAATTCCAGCGCATCGATGCGAACCGCGCCTGTGGGTATCACGCTGTATCAGGGCGAATTCACCTTTCCTTGGCCCATCATTTCTGCCGCGCTGATCGTTACCATCGTTCCCGTCGCGATTCTGATTGCTATCTTCCAAGAGCGAGTGGTCGGCGGTTTGACGCAAGGCGGGTTGAAAGGCTAAGGCCAACTGCTATGCCAGTATTTTTGTAATCGAATTTTTAAAGCAACATGAAGCAAATTATCCGTTTTGGCATCATTGGTTGCGGCAGCATGGGCCGCGAGCATGTTCTTAATTTACTCAGCAGTGACAGTTGCCAGATCACTGCGCTGATGGATTCTCATCCGCAAAGCGTGAGCGCTGCTCTGGCTCTGACGGAAGGCGCTGCCGTGACCCCGCGTACTTTTCAGACCGTCGAACAACTGTTAGACAGTGGTTTATGTGATGCTGTTGTGGTGGCCACACCCAATTTCACGCACGCAGAGATTTTGCGGAAAGTGCTAGCGGCAGACGTTCACGTGCTGGCCGAAAAGCCGTTGGTGATTGATCTGCAAGAAGGCTTAGAGTTGGTGCGCATGGCTCGTCAGCGAAAGAAGCTGTCATGGGTGGCGCAGGAGTATCGCTATATGCCTCCCGTGGCCGAGTTGATTCGACTCGCACATGCCGGTGAAGCGGGAGTATTGCATCAGGTGGCTATGCGCGAGCACCGCGAGCCTTTTTATCCGAAGGTGGGCGATTGGAATCGCTTCAGTGCCAATACAGGTGGCACGCTGGTTGAGAAATGCTGTCATTATTTCAACTTAATGGATCATATTCTGCGCGAGCAGCCGACGCGTGTTTTTGCTTCAGGTGGGCAGCGCGTGAACCATCTGGATGAGCGCTACGGTGACAAGACGCCCGATATTCTGGACAGCGCTTATGTGATTGTCGAATACCCAAGTGGGGCACGTGCCAGCTTGGATTTGTGTATGTTTGCTGAAGGCTCAACCGATACAGAGCACCTCACGGTGGTGGGTGATCAGGGGAAATTGGAGTCGCTGATTCCCTCCTTGGTGCTGCGCAACAGCAAGCGAGCAGATTGGGGTCGGCGTGATGGCTGGGGGCAAGCGTCCGGAACAGGCCGAGGTGTTGAAACACGCAGAGTGTGGGACACCAACATCCGCTATGCCGGCCAACATTTCGGTGCAAGTTGGATTGAGCATCAAAAATTTGCTGAAGCGATCCGCGAAGGCTTGCCAGCTGAGATTTCGTTCGAAGAAGGCTTGCGCTCAGTCGCGACGGGCATGGCTGCGCATCGCAGCATTGAAACCGGGCTGCCGGTGCTGTTGAGCGATCTGATCCCTGCGGATTTATAAGCAAAATGGCAGTTTCCCGTTGTATTCACTGCGTCAAATGCTATTGATATGATAGCGATACGGTCTCCGCATCTGCGCATGCATATCAGGCCAGATTTGGGTGGCTGTATCGAAGGCTTGTGGTTTGGTGATATGGCGGTGTTGCGCTCCAGCGCGATGAGCAGCCTGACGAATGTGCGTCTTTCAGCCTGTTATCCGCTGATTCCATTTTCCAATCGCGTAGCGCATGCTCAGTTGGTGTGGAATGGCACAAGCCATCCGCTGGTGAAGAATTTCGCCGGTGAAGAGCACAGCATTCATGGCATCGGTTGGCAGCGGCCTTGGCAAGTACTGGAGCAAGGCGATGACTTTTGTATGCTGAGCTTGGAGCATGCGGCGGACATTGCCTGGCCTTTTGCTTTTGATGCATCGCAAACCTTTCGGCTGCATGGCAATGCGCTGGAAATGACGATGTCAATCACTAACCAATCTGAACAAGCGGCGCCTGTGGGGCTGGGCTGGCATCCGTATTTTGTGAAACGCGCTCAATCGCGCTTGAGTTTTGAGGCCACAGGAATCTGGGAAATGAGTGGCGATAAGCTACCCACTTCTTTGCAGAGCAGCCCCGGTCTGAATCAAGAGATCGCATCTCTGACATTAGACAACTGCTTTGAGGGATGGGGTGGCCGCGTTTCTCTGCGTGATGAGGCGATGCAAGTGAAGATGGAATCTGACATGCACCGCTTGGTGGTGTTCACGGCGCCTGAGAAAGAGTTCATTGCCATCGAACCCGTGAGCCACGCCAATAATGCGATGAATGCTGGTAACCCAAAAAAATCTGCGCAGCAGGGTGTGGTGACGCTGCATCCCGGACAATCATGGCAAGTCACTATGCATATCGCCGTGAGCGCGTCTTAAGAAGGTTTTTATGACCGATTGGAATCAAATCACCACTGTCCCGTCCACGCTTGGAGAAAGCCCGTTTTGGCATCCGCAAGAGCAGATGCTGTATTGGGCCGACATTGCAGGCTTCAAGCTGCATCGGCTCAACCCTTTTATGGGTGAGGTTGAGACTTGGGAGATGCCGACAGAGCCTGGTTGCTTCGCGCCCGCCAAGAATGGCGGTTTCATCATCGCCTTGCGCGAGCGCATCGTGCGTGCGCAGGCCTGGCAAGGGCAATTGCTAACGCTCCACACCTTCGCGCACGATCCAAAAACCACCCGCGCAAACGACGGCAAATGTGATGCAGCAGGCCGTTTCTGGGCGGGCACGATGTATGAGCCGCGCGATGCGCGCAAGGCGCAGCTGTGGAGTTACTCGCCGAAAGAAGACGGCCTACTCAAACAAAACGAAACCACGGTTGCCAATGCGCTGGCTTTCTCTCCAGATGGCACAACAGTCTATTGGGCTGATACACCGCAGCATGTGATCTGGGCTTGGGATTTCGATATCGCGACCGGTGCGATGACGAATCAGCGCGTCTTCAAGCCATTCCCTCCTAAGCCAGAAGGCTGGGCAAGTGGGCTGCCAAACAATGGTGGCTATCTTGGGCGGCCTGACGGCGCGGCTGTCGATACGCAAGGCAACCTCTGGGTGGCCATGTTTGAAGGCCAGCGCGTCTTGCAACTCTCCCCCCATGGCGACATCCTTCAGAATATAGCAGCGCCCGTGCTTTGCTGCACCATGCCCGCATTCGGCGGCGACGACATGCAAACGCTTTACCTCACTACGGCGCGCCACCATCGCAGCGAAGCGGAGGTTACGCGCGAGCCCGGTTTGGGCTGCATGTTTAGCCTGCGTGTGAATGCGGTGGGTGTGCCAGTGAATTTTTATTCTGATTAACGCAAAGAAAGTCTTGTGATGCTCACACTCTACCCTAGCCTCAAAAGCAAAGTCGTTTTTATCTCCGGTGGCAGCTCCGGGATTGGTGCAGAGATCGTGCGCGCTTTCGCTGCGCAGGGCAGTATCGTTGCCTTCAATGGCACAAAGCCGGGCGGTGGCGATGCGCTGATTGAAGAGGTTGCCAAAGCTGGCCATGCCGCACCCTATTACGAACCCTGTGATGTGCGCGATATTCCCGCTCTGCAAGCCATGCTCCATCGCGTCTGCGATAAATTTGGTGCGATCCAGGTGCTGGTGAACAATGCGGGCCGTGATGATCGTCACACCTTGGCTGAACTCACGCCCGAGTACTGGGATAACTGCCTCAACATCAATTTGCGCCATCAAGTCTTCGCGACGCAAACGGTAGCACATCGCGCGCAGCAGGCAAAAGTCAAAGCTTCCATCATCAACATGGGCAGCATCAGTTGGATGCGTGGCCGCCCGAATTTGATTGGTTACACGTCAAGCAAAGCCGCCATCAGCGGCATGACGCGCAGCCTCGCCCGCGAGCTGGGTGAATTTGGTATCCGCGTCAACGCCTTGATGCCCGGTGCTATCGTCACAGCGCGTCAAAGCGAGCTGTGGCGCAACCCAGAGGAAGATAAAAAATTCATCGAGCTTCAATGCCTTAAGTTCCGCTTGGAGTCTATCCATGTCGCCAGGCCCACGCTGTTTTTAGCCAGCGATGATTCTGAAGGCATCACGGGGCATAACCTGATTGTGGATGCCGGGCTGGCACAGGTGTCGGTGGTGGGCTGAAACTTTGTGAACTGCTTCTCACGCTAGTATTGAGAAAACTTCACAGCCAGAAACGCCAGCTTGGCTAGCTAAAAGGCTACCATCTGATTATGGATACACATCTGACCCAATTTACCGACAGCATCCAAGCGGCTGCTGCGGGCAAAACCCCGCTGCGTATTCGCGGGGGGGGCAGCAAAGATTTTTATGGTGAGCCGTTTGATGCGGCCTTGCCGATTCTGGATACGCGCTCACACAGCGGCATCGTGAGTTACGAGCCGAGCGAGTTGGTGATCACCGTGAAAGCGGGCACACCACTCGCTGAAGTTGAGGCGTTGTTGGCCTCAAGCGGGCAGTGCTTCCCCTTCGAGCCACCACATTACTCCATCGACACCACTGTCGGCGGCATGGTCGCAGCTGGCCTCGCGGGCCCAGCGCGTGCCACTTCTGGTAGTGTGCGCGACTACTTGCTCGGCGCACATCTGATCAACGGCAAAGCCGAGCATTTGCAATTCGGCGGCACAGTCATGAAAAACGTGGCGGGCTACGATGTCTCGCGCATGCTCGCGGGCAGCATGGGCACATTGGGCCTGCTCACTCAGGTCTCGCTTAAAGTGTTGCCCGTTGCGCCTGCTGAGGCCACCCTGCGTTTTGAAATGGACGAGACAACAGCCATTCAACGGCTCAACGACTGGGCAGGCCAGCCGCTGCCACTGAATGCCAGCTCGTGGGTGACCGAGGCTGGCGTTCCCACTTTGCATCTGCGTTTGCGTGGTGCCGTGGCAGCCGTGCATTCTGCTTGTCAGCGATTGGCTGAAGAGGCGGGCGGCGTTCGCGTTGATTCGTCCGAGACAAGTGCTGACTGGATAGCAGTACGTGACCTGCAACTTCCTTGGTTTCAAGAGGGCGTGAAACGCGGCGACGATCTCTGGCGCGTCAGCGTACCGCAAACCACACCGCCTCTTAATCTCGGCGACACGATGATCGATTGGCTAGGCGGCCAAAGATGGCTGTTCGCTCCCGCAGGCGAGCCGGAAGCTGCGCAGCGCATTCGTGCAGCGGCACATTTTGTCAATGGAAATGCTGCTAAATTCATAGCAAACAATTTAGCATCTATAAAGGCTATAGGCCAAAATAGTTTAAAAATACCGCACTTCGATACGCCCAGCGAAGCCTTGGTACGCATCCATCGTCGTCTTAAAGTTGAGTTCGATCCTGCTGGTATTTTCAACCCAAGTCGCTTGGGTGTGATCTGAGGGAATCATGAAAGCGCTGCAAGGCTTTGCCACTCTGCTTTGCGCCCAAGCGACTGGCGAAGTGTTTGCGCAGTTGCTCAAAAGCAGTTGGGGCTGGACGATACCTGGTCCCGTCTTGGGCATGTTGCTGCTTTGTTTGGCGCTTTTGATACCTTGGGTTCAGCGTTGGTTGGCAGAACCTATCGGGCAAGCCGCGCATGTTTTGCTGACACATTTATCGCTGCTGTTTGTTCCTGTGGGCGTGGGTGTGGTGGTGCATCTGGGTTTGCTCAGTGCCTATGGTTTGAAACTGTTCCTAGTGTTGGTGCTGTCGACATGGTTGGGCTTGGCCGTGACGGCGCTGGTGCTGCGCTCGCGCTGGCCAACCGATGAGGGCAATGGATCTGCGCCGCTGAATTTACGAGGCCAGCCATGGAAGAGTTTGTAGAGCTGTGGACGTATCTCTCAGCCACACCGCTCTTTGGTTTGACTGCGACCGTGGTTGCCTATGTGCTGGCCTACAACGTTTATGAACGCTTGGGGCAAGCACCTTGGGCAAACCCAGTACTTTGGACCGTATGGGTTTTGGTTATCTTGCTCAGCATCACACAAACCGCCTACCCGGTGTATTTCTCAGGAGCGCAGTTTATTCATTTTCTCTTGGGCCCTGCTGTGGTGGCACTCGCATGGCCATTATGGGAGCGGCGGCAATTGTTGCGTCGCCATATCGGTGTGTTGTTACTGGCCGCATCTTGCGGCGGCGCAGTTGCTGCGGGCTCGGCGTGGATCTTAGGGATGGCCTTAGACTTACCGCGAGAGGTGTTGCTCTCACTCGTTGCGAAATCGGTCACAGCGCCAGTAGCGATGGGTATTGCAGAGCAGATCGGTGGTATCGCAGCTCTGGCAGCGATTGGCGCGGTGCTCACGGGCATTGTGGGTGCGATCAGTGGCAAATATATCTTTGATACGCTGCGCATTCAGCCTTTCGCCATACGCGGTTTTGCATTGGGTACAGCATCCCATGGTATTGGCGCAGCACGCGCGATGCAGGTGCATCCTGATGCGGGAGCTTTCGCTGGGTTGGCTCTGGCGTTGCAAGCGGTGTTGGCTTCTCTCTTTTTCCCACTGATCGTGCGCTTCTTAGCTTGAATTTTTATAAAATTTGCCATGCAAACCAACCTCGCTCCTGAATATAAAAATCGTGCTGACGGCCTGGAGGCTGAGAGCATTTTGCGCAAATGCGTGCACTGTGGTTTTTGCACGGCCACTTGCCCCACTTACCAATTGCTTGGCGATGAGTTAGATGGCCCGCGCGGCCGTATTTACTTGATCAAGCAGGTCTTGGAAGGAGAAACGCCGACGCGTAAGACGCAGATGCATTTGGATCGTTGCCTCACTTGCCGCAATTGCGAGACGACCTGCCCAAGTGGTGTGGAGTATGGGCATTTGGTGGACATTGGACGCAAACTGGTCGATGAAAAAGTGGCGCGGCCTGCTACTGAATCTGTGTTGCGTTGGGCTTTGAAAGAAGGCTTGCCTTCGCCGCTGTTTGCTCCTGCGATGGCGATGGGGCAACTCGTGCGGCCGTTGTTGCCGAAGGCTCTAAAAAATAAGGTGCCCGAGAAACGAAGTGCGGGTAAGCTGCCCACGCAGGCTCACGCTCGTCAGGTACTGATGCTGGAAGGCTGTGTGCAGCCGAGCATGTCGCCCAATATCAATTCGGCGACGATACGCGTACTTGATGCGGCGGGAATTCAAACCGTGACGGCAGCAAAAGCAGGTTGCTGTGGTGCGGTGAAGTACCACTTGAACGACCAAGAAGGTGGCATGGCGCACATGCGTGCCAACATTGACGCGTGGTGGCCGCTAGTGGACTCAGGCAGCGTGGAAGCGATCATCATGAATGCTTCAGGTTGCGGTGTGACGGTGAAAGAGTATGGGCATATCTTGCAGCATGATGCACTGTATGCAGAGAAGGCTGCCAAGATCAGCGCACTCACGAAAGACTTGAGTGAGATGCTGCCAGAACTCGTGATGGCATTGAAGCCGAAGATCAAAGTGCCAAGCAACGAAAAGATAGCCTTTCACCCACCTTGCACTTTGCAGCATGGCCAAAAACTCAAAGGCGGTGTAGAAACGCACCTAAGTGCGCTAGGCTTCAATGTGAAGACGGCAAGCTGCGAGGCGCATTTGTGTTGCGGCTCAGCAGGTACTTATAGCGTTTTGCAACCAGAGATTTCGTATCAACTGCGTGACCGCAAGCTCGGCCACTTGAAAGAGATTCAGCCGCAAACCATCGTCAGCGCCAACATCGGCTGCATCACCCATTTGCAAAGCGGCACCGATGTACCGGTGCGGCATTGGGTTGAAATACTTGATGCTGCTGTTAGTTCTTAGTTGCTATTAATATAATAGCACTTAGGGTATATTTTATAACGGGCAGAGGCCGATTTGGCTTAAAAATCAAGCTGGCTTCATGAAGCCCAAATTGCGTGCGTAGTCTACGCCATTGGCAGTGCCGCCGAAGTTGTGCAGGAAAGGCAAGATCGCGTCGTTGTAGTTTTGTCCGGCCGTACCAACCAATTCCAAGTCGTTCACGCCAAACCATTTGGCCAGCGTTGCAGCGTATTGGTCAACACCTGTGCTGGGTAACAAGCGGCCTTGACCCACATGCCATTGGTCAGCAGGCGCGGAGGTGCTGCTCACGCTCACCGGGGGCGCATAACCGTAAAAGCCAGCATTGACAGCGCCGCCTACGACGAACTGATGCCCGCCCCAGCCGTGGTCTGAGCCATCGCCGTTGGAAGACAGCGTGCGACCAAACTCTGAGCTGGTGAAAGCAGTCACTTTGTCAGCAATGCCCAAGCTTGTCATCGTGTCGTGGAATACCTTCATCGCGCCGCTCACGCGTCCCATGTTGCGGGTGTGGCCATCGATCAGGTTGTCATGCAGGTCAAAACCACCGATTGAGACCATGAAGACTTGACGCTTGGTTTTGAGCGTCTCCCGCGCAGCGATTAAGCGTGCCACCATGCGAAGCTGCGTGGCCAAGTTATCAGTGGGGAAGTTGCTGTATGGTGCGCTGTTAGCCGAGGTGAGTGCCAAGGCGGCTGTGATCGCACCTTCTGCATCGACCGAGCGCTTGGTGATTTTGCTGTATTCGTTTTCCAACAGATGGACGCGATTGGCATTCGTGCCAAGGCTGCGCATGGCATTGCCCACGGCATTGAAGCCGTAGACACTGTTGCCCATGCTGTCGATGCGCACCGCACCGCCTGTGCCCACTTGGTAAGACAAGGCTGTGTCGCCAGAGAGGAAAACTGCATTGCCTGTGATGGAGATGCAAGTGAACAAGGAGTTGCCGCCATTGCCAGTATTGCTGCTCATCGCCAGATCGCCAATATTGCCGCCCCAACCAATGGTAGAGCCCTCTGGAGAAGACGATTGCCAAATGGATTGCTGATCGTTGTGCGAGAAGAGCTTGGGCGGCGTGGCAATCACCCTGCTTTGGTATTGCGCTTTCGTCATCGGTGCAATCAGAGGCCCGCAGTTGAGCATGATGGCGGCTTTTCCGTCAGCATACAGATCTCGCATGCCTGTCATGCTCGGATGCAAGGCGTATTGCAAACCTGTTTGTCCAATCACAGAAACCGGGTTGCCGCCTAACGCGGTGAGGCTGGCTTTGGCCAATGCGATGCCGTTGGCGGCTTCCGAGCCCGCGGTGCCGCGAATGGTTTGGTAGGCGGCGTAGTTGGCGTTATCGAAGGGAATGAGCGTGTTGCCGTAATCGTTGCCGCCGTAGAGGAAGACGCAGACCAAGGCTTTGTAATCACTGCCCGCATTGAAGGCGGCGGCTTCGCCTAGCGCTGCCAAGTTGATGGCGGTGGGGAGGGCGGCGCCTGTGAAGGCGAGTTGACCGGCGCGGCGCAAAAAAGCACGGCGAGATTGAAGTTGGGGTTGGATGAGATACATGGGGTTCTCTCGTTTATTTTTGAATCAAATAATCTGGGCTGGCCATGACGAGCAAGATGGCAGCAGCCACCAAATCGCGGCGCGTGTTTTCGGGGCTGGTGCTGATAATGCCGCGCTGGCGCATGCCATCGCGTAAGGCATTGGTGATGGTGGTGATGCTTCCAAGAGAAAGCTGGCCTGCGCAGAGCAAAAGATTCAGTCGCGTCACAAAGGATTGCGCCACACGCAAGGCTTCTGTATCGTTATTGCCTGTGTTGTTGATCAAGGCTAGCAGCGTGCTGTAGTCGGCCACAATGTCAAATGCATCTGTGTTGGCTACATAATCCGGGTTGGCTGATGACGGGTTGTTGACGCGAAAGCCGCTGCGGATCACGCCATCCATGTAATTGATATAGCCGCCGACCGTGGTTTCATTGACGATTTGGAACTCAGGCACAGTGATGCCATCCCGCGCAAGATCTGTACCTGGCGGCACATAGCCCGGGCGGAAGAAGTTAAACACCGAAGGCGCATGCAACGGGCTTTGCCCTAAACTGTTCGAGGAATCGGACAGATCGAAAATCTTCCACGAACCTGCGGCTGATACCGCACCAAACGTGCGAGACCAGTTCACCAAGCGCAGCATGGGCTCACGCAACTTGCCAAATTTAGGGTCTGTCAACCCAGTTACACCACGGGCTTCATCGTCCAGCAAAATCGCTGTCCACACGGCTTTCATGTCGCCGCGCACCCCTGCACCGTTGTTGTTGAAAGCACTGGCCACGCGCGCCACATACGCAGGCGATGGATTGCTGGTAACCAAGCGTTGAATCATCTGGCGGCCAAAGAAAGGCCCCACATTCGGATGATTGAACAACCCATTGAGCGCTGCTGTCAGCGCGGTAGCCCCCGGTGTGCCGCCTGAGATTGTCGTGTTCAAAAAATCAATGGGTTCAGGGGAGTGGTCGGTGGCTTTCAGCGTCATGGGACGACGTGCATATTCTCGTGGCCAGACTTTGTAAGATTGGCCGGGGAAGGTAATGCCGTTGTTTGTATCGTAAGGGTGCAATGAAGCGTCATAGTCGTAACCTGTGAAGACGCGCGCCAGCTGGCTCACATCGTCCGAATCATAGGATTCCTGTTTTTTGCCGCCTGAATCCAGCTCAAACGAACCGTCTAGGTTCAGCTTATACAAGCCAATGGTGAACAACTGCATCACTTCGCGGGCGTAATTTTCATCGGGTAAACGCCCCGAGTTGTTGGCTTTTTTGTTGCCGCGTGTGTTCAGGAAGTGGCCCATGCCGGGGTTGAGCGTGATGGCTTCTAGCAGATCGCGGTAGTTGCCGAAGGCATGCTGGTTCAGTAAATCCCAATAGGCGGTGATGGCGTAGCCGCGCCAATCAATTTCCATTGAATTGAGTGACACTACAAAAAACTCAGACAATGCCAGCGCCACACGCTTGCGCATCGCATCGGGTGCGCCCATGAGCTGGCTCCAGATCATGAAGTCTGCGATCGAGGTGGAATACACATATTTATCCAGCGTGGCATTGGCGCCGTAGTTGCGCGATTCGAGCCAATCCCAGCCACTGCTCATCGGCTTGGCAAATTGCTGCTGCAAGAAGCTTGCAAAGCTGGTGTTGCGCACAGCGGCAATGTCTGTTGGCGTCGATGCGAACTGGCTTTGCTGCAAGAAGCGCGCGGCCTCTTCGTCGCTCTTGGCTTGAGGGCTGTTGTTGAAGCCGGGTGCACTTGGAAAATCGCCGCCTCCACCGCCTGTGCTGCTGCTACCGCCACCGCCTCCGCAGGCTGCAAGCAAAGCAGTTGCTATTAAACTAAGAGCATGTGGCGCATATTTATCAACGGTTGGCGCACGATTTGGCTGTGAAAAATCGTTGTCGACAGACGCTTTTGACGGTTGATCTGCAACAGCAGATTCTTTGGAGGATGGTTTTGTATTTTCTGGCATGGCATTCACTCAATTGACATCAGGTGATGTGAATGTAGCGCCAGTAGGTGGCAAGTATTCTGTTTTTCGCGCAACTAAATCGCTACCAATTCAATACAGCTGTGACCAGTTGTTGTCAGTTGCGCCTCAGCGGTCAAGGCTTGGGGATGAGTGGCAAGGTTGACAAAAATGTCAACGCTTCGCCCAGCGATCAGGCTTGAATAGCTTGTTGCAAAAGATCGCGCGTCTTCAATGCTTCAGCGCGCGCAGCCTGTGCGAAATCATCGCCGCTCGATGCATACAAAATCGCACGAGACGAATTCACGATGATTGGCGCATCAGCTCGCCAGCCTGCACGCACCGTGGCCACAGCATCTCCGCCTTGCGCGCCTACTCCTGGGATCAGCAAAGGCAGTGTTGGCGCAATGCTACGCACACGCTCAATTTCATTCGGATAAGTGGCGCCCACCACCAAGCCGAGCTGGCCATTCAAGTTCCATGAGTCTTGCGCTAATTTTGCAACATGCTCGTACAAAAGAGGTTGACCTTCGATGGAAGCGAAGCGCTGGTTTTGCAGATCGTCGCCGCCTTTATTCGATGTGCGGCAAAGTAAAAATGCGCCTTTGTCGTGATACTTCAAATAGGGTTGCACCGAATCAAAGCCCATGAAGGGCGAGAGCGTGACGGCATCCGCGCCGTAGCGCTCGAAGGCTTCGATCGCGTATTGCTCAGCCGTCGAGCCAATGTCGCCGCGTTTGGCATCCAGAATGATCGGCACATGGGGTGCCACTCGGCGCATGTGTTCCATCAGGCGTTCTAACTGCCCTTCGGCGCGATGCGCAGCGAAGTATGCAATTTGCGGCTTGAAGGCGATCACCGCGTCTGCTGTGGCATCGACGATCGCTGCGCAAAAATCGTAAATCTTGTTGGCATTGCCTTTGTATGCGCCCGGAAAGCGGCTCGGCTCAGGGTCTAAGCCCACACAGAGCATAGATTGATTTTGGAGCTGGGCGGTTTGGAGTTGTTCGAGGAAGCGCATCTGTTGATTTTAGTGGGCTGCGTAGCAAGTGAAGAGAGCAAACGCGAACGAAAGTGCAGACGAAAAAAAGCCCGCACTAGGCGGGCTCGTCCTGAGAGCAGGAGAAATCAAATATTGTCAGATGCCAGTGGCACGACGCGCTCTTACAATTTGGACGATTGAAGCCTCGCAATGCGCTCTTGCATCGGCGGGTGTGTGGAAAACAACTTACCCAACCCGCCTGCTATGCCCATTGCAGCCATGCTCTTAGGCAGCTCGCCTGGCGTGAGGCCACCTAGTCTTGCTAATGCATTCTGCATCGAACGGCTTTGGCCCATATAACCTGCAGCGCCTGCATCGGCGCGGAATTCGCGCTGGCGGCTGAACCACGCCACGATCATCGCTGCCACGAAGCCGAGCAAAATATCCAGCGCAATGGTTGTCACGTAATAACCTATGCCCGGGCCAGAGTTGTTGTTGCGCAAAATCACTTTATCGACAAAGTAGCCAATGATGCGCGAGAGGAAGACCACAAAGGTGTTCATCACGCCTTGAATCAAAGCCATCGTCACCATGTCGCCATTGGCCACGTGCGCCACCTCGTGGCCGATGACTGCTTCAACTTCTTCGCGCGTCATGCTTTGCAGCAAGCCGGTGGAGACCGCTACCAGTGCGGAATTTTTGAAGGCGCCAGTGGCAAATGCATTCGGCTCACCGTCATAGATCGCCACATCGGGCGTCTTAATGCCCGCTTTTTCAGCGAATTTTTGAACCGTGGAGACGATCCAGACCTCATCCGCATTCTGCGGCGCACTGATCACCCGCGCACCCGTACTCCATTTGGCGATCGGCTTGCTCATCAGCAGCGAGATAAACGCGCCGCCAAAGCCCATCAAGAGCGAAAAGCCCATCAGGGAATAAACATCCAGGCCATTCGGGGTGAGAAATCGGTTCACGCCCAGCACGCTGGCGGCAATTCCGAGAACGACCATCACAGCCAGGTTGGTCGCAAGGAACAAAAGGATACGTTTCATGACTTCACTTCAACAACAGCGCACAAAGGTGAGCCTAGGAGGCGAATAGTAAGGCCTTGCCGTGCAAATTCAAGGCCGAGGCGCGCGAAAGACCGTACTGTCTGTGTAGAAATCAGCACTTTCATTGGCCGCCCACCAAAGCGGTACTCCCAAGACCTGCATAGGAACGAAGGGCTTGGGCAACAAAGCGACAACATTCAATTGCTCCGCTATCGCCGCATCTAGCTTCGCGAGATCATCAAATTCGATTGAACCAGAAGCGCTCTGCGCAGGAAAGACATGGGCTGTCACCGATTTATAGGGCGACACTAGCTTTTCCAGCAGCGCGTGACCAAAGAGCACAGGCGGATGCGCCTCCAGCAAAGCACGGTGCGTTTGAAAAGCCGCCTGCCAATCGCGCTCACGCAGCGCCGCTATGACCGGCGCATGAAGCTTCACGCAAAGAAAAGCCGCGTTTTCGTCAAACAGCGTGAGCGCATCGCGCAGCGGCCCGCGCAATTGCTGCACACCATGCGAGGCAATCTCCTCGTATTGCAAAGCATTGAGCCGCGTTTTCGTCAGCGGAAAGCGCAGCCAAGCCAGCCCATTAAAAAAATCATGCAAATTATCCCGCGTGGGCACGGTTTTCGTCTGGAAGATGAAGGTCTCATAGGCCGCGCCTTCGGGCAGCACCGATTGCGGCACGAATCTCACGGCTGAAGCCACTGCGCAAGCATTCAAAGCCTCATGCACAGCCTCCCCCGCCTGCACCCGCGCCATCACCCTCTCGCCCAGCTCGCGCCAAGGCTGCCACCAAGAGGCTTGCCAATCCATCGGCGGGAGCACAGACATGAACAGCACTCAGGCTGCGAGCAGCATTTTTTCCAGCGGCTGTTGCACGGGAATGGACATGAAAAACGCCGTAGGGTACAGGTAACTCTCGCCCGATTCGTCGGTGATGCGTAGCATGCCCTTGGCCTGCGCACGTTCGTCAGGCACAGCCAAATACAGCTTGCGTGGCTCAAGCGATGCTTCAAAACCTTTGTTGCTGATACAGACGAGCCAATTCATAGCAAATACTTTATCTTAATTTCCACTTTACCGATACCGTGCGCCTCATACCAATGCAACTCGGCGGAATCTGTTGTGCCATCTTCCCACAGCACGGTTGCGAAGCCTTTGCATTTGCGCCAGTTTTTACCGCCGTAGGTCTCTACCAATCTTTGCAACTCTCGAATGCCTCGCCCTTGGGCAAAAGCCTCAGTGCTGTTGATATTGCCTTGGATGGTCCATTCCATAGCTGCATTATACTGTTTATAAAATCAGTATTCGTCGGCTTGTCATTGACTCTTCCTGAATCACAACCCCACCGGCTGCACCCACACAAACCCAAACCGCTCTGCCTGCGAGCACGACAGTGCCATAGTCTTTCGAGGCGACGAGCAAGCGCTCAAATAGAGGCGCAGGTTTAGGTCGGTTTTTTCATGGCTTGGGGCTGGAGCTGCCGCGCCATTTCATCAAGAATAGCTTTTCGCTCAGCTTTGGGCAGCGCCATCAGGGCCTGGACTCGTGCCATGCACTGATCATTCCAAGCCTGCATGGCGGGGCTCACGCTGTCGTCAAAGACGCGCGGTTGCCATGTCGAGGGGGCATGGGCGGGAAAGCAAAATCTGCTGTTGTCTTCATGCCGCAAAAGGCTCGTGCTTGGCCAGCGGCAGCGGCTTCATTTGATCAGCGGTCAGGCTGTGGGTGGCATAGGGTGTGCCGTCTTCCTCGCAAAACTCCACCGTAAAGTACGTGGTGCCGAGGTGCTCCACCACATCAATGATGCTGCCTAGCGCTCCAGCGGCCACGGCAGCCTCCTCGCCGCTGGCGGGCAAGCTGACGTTGATGGTGAAGTTGTCGTAGAGATTCATGATGCACGAAGTTTAACTCTTGGCGGGCTTTGCCAACCACAAAGGCGCTGAGTTCTTTGATTTGCACAGGTTGACGCAAGCAGCCGTGCTTGTTTAGATTTGCGGAGCTGGGCTGTGGAGCTGCTCGCCACAGACTTGGCGACGCAGGCAAATTAGGGTCAATCAATTCAAAACCCGCGCCAAAACACACCAAGGAGCACGAGCGCGCCGGCAACCGGAATCGCCACGCCCAGCCATAGCAATGGCGAGCAAATAATAACCAGCCTGCGGAGCCAAAAATCCAAGACGCGGGCAAAGGCTTTTGACGCCGCGTTTGGGCGCATCAACTCGCGTCGCCAGGCTCGTCACAAACCCAGTGGCTGCACCCATACAAACCAAAAGCGCACCGGCTGCGCACGCCAAAGCGCCAGCCTGCGCTCAGCTTCCTCGGCGGAGTAGCCCCAATTCAAGATATCGATCACCCTGCTTGGCGCTTCGCTGCGGCGGCGATACACCAAGTCAGCCACCTGCAAGCGCTGCCAAAGCTCATCCGTCCAAAAAGTATCAGGCTTTTGCAGCCAAGCATCGAGCCGAAAGCGCGGCAGCATGTCCATGGAATACTCTTCCTCGCAGTCCCAACCGCCAGCCAGCCAGCGCACGCTTTCCTCCCAGCCCATCAGGTCAAGCTCCAAATCTGAAAAAGCACCGGCCTTGCCCAAGTCAAAGGCTCTGGCATTGAGCGGTGCATGGGGATCGAGGTTCGACAGAAAAGGAGGTAGGTCGGGAAACAAGAGTCGATGGGGGGTCATGGGAGGAGCGTAGCCCCAAAGTACCTTGCACCTCAGCATAGCCGCTTCCCACGAGGGCGAGTTAGGCCCGAAGTCCACGCCAGAGCCTTTAGGCACAAACATCCTTCGCTCAAATTCGCAGTTCGGCCCGAAGCGAAACCGCACACTGGCGCAGCGCATCCCATCTGCATCCAAACCCAGCCGCAGCGTCACCAAATCGGGCAAATACCAGCCGTGGCCGCTCGCAGCCGTGCGTTCGCGTATCTGGTTGCAAAGCCGTGCGCAGAGCAAGCGCAGGTGCGTCAGCCATTGAGTGAGGCTTTGCGGCAACACGTCTGCATCGGCATTGCCGCTCAGCAAATCCCAAGTTGATGGGATGAAAAGCGCTTGCTCACTGGAATACACGGGCTCCGGCCACGATAGCTTTTGTGGCCAGCGCAGCAAAGCATGCTGCGCCAACACATACGCCACAGACCGCAGGCGCTTGAGCGGCGGTGCGCTGATCTCCACAAATTGCGGCATGCCGGCCGGCAAGTATTTGGGGCGTTGCGCCCCCTTCAGCCCCGAGCCGCTCAGCCATTGGCGTGTGCGGTCGGGCGGCCAGTAGCCGTTGGTAGCATCCGCTTGCGATCCTCGTTTGAGCTCTTTTTGCAAGTGATGGGTCGCGCCATGGTCAATTTGCGAGGCCATGCCCGATACAGCCTCGCCAGTGATCGTATTCGCACGCCAAATGCTTTCAACCGATGTGCCATGCAAGCGATGGTCGCTTGAATACGCGCTGAAATACCATTTCAATTCTGGCTCGCAACGTATAAAAGCCATGCGGCCATTGCTTTGGCGCTCCCCATAGCGCGCTCCCACGCGAATCGTCAGCCAAAAGCGCATCAAATGCCCCGGCAAACTGGGGCGAACCCGCTCCCAAGTCTCCTGCAGGCGCCCTAAAGCCTGCACCAGCAAGCGCTCATGCTCTTCATCCAAATGGTTTTCTTGGCGAATTTGGCGAAGCGGGTCACGGTCTTCAGGCGCCAAAGGGTTACTTGCGGCCAAATGCAGCCAAACAGACGGCGAAATTTTCTCATCCATCACCCTCAGCACCGGGAGCAAATCGCGCATCAAAGCGGGCATGAGCCTTTCAATCCATCTCTGCACTTGTGGCAGCGGCGCAGGCAAATTCACGCCATAGCCGTCCCAGCCTGCGTCGGTGCTGTAAAGCCCAAATTCTTCTCTGACTTGAGCAGAAGAAAGATCAAGCCCCACCGGCAAACTCACCATGATGACCCTTGAGTCACTATTGATTTCATAGCACTCTGCGCAGATTTCATATCGGCTAGAGCCTCTTTTTGCTTGATTTTCGGGGCTTTTTGGCGCTTTCGGTGGGCAGCAGGCTCGTCAGGCGCTGATACAGCTCGAAAAGAAAGGCCACGCGCTCGGCGTCGGTTTTGTAGATCTTTTTCCCGCCCGAGAATTCGTAGGCTTTGTCCACCGCCGCATCGAGCTTTTGGTGGGCTTTGAGCAAGGCGGGCGGCATGGCCAGCGGGTCATACAGGTCGGCCAAGCTGCTTTCCGGGAACTGGGCACGTGTATCGAGCACCGCTTGCGCTCCTGATTCAATAGCGCTCCGCGCAGATTTTATAAAGGCTAGAGGCTCTTTTTCATCTGAAAAGAGCAGTTCGGCTGGCCAGGGGAAGTTGTTGTAGACGATGGTGTTGGAGTAGCTGTAATCACTCTTCAAGCGCCCGCATGTTGTGCGCATCCAAGCCATATGCATCGTTGAGGTCAAGATGCCGAAATGAAACAAATTGGTATCGGCCATGGTGAAAAGTTTGTCGCCAGCAATCACATCTGCATTCAGAAAATCCATTGGAATGAAGCTTCGACGCTCTGAGGAGACTTTTGGAATCGCCAAATAGCTTTGCTTGGGTTGCCGTGGTTCGCCGAAAGACGTGGGGAAATCCGCCATTTGCTGCGTTTTTTCTCGTTTGCTCTTTTCACGAAAGAGCTTAACTGCTGCAACGCGCTTGCTGACCTGCGAAAGCGAGCGAAGCTCTTTGGGCGAAATACCATCGAGCCAGAGACACCAGCGGTCAATGCTGTTGATGAACTCATTTCCCATGACAAAGCGCTTAATCCAAGGTTCAGCATGTGGGTCTTGGGCGATTAACTCATTTCGCTCCTCTGTGGATAGAAGAAGATTACCGTCGTCTGTGGCATCGCTGCCGCGAGAAATAGGCGGCACTGAGCAGATGGGCTTGCTACGCTTTTGCAAAAAGACGTTGGGCGCATCGACGAGATAGGGGTTGATATTGCTGACAGTCAAGGCGACAGGCTCGCCAGCGATGTCGGCATATTCGTAAATCGTCTTTACCCCCCCCCATTCATAACCAAAGCCTATAACGACGCAATGCACGGCGGCTTTGCCCGAGGCTTCGTTGCTCCATTTGAAGGTGCGGTGGGCAAAACCGATCTCGATACCTTGCGCGAGCAGCCAGCTCCAGAGCACGCCGACTTGCTCGCCTTGCGTGATGCTGTTGGTTGAAACGAAAGCAGATCGCAATGGATTTGATAGCACTCTACGCAGATTATTCGCTGGCTGGAGGTCGTTTTCGCTTTGAAATTGTGCTGCCTTCATATACCGCGCAGCCTTCACATACCAAGCCGTGACCAAATCCAGCACACCTGCGCCTTCAACGCCGTGCATCACTTGCACCATATCCGCTTTTTGCTCTTTGCTTTGATAGCTGTAGCCCACAAACGGCGGATTACCCAGCACATAGCTGCATTGCGAAGCGGGCAACACATCTTCCCAATCCACCAGCAGCGCATTGCCGTGGTGAATATGCGGTGTACTTTTGAGCGGCAGGCGGTCAAAATATTTGCCGAATTCATCGCTTAAGGCGCGGTTAATTTGGTGATCAGTCAGCCAAAGCGCGACTTGGGCGATTTGGGCGGGGAACTCTTCGATCTCGATGCCATAAAACTGATCCACATCCACCGTGGTGAACTGATGCACATCGAGCATTTGCTGGCCATCGGCATAGGCGGTGCGCAAAATCTCCGCTTCGAGCTTGCGCAGCTCGCGGTAGGTGATGACCAAAAAATTACCGCAACCGCAGGCAGGATCGAAAAAATGCAGCAAGCGCAGGCTTTTGTGGAATTCAAAGAGGCGTGCGCGGTTGGTTTTGACTTTATGGAATTTCGCCCACAGATCGTCTAAAAACAGTGGCTTGATGAGCTTGAGGATGTTTTCCTCGCTCGTATAGTGCGCCCCAATGTCGCGGCGCTCCTTGTCATTCATCACGTCTTGAAACATCGCGCCGAAGATGGCGGGTGAAATCGCGCTCCAGTCGAGCGCTGCGGCTTCCAGCAGCGCTTCGCGGGCGGCTTCGTCGAGCGCGGGCGTGGCGATGCGCTCGGAAAAGAGCTTGCCGTTGATATAGCGAAAGCCCGCGTAATTCTCGGCATGGGCTTTTTGCCGCTTCTCTTCTGGCGTGTTGAGAATTTCAAACAGCTCAGTGAGCTGGCGGCCCACTTCGGCGGGGTCGGTAAGTTGATCGAGCAGCTCTTTGAAGCGGCCAGCGGGCTGGAAGATGCCGGTGTCGTCTGCAAACAGGCAAAACAGGATGCGCACGAGGAAGACGCGAAGATCATGGCCTTCGTATCCATTTTTGCGCAGCGCATCATGCAAATCGCGCAGGCGGCGCACGGCTTTGATATTGACCGGATCTTGCGGCGCAATGGTCTGCACCTGATAACCGGGGATGAAAGCAAAATATCTGATGTGTTTGGACAAATCAGCCAGTTTGAAACGCAGGTCTTGCTTTGTTTCGAGATCGAACAGTCGAAAATTCTGAAAGTCACAAACGACAATAAAGCGCGGCATATCGCGCTCTTTCAGATTGTCGAAATATTCCAAGGCTTGGGCAAAGGCGCGGTCTAGGTTTTGTCCCGCACTTTTCATTTCAATGAGCAGCTTGCCGCGCCAAAAGACATCAATCCAGCCGTTGCTGACCTTTTCATCGGCTCGCGTGATTTTCACCTGCTGCTCGTAACTGGTCACTCGCTTGGCGTCGACGCCAAAAACGTGAAAAAAATCACGCCAAAACTGCTGCGAAAGCGATTTCTCACTTTGCGCGTCGCGGTACTCGCGGCTGAAGGCGACGGCGCGGTCTCGGATCTCACTCCAGCTCAGGGGCATGGCGGCTCTCAAGTTGTGCGGAATCACTATGAATTACATAGCATACTGCGCAGGTTTTATAACGGGTAGAGGCCGATTTTGCCTTAAAAATGAACCCTTATATCACTTTTGCAGACTCGCCCAAGTCTGCAAAGAGCGGTCGATCACACGATCCATTCGCCGTTGGCCAGCAGCTCGCTGAAAAAGGCTTGCAGGGTAGAGCCGCTCATGCCATACGGGTCAAAGCTGGCGGAGCGGGAGTATTTGAGGAAGATGTGGCGGTTGGCCTCTAGCGGCGCGAGTGAGCCCATCGACCAAGTGGAGAAGCGGCGGCTGGTGATTTCGGCGAAATCGAGTACGGCGGGTTCGCGGTGGCGCGGGTCGGCCAAGATGCGGTGATAGAGGCGGTTGACTTCGGCGCGGTCGCCTTCGAGTTGTTGCAAGAAGATGCCGTTTGCTAGGCAGAGAGCGCCGGTGACACCAACTCGGGCGTTGTTGCGTTGGGAGGCTTTCAAAATACTGCCTAAATCGTCGTTGGTAAAGACGGATGAAGTGCGGCTGGCGTAGGTGAGTTGAATGAGCATATTTTTTCCTTTGGCTTCATCTTTACACAAACGACAAGGTGTTGCTATCTGTAGGGCAAAGACATAGGGTATCAAGCTTCCCAGCTCACACTTTGTAGCGCCTGAACGAAGCGTTGCAAATGGGCGTCTTGTACAAATGGATGCCCGATACGCAGGGCGGCTAGGTTGTAGCGGCCTTGCTTCTGTGCGGCTTGCAAGCTGGCGCGAGCGGCCTCCTGTTGGCCGCTCAGGGCTTGGCAGGCGGCCAGTGTGTAGTGGTTGAAAAACCAATCAGGGCGTTTGGCCACAGCCTGCATCGCGTAATGCGCACCTTGCTCGTAATCAGCCTCGACGAAGCAGGCAATCGCTCGGGTGCGTACCCACAGGCTCAGATGCGGATCATGTGGGCTGGCATCGATGGCTTGCAGGGCGAATTCATGAGCTTCATCGCTGCGGCCACTGAAGGCCAACAAACGAGCCAGCTCGCCCGCAGCAGCGGCAGCTTGCGGATACAGCGCGAGCGCATGCTCCATTTCCACAATCGCTTGGTTCATCTGGCCCACGCAAGACAGGGCTGTGCCTAAGGTGAAATGGGCATAGCTGTCGCGATCGTCTTGGTTCACGGCATGCATCGCACAGCGCAGCGCTTCTTGCAGCACGGCGCGTGGCTCAGGCGCCCAACCCGCCCAGACGCGCGACATGTGCACAAAGGCCAAAAGCGCAGAGCTGGCGCTGCTGCTGGGCAGCTCTTGCAGGGATTGCTGCAACAGCGCTTCACTGGTTTGCAAGTGTTCGCGCGTGGAACGCCAAAAATGCCACCGCGCTTGCATCAGCAAATCCCAATGCTTCACTTTTGCCGGAGAGCTGGTCTGTGCAGTGGTTTGCAAGGCGCGTTGCTCTTCGCGGCGCAGCGCTACTGGTTCAATCGCGCTCACGATCTGCGCTGCAATCTGCTCTTGAAGCCCAAGCAAATCAGCCAATGGGCTGTCAAAGCGCTGCGACCAAAGCGTTTCGTTGCGCGAACCGTCAACCAAATCTGCGCTAACGCGCACGCGCATCGTACCCTGCGCATCTTGCACACGCCGCACGCTACCCGTCACCAAATAATGCACCTGCAACTCGCGGCTGATCTCTGCCGCGCTGGCGCTGCTGTGGCGGTAGGTGAACGAAGAATTCCGCGCCACCACGAAGAGCCAAGGCGAGCGCGTGAGATGGCTGATCACATCTTCTGCAATGCCATCAGAGAAATACTCTTCTTCAGACAAACCGCCCACATTTTGAAACGGCAAGACAGCCAGTGAGCGGCAGGCCGCACTGATATTGGCGATGTCATCTGCGGCGGCTTGAGCAGATGCAGAAGCAGCCACAAGGTAGGGCTCAAACGCAGGCTTGGTGACCACAGCTGTGAACCGATAGCCACGCCCGGGCACGGTAGCGATCATTTCTGCGCCCAGTATTTTGCGCAACGTAGAGATGTGAACCTGTAAATTGTTTTCCACCACCACACGGCCTGGCCAGACCCAGTTGAAAAGTTGGTCTTTACTTACAAGCTCGCCCGCATGCTGAACCAAAGCGCACAACACATCAAACGCACGGGCACCCAGCAGCAAAGGCTCGCCATCGCGCAGCAAGCGACGCTCATGGGTATGCAAAGAGAAAGAACCAAAAACAAAGGGAGCAGGCATGGCAGAAGGCGCAGATTTCAGGATTTTTAAGGCCGATATGAATACTTTTTCAGGACATTTAGTTTACCCGGAGGCACACTAACCCTATTGTTTCTATTTGTATGACCATAACCAATTTGCCATGCTACTCGCCCCGCACACCCCCGCTGCCGCGTTTCAAGACGTTCAACCAAACTCGCTCGCTGAGGCTGAACCGTTCGCGGTTGATCGGATCGATTGGCAGGGCACAGTCGTCATTCAAAGCGATGGACGCGAAGACAGCTTTGCGATTGGGCCCGATGGTTGCGTTTGGAATTTTGTGCGTCAGCAAGGCATACAACCGCAATTGCTGCCCACAGGTTTGAAGGCCAACAGCTTTGCCGTAGCCCGCGATGAGCAAGGCCGCTTGGTGGTGTTTGCTGCCCATGGCCTGCATTTGCAGGCTTCAGTGCAACAGCCCGAGGCGGCTAAGTATTTGCAAAACCATTGGCATACACAGGCCAGCAGCCTCTGGAGCAAACCGATGGCCTTGCATCTACCCAGCGTGCCGCATGCGGTGAGCATTGCGCGCGTGAGTTGCGAAGGCAAGGGCGCTTACTTGCATGTGGGCGCTTTGCTCGTGTGTCAGCGCGAGCGGATGGCTGAGCATTTTGAATTGGCCGCTTCACGTTGGCCGCAGGATGGTGTGCAGTTACAGCATATTCGCAGTTCGCACCACGCTTGGTCTAACTCATGGCACGAACTGTTGCGGGAGCTGCGCCGCTTGGCAGACGCCTCCAAGCAAGCTTGCGTGATGGCTTGAGCCTTTATGCCGCCTGCCCCATGCAATTAAATGCCATCTCTGGCTTGCGGCCAGAAATCAATTCGGCAATCGCTTTGCCTGAGCCAGCGCCATGCGTCCAGCCGAGCGTGCCGTGGCCAGTGTTGACCCAGAGTTTGTTGACCTTGGTTTTGCCGATGAAAGGGATGTTGGTAGGTGTAGCTGGGCGCAAGCCGCACCAGTATTGCGGGTTGCCGCCTTGCGCGGGCGTGCGCGTGTCGGCCACGCCGGGCAGGATGGCTTCGATACGTTTTAAGAGCATCTCGCAGCGTTTTTGAGCGAGTGGTGTGTCTAGGTCTAAGTCGTAGCCGCCCACCTCAATCGTGCCGGCCACGCGCAGAAAATTGCCCAAGCGCGTCATGGCGATTTTCTTTTCGTCGTCAATCGTGGAGACTTGCGGCGCGGCTTCGGGCTTGAGCAGAGGCAGTGTGACGCTGTAGCCCTTGCCGGGATAGACCGGCAGATTCACGCCCACGCTTCTGAGCAGCGGCGCAGAATAGCTGCCACAGGCCACCACCACCGCATCGGCATGGATTGACCTCTCTACGCCCGTGGCACGTGCGCGAATGACGACTGAATCAATAGCGTTACCGAGCTTGTGCAGGCTCACAATATCGTGGCCAAAAAGTATTTGCGCGCCGAGCTGTTCGCAATGCGCACTGAGCTGGCGAGTGAAATCACGGGCATCGCCAGATTCATCGCTGGCAGTGTAGGTGCCGCCTACGATGTGGGAGGCGAAATTCTTGAAGGCGGGCTCGATACGAAGGAGTTCTTCGCGGCTGACCACTTTGCGGTCTACGCCGTGTCGGCGCATCAGTTCAGCGGCTTGGTTGGCAGATGCAAAGGCGCGCTCATCTGTGAAGATGTGGGCAATGCCTTTTTCCAGGCGATTGTAATGAATGCCCGTTAGCTCGACGGCATCTTTCAAAGCTGCATGGCTGTAGCGTCCAAGTGCCACGATTTGCGCCACGTTGCGCTCAAAAGCAGCATCGCTGCAGTTGGCTAAAAATTCCAGCCCCCAACGATATTGATGCCAGCCTTTGCCAAAAGGCATTTGAGGGCGAAACAAGAGAGGCGCTTCATCCGAAAACATCCACTTCAAAGCTTTGAGTGGCGCATCTTTATTCGCCCATGGCTCGCAATAGCTCACCGAGATTTGCGCTGCATTGGCAAAACTGGTCTCGCAGGCTGCCTCGGCTTGTCGATCCACCAAGATGACTTCATGCCCGTTTTGCAGCAAATGCCACGCCGTGCTTACACCAATAATGCCTGCGCCTAAAACAAGTACTTTCATGGGTATTGATGATGCCCGAGCTTGACGGCAATTAACAGCGAAATTAAACTCTTCGTTTCAACATCAGTATTGCTAATACTGGAGACATCAAACGCCATGAGTACTTTTGACCCAGATGCCCTTGAATGCCTTGCCGCTATTGTCGAGGAGGGCGGTTTTGAACGCGCAGCGGTGCGGCTGTCGATCACGCAATCGGCTGTGTCGCAGCGGCTGCGCTCTTTGGAGGCGGCTGTGGGCACTGTGTTGATCGTTCGCAGCAGGCCTTTGAGAGCCACGTCGGCTGGCCAGTTGTTGCTCAAACACACCAAGCAAATGCGCCTTTTGCGCGCCGATCTGGAGCGCGATTTGAAAGAACTTGCGCCCAGTAGCTCGGGCGGGCGGGAGGAGGAGCGCGTGAGTATTGCGATCAACGCCGACAGCATCGCCACATGGGCGCTTGATGCGTTGGGCGATCTGGTTCGCGAAGGTCTACCGCTGGAGATCATCACGGACGACCAGGATTTCACGCAAGAATGGCTGCGCGAAGGCCAAGTGCTCGGATGTGTCACGACGCTCAAGCAAGCGCTGCGCGGCTGTAAAGTGGTACCACTTGGCGCTATGAATTACATAGCAGTTTGCGCAAATTCTATAACGACTACCGATCGATTTGACCTTAAAAAAGGCCTCACGGCACATAATTTCCATCAAATGCCCTTCATTGCCTTCAACCGCAAAGACGACATGCAGACTGAGTTCGTCGCCAAAGCATTTGGTTTGAAGCGCGTGAGTTTGAGGCAATTGTTTGTGCCCAGCTCGCAAGCTCAGGTGCGCGCTGTTCGCGATGGTTGGGGAGTGAGCGTGTTACCGCAGCTCACGGTGCAACCTTGGCTCGACAGTGGAGAATTTATCAATCTGCTGCCTGAGTTTGCGCTGCCCGTGCAGCTGTATTGGCATTGCTGGAATCTGGAATCTGATGTGCTCGACAACCTAACGCATTCACTCAAGGAGTGCGCTTTCAAGCAGCTAAAGTAAAAAAACTCGCTGCACTTTCATGCAGCGAGTTTTTGTAGATAAAACAACAGCGCTTACTTCGGCATGATGACCGTGTCGATCGCGTGGATCACGCCATTGCTGGCAGCCACGTCAGCGGCGATGACTTTCGCGCCGTCGACCGTCACGCCGCCCGTGGTTGCGAGGGTGATTTCTTGGCCTTGTACGGTCTTGACTTTGCCAGCTTTCACGTCTTTAGCCATGACCTTGCCGGACACAACGTGGTACGTCAAAATTTTGCTCAAAGCAGCTTTGTCTTTCAACAAAGCATCGAGTTTGTCTTTAGGGATTTTGGCAAAAGCTTCGTCGGTCGGTGCAAACACGGTGAATGGGCCTGCGCCTTTCAAGGTGTCAACCAAGCCAGCTGCTTGCACAGCAGCCACCAAGGTCTTGAAGTTACCAGCCTTGACGGCGGTATCGACGATGTCAGCAGCGAATGTGCTGAAAGACATACCGAGACCTAATGCGAGGGCGAGAAGAGATTTTTTCATGGTGCTTCCTTTCAAAGTAAAGCGTAGGTTAAAGAAATTCGCAGTGCTTTTGAAAGCGGTCTGCACTAGACCGATCTAGCAGCAATTAACGGTTAGTCTCCTAACTATATACCAAATATTCCTTTTAAATACTAGTCAGTCTATTTGTTGATTAATCAGTTACTTATTGAAGCCTTTGATGCCTATTAAATAATGATGGTTTGAGATCAATCCAGATTTTCGCCATGCCAGTATTATGTAGTTAGCTATATATTTAATAGCTATCAACATCTGCAAAACGATACACAAATGGGTGTGTACACCCGCGGTCCATAGGGCTTTTAGAATCAGAGGGTAAATTCCTACCCGCCAAGAACAAAGATTTCACATGTCTCAAACACTCCAACCCATCAATGCCCTCTCACCGCTCGACGGTCGCTATGGAACTAAGCTCGCCAAACTGCGCCCACTCATGAGTGAACTGGGCTATATGCATCGGCGTGTGGAGGTGGAGGTGGCTTGGTTTATTGCGTTGTCAGATGCGGGCTTGCCTGAATTTGCGCCATTGCCTTCGCCTGAGCGCGATTATCTGCGAGCCTTAGTGAGCAACTTCACGGAAAGTGATGCGCTAGCCATTAAGGAGATTGAGAAGACCACGAATCACGATGTGAAGGCGGTGGAATACTGGATCAAGGCGCAATTTGAAGGCCATCCTGTGTTGAAGGCGGCTTCAGAGTATGTGCATTTCGCTTGCACCAGTGAAGACATCAACAACACCTCGCATGCGCTGCAACTGCGCAGCGCCCGCGAGCAAGTGCTCCTACCCGGTTTGGATGCACTGACGAAAAAACTGCGTGAAATGGCGCACCAGTTTGCAGCCGTGCCGATGCTCAGCCGCACGCATGGGCAGACGGCCACGCCGACCACGGTGGGCAAAGAAATCGCCAATGTGTTAGTGCGCCTAGAAACCGCACGCGACCGCATCGCCAGCGTGAAGCTGATGGCCAAGATGAATGGCGCAGTGGGCAATTTCAATGCACATTTGGCTGCCTACCCAGAAATCGATTGGGAAGCCTTCTCACGTCGCGTGATTGAAAACGATCTAGGTCTGACTTTTCAGCCCTACAGCATTCAAATCGAGCCACACGATTACATGGCAGAGCTGTTTGACGCGACCGCTCGCGCCGATACGATCTTGATTGACTTTGCTCGCGATGTGTGGGGCTATATTTCTTTGGGCTATTTCAAGCAGCGTTTGAAAGCTGGCGAGATTGGCTCATCGACCATGCCACACAAGGTCAATCCGATTGATTTTGAAAATGCCGAAGGTAATCTGGGTTTGGCCAATGCCTTGCTCAAGCACCTGAGCGAGAAGTTGCCGATCTCCCGCTGGCAGCGTGATCTGACCGATTCCACCGTATTGCGCAACATGGGCGTGGCTATGGGATATGCGGTGTTGGCTTATCAATCTCTTCTTGTTGGCCTTCATAAGTTAGAGTTGAATGAAGAGGCGCTAGCGCTTGATTTGGATACGAGCTGGGAAGTGTTGGCTGAGCCCATTCAAACGGTGATGCGGCGATATAACGTGGCGGGGGCTTACGAAAAACTCAAAGAAGTGACGCGCGGTAAAGTGGTGCGCAAAGAAGATTTGCATGCACTGATTCGTTCGCTGGAGATTCCTGCGGCGGATAAAGAGCGACTGCTGGCCATGACGCCGGGAAGCTACATTGGCTTGGCTGCTGAGTTGGCTTTAAGGGCTTGAATTTTTAAGGATTTTGGGTTGTTTGCACTCAAACGATAGCGCTCAACGATGGCTCCCGCAGCCCTTAGCACGCCACCCCACAGCCTACAAGCGCTGCAAAATGCTCAGAATATAAAAGCAAAGCCGAACACATAATACCGAGTGGACAAATTCAAACAAATCGAAACCTTCACCTCTGTCGTAGCCAAAGGCAGTTTAACGGCGGCTGCGCAGACCGAAGGCGTGGCTGCGGCCATCATTGGGCGTAGGCTGGATGCATTAGAGGAGCGGCTCGGCGTCAAACTCATGGTTCGCACCACGCGGCGCATCACGCTCACGCATGAAGGCAGCGCGTTTTTGGAAGACTGCCAACGCGTGCTCGCTGATCTGCACAACGCCGAAGCCAGTGTGAGCGCAGGCGGCGTGAAGGCCAGTGGGCATTTGCGGATCACTGCGCCAGCGGGTTTTGGCCGCAGACACGTCGCGCCACTCGTGCCGCAATTTCGTGGACAACACAATGAGGTCACCGTTTCGCTCAATCTCTCAGACCGCGTAGTCGATCTCGCTGGCGAAGGCTTTGATTGCGCGGTGCGCGTGGGTGATATGCCGGATTCTTCACTCGTGAGCGTGCGTTTGGCCGACAACCGGCGGCTTTGCGTAGCCACGCCAGCGTATGTGAAACAACGCGGCCAGCCTGCGCATCCGCAAGACTTGCACCGCCATGATTGTTTGATGCTCTCATCAGACGCTTCCCAATCACGCGGTTGGGCCTTCACGGTGGAGGGCCAAGTGGAGCATCTGCGCCCCGGCGGGCCACTGGATTGCTCTGATGGGCAGGTGCTGCACGACTGGTGTTTGGCAGGCCACGGGATTGCTTGGCGCAGCACTTGGGAGGTGGCCAAGGAGATCGAGAGTGGCCTACTGGTGAGCTTGCTGGAGGATTTTGCAGCGCCGCCGAATGGCATTTATGCGGTGTTTCCGCAGCGCAAACATTTGCCGCTTCGCGTGCGCCTGTGGGTGGATTTTTTGAAACATCATTATGCGCAGGCCAGCTTCTGGCAGCGCTGAAAGTCGTCGGGTAGCAGAGCCATCTCATTTTCCCAATGATCCGCTTGGTTGCGCCTCTCAAGTCTAAAATTAGTTTTAAATGCTTGTTACTTCTACCCCCCCCGGTTCTAGCCATCATGCGCCTAGTGAGAGGTCGCCATGAGCCCATCTGAAATCGCTTTGTGGAGCGGTTGCATCGGTATTTACTTTTCATATGCCTGCTTGTCACTGTTTTATGTGGCTTACAACCGCGCACTTTTTGGCATACAAACAGTGCTGTTTGTGTTGGTGTGCGGCGCTTTCGTGATGTTTGGTAGCGGGCTTGCCGTTGCACTTTTCAAGGGCATCGACCCGATGATGGAGATGCGTTTGGTGATGGGCCTTGGCTCGGTAGCCGCCGCTTACTCCGCCATGGGTTTGCGCAATTTCTTGCGTGCAGAACAACGCGATGCGACTGTGGATCGGGGCTTACTTGGCGTGATGTGGGTATGCGCCAGCTTCCTGTTGGCGCAAGCATGGCCTGATCAACGGCAGGCGCTGGCTTGGGTTGCTGCGGGTGCGGTCTTGGCAACTTTGGTGGCTTTTTGGCTCACATTGCGTGCCTGGCTGCTGGGTGATCGATTTGCGCTGCCCATGACGATTGCTTGCGCAGCGATGATTTTTGCTGTGTTGGGTATCTATGGCTTGTCGTTGGGCGCGCTTCAAGATAATTTTTTACTTCAAGCGATCGCTGCGGTGTGTGCGGCGATGTATGTGGTGCTGATTTGCCACACCATGAAGCGTCGTCATTCAGTTCACCGCCGCATGAGCCGTGCGCTGGCAGCTAGCCGCGAGAAAGATTTACTCACTCAGCTATTGACGGGCGTGGCTTTTATTCGCAAGGTCGACGATGCGATTGCTCGCGCAAGACGCAATCGCAAAGAGCTGGCGGTGATTTGTGTGGAGATTTACAACACGGCCTTGCTGCGGCAAGAGTTTGGTCACAACGGGCTGGAGCAGGTGATCTACGGGATGGCAGCGCGCATTCGCCAGCAGGGCGGGTCAGCCTCTGCTGTGGGGCGCTACAGCGATACAAGCTTTGTGGTGGTGCTCGACAGCGTTAAACAGCCGAGTTATTTGCGCACACTTGGCCTGCGGTTGGCTGCGGGTGTGCGCAGGCCTTATGTGCTGAATGCATTCAGCAGCGATCCGCGTGAATTTCGTGCGGACATCGGCGTAGGCGTGGCGCGGGTGGCGAGCGGGCGTGAAGCACGCCGCCGCCAAGTCAATACAAGCCACGCAGGCGAGTTTGACAGTTTTTCAATGGCGCAAGATGTGCTGCACGAAGCGGCTGAATTGGCGCTAGCCTCCAAAAAATTCAACTCACGTGCTGCAATTTTGGATGGGTACTCTCGCAAGGCGATTGCGTTGGAGTCTGCTGAGCTGGGTTGAACCAGAAAAACCCCGAAAGCGAAGACGCAGACGGCCCTGCAAACAGTACGGCCAAGAGAAAGAAAAAAGCCAGCCGGGTAGGCTGGCTTTCTGTTGTGTGCAGGTGGCCGGAGATCGCCGGGCTGTACTACTTATGTCTCCTCAAGCCCTCTTGCTCATAATGATGAGCAGAAGTGCCCACAATGTAAACGGCAAGACAGTTCTTGACCATCCGGATTTTCCCTGCTGCCAGCGTTCGTCAGCCGATCAAATCCCACTGGCGATCCAACGCGCCGCTTTCTCGGCAATCATCAACGTGGGCGAATTGGTGTTGCCACTGGTGATGCTAGGCATGACGCTCGCGTCCACCACGCGCAGGCCTTGCACGCGGCCGCCTTTGCCATCGCGTACACGCAGATGCGAATCGACCACGGCACTTGCGTCATCGTCCCGCCCCATCTTGGCTGTGCCCACGGGGTGGAAGATCGTGGTGGCGATATCGCCTGCGAGCTTTGCCAATTCATCATCGCTTTGGTACTTCACGCCGGGCTTGAATTCCTCGGGTTTGTATTTCGCCAAGGCAGGCTGAGCAGCGATGCGGCGTGTGACGCGCAGGCTGTCTGCGGCGACTTTTCGATCGGCCTCGGTGCTGAGGTAGTTCGGCGCAATCGCGGGGGCGTCTTCAAAACGATTCGTTTTGAGCGAGATCGTGCCTCGGCTCGTCGGGTTGAGGTTGCACACACTCGCGGTAAATGCCGGGAAGCTGTGTAGCGGATCGCCAAAAGCATCCAGGCTCAGCGGCTGCACGTGATACTCCAAATTCGCATGCGGTTGGCTGGGGCCTGAGCGCGTGAACGCCCCGAGCTGGCTGGGCGCCATGCTCATCGGGCCGGTGCGTTTGAGCGCGTATTCCAAGCCGATCATGGCCTTGCCCCACAGAGAATTCGCCATCGTGTTGAGCGTTTTCACGCCCTGCACTTTGTACACCGCGCGAATTTGCAGATGGTCTTGTAGATTCGCACCCACGCCTTTCAAATCGACCAGCGGCTCAACACCAGCCTCTTTCAAAGCAGGTGCATCGCCAATGCCAGAGAGCTGCAAAATCTGCGGACTGCCGACCGCGCCTGCGCTCAAAATCACCTCGCCCGTGGCATGCGCTGTGATCATTTCTTTGCCGTTCCACACCTGCACACCGGTGCAGCGCTGTTGACCACTGGGCGTGGTCTCTAGCAGCAGTTTTGCCACTTGCGCACCTGTCCACATTTCAAAATTGGGGCGACCATAGCAGGTGGGGCGCAAAAACGCCTTCGCCGCATTCCAGCGTAAGCCACTCTTTTGGTTCACCTCAAAATAGCCCACACCTTCGTTGTCTCCGGTGTTGAAATCTTCGCTCGCTGGGATGCCCGCTTGCTGCGCAGCTTGTGAAAAAGCATCCAAAATCTCCCAGCTCAGACGCTGCTTTTCTATGCGCCATTCGCCGGTGCTCTTAGCGGCGCCAGAGTTGCTGGGGTGGCCGTGCATCAAGGCGAAATCTTCAAGACTTTTAGGCAGTTTCCCGTTATATTTCTTGCGTTCTTTGCTATCTAATTTATAGTGATCTTCATGCGCCATGAAGTCGGGCAAGTTGCTCTTCCAGCTCCAATCCGCATCGCCCGTGCTTGAGGCCCAGCTGTCGTAATCCCGCGCTTGTCCGCGCATGTAGATCATGCCGTTGATCGAGCTGCAGCCACCCAATGTCTTGCCGCGCGGATAGCGCAGCTGCCGCCCATTGAGCCCGGCGTCTTTCTCGGTTTGATAAAGCCAATCGGTGCGTGGATTACCGATGCAATACAGATAACCCACAGGAATATGAATCCAGTGATAGTTATCCGCCTGCCCCGCTTCGATCAGCAAGACACGTTTATTCGGATCAGCACTCAGCCGATTGGCCAGCAAACAGCCCGCCGTGCCTGCGCCGATGATGATGTAGTCAAACGTGGGGGTGGTCATTTCGATGTGGGCATGGCAAATTCAGCGCCCTTGCCTATCGAATCTGGCCAGCGTTGCATGACGGACTTTTGACGTGTGTAGAAGCGCACACCTTCTTCTCCGTAGGCATGCATGTCGCCAAACAGGGATCGCTTCCAGCCGCCAAAGCCGTGCCAAGCCATGGGCACGGGAATCGGGACGTTGACGCCGACCATGCCGACTTGGATGCGGCGGGCGAATTCTCGGGCGATACCACCGTCGCGGGTGAAGCAGCTCACGCCGTTGGCGAATTCATGTGCGTTGACCAGATCAACGGCTTCTGCAAAATCTTTCACGCGCACGCACGACAGTACGGGCCCGAAGATTTCTTCTTTGTAGATTTTATGTTCTGGCTGCACGTGGTCAAACAGTGTGCCGCCGAGCCAGAAGCCGTCGGCGCAGCCGGCTTCGTCGGATTTAAACGAGCGGCCATCGACCAAGAGCTTCGCGCCCTCTTTCTCGCCTGCTGCGATATAGCCCGTGATGCGATCGTGCGCGATCTTGGTGACGATCGGGCCCATTTCGGCGTCCAGATTCGTACCGTTTTTGATCTTCAAGGCTTTCGTGCGCTCAATCAGGGCAGGCATGATGCGATCACCCACATCGCCCACCAGCACCGCCACCGAAATGGCCATGCAGCGCTCACCAGCGGAGCCATATGCACTGCCAATCAGCGCATCGACCACCTGATCCATATCGGCATCGGGCATGACGATCATGTGGTTCTTCGCGCCGCCCAAGGCTTGCACGCGCTTGCCGTGATGAGCGCCTGTCTCGTAGATGTAATTGGCGATTGGCGTCGAACCCACAAAGCTCACGGCCTTCACATCCGGGTGCACCAAGAGTGCGTCCACCGCCTCTTTGTCGCCCTGCACGACGTTGAATACGCCATCGGGCAAGCCCGCTTTTCTCAAAAGCTCGGCCATGAAAAGCGCAGGAGAAGGATCAATCGGACTAGGCTTCAAAATAAAGCAGTTACCCGCAGCAATGGCCAGCGGAAACATCCACATCGGTACCATCACCGGAAAGTTAAACGGCGTGATGCCGGCCACCACACCGAGGGGCTGGCGCATCGTCCAGTTGTCGATGCCGGTGCCCACTTGCTCGGTGTAATCGCCCTTCAAGAGCTGCGGAATACCGGTGGCAAATTCCACGATCTCGATGCCGCGCGTGACTTCGCCTTGTGCGTCGGTAAACACTTTGCCATGCTCAGCGGTGATCATGCGAGCCAGATCGTCTTTGTGCGCATTGAGCAATTCCAAGAATTTGAACATCACGCGAGCGCGCTTGAGCGGCGGCGCATCGGCCCAAGCGGGGAAAGCTGCTTGCGCTGCGGCCACAGCCTGCGAGACTTCAGCACTCGATGCCAAAGCCACCTGGCCTGTGACAGCGCCCGTTGCGGGGTTGTAAACCGGCTGACTGCGGCCAGAAGCTCCCGCGACGCTCTTCCCACCGATCGCATGACAGATATTCGTTACGCTCATGATTTTCTCCATAAAGTAAGATCATTGTGCGAGCCGAAAGCAGATCTGTCCAATGAAATTTCAAAAGTAATGTATAAATAATACTTATGAATCAGATGGATTTACTCAGCTTGAAAGCCTTCGTGGCCGTCGCCCGCGAAGGCACGGTCTCGCAAGCGGCGCAGACTCTACACCTGAGCCAGCCTGCCGTGAGCCTGCAGCTCAAGGCCATGCAAGAGCGGCTGGGGCTGCAGCTGTTTGCCCGCTCCGGACGCGGATTGGCGCTCACGCGCGATGGCGCAGCGCTGCTGCCCCAAGCGGAGAAAGTGCTTTCCGCACTGCGTGATTTTGGGCAATCGGCCAGCAGCCTACACAACAGTTTGCGCGGCACGCTGCGCATCGGCACGATCCTCGATCCAGAGTTCATTCGCCTAGGCGCCTTCCTCAAAGAGCTGGTGGAAAACGCGCCGCAGGTGGAGACGGAGCTGTCGCAGCACATGAGTGGCGATGTGCTGGTCAAAGTGCAGCTTGGGGCATTGGATGCGGGCTTTTATCTGGCCATGCCCGATGAGCTTCAGGGCCTGCGCGAGAGTGCACCTGAGCCCTCTGCGAAAGCCGTGAATCCGTATTTTTATGAAGGAAATATGGCAGTAGCCGTTATAAAACCTGCGCAGAGTGCTACTAATTTGATAGTCAATGAATTGGCTACTTTTAGCTATCGCGTGCTCGCGCCTGCAGGCTGGGGGCCGCAAGTGATGGGCAAAGATTGGCGTGCTTTGGCGCAATTGCCGTGGATCATCACGCCGCCGGCTTCTGCCCATCATCGCCTGCTGCAATCGGTGATGCAGCCGCTGGGCTTGCAGCTCAAGCGCGCGGCGCTGGTCGATCAAGAAGCCTCTATGCTCGATTTGGTGCGCTCGGGTGTCGGTTTAAGCTTGGCGAGAGAGACGATTGCGCTGCGCGAAGCGCAATCGCGCGGCTTGGTGGTGGCCGATCGCGTTTCGCTGCCTTGCTGCTTGTGTTTTGTGCATGCGCCTGCCAAAGCGGGCAGCCCGGCGTTGACAGCGGCTTTGCAGGCGTTGGGCAAGGTCTGGGTATGAGTTGTGATGTGAACACACCACAACTCATGCGGCCTAAACCGCTCCACACCCCACGTTTGAAGGGTTGACGGTTTGCAAACTGTCGTTGGTAGGTAAAACATCCCTTTCGCGGCTACCATGCGTACAACACATGACAAACCATGAGCGACACCCCGCGAATTGAGCAACAAATCCTCGCTGGCGAACCCCACGCTCGGCTGATGCTGCTCGGGCGCTGGACAGCAGCGCAGTTGAGCCGCGATGGCCTCTTGCAGCAATTGAGGCTACAACTGCCGAACCAGAGCCTCACCGCCACGCATTGGGATTTGCGCCTCATTCAGCGCTTGGATCACATCGGTGCGCAGCTCTTGTGGAATCATTGGGGGCGCGTTTGGCCTGCACAGATCGAACTCATGCCCAGCCAACGAGCGGTGTTGCAGCGCGTTGCGCAATTTACTTCGTCCAAGCCGATGCACGTTCAACCCTCCCTGCTGACCCGTTTTTTGAGCTTGGGCGAAATTATTCTCACCGTGATATCGCATTTGCGCGGCTTCACGCGGCTCATTGGTCAGCTTTTCATTGATTTACTGCGCTTTGCCAGAGCGCCCAAAGAAGCGCCGTGGCGTGATATTTCTGGGCATTTGTTTCATATTGGCGCGACGGCCATGCCGATCACAGCGCTGGTCGGGTTTTTGATTGGCGTGGTCTTGGCTTATTTGAGCGCACAGCAGCTCAAGCAGTTTGGTGCGGATGCCTTCATTGTGGATTTGCTCGGCATCTCGTTGGTGCGCGAACTTGGGCCGATGCTGGCTGCGATTTTGATCGCGGGGCGCTCGGGCTCAGCCATCACCGCTCAAATCGGTGTGATGCGCGTGACCGAAGAATTGGATGCAATGCGCGTGATGGGCATTCCGCATGGCTTTCGTCTGGTGATGCCGCGCGCCATTGCTTTGGCTATTGCCATGCCATTGATCGCGGTGTGGACAACGGCGATGGCTTTGCTCGGCGGTATGCTGGCCGCCGACATTGCACTGCAAATCTCGCCGCAATTCTTTTTGCAAGCGCTGCCCAAGGCCGTGGAGATCAGCAACCTAACGCTGGCCATGAGTAAATCAGTTGTCTTTGGCATCTTGATTGCACTGATCGGCTGCCACTATGGCTTACGCATCAAACCCAACACGGAGAGCCTCGGCCAAGGTACAACTGCGTCGGTGGTCACGTCGATCACCGTGGTGATCTTGGTCAACGCCGTGTTTGCCATCGTCTTCAAGGATGTGGGGCTATGAGCGACACCGATTTGTCGGCCTTTGATGCGCCGCATCTGGTGGACATCCGCAATTTGTGGACCGTGTTTCGCACGCCTGAGGCGGAGTTTGTGATTCATAAAAACTTGGATTTATTGATAGAACGCGGTGAGGTTGTCTCGCTCGTGGGTGGCTCTGGTTCGGGTAAGACCACGCTGCTGCGGCAAATCCTCGGGCTAGAAACGCCAGAGCGTGGGCAGGTCAGCGTGTTGGGTGCGCCTGCTGCGCAGCTGGGCGCAAAAGGTGCGGCCAGCCGAGTGGGTATGTTGTTTCAACATGGTGCCTTGTTTTCTGCTTTCAGCGTGCTCGACAACATTGCATTTCCGCTGCGCGAATTGGGCACGCTACCTGATGATTTGATCGAAGATGCGGCATTGGTGAAATTGCAAATGGTGGGTTTAGAGCCCAAGCATGCTTACAAAATGCCTTCGGATTTATCGGGCGGCATGGTTAAGCGTGTGGCGCTGGCTCGCGCTCTGATCATGGATCCACCACTGCTACTTTTGGATGAGCCCACCGCCGGGCTCGATCCAGAAAGCTCAGATGGTTTTTGCTCCTTGCTGCGCAGTCTGCACAAAGAGCTTGGCCTCACGGTAGTGATGGTGACGCATGATCTGGATACGCTGTATGAGCTGTCCACCAGCGTGGCCGTGCTCGCGCAGCAGCGGGTGATTGTCAAAGCGCCGCCGAAAGAAGTCATCGCCTATCCGCATCCTTTTGTTCAAGAGTTTTTCTTGGGCGAGCGCGGGCAGCGCGCCATGGAATTGCTCAGGGAGTATCCTTTTGCCGTGTAGAAAGCAATAATTCGTTATGGAAAATAAATCACATGCATTCGCCGCTGGCGCATTCGTTATTCTTGTCACGGCGCTGCTGGTGACGTTGGCTGCTTGGCTGATGCGCGACACCCGCATGCGCGACACGCTCGAATTTTCTACCCGCGAATCCGTCACGGGCTTGCAGCCGCAAGCGGCAGTGCGCTATCGCGGTATTGCTGTGGGCAAAGTTGATTCAATTGAGTTCGATCCGAAAACGCGCGGTAACGTGCTTGTCAAGCTCGCCATCGACAAAGGCACACCCATCACAAAATCTACCTATGCTGTGCTGGGCTACCAAGGCGTCACAGGCTTGGCCTATGTCCAGCTAGATGATGATGGTTCGTCAAACGACATGGTTGATTTGTCAGCCAGTGTTGCGCCTCGCATTGTGCTCAAACCCAGCCTGCTCTCCAAACTCTCCGATCAAGGCGCCAACATCCTCATTCAAGTGGAAGAAACCGCCAAGCGGCTGAATCTTCTGCTCGCACCAGAGAATCAAAAAGTATTGTTTGGCAGTGTGCAGGCGGTGGGCGCGAGCGCCACCAATTTTTCGAATCAAATCACGGCCATGCAAAAAATCTTCGATGCGCAATTTGGCCCCGAGCGCACCGACATTCCCGCTCTGGTGAAAGACACGCGCCAAGCGATGCAAACCATGCAAGCCACTGCCAAAGACATGAGCCAAACTGCCAAAGACACCAGCCAAGCCGCTGCGTCAATCAACGTCTTGGGCCAGCGCGTGGCTGAAAAAGGCGGCACACTTGATCGCGTCAATGACGGCTTGGTCAGCGCCAACACTGCTGTGCAAGCCATTGGCCAAAGCGCCCAAGCCTTAAGTGCCAATACCTTGCCGCGTGCCGCGCGCTTGGCAGAAGATGCCGCCCGCGCCGCCCGCAGCACAGACCGCGTCGTCAAAGAGTTGGGTGACAACCCGCAAAGCCTCATCTTTGGAAGCGCGCCCGTGCCGCCCGGCCCTGGAGAGCGCGGTTTTCTAGCGCCTGCCCGTTGAACTGCGTTTGGACATCACCTCATGAATACTATTAAAATGATAGCACTCCGCGCATATTCTATAACGGGAAGTAGCCAATTTAGCTTAAATAATAGGCTTCTTGCTCCTGGCTTGTGCATCGCTGCAATCGCCTTCTTATCGGCCTGCGCTACGCCTCAGCCGCCTGTGCTCAAAGCCGTGTACGACTTCGGCCCCGTGCTCAGCGTGGCCGCCGCAAGCAGCGCCACCGCGCCTCGCCTGCCTGCCATTGCCCTGCCTGAGATCGAAGCAGGCGCGGGCCTAGACAGTCCGGCTTTGCTCTACCGCCTGCAATACCTTGACGCCCAGCAGCTGCGCCCCTACGCGCAGGCGCGCTGGAGCGTGCCGCCCGCGCAGCTCGTGCGCACGCGGCTGCGCGATGCGCTCGCAAGTCAAGGCGCGGTCTTGCCTACTGAGGGCAGCACGCCTTGGGCCCTGCGCATCGAGCTGGATGAATTCAGCCAACTCTTTACCAGTGCTGATGCCAGCCAAGGCCTCGTTCGCTTGCGCGTGAGCCTGCTGAAAAATGATCAACTCAGCGCGCAAACGGCGCTCATGTCCCGCGCCAATGCGCCGAGCCAAGATGCCGCAGGCGGCGTGCGCGCGCTCACCGCCGCCACCGACGATGCCGTGCGCCAACTCGCCGTTTGGCTGGCCACGCAATTGCCCGCGCAAGCCAAATGAACGCAGATGTGGCGCTGCCCGCCAGCCTCGTGCAGCGCGGCCTGCTAGACAGTGGCGATTGCGCAGACATCCTGCCCGCCCAAGCAGATGCCTTGCGCATGAGCGCCAGTTTGCTAGAAGATTTCAAAAACGACGAGCTCGCCATCTTAGGCAGTGTCATGCGCCTCGTGCAAGCGCAAAGCGGCCAAGTACTCATTGAAGAAGGCGAAGCCGGCGATTGGATGCTGCTCATCTTGCAAGGCACAGTCGACGTGACCAAGCGCATCATGCGCCAAGATGCAGCCGGCCAAGCCACACCAGAGTTGCTTGAAGTCTCGCGTTTGGCTGTGGTTCGCGCAGGCGCTTCTCTTGGCGAAATGTCTATGCTCGACAGCGAGCCGCGCAACGCCCGCTGCACCGCCTTGGGCGACGTTCAAGCCGCCATCCTCACCCGATCTGCCATCAGCCAACTCATCCAACAGCACCCCGCCGTCAGCGCCAAACTTCTTGTCAAAATCACCCAACTTCTTGCGCAGCGCCTACGCAACACCAGTGCGCAACTGGTCAAAGCGGTGGTGGACAGGAAGCAGCGGGAGCTGTTCAGAGCTTGACCTTGCCCACCATGTCTTGAGTGATCACCTCGTACCCCCGCTGAAAGATTCAGCAGAAAAAGTGGACCACCCCCTAGTCAATATTGAATCGGCGACAACACATGCCAGCAATAAGCAAAGCCTCGTTGTGCGCATGGCGTGTGAAGCGGTCAATCGGTCGTTCGCCGCGCGGCCATGAAAAAAGCCTGCGATGTTTGTTCGCAGGCTTTGAGTGAAATGAAATGCAGGTGTCCGTGTGAAAGCTGTTTTAAATCATGGGGTTCCGAGGGATGGATATGACAACCGATTAACGGAGCAGTTATTCATGGATTTTTTTGATGGCGAGCTCAAATAATAGCTGCTTGCGCACGGTTCCATAACGGCGGCAACCCGATTTAACCTAAGACAATCTCATCGACACCCAGTGTGCCCTAAGGCAACGCTAGCGCTTGTCTCAATAAACTCTGTAAATTCTCCAATTGGTAGCTCAATTTTGGCAAACACTGTATAAACTGCCAAAAAACTCGAGCCGCCGAAACACGTGAGGAATAAACTCTGTAGAGCTGGGCTTTGGGACCAATTGCGGCCGTATTGTTGATTTGCTGAACGCAGTCGGATGACAGCTTTCGACGACAAAGCGGAACTTCAAGAGTTTGGACCGACTGCCTTAAAGCCGACATTGACGATCGCGCGCCGCCGTTAATGGTGATCGACTAGAAAGTACCGGAAGCAGACATATGTTTATTGAAACGGGTGACGTCCAGTTTGCGACCGTTCAGCGTTGAGGCCTGGCGTTTCGATTTCGGCGGCAAAGCGGTACTTTATAAGTAATTGTTAGTCGTCGATAAACGCACATTCACCGCCCGTTCAACTCTACTGCATGAATGAGCGGATTCGGAGAACCTAAAACTCATACTGGCTTTTGGATGAATATCTGACGAATCTGCCGGATACCATATGCTGACATCGCAACTTTCTTTTGCTCGGTGTCGCTAACACAACAGAGCGCGTAACACTTCCTATCCGAACGTACTGCGTCGGCGTCAAGTTGACGATGTCAAGTGGCAACACAGTCGGCTTAATCTTACTTTTTTAATTACTTAAAGTGTGACGATAAAGCTTGCGGAGGGGTTGTTGATGATCGGCAGTTGCAAGAAACGGCGCGCCCGTCATAGGGTATGGTGTTCGCGCGTGAGCAGGCTCTGCTTCGTTTGGCCATCCACGCTTCTCACAGGTTTCTCCGATACCTGTGAGCGAAGCCAGTGAGGTATCAGTATGGGTGAGCGCTCAACACCACGACCAGGCATCGACTATTGGCCTGACGGGTATATCCCCGAGCGAACCCGACTGCTGAGTGATCGCTCGAATGCAGTGCTACGTCTGCTGGTCTTCTGCGGCATGTATGTTGCATTGCAATTTCTCTGGCAGAGCACGCAAGGCGGACCCATCGAAAAATGGGTGGTGGCCGATGCGACTGTGTCTCCGGCTGCGCTCGTGGTGGACTGGCTGACACCGGAGTTGCGCGCCTTTGCAATCCAGTTCAGTATCCGCGCGGCATCCGGTGGACCTGGTATCAACGTGCTCAACGGGTGCGAGGGTCTTGAGGTCTTGTTCCTGCTCTGGGCCGCACTGGTGGTTTGCGGCTTGCCATGGCGGTGGCGATTGGCCGGATTCCTGTTGGGGACACCGCTGGTCTGGCTGCTCAACCAGATGCGGGTGGTTAGCCTGTTCTATGCGAACCGAGCCGACAAGGATTTGTTCGCCCTGCTACACGGCACGGTTGCTCCTCTGTTGTTGATTTCTATGGTGGGCATCGCATTCCTGCTGTTCATGCGTCTGGCCAGCTCGGCCACCGCAGAAAAACCCAGAGTTGCACCATCTACTGGGAGTCCTCATGGATACGCTGCTTGAGCCGTTTGGCCGCGTGGGCGCTGTCTCGAGCTTCGTCGCTCGTTTGTTGGCTGGCATTGCATTGATTGCACTAGGCATCGTGTTTTGGGGGCGTGAACTGGCCGAGTTGGCGCTGCCCTTGATTCGCTGGATCTACGGGTTGTTGGATCGCGAACACCGCATTAAAGAACTGGTGCTTTCCAGTAGTGGGGTGGTCAACGGCGCCGATCACGTCTACCGGCTGACCGTGGTACCACATAGGACGGTCATGGTGGGAACGCATGTCCTACACCCCCATCCCCAAGCGTGGGCCAAGGTCAGTGTGATCGTGGCCTATCTCTGGCAGACAGCGGCTACCGCGGCCGTGCTGTTGCTCGCGTGGCCTGCCTCGCGCGCCTTTCAATGGGTGTTTCGCTTTCTACTCTTGCTTCTAATGACGCTGGCACTGATTCCTATCGATCTACCGTTTGTTCTTTGGGCGCAAGTCTGGATCAACTACCACGAACGGTTCACACCAGGTGATTTCTCAGCCCTGCTGTTGTGGAACGATTTTCTGCAGCACGGCGGCCGTTGGCTGATTGGGCTAATGCTCGCGATACTGATCATCCGGCTTCAGCCCTATGCAGATTTTGGCGAACGATTCAATAGGATGATCACAACGGCAAGAAAGTCAAAAGGGGAAAGGAACGTATATGAAAATATCTGACCAGATACAGGGTTCTGAGCGCGATAGGACTCGCAGTCAACCGATAGGATCAAGCAAGTCAACTGTTGAGTTCATTGGACTTTGCATTGCAGTTGCTGGCTTCCTGATGCATGGCCTCGCAGCAGCCGGACCCTATGCGACGTCGAACCAGCGAGCGGCCATGTGGTTGGAGTCGCAACAGGACGCGAGCGACGGCAGTTGGCGAGACACTTCGCCAGCGCGAACTTTCCTGCAAACTACCGAAGCCGTAATGGCCCTGCATCTGGCCAATCGCCGCGGGCCAGCCTATTACGCCGGACAGGCCTGGATAGAAAACCACGACCCTCAGAATCTAGATGCCCGCGCGAGGCGACTGCTAGTGCTGCGCGCCACACAGTCGAGTGCCCAGCCCGACATTGCGGCGCTTCTGCAGGCAGTGTCCACGCCGGCGGTGGGACAGGCCGGATGGGGATTGGCAAAGCAATACCAAGCCTCTCCACTCGACACCGCCTTGGCCCTAGATGCTTTGCGTACTGCAGGGGCGATCTTCAACAGCAGCCAGGCCATTGCCTATTTGAAGGCGACCCAACGGACGGTCGCCAACGATCGGGGATGGTCTGTCGGTGCAGGCACCACAACAGACGCTTACACCACGGCTCGCGTGGTGCTCGCCTTGGCAGCCTACAGAAGCACCGACGCTAGCTTGGCAACGCCCTTGGCCGATGCAGTGGCGACCCTGAAGACGAGGGTTACGACAAGCGCTGCAGCTCATATACGTGCAGCAGCGCTTGCTTATCTGCGTATGGATCCCGCTTCCACTGACGCTAGAGTACTGCTGGATTCTTTAGTCTTGCTGCAGCGCCCTGACGGCGGATTTGATGCTGGAGTCTTTGCTTCAGGGTTGATCGCCCAGGCATTTGCGGAAGCAGAAGGTGCAGCGGTGGCCGCGAGCCGCGAGCGAGTCGACATCCCGGACACGGCACTGCGCACAGCGATCAACGAGGCGCTGGGGCGCGGCGCTCTCGACCAGCTCAATCGCGGCGAGCTGTCTCAATTGACGTCCCTGGACATCTCCAGCCGCGGCGTGACCAGCCTAGTAGGCTTGCAGTACGCCAGCAACCTGACCACGCTCAACGCTGCCAATAACACCATCAGCGACGCCAGCCCGATAGCGGGACTGACTAACCTCACCAATCAAAACCTGACGGGCAATCCATGTCCAGGGTGTGACCCGAGATATGCGGGAGGTGACACCGATGCGCCGATACCCGCATGGGCGCTCGTGCTTCTGGGCGCGGCACTACTTCGGTTTACCGGCTCGTCCGGTCGTCGCAAGCACTAAGACTCATACAACTAGGGAAAAATCAATGAAAACCACACCAGTTTCAGCGTTGATGGTGTTTGTGGTGCTCGCTTCTAGCCTGCACCATCAGACCGGCCACGCTCAACAAAGTGATCAGTCACGCGCGCCGGCCTTGAATGCTCGCCCACTCAGTGCCACCCAGTTAACCGCCATTCGATCCGTAGGCCGCCATGTGTTGGCCGCTAAAAAGAGCGGAGCCGAGGACGGCGAGGATGCCGCACAGCTGACCAAGCTGCGCGCGAGCCTTGATGCGTTGATCGCTGCCGAGCTCGACCCCAAGAACCGCACCCCCATCACCGTTCAGGGTCAGGAAAGCAGCGAACAGAGCAGGACGAGGGCAGCGGTGGCTAAACTGCGTGAATCAGCACGTTCAGATGGCCAAGCTGTGGTTTCGCAACTGCGCCAATAGAGTGAGATCAAGACTGACTCAGCAAGAATCCAACCTGAGCGAGAGACCCGATCAGCGGGGCTTCCCATCGGCAAGCAGCGTGCTCAGCTGTTCGAGAGGTTGGCCAACAAATTGGATGCCGCACTGGCAGAGGGCAACGAAGATCGGACAACGCAGTTGCGTGAACTGCGCGATCAATTGCAAGCCACCAAGGGCAGCATTGCCGAAGCCCCGAGCTCACTTGACACGCCCACACTGCAGGCCATGCCTGCAGGCTATGCGCCGCCCAAAATGCCAACACAAAACGACGGTGCAGCCAAGCAATAAGGAACATGAACATGCCAAACCATTCCATTCAAAGCTGGCGGCATTCGCTGGGCGTAATCACTTGCCTGTGCCTGCTCACGCTCAGCATCAACGTCAAGGCTCAGGTCGTGACAGAATCGCCTGAAGTCGTGTATGCCGGCGTTGATGCTCAACTGCTGCGGGACAAGGCCACTCAGCTAGGCACTGCCGTGGCGATGTACGAGTACGTCTACAACACGGTCGAACACTCGCCCTACCACGGTTCGCGTTCTGGATCGGTCAACACCTTCCTAGGCCAGCGCGGCAGCGATGTGGACATCGCCACCACCTTGATAGCCATGTTGCGCTCGCAAAACATCCCGGCGCGCTACGCAGTGGGTACGGTGCGCATTCCCGCAGCGCAACTGACCAACTGGCTGGGCATTGCGCAGCTCGATACCGCAGTGGAAGTGCTCAAGTCGCAGGGCATCCAAGGGGTTGTACTCGCAGCCGATCGTAGTACGGTGGACCTTGAGCACGCATGGGCGGAAGCTTTTGTGCCATTTGACCAGTACCGAGGCATCGACGCCGTCAGTCCCGCCGTCGATTGCAGCCAGGCCGCCAGTGCAGCCCGTTGTACTTGGGTTCCGCTGGACGCAAGTTTCAAGCAAAAGACGTACAACGGTTTGAACCTTGACCCCTACAGCGCAGTAACGTTCGACTACACCGCTTACTACAACGCGATCAGGGACAACGACGTTACGCGACGCGACAAGAACCCACTGGCGATATTGGAAGACCAGATTGGTGCGTGGTTGCGCACCAACCTCGCTGGCAAGACGCTGGAAGACGTGGCGGACGAAGGCAAGATCAATGAACTGCGCGAGGGACTCTTGCCAGCCTCGCTCCCGTACCAAGTGGTTGGCAACATTCGACGCTATGACACCGTGGCCGCTCACGACGCTGCGGTGCCGTTAGTCGAACCCAAAAGGTGGGGCAAGACGGTGCGTGTGGGGTTCCGACTGGTCTCCGGTGGATTGACCATTAATGTAAGCGGCACGCCGATTCTGTTGGCCGATGTCAACACCAAGCGCTTGACCGTGTCCACCGAATTCGTGGGAACCGGCAACACACCGAATATGGTCGTGCGGCTGGGCGGAACGGAAATCTCCCGACCAATCTCTGGCGGCGGCACCATCGTTGGCTATACTCCGGCTGTCGGCAATCCCTTCACAATCATGGTGAGCATGGACGGAGCGCCCGGTGCCACCAGTGCCGAAGCAGACCGCACCATCAGCGCAGAGTACTCGGCGATCATCGGTGGCTATTACCTGGTGGCCACCGGCGGCGAATCCTCCAACTGGTCGCAGGTGCATCGCGCCGCCGATCAGTTGCTCGCTTCCAATGCCCAATACCAGATTGTGTTCAACCCAGGTGAAGTAGGGTGTCTGGCAGGCGGTACCAACTGCACGCCCTACGTAGATGCCAACGGCAACGGTTGGGATGCGACGGACACCAAGCTGCTGGAGAACAAGCCTGCGCTCGATGCCCTGACTGGTGGCCTGCTCTACGTCGGTGCCACCCAGTACTACGCCAAGCTGCGCGAGCAGTTCGAACGCACCGACCGCCTCATGAATGCCAAGACGCCAGTGCTAGGTTTTTTGGGTGTGGTGAGCTCTGTCTACGAGGCCGAGTACATCGACGGCACGGCTTTTTCCATCCTGCCCGGCGGCCTTCTGATCGACATGAAGGGCATCACCATCGGGGGCTCGTATCGCACCAACGAGGCGGGGGTTAGCTATTCGAACCGCCAGTTTGAGTTCCTGGGCCACATCGCTTCCTCTCTCGAACACGAGATTTGGCAGGAACTCACCGGTTACGACGCGGTATCCACCGTACGCGGCATTCAGATGGCATTGGCCAATGGAGCCAGTCTGGTGAACGTCAGGCGTGACGCCAGCACGAATACGGTGCCCAGCTTCATTGCGTCGATGGGCTTTGGCGCATCGGCGCAATCACCCTTCGTCTTGGCACAGCGGGACGTGTTTGGCACACGCCCCACCACATGGTCCCACCCAAGTTTCACACTTGCCGAAGGCTTCGATGCAATCAAAAGAACCCCGACCAGCAGTTCAGACACCCGATTGGGCAGCCTGAGCTACTACAACGACTACTGGCACACCAACATCGGCTGCTTTGACGATGTCGAGAACCAGCTCAACAGTCTGCGTGCGAGCAACGGCGGCAGCGCCACCTTGAACGCCGGATCGGGTTGTGGAGTGTCCTGGACAGCGGGTACCACCATTGACGGAGTATTGTCGAGCATGCGCTCAGGTTACGACAGCTACCGGGGAGGGGCGAACGCTGCGTTCTTCAGGTATTTAGATGTGTTACAGGGTTTCACCAATGCTGACTTTGTCTACCGAAACACGGCCTTGGCTGTCAACGCCTATTCCACGAGTTTCGTAAACGGCATTCGCAACGATCTACAGCTGCGTGACATCACACAGTCTTGGGCGGAATACACATTGCCCTCCGCATTGGTGACCGGCTGTCAATACCGCTTCGAGGTCAACATCCGCAAAGGCTATACCGCGCCTGCCAACCGCCTGGCCTCACTGTCTTTCGAAATCGCCAACCGGGGCTCTACCCCGAGTGCGTGCCAGTAAGCCGCCGTACAAAACACCACACAAGGGAGCTGACATCATGCACCGAATCAACCCTCAACAAGACACATCCAGTGCTGTGCCCGTACCCTTCCTAGTGCGCCACCGTCGCCGTCTCGCGGCATTCACACTGGCTCTCTTCACCCTCACCAGCGTCGCCCCGGCACTGGCCGGTGGCTACGTAGACGGCACCGTAGTCTTGAACCCAGCCCGGGCCATCAACACTGGCGCAGTGTCGGTGTTGCCCACCTTCAACAACGACCAGTTCAACGACCGATTACTGGTCGGCACAGTCAACAACGATCCGATTCGTACCCCTAGCACGTCAGACCCGGTGTCTACCGTGTCGGGCAACAACTACCACGACGAAACCGACTTCGTCATCCGCGGGCGCAACGGCCTGAACACCGTCTTCACCCGCACCTACAACAGCGCACCATCGAGCACCAAGGTCGACCGCGGGCTGGGCTACGGCTGGACGCACAGCTACCTGATGCAGCTGAAGTCCAACGACTTCGGTGAGTGCCCCAACTGCACCAGCGCCCAAAAGCCCGACAACGCCAACAGCAAAACCAGCTCCATCACCTACACCGACGAACGCGGCGGCGAGCAGAACTTTCTGGTTAACGAAACCAGCTTTGCAGTAAATGCGCCCAAGGGCGTGTACGACGCATTGACCCTAGACAGCCCCGCCGCTGGCCAGCACACCCTGACCTTTCGCAACGGCGTCAAATACATCTTCGAAGTGCCAACGGGCAGCTTGAAGACCACCCCCAACGTGGTCGCGCGCCTGAAGATCATCGACAACGCCTGGGGCGACCGCCTCACGTTGATCTATGATGCCAATGGGCGCTTGTCCACCATCACCGACAACCTCGGCATCGCCGGGCGTACCGGCATCGTCTTCACCTACCACCCCGACGGGCGGCTCAAAGACGTGTCCGACTGGACCGCCCGCAAATGGAGCTACGCCTACGACACGGCCGGCAATTTGCAGACGATGACCAACCCGCTGAATCAGACGCTGACCTACGCCTACGACGCCCCCAGGCACCTATTGACCAGCATCGCCAAGTCCCTGCAGCGCGATGGCAAGACGGTGCAAACCAAGTTCAAGTACTACGAGAACGGCCGCACCTTCCAGCAGACCAACAGCTTCGATGTGGGCGACACGCTGGACTACGACCTGTACCGCAAGAGCACCCGAGTGACTGGCCCACGTGGCCATGTACGTGAGTACCACTACGACGACAATGGCCGCATGACCAAGTTGGTCGAACCCGACGGTGGCGTGCACTTGTTCGAAAACCAGGGCGACGCCATTCGCAGCAAGAAGTACGACGCGCTGGGCTACGCCACCACCTACAGCTACCGCGCCGACCGCGCCTTCACCGGCACGTCGGACGTGTTTGGCAACGTCACCCGCGAGCAAGACGCCCTGGGCCGCACCGTGGACATGACGTATGGCCCGCTGGACCAGGTGGCCAGCGCCAAGGACAAACGCGGCACCCTATCGACCACCGCCTTTGGCACCGTCACCAGCGGCTGCGACTACCTCAACCGCCCCAGAGAAACCCGCATCAGCGCCTTGTCGGGCAGCGCCAACGTGCTCATGGCCAGCCAGTGCTGGAACGCCAACGCCACGCTGAACACCAGCCGCCAATATCTAGATGCCACTCGTTACGTTGAGAACCGCCTGACCTACGAAGCCGCCAGCAACGGCCTGAACGTGAGCCAGCAGCAGACCGTGGGCATGCCCTCGGGCGTGGCCATCACCAAGGTCTACACCTACGACAATCTGGGCCGCAAGAAGAGCGAGACCTTGAAGCGCCGCACCAGTCCGACCAACGCCGCGCTGATCGACCTGACCACCAGCTACGACTACGACGCGCTGGACCGCGTGACCCGCGCTACCGACAGCCTGGGCAACGAAGTCCTCAACAGCTTTGATGCCAACGGCCAACTCTGGAAGGTGACGCACCGCTACAAAAAGCCCGACGCCAGCTTTGAGGTGCGCGACGTGATGACCCGCACATTTGACGCCGCCGACCGGGTCAAGACCGAAACCGACGCGGCAGGCAGCGTGACCAGCACCACCTACGACGAGGCAGGCAATGTGATTGCGGTGCTAGACGCCGAAGGCCACAGCACCCGCTTCGAGTACGATGCCATGAACCGCCGGGTGGCGGTGATCGACGCCAGCGGCTACCGCAGCCAGACCATCCTCACCCTGCGGGGCGACGTGGTGGGCATCATCAACGCCAACAACGAAACGGTGAAATTCGAGATCGACGCCCTGGGCCGCAAAACCACCGCCATCGACGCCAAAGGCTACCGCAGCGAATTCACCTATGACGAAAACAGCAACCTCACCTGCACAGTCGACGCCAACGCGCAAGCCGGCCTGCAGCCCAAGAACGCACTGGGTTGCTCAGAAAGCCGCAGCTACGACGAGCTCAACCGCCTCACCAAGATCACCGATGCCCTGAGCGGCGAGACCGTCTTCACCTACGACCTGGCCGGCAAGCGCCTGAGCGTCAAAGACGCCGAGAACAAAACCTGGGCCTTTGCCTACGACGACCTAGGCCGCCCGATCAGCCAGACCGACCACAGCGCCCGCACAGTCAGCTACAAGAGAGATGAAGCCGGCAACATTTACGAGCAAACCAACCGCCTGAATGAGGTCACCCGCTTCAGCTTTGATAACGGAAACCGCCCGACCCGCGTCGACTACATGAAAGACAACACAGCCGAGACCTTCGGCTACGACCCAGCGGGCAACCTCAATGGCGCAGCCAACCACGAGGTGGGCTACGCCTTCGGCTGGGATCGCCTGAACCGCCTGGTGGCCAAGCTGGACAGCCGAGGCAACAAAGCACTGGCCTTCAGCTACGACCGGGTGGGCAACATCCTGACCAAGACCACCTACCAGAACAGCACCACGGCTTACGTGTACAACGCGGCCAACCGCCTGGTGATGCTGAGAAACCCCGACTACACCCAGGTGGACTACCAGTACGACCCGGCCGGGCGCCTGCTCAGCCGCGTGAGTGCCAACGGCGCACGCAGCAGCCACCAGTACGACGCCAATGGCTGGCTGACGCAACTGAGCCAGTTTGATGCGGCCAACAATCCCGTCTCCAGCACCAGCTACACGCGGGATCGGGTGGGCAACATCACCACGCAAAGCGACGCCACTGGCGCCAGCAGCTACACGCTGGATGCCTTGTACCGGCTCACGCGGGCGGACTACCCCGGCGCAGCCAACGACGAACTCTTTGGCTACGACAAAGTCGGTAACAGAAAAACCCATACCCAAGGCAGCCTGACCCAGAACGCCAGCACCCGCTATTACAACTACACCACCAATACCAACCGGCTGGCGGACATCCGCATCGGCAGCGCCACGGGCACGCTCGAATCCACCTTCACACACGACTTCGAAGGCAGGCTGACCGCCCAGACCGGCGTGGGCGCCAAGACCCTGAGCTGGGACGCCAAGGGACGCGTGAAGACCGTGGGGGCTGAGACCTACAGCTACGACCCGACGGATCACCGCATCGGCAGAAGTGGTGGCACTCTGGGCAACCGCAGCTACTACCTAGAAGGCGAGCATCTAGAGAGCGAATACTCAGGCAACACCCTGCTGGCCAAATACTTCCGAGGCTCAAGCACCGACGAGCTGGTGGCCGCCTGGATGAACGACACGGATGGCAAGACCAAGCCCTTCCTCTTCCACCACGACCAGGTCAGCAGCGTGAGCGCGGTGAGCGGGCACAACGGGGGCACGACGCAGAGCATCAAGTACCAGGCCTTTGGGGCCACCCAGAGCAGCACCGGCAGCAGCCCGAGCCGGCTGAAGTACACCGGCAGGGAGGATGACGGCACGGGGCTGTACTATTACCGGGCACGGTATTACGATCCGGCGATTGGAAGGTTCATATCTGAAGACCCGATGGGGTTTGCTGCGGGAGATGTGAATTTCTATCAGTACACGTCGAATAATCCGGTTAATGCGAATGATCCTAGTGGAAATTTTTTAAACTTTGCGATTGGCGGGGGCACTAGCGTGGTGCTAGGGGGACTCATTCGTTATGGCATGTCTGGGGGTAACTGGAATGCTGTTTTTGATACCAACGCTATTGCGATTGACGTAGCATTGGGTGCTGTGGGGGCAGGCTTGGCCAGTAAGCTGACCGCAGCTAGCAAACTTACAGAAATAAATCGGCTGACAACTTATGGACGCGAACTTGTTGAATCAGGTGTGGCACCGAAGTTCACATCAACCTTGAGCCAAAACGTAACGAAATTGGAAGCAACTGAACTCGGGAAAACGTTTGTTAGTCAGAGCGAGCTGAATTCCTTTCGGGCACCCGCACTTAAGATTAAAACGGACAGTATCCAGGCAAACTTTGAGTCAAACGTTATCAAATCATCAGGTAATTTCAAACCCGTCACAAATATCCATGCCAACGTAACAAATTTTGGAACGCAGGTAAATGAGGGTCTTATAGGTGGCGCTTTTGGAGGTTTATCGTCTGTATCTTCGCAAGAAGGATTTGGCGCAAACGGCGGTTTTTTGCTTTACCCAAACAAGCCCAATACAAATATGACGCGCTCTGTTTATTCGAAGTAGCGGTTGAAAAAATGCAATTATTTCAACCATCTGTGCAATCAATTTTTTTGAAAACCATCAAAGGCCGCATTGAGCTTGTGCAATTCATACCATTAGATGATTTTGAGTTTGAAATTGGATTGGAAGTCTTTGTCCAAATAAATGAGCGAGGTAAGGGGATAGAACGATTTGACGTGACTGTATGCACGCCAAGTTGGATCTCAAATAATTTAAAAAACGGTGATTGTGTGATTGGTCACGGGATGCTTATCGTCCAAAAATATTCTTATGATCTGATAATTTCGAGCATTGAGCGACATGTGAAAATGTGCAAAGGGCGCACCGTTGATGACGTTATGAGAAGAATTGGCTTACTCGGCGAGTGGGAATCGGAGTGGGAAATTTAGCTACTCGTTTAAAGACGAAAGTGACACTCGCCGTGCGTAACTGGTGGAATCGCATCAGACGGATGTTTGGTCACTATCCCGGCGCGATCCCTTCTGTCCGATGGGATCGCTTCCCGTGGATAGCCACCATCCAACCAAAGCCCCGCCATGCGCCGATCCCGCTACCTGAGTTGCGCCAGCGGATCACCAACAAGGTGGAAGCTGTTCTCAAACCGCTTGGGTTCGAGCGGCGGTCGAAAAAATTCGAGGTGTGGACTCGACCCCGAACGCCATGCATCTACGACTTAGCAGGAGTACATTTCGTTAAGAGTGAGCCATCAACTGGATTACTTCAAGTTGGAATAGTTGCTGCGTTGCACGTGCCTGTGGTCGAGAAGATTTACCACCAATTTGCCAGCGGTATTTATCGAGTCCAGTCAGGGACAGCTGGTGAAATGCTTTATCTCGTGTACCGAAAAGAAAAATTGCCAACGGCTTGGTATTTCTGGGCGACTGCGTATTCAGAAGAAACAACGCAGATGATGGTCGATCAGATCATCAACTATGGATTGCCGCTGCTGGAGCAGGTAACGGATTACACATCCTTGCTAGCACACCCTTTCCTCTCCTCAAATATCAGTTCTTCGAAAAAAGCCATTCTACTAGCCCTAGTAGGTCGGACTGACGAAGCGCAACGCTTGTTGGAGTCGGCCATAGCGGAAGACGAAAAGTTACGGAATCGCTATAAGGGTGAGGAGCCGCAGGAAAACTGTGCGGAGTGGAATGCGCATACTGGCATTCTTGATGCCTTAAAGAGCGACCGTTTCAACGAGTTGGTTCAGAAGGCGGCAGCGGGTTGAAGTATGAAAAGGAAGCTATATAGGAAACCGCCGCCAGGACTTTCACTATGATATCTAGCCACCTAAATTGCTATGAAAGAAATAGCTGCTCACGCAAGTAATATAAAGGCTAAACCTGTTTTTCTCTCCACAAATACTTCTTCTGTAATGTTTTCATGACCCCACGCCCACGCCTACGCCTACGCCTATGCCCACGCACCAGCACCGCCAGCGCGTGTGTACGCGCGAACGCAGGCCGCCTCACCAGCCAAACCGGCCTGGGCACCAAAACCCTCAGCTGGGACGCCAAGGGCCGCGTGAAGACGGTTGGATCAGAGAGCTACAGCTACGACCCGACGGATCACCGCATCGGCAGAAGCGGTGGAGCATTGGGCAACCGCAGCTATTACCTGGAGGGGGAGCACCTGGAGAGCGAATACTCGGGCAACACCCTGCTGGCCAAATACTTCCGAGGCTCAAGCACCGACGAGCTGGTGGCCGCCTGGATGAATGACACCGACGGCAAAACCAAGCCCTATTTGTTCCACCACGATCAGGTGACCAGCGTGAGCGCTGTGACCGGGCACAACGGGGGGACGACGCAGAGCATCAAGTACCAGGCATTCGGCCAGACCCAATCGACTACGGGAACCAGCCCTAGCCGGCTGAAGTACACCGGCAGGGAGGATGACGGCACGGGGCTTTACTACTACCGGGCACGGTATTACGATCCGGCGATTGGAAGGTTCATCAGCGAGGATCCGCTGGGGTTTGCTGCGGGAGATGTGAATTTCTATCAGTACACGTCGAATAATCCGGTTAATGCGAATGATCCGAGTGGGCATGTAGGGATGCAGGTGGGTGGCGGTATTGTCGGTGGAGTGGGTGGCGTGCTTGTCCAAGGGGGTATTGACTTGGCCCGAGGCAGGCTGAGTTCGTTCGCGGACTACGCTGGGGCATTGACTGGCGGGGCGGCCGGGGGTGCTGCTGCGGTCACCTGTGGGCCTGCCTGCGCCGGTGCGACTGCTGGCGCGGTCAGCAGTGCCACCACGCAAGGGATCAACTGGGCGCAAGGGCAAGCTGTGAGCGCCTGGCGCTTTGTGGCGGACACTGCCATGGGAGCAGTGGGCGGCAAAGTCGCCGGAGAGGTGGTGCCGTATTTGTTCAAGACCACTTTGCCAAACTTGGTGGGCACCGGCACTGCAAATCAGATCAAAGGCAAAATCGGCGAGACTATGTCGGCCATTGGGTTAGTAGGTACGGGGCGATCTTTTAGCACACAGGTCGAAAATGGAGTAGTACGAAACGGTCAGCCATCAACGTTCGATTTCGGCTTGTCAGGATTTCGAAATTTTGTTGAGTCAAAGTGGGGAACTGCCAACCTATCCTCGGCCCAGCGCGAGGCGGCCCAGATACCGGGAACATCGCTTACTACACATTACTGGGACTACTCTACCGTCTCGGGGATCGCTGGCAGCAGTTTCTCGGCGGGCAGCGCGGGCGGAGGTTTCCTGCTCTATCCGAACAAAGCCAACGTGAACATGATGCAGTCGGTCTACGCAAAATAATGGGCTACTCACTCTCCTTGCTCGCGATTCAATGCAGCGATCCCGATAGTGCTCTTTCCGAGTTAAGTATCGCCCGCACTGGGCAATCCTGCGAATATGCTCGGGAACCTCTGTCAGGCTACGCGCTGCCCAGTGGATGGTACCTCGTAGTTGCCACCCGATGTAACCATGGTTTTCTCAAGCCAAGCTCGCTTGAGCGTGTGTCGAGAAGGTTCCCCGTGATTGCCTGCTCGATTGAGGAACATGTCATGTTTAGCTCTGCTGAGCAGTGGGTTGGCGGCGCGATGCTATGGCGCGCTGAACACGTTGGTGAAAACGGCCCCATTAATTTGAAGACGTCTGGAGTGTTGCCGCCGACCTTTGAGGATATGGCTGACGCTCACGCTGCGCAACAGCAAGCGGAGGGCGGAGAGAAGGCAAATGTTGATCACTATTTCGACATTCCTTTGAATGCTGCCAAGACCATCATTGGTTTCAAACACGATGAAGAAATACCTAGCGTGAAATACGGCAACTTTGATCTGCTTTCACAATCAAGTTCGCTAAAAACTGGGAAACCTTGGTGGCGATTCTGGTGATCGACGCCACCGGCTACCGCAGCGAGACCCTCTTGACGCTGCGCGGGGACGTGGTGGGCATCACCAACGCCAACGGCGAAACGGTGAAATTCGAGATCGACCCCCTGGGTCGCAAGGTTCCCAAACCAAAAGCTGGTCAAGCCGCAGCTGCAACGGTTGCCGGCCTAGGGGCAGGCGGCGCGTGACCTAGCCCCCGCCTAGCGTGCCAGTCATTTTTCCAAAGAGCACCAACTCTAGGAGAATGACGAAATGAGAAAGAGCAGATACACCGAGGAGCAGATCATTGGCTTCCTCAAACAGGCCGAAAGCGGCATGCCGATAGCCGAGCTGGGCAGAAAGCACGGTTTCAGCGATGCCAGCTTCTACAAGTGGAGAGCCAAATTTGGCGGCATGGAGGCTGATGAGGCCAAGCGATTGAAGGCGTTGGAGCTGGAGAACAGCAAACTCAAGCGATTGCTAGCCGAAGCCCACCTAGATATTGATGCCTTAAAGCTCGTTCTAGGCTCAAAGTAATTGCCCCACAAGAGCGCCGCGCGGCTGTGCAAGCCATGATCGAGCAAGGAAAGCGCTCCGAGCGGCGCGCCTGCACTCTTGTGGGGCTATCCCGAGATGCCTACCGAAACCCTGCCGTCAGCAGCGCCAGCAACGAGGCATTGGCCAGCGCCATCAAAGACGTGGCCTTGACTCGAAGGCGCTGGGGCTACCGCCTCATTGGTGATTTCCTACGCCCCACCCATGGGGCCAATCACAAGCGCGTCTGGCGCTTGTACAAAGCGCAGGGCTTACAGGTGCGCAAACGCCGCAGGAAGAAATCCGGCAGCCAGCGCGTGCCATTGGTGGCGGCTAGCTTTGCCAACCAGACCTGGAGTATGGACTTCGTCAGTGATTCGCTGGACAGCGGGCGGCGCATCAAGTGTCTGGTGGTCGCTGATGACTTCAGCCATGAATGCGTGCAACTGGCTTGCGACTTTGGCATGGGCGCGCAATACGTCACCCGCATGCTAGACGAGGCAGCGCGCTTTCGTGGCTATCCACAAGCAGTTCGCACCGACAACGGACCAGAGTTCACCGCCCGAGCATTTCTAGCCTGGTGCCAAGAACACCAGATCGAGCATATCCTCATCCAACCTGGCAGACCCATGCAAAACGGCTACATCGAGAGTTTGAACGACACGCTGCGCGATGAGTGTTTGAACGAGCATGTGTTCATGACGCTCAAACAAGCGCGCCACTACACAGCTCAGTGGAGGCAGGACTATAACCAAATCAGACCACACAGCAGCTGCCAGCGCATGCCGCCAGCCTTGTTTGCCGCCAAGATGCGTCAGCAGCAAACCAACCGTGACGAGGCAAAGACACCAGCGCACGCCGTGGGGACAACGCGGTTGCCCACAGCACAAGGCTGTGGACAAGCGGCGATGCCGCTGCCCGCGTTGACCCCACTGCAAACTGACGCGCTGTGTGTGGACGGCTTAACGCCTGCGGCTACCGCCCACACGCCGCTTGCCCCACCAATTTGAAAGATTCAATGCAGTAACATCAACCCGCAATTTGGAAGAATGAGTGGCATGGAGATTGGGGGCAGGTCAATTGCAGGCAGGTAGCATCAACGAATTAAACCAGTCTACTTCCCATGAGCTGTCATTTGCGACCGACCGCAGTTGGCCCAAAGCCGCTGTCGACGACATTGCAGCCGTTCGACGACAGCAACCAGCGTGTATGTTTACGACTTTAATTGATCAGAATAGCCGCTCATAAAGTGCAAAGGAAATACCGCAGACGTGCACGTCTGTGCCTGCGTCCAGTTGGCTCATCGCAGGACCGCATCAGTGACTCAGTTTGGGGGCGAAATCAAAATCTATCGCTCAGACTCACGATCGTCGACGCGCTCAGGGACGGGGACGGTAAGCAATCTTTGGCTTCAAGGCGCGACATTTCTGTTCAAACCAAAACTACAACTCTTCGCACCAAGCCAAGTCTTTCAATAGAATGGGTTTACAGAGTTTATTAATATAAGCACGAGCCATTGCTTAAGGTCAAGAATCCATACGAATCCGTGCGTTGTGCTCCCCGAGCGGTGGACTTTACACAAGCGAAACATATTCGCGCCACAATGGACGAATGCCGCAACTCCTTTTGATTGACGATGATCTGCGCCTTGCCAGCATGGTGGGCGATTATTTGCGGGCGCAGGGGTTTGATTTGAGTCATGCGCCAAATGGTGTGGCGGGCTTGTCGCAGGCTGAGGCGATCAAGCCAGATTTGATGATTTTGGATCTGATGATGCCGGGCATTGATGGTTTGGAAGTTTGCCGCCGTCTGCGTGCGCTGAGCGAGCCTGTGCGCCACACGCCGGTGCTGATGTTGACGGCCAAGGGCGATCCGATGGATCGGGTGATTGGCTTGGAGCTGGGCGCAGACGATTACATGGCCAAGCCCTTTGAGCCACGCGAACTCTTGGCGCGTATCAGGGCGATTTTGCGCAGGCAAGCCTTACCAAAAGGCGAAGTGGCTGCGCTCACATCGCAACTTGTCTTTGGCAGCTTGGTGATTGACCGCGATGCCCGCATCGTGCATATCGCGCGGGGGGGCAGGCATGAAGCTGGGCGAGAAACGGTGCACGAAGCGGAGCTGACGTCTTATCAATTTGACCTGTTGGTCGCGCTGGCCGAACGGGCAGGCCGCGTGCTCACGCGCGAGCAAATCATGGAAGCGGTGCGCGGGCGCGAACTGGAAGCGTTTGACCGCTCGATAGACGTTCACATGGGGCGCATTCGTGCAGCGATTGAAACCGATGTGAAAGAGCCCAAACGCATCCTCACGGTGCGCGGCGTGGGCTATGTGTTTGCCAAACAGCAAGATTGATGGCTTTGTTATACGCTATTAAATAGTGAGCATACTTCGTACAATATATAACGGCAAGATGCCGATTTGACTTAAAAAATGAAGACGCCATTCTTTCACCGCTTGTATGTGCGCCTGTGGCTGGCGGTGTTCTTAGCGGTGATCGTGATGACGCTGCTGATGGGCTGGTTGTTGCGCCATCAGGCGGATCGGATTCGTGCTGAGCGCTTGTCAGAAATTCCTGCGCGGGAGGTGGTGATTCGTAACACGGCGGGAGAGGTGTTGGCGCAGACCACAGCGCGGCCCGTGCGTGTGCCGGGGCGCGGGATTGAATTTCAGGTGACGCTGCCTGAAGGTTTGCAAGGTGGCGAGCAAGTGGCGATTCAATTGCCGCCGCGCGGCCGGCCGCCTGTACCGAGTGCTGATGGCGCGTTGGCAGCGCCACCGAGTAGCAGATTAGCGCGCCTGTGGAATCCAGCCAACCCGGATGGGGCGCAGTTTCGTTTTGTGCTGCTGCTGATGTTTTTCTCACTCGCAGTGATCGTGGGCAGTTATCCGGTGGTGCGGCGGCTCACGAAGCGGCTGGAGCGTTTGCAACGCGGCGTGGAACAGTTGGGTGCGGGCGATTTGCGCGCCCGTGTGCCTGAAGATGGGCGCGATGAAGTGGCTTTTCTTGCGCAACGTTTCAACCGGGCTGCCGATCAGGTGCAGGCTTTGGTGCAGGCGCAACAATCGCTGTTGGCCAATGCTTCGCATGAACTGCGCTCGCCGCTGGCGCGCATTCGCATGGGGCTGGAGTTGATGGAATCTGCACCTAGCGCTGCGCTGAAGGCCGAGCTGGCTCGCAACATTGCTGAGCTGGATGCGTTGATCGATGAAATTTTGCTGGCCAGCCGCTTAGAAACGCAAGCCTCGGCTTCGGGCTTGGGGGCTCTGCAAGCGGTGCACGAGCCGGTGGACATGCTTGCGCTGGCTGCGGAAGAGGGCGCACGCTTGGGCGTGGCGCTGAGCTGGCAAGGCGATGCCCAAGTGGCGACGCTGCCGGGCGATGCGCGCTTGCTGCGCCGCTTGTTGCGCAATTTATTGGAAAACGCCAAGCGTCATGGTGGGCAAGAAGTGGCGCTGTCTTTGTCGGCAAATGCTTCAGTGCTCATGATCGATGTGTCGGACCGAGGCCTAGGCGTACCTGTGCTTGAGCGGGAGCACATATTTGAGCCGTTTTATCGCAGCAGCCAAGCCAGTGAGAGTTCGGGCGGCGTCGGGCTGGGTTTGTCGTTGGTGCGCTCGATTGCGCGCCAGCATGGCGGCAGCGTGCAGTGTTTAGAGCGCGAGGGAGGCGGTGCGCGCTTTGTTGTGAGTTTGCCGTTGGTCGCTAAGTCGTGAGTTTTGTCACGGTTTCGTGTTCCCCGCACCACTCTGATGACATGCTTTTCCCAAGTCAAAGCTGAAATCTCCCCTGAAGTGGGGATGTGTAAACTGCCTCAGCTTGCACATAATCTCCCATATGCCTGACAGACTCAGGCTAGGTTTACTTTTGTGAGAAAGTCAGTCTCCCAACGATGTCCTTTCGAGGACTTCTTCACGCCACGGTGCAAACCGTGGCGTTTTTTTTGTTTACCAGCCTTGTGAACATGCTGTGTGCACCTTCTTTGCGGCGGCGCGTTAATATCTTGTCTCACCCATTCAGAGGATGAATTTGAAATGAACCAGCTTTCCGCCCCATCTGCTAACTCTTCTGCCAACGATCAGCCGATCAATGCCAGCCGCCGTAGCGCCTTGCAACGCGGCTTGCATTGGGGCTGCGCCGCCTGTATGGGGTTGGGCTCAGGCTTTGCGCTGGCACGCGAGGGCGTGGAGGTGGGTGGCAATTCCAAGTTCTCTAAACTCGTGCCCGCAGGCGACGTCGAGAAGGCAGCGGCCGGGCAATACCAAAAAATGCTGCAAGAAGCGGCGTCTCAAAATGCCTTGCTGCCGGCAGACCATCCGCAAACCGTTCGTCTGCGCAACATTGCGCAAAAGATCATTCCGTTTTCCTACGAATGGAATCCGCGAGCCAAAGCTTGGCAATGGGAAGTGAATATTCTGAACAGCAATCAGATCAATGCCTTTTGCATGCCCGGCGGCAAGATTGCTTTTTACACGGGTATCTTGGAGCAATTGAAGCTCACCGATGATGAGGTGGCGATGATCATGGGTCATGAAGTGGCGCATGCGCTGCGTGAGCATGCCCGCGAGCGCATGGGAAAAAATGCGGCGACCAACATTGGCGCTAATGTGCTGAGTCAGTTGCTTGGCGTGGGCACTGGAGGCGCGCAACTGCTGGGCATGGGCGCTCAACTCGTCACTTTGAAATTTGGCCGAGAAGATGAATCTGAAGCAGATTTGGTGGGCATGGAGCTGGCGGCGCGTGCGGGCTACAACCCGCGAGCAGGTGTGACGCTTTGGCAAAAAATGGGCGCAGCAAGCAAAGGCGCACCTCCTCAGTTCCTTTCCACCCACCCCAGCGGACCATCGCGCATCAAAGACATTGAAGCGAATCTGCCCAAGGTTGAGCCTTTGTATGAGCGAGCTCGGGTCGTGAAGCGTTGATATACGCTATTTAATTGATAGCATACTGCGCATATTTTATAACGGGTAGAGGCTTGTTCTACTTATAAATCTGTACTGTTCTGGCATTTTTGATCGTTTGCATCTGCGCGCTTTTTGGGCTGAGCAGCGCGCTGCCAGCATTTCCTCAACCATGCGCAGACGCAACGGGATGCGAAAGTACAGCCACACTGCGTAGCTGATCACCTCGGGCGGGAAACGGTAGCCAGCCTAGGAAATCGACTGAGGCTGGCAGGTTGGATTCATGCCCGATTTTTCCTAGGCTTCTCTCTGAGAGCGATTCGATACTTTGTTATCAAACCCCTCAATCAAATACTATCAAAAAGTGAGCACTTAATGCAGTTTTTATAACGGGTAGAGGCCGATTTGGCTTAAAAAACGCTATACCAAGAAGACAACTGACACAGCAAGTGTAAATTCAACAATAATCTTGCCATGCAAATCCTAGAATTCACCACTGACAGCTTGCGCTTTTTAGATGCAGTGCCGCAGCAATTGCCAGCCAATGGCTTCGTTTGGGTCTATCTGGATCGCGATGATTTTGCGCAGCATTTGCCGCAGGTGCAAGAGGCGGCGTTGCGGCTCGGTGGCTCGGCGTTGCTCGATGTGCATCTAGAAGATTTGCAAAATGCCGCGCATCCCTCGCATTACGACTACACCTCGATCTACGACATGATCGTCTTTCGCCGCTTGGCCACGCCGCTCGAAATGCTCAACGAAGCGCAGCAAGAGCAAGCGATTTCGAATTACCATTCCCAAGCGACTGCACCCCCAAGACCGGGTAAAAAATCGCCCCCTATCTTGCATCGCATTGGTTCTAAAGCAGTTGGTTTTGCCGTGTTTGACCGCTTGCTGATTACCACGCATTCACGCGGCTGCTATGCGGCACGCAACTTCGTTCAGCGCTATTTGGCAGATGCGCAAAACAGTGTGGACAATGCCGGCTCGCGCAACCGCATTCCAAGCAGTCCGGCAGATCTGGTGCTGCGCATGATCAACGTCATGGTGGACAGCTATTTGGAGCTGCGCAAGGAGCTGACGTCGCAGCTCGAACATTGGCAGGCCGAACTGCTCAAACCGTCGTCACGCTTCAACAGCTGGGGTACGCTCATGAGCGCGCGTAGCCAGTTGCATGTGTTGGAAGATTTGTGTGACGAGCAGCATGACGCGATGCAAGAATGGGTCGATGCGATTCAAGAAGCACCTATGAGCGCTTGGGGTGCGGATCAAGCCCTCGCGCAAAGTCTGCGTGACCAACTCACCACCCGTGCGCGCGATGTGATGGAGCATATCGAGCGCGTGATGCGCCATGCGCGCAGGCTCGAGCAGTCTGCAGAAACTGTGGTGCAAATCCATTTCTCGGCGCAAGGCAATCGCACCAATGACATCATGCGCACGTTGACAGCTCTTACTGCCATCTTTTTGCCATTGAATTTGATCGCTGGAATTTTCGGCATGAATTTTGAATTCTTGCCTTTCATTCATGCGCAAAACGGCTTCTGGTGGGCAATCGGCGGCATGGTACTGACGGCCTGCACATTAGGCTTGATTTTTTGGCGCAAACGCTTTTTGGCTCGAACGCAGCGTTGAATGGAGTCAAGTCACTTCGCTGACAGCTTGCAAATGCAAATGCGCTTTTAATTTGGCGCATGACTTCAAAAGACATCACCCTGATCGCTGCCGATGGCTACAAGCTCGCAGCGACGATTTACACGCCTGCACCTTCAGACATTTCGAATGCACCAGCTCCGAAACATCAGACCATCGTGATCGGTAGTGCGACCGCTGTACCGCGCGGATTTTACAAACGATTCTGCGAATACGCAGCCAGCCTCGGTTTGCACGCCATCGCGACGGATTACCGTGGCATCGGTGAATCTAAACAAGGCTCACTCAAGGGCTTCGTGATGGACTATTCAGATTGGTCCGCACTTGATCTTGCGGCTGCTGTGAAGTATGCGCAAGAGCGAGGCGAGGTGTATTTGGTGGGGCACAGTTTGGCTGGCCACGCGATTGGGCAGTTGCCCGATCCCAATGTACTCAAAGCCGCCTATTTGTGCGGCAGTGGCGCGGGTTGGGCGGGTTGGATGCCACCCGTTGAGCGCATCAAGGTCGATGTCATGTGGAAACTCATTGGCCCGGTGGCCACCACTTTGCTGGGCTATCAACCGATGAGCAAACTCGGCCTTGGCGAAGACATCCCACTGGGCGTGTACCGCGACTGGAAGCGCTGGTGCAGCTTTCCCCGTTATTTCTTTGACGACCCAGCGCCAGATGCGCGCGCCATTGCAGCGAAATTTGAGCGCGTGCGCATTCCCATCGCTGCCACCGTCAGCACCGATGACCTGTGGGCACCACCAAAATCACGCGATGCTTTTTTCTCGGGCTACACACAAGCTAGCATTGATCGAATCGACATCACGCCACAGCAACTCAACGTGGCGCAGATTGGCCATATGGGGTATTACCGCAAAGACGCGGGCATCATGCTCTGGCCGCAGATCATGGCTTGGCTCAAGCAGTATGGCTTGCAAGTGAAGCTCTGATTCAACCGTTCAAGTCAGCCACTTTGTCGCTGGGATATTTGAACGAGTCGCGCAGCATGTAGGGCATAGGCAGATTCAAGTTGATACCCTTGGGTGGAATCGGCTGTTCAAACCACTTGCGATAGATGGCGTTGATCTCGCCGCTCAAGATGATGCGCCGCATTTCTGTGTCCACCAATTTTTTGAAAGCAGCATCCCCTTTGGGTAACATGATGGCGTAAGGCTCAATCGTCATGGGTTTGCCAATCACTTGATAAGCCTCAGGTTGCGCTGAATTGGCACGCAGGCCAAACAGCAATACATCATCCATCGCAAATGCATCAGCCTTCTTTTGCGCCACCATGCCGAAGGCTTCGCCATGGTCGGCTGCTTCAAGCACCTTCATCTTTAAGCTACGCTCGGTATTGATGCGTTCCAGCGTTTTGATATTTGTTGAGCCTTTGGTGGACACCACGGTGCGGTTTTCTAAATCTTCTAGCTTGAGCAGGCCGGCATCTTTGCGTACCAAAAAGCGGGCCGACGAGATGAAATGCGCAATCGTGTAATCCACTAATTTGCGGCGCTCGGCAGTATTGGTGGTGGAGCCGCATTCCATGGCAGCTTTGCCCTGCGCGATGCTGGGAATGCGTGTGGCCGAGGTCACGCTCAGGTAATTCACTTTGAGTGCAGGCAATTTGAGATCACGTTTGATCGCATCTACTACTTTGAGGCACAAATCCATGGCATAGCCAATGGGCTTTTGTTCGGCATCAAGATAAGAGAACGGAATAGACGTGTCTCGATGCGCGATCGTGATGGCTTGGCTACTGCGAATCTGATCGAGCATGCCTTGCGCGTGAGATGGCAAGCTACTCAGTAGCAGGGGGATAGTAAGGCTAAGGCAAGTGATGGTTTTCATGCACAATCTCCAATGAATAACAACTCCCTGTTGTTTTTGAAATAGATAAGCGAGTGATGATGCGATGCGGCTTCGGCATATTGAGGTGTTCAATGCGGTGATGCTCACGGGCAGCGTGAGCGCGGCGGCGCGGCTGATCAATGTCACGCAACCGGCGGTAAGCCGTATCCTGGCGCATGCTGAGTTGCAATTGGGCTTTGCGCTGTTTCAGCGCGCCAAAGGGCGGCTTGTACCCACCAGCGAGGCGCAGACGCTTTATCCACATATTGAAAGGCTGTTTCAGCAGCTTGATGAAGTGCAGCGCTTGGCCAATAGCTTGAAGGCGGGGGATCGCGCCGATGAGCTGCATTTGCTCACTGTGCTGGCGCTGAGCTACGAGATCATTCCGCGTGCGCTCAAAGCATTTCGTGTGCAGCACCCAGATGTACGCGTGACTTTCGAGGCGCTGCATTCGCCGCAAATCATCTCGGCTTTGGTACTGCAAGAAGCTGATGTGGGCTTTGTGTTTAGTTCTGTGGCGCATCCATCGCTGGAGCAGCAGCATTTGGCGCAGGGGCGAATGATGTGCGTCGCACCGAAAGGCTGGCTGAGCGGCGCTGTCGTCAAGCGCGGGACGGCGGTATTGCAAGAGTTGGTAGATAAACCCGTCATCAGCTTGGATGTGCGCGACCCAGTGGGCACGCACCTGAACCATGCCTGCCGCGAAGCAGGCGTAGGTTTGCAATCGGTAGTCACAGTGCAGACCTATCATGCCGCGCTTGCTTTGGCGCATCATGGCATTGGCATTGCTTTGGTGGACAGTTGCACGGCGGTGTCTGCGGACAGCTCCAAAGTCGCCGTGGTGGCGCTTGAGCCCAGTATTGTCGTGCCCATTCGTGCGCTGCGCCCGCTGCAGCGCCCCAGCAGCTTGCTGGCCATGGCAATATCGCGCTGTGTGCAGCAAGCACTGGTGCAAACCCAGGCGGCGCAATGATGTCATGGCTTGCCGATCAGGCCAGACAAACGCGATGCGCTGCCAGCAGCCAGCGTCAAACCCAGCGCACCTTGCCCTGAATTGACATACAGATTCGGGATGCGGCTCGCACCAATGATCGGCAGCGAAGTCGGCGTGGCCGGGCGCAACCCCGCCCAAGTGCTTGGGCTGCTCAAATCACAAGCCCCTGGAAACAGGCGCTCCACCGCATTCAGCATCTGCTCCACGCGCTTCGGAGCTACCGTTAAATCATGCCCCACAATTTCTGCTGCAGCGGCCACGCGCAAGCTCTTGCCCAGTGGCGCAAACACCGTCTTCAGCCCCAAATCTGTGATGCTGCACTTCGCTACTTGGCTTGAATGCAAAATCGGCACGGTGAGGCTGTAGCCCTTGATCGGGTAAATCGGCAAATGGATGCCAAGTGGCTCGCACAGCGCTGGTGTGGCTGCGCCTGCGGTGATAATGCAGGCATCGGCTTGCAAGCGGCCTTGCGAGGTGTGCAAAGCGTGAAAGCGGCCTTGGCGCAGCTCCACTGAAGTCACCGAATGCGAAAAGCGTAATGCGCCGCCGCGTGCGGCAATACTATCCACCAAACTCTGGCAGAGTTTGAAAGGATCAGCAGTGCATTCGCTGGCCGTCCAGACGCCGCCAACAAACGAATCTTGGTATTCTGCCAAAGTGGGTTCGCGCTCGATGCATTGCGCGGTAGTGAGCACTTCTTGCGCACTGCCCATACTCGCTTGCAGGCGCACTTGCTTTGATTGATGCGCCAAGCTTTGCGCGTCGCGGCAGAGCACGAGCTTGCCATTGCGCGTAAAGTCCACATCCCAAGTGTTTTCGCTCATCCAACTCTCCAGCGTGTGGCGACTCAGCGCTGCCAGCTCCAGCAAAGCGCGTGTACCACTTTGCGTTTGGCTGGTGCGGCAGGCTGCCAAAAAACGAATACCCCAAGCCCATTGCCGCCAATCTAGGCGCAGCTCAAAGCGAAGCGCTGAGTCTTTTTCAAACAACAGCTTCGGCAAAGCCCTTAGCGTGGCCGGCGAAGCCAAGGGCTCCACATAGCTGTAGCTTAGCTGTGCCCCATTGGCAAAGCTGCTGACGCGCCCCGCTTGCGCGTGCGCGTCCACCAGCTCCACCGTGTGTCCATCGCGCAGCAGTTGATAGGCTGTGGCGCAACCCACAATGCCCGCGCCAATCACGATCACATGCATGCTTGCGCCCCTGTGTTGCTGCCTGCGCCAGCTTTTTGATCTACGCTCGCCGCGCTCAGGCGCTGCCACACCAGCCAAGCGCATGCAGTATCGGCCAAGCCTGTGCCTACTGATTTAAAGACTTGAATACCTTGGGTTTTCGGCCAATCTTTCGCATAGAGCTGGGGCAGATCCACGATCTTGCTCAGCCCTGCAGGCGAATCTTTGAGCCAAGCCAACACATCGCCCGCCTCTTGCATGCTTTGCGGCATCCATTCCACGATCACGCGCTGGGCGCGGTCAAATGTACGGCTGTCTAGCTCGCGCCCCAAGGCGGAGCTGATGCCAATCGCCACTACGTAAGCAGCATCACTGAGCCACGCGCCGTCAAACACTGGCTGCTGCGAGCGCGTGGCCGTGATCACCACATCGGCATCGCGCACCGCTTGCTCGGCGCTCATCCATTGCACTTTGGCTGGGCATGCCAAACTTAGCGCAGGAATCACGTTGATGCCCGGATCAACAATCGCCAGCTCATCAAACCTCACCCGGTGGCTCAGCGCCTCCACCTGCGCACGCCCTTGTAAGCCTGCACCAAACAAAGCCACCTTACGCACATGCTGGGCGCAAACATGCGAAGCCACCATTGCCGTTTGCGATGATGTACGAAAGCGTGTGATCTCTTGCGCAGCCATCACGGCCAAGGGCGTATTGGCCACCGTGTCAAACAGATTGATCAAAAAACTGAACTGCCCATTGACGGTGGGGTACGACTTGGTGGCCGCCACATTCTTGGCTGCCCACAGCCCGCCCATGCTGCTGAATTTCGCTGCACCCGCTGCGCAGCGCTGGCGTGGCAAGATGGCCGCTAGGCCGCATGCCAGATCGGCATAGGCAGCATCCAATGCTTGGATCACGCTGGCGTAATCCAAATGGGGCGAGATGTGGTCGTCGCTGTAGAAGGGCATCATGACGGGCAAACTTGTGAGCTGTGAATACGCCTGACTTTAGGCGGCGGCGCATCGCAAAGTGATGACTAATCGCCCGCAGCCTATGTCGCAAACTTATGCTTACCTCGGTATTCGCATGAAAGCCACGGGTTAGCCCGTAGATCCCATAATTTAGAGGCATAGGTGACTGCGCACTGAGCATTGCTGGTTGCCGCAAGACGATCTACACTGGAAACTCATTTCATCATTCAACCATGAGGATTCATCATGCTTCTTAAAGCCCTTTCTCTCGCATGCCTGCTCTGCGCCGCTGCTTCTGTCAGCGCACAAACCACCGATACCCTGAAAAAAGTCGCTGACAGCGGCAAGATCACTTTTGCCTACCGCGAGTCTTCCGTGCCTTTCAGCTACTTGGCTGGCAGCACGCAGCCCGTTGGCCTGTCGGTCGATCTGAGCCTGGCGGTCGCGGAAGCCTTGAAGAAACGCTTGAACTTGCCCAATTTGAAAGTCGAGTGGCAATCGGTGACCTCGGCCAACCGCATCCCTTTGGTCATGAACGGCACGATTGATCTTGAATGCGGCTCCACCACCAACAACAGCGATCGCGCAAAGCAAGTGCAGTTCGCCATCAACCATTTCTACACTGGCACACGCTTGATGGTCAAAAAAGGCGCAGGCATCAAGAATTACGCTGATTTGGCTAAGAAAACTTATGCCACCACCTCAGGCACTACCAATGCATTGGTGATGCGCAAATACGTATCTGACAACAAGATTGACACAGAAGTGCTGCTGGGCAAAGACCATGCCGATTCCATGCTCATGGTGGAAGCAGGTCGCGCCGTGGCTTTTGCGATGGACGATATCTTGCTGTTTGGCCTGATCGGCACCGCAAAAAATCCTGCGGAATGGGAAGTGGTGGGTGATGCGCTGCAGGTAGAGCCCTACGCTTGCATGATGCGCAAAGACGATCCGAAGTTCGCAGAAGTTGTCAATGGCACGATCGGTGGCTTGATGAAATCAGGCGAGTTTGAAAAGCTCTACACCAAGTGGTTCATGCAACCGATTGCGCCGCGCAATGCCGCTATCGGCCTGCCAATGAACAAAGAACTGCGCGACAACCTCAAAGCGCTGTCTGACAAGCCAGCTCTGTAAGGCCATCAGCGCAAGCCAAGCATGAACACCGTTGGCATTTTGGGCGGCATGGGGCCTGCTGCCGGGGCAGACTTTGTCCGCTTGTTTGTGCGGGCTTGCGCGGCTCACTTGCGCTCAAACGGGCAGCCTGTGCGAGACCAAAGCTTTCCTGAGCATTGGCTTGCGCAAGTGCCTGTGCCTGATCGCTCGCAGGCACTGCAAGACACGCAACCCGGTGCGCATCAACCGCTCGATCCGATGTTGCAAGCACTCGGGCGCTTGGCCGCCTTGGGTGTGCGCAGTGTAGCGATTGCCTGCAACACGGCGCATGCTTGGCACGCAAGTTTGCAAGCGCGCTTTCCTCAAGTTGAGTTGCTGCACATGGCCGATGAAGTGGCTGCGCTTTTGCAAAGCCAGGGCGTGCGAGCCGCCAGCTTGATGGCGACCGAGGGTTCGTATCGCACGGGTCTTTACGAAGCGGCTTTGGATGCGCATGGCATCATTTGCCATGTGCCGAGCGCGGCGCAACGCAAGCTCATCACACGGGGCATTTTTGATGGCGTGAAGGCAGATGACTACGCCCTGGCGGCGCAGTGCTTTGGCGATGTAGCCTTGGATTTGGCCCAACAGCATGTGGCTGCACCCATCATCATGGGTTGCACAGAAATTCCGCTGGGCTTGCAAAGCTGTGTGACTGCGCAGCGCTTGAAGCTGATCGATCCTGCGCAGGTGCTTGCGGCGTCGCTGGCTGCGCGGGCTTATGCCTGAAGCTGGCTTGAATCATTTCAAGCCAAACAGCGCAGCGCCATTCTCCCAAGCCACTTGCCGCGCCACATTTGCTGGCAAGCCGCCGAGCCACACACGGTAGCCCTTCATCAAATCGTCGTAATACAGCCAGCGCTGGTTGACCCAAGTGTCTGAGCCAACCAGAAAACGGCTGGGAAATTCCAAAATCAGGCTGCGCCATTCCGCACTGAGCTGGCCACTGCTGTCGGTGAGACCCGGGCGGTAAGACAACTCGCCCATGAGCAAGGGATATTTTTTCATCAGACTACGCACGCGCTCAGCTGAAGCGCCGCTGATGCCGGTGTGCGCCCAAATGAGTTTGGTTTTTTGGCCTTTGCTCGGTGTGTTCGCCATGAGCAGGTCAATCGCTATATCGTCCACATGCGCGAGGATGACCAATTGCCTTTCTTCAGCCAGTTTCATGAGTTTGGCTGCGACTGGGCCATTGGCATTGCCGTTGTCATACAGGTGAAATTCGCCAATACCTTTGTATGCGCCAGAGGCCGTGCCTTTTGCAAGTTCGTCCAGCACCATGCTGTAAATCGTCTCATCACGAAACCAGTTGTCGTAATCAGCGCGGTTACGGTACAGGCGAATGAAGGGGATCACCGCCACGCCTGCTTTGGCGGTTTGCTCTATGGCCGCCGCCAAATTCTTCGTGCCATCGTTAGGCCGAGAATTGGCCACAATCGCTTTCACGCCATTGCGTTGCATTCGGGAAAGCACGTCAGAAATCGGATGTGCAGACTGCGCTTCGTCGTTGTAATGCAGATGCGCATCAAGCAAGGGGCCGGTGTAATCTGCCGCCAGCGCAGCAGCGCTGAGCAAGACCATCGACAATAGGGATAACAGATATTTCATCAACGCCACCTTGCTTTTTGCCTTTACGTACACAAGTCTAAGCCATGATGTCTCTCTCAACTCAACTGCCCACGCTCTTCGTCTCGCACGGCTCACCCATGTTTGCCTTGGAGCCAGGGCAGGCCGGCCCCCTGCTTTCACAACTCGGCCGCGAGCTACCGCGCCCGAAAGCAATTGCCATCGTCTCGCCACATTGGATGACGCGAGGCGCAGCCGTTTCCACCACCACCCATCCCAAAACCATTCATGATTTCGGCGGTTTCGATCCGCGCCTGTATTTGATGCAATACCCGGCTCCTGCCGTTATAGAATATGCGCAGAATGCTATTAATTTGCTAGCAAATGCGGGCTGGCAGCCACGTGCCGATGCCAGCTGGGGCCTAGATCACGGCGCCTGGGTGCCTTTGATGTATCTCTACCCAAAAGCCGATGTGCCAGTGTTTCAGATTTCGCTGCCTGCTGGCCTGAGCACAGCGCAGGCTTTTGCCTACGGGCAGGCGCTCAGCGCCTTGCGTGATGAAGGTGTGCTCATCATCGGCTCAGGCAGCCTAACGCATAACTTGGGCGAATTTCGCGGCCAAGCAGCGGATGCGCCTGTGCAGCCTTATGTGAGTGCGTTTGTGCAATGGGTGCGCGAAGTGGTGAAGGCGGGAGATGCAGACCAACTGATCCGCACTTTTGAGCTGGCTCCGCATGTTCACCGGGCTCATCCAACGGATGAACACTATTTGCCTTTGCTCGTGGCCATGGGCGCGGCGCAGGGGCACGCAGGCCGTTTGATCGACGGTGGCGTCACGCATGGCATCTTGTCGATGGATAGCTTCGTATTCGGAGACAAGCAATGAGCTTGATTGTCCATCCGCCAGCGGGCGGTATTGCTAAGCAATTGTTTTTGCTGTTTCACGGTGTGGGCGCTGCGCCGGATGATCTCGTGCCGCTGGGGCGCATTCTGGCTCAGCAGTTTCCGCAAAGCGCGGTGGTGAGCGTGCAAGCGCCGCATGACTGCCCTTACAGCTCGGGCTTTCAGTGGTTCTCCATTGACGGCATCACCGAAAGCCAGCGGCCAGAACGCACAGCGCAGGTGCTGCCTTTGTTTCAGCAAGCTGTGCAGCAATGGCAAGAGGCTTTTGGTGTGAGCGCGGATGCCACAGCTTTGGTGGGTTTTTCGCAAGGCGCGATCATGGCGCTCAGCAGCACGCAAGCGCAGCCCCGCTTGGCCGCACGCATTGTGGCGCTTTCTGGGCGCTTTAGCGCATTGCCCGACATCGCGCCAGACCATTGCACGATCCATATGATCCATGGCAAGCAAGATGCCGTGATTGCTTATGCCCATACCGTGCATGCCGCTGAGCGGCTCGTGCAGCTTGGCGCAGACGTGACGGCTGATGTGATCCCGTTTGCAGGGCATGAGATCAACGAAGAAATTGCTGATCTCGTGATTGAGCGGCTCACGACGCATGTGCCGAAACGGTATTGGGAAACCGCTCAGCAGGAAGACAGCGCTAGCTCACCACCTGCTTGAGCCAAGCCTGCATGTGTTCAAACACTTGTTCACGTTCCGGGTCGTTCAAAATTTCGTGATACATCGACTCGAAGCACCTTGATTGCACGAACTGCGCAGGCGCAGCTGCTGCGAATGCTCGACTCCCAGCAGGACTCACAAGTGCATCAGCGCCAGCGTAGAGTAGCAGTGTCGGTGTAGACCAGGTCGGCGCAGCAGAGATGATGCTTTCACCTTCATTGGCAATGAACTTAGCCAAGCGCCCACTGACTTTGTCGTGTACGAAATGATCGCCTTTGTAAGCCTGCACAACAATCGGATCACGGCTGATTTTCTCCACCTTCAAACCATTGTTGACGCGTAGATTGGGCAGCAAGCGCGGCAGTGTTGCCAGCATGAATTTTTGGACAGCATTCAGGCCAGGATCGAGTGCAGGTGAGCTCAAAATAATGCCGTCTATGGGTCGCATTTTCTGACGAATGAACGATCCCACTACGACGCCGCCCATGCTGTGGCCAAGCAAGATCAGACGCTGCCCGTGCTGCATAGCGCGTCGTGTGTCGTCCACCACATCGCCCAGATCGTCCACCAATCGCATGTCGCTGGGAATCGTGCCGCGCGAGCCACCCGATTCGCCGTGGCCAAACTGATCGTAGGCGCGCACATGGAAGCCCCATTCGTTGAGGCGCTGCGCTACGTGCACGTAGCGAAAGGCATGCTCGCCCAAGCCATGCACAATGATCACCGTGCCGCGAATATTCTGATCAGGCCAGACATCTGGCAAAGGCCAGTCGTGGATGGCGATGTTTTCGCCATCGCCTGCAGTGAGAGGAGAGAGAATGGAATCGCTGAACATGGGCTTATATGGCGTGTGATGTTAAGCAGGATGCGCAGCAATCACGCTGGCCACAGCGGCTGTGATTTTCTTTGCGTAATCTACATGCAGGAACTCATTGGGCCCATGCGCATTGCTCTTGGGCCCGAGCACACCGCAGACCATCATCTGCGCTTTGGGAAAGCCCTTTTCCAGCATGTTCATCAAAGGAATCGTGCCGCCTTGGCCGATGTAGCCGCAAGGTGCGTTGTAGTAAGCTTGGCTGGCGGCATCGAGCGCGTTTTGCAGCCAAGGCGCTGTGCTGGGTGCATTCCAGCCGCTGGCTGCGCCGCCGCCTTGAAAAGTGACTTTGGCTTGATAAGGTGCGTTGTCTTCGAGTAATTTTTTGAGTTCTTGCATCGTGGCGACTGCATCGACGAGAGGTGGTGTGCGCAGGCTGAGTTTGAACGCTGTATAGGGGCGCAACACGTTACCTGCATCTTTGAGCGCGGGGAAGCCCTCAGCGCCTGTGACGCTCAATGTGGGTTTCCAAGTGCGGTTCAAAAGCGCCTCGACGGGATCCGTCGTGGTGGGCAATGCAAAAGCGGTGGAGCCGCCGCAATCTGCATGCGCCCAAGGGAAGCGTTTGTGGACTTCATCGCCAAGAATTTGCGCTGTGGCCTGCGCCTGAGCGAGGCGGTCGGCAGGCACTTCGCAATGAAAACTCGCGGGCAGCAAGCGACCGGTGGCGCTGTCTTCCAAACGATCCAAGACTTGGCGCATGATGCGAAAGCTCGATGGCACCAAGCCGCTTGCATCGCCTGAATGCACACCTTCCGTGAGGATATCGACCCGCAATGTGCCACTCACCATGCCGCGCAAACTGCTGGTGAGCCAAAGCTGATCGTAATTGCCTGCCCCGGAGTCTAAGCAGACCACCAGCGAGACATCGCCTAAGCGGCTTTTCAAAGCATCGATGTAGGGCAACAAATCATATGAGCCCGACTCTTCGCAAGTTTCGATCAAACCAACAATGCGCGGATGTGGCGCGTTTTGCGCTTTCAAAGCTTGAATCGCTGCAATGGATGCATACACCGCATAGCCATCGTCCGCACCGCCGCGCCCATACAAGCGAGCTGCGCCATCGCTTCCAGTTTCCAATTTCGGAGTCCATGGCCCAAGATCATTTCTCCAGCCGTTGAATTCTGGTTGCTTATCGAGATGGCCATACATCAACACGGTTTGCGTCGATGTGTGTTGATGCGCAGGTAATTCAAAAAACAAGACCGGCGTGCGCGGCTTGCCGTGCGCATCATTGAGGCGCAGCACTTCCAGCGTGAGCCCCGGCACTTTTTGCGCAGCCACCCAATCAGCCGTGTTGCGCATCACGGTTTCAAGATGACCCTGCGCATGCCAATCGGTATCGAAGCCTGGCGATTTGCAGGGGATGGTGATGTAGTCGCTGATCTGGTGCGTGATGTCGGTATCCCAAGCATGGGTCGCGTGGGTTAAGACATCGGCGGTATTGAGCAAAGAGGTTGGGACGCGGGCATTCATGGTGAGATCGCTTTCAGTTGGCCCATCTTAAAACTTTTTTGATGCAAAGTTTTAAAACGCAACAGCGCCCAAGCTTTGCACCCAATACACAAAACCTGCGCAAACGGCCAACACAATGAGCGCTGTGATCCGGCTGGCCATGTCGTCCTTGGAAGGCTGCACGGGCTGGGGCATGTCTTTGTCGCCATGTAGCATCGGTTTGATCAGGTTTTCCTTCTTTTTGTAAAGGTAAAACAGAATCGCCGCAATATGCAAAATGATCAGCGCCGCGATCACCCATTTGCCCACATCTTTGTGCCACCAGGTCGCCAAGCTCACGCGAGCGTTTGATACGAAACGAGAGAGCGGACCTTGGTTGGAGATTTCATCGTCACTGATGAGGCCGGTGGCTACTTGCAACATCAAAAAGCCCAGCAGCGCGAATACCGAGCCTGCTCCCAGCGGGTTGTGTCCTGCGGAATGCTCAGGCTTGCCTTTGCCCTTGAGATAAGCCATCAGAGTGGCCGGCGCATAGATGAATGAGGCAAAGCGCGACCATTTGCCGCCAATCAAGCCCCAAATGATTCGAAACAGCAGCAGCGTCATCACGCTGTAGCCGAAGCGGAAATGCCAAACCATCAACTCGCCGCCCACGTTGCCGGTGATGAGCAGGCCGACGATGCAGACAAAGAGTGCCCAGTGGAAAAGGCGTGTGGGCAGATCCCAGATGCGGACGGTGTGTTGTATGGCCATGGTGTGTGTTCCTTGTTGGATGGCGGTATTTACGCTGATTGTGCCGTTTCGGAGGCGCTTGTGCCGAGTCTCAATAGGCACACCAACGCAGAGTGACAAAAGCGTGACAACAAACTTGAGAATTTGCATCGGGATTTCCCTAGTGCATCTGTTGGGAACTTCAATTCGTAGGTAACCTCTGCCTTTCACAAGCCACTTTAAACAGGAGCCATTTCATGAAATTTCGCCTCGCCCTTTTGCTCGCTTCCAGCACCTTGCTGGCCAGCGTCTCCGCTCAAGCCCAGTTTGCCAAACCAGAAGATGCCATCAAATACCGCCAAAGCGCTTTGAGCGTGATGGGCACACACACCGGCCGCTTGGGCGCGATGGTGGCTGGCCGCGTGCCGTTTGATGCGAAAGTGGCGCAAGACAATGCCGACATCATTGCTACCATGGCCAAACTGCCGTGGCAAGGTTTCGGCGCTGGCACGGAAGGCGGCAAAGCAAAGCCCAATATCTGGACAGACAGCGCCAAATTCAAAGGTAACAACGACAAACTCGGCGCGGATGCAGATCGCCTCAACGCTGCCGCCAAATCGGGCAATTTGGATCAAATCAAGGCAGCCTTCGGTGCCTACGCAGGCAACTGCAAAACCTGCCACGACGAATTTCGCAACAACTAATTTCAGTTCCCTCCTCGACAACCCCGCCGGGGTTGTTTCTGCCCACAAGTCTCTGGCTTGTGGGCATTTTTTTGGCCATCTACGGTTGGGCACTTTTTGAGGTCTTCGTTGCCTGAGTACGATCAGTTTGACACTCTTTTAGGCCCCAAGCCCCAAGCGCAGGCGGGCAGCGAAGGCCGTTTGTGAATCGGAGCACACCATTGCCAACAGGCCGCGAGTGTGAGGCACTATCAACACAACGAAGCCTCCCGAACGCCCAAAAAGCGCAGCAAAGCAACCACAGAACACTATAAATTCAATAGCTGCTTGCGCAATAAATACGCCGACTACAACTCTAAAACACCTTAAATAAATGACTGGAAATGTTCAAGACATAAAAAAAGCCACCCGAAAGTGGCTTGATCGCTCAGCGCTACTGCGCTGAGAATTGAACGGCTCACGTGGGTTGTGCGGCGCCGCGTTTATACATCGTGAGCCGACGGCCATGACCGCTGTTGGCAGCAGGATCTGCGAATCGAAGGTATTGCACACTAATGTTGTCGTATATGAAATCAATCGATTTATTGCCATTGGATTGCAGCCACTCATCGTAGAAGCCATAAATCGAGCCATCAAGAGCGGGGAGCGCGAAAGCCACCGGTGTGTGCGTGCTTGGGTTCAGCAAATTGCCTTGGCCAAACTGTGCGGTGTCCAAATTGAAGCTGATAAATCTTGCAAAAGTGCCTGTGCGGCCTGAATCCCAGCTTACGATGCTTCCGGTTTGCGTGTAATTGCTCACCGAAATACCACTTGGCGTTAATTGCACTGTGCCTGTGCTGCCTGTGACGATGTTGCTCACCACGCGCGCTTGGCTCAAAGGCTGTTGAAGTGTGAGTGTCGTGGTCGTAGGGCCAGCGGAGCAGTCGTAACTCGCTGTTGACGATGCGCTTCGGAAGCCGCCTGTCGTGCTGTAAGAGTCTAGATACATGGTGCGTCTATCGGCAGTGTAATAGTCCACTTCAAAGCCTGGATCTTCTCTATCAATGCTGCCGTATACATCCCGCCGATTGGTATCAGTAAAATTGATGCGTGATATTTCAGCTACAGTACCTGTGCCGATGGCGCCTGAGAAGACCATATCGCCGTTGGCTTGAATCACAACCGTGGCCGAGGTGACGGCGGTGGCTGTGCCACTGGTGCGAGTGCAACCAGATACCGCAAAACTCTTGGATGCGTCCCCTGTGGGCACAAACATGGCCGCGCTTGCAAGGGGGGATTCAACGCGAGGCGCTACGCTATCTGCGCCAGCGTCACCGCCACCGCATGCACTGAGCGTGGCTACTGCGATCATCGCAGTGAGTAAGCCACAGTGAGTAAGCCAATTAATACGCATTTTCATGATGCTGATTTCACTTTCTAAGTTGCTGTAAACGCTGCGTGACTGTCTTGAATGTACGTGAATGAACACATGTCACCAACAGTTGCAGTATAGTCAAAGTTGTGTCTAGAAGCAATTACGAAAAAAGTAATATAAGGGGAACGCAATACAAGAAACCCAAGCGCTGGAGGACGGAGAAAACAGCGTTTCCCCAGCCAGCATTTTCTCAACACAGAGCGCTCAAATCGCTTGTGCGCAACCAGAATGCCAGAACTATTAATTCAATAGCACTTCGCACAATAAACACGCCGGCTACAGCACGAAATTGCTTGAAAATCAAGCTTTCTCAGCCAACAATTGCCCAATCAACGTTTGCATTGCCGCAAAATCCGGCGTGCCCACATAGCGCTTCACGATTTCGCCTTGTTTGTTCACGAGGTAAGTTGTGGGCGTCAGCTTCACATCGCCCCATGCCTTGGCCACAGCACCGGTGTTGTCAATCGCCACTTTGAAGGGCAATTGCCGCGATTGCGCAAAGTTCACCACGAAGGCGGGCGGGTCGTAGCTCATCGCCACAGCCACGGTGTCGTAGCCTTGCGCTGAGAATTTTTTGTAAGTGTCGATCAATTGCGGCATTTCCGCTACGCAGGTGACACAGCTCGTCGCCCAGAAGTTCACCAAAGTGACCTTGCCTTTCATCTGCTCGGTCGAAAATGGCTTGCCATCGAGCAACACCATGGTCGACGCTGGCGCTGTGCCCGTGAACTCTTTCACTTTGTTGCAGCCAGATAGCATCAGACCCGCTGCAATCAGCGTTGACAGGGAAAGGCCGCAAGCCAAACGGCGCGAAACTGAGGCAAGATACATCATCATTTTTCCAAATCGAAGGAGCTCTTCATGCAACGCAGACAGTTTAACCAAGCCAGCACTTCCGCGCTCGGCTTGTGCATCCTCGCAGCCTACCAGCAAGCCCATGCACTCTCCATCGGTGATTTGACCAACGAAGATGCCACAAAAGGCTTAAAAACAGCGCTAGAGCGCGGTGCTTTGTCCGCCATCGGTCTTTTGGGCAAGACCGACGGCTTTCTAGGCAATGCTTTGGTGCGCATTCCGCTACCAGGGTTCCTCAATGACGCGGGAAAACTCATGAAATCGCTTGGCCAAGGCAAAAAAGTGGACGAACTCATCACAGCGATGAACCGGGGCGCGGAGCAAGCCGTGCCTTTCGCCAAGGATTTGCTGGTCTCTGCTGTCAAAGGCATGAATGTGACGGACGCGAAAAATATCTTGAAGGGCGGCGATACCTCGGTAACGAGCTTCTTCGCCGAGAAAACCCGTCAACCTCTGGGTGGCAAATTCCTACCTATCGTGACCAAGGCCACAGAAAAGGTTGGCCTCGCTCAGAAATACAACGCAGTGGCTGGCAAGGCGCAAGGCCTAGGTTTGGTGAAAAAAGAAGATGCCAATATCCAGCAATATGTCACTGGCAAATCGCTCGATGGCCTCTACACGATGATCGGCGAAGAAGAAAAGAAAATCCGCAAAGATCCGGTGGGCACGGGCAGCGATATCTTGAAGAAAGTGTTTGGCGTGTTCAAATAAAGCCAGCGCTTATACGCATCGCAAAGAGCCTCATTTAGAGGCTCTATTTTTAAGCGTTTTAGGCCTCTACCTGTTATAAAAAATGCGTAGTTTGCTATTAAATTAATAGTAAATAGAATCATTCAATCTCGGTAGAAAACCCCAAATCCACATCGCTCGCTGCCTGCCCGCCGCGTATGCCCCAATGCTCAAACGGCACTTCCTGTAAGCAAATCAACACATGATCGCGCGGGATGGCGGCTTGGCTGTTTTCTAAATTCGTCACGATGGCTTGATAAAGACGGCGCTTGGCATCCACGCTTCTGCCGGGAAACAGCGCGATATTCACGACCGTGCGCTTGTCCGGCTGCACAAGCGTGGGTGGCACGATCATGCGATGTGGCGCATGCACGATGAGCTTGACGTTGCGGTCATCGGCGGGCAGCTGGAGGGTTTCTAGCAAGGCGCGCTGCACAGCTTCAACGATGTCAATTTCCACTTGCTCGAGGTAGGTGGTGCGGATGTCGATGGTGGTTAGTGGCATGGTGTTCTCAGTATCTTTGGATTTTTGGTGCAGATTGATGAGAAATTAGGCCACTGGCGAATGTGTTTTGCGCATGCAAGCTGAGGGCTCTTCGTTTTGGACAGAGCCGCGGCGCACCCACACCTCAAACGCCAACACGGCAAAAAAACTCAGCCCTTCGCCTTATCAGCCTCAGTTGTGAACGAATCTGCATAAAACTCATCCGCTGGCAATCCGCAAGTTGCCAGAAAATCTCGCTGCGCAGAATCCACCACAATCGGCGCGCCACAGGCGTAGACCTGATGGCCGCTCATATCCGGCACATCCGCTACAGCTGCGTGGTGGACAAAGCCCGTGCGCCCCGTCCACGCATCTTCTGGCATCGCATCTGAGACCACCGGCACATAGCGCAAATTCGGCATTTCCGCGCAACGCGCTTTAACCCAAGCATCCATGTACAAATCGGCTGGGCGACGGCCGCCCCAGTAAAGCACTGCTGGGCGCGTGATATTTTTGAATTGCATGTGCTCGATCAGAGCCTTGATCGGCGCAAAACCTGTGCCCGATGCGAGAAACACAATCGGCTTGTCGCTCTCACGTAAATAGAAGCTGCCATACGGCCCTTCGATGCGCAGAATCTCTTTTTCTTTCATCGCCCCAAACACATGATCCGTGAACTTGCCGCCGGGCATGTGGCGGATGTGCAGCTCAATCATCGGTGCGCCTGCGGGTGTGCCTGCTGGCGCATCCTCAGCAGCAGGCGCTTGCAGCGTATGCGGCGCATTGCCCATCGAATAAGCCCGCCGCGCGCCACCCTGCAGCATGAATTCCACATACTGCCCCGCGTGATACTGCACCACATCGTTGGCAGGTAATTGCAATTTCATCAGCATCACATCATGCGATAGTCTTTCCAAATGCATCACGCGGCTGGGCATTTTCTTGATCGGGAAAGCGCCCGCTTCGGTGACTTGCTTGGATTCGAGCACGATATCTGAGAGCGGCTTCGCACAGCAGGTGAGCACAAAACCGTTTTCTTCTTCCTCCGCGCTCAAGGCTTTGGATTGGTGCGGCCCATGTTCGACAGTGCCGGAGATTTTTTTACATTTACAGCTGCCGCAAGCGCCATCTTTGCAGCCATAGGGCAGGCCAATGCCTTGGCTGATGCCCGAGGCGAGAATGAATTGATCGGGGGCGACGGTGAAGCTGCGGCCGCTGGGTTCGATGGTGATGTTGAAAGACATAAGACAATACAGGTTGCATAAAATAAATCTGCCCTATTTTGCCTTCAAATCAAAGCCCTCTTGGTGCGCTGCCGCGCCGCTTTCGTCAACAACGCCTATTGATCATCGGCTGCGGCGATGTGGGTATGCGCGTGGCCGCGCAATTGCCCAGCCGCGTGCGCATCCTCGCGCTCACCTCCTCCCCCGATCGCTTCGCAGAGTTGCGCTCTGCAGGCATCGAGCCTTTGCTGGGCAATCTTGACGATTCGCACACCTTACGCCGTCTCGCTGGTATCGCGGATCGCGTGTTGCATCTCGCCCCACCCCCGACGGAAAACACCACTGTATGGTGGCGCGATCCGCGAACATCTCATCTGCTACAAGCCCTGCGCCGCCGAAGCCTGCCGGCTCAATTCGTCTATGGATCAACCACCGGCGTGTATGGCGATTGCGCGGGCGAATGGGTGAGCGAAGCGCGCGCCACTGATGCCCACACACCGCGCGCACATCGCCGGGTGGACGCTGAATCACAAGTAAAACTTTTTGGCCGCGCAGGCGTGAGCGCAAGCATTCTGCGCATCCCCGGTATCTACGCGCAAGACCGCGAAGCCGGCACACCGCGCAACCGGTTGCTCAAAGGCACACCGGTGCTACAAGCGAATGACGATGTCTACACCAACCACATTCACGCGAACGATCTCGCTCGCGCCAGCATCGCCGCACTTTGGCGCGGCAAGCCGCAGCGCGTCTACAACGTGAGTGACGACACGCAGCTCAAAATGGGCGACTATTTCGACATGGCCGCCGATCTGTATGGCCTGCCCCGCCCCCCGCGCATCAGCCGAGAAGCCGCGCAAGGCCAATTGCCATTGATGCTGCTGAGCTTCATGAGCGAATCGCGGCGTTTGCTGAACGAGCGGATGAAGCGAGAGCTGCGGGTGGTGCTGCAATATCCGCATGTATTGGATGGATTGAGAATTTAATGCTCAGAGCGCTAACAGAGAAAAGTCAACCAGCCAACCACTCAAGTACAGGCAAAGCCCCCGGCAAAATCGGCGCCACATCACAAGGCAACCGTTGCCACCGCATCGCCTGCCCCTCGCGCATCTCAAACGCGCCGCTCCACGCATGAACCTTGCAAAAGTGCAGCCGCACCAGCGCATGCGGATAGTCCACCACCTGTTCTTTCCACGGATGCACGGCACCAATCGTGATGCCAATTTCTTCTTGCAATTCTCTGCGCAATGCAGCCTCCAAAGTCTCCCCGCGCTCAATCTTGCCGCCCGGAAACTCCCAGTAGCCTGCATACACCTTGCCCGCAGGCCGCGTCGTCATCAAAAACCTGCCGTCTTGCTGCATCAAAATACCCACCGCCACATCGACGATTTTGCGTTGCCCATCATCGCCTAATCCTTGGCGCGGGATGTGCGAATCGGCTTGAAGTGTGTTGTTTTGCATGGTGAGAAGTTAACGCGAAAAATGCGAAAAGAAAGGCAGAAAACGCAAAAATTTATTGTGAATCAGCAGCCCTGGCAAAACGCCAACACATCATCCGCATACATCTCAAAATCACTGATCGCATGATCGCCGCCTTCGAGCAACAAGGCTTTTTCAGCAGGATAGCGCGCAGTCATCTCCCGCCAATCCAGCACTTCATCGCCTTTGGCAATGATCGTCATATAGCGCTGCGGACGTGAAAAACCATCATCCGCAATCTGACCCAGCTGCGCCACATGCTCGCGGGTAAATTCAAAGTCAGTTTTTTCGTCATGCCAATTCGTCTGCCGCCCAATCTTGGCAGCCAAGTCACGCGCTGGGTTCACCGCAGGATTGAGCAGTACACACCGCGCCAATTGCCCCAAGCGCGTGAGCCGCTCCGTCAAAGCCGCCGCATAAAACCCGCCCAGCGAAGAACCAATGATCGCCAAGGGTTGCTGCGCTTCCTTACGCGCAAAATTCCAAGCCAACTCAAACGCCTGCGCAGGCGATGGCGGTAGTTGCGGGCAGTGCCATTCAATCCCAGCATTCTTGCGATTAGCCGTATGCACCTTTGCCGCCATCAACTTGGCTTTGGATGATTGCGGGGAAGAGCGGAAACCGTGTAGATAAAGAAGACGCATCTCTCAGACCCATCCAGAGGGTGAATCGCTGCGAAGCTGAGTGGCTTGCTCGGTAGCAGGGTGCAGAAACCCGAGTTGCCAAGCATGCAAATACATCCGTTTCATCCCCGCCTTTGCCAAGGCTTTGTTCAACTCAAAATCACCATACTTGTCATCGCCCAGAATCGGATGCCCATGATGCATGAGATGCACGCGGATTTGGTGGGTGCGGCCGGTTTTGATGGTGACTTCCAGCAGGCTGGCTTCATCGCCTGTGGGCAGCTGAATGAGCTTGATGACTTTGACCAAGGTGATGGAGCGCATGCCATTTGGGTCTTCCTTAGCCACCACTTTGACTCTGCGTTCGCCATCTTCATCGCCGCCGTTGACCAAATACTTGTGCAACGACAGGTCAATCACTTTGAGTTTCGCTGGCCATGCGCCTTTGACCAAGGCGAGATAGGTTTTCCCGGTTTCGCGGGCTTTGAACTGTGCTTGCAAGTTCACCAAGGCGCTGCGGCGCTTGGCAATCAGCAAAATACCGCTGGTGTCGCGATCCAGGCGGTGAACGAGTTCGAGGAACTTGGCGCCGCCAGGCTCGCCCACACGCCGCGCGCGGCGCAGTTGCTCTATCACGCCAAAGCTCACGCCGGAGCCGCCATGCACAGCCACACCTTCTGGCTTGTCTATGGCCAACAAGTAATCGTCTTCAAAAAGAACAGGGAATTCACGCGGCGGCGTATGCGCCGGGCCACTTTGCTGCGCGGCGGCTTGTGGCGCAGCGTTGTCTGTCAGGCGAATCGGCGGCACGCGCACGATATCGCCCAAGGCCAGCCGCGTATCCACTTGCGCCCGACCTTTGTTCACGCGTACCTCGCCTGAACGGATGATGCGATACACATGCGTCTTGGGCACGCCTTTGCACACACGCAGCAAAAAATTATCTAAGCGCTGGCCTTCGCTGCCAGCATCGACGGTGAGCAAACTCACTTGTGGGGCAGGATGGGTCTGCGGCTGACCCGTCATGACGCGAGCCACAGACATTCAAGCCAAGCGTTGGAGATAAGAGTTGTTTCCATCTGATCTGTGATTTTAGCCAGCACATCATCGCCAAACCGCAAAGCGCCTATAATGTTTCTTACCAACCGACGCGAACAAAGCGCTCTTAAGTGCATGATTTACAAGTATTTAGGACACAACGAAGCGGAGATTGGCGGTTGATGCCACCGGTTTTTTCGGGGCGCAGGCGGGCAAACCAGAGTTTGCAGCGGCGTTTGGATTGAATTGGGCGAGCGGATGCGAATGAAACTCTTCACGGAATATACGCGGGCAGTGCGTTTGGGAAACCCCCGAGCCACTTCCTGCACACGGACTCACTGGATTTTTGAATGTTGATGCTGCTGGTATGGATCACGACTTGGCTGGAGCGCTCATGCAGCGTATTTCCCATGCCAAATCGCCTGCTGGCCGTTATCAAACCTGCGCAGTATGCTATTAATTTAATAGCAATTAAGCGGCTTACTGAGCCTTGCGCCCATTCTCCCCAACTGCTTCCTGCGCCTGTGTGCGTGCCCAGGGCCTGAAATACCACTCGGTATTTTTCCCGCAGCACACACCCTTTCGGCACTTTCCTGGTTTCAACGCTGATCCTCAAGGCATCGTGTGACTCGACATGAGTCTGTGATAGCTGTCCCCTGCATAGGGTGACGAAGGAGAACACGCATGAAACGCATGCTGATCAATGCCACGCAAGTGGAAGAAAAACGCTTGGCCATTGTGGATGGCCAAAAACTGCTCGATTACGAGATTGAGATCGAAGGGCGCGAGCAGCGCAAAGGCAATATTTACAAAGCGGTGGTCACCCGCGTGGAGCCTTCTCTTGAGGCTTGCTTTGTGGATTACGGCGAGGATCGCCACGGCTTCCTGCCGTTCAAAGAAATTTCTAAGCAGAATTTCAACGGCAATGTCTCGCCCAGCCAGGCGCGAATCCAAGATGTGATCCGCGAAGGCCAAGAGCTTTTTGTGCAGGTGGAGAAAGAAGAGCGCGGCAACAAAGGCGCAGCACTGACCACTTTCATCTCGCTGGCTGGCCGCTACGTGGTGCTGATGCCGAATAACCCGCGCGGTGGCGGTGTATCGCGCCGCATCGAGGGCGACGACCGTGCTGAGCTCAAGGAGAACATGGATCAGCTCCAGTATCCAAACGGCATGAGCATCATCGCCCGCACGGCTGGCATAGGCCGCACGGCACCGGAATTGCAGTGGGATTTGAACTATCTCTTGAAGCTGTGGACAGCGATTGACGGCGCTGGCAAAGGCGGCAAAGGCGCTTACCTGATTTACCAAGAATCCAGCCTCGTGATTCGCGCGATTCGTGATTACTTCAGCACCGAAGTGGGCGACATCCTGATCGACACTGACGACATTTACGATCAAGCCAAGCAGTTCATGGATCACGTGATGCCCGAGCATTCAGCGCGCGTGAAACGTTACCGTGATGATGCGCCGCTGTTCAGCCGCTTCCAGATCGAGCATCAGATTGAGAGTGCGTACTCACGCACCGTGCAGCTCCCATCTGGCGGCGCGATTGTGATTGACCACACTGAAGCGCTCGTTTCGGTTGACGTGAACTCGGCGCGTTCCATCCGTGGTGGCGACATTGAAGAGACCGCCACTCGCACCAATCTCGAAGCCGCAGACGAAGTGGCTCGCCAAATGCGCTTGCGCGATTTGGGCGGCCTGATCGTGATCGACTTCATCGACATGGAAGAAAGCCGCAACCGCCGCGATGTGGAAAACCGCTTGCGCGATGCGCTGCGCCAAGACCGTGCTCGCGTGCAGTTTGGCTCGATCTCCAAATTCGGCCTGATGGAGATGAGCCGCCAGCGTTTGCGCCCGGCGCTCTCAGAAGGTGCTTCGATGCCTTGCCCACGTTGCGGCGGCTCCGGCCATATCCGCGACACGGAAAGCTCGGCGCTGCAAATTTTGCGCATCATCCAAGAAGAATCCATGAAGGAAAGCACCGCCGCAGTTCATGCGCAAGTACCGGTGGATGTGGCTTCTTTCTTGTTGAACGAAAAACGCCTAGAAATTCAAAAGATTGAATTGAAACAGCGCGTGGCCGTGATTTTGATACCGAACAAACAGTTGGAGACGCCAAACTACAAGCTTGAACGCTTGAAGCATGACGATCCACGTTTGGATAATCTCGATGTGAGCTACAAGATGGCCGAAGAGATCGAAGATGTGACGGCCGTGACACGCCGCATCAACGAACCTACCAATAAGCAAACGCCGATCATCAAGGGCGTATTGCCTGATGCACCTGCTCCGATGCAGGTGGCTAAAGAAGAAAAGCCGAAAGTGGTCGCTCCTATTTCTGTAGCGCCTGTCGCAGTATCTACAACGGCTGTAGCCCAGAAACCTGCCGAAAAGGGCTTCTTTGGCTGGATCAAAGGTTTGTTTGGCGCGAGCGATGCGCCAGCGCCTGCTGTTGAAGCTAAGAAAGACGGCGCGGGTCAGCGGGATCGTGCGCCGGGCGTGGAAGGCAAAGACGGCCGCCCAGGTTCACGCGATGGTGGCCGTGAAGGCGGGCGCGATGGCGAGCGCGCAGGTCGTGATGGCCGACGTGGTGAACGCGGTGGCCGTGGCGGTCGTGGGCGTGATGAGCGTGGTGCAGATCGCGGCTCAGAGCGTGCTGGTGAGCAACGTGGTGATCGTCCACCCGTCGAAGGCCGTGAGCCTCGCGAAGGTGGCCGTGGTGAGCGTGGCGGACGCGGTCGTGGCGAGCGCGGAGATCGCGCACCGCGTCAAGATGCTATCGAAAACGGAGCGACTAGCGCAGAGAATACAACGGCGAATGGTCAAAATGGCTTGCAAACTGAAGCCCGTGAGCCGCGTGAAAATCGCGAGAACCGTGAAGCCCGTGGTGAGGGCCGTGAAGGCGGCGGTCGCCGTGAACGTGGCGAGCGAGGTGGCCGTGGACGAGGTGATCGTCCAGATCGCCCAGATCTTCGCATTGAGAATCCAGAAGGCATGAATGCTGAGGCGGCCATTGCTGCAGGCGCAGCGATGGCGATGAATGCCGATACGGCATCTACAAACCCAGTGCAGTTAGCGCAAGATGCTGACCGTGCAGACCCTACTGAAGACGCAGGCCAACGTGGTGAGCCCGCGCAAGGCGGCGAAGGTGAACGTCGCGAGCGTCGTTCACGGGATCGTTATGGCCGGGATCGTCGTGAACGCGGCGGTGAACGTGGTGATCGTCCAGAGCGCAGCCCGCAAGAGACTGCTCAGGGTGAGATTTTTGAACAAAATCAACCTGTAACCGTTATGGAATCTGCGCGAGGTGCTACTGAATTTGTAGCAAATGAGCAGCTTGCCACGACTTCAGTTGCTGAGCCAACAGCTGCACTGGCTGCACCGACTGCTCCAGTTGCCCGCGCTCCTGCGCCGGTGGCCGCACCAGCAGCTAGCGCTGGGATGCCAAAGATCGGTAGCTTTGCTTTGCCCTTGGCGGACATGGATGCTGTGGCTGCAGGCGCAGGTTTGCAGTGGGTTAATTCCAATGCAGCGAGCATTGCCGCCGTCAAAGCGCAAATTGCCGCCGAGCCCCAGCCAATTCACAGCCCTCGCGAGCGTCCGCCCGCCGTGGTGATTGATGCTGGCCCGCTCGTCTTGGTGGAAACCAAACGCGACCTGCGTGAGATGACCTTGCCTTTCGAGCAAGCTGCTCAGCAACAAAAATAAACTATTTGCTAAGCAACAAAAAAAGCGACCCTCGGGTCGCTTTTTTTTGATACCGCCCGTTTCAGCGCGGGAGGTAGGTGCGCCGTGGCGACAAGCGAGCTCAGAACGAAACGTCGAACGCAATTAACTCGCGCTGCAAATCTTCAGCATGTTTGTGCCGCCCGGTGCGCCCATCGGTTCGCCGCAGGTGATGGCATACACATCGCCGGTCTTCATGATGCCGCGCTCTTTCAAGTGTGCCTCTGCTGCTGCCAAAGCGCTGTCTTTGTCGCTAGAAATTTCCATAAAGAGCGGGCGCACGTTGCGATACAGCGCCATTTTGCGCTGCGTGCTGATTTTGGGCGTGAGCGCATAGATCGGCACATGGATACGGTGGCGGCTCATCCACAAGGGCGTGGAGCCGCTGTCGGTCATGGCCACGATCGCTTTCGCGCCCAAATGGTGCGCGGTGAAGAGTGCACCCATGGCAATCGATTGGTCGATGCGATCAAAGGTCATGCCGGTGAAATTGGCATCCAACGTCACGTCTTCGGCCTCTTCCGCTGCCTCGCACACCAAGCTCATTTCTTTGATAGTTTCCAAGGGGAATTTGCCTGATGCTGTCTCAGCGCTCAGCATCACCGCATCGGTGCCATCCAGCACAGCATTGGCCACATCGCTCACCTCCGCGCGCGTGGGCACGGGGTTGGTGATCATGCTTTCCATCATTTGTGTGGCGGTGATCACCACTTTGTCCATCGCGCGAGCCATCTTGATCATGCGTTTTTGCAAGGCGGGCACTGCAGCGTGACCCACTTCGACAGCCAAATCACCGCGCGCCACCATGATGCCGTCGGAAGCGCGCAGAATTTCTTCTAATTTAGGAATCGCCTCGGCTCGCTCGATCTTGGCGATCAAGCCCGGCTTGTGTTTGTATTCAGCACCGGCCACGTTGCAGAGTTGACGCGCCATTTCCATGTCGGTGGCGTTTTTCGGGAAGCTCACGGCCACGTAATCGGCTTGGAAGCTCATCGCGGTCTTGATGTCTTCCATGTCTTTGGCCGTCAGCGCGGGCGCAGTCAGCCCGCCGCCTTGCTTGTTGATGCCTTTGTTGTTAGAGAGCTCACCGCCCAAGCGCACCACGGTGTGCACCGCCTCTCCTTTGATCGCCGTCACGTCCAGCATGATCAGGCCATCGTTAAGCAAGAGCACATCGCCCTTTTTCACTTCGCGCGGCAGCTCTTTGTAATCCAGGCCGACGGCGTCTACATCGCCCAGCTCTTTGCGATCCCCATCGAGCACAAACTTCGCACCGTTTTCCAGCCAAATTTTGCCCTCAGCAAATTTACCCACGCGGATTTTCGGGCCTTGCAGATCAGCCATGATCGCCACAACGCGGCCAGCGCGGCGCGAAGCTTCGCGCACCATCACAGCGCGGTCGATATGGTCTTGCGCTGTGCCATGGCTGAAGTTGAGCCGCACCACACTCACCTTGGCGCGAATCATGGCCTCCAACATCTCCACGGTGGAAGAAGCGGGGCCAATGGTGGCGACAATTTTGGTAGCGTGGCGGGGGATGCGTTCTTGCATGGTGTCTCCAATGATGCGGGCGGCACTCACCGAGATGGCAGTAAACGCAAAGTCATCGAGTTACATTGTGCCAGTCATCGAGTTACATGTCAGGTACGAAATGCAAACGCCCCGTCATGCGGGGCGTTTGAGTAGTTTCATCACGCTTTAATTGGTTGCTGGAGCCGTGCCTGTGCTCGGCTTGGCAGGCTGCGGAAGCAAGCGCTGCAACTCTTCGTCGCTAATAATCTCAAACACGCGGACTACACGTTGCACGCCCGGTGTGCCGCGAGCAATCTCGGTCGCTCGTGCGGCTTCGCGCTGCGTTACGCGGCCTAGCAAATACGTGGTGCCGCGCGTGGTGGTCACTTTGAATGCGCTGGCATACAAATCTTTCGCGTCCACAAAGCTCGCTCGCACGCGGCCTGTGACGAGCGCATCCGAGGAGCGCGCTGTGAGCGTGGAAGTACCCAAGACACCGAGTTCGTTCACGATACTGCGCACGTTTTCAACGCGGCTGACAATCTCTTGTGCGCGCTGTTTGTCTGCTTCGCTCGGCACTTCGCCAGTGAGCAACACTTGGCGGTTGTAGCTGGTGACGTTGATGTACGCTCGGTCTGCAAGCGCTTCGCGCAAGCGATTGACAGAGCGCAATTCGATGCCTTCGTCTTCCAATTGTGCACCTGAGGTGCGCCGATCGGTGGCGATCAGCGTGCCGCCCAACACCGCGCCGCCCAAGATCAGCGGTGCGCAGCCAGAGAGAATTTGTGAGCCAAATAGGGTGATGGCCGTTATAAAAACTGAGCGACGTGCTATTGATTTGATAGCATTTTTGTTGTTGCCTATATCAGCTGCTTGATTCATCGAGTGGGTTGTCTTCATAAATTCTCCTGATCGCCTAACAACATGGCATCGACTCCATCACACAAGCAGTGCAACACGAGCAGATGAACTTCTTGGATACGCGCCGTGCGGTCATGCGGCACGCAGATATGGACATCGGTCTCATTGAGCATAGCGCCGATTTTGCCGCCGCCCTTACCCGTTAGTGCGATCACGATCATCTCGCGCTGTTGCGCTACCTCAATGGCCGCAATCACATTGGCCGAATTGCCGCTGGTGGAAATCGCCACCAACACATCGCCGCCCGTCCCCAAAGCGCGGACTTGCTTGGAGAAGATTTGGCTGAAGTCGTAATCGTTGGCAATGGCAGTCAGGATGGAGCTGTCTGTTGTCAAAGCAATCGCGGCCAGCTCGGGGCGCTCGCGCTCATAGCGGCCCACGAACTCAGCGGCGAAATGCTGCGCATCCGCGGCTGAGCCGCCATTGCCGCAAGCGAGCACCTTGCCGCCATTCGTGACGCAAGCCAAGAGCGCTTCCGTGGCCTGCGCGATCGGCTTGGAGAGCAGCTGCGCGGCTTGGTATTTCAAGTCGGCGCTGTCGATGAAGTTTTTTTCAATGCGTTGTTCGAGCATGGTGAGTTTGGATGATTCTTTGGATGATACTAAATTGATAGCAAAGTTCGCAGGAAATATAACGGGGAACAGCTTATTTCTTCAAATATTTGCATCCATATGCATCAGGATGCGTCAAAAGCTGCTTGCAGCCATTCCACCTCCATATCTTGCCCCTCGCCTTGCAGCGCGATCACATCAAAGCGGCAAGGTGGCATGCGGCTCAAGCGGCTGATGTAATGCTGAGCTGCGTAGATGATGCGCCGCCGCTTCGTGGCGCTGATGCTGGCTGCCGCGCCGCCGTGGCTCGCACTTTTACGATGCCGCACTTCAATGAAAACCAGCGTTCCATCGGGCGCATGCATGATCAGATCCACCTCGCCACCGCCACGCCCCGGCGTTTTGAAATTCCGCGCCACCAGCATCAGCCCGCGCTGCGCCAGATACTCCAGCGCACGAGTTTCGCCGCTGTCGCCCAAGGCTTTGGTTGTAGGGCGTTTTGTCGCAGCGGGTTTGGAAGGCGCTTTTACCGCTATGCTCTTGAACACATTCATACAAGCATTGTGCCTTCGAAACCAACGTTCCATTGATGAAAGCAGACTTCTCCCTCGCCCTCGCGGCTGCGCAATCTGCCGCAGGTGCGCAGCTGTATCCAACCAGCGCGCTTTACATCGTGGCCACGCCAATTGGTAATTTGGCTGATATTTCTCTGCGTGCGCTGCATGTGCTCAGCCTCGCAGACCAAATCGCCTGCGAAGACACGCGCCACACACGCGGCATGCTGGGCATTTATGGCATCGACAAGCCTTTGCTCGCGGTGCATGAACACAACGAACGTGAAGCCGCGCAAGGCATCATCGCCCGCTTGCAAGCAGGCGAGCGCATCGCCTATGTGAGCGACGCAGGCACGCCCGCCGTGAGCGACCCTGGCGCGCGCTTGGCCGCAGCCGTGACTGAAGCCGGTTTTCGCGTGATTCCACTGCCAGGTGCGAGCAGTATCACGGCGCTGATCAGCGCAGCAGGCTTGGCAGGCGATGCTGGTGGTTTCATTTTTGAAGGTTTTTTATCGCCCAAAGCCAAAGAGCGCGAAATGCAGGTGCTGCGGCTCAGCTCTGAGCCACGCGCTGTGATCTTGCTCGAAGCACCGCACCGTATCGAGGCTTTGGCCGCCAGCCTCGCGCTGCTGGGCGAGCGCCGCATCACGCTCGGGCGAGAGATCACCAAACAGTTTGAAGACATCGCCACAATGCCCGCAGTGCATATCACCGCTTGGCTCGCGCAAGACAAACACCGCACCAGCGGCGAATTCGCCATCGCGATTCATCCGCAAGCCACTGTTGAGAGTCAATCCGGAGAAGGCGAGCGCATTCTGAAACTCTTGCTGGTCGAACTGCCCACCAAAACAGCCGTCAAACTCGCCGCTGAGATCACAGGCGAACCGCGCAATGCGCTTTACGATTTGGCCTTGCAACTCAAAAAAGAAGATGCCAAGGCTGACGATACAAAGTCAGAAGATGCCTAGAGGCCAATATCACGTTTACGTGATCGAGCTAGACGACCGCGTTTGGAACAGTGGCAAATTCCGTCGCTGCAATCCTGACTATGTGATGGGTCAACCCTTCGTCTATGTCGGCATGACCGGGCTCGACCCTGACACCCGCTTTGACAAACACAAAGCGGGCATCCAAGCCAACACCTTCGTCACCGATTACGGCATCCGCCTCATACCCGAGCTGTACGAAAAACTCAACCCGATGCCGCATGTGGCAGCCAAAGCGATGGAAGTCGAATTAGCCATCACCTTGCAGCGTATGGGTTACGGCGTGTGGCAGGGCTGAAGCTCTTGCAAACAAGAATTTCAGCGCTTTTCAATCTCAGAAAAGTTTCAGCGCGATTTGCGGGCCGACAAAGCGGTATCTGGAAAATCGGTGAAAACACCGTCCACACCCAGCTTGTAAAACATCTCGTATTCCGCTTTCGGATCGCCATTGAAGTCTGAGGCAAGGCGGCGAGCTTCATTGCGGAAGGTGTAGGCATGTACAAATAAGCCTGCCGCATGCGCATCACGGACCACGCTAGTAGGCTGCATCAACATGCGATCCCGTTCGTCCATCTTGGCATCACCGTTCAGATCATCCATCTTACCGTCGCCATTGCGATCTACTTGGCGGGCTGAAATCAAATACGGCTTCCAAGGGCCAATGCCATCGGCATACGTCTTGATCTCGCGCAGGCCAGCGGGGGTGAGCAGGCTGGCGAAAGTGCGAGCATCTTTGGCGACTGCAAAATCGTAAGGCTTGTCAAACGGCGCGGCCAAATCCATGCTGCCATCGGGCTTCACATCATCGGCATCGACCAGTTGCACCAAGCGTACTTGCGTTTTGCTGCGCAGATACTTCAAATTCGCCACTTCAAAAGATTGAATGATCACAGGAGAATTTTTCTGCGTGTAGCCATGCTTCGCCAAAATATCCAGCAAACGATCTTCCAAGCTGAGCTTCAAATCGTTGTGATATGTCGGGTGTTTGGTTTCAGGATAAATGCCCACAGTGCGCCCAGTTTTGGCGCTTTGCTCTTTGGCCAGAGTAATGATTTCTTCCAATGTGGGGATGCTGAATTTGCCGTTATGGCTGGCATCGCGCTCAGCTGAGGGCTGTTTGGCGCGCAAGGTTTTGATTTCAGCCAAGGTGAAGTCGGAGGCAAACCAGCCTTCTTCATCTGCGCCATCCACTTTGCGCTTGTTTTTGCGCGAGGCAAATTCTGGCCGCGTAGACACATCGGTGGTGTTGGTGATATTGGGCTCATGACGAGCGATCAAAATCCCGTCTTTCGTCGCCACCAAATCGGGCTCAATGAAATCTGCGCCTTGCTCAATCGCCAGTTTGTAGGCTTCCAGCGTGTGCTCTGGCAGATAACCGCTGGCTCCTCGGTGGCCGATCACCAAAGGCGCTTGGCCAGTCAATGTGGGATAGGGGCTGGTTTGCGAACTGGGTTGATTGGCACAGGCGGCAAGCGCGAGAACACTGGCCAACAGACCGAAGCGAACGATCTGGGTTTTTTGATGCTTCATGATTTTTTAATGTGGTGGATGAAGCCTTCACCTTAGAAACAATTCATGAACGGTTCATGACAAAAACAAGTCAATATGAAGACAGCGCCGATTCTTTTGTGATCAAGCGTAAGTCACCCAATGAGCCTTGTCTTCCAAATGCGGCAAGGTGTTGTATGTGACGAGCATGTGGCGCTTGGGCGTGAAGGCGAATTCTGTGATGCTGGTGTTGCGTATGCGAAGGTTCAGCTCTATCGTGGTAGGTGCGGATGTACCGAGCACATGTCCCACAGCGGTGCTTATTGGTCCCCCGCTGGAGACGATCAGGATACGAGCATCTTCTTGTCCGCCAAACTGCATGCGCACCTCATCGAGCACATCGGTGATGCCTTTGACGAAGTTGGGGTAGGTGGGCATGCCTTGGGGCTGCGCACTGCCTTCCATCCAAGCTGCGAGGCCATCGCGCAGCAGGCGGAAATGTTTGCGGTAGTTCTCGGGTGAGCGGTCGCGTGAGAGCGGCGCAGGATGAATCGCGGCGACCACGGCATCGCTGTCGTATTCATTGAGCCCAGGGCGTTGATACGCGGTTTGATCTGAACTCATGCCTTGCGCGATGCTGGAATAGGTTTGCGCATGGCGGCGCAGCGTCCCTGCGAAGGCGGCATCAAAGCTGAGGTTTTTGGATTTGAAATAGCGCCCAAGCTGCTGAGACTGCTGCGCCCCAAGATCGCTCAGGTTGTCATAGTCTTCAGCGCCAAAACTGGCTTGGCCGTGGCGCACGAGGTAGAGAGTAGGCATGCATAGGATTGTTGCTTTTCTTTTGATCTGTGGCTATCAATCGGGGGACACTCTTGGGGCGGTGTTCTCGCTTGTGTTGTCAGGCGGCTCTCCGTATCAACCCGCTGGCGCGGTGCTTGCAAAGCAAGGTAAAGTTTATGGATTGTCCATCTACAGAGGTCATCATGGTTTTTTCACGTCGAATTGCTCTTCAATCGATAGCACTCAGCGCAGTTTCTATAACGGCTAACCCCACTTTTTCTCAAAATTTCCCGTCTAAACCGATCCGCTGGATCGTAGTTGCGCCTGCGGGTAGCTCGCTCGATGTGATTGCCCGCAGCATGCAAGAGCGCTTGGCCGCGCTGCTGGGCCAACCCATTGTGATTGAAAACCGACCGCAAGCTGGCGGCACGGTGGGCGCGAACGACGTCGCCAAAAGCGCGCCAGATGGCCACACTTGGTTGCTCGGATTCAACGGCCCAGTGGCTTTTGCACCCTTTCTCTACAGCAAGCTGCCCTACAACCCGCTCAAAGATCTCGCACCCGTGGTACTCACCACCTCGCAGCCCAATGTGCTTGCTGTAAACGCAAGCGTGCCGGCGAATAACGTCAAAGAGCTGGTGGCGCTACTCAAAGCTAATCCAGGCAAATACAACTACGCATCGGTGGGCAATGGCTCTTCATCGCACCTCACGATGGAATATCTGAAAGCGCTCACGGGCACGTTCGCCGTGCATATCCCGTTCAACGGTGGCCCGCCTGCTGCGATGTCAACGGCCGCTGGCGACACACAAATCCTTGCCACTGTGCCCACGCTCATCTTGCCGCAAGTGCGTGCAGGCCGCATGAAAGCATTGGCCGTCACCGGGAAAACGCGCTACTCCCTCACCCCCGATCTGCCCACCGTGGAAAGCTCAGGCATCAAAGAGCTGGCCGGCTTCGAAGCCATCGCTTGGAATGGCGTGCTGGTGGCCGCAGGCACACCGCGCCCCATTATTGACCGCATCAATGCCGCCATCAACGCCGCAATGAAAGAGCCCAGCGTGATGGAGCGCATGAAGACCGCAGGGCTTGATGCCGTGGGCGGAAGTGCAGACGATTTTGGCAAACTCATCGCGGATGAAGCGAAAAAGTGGGAGCCGATCATCAAACGCTCTGGGGCTAAATTAGATTGAATGTTTAGACCGATCTAAGTAACGCGAAAAGCGCAAAAAAGACGCGAAAATCGCGAAAAAGCACTTATCCATTTTTGCGTGTTTAGCGTCTTTTTTGCGCTTTTCGGGTGACCTATTTTTTGAAAGCTACTTCCTATGCAACGCAGACAACTCATCTCCCTAGCTACTAAATCAGTAGCGCTCAGCGCAATATCCTTGCCGGTAATCACCGCTTTTAGCCAACAAAGGCCGATTCGCCTGATCGTCCCCTACGCCGCGGGTGGCCCGATTGATGTGACGGCTCGTCTCATCGCTGAGCAAACCAAAGGTGCGCTGGGCACGATCATCATCGACAACAAGCCCGGCGCAGGCGGCAACATTGGCGCGGATCTGATTGCCAAAGCTGCGCCCGATGGCACCACCATTGGCATCGCGGCACTGGCCACGCATGCGATCAACCCGTGGCTCTATGCCAAGATGCCTTTCGATGCGGGCAAAGACTTCGCCGCCATCACCCAAATGCTGCGTGTGCCCCAGGTGCTGGTGATGAATACGGATACCGCCGCGCGTCTGAAAATCAACACCGTGCAAGACTTCGTGGCATATGCCAAAGCCAACCCCGCCAAGCTCAACTACGGCTCAGGCGGCAATGGCTCGGGCGGTCATCTGGCTGGCGAAATGTTCAAAGCCCGCGCCAGCGTGTTCGCCGTGCACATCCCCTACAACGGTGGCAACCCGGCTCAGCTTGCGTTGCTCTCAGGCCAAGTCGATTTCAATTTCGACAATCTCGCCACCGCCGCACCCAACATCCGCAGCGGCAAGCTCAAAGCCTTGGGCGTCACGGCTCTCAAGCGCTCGCCCAATTTGCCCGATGTGCCGACCTTGCAGGAGGCCATGCCCAACTTCTTCAAAGACTTCGCGATCGACACTTGGTGGGGTTTGGTTGCACCCGCAGGCACACCAGCTGACGTGGTGAGCAAACTCAACGCCGCCTTCACCGCGGCCCTCAAATTGCCTGAGACCCAGACCCGGTACGCCGCCCTCATGGCCGAGCCCACCCCCAACAGCCCACAAGAATTCACCGCCTTCATGGCGCAAGAGCGTGCGAGATATGAAAAGCCAGTGAAGGCAAGTGGGGCGCGGGTGGATTGAGCCTTAGGCCATGCATTCACCATGCATCTAACATTGCTCAGTTTGCTGCTTCTCGTTGGTCTTCTGCTCATCGTGGCAGGCATAGTACGTTTAAGACGCACTTGCAGAATCCGTCACTGCCACCGAGTTCACTCGCGGCATCTCGGACTACCTGAGCCAAGTGCAATACCGGGGGCAGGTATTTGATATTTCACGTGGCAAAACAGTTATTGCACGAGTGATACCCGGGAGCGAAACCAGAGGCTTAAATGCGAAGCAAGTACAAACATGGCTGGATAATCTGCCGCGACTTGACGAATAAGAGCGGGAAGCATTTGCAGCTGATTTGGCGGAGGTGCGCCGCAGTATGAACGCTATGCCTGCGCGAGCAACTGATCCTTGGGGCGCCTCCTGAGCATGGGCTTGCTGATTGACACTGATATATGGGTCTTGCGTGAACAAGGCATCAACACAGTTCTAGAGCGTTGGGAGCATCTAGGTGACGTTTACATGAGCAGCATCACAGCAAGTGAGTTGCTTGCAGGAGTAGAGCGAGCCAGCTTGCCGCACAAGCGCACTTGGCGCGGCGCGATGGCGGAGCAGTTGTTGGCAGAAATCCCCATCCTTGATATCGGTTTGCGAGAGGCGCGCAGCCATTCGCGCATGATGGCCGCTTTGCCAAAGGGCGTCACCATCGGCGCGCACGATACATGGATCGCTGCTACAGCCATTGCCGGTGGCCATGCGCTGCTCACGCGCAACGCAAAAGACTTTGAGAGCTTTCCAGGCTTGCAGTTGGAGATTTGGATACTCCCAGCTAGTTGATGCCTCAGCTATGAGTGATCAAATCAATCGCGGAAAGAGATCGTCGTTCATCTCAGCGCCATCCGGCAGACGATCTTCCAGTCCTGCAAACGGCGGCGAGGTGCGCCATGGGCGGATCGCGTGGCGGGCATCGTCCCCCAAATACCGTGCGGAGAACACGCGACGCCGGCTACCCGGTGGGGTGCCGCTGGTGGCATGTAGGGTGAGCATATGAAAAGCCACGCAATCGCCAGGCTCCAGCGCCCAAGCAAGTTGCTTGAATTTTTCTGGCTCGGCGTCAATGTTTGGCAGTTCTTGCAAACTGCCTTCGGGAAACCACTTGGCTTGCTGCTCGCGGAAGGTGCGCGGCATATACCAAGCGCCTTCGTGTGATCCCGCCACGAAGCGCAGCGTGCTCTCCAGCGGCACAGGATCAACGGGAATCCAAAAGCTCACGTTGTGGCGGCCACTGACGTTGTAATACGGTTGATCTTGATGCCAAGGCGTTGGTGCGCGGGTGCCCGGCTCTTTCACCAGCAAATGATCGTGATACAGGCGCACGCTTTGGCTTTGCATCAGATCACGGGCGATCCAAGGCAACGCGGTTTCTTTCAAAATGTGCTCGTAGGTGGCGTTGCTTTGCCAAGTACAAAAGTCTTCCACGAAACGGCCAGGATCATCAGGCTCGCTGGCCACAATCGCGAGCGGGCTCAAATTGGCCAGGTTTTCTTCAATGCCCAGCTCCAATTGCAGAAGCTGCATCGTCGGCAATATGCCGCGCAGGACAACCGCGCCATCGCGTTCAAAGCAAGAAATGGTTTCGGAATCTAAGAGCTGCATGCCATGAGCATACGGCATCTAACGCGAGCTCAATCCTCATCAATGCCCACCGGATAAGGTGATGGCTTTGCAGCACAATGGGTCTATGCCGACTCAACCCAGCTTTTCTCTGCGCGACAGCGCATTTGCTCTTTTCATCGTCGTCAGCTGGGGCTTGAATTTCGTGGTGATGAAGTATGGGCTGGCCAGCTTTACGCCTTTTCAGATGGGCGCGGCGCGCTACCTCTTGGCCGCCTTTCCGCTGATCCTCTTCATTCGCCCACGCGGCCTGCCGGGCAAATGGGTATTGATCTACGGCATCGCCCAAGGCATTGGTCAGTTTGGCTTTTTGTTTACCGCCTTGAAACTGGGCATGACGGCATCGATTGCCTCGGTGTTGATGCAAACCCAGGTGTTTTTCACGGCGTTGTTTGGCATGCTGTTTCTTGCCGAGCGGTTGGGGCGTTCGCAGTGGATTGGCTTGGGGCTGGCAGCGCTGGGCTTGGCCTGCTTCGCAACGCACTTTGCATCTGGCCAGGCAGCCAGCTCGAGCATCACGGTGCTCGCCTTTGCATTGAACCTTTGCGCAGCAGCCTCGTGGGCGGTTTCTAACATCGTCGCCCGCAAAGCGCAGCAAGCCAGCCCCAACTACGACGCGTTGGCATTCGTGGTGTGGAGCTCGCTGGTGCCCATCATTCCCTTTGTATTGCTGTCGGCCTGGATGGATACCGGCAGCGTGACACGCGTGACGCAAAGCTTGATCAATGCACCCTGGACGGCATGGCTTGCCGCGGCCTACCTCGGCTGGATCGCCACCATTGCCGCCTATGCAATGTGGACAGGTTTACTCAAGCGGCATACCGCTAACCGCGTGGCGCCCTTGAGTCTTGGCGTACCTGTGGTGGGCATTGCCGCTGGCATGTTGCTACTGGGCGAGAGCGTGAGCCCCTGGCAATGGGCGGGCATTGCCTGCGTCGGCGGGGCGTTGGCGATGGTGCTGTTTGGGGAAAGAATTTTGAAGAAAATCGGCTATCCGCCGTTATAAAATATGCGCAATATGCTATTTATTTCATAGCATCAAGGTTTGATGGCCGTGACTTCAATCTCTACCTTCGCTTGCTTTTCCACCAAGCGCGCCACGCCGACACAGCTCATCGTGGGGAAGTTTTTGCCCATCACCTCACGATAGACCTGCCCCAACTCGCGCAAACGGGCGTTGTATTCATCGCAGTCGGTGATGTACCAAGTCATGCGCGTCATGTGCTCGGGGCCAGCACCGGCTTGATGCAGGATGGCTAGGACGTTGCGCAGAGCTTGTGCGGTTTGCGCGATGAAATCAGTGGAATCAAATTGCTGCTGAGCATTCCAACCGATCTGGCCACCAGTGAAGATGAGTTGGCTGCTAGCCGTGAGTGCGACGGAGATGCCGTTGGCATAGCCTTTGGCTGCAGCCCAGTCAGGGGGTTGGAGGAGTTGATGCATGGTGGGCTTTCTGGCTTCTTTGTTAAACCGCTCGTAATTTGAAGCGTTGCAGTTTGCCGGTTTCAGTGCGCGGCAATTGCGTACGGAATTCAATTTTCCTTGGATATTTGTAGGGTGCGAGATTTGCTTTGACGTGGTCTTGCAAGGCCTTCACCATGGCATCATCACCTACTTGACCGCTCTTCAAAACGACAACGGCTTTGACGATCATGCCGCGCTCTTCATCAGCTTGGCCGATCACGCCGCATTCGGCGATTGCTGGATGCTTGAGCAAGCAATCTTCCACTTCGGGGCCGCCAACGTTGTAGCCGGCACTGATGATCATGTCGTCGGTGCGGGCCTGGTAGAAGTAATAGCCCTCTTCATCTTGAAGGAATGCATCGCCGGGATAGTTCCAACCGTTTTTCACATAGTGGGCTTGGCGCGGGTCGTTCAAGTATTTGCAACCTGTGGGGCCGACAACAGCGAGCTTGCCGACCTGGCCGCGTGGCAATTCCTTGCCTTCATCGTCCACCACTTTCGCGGTATAGCCAGGTACGACTTTGCCAATCGCACCGCGTTTGATCTCGCTGCCCGCACTGGAGATGAAGATATGAAACATCTCTGTCGCACCAATACCGTCTAGCATATCGAGCCCAGAGGCATCTTTCCAAAGCACTCGAGTGGCATCCGGTAAGCCCTCGCCAGCGCTCACGCTGATGCGCAGACTCATCACACCTTTAGCTTTTGCAAACGCCGCCATTTGGCGATAAAAGGTAGGCGCGGTGTAGCTGATCGTCGCTTTGACGTTGTTGGTCACATCAACCATGCCCTCCGGTGTGTAGGCCTTGTCGTGAAAGTAAACACTCGCGCCAGCCCACATCGGAAAGAGCAACAAGCCGCCCAAGCCGAAGGTAAAGGCCAGCGGCGGCGAGCCGATGACGATGTCGGCGGGCTGCGCTTTCAACACATGGCGCGGCCAGCATTCGCAGGCGGCTAGCAAATCGCGGTGCAAATGCACGGCGGCTTTAGGCAGGCCTGTGGTGCCGCTGGTGAAGGCCATCATCGCGACATCGGTGGCTTGCGTTTTACAGGCGGAAAATTCGCCGCTTTTGCTCGCGCAGAGTTGCTCTAAATCAGAAGCGCCATCGCTATTGAAAGGGATGATGCGCTGCATCGGCGAGGTGGTTTGCTGCTGAGCAGTTTGCAATTCGGCGAGCCATTGGCCGTCACACAAAGCCATCGAAGGCTGCGCTTTGGTGATGATCTCGCTCAACTCTTTCGCACGCAGCAAAGGCATCGTGCCGACGGCGATCAGACCAGCTTTGACGACGGCTAACCAACACAGTGCCATGCCGATGGCGTTCGGCCCGCGCAGCAACACGCGGTTGCCGGGAATCAGTTTGCAATCGTCGATCAAGTAAACGGCAATGCGATTAACGAGCGTCTGTGAATCTCGATAAGTTAAATTGCGTTGCGCAGAGCGCAGCATCACGTTGTTTGCAAAACCTTTCTGCGATACAGCGTGGTCAAGCAGATGCTCCACCGCATTGAGTTGCTCGGGGAATTTCAACTCGGGTAGATCAAAGCGATAGTCAGGCCAAGCGCTGAGCGGAGGCAGATGCTCGCGCGCGAAAGAATCAGGTTGTGCAGATGGCATGTTGCAAGCCTTTCTTTAAATCACACCAGAGAGCACCGATTTGCCCAAGATGAGCTGTTGCACCTCGGTCGCGCCTTCGTAAATGCGAAGCGCGCGAATATCTCGATACAGCGCTTCAATGTGCGTACCGACCTTCACGCCCATGCCGCCATGCATTTGCAGCGCCATATCAATCACTTTATTGGCGTTTTCAGTGGCCACCATTTTGGCCATGGCGGCGGCGGCGGTGTAATCTTCTCGGCTTGCATCACCCGCAGGTAGGGCTACATCGCGCATCCAAGCGGCGCGGTAGGTGAGTAATGCACCTGCATCAAGCAACGCTGCCATTTCGCCTAATTTCGCCTGCGAGATTTGCTGGTCAGCGAGTGTTTTGCCAAACATCGGGCGGTTTTGTGCATACGTGCGTGCCTCATGCAACGCGCGGCGTGCGAAACCCAATGCTGCAGCGGCAACCGAAGGGCGAAAAATATCCAGCGTGGCCATCGCGAGCTTAAAGCCTGCGTTTTCGTCACTCAGAAGCTGGCTTGCTGCGACCCGGCATTGGTTGAATTTAAGAGTGGACAATGGATGTGGCGCCATGACTTGAATGTGTTCGCTGCTGTCTAAGCCGGGTGTTCCCGCATCGACGATGAAAGCGCTGATGCCGCGTGAGCCCGCTTGCATGTCTGTCTTGGCAAACACGCAATAGAAATCCGCGAGATCGCCATTGCTGATCCAGGTTTTTAGACCATTGATTTCATAGTCAAATGGGCCGTTCTCCGTTATATTTATTGCGTGAGATGCTTCTGTTTTCATAGCAGACACATCGCTACCTGCATCAGGCTCAGACAACGCAAACGCAGCAATCTTCTCGCCTCGCGCCACAGCAGGAAGATACTTATCTTTCAATTCAGGAGAGCCTGCCAAAGAAATCGCACCGCTGCCCAAACCTTGCATCGCGAATACAAAATCTGCCAGTGCAGAATGAAAAGCCAAGTTCTCCCGCAGGATCACCAGCGCACGGGAGTCAATTATTTCAAACGCCCCGCCGTACGACGAAGGTACGCAATACCGCAACCACTGATTCGCCCCCAACAGCTTCACCCAAGCCTTGCAAGCCGCGCGGTCATCACTCTCATCCATGCTCTGCTTGGGCAGCCAATCCGCCAGACAATTGCCAATCTCGCGGTGCTGCGCATCAAAAAACGGAAGACCCAAATGTTTTGTGGTGGCGCGTGGACTCATCTCAATCCCCCTCAAACGCAGGTTTCTGCTTCGCTACAAAAGCCTCATAAGCGCGCGTGAAATCTTTGGTTTGCATGCAAATCGCTTGAGCCTGCGCTTCTGCCTCAATCGCTTGGTCAATCGTCATGCTCCACTCTTGGTGCAACATGGTTTTGGTCATTCCGTGGGCAAAGGTCGGACCCTCGGCTAAAGATCGCGCGAGTATGTGTGCAGCAGCGTGCAAGTCGGCGCTCTCGTGCAGCGCATTGAAGAAGCCCCAGTTCAAGCCCTCGTTCGCCGTCATCGCGCGGCCAGTGAATAGCAATTCAGCTGCGCGGCCTTGGCCGATCGTGCGTGGTAGCAAGGCGCAGGCGCCCATGTCTGCGCCTGCGAGGCCGACGCGGGTGAAAAGGAAGGCTGTTTTTGCACGGGGTGTGCCTAAACGCATGTCAGCCGCCAGCGCGATCATCGCGCCTGCACCTGCGCAGATGCCATCAATCGCGGCGATCACGGGCTGTGGGCATGCCTTGATGGCCTTGACCAAATCGCCCGTCATGCGGGTGAATTCAAGCATCTCGGGCATGCTCATCTTGGTGAGCGGACCGATGATTTCATGCACATCGCCGCCGCTGCAAAAATTGCCATCGCTGCCTGTGAAGACAACGGTTTTCACATCAGTGGCATAAACGAAAGCGCGAAACAAATCGCGCAACTCGCTATACGAGTCAAACGTCAGCGGATTCTTTTTATCAGGGCGATTGAGCGTGAGGGTGGCAACGCCTGCGTCAAAGGTATACGAGAAATGCTGCGCTTGATACGCCGCTTGTGTGCTGAACTGAGAGCGCATGGGGTTGGAGTTTTGAATGTAGTGTTTCATCGGTCTTCAAGCTTCTTGATCTGTCATGAGATTCATCGCAATGGCGCTGTCTTTCACCCGGCCGAGCAACTTGTAAAGCTGCGCGATATCTTTTTCCCCAAGGCCATCAAAAGCTTGCACGATCCAAGCCTCATGCGCTTGCGCCATGATCTCGAAACTCTTGTGACCTGCGCTCGTGAGGCGGACAAGGTAGGCGCGGCGATCGCCTTCTACGGCCAAGCGCTCCACCAAACCTTCGCTCACCAGCTGATCCGTGATGCCAGTGATGTTCCCACCGGTGACCATCAAGCGGCGCGAGAGCTCGTTCATCTTCAGGCCTTGTGGGGCGCGTTCAAGTTGCGACATCAAATCAAAGCGCGGTAGCGTCGTGTCAAATTTTTCGCGCAGTGCGGCGCGAATGTTGCGCTCAATCAGTTGCGTGCAGGTGAGCATACGCAGCCACAGGCGCAACTCGTCCGCATGATCGGTATGGAGACGGGCTTCTAAGTCCATGGTTTTAGCTCTCTAAGGATGAGGTAACGCGCAAAGCGAGAAAAGTTCGCGAACAACGCAAAAAATGAGGGAATTTCAATAGGTTCACAGCTGTCTTTTTGTATTTTTTGCGTTTTTCGCGTGACCTAAACAGTAGCCGTTCGGATCTTCGCGATTTCACGATACGTCTGATCACGCCCACTGATGTAAGGCAGTGGCCAATCCACATCGCGGCTTTGCTGTTGCGCGGCGGCATGTAGCGTCCACGCGGGGTCAGCCAGATGCGGGCGGGCGATGGCGCAAAGATCGGCGCGGCCTGCGGCGATGATGCTGTTGGCATGATCGGCCTCGCTGATTGCGCCAACAGCAATTGTGGCGATTCCCACTTCATTGCGGATGCGATCTGCGAAAGGCGTTTGGTACATGCGGCCATAAATCGGCTTGGCAGCGCGGGTGGTTTGGCCGCTAGATACGTCGATCATGTCTGCGCCTGCGGCTTTGAAGAGGCCAGAGATGGCTATCGCATCGTCATCGGTGTTGCCGCCTTCTGCCCAATCATGTGCGGAGATGCGCACGCTGATTGGTTTGCCTTGTGGCCAAGCTGCGCGAATCGCTTTGAAGACTTCGAGCGGATAGCGGCAACGGTTTTCTAGCGAGCCGCCGTAGTCGTCGGTTCTGAAATTGGTCAAAGGGCAGATGAAGCTGGAGAGCAAGTAGCCATGGGCGCAGTGCAGCTCCAGCCAGTCGATGCCTGCAGCGGCAGCGCGTTCGGTACTTGCAACGAACGCTTGTTGGATGCGATCCATGTCAGCGCGCGTCATGGCTTTGGGAGTTTGATTCTGCTCGCCAAAAGCGACTGCGCTGGCTGCGATGAGCGGCCAATTTCCTTCTTTCAACGGTTTGTCTGTCGTTTCCCAGCCCAATTGCGTTGAGCCTTTGGGGCCGCTGTGGCCGAGTTGCAGGCCTAGTTTTGCGCTGCTACTCTTAAAGAACTGTGCAATTCGCATCAGGGCGGCTTGCTGCTCGTCATTTTCCAACACGGTACAGCCCGGTGTGATGCGGCCTTCCATATTCGGCGATGTCATCTCAATCATCACCAGCGATGCACCGCCCAAAGCACGCGCACCCAAATGCACGAGATGAAAATCTTGCATGATGCCGTCGATGGCGCTGTAGGTTGCCATTGGGCTAACGACAATGCGGTTTTTCAACTGCACATCGCGCATTTTGAAGGGCGTGAGCATCGGCAAGACCGGATGTTTCGCCGCAGGTTTTTTCGCAAACCAGCTTTCATAGCCGAGCAACCATGTTGCATCGCGCACACGCAGGTTGTCGTGGCTGATGCGCTGGCTGCGCGTCAGCAGGCTGTAGTAAAACTGCTCAGCCTCCATGCTTGCATAGCGCTCCACATTTTCAAACCATTCGGTGGAATTGCGTGCTGCGTTTTGGATTTTCAACACTTCCACGCTACGCCGTGCTTGGTAAGCCTGCAAAATCCCTGGCAAATCTTCATCTGAAGACACATTCGCATGCCGCACAAACTCATCGGCCAAATCAATCGCATCTTCCAGCGCCAGTTTCGTACCTGAGCCGATGGAGAAATGCGCGGTGTGTGCCGCATCGCCCATTAGTACGATCGGCACGCGCTTGCCTGAAATGCTTACCTCATGCACCCAATTACCGCAAACTACGCGCGGAAACTGAATCCAAATCGCGCTACCGCGTTGATGCGTCGCATTGCTCAGCAGCGGGTTGCCATCTAAGTAGGAGGCAAAGAGTTTCTCGCAAAAAGCGATCGCATCAGGCTGCTCCATCTGATCCAAGCCATGCGCTTTCCACACCTCATGTGGCGTTTCTACGATGAAGGTGGAGGTGTCGTCGTTGAACTTGTAGGCATGCGCAGCAAACCAGCCATGCTCTGTTCTCTCGAAGGCAAAGGTGAAGGCATCGAAGGTTTTCTTCGTGCCCAGCCAGACGAAGCGGCAGCGGCGCGTGTCAATGTCAGGCTGGTAAGCGGCGGCGTAGCGTGTGCGGATGCGGCTGTTCAGACCATCGCTGGCGATGACAAGGTCTGCGTTGTATTGCGCTGCCAAAGTTTGATCGTCTTGCACATCGGTTTCAAACACCAACTCCACGCCCAGTGCTTGACAGCGCTCTTGCAAAATATTGAGCAAATGTTTGCGTCCAATCCCGCAAAAGCCATGGCCTGTCGAGCGCACGCTGCGGCCTTTGAAGAAGACCTCAATATCGTCCCAATGGTTGAAGGCATCCCCGATGAGTTGCGCGCTCTCTGGGTCAGCGATTTTTAAGTTGGAGAGCGTTTGATCAGACAAGACCACGCCCCAACCAAACGTATCAAATGGTCGATTCCGCTCCACCACGAGCACGCGCATCGTGGGAAAGCGTTTTTTCATGAGCAGAGCGAAATACAGACCGCTGGGGCCGCCGCCGACACAGAGCAGAGTCAAAGGTGAGATAGAAGGCAATGAATACATGATAGATAATTTAAGCTTAAATTATCTATCTGTCAAATGAAATTCATAGCCACTTCATGCCCTGATTCACTACAATGGTCATCACCTCATCACCTCATCACAACAAGGGCATATCGTGAGCTGGCTAGACCGTATTCTGAACAACGCCCCTGCGGCGCACGAAATCCCATCGCCTTCCACCGGCTTCTTCGATGTTGAAGGCCAACCCGTGCCGCTCAGCCTCGCTGACAAAGATGTGCGCGCAGCACGTGAGCTGATCCGCGCAGCCGCTGTGCGCACCACAGCCATCTTCGGTATCCCCTCCAATTGGCTGAGCTACGAAGTCGTCACCATTTCAGACGACGAGAAAGCTTACTTTCAATTGCAAGTGAGTTTGCGTATTTGGGATGAGCAGCTTTGGTCACAATCAGGCGCTTATGAGCAGCAGGCACTCAAGCGCATTCGTGAAGACGATGTGAACGTGGCTCGCGCCGTGCGTGCTGTGCTATGGCGCATCTTGCCTGATGCAGGTTGCCCCCACGACGAATTGGCAGGTGCGCTAGCTTGGCGAGCCGATGCTGTCAAAAGCCGCGGCGCTGCCTACGACCGATTGCGCAGCGAGCTGGCCGTGCCCGCCACGATGTCCACCATGCCCTCCGTCATCACCGGCGCTGAAGCCTCTGCCACGTTACCGATCCCACAAAATGCCGATGGTGGATTCAGCGACACCCATCCTGTCCCCAACACAGGCTTCCATGCCACACGTCCTGTGCCGCATGACAGCGGCCTATTGCCCTAACAACACGCATGCTCTACAAATTCAAATCCGATGCTGGCGGTGATGTCATCATGCTCGAGCCTACGGGTCGCCAAGTGCTCAGCATCATCGGCAAAGATTTTGATGCCAAAGGCATTTTGGTGCCAGGCCAGATGGTCGCTGCCAAAACCGCGCTTGAGGCTGCGGTTGCGCAGGAAGAACGAGCAGGCGGTGTTGCCGAAGAACCGGAAGATCAAGGCGGTAAACGCATCAGCCTGCGCACGCGGGCTTGGCCACTGGTGACTTTGATGGAGCGCAGTTTGAAAGCGGATGTGCCGATCACTTGGGGTGTTTGAGCCGCTAGTAGCTCAATCCACTTTCGCGCCAGAAGCTTTCACCACTTGCGCCCATTTAGCGATTTCTGCGTCAATGTGCTTGGCGAAATCTGCGGGGCTGTTGCCACCTGGAATAGCGCCTTGCGCAATGAATTTTTCCTTGATATCGCTGCGCTCCAACGCTTTGGCCGTCTCCTGCTGCAAGCGCTGCACCTGAGCGGCAGGCATAGACGCTGGTGCAAGCAAGCCGAACCAGCTGCTGGCCTCAAAATCCTTCATCGCTGCGCCGCCAGCTTGCTCCACCGTGGGTAAATCTGGCACGGCTTGCGAGCGTTGGTTGCTGGTCACAGCAAATGCTTTGAGCTTGCCTGATTTGATGTGTGGCAAGGCCGAAGGCAGATTGTCAAACATCACATCCATGTTGCCGCTGATCATGTCCAAAAGCGCAGGGCCTGAGCCGCGATAGGGGAAGTGCACCATGAAAACACCTGCGCGGCTTTTGAACAATTCGCCTGCGAGGTGAATGGATGTGCCGTTGCCGCTAGAAGCCATGTTGAGCTTGCCAGGCTGAGCCTTCGCATACCTGATGAAATCGGGCACGGAGTTGATGTTCAAAGCACGCGCTTTTTCTGCATTCATCACCATCACATTGGGCACATAAGCCACCACCGTGATCGGCGCGAAATCTTTCACTGGATCGAAAGACATGCTGGGATACAGCGCTTTGTTGATGCCGTGCGTGCCCACCGTACCCATCAAAATCGTGTGGCCGTCATTGCTTTTGGCGACCAAATCTGCGCCCACATTACCGCCCGCGCCTGCGCGGTTTTCAACGATGAAAGATTGGCCAAAGGCCTTTTGCAATTCAGGTGCAATCGCGCGCGCCAAAATGTCTGTCGTGCCACCTGCCGCGAAGGGCACGACGATGCGCACCGGCTTACTCGGCCACGCTTGCGCCCATGCAGTGCTTTGCAGACCGAACTGAAGCACTGCAGCAGATGCTATTAAAAATATAGCGCGCCGTGTAGCATGGATGTATGCGACTGGCCATTTCTTATCGAAAAAGGATGAGGAAGAGGAATTCATATGGCGTCTCCAGTGTTTTGAAAGCCTGTGCTAGCAGTGTGCTGCATACACTGCACAACCTGTTTACACGTTTGCCCTAGGCGAACGCCCAGCGCGTGAGCCAGCGCGTTGGCATGGCTGATGATGCCGTCATCTAGCGTGCTTTGTGCCACACCGATGCAAGCGCTGGTGTGCGCCGCTGCGCAGGCGGCTAAACCCTGCGTTTGCAGCCAAGCCAAGCCCGCAACGCCAGCATCATCTTTGCCCACACCAGCATCGTTAAACACGCTCAGCAATGGCCTTGCCGCTGCAGCAAAGCGTGCCGAGCTGATGCCGCCATGCGAGCCGCTCACGGCAATGCACAGCGCGTCTTGCGGGGTCAGCTGCGTAATAGAGTCGATGGTACGAAGGGTTGGCATCAGGGTCATTCTCATTCAGCTTGGCGAGTCCATAAAGAGGTGAGCCCCCCAGCCCGTCTGGCAGATACAAAAAAGCCACCCGAAGGTGGCTTGATCGTCTGCAGCACGCAGATTAATCAGCGTAGACGCCAGAAGCCTTGATGATCGGCTCCCATTTTGCAATCTCTGCCGTCACAAATTGTTTGTGCGCCACTGGTCCCGTACGGGCATCGGTGAAGATGACTGCGCCCAAGGCTTGCTGCTTGGCAATGAAGTCTGCGTCGTTCAGAGCAACTTTCAGGGCATCATTCAGCTTCTTTTGAACGGCGGCAGAGGTGCCCTTGGGGGCATACAGACCGTGCCAGACTGAGACTTGGAAGTCCTTCAGGCCGGCTTCCTGGAGGGTAGGCAGGTCTTTGAGTGCAGGTGTGGTCAGGCGCTTGGCCGTCGTCACGCCAAAAGCTTTGACCTTCTTAGCTTCAATTTGCCCGGTCGTGTTGGTGGTTTGGTCGCACATGAGATCCACCTGACCACCGAGCAGATCGTTCATGGCCGGAGCAGTGCCGCGGTAAGGAACAGTCGTCATGTCAACGCCGATGGCGGATTGGAAGAGCATGCCGCAGAGGTGAGAAGCGGAAGCAATGCCGGCGTTGGCGAGGTTAATCTTTCCTTTGTTGGCATTGGCCCAAGTGCGCAATTCAGCGAAATTGTTGGCTGGCAAGTTGGCGCGCGCAATCAAGGTCATAGGCACTTCGTTGATCATGCCAAGATACTCGAAGTCATTCGGGACGCTGAAAGGCAAATTGCGAACGAGGGTCGGGAACACGCCCATCGCAATATGGTGCACCAGCAGGGTGTAGCCATCATTGGTTGCCTTGGCAACCTTGTTCGCACCGATCAGGCCGCCTGGGCCACCGGCAGCGTTCTCGACCACGACGCTGGTGCCTAAGACCTTGCCCATGGCAACGGCTAAGTCGCGTGCGACACGGTCAGTGGGACCGCCCGCTGCAAAAGGCACAACGAAGCTGATGGGCTTGTCTTTGATTGGAAAGTCCTGCGCGGCGGCGGACAGGCTCAGCGAGCCCAAGCCGAAAAGCGTAGCTGACGCAGCAGCGATGAGGGCGAAACGTTTGGTGATCATAAAAACTCCAGATGAAGAGGGATGATTTAGATGTTAACGGCGCAAGTAATGATTTCGGCTACGTGTTTACCACGCTATACACCCTAGGATTAACCCGAAATCCCCTTATCAATCAAAGGCTTAGCAGCTTATGTCAATTTAGGCATGAGTATCTGACAACTCTGTATTGGACGTGCCTGCGCTGCTTGCGTAGAGTACGTGCCATGATAAAAACTTTGCTGCCTTTGTTTCTAGCGTTCTTCGCTGCCCAAGCTTATTCAGGTCAAGCCAGTGCTGTTTCTGCTGACGATGCGCTCGCCGCGCTCGCGAAAGGCGCATTTGCTGTGGATCTGCGCTCTTCCGCGCAGTTTGATGCGGGACATCTGCCAAGCGCCGCTTCGCTACCTGCCGACATTGCGCAGCGCCCTTTACAGGAATTGGCGCAGTTGCTTGGCCGCGCTGGCATTGACAGTTCGCGCACTGTCCTGATCGTTGGTGATGCAGGTGATGCGAATGCGCAGGCTTTGTGGCAACGATTGGCGCGAGTCACCTCGGGGCGCGTGCTTTGGTTGGTGGGCGGTGTGCAAGAGTGGCAAATGCGCGGCCATGCGCTCACCACCCAGCTGGAGGCGCGCCTGCCCGTGCCGCAATTTCTCACGCCGTTTGATGCGCCAACGCCTAGCGCGCGCATGGCGGGCAGCAAAATGCGCACCAGTGCGCTAGAAGAGCGCCATTTAGCGGTCAAATTGGCGTTGAATTGACCAGCCAGTGCCACACGGATTTTTAGAGTGCTTTTAAACACTTTTCCGTTATAAAAAATGCATAGTTTGCTATTTATTTCATAGTAAATGACGCTTGATTCGGGTTTTTATATCCCACTTATATCATCGGCTTTACATTAATTTAATCAATCGTTTGATTAAATTGGGTATCATCGCTTTCCATGATAAAAAACAGCGGTGTATCCCTAGCTTCAGCGGAGGCGTCCGAGCCCAACGAATCGCGTCAGCGCCTGCTGCACGCTGCGCTGCGCTGCTTTGCCGCGCATGGTTTCGAGAAAACCTCCACGCGGATGATTGCCGACGCGGCGCGGGCCAATGTGGCTGCGATTCGCTATTACTTTGGTGACAAAGCGGGTATTTACCGCGCGTCGTTTTGTGAGCCCATGGGACAACCGCAAGACGATATCACGCTGTTTGATGATCCAAAGTTGTCATTGGAGCAAGCCTTGCAAGGCTTATATTCCGGCTTTATAGAGCCGCTCAAAAAAGGTGAATTGGTGCAACTGTGCACCAAGCTTCACATGCGCGAGATGGTCGAGCCCACAGGTTTGTGGCAAGAAGAAATTGATCACGGCATAACGCCTTATCACAAAGCTTTGGTCACGGTGCTCTGCCGCCATCTGGGCATCACGAAAGAAGACGATGATGTGCATCGCCTTGCGCTGTGCATCGTGGCGCAGGCGGTGTTTTTGTACATGGGGCGCGAGGTGCTACTTGCTGTGCGCCCGTATTTGGTGAGCAGCCCTGCCGCTTTGGATGTGATGGGGCAGCGGCTTACGCAATATGCGCTGGCTTTGGTGCAAGCCGAGCAAAAGCGCAGACAAATTGAAGGGAAAAAGAAATGAAACTTAAATTGAGTGCGCTTGCTTTGGCGCTTCCCCTGCTGGCCGCTTGCGGCAGCGCGGTGAAGATGCCCGAGGCCAGCCAAGTCGAAATGGATGCGCAAGTCCGCGCTGCGAGCAGCTGGCAAGCGCCTTTGCCCCATGGCGGCAGCACCGCGCAGCTGGCGCAATGGTGGAAGCAGGTGGATGACAAAGTATTCGACGAGTTGATGATCGCTGCCCAGCAGACCAGTGCCAACTTAGCTGCCGCGCAAACGCGGGTCGCTCAGGCTCGCGCTGGCGTGGCTCGCTCGGGCAACGCGCTCTCGCCGCAGGTGCAGATCGCAGCGCAAGGCAGCCGAGGCGTACAAGCGCCGAAAGTGCCGCCTGCAACCAGCTTGAGCGCTGGTCTGCAAGCTTCTTGGGAGCTAGATTTTTGGGGCGGCAATCAGGCGCAGCTTTCAGCTGCGCAGTTGCGTGCGAGAGGAGCGGAGCTTTCTTGGCACGAAGCGCGGGTGATGGTGGCGGCAGAAACGGCCAACACGTATATGGCCTACCGCTATTGCGACAATCTTCTGAGTTTGTTGCAGCGTGATGCAAAGTCGCGTGATGAGACCGCGCGTTTGACGGATCTCACGGCCCAGGCTGGATTCACCGCACCGGCCACTGCGCAGTTGGCGCGAGCCAGCAGTTTTGATGCAGCCAGTTCGCTCACCGCCACGCAGGCGCAGTGTGACGCGCAAATCAAAGCGTTGGTGGCGCTGTCTGGCTTGGAAGAGCCTTTATTGCGTCAAAAATTAATACAAAACAAAGCGGCAGCCGATATATTTGCTGCGCAAGGCACTCTGTTTTCGATAGCAAACTCAGTGAGCACCATACCTGCAAAATTGCTCGCGCAACGCCCTGACATTGCGGCTGCGCAAGATGCTGTCACGGCGGCAGCGCTGGATGCTCGTGCAGCGGATGCGTTGCGTTATCCTGCGTTGAGCTTGAGCGGCAACATTGGTTGGGGCAGCACGCGCCAAATGGGCATCACCAACGACGGCTTGACTTGGAGCATTGGCCCGGTGGCATTCAGCTTACCGCTCACCAACAGCGCGGTGACGCGCAGCAACACGGAAGCCGCAGTCGTCGCTTACAACGAAGCGGTGATCACGCTGCAAGCCAAGGCGCGCCAAGCGGTGCGCGAAGTGGAGGAAAGTTTGGTGAATTTGAATGCCGCTAAGCAGCGCGGCACGCATGTCAAAGCGGCTGCTGATGGCTATGGCGCATCACTGGTTGCCACACAATCGCGCTACCGCGCTGGCTTGGCCAGTTTGGTTGAATTGGAAGATGCGCGGCGCACAGCGCTCTTTGCACAGCAAAACGAATTGGCTGTGGAGCGGGATCGCATCAGCGCTTGGATCAACCTGTATCGCGCCACCGGAGGCGGCTGGACACCTGCCTCAACACTTCCTGCGCCCGCTCATCTCAACAGCCACAACACGGCTGCAAAACCCTGATCTCCGATGGAATCGAAAGCATCAACATGAACTTCAAGAAACAACCTATCGCTATTGCTTTAATAGCACTTGGTGCAATATTTATAACGGGTACAGCTCTATTTTCTTCAAAAATACAGGCTCAGAATACACCAGTAGCAACCCCAGTCGCTAAGGCTGCGCTCACGGTGAGCAGCGTGAGCCCCAGCTCTGGCAGCATGGCTGTGAAGCTCTCGGCCAATGGCTCGGTGGCGGCGTGGCAAGAAGCCAGTATCGGCGCGGAGGTCAATGGTTTGAAGCTCAACGATGTGCGCGTGAACGTGGGCGATGTGGTGCGCAAAGGCCAGGTATTGGCTACGTTCTCTGCCGAGGGTGTGCAGGCTGATTTGCTGCAAGCGCAGGCCTCGCTGACTGAAGCAGAAGCCTCAGCATCGGCTGCCAGTGCCGACGCACAACGCGCTGCAACTCTCAAAGACACCGGTGCTTTGTCTGCCCAGCAAATCGCGCAGTTCAACACGGCGGAGCAGACGGCCAAAGCGCGTGTGCAAGCGGCGAAAGCCCAAGTCACGGCGGCGCAAGTGCGGCGCAACAACGCGCAGCTCACCGCACCCGACAGCGGCATCATCTCCGCTCGTAGCGCTACTGTGGGTTCGGTGGTGGGTGCAGGCGCTGAGCTGTTTCGCATGGTGCGGCAAGGCCGCTTGGAATGGCGAGCGGAAGTCACCAGCAGCGAGATTGGCAAGGTCAAAACGGGCGCTGCGGTAAACGTCACTGCGGCCAGCGGTGCTGTGGTGAATGGCAAAGTGCGCATCATCGCACCGACGGTGGATCCAGTAACTCGTAATGCCCTAGTCTATGTAGACATTCCCCAACACCCCGATATCAAAGCCGGCATGTTCGCCAAGGGCGACTTCGCTTTGGGCTCAGCTGCCGCATTAACACTGCCGCAACAAGCCTTGGTGCTGCGCGATGGCTTCACATTTGCCATGCGGATTGAGCCCAACAACAAGATCACCCAGGTGAAATTACAAACCGGTAAGCGCAGCGGCGATGCGGTAGAAATTCTCTCTGGCGCTAAGGCGGGTGAAAAATACGTGGCCTCTGGCGCGGCATTTTTAGCCGATGGAGACACGGTCAAAGTTGTGGCCAAGTAAAACCTTTGCAGAAGCGAAAGAAGGACTGAATATGAACGTATCTGCTTGGTGCATACGCAACCCGATTGCCGCCATCATGTTTTTTGTGATGCTTTGCTTTGCGGGCATTTTAGGTTATCAAAACATGAAAGTGCAAAACTTTCCTGATTTGGATGTGCCCAACATCATCATCACTGCCAGCCTGCCAGGCGGATCGCCAGCGCAGCTGGAAACTGAAGTGGCTCGCAAAATTGAGAATTCGATTGCGGCTTTGGCGGGCTTGAAGAACATCTATACCAAGGTGCAAGACGGCGTGGTGACGATCACCGCCGAATTCCGCATTGAAAAATCCACCCAAGAAGCACTCGATGAAACCCGTTCTGCGGTGCAGCAGGTCAGGGCGGATTTGCCCGCTGATTTGCGCGACCCGATCGTTAGCAAAGTCAATATCTCGGGTGGTGCGGTGTTAGCTTATACGATCCGCATTCCGTCGATGGACGATGAAGCCTTGAGTTGGTTTGTCGACGACACGCTCACTCGCCGTTTACTGGCTGTACCCGGTGTCGGCTCGGTCAGCCGCGTGGGTGGCGTGAACCGCGAAGTGCGCATCACGCTGGATACCAACAAGATGCAATCGCTGGGCGTGAGCGCGGCAGCGGTGTCGCGTCAGTTGCGGGATGTGCAAATGGAGACGGCGGGGGGCCGTACAAATTTAGGAACGAGTGAGCAGCCTGTGCGCACACTCGCGACCGTGAAATCTGCGGCTGAGATTGCGGCGATTGAGCTCTCTCTTGGCGATACAGGCCGAAAAATTCGCCTCGATCAAATCGCTGATGTGAAAGACACGGTTGCCGAGCCGCGCTCCAGTGCGCTGCTAAACGGTGTGCCGGTGGTGGGTTTTGAGGTGTCGCGCAGCAAGGGCGCGAGCGAGGTGGAGGCAGGTAGAGGTGTGCGCATAGCTTTGGAAGAAATCAAACTTGCTCGCCCCGATATGCAGCTCACCGAAGCGTTTGACTTTGTGACGCCGGTCGAAGAAGAGTATTCTGCCTCGCTGATTCTGTTGGCTGAAGGTGCAGCCTTGGCGGTGCTGGTGGTGTTGCTTTTCTTGCGCGATTGGCGGGCAACTTTTGTCTCTGCTGTGGCGCTGCCCCTGTCGGTGATCCCGGCCTTCATTGGTATGAATTATTTGGGCTTTTCGATCAATGTGGTGACGCTCTTGGCGCTGTCGTTGGTGATCGGTATTTTGGTGGACGATGCGATTGTGGAGGTGGAGAATATCGTGCGCCATCTGCGCATGGGCAAAACGCCTTACCAAGCCGCGATGGAAGCCGCCGACGAGATTGGCGTGGCGGTGATTGCGATCACCTTCACCTTGATTGCCGTATTTTTACCCACCGCTTTCATGAGCGGCATCGTGGGCAAATTCTTCAAGCAATTTGGCTGGACAGCGGCGCTGGCTGTGTTCGCGTCGCTGGTGGTGGCGCGCATGCTTACGCCGATGATGGCCGCTTATTTGCTCAAGCCGATTCCTGCTGGTTATGAGCATAAAGATGGCGCTTTGATGCAATGGTATATGCGCACCAGCCGCTGGTGTTTGAAGAATCGTTTGATCACTGTGTTGGCCGCGTTTGCGTTTTTCATTGGTTCGCTTTTTCTGATTCCATTGCTGCCTACAGGTTTTATTCCGCCTGATGATAATTCGCAAACGCAGGTCAATCTTGAGCTGCCTCCTGGTACGAAGTTGGCTGAAACGCAAGCGGCGGCTGAAGCCGCTCGCTTACTCATCAGCAAGGTCGAGCATGTGAAATCGGTGTACACCACGATTGGCGGCGGCTCGGCAGGCTCAGATCCTTTTGCACCCGGTGGCGCAGCTGAGACGCGAAAAGCCACGCTCACGATTTTGCTGAGTCCGCGCGGCGAACGGCCTCGCAAGCAAGGAGTTGAAAACAACATCCGCAAGGCGCTAGAGGTCTTGCCCGGCGTGCGCAGCAAGGTCGGCTTGGGTGGCTCGGGTGAGAAATATGTCTTGGCTTTGACGGGCGATGATCCGCTGGCTTTGGCTGCTGCGGCTGCTGCCGTAGAGCGCGATCTGCGCACGATTCCTGGCCTAGGCTCTGTAGCATCAAGCGCATCACTGGTGCGTCCTGAGCTCACAGTGCGCCCCGATTTTTCTCGTATGGCCGATATGGGTGTGACCAGCGCCGCCATTGGCGAGACACTTAGGATTGCCACTGTGGGGGATTACGACTCTGCGCTACCAAAACTCAATTTGGCTCAGCGCCAAATTCCTATCGTGGTGCGTTTGTCGGACGATGCGCGAGATGACATTGGCGCACTGGAGCGGCTGATGGTGCCGGGCAGCAAAGGCCCGGTGATGCTCTCTCAAGTGGCCACGATTGAGTTGTCAGGCGGCCCAGCTGTGATTGATCGCTTCAACCGCGCTCGCAATGTGCAGTTTGAAGTGGAGCTGTCTGGTTTGCCATTGGGAGATGTGACGGCGGCGGTGGACAAGCTGCCTTCGATTCAAAATCTGCCAGCGGGCGTCAAGCAAGTGGTGATTGGTGATGCGGAGGTGATGGGCGAGTTGTTTGCCAGCTTCGGCTTGGCGATGCTCACGGCGGTACTGTGTATTTACATCGTACTCGTGCTTTTGTTCAAGGATTTCTTGCATCCGATGACGATTTTGGTGGCTTTGCCGCTCTCGCTCGGTGGCGCGTTCGTGGCGCTGCTTGTGGCGGACAAGAGTTTTTCCATGCCATCGCTGATTGGCTTGATCATGCTGATGGGCGTGGCTACGAAGAACTCTATTTTGCTGGTGGAATACGCGATTGAAGCGCGGCGCGGCAAGCCTGCGACTGAGACGCAGCCTGCAGTCGAACCGATGAGCCGCACCGAAGCTCTGCTCGATGCCTGCCACAAGCGCGTACGCCCGATTGTGATGACCACGATCGCCATGGGCGCAGGTATGACGCCGATTGCGATGAGCTGGGGCGCGGCTGATGGCAGCTTTCGCTCGCCGATGGGCGTGGCGGTGATCGGCGGCTTGATCACGAGTACCTTCCTCTCGCTGCTCGTGGTTCCGGCGGTGTTTACCTTGGTGGATGATTTTGCCCAGGGTGTCACGGGCGGCTGGTGGAAGAGTTTGCGAGCGCGGTTTTCTCGCAGCGCTCAGCGCCAGGAAGCTTGATGTTGGTGCGGGCTGCGTCTGCCCGCCCCGTTTCTGGGTTGATCTGGGCGTTGATGTGTACGCTGCTGGCGGTTGCTTGCGTCGCCGTTTGGCTGCTGCCCGTTGAGCTTCAGATTGCGCTTCGGTGGCAAGCCGCCAGCTGGCCACAGCAGCCTTGGCAGTTGTGGATGGCGAGCCTCGCGCACTTGAGCGGTCCGCATTTGCTCGTCAACCTGCTGGCGCTGCTCTGCCTGGCCATCATCGGCTCGCACACGGGTTGCAGACGCGACGAAGTCATGGCTGTATTGATCGCTTGGCCACTGTCTAACTTGGCTTTGCTTTCCTGGCCACAGGTGCAGTTTTATGCCGGATTTTCAGGGCTAAATCATGCGCTAGCTGTCATGATATGTGCACAAAGTGCTATGAAATTCATAGTGAAGCATGAATTCTCTGCGATTGCATTTTTACTGATCTTGATGCTGCTGACGAAGATATTTTTTGAAGCGCCGTGGTCTGAACCTTTGCGGCCTGATACGAGCTGGGGTTTCTCGGTGGTGCAGGCCGCGCATCTCACGGGTATGCTCGCAGCCTTGTTGGCCGCAGCGCTGGTTTATTCAGCGCGGATTTTTTTCACCAAGGCCGTGGTGGAATAGCCGTCTATAAATTGCAGCGCAACCGCTTTGCCGCCCCAGCTTTGCACGAGGTGGGTTTCGGGCAGTAGGCGCATGTCGTAATCGCCGCCTTTGACAATGATATCTGGCTGGATTTTTTCGATCAGCTGATAAGGGGTGTCTTCGTCAAAGAGCATCACACGATCCACACTTGCGAGCGCAGCAATCACATGCGCACGGTCATCTTGCTTGTTGATCGGGCGCTCTACATCATTGATTTGCCCTTTACCTAAACGCTTGGCAGACGCATCGGTATTGAGCGCGACGACAAGACTGCCGCCCAAAGCGCGCGCCGCTTCCAAATAACTCACATGCCCGCGATGCAAAACATCAAACACGCCATTCGTGAACACCACTGGTTTTTTTAAGCCAAATAAGGGGTTGGCCTTTATAGAATATACATTATGTGCTACTAATTTAGTAGCAATCAAAAAATGACCAGCATGCTCATTCTTTGATTCGCTCATGCTGCTGTCGCGCTAAAGATTCTGCTCACACAGCACGTGTGATGATGGATGAGTTAGGTGCAACCACCAAGCCTTCAGCTTTTGCAGCCAAGCTTTGCGCTAACTCTTTGCGATAGCGGTTCAACTCGGAAGCTGTTGAAAAACTGCGCTCCATCAGCAGGCTCATGTTGTGCAAGATACGCTCAACCACTTTGGTCTCCCAAACCGCATCAAATTTGATCTGCTTGTCTAACCAATGCTCCAACCACTCCGGATTTGGCAAGCGGCTCTGGATCGTGTCGCGCGGAAAGAGGGCTGGGTTCACATGCAAATTGGTGGGGTGCAAGGCTTGCGCCGTGCGCCGCGCACTCGCCATCAGCACGCCGACTTTGGTGAAAGCCGCTTTGGCTTCGTCGCCAAATTTGCCAATCGCACGCTTCATGTAGCGCAGATAAGCGCCGCCGTGGCGGGCTTCGTCTTGGCTGAGTGTGGTGTAAATGTGCTTGATCACCGGTTCGGTATGCCATTCGCTGGCACGGCGATACCAATGGTTCAGACGGATTTCGCCGCAGAAATGCATCATCAATGTCTCTAGCGCAGGTGCGGGTTCAAATTCAAAGCGAACTTCATGCAGCTCCTCTTCTGTGGGCTTTAGCTCAGGGCGGAAGCGCTGGAGGTATTCCATTAAAACCAGCGAATGCTTTTGCTCTTCAAAGAACCAGATCGACATGAAGGCCGAAAAATCAGAGTCATCGCGGTTGTCGCGCAAAAACATTTCCGTTGCAGGCAGTGCAGACCACTCTGTGATTGCGTTCATTTTGATCGTCTGCGCTTGCTCATCTGTCAGTTGCTTTGGATCAAAACTGGCCCAAGGAATGTCCTTGTCCATGTCCCAGCGGACGGATTCGAGCTGTTTGAAAAGTTCGGGATAAAGCATAGGGTCTAACCTTGTAATCTCTGTACTGATTCTAGCGCTGACACTGTGACAAGGCGGTGAAAAGGGTTTTATGTGAGCAAGCGCTTGCTGCTGCGCCACAGGGCGACTTGGTTGGTGATTTCTTGCAGTTGCAAAATAGCCTTCACGCCATCGATGGGGCGGCGGTGGATGATGGGGCAACTCCCGCCTGCCCATAGTGAGGTGCTGGCAGGCAGTTTGCTGCGTAATTCTTCCAGACCATGAACCACAATATTCGGATTTTGGCTGGCTGAGAAGCTCAAGGCCACAATGTCAATTCTGTGCGCAGTGGCCGCGAGTACGATGTCCCAAATCGGGGTTTGTGCACCCAGTGAAATGCATTTGCATCCTTCCGCTGCCAACATCACCTCAGCCATGAGCAAACCCATGCTGTGAGGCTCCTGAGGAAAGGTCGTGAGCAAAATACGCGGACTGGCTTCAAAAGAGGACACCGGAGAAGAAGAAATCGCACCGCGCAACACAATATTCATGCTCTCGGTATACATGTGTTCTTCAAAAATTTCGAGCTGACCACGCATCCAAGCATCGCCAACAGCGATGTTGAGCGGCGCAACCACCTCACAAACAAAAGCGCCTACACCCATGCGCATGAGCGCTTGTCCGAGATGGCGGCGCAAGCCGTCCACATCATGCGATTTGATCAAACTGATGTAATCGCGCAAATTGGTCATGCCGGTTTGAACAACGCGTTGCGGCGTGGCAGACATGTTTTCCCCGATGCTTTGCAGATCTTCTACAGCGAGCGCGACAATGCGGCCCGGCCTGTGTCCGTTGTCAAGTAATCGCTTGATCACGCGGAGTTTCTCTACTTGCTCAAGCGGATAGGCGCGTTCGCCATAAGTGTCGCGAATTGGCATCGGAAAGCCATAGCGCCGCTCCCACACCCGCAAAGTGTCTTTGGATAAACCGGTATCGCGCTCAACAGCTGCGATCGATACGGTTATGGGGCGAACTGCTGCCCGATCATTCACGGTAATAACCACTCCAAAATCAGCCCACTGCAGAATAAATCAAGTCTTTTGACATAGCACCCGGCTTTCTTGCGCAAGATCGCCGCAAGATCTTATGTTTTGCTAGCCAAGCCAACAGACTAACAATTTTCAAGTATCGATGATTTTGACAATTTTGCCTAGGACAGAATCGATTCCAGCACGATGAATAGGGTGTTGTTCAATTGTCTAAAGCAGGTTTCCTCCTATGGGTATGCGCGCCATTGATTTTATTAATTAGGGTAAACACTTAATTCTCGACTGAATTATGTCTTGGACAAAAAATGCGGGCAAGTATGATCTAACATCAAACTCGGTGAGTTAGCTGGCGCCTTGGATTCACTCTGAGACCCTGAGATGGATGGAGAATAAGTGCTAATAACCCTCATTTAAAAAGGGCTTTATCAACTTCTGGTTGATAAAAAAATACTATTCGGTCACAATTTGGAATATATAGTTTTGGAGTTGTTCGGTGCCCCACCTTTTTCTCATTGCCAACAGCCGCGCTTCACGCCAGCTGCAAAGCGACGGGAATGAGAGTACTTCGCCTTCGTCCACGCTACCCCTTTTTTTGTTGCGAGGCCTGCCGAGAGTTTTTAACTCGGTAAAAATCCTGAGGCGGTTCTCTTCCTCCTCCCTCCCTCTCTTGTTCGTTTCGGGACGCCGCGCAGCATTTTCTTATTTCGCAGATCGGTGAGGATCGGTTTCGTGACGCAAGCTCTCAAAGTGGCCATCATCGGCTCGGGTATCACCGGCCTGAGCGCAGCACATGCGCTTCAAGGCAGCGCTGAGATCACGTTGTTTGAGTCTGGCAAATACTTCGGTGGTCATTCCAACACGGTTGATATCACCTTGCCCACACCGCAAGGCAACATCACACACGGTATTGACACAGGCTTTCTGGTCTACAACGAGCGCACCTACCCCAATTTGATCGCGCTATTTGCACAAATGGACATACACACCAGCGTGACGAACATGAGCTTCTCGGTGCAAAGCCGGGATGGCTCGCGCATGTTGGAGTGGGGCGGCGCCAGCTTGAACAGTGTTTTTGCTCAGCGCAGCAATTTGTTGCGTCCGAGCTTTTGGAAAATGCTGATGGAGATCATGCGCTTGAATCGCATCTGCACCCAGATCGCACAGGCTGGTTCGGAGACGCAGCTCGCGCAATCTCTGGCAGGATTTTTGCGCGAACACAAGTTTGGCGCAGAGTTGAAAGATTGGTATTTGCTGCCCATGCTCGGCTGCATCTGGAGTTGCCCGACAGAGCAAATGCTTCAGTTCCCAGTCTCCACCATGATCCGCTTTTGCCACAACCATGGATTGATGCAAGTCAGCAATCGTCCAAAATGGTGGACTGTCACAGGTGGCTCGCGAAATTACGTCAAAGTCATGACAAACACGATCCAGGACAAGCGCCTGAATACCCCTGTGCAGTTGATCGAACGCGACGAGCAAGGCGTTCGCATCATCACGCAAGGCCAAGCTGAGCGATTTGATCGAGTGATCATCGCCACGCATGCGCCGCAAGCACTCGCCATGCTGCGCGATCCCAGCCCGTTGGAACAAGAAATACTGGGCGTTTTTCGTACGCAAGTCAATCGCGCTGTACTTCATACTGATGCGAGCGTTTTGCCCAAGAATCAGCTGACTTGGAGTGCGTGGAATTACATGCGCGGCGATGACGCACAAGAAAGCAGTCAAGTTTGCTTGCATTATTTGATCAACAAGCTGCAACCTATACCCTTCACCCAGCCAGTGGTGGTCAGTCTAAACCCAACGCAGCCGATTGCGCGAAGCACTATCCAAGGTGAATTCGAATACGCGCATCCGATAATGGATGGTGCGGCAACGCAAGCACAAGCTCGGCTGCATGAAATCAATGGCTTGCGCAACACTTGGTTTTGCGGCGCTTGGACGCGTTACGGCTTCCACGAAGACGGTCTCACTTCTGGCTTGGCCGCAGCGCGCGCGATATTGAAACAAGTGCATGAGGTGGGGACATGACATTTGCTGCCATGATCGGCTTTGGCAGTGTGCGCCACACGCGCTTGCGCCCGGTACGAAATGCCTTTGCCTATCCCACCTATTTTTTGATGCTGCCACTTCGCAGCTTGGCCTCTCAAGGCAATGGCTTTCTAGCGCGAAACCGTTTTGCGGCTTTGAGTTTCTACGACAGCGATCATGGCGTAGGAGGGCATGACGCACTGGCTTGGTTGGATGATTTGTTACAGCAAGAAGGCATTCAAGACGCGCTAGGGGAAGTGTGGCTGCATTGTTATCCGCGCGTATTGGGGTACACCTTCAAGCCTGTGAGCTTTTGGTATTGTCACTGCGCAGATGGAAGTTTGCGAGCGGTGGTCGTTGAGGTAAACAACACCTTTGGCGAAAAGCATATTTATTTGTTGGATCATGCCAAATATGGCCATGAGATGACAGCCAGCAAGGTGTTTCATGTCTCTCCGTTTTGCGATGTGCAGGGAAGTTATCGTTTCCGTTTTATGACGACTCATCATACCCATCGCACCGTCGCGCGTATTGATTACGACGACACTCATGGCGCGCTGATCAATACCTCAGTGAGCGGTGAGTTGCAGGCGCTCAATGCGCAAGCCGTGCGCAAAGCCTTGTTCTCATACGGCGCGATGACGCTCGCTGTGATAGCCCGAATTCATTGGCAGGCTATGAAGCTATTTTTCAAGCGCGTGCCTTTCTTTTCTAAACCCACACCGCCATCCGTCTTGGTGACAAAATAAAAAAATAGATACGCAGATTCGCGGATTAAATATGCCAGCAACTACCTCCTCCCCTTCTTTCGCGATTCCTAGCACTGCGCCCGCTGCGGCTCGCACATGCCTCAAATTACTCAACAGGCTCAATCTCGGCTCTCTGACAGTTCAACTTCCTGATGGCAGTGTGCAGCATTTTGGCCAACCAGGCGGACAAGCCACGATGCACGGCAGCCTGATATTGCACAACTGGAGCGTATGCTCAGCAGCACTTAAATCAGGTGATATTGGCTTTGCAGAAAGTTATATCGCTGGCGATTGGAGTACGCCACATTTGGCAGCTTTACTGCGCGTGTTTGTGGCCAACCGCCGCGAAGTCGAAGACATCATTTATGGCTCTTGGCTGGGCCGCTTGGCCTACCGCATCAAGCATTTGCTGAATCGCAACACCAAGACTAATTCACAAAAAAATATCCATGCGCATTATGATTTAGGCAACGCCTTTTACGAGCTTTGGCTTGATAAAAGCATGAGCTATTCCAGCGCTTGGTTTGATGGCGACACCTCCAAACCGATGATCGATGCGCAATACGCCAAAGTGCGGCGTGCGCTCCAGATGTCAGATGTGAAGCCATATGACCGGGTACTAGAAATCGGCTGCGGCTGGGGCGGTTTGGCAGAAATTGCCGCCAGAGAGTTTGATGCCAACATCACTGGCGTGACGCTCTCCACCGAGCAGCTTGAATTTGCGCATCGCCGCATGGATCGCATTGGCAAAGCAGCTCATGCTGATCTGCGCTTGCAAGATTACCGCGACATTCAAGACCAGCCTTTTGATGCGATTTGCTCCATTGAAATGGTTGAGGCGGTAGGGCGCGAGTATTGGCCACAGTATTTTGAAACGGTGAGCCGCCTGCTTAAGAGTGGTGGACGCGCTTGCATCCAAGCCATCACGATCGACGATGCATTGTTTGAACGCTACGTGAAATCTACTGACTTTATCCAGCAATACATCTTCCCCGGCGGCTGCTTGCCTAGCCCGAGTGAATTCTGCAAAGCGGCGGAGGCAGCAGGTCTGGAAGTGGTAGATCAATTTGCTTTTGGTAAAGATTACGCTGAAACCTGCCGCCGCTGGCGCGCTGCTTTCTTGCATCACCGCGCTGAGATTTTGCCGCTGGGTTTTGACGAAAAATTCATGCGAACTTGGGAGTTTTACCTCGCATACTGCGAAGCTGCTTTTGAAGAGAGAAATATTGATGTAATGCAGTTCACGCTGCTCAAGAAATAATTTGGAATCGATATGCTGATCTGCTTTCAGAAATTCAAGTGCGCTACCAAATCAATAGCAACCACCCTCTTATTTATAACGGCCATGACCTCATTTGGCTTAATAAATGCTGCACCTACACCTGCCGATACACCTGTGCCTGTTGAAATTGCCAAGGCTCTGAGCGGTATGCGCGCTTCGGGGCAATCTCGGCTTGTTGTGTATGGCTTTAATATTTACGATGCCAAGCTGTGGGTTGATACCAGCTTCACACCAGCCAACTACACCAAGGAATCTTTCGCCTTGGAGCTTCGTTACTTGCGCAGCTTTAGTGGCCATTCAATCGCAGAGCGTTCATTGAAAGAGATGCGTAAGCTTGGGCAAGTGAGTAACGAAAAAGCAGCTGAGTGGTTGGTGCAAATGAAGCAGACTTTTCCTGACATAAGGAAAAGCGATCAGCTTATTGGCATTCATCGGCCAGATGGCTCGGCGACTTTCATGATGAATGGCAAAGCCATCGGCGAAGTGCGTGATGCGGAATTCAATCGTTTGTTTTTCGGTATTTGGCTCAGTCCGCAATCCAGTGAGCCGAAGATGCGCAGTGAACTGCTGGGCTTGTCCACGGGGGTGCGTCGTTGAGCGCTACGCCTGCTGATTCGGTGGCCACACGCGCCTGGTCTGTGCGCCAGGGCCTAAGCTATGGCAGTCTGGGTATGGCACTGGCATTTGTGGCACTCCCTCTTTATGTGTTGCTGCCGAATCACTATGCACGCGAGTTTGGTGTGGGGTTATCTACGCTAGGCGCGATCTTGCTGGGCGCGCGTTTGTTTGATGCGTTGATTGACCCCGCGCTCGGACGCTGGGCGGATCGCTTGTTTGGCCAATCGGTCAGCGCTGTGATTCGCGTGGCTTGCGTGGCAGCGGCTTTGATGGCGCTAGGCTTTGCAGCATTGTTTTTCCCGCCTGTGCGCGACACGGGTTTGTTGGTGTGGGCAGCTGTGGCCTTGATTTTGACCTATGCGGCCTACAGTCTTGTGAGCGTGGTGCATCAAAGCTGGGGCGCACGGCTCGGGGGCGACGCGCCTTTTCGCGCGCGTGTGGCCGCTTGGCGCGAAGCGCCTGGTCTGGTGGGTGTTCTCTTAGCCTCTACTTTGCCTGTGGTGGCGGGGTTACCGGTGATGGTGGCGGTGTTTGTGGCGCTGCTGGCGCTGGGACTGTGGATGATCACGCTCGCACCGCGCCCCATGCATGCTGCGCTGCCTGATGCCGCCCAGCAAGATGTGTGGCTGCCTTGGCGCAACGCGCGCTTTCGCGCGCTGATGTTTGTTTTTGTGCTGAATGGGATTGCGAGCGCTGTGCCGGCTACCTTGGTCTTGTTCTTCGTGCAGGATTTGCTGCAAGCGCCTAAGCAATTGGAAGCTTTGTTTTTGGGTGTGTACTTCATCGCAGGCGCGTTGGCGATTCCGCTGTGGCTATATGCCGTCAAACGGATGGGACTGGCTTGGGGCTGGTTAGTCAGCATGCTGCTATCGATTGCGGTGTTTGTATGGGCGGCCACCTTGGGTGCTGGCGATGTCTGGGCGTATGCGGTGGTCTGTGCGCTCTCGGGCATCGCGCTTGGGGCGGATTTGGCTTTTCCAAGCGCTCTGCTCACAGGTGTGATTCGAGCACAAGGTGATCAAGGACGTCATGAAGGCGCATATTACGGGTGGTGGAATTTCGCTACCAAACTCAACATGGCGTTGGCTGCTGGCTTGGCGCTGCCGCTGTTGGATGCGTTTGGCTATTCCCCCGGTGCGCGCGACCCGCAGGCGCTGCAGGCCTTGGTGATCGCCTATTGTGTGTTGCCTTGCGCTCTTAAATTAATAGCATCTGGCGCTTTATTTATAACCGCTAGAGGCCAAAAACTCATCTAAACGAGGTATTTATGTCATCTTTATCGACTCGTCGTCTCATCATCACTGGCGCTGCTTCTATCTCAGCGCTGAGCTTAGTAGGGTGTGGCACACGTCCTCAAGTCGCGGATTACGCCAATGAAAAACCCATCTTCGATCTCAAGACGTATTTCAACGGTATGGTTGATGGCTGGGGCATTTTTACAGACCGCTCTGGCAAAGTCGTGCGCCGCTTTATCGTGACGATGAATTGCTCTTGGAATGGTGAAGAGGGTATTTTGGATGAGGATTTTGTCTACAGCGATGGCAAAAAAGAAAAACGCATTTGGCGTATGAAGCGCATGGCTGGTGCAGATGGCGTGGTGCGTTATGAAGGCCGTGCGGATGACGTGATTGGCATTGGCAATGGCGAGCAACGCGGAAACGCCTTCCGCTGGGGTTACACACTCGCGCTGCCGGTCGATGGCAAGGTGTATGAGGTGCAGTTTGACGATTGGATGTACCAGATGGACAGCAAGGTCGTGATCAACAAAGCCACGATGAGTAAATTTGGCATCACATTAGGCGAACTCGTCGTCACCTTTACCAAGAGAAATTAATTGAGGTCAGATACACATTAATCTCCTACGCAAAACCAACAATAAATAAGCAGTACCTCATGAGTCTCAATCCAAAAATAGTTGAGTGGCGCGGTAAACGCGTCTGGCTCGTGGGGGCATCCACTGGGATCGGCCGTGCGGTGGCCGAAAAGCTTCATGCGTTGGGTGCGCAAGTGATCGTATCAGCGAGAAGCGTTGCGCCTTTGCAAGAGTTGTCTGCGCAATGTGCAGGCTTGCAAACGATTACGCTAGATGCAACTGACAAAAACGCGGTGAACGCCGCCGCCGCACAGCTCTTGCAGACCGGGTCGCTTGATCTCGTCATGTATTGCGCAGGCATTTATCAACCCCTGCGTGCGCAAGAGATGACAAGCGAGACGATGGCGCAGCACATGAATGTGAATTATCTCGGCGCTGTGTACCTGACAGAAGCAGTGATGTCCTCGATGCTGAAAGCCAAGCGGGGGCATTTGAGCTATGTTTCAAGCGTTGCAGGTTTTCGCGGTTTGCCTAAGTCACTCGCCTACGGGCCCACCAAGGCGGCAATGATCAACATGGCTGAGGCTTTGTATATTGATCTGCATGATGAAGGCTTGGGAGTGAGCATCATCAACCCTGGTTTTGTTGATACGCCACTCACTTCAAAAAACACTTTTAGCATGCCGGCCCTTATATCACCTACACAAGCCGCTATTGAAATAGTAGCTGGCTGGGAAAAAGGTCGCTTTGAAATGCATTTCCCCAAACGCTTCACGATGTGGCTCAAAATCATGCGTAGCTCACCTTACACCTTGTATTTCATGATGACGCGAAAGTTCACAGGCTTGTAAGATCAGCACATGGCACACCTCGCCCAATACGTCGCTTCAGATCCGCGCATTCAGCGCATCGTCAATTTCTTTGAAACGCTCACGCCGCAAGCTGTAGCGAAGATGGGCGAGCTGTACACGGATGATGCATATTTCAAAGATCCGTTCAACGAAGTGCGTGGCTTAGCGCATGTGCAGCGTATTTTTAGTCACATGTATGTTGCGTTGAGTGAGCCGCATTTTGTGGTGACGAACACGATCACGCAAGGCGATGAATGCTTCATCGTGTGGGATTTCAAATTTCGCTTTAAGCGATTTGATACCGTAACCTTACAAACAGTGCGCGGTTGCTCGTATCTGAAATTAGCTTCAGATGGCCGCATTTCTTTCCATCGCGATTATTGGGATGCGGCTGAAGAGTTGTATGAAAAGCTGCCTTACCTGGGCTCTTTGATGCGGTTTTTGAAGAAGCGAGCGAATAGCTGATTGCTCTTAAATAGATAGCAATTTGCGCAAGTTTTATAACGGGTAGAAGGCTATTTGGCTCATAAATCGAGCTCGGCGTTGCGGCGATTGCTGACTTGTGCAGTACAGGACAGGGAAACGCTGCAAGCGTTTCACACCATCATCACAGGCGACGCGTGTCGCCAAATTTCAGAGCAGAACCCATGAGGCAGTCGCCGCCACGCCCAGCTCGCAGCCGCTTCATCCAAGAAGGAGCCTCTCGGACATGGCAAGATCAAACGACAATCACACCCGCATCCACCACCACCACTCCATCCAAAGCAGCAGTGCAATACTTCATCGGCAGATCAAAATGCCCCAGCGTGTAGCGACCTGCCGATTCGCTTGCACCCGTGCTGTAGAGAAAACTACCCGCTGCGCAGCGCAACTCCGTGCCATTGAAATCGCGTTTATCAAACATCGTCATGCTATCAAAACGCGCTGCTGGGTTGAGGCCGTAGCCAACATGCGAGACGGCATAAGCCTCTTTGTCGCCCCATGCAGCGATATATTCGCGTATGAGTTGTGCATCCACGCCACTGCCTTCAATTTTTGTGATGTAGTCTTTCTCTATCGTGAGTGTGATGGGTTGCTCGATGAAGCGTTTGAAAGCAAGGTTCACATCGCCCACACCCAAAACGAGCTGCCCATTCACGCTGCCTGCGGGTGGAAAAGCCAATACCAAACCGCCGGGGAAATGCGTCATTGTTCCTGGCTTGCTGGTGTAGCCCCAATTGCCGCCGCCAGGAGCACCTTCGAGGGAAATTCGCAAATCTGTGCCTGATGCACTGGTGACTCGCATCAGCTTGGATGCGCGCATGCGCTTGCTGTGCGATTTCACGTTTTGCTCCAGCGCATTGTCGGGTAACAAGCGGCAAAGCGCTTCCGGATGCTCGTTGCTGATATAAATCACGCGCGGCTGGTTCAGGCCACCGCCTTTCAAAATCGCAGGCAATTCAGGTGCATGCATCAAGCCTTCCACCGTGCAATCGATCACCAAATGGCTGGCTGCCAGTGCTTGAATCACAGGTGCGATACCTGCAATCGCGGTGCTAGCGCCCGTGGAGCGGATGATCGGCGTAGCGGGTGAGGGCAGCGTGGACAATGTAATCACAAAACTCTTCGCTAGCAAGCGAGCGCTGGCATGGCGCATGGCTTCAAAGCAGTCGATCCAATGGGGTTCGATGGCGGCGGGATAAAACATGGCAATCACAAGGCGTTTGAGTTACAGGCATACTGCTTGAAACTATTTATAACCAGCCTCGTGACTGCTCTGCCAATTTCCCCTTCCGCGCCGCATCCCGCCCAATATCCCAGTGCGCAAGCCATGCGCTCCGCGCTAGGTTTATTTGCCACCGGCGTGACCATTGTGACCACACGTGCGGCTAACGGCTCGCTGATCGGCTTGACTGCCAATTCCTTCAACTCCGTCTCGCTCACGCCGCCGCTCGTGCTCTGGAGCTTGGGGTTGAAATCGGGTGCATTGCCAACGTTTTTGCAAGCCAAGCATTACGCGATTCATGTGCTCTCAGTTGAGCAGCAAGCGCTGGCTGAGCGCTTTGCGAGCAAGAGCGCGGATCGGTTTGAAGCGCTGCAATTCGTAAACGGCTGTGGCGATGTGCCGATCATTCCGGGTTGCGCGGCTGTATTTGAATGCACCAGCCGCAGTCAATATCCAGAAGGTGATCATGTGATCTTGGTAGGCGAGGTGATCGCTTGTCAGCATGATGCAACACGCGCTCCGCTGCTATTTCATGGCGGCAAGTTCTATACCGAACATCCTTTGTGAAGGCGGCTTTTGCCTTGTAAAGCAGATGCTGAAGACATGCGCGTAACATCAGCGCATGAGCACATCAGAGTTACCGCAACGCAAAGATCATCTCGACGGCTTGGCCTACACTCTGCTGGTGGCCTGTTGCTTGTTTTGGGGCTTTCAGCAGGTGTTGGCCAAAGCCACACTTGCTGAATTGCCGCCTGTTTTTCAATCCGCTGCGCGCGCGGTGGGCGCGACTCTTTTGCTCTTGCTTTGGTGTCGTTTTCGCGGAATCACGCTTTGGCTGAGTGATGGTACGCTCTGGCTCGGTTTGCTTGCTGGTGGTTTTTTCAGCTTTGAATTTGCCTGCATTTATTTGGCTTTGAGCCACACTGGTGCATCGCGCGTCACGGTATTTCTCTACACCTCGCCATTTTGGGTGGCGGCGCTGCTGCCAATTTTTGTGAAGAGTGAGCGCTTGAATCGCCTGCAATGGATCGGGCTGAGTTGCGCGTTTGCAGCCGTGGTGTTTGCGCTTTGGGAGAGTTTGCAAAAGGCAGGCGCTGGCCGCTTGGGCGATGTGTTGGCGCTGCTGGCGGGTGCTTCTTGGGGCTTGACCACGGTAGTGATTCGCGCCACTGCCTTGGCAAAGGTGAGTGCAGAGCGCTTGCTGTTTTACCAACTCGCTTGCAGTGCGGTGAGCTTGCCTGCGCTCTCACTGGTGTTGGGTGAGAGTTGGCCAGCCGCATCAGCGCTGAGTGGCTTTGCTTGGGCATCGCTCTTTTTACAAACTGTAGTCGGTGCGTTTGTAAGTTATTTGGTGTGGATGTGGATGTTGACGCGCTATCCCACCGCAAAGATGAGCGCCTTCGTTTTTCTCACGCCCGTCTTCGCACTGCTGTTTGCCGCACTGTGGCTGAACGAGCCCATCACGATCACGCTGATTGCCGCCATTGCTTTGGTCGGGCTGGGTATTGTCTTGGTAAATAAGCGCTAATGCTATAAAAATAATAGCACTTTGCGCATATTTAATAACGGCTAATGGCCGATTTGGCTTAAAAATCAGCGCTTAAACGTTGAACAAGAAATTCAGCACATCGCCATCTTTCACGATGTATTCCTTGCCTTCAGCGCGCATTTTCCCTGCTTCCTTCGCACCTTGTTCGCCTTTGAAAGCGATGTAGTCGTCAAAGGCAATCGTTTGGGCGCGGATGTAGCCACGCTCGAAATCAGTGTGGATCACGCCAGCGGCTTGCGGGCCGGTTGCGCCGATAGCCACCGTCCAGGCGCGCACTTCTTTCACGCCAGCGGTGAAATAGGTTTGCAAGCCCATGAGCTTGAAGCCCGCGCGAATCAAGCGGTTTAGGCCGGGCTCGCTTTGGCCGATATCCGCCAAAAAGTCGGTTTTGTCCTCATCGCTCATATCGGCCAATTCGGCTTCAATTTTTGCGCAAATCGCCACCACCGGCGCGTTTTGGCCTTTGGCGTATTCTTCTAATTTAGCCAAGAATGGGTTGTTCTCAAAGCCATCTTCCGCCACATTGCCCACAAACATCGCAGGTTTGGCTGTGATCAAGCAAAGCGGCTTGAGCGTGACGAGCTCATCCTTGGAGAAATCAATGCCGCGGACGGGTTTGCCTTGGTTCAGTGCAGCCAAGCATTTTTCTAAAACGCCGACCAGCTTGATAGCTTCTTTGTCGTTGCCCGTTTTGGCCACCTTGGTGTAGCGCTGCAAGCTTTTCTCAACGGTGGCCATATCGGCCAAGCAAAGCTCAGTCTGGATCACTTCAATATCGGAGATCGGATCGACTTTGCCTGCGACGTGAATCACATTCTCATCTTCAAAGCAGCGCACCACGTTCACAATCGCATCCGTCTCGCGGATGTGCGCTAGGAATTGGTTGCCCAAGCCTTCGCCCTTGGATGCGCCTGCCACCAATCCCGCAATGTCCACAAACTCCACCACAGCGGGCAAGATTTTCTCAGGCTTCACAATCTCGGCCAACTGCGCCAAGCGCGGATCAGGCAGCTCGACAATGCCTACATTGGGCTCAATCGTGCAGAAAGGATAGTTCTCTGCGGCAATACCCGCTTTGGTCAAGGCGTTAAATAGTGTAGATTTCCCTACATTCGGTAACCCAACAATTCCACATTTCAAGCTCATGTTTTATCTTTCAGTCAAGGCGGTAGAGTGTATTCGATGGCTCGCAGTGCGCGGCGCGATGATTTTTGCTGCCGTGTTGCTCAGTTTCGCCGCAACTGCTAAGGCAGACTTTGCCCCCGCTTTACAGATTCCTGCGCAAAACGCTGGCCTGATTCAGGCGCAGGCCACTTTCTGGCATGAAATGACCGCTAAAAGTACGATTGTCCAAGTGGACAGTGCGAGCATCGCCTCTGAGTTTGCGCCCTTAGCTGAAGAAAAAATGTTTATGCTTCAACCGAATGAGCGCTTATGGATTCGTATAGACATAGACAGGCTTTCTGCTGTGCACAACCACTGGTCTGCCTGGATTCCTCTGCCATTGATCGATTCGGTGACGTTGTATCAATGGGATGAAGACAAAAAATCATGGTTAGAGCAACGAGCTGGCGACAGGATATCAGTCAAAGATTGGCAAGAGCCTGGCCGCTATCCACGTTTCCATTTGGATTTGCCAAGGGGTAAATCAGTGTTGTATGTGGCGATTCAGGGGAATACGCCGATTAGCATTCCCTTGTTCTTAAGCACAGAGGAGCAAGCCCAGCAAGCAGATCGGCTCGGGTTTTTGGGTTTGGGGTTGATTTTTGGGGTGCTTACCACCCTGATGCTGCTGTGCATGGTCACGGCATATACCTACCGTGACCGCCTGTATTTGTTTTATGGGCTGTACGTGTTGGTGTTGGGTCTGGCTGTTGGGGCTTATACAGGTGTGGCAAGCTATCTGCTATGGGATCACAGTCCGATGTGGGCCGATGCGGCTCAAGGGGTGCTGGCTTTGCTGACGGGGGGCGCGACCTTGTATTTCGTTGAAGCGATGCTCAGCGGCAGGCAGTTTGCCCGCAAGTTGTCTACAGCTCTGCTGAGCTTGGCTTCGCTTGCGCTGCCGCTGGCCGTGTTGTACTACTTCGTGCCTCGCGCATGGGGCGTGATCATTTTGGGTGTCTATATGCTCATGATCTGCAGCATTGGCTTGACACTGGCGTTACGCGCATGGCGGCGCGGCGATACAGTGGGTAAATGGGTGTTTCTGGCCTATGCACCTTTGGCAGTGGCTGTACTGGTTGCGGTAGCGCGCGCTTATGGCTGGATCACCGTGTCTTGGGTGGTGCAGTATGGTGTGGTGGTCGCGCTGCTCATTGAAGCGCCGTTGATGATGACGGCATTGCATGCACGCTCGCGTGAGCGCCATGAAATTCGTACTCGCGAGTTGGCTTTGACCACGCAAGACGCACTCACCGGCTTACTGAAAGAACATATCTTTGATGACCGCATTCGTCAGACTGTGGCACGCTCCCTCAAGCGCAGAGAGGCGGCGGCGATCGTATTGATATCTTTGGTCAACTACGATGCCATTGCCGCTGCGTATGGGCTCCCGGTTGCTGAGCAAAGTGTGTTGCGTGCGGTGATCAAGCTGCGAAAAGTGCTGCGCGATGTGGAAACCGTGGCGCGTGTCGGCACCTCACATTTTGGTTTGATCATGGAGGGCACAGGCCATCGCAGCCGGGTCACAGACGTCGGTGCGCGGCTGATCGCGCAGGGATTGATGCCTCTGCCAGGGCTGGTACCCGAGGTCACACTGCAATTTCATCTGGCCGCCGTGCTGATGCAAGAGATGCCTGCGAGCTCGCGAAGTTTGAAGGAAGAGTTGTTGGCTCTGCTTTCGAGCATGTCCAGACGCACCCGCAGACCGATTCGCTTCCTTGAGGCCACCACCACTGGCGGCACGCCATTGGCCGCATTGCCAGCGAGTCCTGCCAATGCGGTAGATGTCCTCACAGAGCAAGTGCAAGCTGCATCAAGCATGGCTTCAAATCTGCCTCAACCTCAAAATAAAAGCCAAGAGGCTGATTCTTCTGGGAAAAATTGGAGCACCAGCGGCTCGAAGTTGGATTCCAGCGGATTCCCGGCGACACGGGCGAATATGCCTGAAAGTAAATTCTAGGCGGCGGTTTGGCCGGTTTAAAAACTCAAATGGCCTTGAGCTGCTTGACCTACTACCAGCGGCAGGTCAAAAGCTCCCGCGGTATCACGTAGCACCATCGCGTTCATGCCAAATGTGATTGCGCCATCGACGCGCGCGTCCTGTCGATAAGTCTGCATCATGCGGCCGACTTCGGGGCTAGATTGCGATGTTTTGGGATCAATATCAGGAATCGGGCAGCGCGGGCAGGGTTTGATCAGCGCCAAGGTGAGCTCGCCTTGTGCCGTTTGTAAGTGCAGCTGCTCGCAACGGTCTTCATCATGCGCCTGCAGGCCGGACAACACGATATTGGGCCGAAAGCGCTCCATCGTTACCGCAGAATGGCCTGCGGCTTGCAGTCTGCCGTTGAGATCTTGCAAGGAGGCTTCGCTGATGATAAGGATGGGATAGCCATCGGAAAACTGATTGAGCGCTTCTCGGCCTTTTGTCCATTTCACACTTGAGGCGCGCTTGTGTTCTGGATCAAAGCGCACCAATCTCAATTTCATGGGCTTCACGCCTGCAGGCAGCTCTTGCATCAGGAAATCAGTAAACCATTGCGCTGCTAAATCGCCCATGTCGTAAGCTGCGCATTCATCTTCCCAAACGCGCACCTTGCAAGGCTGCTCCACAGCATCCAGCGCAATATGCAAAGCCAGCATACCTGGCGCACGCAGCACCATGTCGTATTGCCGTAGTTGCGGCTGGATCAAGGCCATGCGTGGTAATTCGCGCTGGCTGAGAAACTCCGATTGCTCATCCACAATCATCCAAGCGCGATCAAATTCCAGGCCGGTTTCAATCAGAAGGGTTTCTTTTAGCTCCACCCCTGCGCAGGATTTGATCGGATACACAAACAGGCGGCTGATGGCGGCTTGGAGGTCAAAGTCAGGCATGGTGAGAGAGCTTGTATGAAATAAGAAAGGGGGTTAATGCAAAGCGTAAACGCCTTTATTGTGCCGCCTTCTACAATGGTGCTGTGAAAACTGATATTTGTATTCGTGGTGCAGGCGCGGTCGGGCAAGTTTTGGCGCTGCTGCTGGCGCGTGAGCGCATCCGCGTGAGCCTGAATGCTGGCAGCGCAAAGCTCAATGGAACTCCCGGCGATATTCGGAGCTACGCACTCAATGCCTCATCGAGACAGCTGCTGATGGATTTACGCGCCTGGCCTGAGCAAGCTTCGCCTGTGCAGCACATGCAAGTTTTTGGAGATACTTCCGGGCAGATTGCTTTCGACGCTGCTGCACAGCCCTTGGCTTGGATCGTGGATGCCGTTGATCTGATTTCGCGGTTGCAGGCGGCAATTCATTACTCGCCAGACATCACACTCGTCACCGATCAAGCGGCTTCCGAGGCGCAGCTCACGGTGATCTGTGAAGGCCGCGCGAGCCTAACCCGAGAAGCCACAGGCGCGAGTTTTGAGCAATTTTCCTACGCTCAGAATGCCGTAGCTGCCCGCATTCGCTGTGAAAAACCACATGATCAAACCGCTTGGCAATGGATGAGCCCATCGCAAGTGTGCGCGCTTTTACCGCGAGGCGAAAGTGAGCCGGGGAACTCTGTTGCATTGGTATGGTCAGTTTCTTCCATGCGCGCGCAAGAACTGCTCAGCTTGTCGCCAGAAGCTTTTGCCGCTGATTTGGCGCAAGCCACACAGGGCAAGCTCGGCGATGTTGAGTTGCTAGGTGAGCGCGCATCTTGGCCTTTGGTGTTGGCACAAGTGCAGCAATGGTCTGGGCATGCACCGTGGGGAGCTTGGGTGTTGGCGGGGGATGCGGCGCATGCTGTGCATCCCTTGGCTGGGCAAGGTTTGAATTTAGGCTTAGGAGATGCAGCTGTGTTGGCAAAAATACTTGCGGGCAAACCCTATTTTCGAGAATTTGGCGATGCCAAACTTTTGCGCACTTACGAGAGAGCGCGCAAAGGCGAGGCAGCTATGCTGCGGCTGGCGACCGACAGCTTGCAGCAGGTGTTCGGTAGCAATGACAGCAGGTTGCAAAGCCTGCGTAACTGGGGGATGCAGGGGCTTCATGCCGCCGTACCCCTGAAAGCTTGGGTCATGCAGCAAGCGTCTGGCTTACGCTAAGGCTCTGGTGTACAGCGGTTCTGATCAATAGAAAGAGATTCATGGTCTTCAAAAAATCCTTATTTGCTATTAAATCAATAGCTGTTTATGCATTGTTTATAACGGCAAGTGCGTCTTTTGGGCAAATAAATGGTGCTCTACCTGCGGCGCAAGATGCCGCTTTACGCAAAACACTGGCAGAGCGGTTGCCTAATTTGCCCAAGATCGATGAAATCAGCCGCTCAGCCATGCCGGGCCTACTAGAGGTGCGCTTGAATGGTTTTGATATCGTGTACACAGATGTAGAGGGCAATTTCCTCATTCAAGGCAATATGATTGACACCAGGGCACGCCGTAATCTGACAGAAGAGCGCGTCGAAAAGTTTTCTGCATTGGATTTTGATGCCTTGCCCCTCAAAGATGCTTTTACTGTCGTGCGTGGCAATGGCAAACGCAAAGTAGCCGTCTTTGAAGACCCCAACTGCGGCTATTGCAAGCGCTTCGAGCGCGATATGCAAAAGATTGACAACGTCACTTTCTATATGTTCCTCTATCCCATTTTGGGCGCAGACTCCGTCACGAAATCACAAAACATTTGGTGCAGTAAAGACAAAGCCAAGGCTTGGCTTGACTTCATGGTGAAAGATGTTGTTCCCCTCGCCGCTAGCTGCGATGCGGCAGCCTTGCAGCGTAATGTGGAATTCGGCAAAAAGTACCGCATCACAGGCACGCCCACACTGATATTCGTAGACGGCTCACGTGTGCCGGGTGCCATTCCTGCTGCACAAGTCGAGAAATTCCTTGCTGAAGCCAAGTAAATCGCCTTGAAATGCCTTTTTCGTTGAAGCGACCAAAAAAACTTGTGAAGCAGGTTATTTTCGATATATACTAGCTGGCTCTGCTGATGAAGATTGTTAAGGGTTAACCCTAAAAAGTCTTGATGCAAGTTGCTGAAAAGTAAGTTGCAAAAAATCAAAAGAAATCTCAAAAAATTGACGAACACAAGATTTTCGGTATATAATTTGAGGCTCTGCTAAAACGCAGTCTTAAGTATGCAAAGCATGCTGAGGCAGTAAAAATAAAGCAGAAAATTTTGACATACTTGACAAATTAATGAAAAGTATGTCATAATTCAAGGCTTCGCTGATCGCAGTGAGGCAAACGAAAAAAGAGTAATCTGCTTCGTTATTAATTAAAAAATTACAGCCGATAAGCGTGGGTGTTTGAAGGCAATTGCCGAAAACGTCAAAGTCGAAAGATGATGACACAAACACTCATGAGAAATTGAAGTAAGTTTATCTTCTTCAATTCCGATTGAGTAACAAGATCAAACTATAGAGTTTGATCCTGGCTCAGATTGAACGCTGGCGGCATGCTTTACACATGCAAGTCGAACGGTAGGGTAGCAATACCCGAGAGTGGCGAACGGGTGAGTAATGCATCGGAACATACCTATTTGTGGGGGATAGCCCGGCGAAAGCCGGATTAATACCGCATACGATCTACGGATGAAAGCTGGGGACCGCAAGGCCTAGCGCAAATAGAGTGGCCGATGTCAGATTAGCTAGTTGGTGGGGTAAAGGCCCACCAAGGCAACGATCTGTAGCTGGTTTGAGAGAACGACCAGCCACACTGGGACTGAGACACGGCCCAGACTCCTACGGGAGGCAGCAGTGGGGAATTTTGGACAATGGGCGCAAGCCTGATCCAGCAATGCCGCGTGCAGGATGAAGGCCTTCGGGTTGTAAACTGCTTTTGTACGGAGCGAAAAGGTCTCTTCTAATACAGGAGGCTCATGACGGTACCGTAAGAATAAGCACCGGCTAACTACGTGCCAGCAGCCGCGGTAATACGTAGGGTGCAAGCGTTAATCGGAATTACTGGGCGTAAAGCGTGCGCAGGCGGTTATGTAAGACAGTCGTGAAATCCCCGGGCTCAACCTGGGAACTGCCTTTGTGACTGCATCGCTAGAGTACGGTAGAGGGGGGTGGAATTCCGCATATCTACGCATTTCACTGCTACACTCGGAATTCTACCCCCCTCTACCGTACTCTAGCTATGCAGTCACAATCGCAGTTCCCAGGTTGAGCCCGGGGCTTTCACATCTGACTTGCGAAACCGCCTGCGCACGCTTTACGCCCAGTAATTCCGATTAACGCTCGCACCCTACGTATTACCGCGGCTGCTGGCACGTAGTTAGCCGGTGCTTATTCTTCCGGTACCGTCATC
>JANOJL010000044.1:0-1595 GCA_031418715.1 Variovorax sp. | reverse complement strand
CGCCATTGGCTCTGAACAAAGATGATCGATTCTTCGATGGTTTGCTCGGAATTGTCCAAAAGAACAGCATCCTCAGCAGGCTTTAACGGCGCAGACGAACGAGAAGAATCTCGCAAATCGCGCGCCTCTAAATCATTGCAGATGATATTAAGTTTAGCAGAAATCCCCTTTGAAATCAACTGCTTATAGCGCCGCTCGGCTCGTGTGGCGCTGCTGGCGGTCAAGAAGATTTTGAGCGGCGCGGCGGGGAAAATCACCGTTCCCATATCACGGCCATCCGCTACCAAGCCCGGCAGCCTTGCAAAGCTGTGTTGCAAAGCCGTGAGCGCAGCTCGCACAGCAGGGAAAACAGACACTTTCGACGCGCCAATGCCCATCTCTTCGCTGCGAATCAATTCGCTCACATCATCTTCATTGAGAAGCACGGCCTCGCCTTCAAACACCACTGGCAGATGCGCGGCGATTTTTGCCAGCGCGGTTTCGTCGTCCCAAGCAATGCCTTGCTGCTTCGCGGCCAGAGCAGTTAAGCGGTAAAGAGCGCCAGAATCTAGGTAATGAAAGCCAAGCTGCTGCGCCACGCGGCTGGCGAGTGTGCCCTTGCCGGAGGCTGTTGGGCCATCAATGCAAATCACAGGGACGTTGCGCGACTGCACCACGCTGAATAAGGTTTCAAAATAATCGGGGAAAGTCTTGGCCACGCATTTCGGGTCTTCGATGCGTACGGCGACGCCAGCTGGATTGAACGCTGCCAAAGAAAAACACATCGCGATGCGGTGATCGTCATAGGTGTGGATGCTGGCGGCTTTCCAGCCCTTCAGCTTAGGCGGCGTGATGCTGATGAAATCATGGCCTTCTTCAACTGTTGCGCCCAGTTTGCGCAGCTCATTGCCCATGGCGGCGATGCGATCGGTTTCTTTCACGCGCCAGCTGGCAATGTTGCGCAAAGTCGTTGTGCCGTCGGCATACAAAGCCATGATGGCCAGCGTCATGGCGGCATCTGGGATGTGATTGCAATCGAGGTCAATGGCTTTCAATGGCCATGAACTTCTAGAAATGTCTAGGTGGTTCGCGCCGCTGATCACCACAGCGCCCATTTGCCGAGCCGCATCAATAAAGCGAATATCGCCTTGAATGGCACGCTCACTTAAACCCTCAATACATATTCCGTGGTCATTTTTTAAGCTTTTTTGCTCATTCTCCGGCGTAGTTATTGCGCCAAGCGCTATGAAATAGCTAGCAGACGAGGCATCGGCCTCCACCCATATTTCACCGGGCGATTGGTATCTCGCGCCTTGCAATATCGTGAACCGTTTCCACGCATCACGTTTGACTACGATACCGAATTTCTCCAGCAAATTCAGCGTGATTTCGATGTATGGTTTGGAGATCAGATCGCCCATCACATCAATGTGAATATCTTGCTTAGCGACTAATGGCAACGCGAGAAGCAAAGCGGTCAGGAATTGACTCGACACATCTCCGCGCACTGCAATCGGCGCATCGAGCTTCAAGCTCGGCTGGCCAATCTTGAGCGGCGGAAAACCATTGTTGCCCATGTAGTCAATCTGGCAACCGAGCTGCTGCAGCGCATCCAC
>JANOJL010000043.1:0-18490 GCA_031418715.1 Variovorax sp. | reverse complement strand
CCATGCGCAAAGCCCTCTGGCACCCACAATTGTTTTTTATTGTCAGCGCTTAAATGCACGCCGATCCATTTGCCGAAATTAGGTGAGCTTTTTCGGATATCCACAGCCACATCAAATACTTCGCCTTGCGTAACGCGAACGAGCTTGCCTTGAGGTTGCTGCAATTGATAATGCAAGCCGCGCAATACGCCTTTGGCGGATTTTGAATGGTTGTCTTGTACGAAATTGCGTTTTAAGCCTGTGGCTTGCTCGAAGTCTTTGGCATTGAAGCTTTCAAAGAAAAAGCCGCGCTCGTCGCCGAACACCTTGGGCTCGAGGATGAGGACTTCAGGGAGGGCTGTTGGGGTGACGATCATGGGTTGAGATGAATGGATTTTTCTAGTGCAACTTGCGCAAATGGTTTGTTGGCAAACTTGATTTTTTGAGACAGGAGCAACACATCAATATCGCCGCCAAGTGCTTGATCGTCTGTGCGCGAACCATACAGAAAAATCTGCGCAGCCGGATCCTGAGCTTGCACGGCTTGGACTATGGTGATGCGTTCTTGGTGGGTGATGCGCATGGTTGATGCTAGTTTGGGCTTAAAGAGGACTTGAACGGTCAAACAAGGTTTCTGCATTAACTTAAGCAGCCTCACCTAGCGCATGGTGGTGCTCAATGTTGTTTTCGTAGAGGTCGGCCATGGGGAAGCAGAGGTCAAAGTCGCCCCATTTGAGTTCGCCATGGCTAACATCGAAGCCGGCAAACCGCTCGGGCTGAAGATAAGCGCGAATAGCTGGATGCTGAGAGTGCGCAAGGAAGGGCTGAAAATCTACAACTTGGCGATGCTTGTCGTCGAATATCAATTCAATCTGGAAAGGAGCAACAAGCTTGGCGCTGATGATGCTCACAATAGGCATACTCATTTGACTCTCCTTGTAATGGTTTCAGGGGCAATAGCTTTGTGCAGCACGAAATAGTCAATCCATTTTTTCACAATATCGTCTGCTTTGGCTGTGACGATTTCTTCAAAAATATGACGCTCACTGGAAGTTAAGGGTGACCGACCAGATACTGAAAGCAATTTTATCTGTTCATTGATGCCGTTGACCACAATGACCTCAGCCTTGGACTCTCTGCCTTGGCACTTGCCATGGACATGCACCGGCTCATGTTCGTTTGAATAAAACATGACAGTGATTCCAAAAATAGTCGTAGAGCTTGGGCATGAGACGGAGCTGAAAAATTTACTCGAAAAAATGGTGCTAATGTAATTCGGACCATCCGTTTGGCGCTGAATTCCTTTTTTGTTGCTATTTGAGTAATCCAAGAAGGTATTGCCCATAGGCGTTTTTCTTCAGAGGTTCAGCTAAATTTTGTAGGCTAGCAGCGTCGATCCACTGGCTGCGAAAGGCAATTTCCTCTGGGCAACAGACCTTCAAGCCTTGCCGATGCTCAATGGTGGCGATGAATTGGCTGGCTTCTAGTAGGCTTTCGTGCGTGCCAGTATCGAGCCAAGCATAGCCGCGCTGCATGATTTGGACGTTGAGCTGGCCCATTTGCAAATAGGCATCGTTGACGGCGGTGATTTCTAGCTCGCCGCGTGCGCTGGGTTTGACAGCTTTAGCGATATCGACTACTTGGTTGTCGTAAAAATACAGGCCGGTGACGGCGTAGTTGCTTTTGGGGGATGCGGGTTTTTCTTCGATGCTGTTGGCTTTGCCTTGGGCATCGAAGGCGACTACGCCATAGCGCTCTGGGTCTTTGACGTGGTAGGCGAAGACTGTTGCGCCTTGGCTTTGCTGGTCGGCTGCGCCCAGTAATTGCTGGAAATCGTGACCATAAAAAATATTGTCGCCGAGCACGAGGGCGCTGGGGGAATGGCCGATGAATGTATCGCCCAAAATGAAGGCTTGAGCGAGGCCATCGGGGCTGGGCTGAATGGCGTATTGCAAACTAATGCCCCATTGGCTACCGTCGCCTAAGAGCTGCTGGTAGCGCGGGGTGTCTTGTGGCGTGCTGATGACGAGGATATCGCGAATGCCTGCGAGCATGAGGGTGCTCAGTGGGTAATACACCATGGGTTTGTCGTAAACCGGCAGCAGTTGCTTGCTGATAGCGAGCGTGGCAGGGTGCAGGCGGGTGCCAGAGCCGCCGGCGAGGATGATGCCTTTGCGGTGGGTGGACATGTTTATTCGGGTTTGATCACGAGGCGCTTACCGTTGAGGGGTTGAATCCAGACTTCTTTGGCGCCTGCTGCCAAATACAGCGATGCTTTCATGTGCATTTCTGCCCAGCTGTTGCTGGGGGACATGAGTTCAACGCAAAGTTCAGGGCACTGGGAGTAAGGTGTTTCGTCGCCTAAGCGCTTGTACAAGGCATTCGATATCCAAGCGACATCGGCAACTTTGACTCCTTCTGTTGTTTGAACAGAACATTCGATGATAACTTTACCGCCTGGCTTGCGTTTTAGCTCCGAATATATTTCGCCTTGCAGGCGCCCGTGTTGATTAGACGCTGGGCTCATCTCAACTCTTCCCCATTTGCTCAGCTCGATCTTGAAAGGCAGATTTTGCAGAAACGGGTTGGCGATGACTTCACTCCATTGCATGATTTGCTCCTAAAAGATGCATCTATTTTAGGCGTATTGCTTTTGCAGCCAATCGCGGTAACCGCCGCTTTGTACATTGCTGACCCAATCGGGGTTATCTAGATACCACTGCACCGTTTTTCGGATGCCAGACTCGAACGTTTCTGCTGGTTTCCAGTCGAGTTCGTTGTGGATTTTGCTGGCATCGATGGCGTAACGGCGGTCATGGCCAGGGCGGTCTGCAACTGTGGTGATTTGTTCGCGATAGCTTTTGCCATCTTGGCGGGGGCGGAGGTCGTCGAGTAAGGCGCAGATGGTTTTGACGATCTCGATGTTGGGCTTTTCGTTCCAGCCGCCAATGTTGTAGACCTCCCCCACTTTGCCAGCTTCGAGCACACGGCGGATGGCGCTGCAATGGTCTTTAACGTAGAGCCAATCGCGGATTTGCATGCCATCCCCATACACTGGCAGATTCTTACCGGCGAGGGCGTTGACGATCATCAAAGGGATGAGCTTTTCCGGGAAATGGAAGGGGCCGTAGTTGTTGGAGCAATTGGTGGTGAGCGTGGGCAGGCCGTAGGTGTGGTGGTAGGCGCGCACGAGATGGTCGCTGGCGGCTTTGCTGGCGCTGTAGGGGCTGTTTGGCTCGTAGGTATGGCTTTCGGTGAAGGCGGGCGCATCAGATGCGAGGGAGCCATAGACTTCATCAGTGGAGACGTGCAGGAAGCGGAAGGCTGCTTTGGTTTCTGCAGCGAGGCCACTCCAATAAGTGCGCACGGCTTCCAACAGGCGAAACGTACCGACGATATTGGTTTGGATGAAGGCCTCGGGGCCGTGGATCGAGCGATCCACATGGCTTTCGGCGGCGAAGTGAACGATGGCGCTGGGTTGGTGGATTCCCAGCAGATCGTTCATTTTGTCGCTGTCTGCAATATCTGCATGCACAAAGACATGCTGCGCATCACCATCTAGGCTGCTGAGGTTTTGCAGGTTGCCAGCGTAGGTAAGTGCGTCAAGGTTGACGACGGATTGGCCAGTGACGGCGCGCCAGTCGAGCACGAAATTAGAGCCAATGAAGCCAGCGCCTCCGGTGACGAGTATTGTTTTCATGATGCGAATTAAAATTGTCATCACATTTTAATAGAAGCGCAGTCTGCATTGGCTGTAGCCTGCGGTTACTATTGCGCCATGCTAGCTAAACTGATGAGTTACTTCCTTCTGGGCCTCGTGCGCGCGCTCACCGGAGCGCAGGCGCGCTGGCACGGCTGCCCACCGAAAGCCGAGCAGCGTATATATTTTGCGAATCACCAAAGTCATGCCGATTTGGTGATGATTTGGGCGGCGCTGCCCGCTGAGCTGCGCGGCATCACGCGGCCGATAGCAGCCAAAGATTACTGGACGAAAACGCCTTTCAAGCACTGGCTCACGAGTAAGGTGTTTAACGCGGTCTATGTGGAGCGGGAGCGCAAGGCGGATGAAAGCGGCGTGTTCGTTGACCCGCTCGCCCCGCTGATCGAGGCGCTGACTCATGGTGATTCGATCATTCTCTTTCCAGAAGGTACTCGCGGCCACGAGGAGCTGCCTCAGCGCTTCAAGAGTGGTTTGTATAACTTGGCGCTCAAGTTCCCAAATGTGGTGCTGGTGCCGGCATGGATCAACAATATTCAGAGGCTCTTGCCCAAGGGTGAGGTGGTGCCGGTGCCCGTGTTGTGCAGCGTGACCTTTGGTGCGCCGATGCAGGTGGAGCAAACAGGCGATCAGCCAGAAGACCATGCTGCCTTTGCTGAGCGGGCTCGCAATGCGGTGATTGCTCTGCGCGAGGTATGACAGGATGAACCAAATGCTTCGTTCCTTGACGGCTTCTCAGCAGGTAGGCCTGCTGTTTGTCATCGTCTTTGGCCTGCTGGCCATTGCTTCTGTGGTGATGTTTGCTTTTACGCTGCGTGAACGAGAAAGCGAGCGCGGCAAGGCGGTGGCCGCTGAAATCAAACGGCTGTCTGGCTTACTGCAAACCTCTTGGCTGGTAACACTGGTATTTTGGCTGGGCTGGGTGATGGGCGAGACGGTGGCCACGGTGTTATTCGCCATCGTGGCCTTCTTTGCGCTGCGTGAGTTCATCACGCTCTCGCCAACGCGGCGCGGAGACCATCGCAGCTTGATTTTGGCTTTCTTTATCGTGTTGCCGATTCAATTCTGGCTCGTGATTACCGAGCATTTTGAGTTGGTGACAGTGTTTATTCCGGTGTATGTGTTTTTGGCGATCCCAGTGGTGAGTGCTTTAGCCAATGACCCGCAGCGCTTTTTGGAGCGCAATGCCAAGCTGCAATGGGGCATCATGGTGTGTGTGTATGGCATGAGCCATGTGCCAGCGCTGTTGCTGCTGGATTTTCCGCGTTGGAATGAAGCAAAAAATGCGTTTTTGGTGTTTTTCTTGGTCTTTACTGTGCAAATTTGTATGGTGGTGCAGCATGTGATGCAGCGCTGGCTGAAAAAAGCGCCGCGTGCGCCGCTGATTAGCGCGAGTTTTACTTGGACGAGTTTCTTAATAGGCGTTGCCGCAGGCGGCTTGGTCGGTGGCTTGCTTTCGGGCATCACACCGTTTAAACCCGGCCAAGCGCTGGGGATGGCCTTGATTGCCTGCACGGCGGGCAGCTTGGGGCATTTGGTGATGAAGGCGTTGAAGCGTGATCGCGGCGTGACGAATTGGAGCGGCGCGCCATCGGTGACAGGTGCGACGGGGCTGCTGGATCGGGTAGACGCGTTATGCTTTGCAGCGCCAGTGTTCTTTCATTCGGTGCGTTGGTATTTTGATCTGTGAGGCATTTCTCAATGCGTATTCTAGGCATTGACCCAGGCTTACAGACCACAGGCTTTGGTGTGCTGGATTTTGACAACGGCAAACTGAGCTACGTGGCAAGTGGCACGATCACCACTACGCATTTAGATCGCGGTAACTTGCCGGGCCGGCTCAAGGTGTTGTATGACGGTGTGCGTGAAGTGGTGACAACCTATCAGCCGGAGCAAACGGCGGTGGAAATTGTTTTCGTTAACGTGAATCCGCAGGCCACGCTCTTGCTCGGCCAGGCGCGCGGTGCATGCGTGACGGCACTGGTCTCGCTGGATATGCCAGTGGCGGAATACACCGCGCTGCAAATGAAGCAAGCTGTGGCCGGGCATGGCAAAGCGGCGAAAGCGCAGGTGCAAGAGATGGTGATGCGGTTGCTGAAATTGCCTGGCTTGCCGGGCAAAGATGCGGCTGATGCGCTTGGTTTGGCGATCACGCATGCGCACGTAGGCCAAGCCATGGCGCGGTTGGCAGCGGCCACAGCGCTTGCGCCTCGCTCGAGCGCAGCTTACAAAGCAGGGCGCAGTTATTAAATCTCTATTTGGTCGCAGGCCGCTTCATTTTGTGAAAACTGCAGCATCCGCATGGCTCTCTCTCATGGCATTTTTTTGCGTGACCGCGGCGCATGCCCAGAGCCCAAGCGCTGTAACAATGCCACTTGCCTCTCAGGCCAAGCGCATGCAGGCTTGCACCACCTGCCACGGCGCGGGCGTGACGGCCACCGTGGGGCGCACGGCCAACGAGGTGTATTTCCCGCGCATCGCAGGCAAACCCGTTGGCTATCTCTTCAACCAGCTCGTGAACTTCCGCGATGGCCGCAGACATTACGGCCTGATGGTCGGCTTGGTGGAGCATCAAAACGACGCTGCGCTGATGGAAATGGCGCAATACTTTTCGCAATTGCAGCTGCCGTATCCCGAGCCACAAGCGCCGCCGCCGGGCACGCGCTTGGCCGTGATGCAGCGTGGCCAGCAGTTGGCCACGCAAGGTGACGCGGCCAAAGGCATTGCGGCCTGCGCGAGTTGCCACGGTGCACAACTCCTCGGCACCGAGCCCGCCATTGCTGGCCTGCTCGGCCTGCCGCGCGATTACATGGCCGGGCAAATTGGCGCGTGGCAAACTGGCATGCGCCGCGCCCATGCACCCGATTGCATGGCGCAAATTGCCAAGAAGCTGTCGCCAGAAGATGTGAACGCCGTGGTCACATGGCTCGCGGCACAGCCTGTGCCGCTGGGTGCGCGAGCTTTGCCATCAGTCGCGGCTTTGCCAGCGCCTTTGCCCATGCCCTGCGCAGGTGTGAAATGATCAACGCTTGGCATAGCAGCAGCTTGCCCAAGCGCTGCATGATGGTGGCGCTCGCAGCAGCGCTGGTTTTTTGCGTCATATTTTTGGTTCAAATTGCTATTGAATTAATAGCATATCGCGCAATATCTATAACGGCTAATAGCCCAAAAGACCTCAAAAATCCCGCTCTGATCGAGCAAGGCGCATACCTCGCAAAATTAGGCAATTGCGCCGCCTGTCATACCGATCGCGGCGGCGCAGCCTACGCAGGCGGCAAGGCGATTCACACACCGTTTGGCGCGGTGTTTGCCAGCAACATCACCCCTGATGTGCAGCATGGCATCGGCAACTGGAGTGCGGATGCTTTTTACCGCGCCATGCACCATGGCGTGAACGCGAAAGGCAAGCTGCTCACGCCTGCCTTCCCGTATCCGAACACGACCCACATCAGCCGCACAGACAGTGATGCGCTCTATGCGTACTTCATGCAAGGCGTGCGGCCTGTGGCGCAGCCGAGCAAAGTACATGAGCTTCAGTTTCCCTTCAATACGCAGCTGGCATTGGCCGTGTGGCGCGTCTTGTTCTTTGAGCAAGGCTCTGCAAACACTATTAATTCGATAGCACGTCGCGCAGACAATATAACGGGTAGTGGCCAAAATAGCTTTAAAAACGAGGTGGAAAGAGGGCGCTACATCGTGCAAGGCCTTGCGCATTGCAGCGCCTGCCATGCTGCACGTAACGCACTCGGCGCAGCCAGCACCGACGGCCTGCTCTCTGGCGCGCTCATGCCCATGCAAGACTGGTATGCGCCATCCCTGCATGCACGCGAGGAAGCCGGTGTGCAGCATTGGTCGCGCGAGCAAGTGGTCGCGCTGCTGAAAAACGGTGTCACTCACAACGCCTCAGTACTCGGCCCCATGGCCGAAGTCGTCAGCAAAAGCGCGCAGTATTGGCGAGAAGAAGACCTGCAAGCCACGGCCGCTTACTTGCAAAGTCTGCCACTGCAGCTCGCACCGCAGCGCGATGTGGCCAAAGTGACTCCACAGTCGCTCCAACAGGGCGCTGCCCTCTACACCCAACATTGCGCCACCTGCCACGGCGACAATGGCAAAGGTATTGGCGAAGGCCTGCTCGAGAGGGATGCCAGCGCCCCGCAAGGCATTGTGCAGATCCCTTCTCTTGCTGCTAACCGCGCCGTGAATCTCTCTAGCAGTGCGAACCTCGTACGCATCATCTTGGCTGGCGGCTATGCTCCGAGCACGGCAGGCAACCCCCGCCCCTACGGCATGCCCCCTTTCGTCCACGTGTTGACCGACGAAGACATTGCTCACGTCGCCACCTACATTCGCACCAGCTGGGGCAACCAAGCAGGCGCAGTGAGTGCAGCGCAAGTGGTTGCGCAGCGGCGAGGCGTGTTGCAGTGAATGAGGTGAGGGTGATGAGCCAGTAGAACGGGCCTACACTGCTGATTGCATGTGGAGCTCGCAACCTGATATCCCAGAATTCAAAACTTGAAATTCAAACGCCCGCTGCCACACTCCTCTTGAAATGCGCGAGAAAGAGTTGCGCATTCTTTGGTAGTGGACGCTGCTTGAGGGACAGTGCCACGATCTTGCGTTTGACCACCGGCTTGATCAGCGAGCGCATCACCAGAGAATTTTTCTGCTCTGCCAAGGCTCGGCTCAAAGCGTATGCAGGTAACACCGACATGCCTTGCCCCGAGCGCACCAGCCCCACAGCAGTGGCTACATGCGCTACTTCGTAGCTGCTATCCACATTTTTGCCTAACGAGGCCATTTGCTTGCGCGCTTTGATGGGCAATTTGTTGAGTGTTTGATCCACCAAGTGGCGCAAGCCGCTGCCTTTGGTCAGCAGAATCAAACGCTCTCCAAGCAATTGTTCCCAGCGAATCGCTGAGTGAATAGGTTTGAGTGTTGCCAAAGGGTGAGAAGGATGGCAGGCGAGCATCAGGCAGTCTTCCATCAAGGCGCTGATTTTTAAATCTGAAAAATCATGATCGAGCGTGCAAATGCCCACATCAGCTTTGCCGCTGCGCACCAGACCAGCAATGGCATCCGCTGCCGTGTCTATCAGGCGGATTTGCACATGCGGATGGGACTTGCAAAAACTCGCAATCAGGCTAGGCAGCAGGCTGGCCGCCATCAAGGGTGAGGTGGCGATGATGAATTGCTGTGCACGGAGATCCGATTGACTGTGCAACTGCTCAACCGCCACTTCTAGACTCGCAAACACAGCCTGCACGACAGTCAATAAGCGCGTGGCGGATTCTGTGAGGAGGAGTTTGCGGGTGGTGCGCTCGAAGAGTTGGAGGCCCAACTCCTCTTCCAGCGATTTGATCAACATCGACATGGCAGACGGCGTGAGATGCATCAAGGCCGCTGCTTGCGTCATGCTGCCGACCTCGGCGACTGCCATAAAAGCGCGCAATTGCCGCATGGTGAGGCGCTGCAAGAGCTGAGAAACAGGGAGCGATCGAGTGGGAGAGATCATGCTTTGATTTTGCAGCAATTTTGATGAAGGCTTAAGCATTTCGCGTTTGCCAAGAGTTGCAGCCCAGCGTGTAATAGCGGTATGTTGGTATCCCATCCCTTTGAACCTTTGCGCAGAGAAGACTCGCGCCTGCTTACAGGAGCGGGTTGTTTTGTTCATGATGTTTCGCTTCCTGGGATGTTGCATGTGGCTTTTGTTCGCAGCCCTTTGGCACATGGCCAGTTGCGCTCGCTGCGATACGAGGGGGCTGAATTAATCACGCTGCTGACCAGTGAGCAATTGGGTGAGCATGCGATGCCAGCGATCAATGAGCTGCTGCCTTTGGCTGAGCTGCAGAGCTTTGCGCTTTTGGGCGGGCCAGAGATCAGCTATGTGGGGCAACCCTTGGCGCTGGTGGTGGCGTCATCGCGGGATGCGGCTCGCCTTGCTGTTGATCAGGTACGGATCGAGATCGATGCGCAGCCTGTGGTGTTGGATTTTTCTGCGCAAGTGCCATCTAGCGTGCGCGTGAATTTTGGATCTCAGGAGACCCATACTTCGTCTGCCGGGGGCATCGAAGTGGCGGCTTGTATCAAAAGCCCGCGTGTGATTGCCATGAGCATGGAGCCGCGAGCTGTGGTGGCGCAATGGCATGAGTCGCCAGCCCGATTGAAGCTATGGTTGCCTACGCAAACGCCTTCGCGTGCTCGCAGCGATGTGGCGGCTTGCTTAAGCTTGCACGAGAGCCAAGTGCATGTGATCACGCCAGATGTGGGCGGCGCGTTTGGTGCGAAGGCATCGGTTTCGCCAGAAGATTTACTGGTCGCGTTAGCGGCGCAATACTTGAAGGCGAGTTTGAGTTGGCAAGCCAGTCGCTCGGAAGAATTTGCTTCCGCTATGCATGGGCGCGGCAGTGTGTTGGCGGGGAGTTTGCGGGTGAATGCGCAAGGTACGTGTTTGTCGCTTCAAGCTGACATTGAGTTTGCATTGGGCGCATGGCTGCCTTTTTCGGGCGTGATACCGCTTCGCAATGCGGCGCGTATTTTGCCCGGGCCTTATCGCGTGCCGCAGATCAATATTCAAGGTCAAGCCAAGCGCTCGCATGCAGCGCCTTTGAATATTTACCGTGGCGCAGGCCGCCCCGAAGCTGCTTTGCTGATGGAAACCTTGATCGACAAAGCCGCGCATGCTTTGCAAATGGATCCTGTGGCTCTGCGCCGCATCAATCTCGTTGCACCGATAGCGCGGCCTTACACAACGCCCACTGGTGAACTTTTTGATTCAGGCCATTACGCTCAAGCGCTTGAGTTGGCCTGCGAAAAATTTGGCTACGCGCAAGAGCGGGTTCAGCAAGCCATGCGCAGGCAGCAGGCCGAGCATGTGGGCATAGGCGTGGCGCTGTATGTGGAGCCCTGCGGGCAGGGTTGGGAAGCTGCGCGTGTGAGTTTGCAAGCCGATGGCCAGATCACGGTGGCGAGCGGCTCGCCTGCGCAAGGTCAAGGGCATGAAACTACTTTTGCAGAGATTGCTTGGCGTGAGCTCTCTGCATATTTGGATTGCAGCCTTGATGATATTCAGGTGATGTGTGGCGATACCGATTTCTGCCCTGTGGGAACAGGCAGCTTGGCTAGCCGCAGCACAGCAATTGGCGGCAGCGCAATTGTGTTGGCTTGCAGAAAACTGATCGAGATGAGGCAAGCCCTTCTCCCGCGCGAAATGAGCTTTCCTTTGGTTGCAGAAGCGAAGTTCACCGCGAAAGAGAGCTGGAGCTACGGCTGCGTGATCGTCCGCATGAAGGTGGATGCTGACACGGGTAAGCCCACGATTGAGCGCATGGTTTGGGCGGATGATGCGGGTATCATCATCTCGCCAAAATTAGCCCAAGGGCAACTGATCGGCGGCATGGCGCAAGGTTTGGGGCAGGCCATGATGGAGCAGATCATGTATGACAAAGCGGGCCAATTGCTCAGTGGCTCGCTGATGGATTACGCCATTCCCCGCGCAGATGACATGCCGGATGCGATAGAGATTGAGAGCTTCGCCACGCCGAGCCCGCACAATTTGCTGGGTGCCAAAGGCGTGGGTGAGGCAGGCTGCATTGGTGTGCCTGCGGCGCTGATGAATGCAGCGCGAGATGCTTTGCAATTGCCTCCAGAGATCGATCTTGATTTCCCACTCACCGCAGAAAAGCTTTGGCGAGCCATGCCACAACTGGCTTGATATTTTTACTCTCGAACCTACGACAAGGAACTCAACATGGACTACAAAAAACTCGAAGCCAAAGAATATGCCAAGCAGCACTTTCGCGGCATTTGGGCGGCTAACCTCACGCCGTTTAACGAGGACTTGAGCGTCAATGAGGTTGGTTTTCAAAACAACCTCAAGCATTGGATTGAAACGCTCAAGCTAGGCGGTCTCTTCATCAACGGCAAGATGGGCGAGTTCTTTTCTATGTCTTTGGCTGAGAGAAAACAGCAGTTTCAGTTGGCAGTGGATGCCGCGCAAAGTGCTGGGCAACGCGGTGGTATCGGGCGGGCGGGCATCATCACCTCTTGTTCGGATACCAATTTAGACACCGTGATTGATCTGGCGCGCTACTCGCAAGACATCGGCGCTGATTACGTGATCATTCACAGCCCAGTGCTGCATTTTGGTTCTGACACTGAAGAGACGATTTATGAGTATTACCGCCACCTGTGCGACAAGCTCGATATCGGTATTGCCATGTGGAATCACCCTGATTGCGGCTACACCATGAGCCCAGAGTTGTGTAATCGCATAGCAGATTTACCGAATATCGTGGCGATCAAATACAGCACAGATCGCGATAAATACAAACGCCTCACAGAGATGGCTGGTCACAAAATTCAAGTGAGCAATCCTGACGAAGAGCATTGGCTCGACAACATGATTGATCTCGGATGGAATTTGTATTTGTGCTCGATTCCGCCTTTCTTGCTGCAAACTGCTGTGGATCAGCGTATGAATGAATACACCCAGCTTGCTTTTGCAGGCAAGCATGCCGAAGCGCGCAAGGTGCGAGACAGCATGAATCCGATTCGTGATGCGATCAAGGCCAGTAAACCGAAAGGTAAAGCGCAGGCGCATGGGAAAATTTGGCAAGAAATGATTGGACAGGCGGGCGGGTCGGTGCGCCGCCCGCTGCTGGGTATGACGAGCGATGAAGTTGCCAAAACGCGCGAAGCCTTTGCAGCTTGTGGCCTGAAAACGGTTTGATCTTTCTCAAAAAAATCCAAGTCTTCATGAATTCTGCCATCACATTGCATGGGCATTTGAATGTCAATGGCAAGTTGCGGTCCTTGCCTAGCGCGCAAACCCGTTTGCTCATTGACACGCTGCGCGATGATTTGAAGCTCACTGGAACGCATCAAGGCTGCGACACAGCGCAATGCGGTGCATGCACCGTGTTGTGTGATGGGCAGGCGATGAAATCTTGCAATGTCTTGACGCAGCAAGTGCTAGGGAGAGAGATTCGCACGATTGAATCTGTGGCGGATGGCGAAGCTTTGCATGTGATGCAGCAAGCTTTCAGCACACACCATGCGCTGCAATGCGGCTATTGCACGCCCGGCTTCATCATGCGGGCTCTGGCGATGCATGCAGAAGGCGTGCCTGCTGAGCCGCAGGCTGTGCGGTATGCATTGACTGGCAATTTGTGTCGTTGTACGGGCTATGAAGGTATCGTGGCGGCGATTTGCGAGGGTCTGAGGCGAATGAATGAAGCGACAAGGGCGATGCCGTGAGCGTGTTACCAGCAGGCTTGCGTTACGAGCGGCCGAGCGATTTGGCGGCCGCCTTGCTATTTTTGAAGTGTGATGGCGCTATTGCGATGGCGGGCGGGCAATCGCTGCTGGCCGCGATGAAACTGGGGATGAACGAGAGCCGTTGTTTGGTGGATTTGCAGGCGATTGAATCGCTGCGCGAGATTCGCATGCAAGGTGATCGCTTGCAGGTCGGCGCGATGGCAAGCCATGCAGCTATAGCAAGCTCTGCGCTAGTAAAAACCTTCGCACCTAGCTTGTGTGCCTTGGCACACGGCATCGCTGATCAACAAGTGCGCAACATGGGCACCATTGGTGGTTCTCTGGCGAATAACGATCCAGCCGCTTGCTGGCCAGCGGCTGTGCTGGCTTGCGGTGCGATGATTCACACGCAGCTGGGCGCGCAACAGCGAAGTATTCCAGCTGCAGATTTCTTTCGAGGCTTGTACACCACAGCTTTGCAGCCAGGCGAGCTCATCACTGCGGTTGAATTTTCGCCGCTAGAGCATTTCGAATATATCAAATTTGAGCAACCCGCTTCGCGCTTTGCCTTGGTCGGCGTGGCTTTGGCGCAGCATGTGTTATCAAAGCAGGTGAGTTTGGCGATCACGGGGTTGGGCTCGGGGGTGGTGGTTTGGAAGGAGGCGAGCCAAGCGCTGTCTTCGAGATGGGCTGTTGCTTCGCTCGATGATTTGAGATTCCCTGAGAACGATGCTCTAGCAGATTTGCATGCCAGCGCGTTGTATCGCGCACATTTGGTGAGTGTGTTGACACGGCGTTGTGTGGCACAAATTTCTAAAGAAAATCCAGCTCTACCCGTTATAAAACATGCGAAGTATGCTATCAAATCAGTAGTGTATGGGTCCTTACCGACTCTGAATGAAGAGCAAGGCGGTTTACAGATGCAGGGTGAGCAGGTGCTGCCGGGCTCGCTTGATGAGGTGTGGCGCAAGCTGCTCGATCCAGTGATCTTGTCGCAATGTATCTTGGGTTGTGTATCGTTTGAGCAAAGCATGCCGAACCAATACGTAGCGACAGTGAAGGTGGGCTTGGGGCCTGTTTCTGCTCGCTTCAAAGCGCAGCTGGCTTTGAGCGACTTGCAGCCGCCGCAATCTTGCCGCATGCAATTTTCTGGCAGCGCGGGCGCTTTGGGCTCTGGCGAAGGAGCGGCGCGTGTACGGTTGACGAGTTTGTCCGATGAAAAAACGCTTTTGCAATGGCAGGCTCAGACACACGTGACAGGCAAACTAGCCCAATTTGGCTCACGCCTGATCTATGCCTCTGCCAATAAATTGAGCGAGGATTTTTTCACAAAATTCGCGCTGCAACTTGCGCAAGAAAAAGATGGACAAACTTCAAAGCTTGAATTGCAGCGCTGGCTATGGCATGCTTTGAAGAGTTTCTTTCAACGACTTTTTGGAGCACCATGACATCCTCCTCAAACCTTCCCAGCCCGCAACTCTACAGCGCACCTCTGAATTTTCATGGCTGGTTGCAGACCAACGCAGATCGTTTCAAGCCGCCCGTAGGCAACCAACAAATTTGGAAGAACTCAGATTTGATTTGCACGGTTGTCGGCGGGCCAAATCAGCGCACTGATTTCCATGTGGATCCTTATGAAGAGTACTTTCATCAATTCAAAGGCAATGCCTCGCTCTTGATTGCCGATCGCGGTCAATTTGAGCGCATTGTCTTGAAAGAAGGCGATGTGTTTTTGCTGCCGCCGAATGTACGCCATTCGCCGCAAAGGCCAGAAGAAGGCAGCCTGTGCACTGTCATTGAGCGCGCGCGGCCTGCGGGAGTGATGGATGCGTTTGAGTGGTATTGCGCACACTGCGGCGGCTTGGTGGCTAGGCGTGAATTGCAGCTTTTGAGTATCGTGGAAGACTTGCCGAAAGCCTTCGCCTCTTTCTACGACACCACCGAATCAGAGCGCACCTGCCCGCATTGCGGTCAAGTGCATCCGGGGCGGGATTGGAGGGCATGGCATGCGGTGTGTGACGCATGACACGTCGCTTAATGCTATGAATATAATAGCACTTTGCGCACGTTTTATAACGGGTAGAGGGCTAAAAGTCTTTAAAAATCAAGTGACAGCTTTCTTGGCTTGGTACTTCGCTTGCTTCCATGCGCTCGTCTGCATCACATCATGCAACACGCCAATGGCATTCACGCAATCCACATGTGTCACATACAGCGGCGCAAAGCCAAAGCGCAGAATATTCGGTGCGCGGAAATCACCGATCACACCGCGTTCAATCATCGCTTGCATGATCGCGTAACCCGCCTCATGCGTGAAGGAGACCTGACTGCCGCGCTGAGTAGCTTCGCGCGGCGTGGCCAAACCAAATCCCAGTGGCGCGATATGTGTATCGTATAAATCGATGAATAGCTGCGTGAGCGATTCGCTTTTGCTGCGCATCGATTGCATGGTGACATCTGAAAATACCTTGAGCGATTCTTCCAACGCAATCAGCGAAAGCTGAGAGGCTGTGCCGACCAACAAGCGATCCATCTGGGCATGCGCACGATAGGCTTGCTCAAACGCAAAAGGCGCGGCGTGGCCATGCCAGCCTTTTAGCGGCTGATCAAATTGCGCAATCAAATCCTCGCGCACATACACAAACGCAGGCGCACCTGGCCCGCCATTCAAATACTTGTAGCCGCAGCCCACAGCGTAATCGGCCTGGCAAGCATCCAACTGCACCGGGATCACGCCCGCGCTGTGCGCCAAATCCCAAATCATGCGGCCACCTTGTTGATGTACGAGTTGCGTGACATGGGCCATATCGAGCATGCGGCCGGTTTTGTAATGCACATGTGTGAGCGCCACAGCGCAAAGATCGCTGCCAGCTTGCGCAATCTTTTGCTCGATGTTGTCTTGATTCGCCAGCAGAATATTCTTACCATACAACGCGGCAGTGCTCTCGGTGATGTAGGCATCGGTCGGAAAATTGCCTTCTTCGCAGATGAAGGTTTTGCGCTCAGGCAGAGCCAGTGCCGCAGCGCAGAGCACCTTGAATAAATTCACAGTGGTGGAATCGCAGGTGATGACCTCATTGGCTTTGGCGCCAATCAGCTGAGCGAGTTGTGCGCCCACGCGTTGCGGCGCGGGATACCAATGGGCATCGTTCCAAGACCGGATCAAGCCGACGCCCCACTCTTGCTCAATTGCGTGTTGCATGCGCGGCGCCACGCCCTTGGGTAATGCGCCAAGTGAGTTGCCATCCAAATAAATCACGCCCGCTGGTAAAAAGAACGCATCGCGTTTGTGTGCCAAGGGATCAGCAGCATCAAGCGCTTGGGCACGGGAGAGTGCAGAGTCAAAAGTGTTCATTCAAAGAATCCAAAAAAATCAGAGTGAAGTACGTAGCGACCACAACTCGGGAAAAAAGCGATGCTCCGTCACATGGCGCAGCCAGCCCACGCCGGCAGAGCCGCCAGTGCCGGGCTTGTGGCCAATGATGCGCGAAACTGAGGTGAAATGCCGCCAGCGGTATTGAGAAATGTGATCATCCAGCGTAATCAGCGCTTCACCGAGTTCGTAGAGGGCATTGTCGGTTTTCGCTTCGCGGTAAATCGCAAGCCAAGCCTGCTCCACAGACTCATTCGCTGCATAGGGCTGCGACCAATCGCGCTGCAAAGCGGCCGCATCAACCGCATAGCCCTTGCGTGCGAGCAGCGCGATGATGCGGTCATACAGCGAAGGCGCTTCCAGCGCTTCCTTCATCTTGGGCCAAACATGCGGAATATTGCTGTGCGCTCTGGCCAAGCGCACACTTTTGTTGCCCAAAATAAACTCCACATGCCGATACATGAAAGACAACTGCCCCGAAGCTTGACCCAAAGAATTGCGAAATTCATTGAAACCATCTACGGTGATAGTGGAGAGCACATCCCAAGATTTGCCGATATAGGTGGTGATAGCACGGGCGCGGCTGATCATGCGGATAGCTTCCACGATTTCATCTTGGTCGATTTGATGCCGCGCGTTGTACAGCTCAAAATGCAGCGCGTTAAAGAGCAGCTCTTTGACTTGACCCATCAAATAAAAGCAAGTCTCGTCATAGGCTTGGCTGCGCGGCGCTTGTAAGGTGTGCAGCAGATCAATGAATTGATAGTCCACATAGGGATTGCTCGTGCCACCAAACTGCACCTGCGGCTGCCCATCGTTGCTCGTCGCGGTGTAGGCGCGCGTTTCGTTGGTGGTTTGGCCAATATCACGCGGTACGTTGGAACAATTCACGCCTTGGGGATCGACCAATTGGGGGAAAACAGGCTGTACACGAGACATCGGATGCTCCTCAGTTCAAAAGGTGGGTCTGCCCGATGGATGTTGTCATCCGTTGCGCAGCAGCTGAGAAGAGTTTAAGCAATCAGCAAGGCATAGATTTGCCTGTTTAGCCATGGAATTTAATTTTTAAGCATAATTCATGCAAGATTTAAAAAAATAAAGGATCTTTATGCCTAAAGAACCCCAGCTCGACGACATCGATTTACGCCTTTTGCGTGCTTTGCAAACCGATGCACGCCTGAGTACCAGTGAGCTTGGTGGGAAGCTAGCGCTCTCGCAATCGCCCACTTGGCGTCGGCTCAAGCGTTTGGAGGAGCTGGGCGTGATCACCGGATATCAGGCGATTGTGAGCCGCGAACAATTGGGCTTTTCGGTGTTGGCGATGGTCACGGTCGGCGTGGACAGCCATGATGAAAAATCTGCTCGCGCGTTCGAAGAGGCTGTGAGTTTGTTGCCTGAAATCGTCTGGTGTCACGGCATGTCGGGCGCGGAGGATTTTGTCTTGATGGTGGTGGCGAAAGATCTCGCGCATTTCTCTGATTTGTTACTCGGCAAACTGCGCACTTTGCCCGCTGTGAAATCCTTGCGCAGCAGTTTTTCTCTGAAGGCAGTGAAAGATGAGGTGGTTTTTCGGTTACCGATTTGACTTGCAGGCCTGCTGAGCGCAACAAGCCGCCGATAATCAGGGCATGCTGATTGACACTTCTTCCCTCCACAACCCCACCTTCCTCCAAGCCTGTTTAGGTCAAGCAACGCCTTACACACCCATATGGTTGATGCGCCAAGCAGGGCGGTATTTACCGGAATACAAGGCTACGCGGGCTAAGGCGGGCAGCTTCATGGGGCTGGCTACGAATCGTGATTACGCCACCGAGGTGACTTTGCAGCCGCTGGATCGCTACGATTTGGATGCGGCGATTTTGTTTTCTGACATTCTGACTGTGCCTGATGCGATGGGGCTGGAGTTGTCGTTTGAAACAGGCGAAGGGCCGAAGTTTGCCAAGCCTGTGCGCGATGAAGCGGCTGTGGCTAAGTTGGAAGTGCCGGATATGGCCAAGCTGCAATATGTGTTTGATGCGGTGTCGTCGATTCGCAAGGCCTTGGTGCAGAACGGCAAACAGCGCGTGCCTTTGATTGGTTTTTCGGGCAGCCCTTGGACGCTCGCTTGTTATATGGTGGAAGGTGGCGGCAGTGATGATTTCAGGCTCGTGAAAAGCATGATGTAT
>JANOJL010000042.1:0-11749 GCA_031418715.1 Variovorax sp. | reverse complement strand
TGCAAAAATCTCCGGCAAAGTGAGCGTCGGCACAAAAGCTTGCCCCGCAGGCGAGGCCACGGTAGAAATCTTCAGCTGCAATGATTTCAAAGCCTCAGGCTGCGCCTGCCAAAGCTCCACCTTCACCCGCGCGCTGCCCAGTACCTGCGGGCCACTCAAAGTCACGTCAAAAGAATGCGGATTACGCGCATCTTTGCCAGAAGAGACCGCCACCCGCAAATCAGACGGCACATCTGGCGGCAGCCGAAGCTTCTGATGCACCTGCTTAGACAGCCCCGCCAAAGACAACCCACCCCGCACCATAAAGTCCAAATCCTCGCTAAACCGCGCCGAGCCATGCGCCAAATGCAGCGAAGTGCCCCCCTGAAACGCCAAATCCCCCGGCTCCCAACGCCGAGAATCCATCAGCGCCGCCAGCGTCGCCGTTTGCAGCATGGCACGCAAAAGCTGCTCTTGCTGCGGGGAAAGGGTGCGTTTTTTTGATGCCATAATTAATATCAGTTAATGTATGAAATCATACATTAATTTATCATATTTATAAACCATATACCAATTTGAGATTTATACGGTCAATTGTTCAAACTCAACAACTTACGCGCATCGCAAAGGCGAATCTGACGAATTTGAGGGCTCAGCTCAATTTGCTACGTATTTCATAGCATTCCGCGCAGTTTTTATAACGGCGAGAGGGCTAAAACGCTTGGAAAAACCACTAAAAATTTCGTCCACTGTCAATTCTGACAATCATTTTTAGACACATGCGGAAACTTAGGCTAACGTATTAGCCATGGCCATCCTTATTCCCGCTCTCAGCAGTTGCGTCTCACGCATGACCGGCGGCGAGCAGCGCTTGGCGCAGAGGCTGGAAGACAAGCTCGATGCGGACTACCTGCTTTGGTATGACGTGCCGATTGGCCCCAAGCATTCGCATCCAGATTTCGTGGTGCTTCATCCCTATCGCGGGCTGCTGATTCTGGAGGTGAAAGATTGGAAGCTTTCCACCATCCAGCAGGCCGACAAAGAAACTTGGGTCATCTTGGATAACGGCGCTCCCAAGCATGTGCCGAGCCCGCTGCTGCAAGCTCGCCACTACGCGCATGAGGTGATCAACGCCTTACAAAAAGACCCACAGCTCATCCAGCCAGATGGCAAACACCAAGGTAAGCTCGCCTTCCCTTGGAGCTATGGCGTGGTGTTGCCTAATATCACTCGCAAGCAGTTTGAAGCCGCTGAGCTGCAACATGCACTAGAGCCCCAGCGCGTGATTTGCCAAGACGAAATGCTGGAGAGCGTAGGCGCAGAAGATCTGCAAGGCCGGTTATGGAATATGTTCCCTTACGGCATGCGCGGCACCATCACCCTGCCCCAACTCGAACGCATCCGCTGGATCATGTTTCCGCAGGTGCGCGTGCAAACTCAAGGCGCGTTGTTTGACGACAACAACACAGAAGCCGAGCTGCCAGACATCATGCGCGTGATGGACATCCAGCAAGAGCAACTCGCCCGCAGCCTAGGCGATGGCCACCGCGTGATCCACGGCGTGGCAGGCTCTGGCAAAACCATGATCCTCGGCTACCGCGCTGAATATTTGGCCAAAGCCAGCACACCCACGAGCAAGCCTATTTTGATTTTGTGTTTTAACGAGCCACTAGGCGCAAAGCTCGCCAGCGTGATCGCGGCCAAGGGCTTGAGCGCGAAGGTGCATGTGCGGCATTTTCATAAATGGTGCCGTGAGCAGCTCGTCACATACGGCCAAAGCTTGCCTGCGCAGAATATGCCCACAGAGCCCAAGATGGCAGAGATGGTGCAACGCGTCATTCAAGGCGTGGAGCGCAAACACATCCCCAGCGGCCAATACCAAGCCGTCATGATCGACGAAGGCCACGATTTCGCCCCCGAATGGCTGAGGCTCATCACGCAAATGATCGATCCCGCCACCAACAGCCTGCTCGTGCTGTATGACGATGCGCAAAGCATTTACGAGCGGGCGCGAAGCAAGCAATTCAGCTTCAAAAGCGTCGGCATCCAAGCCCAAGGCCGCACCACCATCCTCAAAATCAACTACCGCAACACCCGCCAAATCCTGCAAACCGCCAGCCTCGTAGCCGCAGACCTGCTCACCGCTGAAGACAAAGACGATGACGGCATTCCCTTGGTCAAACCCATCAGCTGCGGCCGCGAAGGCCCCGAGCCCCTCATCATCAACCTGCCCAGCCTGCGCGAAGAAGCCTTTGCGCTTGCAGACCACTTGAGCCAAGCCCACAAAGAAGGGTTCGCATGGGGCGACATGGCTGTGCTCTGCGCAGACGGCAAAACCCGCGACCTCTGCGCACAAGCCCTCGCAAGCCGCAAACTCCCCGTAGAAAACCGCATCACCAGCGGCGACTTTGACCCCAGCAGCAACAAAATCAAAGTCATGACCATGCGCGCCAGCAAAGGCCTCGAATTCCCCATCGTCGCGCTGCCTGGCGTAGGCCACATGCCTGCGCCGGGAGAAGATGAAAAGGAAGCAGCAAGAGTGTTTTACGTGGCTGCGACTCGGGCTACGCAGAGGTTGGTGATGGGGGTGGGTGGCGGAAGCAGTTTTGCTAAGATGTATTCGAAGCAGCTTTGGATCAGCCAGCTATGATCAATATTTGGAAAAATTAAATCGTGTCAACATCTTCGCATCCAGTTTTTATTCGCCACTTGGCTCCGAAAAATTTTTTGTCTTTCGGGCCAAACAATTCTGGCATAGAGCTACAGAGCCTCAACCTGTTCATTGGTCCAAATGGAAGCGGAAAGTCTAATCTCATTGAGGCAATCAGCCTAATGCGCGCTGCGCCAAAAGAGTTGCGTGATGTGACGCGAAAAGGGGGGGGGGTCAATGAGTGGATATGGAAAGGTAATTCCAAAAGCGCCGCTTCAATCGATTGGATAGTGACCTACTTGAATGGTCATAAACCTATACGCCACGCAATTGCATTTCATCCAGTCTCACAAGCATTCGTATTAGACGACGAAAGAATTGAAGAAAGTCAAGTACGTAATTCACAAGAACAAGATGTGTATTTTTATTATCGTTACCGTAATGGCAATCCAATCGTCAATACAGTAAAAAGTCAACAGCCTCAGCAACGGACATTAGCAAGAGACACGATTGAGGCAGACCGATCTATCCTTGCGCAGCGCCGTGATCCAGACACATTTCCGGAATTGGCTTGGTTGGCTAAAAATTATGAAAAAATTCGTATATATCGCGAATGGGCATTTGGACGTAATGCGGTATTCCGAGAGCCACAAAAGGCAGACATGCGAAATGACATGTTGGAAGAAGATTTTTCCAATCTTGGGTTGTTTCTCAATCGCCTTAAAACTAGATTCCCGGTTGCAAAGCGTGAAATTCTCGCAGGACTAAAGGATCTGTATGAGGGAATCAATGATTTCGATGTACTCATAGAGGGCGGCACGGTACAGGTATTTTTTACCGAAGGCGATTTTGTAATTCCTGCTACACGCTTATCAGATGGCACACTTCGCTACCTTTGTCTATTGGCAGTACTTTGCGATCCAGAACCGCCCCCACTTATTTGTATTGAGGAGCCAGAACTTGGTTTGCACCCAGACATCTTGCCAAAATTAGCTGACTTGCTGCGAACCGCTGCAACGCGAACACAACTGATTGTCACTACTCATTCCGACATTCTTGTAGATGAGATGACCGACTCGCCCAGCGCGGTAGTTGTCTGCTCAAAGACAAAGGGGGAAACTACCATGACGCGACTAATACCGAGCGAACTCAAAGAATGGCTAAACAAATACCGACTAGGTCAACTTTGGACTAAAGGACAAATTGGAGGAACTCGCTGGTGAGCGCACATATTTATATAGAAGGAAGCAGGACTGGAGCGAACTCCAAATCTGATCAAATTAGATGCCGAGAAGGTTTCAGAAAGTTGATTGAAAAAGCAGGGTTTTCTGGAAAAATGCCTCGCCTTAGTGCGTGCGGAGGGCGTGGAAGTGCTTTCGATGATTTCAAAACCGCTCATGCCACAAGCAAGAATGGCGACTTCGTAGCTTTGCTGATTGATAGCGAAGATCAAATGCTTGACGTAGAAAAGCCCTGGGTACACCTCAAGCTCCGCGATAATTGGGATAAGCCAGATAATTCTTTAGATGAGCAAGTTTTATTGATGACGACTTGCATGGAAACTTGGATAGCCGCAGATCGTGAAGCCTTAAAAAATCATTACGGTCATCAACTTCAAGAAACCGCACTGCCATCGTTGCAAAAGTTAGAAAGCATCGAACGACACGACGTTCTGGCGAAGCTAGAACATGCAACACGCAATTGCTCAAATAAATACGCAAAAGGTAGAGGTTCTTTCGAGGTTTTGGGGACTTTGAATCCTGAAGCACTCAACGCACTGCCTAGTTTTGCTCGCATGATTCGCATTTTGAATAAAAGACTTTAAATTTTTGAAGCCTTCTGATTTCGAAACTGCAAATCGTCTGCTGTAAGAGCTTCGATTTTTATGAATCCAGTAAACATTGATTCTTGACCGTACGCTGCTATGCATAGTGTGGCAGAGCGCCATGACTGGCATTGAGTAATTTTTTGCGCCCTTGCTAATGAGATCGGACGGCTTACGAGGTCTATTTGACACACAACTCATACTCCGTACTCCTCCCCCCACCTCCCAGCCTGCGCAACACACCGTGCGCCAGCAGATCGTTGATGTCTCGCAGCGCTGTATCCGCCGAACATTTGCCTATTGCGGCCCATTTGGCGTTAGTAACGGCGTTGCTGAGTTTCCCGTCTCCGCCATCCAACACGCTGTTCAGCACCAAGCTTTGCCTAGCGCTCATCGGCGCGCCTGCCCAGCGTTGCCAGAATTGGGCTTTGCTTAAAACGCTCGCGAGCGCGGTGTCTGCGCCTTGCACGGCGCGCAGCAGGCAGCCGAGGAACCAATGGAGCCAAGGGGTGACGTTGAGCGGGCCTTTTTGGGTGGCTTCGAGTTGCGCGTAATACGCTTTTCGCTCGCGCTGGATTTGCGCGCTGAGGCTGTAGAAGCGTTGGCTGCTTTGCTCTGCGCGCCGTGCGCCATATCGCCCACGGCGCGGCTGATGCGGCCATTGCCATCGTCAAAGGGGTGAAGCGTAACGAGCCAGAGATGCGCGAGGCCTGCTTTGATGATGGCATCGCCTGCGGGCGGAGCTTCAAACCATTCGATGAAATCTTGCGTTTGCACGGGCAGGCTCTCTGCAGGCGGGGCGATGAAATGCACCTTTTGTTTGCCATCGCCTCGAATCGGGCCAGAGACGACCTCCATTGGGTCGCTGGCATCTGTGCGCCATTGGGCGACGCTGATGCGAACGCGGCCGCTGTAGCCGGTGGGGAACAAGGCGGCATGCCAGCCAAACAGGCGCTCGGGCGTGAGGGCTTGGGCAAAATTCTGCGTGGCATCGAGCACGACTTCGACCATGCCGTCTACATACCTGTCGCTGGGCGCAAGAGCGCCAATATCCAGCCCCAGCTTTCGGGCGACGGATGAGCGCACGGTGTCTAGCTGGAGGTTTTCTCCTTCTATGGCACTGGTGGTGATGACTTCTTGCGTGAGCACTTGCAGGGTGGCCTCTTCGCGCTGCGCGAGCCCGAGCGCGGCCATGCGGCTGGCCAGCTGCCCCTGTGCGCGATGCACCTGCGCCAGCGGCTCAGCCAGCGTGGCTGCGTCGTACGTGAAGCGCGGCCAATCGGGCGATTGCCAGATGTAGCGCGGACTTCGTGCGGGGCGATCACGATGGCGGGGGTGCATGCGGTGATTATGCCTTTTATTTACCGCATATATTGCGGCGAATAATGCCGCATCGTCAAATCCACCGCTTCGCATCCTTCAACAAAATCAACAATTGATCCGGCCTGAGCGGGGAGGCTTCAAAGCCAAATTTTTGATAAAACCGCGCGGCATCTTCGTCGATGGGGTGCGTGAGCAGGGCGCGGATGCCGGCTTGGCTTGCGATATTGAGGATGCGGCGGATGGCATCTTGCAGCAGGCCGACGCCGATGCCTTGGCCTTGCGCGGCTTGGCTGACGGCCAAGCGGGCGAGTAGCATCACGGGAATGGGGTATTGGCCCATGCCTTTGCGAACGCGCTCGGGCGCTTCCATGGGCTCAACTTGGCCGACGACGAGGCTGTAGTAGCCCAGCACCTGCTCACTGCCTTTTACGCCATCAATCACCACGTAGCTTCGTGCTGAGCCGCTTCCTTGGGCTTGCAGGGCGTGGCGGTGCAGCCAATCGTTCAGGCTGAGTTTGCCGCAGTCAAAGCCAGCGATGGGGCTTTTGCTGCTGAGCGGCTCAGGCGCACGCATGAATCGTTGTAGCTTTAAGCGTGGGCTGGTTTTTTGGCGGCGGCTTTGCGGGCGGCTGGCTTGGCCTGCACAACTTGCTCAGCTTGCGCAGCCATTTCCCAAGGCGCTTGGCGGGAAAAGAGGTCTTTCAAGCCTGCGTTGCTGCGGGCTGGGCGGTCTAGCAAATCCAGAAAGGCTTGGTAATCTTTGCTGCTGGCCATGAAGAGGCGCTGGTCGAGCAGGGTTTGCTCGGCGGCGAGGCAGGCGCTGTCTAAGATGAAATCTGTGAGGGATTTGTGCGCAGCATCGGCTGCACGGCGCAATACGGCGAGCTGCGCTTCGCTAGAGCGCAGGCCAAGGCGGGCGGAGCGCGAAGCTGTGGCGGTGGTGACGTTGCGCAGGGCGGCGCTGGAGGCGCGGGTTGAGGCGTGGGTTAGGGTGCGGGCTTTTTCCATGGTACACAATGTTAGCACAAGCGACGTACAAATCTAGGCTGGCTTGGCGCCACTGAGCTGCCGTGATGCGCTGGTTGAATTATTCATGGTGACCACTTTGATCGTTTTAGCGATGCATTTAACTGTATTTTTAATCAGTTTTTTGAAGCATCCTTATTCACTTAGCGCCTCGTTACCGTCCCTCATCGGCCTATTTCGGCTTCACGGTGCAATCAGCCGAGCCAGGCGATGATTGGCATGCGGCGGGCTTGGCCTTGGCATCGGTTTGGCTCACAGCGAGGCGGGCGCTGTCTAGAATAAAATCGGCACGCACTTGTAACGTGTAGCAAATTGCAAGCCAACGCCTTTCACTGAGCAAACCGCCATCATGAGTTTTTTGCATCGCCCATCACCACACCTTTTCGCCTCCATGATGATCATGGTGCGCAAGATGTTGCAGATGGGCTGGGTGTGCCTGGCATTGTGCAGCTTTAGTCTCGCCCATGCCACGCCCGAAACACAGGTGGTGGCCTTGGATGCTTCACCTGTGCCTGCATTTGCTGCGCCCATATGGGTGCTGCGTGAAGATGCAAGAGTAGATTCTCAAACCACGGTGCAGCAGATTCGGCAGTTGCCTGCTTCAGCATTCGAGCCGTTTTCCGCCAAAACAAGCTACCGAATGAAGCCCAATCAGCCGCTGTGGCTGCGATTGAGCCTCTCCAAAGTCGAGCCGATGCGGCATGTGAATTGGCTGCTTGAATTCCCCACGGCAGTGGTGGATCGGTATGAGGTGTATCAACAAGACACGCAAGGCGTCTGGCAGATGATGGTGGCTGGCGATGCAGTGGCGTATGAGAAGTGGCCTGTGCGATCGATGCGCCCACGCTTTCCACTTTACGGAAATGAAGACGCTGGCAGCGATGTGTTTGTGCGCGTGGTGCATGCGATGCCTGCCACCATGGCACCCGTCATGGTGCATCAGCAGTTTGCTTCGCAGCGCGACGAACTCCATAAAATTTGGATCGGTTTGATGGCAGGCGTGATCTTTACGCTCGTGCTTCTTTGTGCGCAAACCAGTGTGGCGTTTCGCGATCCGCTGTACGCTTGGTACGGCGGTTATCTGTTTTTTGCGCTGCTCACGATGGTGAGCTACCACGGCCTAGGACAACAACTGCTTTGGCCTAGCTCAGAAAAATTCTCCAATGACTCCATCTCGGTTTTTGTGGTTCTCGCGATTGCTTGCAATCTGCAATTTGCACGCGTGATGTTTGGCAGTTTGCAGAGCCGCTGGTATCACTGGTTGGTGAATCTGCTGATTTTCTCGTGTCTTGCCTATGCGGTGACGCGATTGTTTGTTGAGGCTTACTACCTCATCAACCCGATCTATGGCCCGCTTTGCATCGTGTCTTTCATGGTGATTATTTATTCAGGCTTTTCCGCATGGCGCCGAGGTCTTGCTTTGGGTGGCTATTGGATTCTGATTTACCTGCCTTTCTTATTGATGGCAGTGAATGTCATTTTGGGATCGGTTGGCTGGATCAACGATGCATGGATTCCGAGCTACTCGACCTTAGTGGTCGTGACGCTGGAGGCCATCGGCATGATGTTTTTCATCAATGCCTTTGGCCGCCGACGGCATGCACAGGCTATACGCGAACAAGAAGCGCTTGTGCGCGATCCGCTCACAGGATTTCTCAAAGAAGACAAATTCACCGAGCGCGCCCTTCGCGCTTGGCGGCATGCTCGTCAATCCCATCGCGAGGTCACGCTCGTTTATATCAAGGTGGAGGCGAAGGACTCAGACATCACAGACATGCAAGCTGAGGCGTTGATGCTGCGAAGCGTGCGCATGATCCACACCACAGTTCGAGAATTTGACACCGTCGGGCGCTTAGGCTCCAAGCACTTTGGCATCTTGATGCTGAACATGCCGCAAAACGAGCTGCTCTCGCAACGCTTGTCTCGCTTGGTGGCACTGAGCTTGATGAATGATCCACAAGATCAGACCAGCATTGCCGTGAATTTTAAAATCGCTGTCGCTTCCTATCAGCGCTTTCCTGAAGAGTTTCAATCTGTCGATAAAGCACTTCGTGAATTACTTGACAAAGATAGCCCTGGCAAAACCAAGCCCATCCGTTTTCTTGGGCAAAGTGATAACGCTGCTCCAAAAGCAGACAGCGTTGCAGACACTGTGCGCTTGGCTGATAGCGCCTGAGCCGTCTGGGCTAAGCTTGCGTTCAACGCGCAAGTTTGGCTAAAGCATCGGCCATCGAAGAGTTCTTCACCGCTTCTTGTTTAGGCCGATAAGCGTTCGCAGCACCTCGGTTATCCTTCGAGCCTCGGTCATTGCGGTCACCAAACGATTGAGCAGGCGCAGCATCCAGCTTCATGCTGAGTGCAATCCGTTTCCGCGCCACATCCACTTCCATCACCTTCACTTTCACCACCTGCCCCGCGCGCACGACTTCTCGCGCATCGGTGATGAATTTATGCGACAGCTGGCTCACATGGATCAGGCCATCTTGATGGACACCGAGATCGACAAACGCGCCAAACACCGCCACGTTGCTCACCGTGCCTTCGAGCACCATGCCGACGACTAAATCTTTGATGTCTTCCACGCCATCGTTGAATCGCGCCACGACAAAGCTACCGCGCGGATCGCGCCCTGGTTTTTCTAATTCAGCGAGGATGTCGGTCACCGTGAGTGCGCCAGCTTTGCCAGTGGCGATCTGCTCAGGCTTCACACCTTTGAGCAATTCGCTGCGCCCCATGACTTCAGCAATCGGCTTTTTCACCAGAGCCAGCAGTTTTTCCACCACTTCATAACTCTCAGGATGCACGCCCGTGGCATCCAGCGGATTGCTGCCGCCCCGAATGCGCAAAAAGCCCGCACATTGCTCAAACGTCTTTGCGCCCAGCCCGCTCACAGCGAGTAAATCAGCGCGGCTCCTAAACGCGCCGTTCGCTTCCCGATGCCGCACCACAGCTTTTGCCACCGAGCCACTCAAGCCCGCCACACGCGAGAGCAGCGGCACGCTGGCGGTGTTCAAATCCACGCCCACACCGTTTACACAATCTTCCACCACGGCATCCAAACTGCGTGAAAGCTCACTCTGATTCACATCATGCTGATACTGCCCCACGCCAATCGATTTCGGCTCAATCTTCACCAGCTCAGCCAACGGATCTTGCAATCGCCGCGCAATCGAAGCCGCGCCGCGCAAGCTCACGTCCACATCAGGCATTTCTTGCGACGCATATTCACTCGCGCTGTAAATCGAAGCACCTGATTCACTGACCACGATTTTTTGAACATTTTTGGCCTCTACCCGTTGTATTTCCTGAGAAGTATGCTCATCTTTTGATAGCATTTTGATCAAATCACCCGCGAGCTTATCCGTCTCGCGCGAAGCCGTGCCGTTGCCAATCGCGATCAATTCGACGCTGTGCTTTTGCGCCAAATGCTGCAAAGTGTGCAATGCGCCATCCCAATCGCGGCGTGGCTCATGCGGATACACCGTGCTCGTTTCCAGCAGCTTGCCCGTCGCATCCACCACCGCCACCTTCACACCCGTGCGAATACCCGGATCAAGCCCCATCACGGCCTTCGGCCCGGCAGGTGCAGCGAGCAGCAGATCGCGCATGTTCTCCGCAAACACTTTGATCGCCACTTTCTCCGCATCCTCGCGCAGCCGCGCAAACAGATCACGCTCCAAGCTCAGAGAGAGCTTGACCTTCCAAGCCCAGCTCACGCATTTGCGCAGCAGATCATCGCAAGGCCGCGCCGCATGGCTCCAACCCAGATGCAAGGCAATGCGGCCTTCTGCCAAGCTCACCGGTTTTGCTACAGAATGAGTAGCACCTTGCGCATATTCTATAACGGGTACACCCAGTTTTGCCTCTAAAAACTCAAGCCCCCGCCCGCGAAATACAGCCAACGCACGGTGTGAAGGCACTCTGTGAATCGGCTCGTTGTAATCAAAATAATCTCGGAATTTCGCAATCTCCGCATCGTTCTCGTTTTTGCCTTCGATCAGTTTGGAAGAAAAATCCGCGCTGCTCCAAAGCCATTCGCGCAAGCTCTGCACAAGCGACGCATCTTCCGCCCAGCGCTCGCTCAAAATATCGCGCACACCATCCAGCACCGCCAGCGCATTGGAAAAATCCCCGCCCTCCACGCTGCCCGCAGGTTTCACGAAAGCCTCGGCCTGTGTCAACGGCACAAGCGATGGATCAGCAAACAGTTTGTCAGCCAACGGCTCAATGCCCGCCTCTCGCGCAATCATCCCCTTGGTGCGGCGCTTTTGTTTGTAGGGAAGATACAGGTCTTCCAGCTCTTGCTTGGTGGGCGCGTTCGAGATAGCCGCATGCAGCTCGGGCGTGAGCTTGCCTTGGCTTTCGATGTTTTTCAGAATCGCTTCGCGCCGATCAGCCATCTCGCGCAGGTAGCCCAAGCGGTATTCCAGCTCACGCAGCTGAATATCGTCCAGCCCATCGGTGGCCTCTTTTCGATAGCGTGCGATGAAGGGCACAGTCGCCCCGCCATCTAATAAATCCACCGCCGCCTTGACTTGCGACTCCCGCACCTTGATTTCCAAGGCAATCTGGCTCACGACACTTAACATAGCTCTCACTTATCTCAGATCCATACAATGAAGCGCGAGAGTGTGCCACGCGATCACAGCGCTTCTGGATAGGGAGGCCGCTCGAAACGTAAATTTTCCCATCAGCCGCTTTTCAAGCCCCTAGAAACCACGCTATAATTGAAGGCTACGCTGTAAAAAACGCACTGTTTTAGCAGCGCAGACGTGGGACCTTAGCTCAGTTGGTAGAGCAGCGGACTTTTAATCCGTTTGTCGTGGGTTCGACCCCCGCAGGTCCCACCAAGATATTCAATAAAATCAAGAGCTTGCGAGAAATCGCAAGCTCTTTTTTTGTTTGATCAATCGCATCAACATTCAAATACGCCGATACACAGCTGC
>JANOJL010000041.1:0-38553 GCA_031418715.1 Variovorax sp. | reverse complement strand
AGGCAACAGCTCACAGACTTCTGATGGCGCAGGTGCTTTGATCTTAGTGAGCGAAGCTGCACTCAAGCGCTACAACTTAACGCCGATTGCAAAATTCGTGAGCTATGCCAGCCGCGGCGTGCCGCCTCACATCATGGGCATTGGTCCAATTGAAGCCATTCCTGCTGCGTTGAAATACGCGGGCTTGAAGCAAGACGATATTGATTGGTTTGAGCTGAACGAAGCCTTTGCAGCGCAAAGCTTAGCCATCATCAACACGCTCGGTTTGGATGCCAGCAAAGTCAACCCGATGGGCGGCGCGATTGCACTGGGTCACCCACTGGGCGCTACAGGCGCGATTCGCTCGGCCACTGTAGTGCATGCTTTGCAGCGCAGAAAAGCCAAATACGGCATGGTCACAATGTGTGTGGGCATGGGTCAAGGCGCAGCTGGCATCTTCGAACGCATGTGATTTGCGTGAAGCTTGCCAGGGTCTCTTTTGAGACTGAAATCGGCATCTGGCCGTTATAGAATATGCGTAATATGCTATTTATTTAGGAGCAATTGACGTGTCCAACGATATCCTCAGTCATACCGAAGGCAGTATTCTCACGCTGACTTTCAACCGTTTCGAGAAGAAAAATTCCATCACCGCTGAGATGTATCAGCAGCTCGCCGATACCTTGGCAGCAGCGAAAGACGATACTGCGATTCGCGTGGTGGTGTTTCAAGGGCATGAGGCGATTTTCAGCGCAGGCAATGATCTGGGGGAGTTTTTAAACGCCCCACCTGAAATAGGTGGGGGGGGTGGCAACAGCCCCGTCTTCCAATTTCTTGCGCAGATTTCCCAGTTTCCCAAGCCCATCGTTGCTGCAGTTTGCGGCCCCGCTGTGGGCATCGGAACCACGCTGCTTTTGCATTGCGATTTGGTGATCGCTGGTGACAATGCCGCGTTCTCCATGCCTTTCGTGAACCTGGGCCTGTGCCCCGAAGCGGCGAGCAGCTTTCTCGTGCCGCAGATGATGGGGTACCACCGCGCAGCTGAAGCCTTGCTGCTGGGTGAGCCCTTCATGGCAGAAGCCGCACTGGAGATTGGTTTGGTCAACCGCGTCGTGCCGCCTTCAGAAGCGACACGCGTTGCCATGCAGTGGGCGCAAAAACTCGCTGCTAAACCGATCAGTGCCCTGATTGAAACCAAGCGCTTGCTCAAGAAAACCGATACCAAGCAAATCACCGAGCGCATGGCAGAAGAAGGCATCAGCTTTGCTCGCATGCTGCGCGAGCCAGCTGCCAAAGAAGCGTTCACCGCCTTCATGGAGCGGCGCACCCCAAATTTCGCCAAGGTCTAAGCCCTGACGAAGCTGGATGTCGTGACAGCAGGGACAATGCAGCCATGTCTGCTAAAAAACTCGATCTCTCCACCATTACCTTGGACGCAGCCTTCCGCGAAGGTGTCCGTGATATTTTTGAAACGAAAATTGTTTTCAACCAAACGCTGGGGTTGAAGATTGACAGCTTGCTGCCGCTTCAATCGGTGGCGCATATCGTGATGAAGCCTGAGCTCGTGGGGCATTTTGCCTACAACCGCGTGCATGGCGGCGTGATCAGTGCGTCACTCGATGCGATGGGCGGCTTGGCATGCATGTGTGCGATGGGTGCACAACATCATGAAGAGCCGGTAATGGATCGGCTCAAGCGCTTTGCCAAGCTGGGTACGATTGATTTGCGGGTGGATTACTTGCGGCCTGCGATTGGTGGGCGTTTCATTCTCAAAGCCGAAGTGCTGCGCCTAGGCTCGCGTGTGGCGAGCACGCGCATGGAGTTTTGCGCGGAAGACGGCACTCTGTTGTCCGCTGGAGCAGCAGCTTATATTGTTTCTTGATGATTATTTGCTATTAAATTATGAGCATTTTGCGCAAAATATGCAACGGGTAGAAGCCGATTTCTTATAAATTTCTGCTCTTTGCTTGATGGATGCTTTTGTGGTCTGCGAACTTTGGGTTGAGCGGCGCTCTGCTTTGATTTCCTGCCTCGGTCCTTGCAAGCCAGAGTGTCCGCGCTAACAATCAAAACCAACCGCCACGATCTGCGCTCAATGATCTTGCGCGCACCCAGCACGCAGCAGCTCTCATCAAACTGCCAATCGCAAGCAGCGAACTCAGCGCTTAGCCAACCCATCAAAGCAGCTCATCTCCACCATGTCCAAAATCTGGGCATGGGTGTAGAGATCGGAGGCTTTGAGGAATTCGAGAACTGGGTCGCAAGCGCGGGCATACAAGGTGTAGAGCACGCCAATGGCGGGCAATTTGCTGCTGATTTGGCCCGCTTTTTGTGCATCTTCGATCCAGCCGCCAAGGGTGTCGGAGATGTTCATCAGCGCGTCAATATAGGCTTTGTTGCCGACCAATGTTGCCCGCAGAGATGAGTTTTGACTCGGCAGATTCGGCATTTCGCCTGCTAGCTTGAGGCTCATCATCCAGCGAGCGACTGCTTTGAGTTTGTCAATGGGTTTGATGCTCTCTGGCAAGCCAGCAAGCTCTTGGACTGCGCGTTGCATCATGCGCACCATCGCTGCCGTGGCCAAATCTTCTTTGCTGGGAAAATGTTTGTAGAGCGAGGCTTTGGCCACACCCACTTCAAACGCCACTTCATCCACCGTCATCGCATCGAAGCCTTTTTCTGCCAAGAGGCGGTTCACCACATCAATGATGGCTACTTCGCGTGCCGCGAGCATTTGCTGCTTGAAGCTGGGTTTCTTGGGCGCGGCTTTAACCGATGACTTGAGCGGGCTTGCAGTTGCTTTGGCAACTGGTTTGGCAACAAGTTTTTGGGCGGCTTTTATGGGAATGACTTTATGCATAGACGTATTCTACTTGGCTGTCGATAAAAAAGGCGAGATGAACAAATATTGGGCAAGGTGTTGAGTTTATGAACTCGTAGGTATTTTTCAAGCTTATGAGGCCACCGCCAGCGATCCTCACTTTAAGCTTTGCTAGTATCAAAGCTTGAACGCGCTTGAACTAACCCTGTTGTATCTTCTGGCTGCCGTGCTGGGCGTGGTGGTCTGCCGCATGCTCAAGTTGCCTGCGATGCTGGGCTATTTGGCGGTGGGTGTGATCATTGGACCCAATGCGCTGGCGCTGGCGCAAAACTCCACCAACATCCGCTACTTGGCGGAATTTGGTGTGGTGTTCTTGATGTTTGTGATTGGTTTGGAGTTCAATTTGCCCAAGCTGCGCTCCATGCGCAAGCACGTGTTTGGCTTAGGTGCGCTGCAAGTGACACTGACGATGGGCTTCGCCTTTGGCGGCTCGCTCGCTCTGGCTTGGGCGCTACCTCAATTTTGGCAAATGAGCTGGCAAAGCGCCCTGGCTTTAGGCGGCGCATTGGCAATGAGCAGCACGGCAATTGTTGTGAAACTCATGCAAGAGCGGCTGGAGATGGACAGCGAGCATGGCAAGCGCGTGATGGGTGTGTTGTTATTTCAAGATTTGGCCGTGGTGCCGCTCTTGGTGTTGGTGCCTGCGCTGGGCGCGTCGCCTGACAAATTAGCAGGCGCATTGGCCCTGGCCGCGCTCAAAGCCACTTTCTTGATCACGATTTTGCTCATCGGCGGGCAGCGCGTGATGCGCTGGTGGCTCACGCTGGTGGCGCGGCGCAAGAGTGAAGAACTGTTTATTTTGAATCTGCTCTTGATCACCCTGGGCATGGCTTGGCTCACAGAAATTGCGGGCCTGTCGCTTGCGCTCGGCGCATTCATTGCAGGCATGCTGGTGTCTGAGACGGAATACAAGCATCAGGTGGAAACCGACATTCGCCCGTTCCACGATGTGTTGCTTGGCCTATTTTTCATCACCATTGGCATGTTGCTCGATTGGCGCATTTTGTTGCAAAGCTGGCCGCTGGTGTTACTGCTGACTTTGTTGCCTGTGTTGTTCAAATTGATTCTGGTGGCGCTGCTTGCGCGAGTGTTGGGCGCAAGCGAGGGCACAGCCCTGCGCACGGGCTTGTATCTCGCACAAGCAGGTGAATTCGGCTTTGTGTTGCTGACGCTTGCTCAGCGGGAAAAGCTGGTGCCCGACACGCTGCTCAATCCGATCTTGGCCAGCATGGTGCTCTCGATGCTGGCCACGCCCTTCATCATCATGTACAGCAACCGCATCGTGATGAAGTTTGTCAGCAGCGAATGGCTTGCGCAATCTTTGCAAATGACTCAGATCGCCAAAAAATCCATCAGCCGCGATAAACACGTCATCATCTGCGGCTATGGCCGCTGCGGGCAAAATTTGGCGCGCATGCTCGAGCGTGAAAACATTCCCTACATGGCGCTCGATCTTGACCCAGACCGTGTGCGCCAAGCCGCAGCGGCGGGCGACAGCGTGGTGTTTGGCGATGCGGCGCGCTTGCAGGCCATCATGGCGGCTGGCTTGGCGCGAGCCAGCGCAGTCGTCATCACCTATCTGGATGTGCCCAGCACACTCAAAGTGCTGACCAACACGCGCGGTCACGCGCCGCAAGTGCCTGTGATCGTGCGCACGCAAGATGATCATGATTTAGACAAACTGCTCGCCGCCGGTGCCACAGAAGTCGTGCCCGAATCCATCGAAGGCAGCCTCATGCTCGCCAGCCATGCGCTCGCGCTCGTGGGCGTGCCGATGCGCCGCGTGATCCGCACCGTGCAAGATCAGCGCGATGCGCGCTACAACCTGCTGCGCGGCTATTTTCATGGCCAAGACGACGACACCGTCGATGAGCTCGACCATGAGCGCCTACAAACCGTGAGCTTGCCTCTGTCTGCGAGGACATTGGATAAGCTTCTTGAAAATTTGGCGCTTCATGCTGTGGGCGTGCGCGTGATGAGCTTGCGAAGAAAAGATGGACAGCTTGTGACGCTTGACGCAAATACCGTGCTTCAAGAAGGCGATACATTGGTCTTGAATGGCAAGCCCGAGGCGCTGGCGCTGGCTGAAGAAAAGTTGATGCGGGGTTAATTTTTGGCGCGAATTGTGCGATTCGCGCCAAATTATCTCCAAAATGATCGCTTCTTTCGATAGCTACTATCCATCACTTTACGAGAGCGACGCGCTCTTTGGAGATGAAAAAGTGGTCAATTGCCGTTATAAATACTGCATAGTATGCTATTAATTCAGTAGCATATGTGTTTATCAGCGAACCAAGGTCACGGGAATTTTTGCGTGCGCCAACACCTGTTGCGTTACTGAACCGAGCAGCAGGCCAGCCACGCCACCCAAGCCGCGTGTGCCCATCACGATCATGCTGCAAGACAGCGCCTGTGCGCTGCTCAAAATAGCCTGGGCTGGGTCATCGTTGGAGGCGGCGTGTTCCTCAAACGCGATGCCTTGGCCTTGCAGCAAGCCCAGTGGCGGCGCAAGTGCCTGCTGGCTCTGCTCGGCTGACCAATGCGCTAACAGGCGCTCGCGTGGGCTAAAGATGGCCTCGGCAACCGTCAGCGTGGGGCGAACGTGCAAGACATGCAGTGCCACAGCGGGGCTGTGAGCCAGCTGGGCGGCAAAGTCAGCAGCTCGCAAGGCGTTGTCTGAGCCATCGAGAGCCAGCAGCACCTTAAGCGGCGGCTGAGCCGTCTGCGGCGGTGTATCGGGTGGCGGCGCAGTGCCATTGACCAGCATCACCGGCACATTGGCGCTGCGCACCACCTCGGCTGAGACCGAGCCGAGCAAGGCAGAGCGCAGCGTGCCAATGCCGCGCCGCCCGATGACGATGACCCCAGCGCCCAGTGCATCGGCCCGAGCAACGAGTGCTTTGGCAACATCGTCCATGCGGGTTTCTGTGGTGTGCGGCAAACCCGCTGCCTGCAACATGCCCGAGACCTGCGCCAAGGCCTGCGCGGCTTGCTGCGCTTGGGCTTCGATGGTGATGCTGGCTGGCGCGATGGCACTGATTTGCCCCACCATCACAGGTGGCTGAACAGCCAGTGCGGTGCATTGCAAGGGCAGCCCGGCCGTAGCCAAATGCACGAGCCAATGCGCTGCCGCCAGCGAGGCGGCAGAGCCGTCGGTGGCAAGCAAACAATGCAAGCTGGGAGCGTGATCGGTTGTGTGCATGGCTTGCGTCCTAGTAGTAGCGATTGGTCATACTAGGGCAATTGCGGTGCGAGGTCTTGACTCAGGTCAAGACATGATCAAACAACTAGCCGCGCACCACGATGCCAAACTCTGCCTGCCAGCCGTCGCTGCCGCGCGTGAACGGCGCTTCAAGCAAGCTGCGCTCCTCCGAGCGCAGGCTGCGGGTGAGGAAGTCGCGGCTATTGGATGGCTCACCTGCCAAATACATCTGTGTGGTCAGCAATTCCTGCGTGCCGAGCTTGACTTTGACATGAATATGCGGCGGACGGCCTGGGTAGGGCACGGGTTTGATGGTGCGAAAACGGTAACGGCCATCTGCGCCGACTTGCACTTTGCCAAAGCCTTGAAACGCCATGGGTGCGTTGCCCGAAGAGCGGCTGTGGCGATACACACCTTCGTGGTCGCACTGCCAAATCTCTACCAGCGCGCCAGATACGGGCTTGCCTTGCAGATCGCTCACTACGCCGCTCACCCAAGCCGGCTGCCCAGCCGCATAAGCCACATTGCCGGTTTTCAGTAAATCCGCGTCGGCATCTTCCATCTGTTGATCAGGATAGAACGGGCCTTCGGATTGCGAAGGCGTGAGGCGGCGCGGGGTTTGCGCAAGGGCTGGGCGCAGCAGCAAGGCAGGCAGCGCCACAGCGCCGGCTGCGAACACAGAAAGTTGCAAAGCAGAGCGGCGAGCGATCAGTGTTGTCATGGCGGGCTTTCAAATAGCATGCAATAAAGTAAAGACAACTCTACTGACAGCATAGTTCCCTCAACACATCCTGCCCAAACGAAAGCTAAACCGTCACCCGCGCCCAACGAAGGGCATTTGGGTAGCCATCACGGTGATAAACAGAATGTTGGCGGACAGCGGCAGCTCAGCCATGGTGATGAAGGTGCTCACAACAGCAGACATGTCCATCACCGGCTCGGCCTTCAAGCTGCCATCGGCCTGCGGCACGCCCTTAGTCATTTGCGCCGTCATGTCGGAGGCAACGTTACCTATATCGATTTGCCCTACAGCGATGGAAAAAGCGCGGCCATCGAGCGAAGCGGCTCGCGTGAGACCGCTGATGGCGTGTTTGGTGGCAGCATAGGCAATCGAGCCTGGGCGGGGCACGTGGGCTGAGATGGAGCCATTGTTGATGATCCGGCCGCCTTGGGGCTTTTGCTCTTGCATCATCTTGAAGGCGTGCGACAGGCAATAAAAAGCGCCATTGAGGTTGATGTCCACCATGCGCCGCCAATCATCACCACTCAGGTCACCTGGAAGCGTGAATGGCAAAGACATGCCCGCGTTGTTAAACAGAAGATCCAGGCGGCCATAGCGCTTTGAGATTGCTTCAAACAGCGCTTGCACTTCGCTCTCCTTCGACAAATCGGTAGGCATGGCTGAAGCGTTCGCTGCATTCGCACCCGCTGTATGGATGGCTTCTTGCAAAGCATCAGCGCGGCGACCGACCAAGATGACTTTCCAGCCGCGTGCGAGCAAAGCATGCGCACAAGCTTTTCCAATGCCAGAGCTGGCGCCTGTGACTAAAGCGATTTTTTCCATGATGTTGAATAAGTTGAGGTGGTGTGTGAGGGTAGGCTTTAAACCAGAGCCATGTCATTAAAAGCAATTTGCACTTTGAGAGATTGCTTTTTGTCGGCCGCGAGATCGAAGGCTTCCATGGCTTGGCTGAAAGGAACAATGCGCGTGATCACAGGTTTACCGTCAATCAAGCCTTCATTGAGAAATTGCACAGCAGTCGCAAACTCCGCGTGAAAACGGAAAGTGCCGCGCAAATCAATCTCTTTGGCCACGATCTGGTTCATTGGCAGGGAAATATTACCACCCAAGCCCACCGTGATGAGCGTGCCGCGCGGCGCGATGACATCCAAGGCAGCGATCAACGCCGCTTCGCTACCAGATGCTTCAAACACGGCATCAAATTGGCCCTTGTCTACTTTGTAGGGATCTAAAGCGGCTACATCCGTTTTCAAATCAATCGTTTGATCTGCGCCCATCTTCTTGGCGCATCGCAAAGGCAAATCTGCAATATCAGCGGCCACAATATAAGCCGCTCCCGCGCGGCGAAGCCCGCCAATCAGCAATGAGCCAATCGGCCCGCAGCCAGTGACCAACACTTTCTTGCCCAACACGCCACCTGCTCGCTGGATCGCATGCAGGCCCACCGACAAAGGCTCAGCGAGTGCCGCCTCCGACAAACTCAAATGATCGGCCACCGCATACGCTTGGACTTCATCAATCACGAGTTGCTCACTGAAAGCGCCTTGAATATGCGGGAAAGGCATAGCACTGCCGTAAAAGCGCATGTTTAAGCAATGGTTTTGCATACCTGCGTGGCAAAAGCGGCAATTCCCGCAAGGCCGCGAAGGCGAAATTGCAATGCGTTGCCCATTGGCAAAGCCCTTCACCTGCGAGCCCACTGCAGCGACGATGCCTGAGACTTCATGCCCGAGCGCCATGGGCTCTTTGATGCGCACCGTTCCAAAGCCGCCGTGCTGATAGTAGTGAAGATCTGAGCCACAAATACCACCGTACGCCACATTCACAAGCAACTGATGCTCGCCCAGAGAAGGCAATTCAACTGCTTCTAAGCGCAAGTCTTTCGCGGAATGACAAACCACAGAGCGCATATTCATTCTCCTTTTTACAGCGTGGCCGTGACGCCACCATCGACATACAAAATATGGCCATTCACAAAGCGCGACGCCTCGCTTGCCAAATAAACTACCGCACCGCCCAGCTCCTGCACATCGCCCCAGCGCCTGCTGGGTGTGCGCCCCGTGAGCCATTCTGTGAATTTCGGATCAGCCACCAATTTCTCCGTGAGTTCGGTCTTGAAATAGCCCGGTCCAAGCCCGTTCACATTGATGCCGTATGGACCCCAATCGATCGCCATGCCCTTGGTAAGCATTTTGATCGCACCTTTGCTGGCCATGTAAGGCGCGATACCCGGCCTGCCGAGCTCGCTTTGCACAGAGCAAATATTGATGATCTTTCCTTGCTTGCGAGACATCATCTTTTTTGCCACTGCCTTGCCTACAAAGAAGACGCTGTCCAGATTCGTCTTCATGAGAGTGTGCCAATCGGCATCTTCAAACTCATGCAATGGATTGCGAATCTGCATGCCCGCGTTATTCACCAAAATGTCAATCGCTTGGCCGGAGGCCTCCAGCAAATCTACGGCTTGCGAGACGGCTGCCGAGTCAGTGACATCAAAAAGCAAGGCCTCGGCCGTCAAACCCTCTCCTCGTAACTGCAAAATAGCCTCTTGCAGTTTGGCTGCATTGCGGCCATTGAGCACCACACTCGCCCCCGCTTGCCCCAGCGCGCGCGCCAAGGCAAAGCCAATGCCGCTGGAAGAGCCTGTGATCAAAGCGCGCCGGCCATCGAGGCGAAAGGTGTCTAAAACATGTGCTGTGTAAGGTGTAGCTGCCATAACTTAATGCGTTTGTAAATCGATGGGGAAACCGCAGAGCTTGTCTGCTTGCAATGCCTTTATAACGGAGGCGAGAAGCTCATCGGTGGTGTGAGCGGTATTCACCTTCAACACATCCTGCTCTTGCGCTGTGGGGCGCTCCAAGGTGCGCAGTTGACTGTCGAGCAAGCCAGCCTGCATGAAGTGCCCTGCTCTTGCCGCCATTCTGCTGCGGATCAATTCGCTGTCACCATCCAGAAAGATAAATCGTACGTTGGGTGCTAAGCGCCTGATCTGAGCTCGGTATGCGAGCTTCAAAGCAGAGCAGGCCACCACACGGCCGCGCTCTGACGAGCCGCTCTCCAAAGGCCTGGCAAGATAGCCTCCAATACGATCCAGCCAAGGCCAGCGGTCTGAATCTTCAAGCGCGGTGCCGGACTGCATCTTGGCGACGCTTTGCGGTGAATGCAGATCATCGCCGTCGACCATGCTCAGATGCAGCGCCTCACTGATGGCCTTGGTAAAGGTAGATTTACCGCAACCAGATACGCCCATCACCACCAACTGAAGAGCCATGGAAGCACTCATCCTTTGACGGCTCCTGCCGTTAAGCCGCCGATGATTTGGCGCGCAGCGACGAAGGTGAAGATGAGCGGCGGAATCGCTATCAAGCTGCCCATGGCCATGACCTTGCCCCAGTCAACGCCCATATCGGTGATGAAGAGTGATGCCGCCACAGGCAAGGTGCGCGTATGGCGATCCGTGAGCACCAGCGCCAAAATGAACTCATTCCAAGCAATTCGGAAAGTAAAAATCGATGCCGCCGCTAAGCCTGGCGCCATCAGTGGCAAAAACACTTGGGCGAACACGCGAAGCGGCCCGCAGCCGTCAATCGCTGCAGCCTCCTCCAGCTCAACGGGCACTTGCAATACAAACCCATAAAGTAACCAAATCGTGAACGGTAAATTCACCGCCACATAAAGCAAAATCAAACCCCAAAGACTGTTAACCAAGCCCCATTGATTCCAAATCACAAATACCGGAATCGCTAAAACAGCAAACGGTACGGTACGCAGTAACAAGGTGGTGTAAGCCACAGTCTTGCGTCCTACGAAACGGAAGCGCGCTAGCCCGTAAGCTGCCATGCAGCCGAGCACCAATGTGATGAAGGTCGACACGATGCCGACAATCAAGCTATTCTTCAAATAAACATCGAGCTTGTCTTCTTGCAAGACGGCACGATAATTCTCCAAAGTAGGCATAAACAAGAAATTCAGCGGTTCAGAGAAAATCTGCACCTGCTGGCGCATGCTGGTGGCAAAGATCACCAAGATCGGTGCAATGCAAATCACCGCCAGCAAAATCAGCATCGTGTAGTGCGCTGCGACGAGCGGGATGCTGCGTTTCATCGTGCGTCCTTCATGGGGTTCGACAGTTTCAGTGCGGCCCAAGACAATGCCACCACCACCACCAATAACAAAACGGACACAGCCGCTGCCACGCCCATCTGTTGGCCGACAAAAGCCGTTTTGTAAATGTGAACTGCCAATATCTCAGTGCTGTTGCCTGGCCCGCCAAAGGTGAGCACGTAGATCACCTCCAACACGCGGAAGGCATCAATCAAACGCATCATCAAAGTAATGGCAATCACATGCATCACCATGGGTAGCTTGACCAAGAAGACTTGCTGAAGCCAGCTCGCACCATCGATGCGCGAGGCTTCCATCACCGCGCTGTCAACACTGGCCAGAGCTGCGAGCATCATGATAAAAACAAACGGTGTCCATTGCCACACATCAGCAATCACAATAGCAATAAAGGCCAATGTAGGATCAGCAAGCCACGTCAGAGGCTCGATCCCTATGCGCCCTAACAGTGCATTGATGAGGCCAAATTGCGCATCAAACATGTATCGCCAAGCCAACCCCACAGCAATGGGAGCGATCATCATTGGCAAGATAAAAATCGTTCTGAAAATCGACATGCCTCGGACTGGATGCTCCAAAGCAAGCGCCAAAGCAATGCCAAGGATCATCTCTAAAGCGACGCAAATACCAGCAAAGAGCAGAGTGATCCGTAATGAAGACCACACTTGCTCGTTGCTGAAAGCTGAAACAAAGTTATCCAACCCGACCCATACGGCGCTGTTCCAAGGCGTACCCAACTCCCACTTGTAGCCCGACAACTGAAACGCAGTTAGAACGGGATACAAGCAGGCCGCCGCCATCACCAGAATGGCGGGACCAAGATAGATGGCCAGTGTCCAGCGAGATACGCGCATAGCTGAGCTGCTTAGATTTTGTAGCCAGCTTCACGCATAATTTGCGTGACCTGAGGCACCATGCCATTCAAGGCATCTTCAGCGCTTTTCTTGCCAGTGAGTGCCTCAGAGATACCCACACCCAAAGCCTGCACGTTGATGCGATCCCACACTGCAATAATTGGGCGCCAATCAGGGTTGGAATACTTCAGCGCTTCCTTAAATACGATGAACTCAGGGTACTGACGCACCAAATCTGCATCGTTCATTGTGGAGTTGCGCATCGGCGCACCACCCAGTCGCGTGACAGCTTTGTCTTGTGCCTTTGAGGTGAGCCACTGCATCAGCAAGAAGCCGGCATCCGCATTTTTCGCATTCTTGGGAATCGTTAGACCCAAGCCACCAGATTGCGAGGCGCGCTTGGCGCCTTTTGGATGCAGAGCCCAGCTGACGTTGCCCACGACTCTGCTGCGTGACGGGTCGTTGACGACGCCAGCAAACGAAGTGGAATCCAAATACATCGCCGCCTGACCTTGCAGGAAAGCTGTATTGGCTTCACCTTGGCCAAAGCCTGGGATACCCGCTGGACCCGTAGCTACCACATCTTGCAAGAATTTCAAAGCAGCCACGCCAGCTTTGTCGTTAAAGCGAGGCTTCCATTGATCATCAAAAACGCTACCACCGAGCGGATTCAAATGCAACAACCAAGCATGAACACACTGATGCCCCGCTTGTCCGCGTGATGTCAGTGCGCCAATGCCAGATTGATCCTTGAGCACACGCAAAGCCTTACTGAAATCTTCGTAGGTCTCAGGCACTTTAAGGTTGAGCTTCGCAAATACATCGCGTCGATACGCCAGCACGGAAGTTTCCGCGCCATAAGGCAAGCCATACAGCTTAGCGCCCGGCCCGGCCAAATAGCCCTTGGGGCCACCGACCATGCCCAGATTTTCAAGATAGATAGGGATGATGTCTTTCATGTCGTAGCTGGGGTCAGCCAAAGCCGGGTTCGCAAAGAAAGGCTCCAGCGGTTGGACGAGATTCTTAGCAACGTACTCGCCTTTCCACATCACGATGTAGCAGGCCAAGTCGTAGTCACCCTGTGGCTTGGCCATCTCTAGCAATTGCTTCTCTTTGAGTCGCCCAATGGCCAGCTTATCCACCTCGACTTTGATACCCGTCTCTTTAGTGAACTCGGGCAGAAGCTTGCTCATCGCGTCGTAATGCGGATGCGCTGGGATGTTGATGGTTACTGTTTTGCCCGCATATTTGGCGTATCGATTTTGGGCGATAGCTCCACTAAAGGGCAAGCCAGCACCAAAAACGGTGATGCCAGTATTTTTGATGAGGGTTCTGCGATCAAGGCTCATAGGTAAGTCTCCAAGTTGAAGTTAAAAAAATTATGGGCGCAACGACAGACCCGTGTTGCGGTCGAAAACATGCAGTGAATCAGGTTTAAAAGACAACGCAACTTCGCTGCCTAAGCTGCTTTTGGCATCCCCTTGCACGACGGCGGAGATGCGTTGCTCGGCGTGGCCTTGCATCGTGCCGGCAAGTTGGCTTTCCGTTCCTAGGTATTCCACCACCTGCGTCTGCAACGCCAAGCGGTTGCTCATAGCATCGCCTGTATGCAAGTCCTGTGGCCGTAGGCCGACGGTCAATACTTGCCCGGGGTTGATCTTCGCCGCACTGATCCATTCGGGCGCAACCCAATCAAAGCCTACGCCTTGAAGAATTGTTTTGCCATCTTGCGTGATGCACTTGGCTTCAAACATATTCATCGTCGGCACGCCTATGAATCCCGCGACAAAAATATTGGCGGGGCGATTAAACACTTCGGTCGGCGTGCCCACTTGCTGAATCTGACCTTTGTCGAAAATCACAATGCGTGAAGCCAGAGTCATGGCTTCGACCTGATCGTGCGTCACATAAACCGTAGTTTTACCCAAGCGCTGATGCAAGACGGCCAGCTCAGCGCGCATATGGCTGCGCAGCTTGGCATCTAAATTGGAAAGCGGCTCGTCGAAAAGAAACACCTTGGGCTCGCGCACGATGGCACGCCCAATCGCTACACGTTGACGTTGCCCTCCCGATAAATCCTTTGGCTTACGTGATAGCAAATGCTCGATATTGAGAATCTTCGCTGCCGCTGCGACTTTGGCTTGAATTTCGCTCGCTGGACACCCAGCAATCCGAAGAGAAAACGACATGTTCTTTGCCACATCCATATGTGGATACAGTGCGTAATTTTGAAACACCATGGCGATGTCGCGATCCATCGGGTGAAGCTGGGTGACGTCACGCGAGCCGATGAAAATTTGCCCTTCGGTGGCTTCTTCTAAACCGGCGATGATGCGCAGCGTTGTGCTTTTGCCGCAACCTGATTCGCCGAGCAAAACCATGAATTCGCCCTCGCGAATATCTAGATCGAGGTTCTTCACGACGGTTACTTCACCGAAGCGTTTAACAATATTTTTTAATTGAAGTCCGCTCATCGTCTCTCCTGGGCATCGCCCATTCGCAGCATTCCCCAGCCAACCTGCTTGCGTTGATTGCCAGGGTGTTTTAAGTCTGGTCCCCAGATAGCCTGATAGGTGTCTATCGCTCGCCCAGAGCGTTGGAGGTGGATGCCACAAAAAATCAATGCAAGCCACCATGCCGCCAATACCAAGGGCATCCATCGGGGAGCATCTGCCACCCAGAGACCTAAGCCGATGGTGACCACAGCAGCGATGATGGCGATCCAGCCGAAAGTTTTGTGAATCCACTCAAACCGCAGCCGGTGTGTAGTCATATCGTAATGGTCACCTCGCATCATGGGTTCCGTCGGACCGCCTTTGCTGCCGCGCAACCAAGCACTGAGGATTTGCAGGATGCCCAGTGAGATCAACCCCAAGCCTAGATAGCTGTGCACCAGGGCTGCTGTAGAAGATGAGACGCCTTGATTCCATGCCAAATACGCGCCGACGAGCATGACCACGACGCCGCTGTACTGCAAGCCACGATGCGCATGCCACCATGCGCGGCTATCGACGACACGGGGCCAATCTTGTTGGCGCGTCACTTTGTAATAGCGTGCAGCCAAAGCGCCGAGCGGCAGCAAAATCGCCCATGCCAGCACCATCAATCGAGCATGCCAAACCACCCAGTCATCCAAGTGATGCGTGCTAGCGCCACTCAGCGGGCTGAGCAGCCAATGGAATACATTACTGAAGGTCATGGAGACTGCAACCCCCTTGTATTCAGGCGAATGCAGTAGAGCGATTGACTGGCGCAGATGAAGAGCTCATCGCGGATATCACCACCAAAAGTGAGATTGCTCACTTTTTCGGGCACTTCAATCAAGGCAATCTTCGTGCCGTCAGGATGATAGACCTGCACACCTTCATCACAGCTGGTGTATAGAAACCCTTGTGTGTCTAAACGGAAGCCATCAGGGAGGCCGGGCGTGATCGTTGCAAACACACGCGGACGCTGGATATCTTGTCCGTCAAGCACATCAAAAGCCATGATGTGATGATTGCCACTGCCGTCGCTTCTTAGTGCTGCCGAAGTATCCGAAACATAGAGAGTGGCTTCGTCAGGCGAGAAGGCCAAGCCGTTGGGCTCTTCGATCAGATCGGTGACGATGCGCAGGCTTTTTGTTGCGGGATCAAACCTGAACACATAGCAATCGCCAAGCTCACTGTTGGCCTTGTGCCCTTCATGGTCGGAGAGGATGCCGTAGGGCGGGTCGGTAAACCAAATTGTGCCGTCGGATTTCACCACCACATCGTTGGGCGAATTCAAGCGCCTGCCCTGGTAGTTGTCGACCACAATCTCATCGCGCGGATCGCATAAATTGGCGCCAAAACGCGTGCGCACGATGGCTCTTTGGCCATGTGAGCAATGCAGCAGCGAGCCATCGGCCTCGCGCGTATGGCCGTTGGTAAATTCTGCATGGGCTCGCCAAACGCTCATGCCATCTTGTGCATGCCAGCGCAGGATGCGATTGTTGGGAATATCACTCCACAGCACCGATTGATCTTCATGCATCCACACGGGCCCCTCGCTCCACTGCGAACCCGTGCACAAACGAACGAGTGAGCCAGCGCCTTGCGCAATGCTTTTGAATCGATCGTCGTAGACGTGAATCATCAGGCCGCCTTGCGCATTTCTGGCACGGGCGTGAGCAGGGCTGCGCCCATGAGCCCTGCTTTCATGTTTTCAAATGCGAGATTTGCCATGGCTTGACGGGTTTGGAGGGTGGCGCTTGCAATGTGTGGGGTCAAGACCACTTGCGGCATCGCCCACAATGCCTCTGGCACATGCGGCTCATTGGCAAACACATCTAAGCCTGCCCCGGCGATCGTTCCCGCTTGCAACGCGCTCACGAGAGCCTCTTGATCGACCACGCTGCCTCTGGCGACGTTAATTAAGAAGCCCTTCTTGCCAAGTGCTTCAAGCACTTGAGCGTTTATTAGATGTTTGGTGCCGTCACCGCCGGGCGTGATCACCACCAGAAAATCGACATGCTTTGCCAATTCCACTGCATCAGCGTAAAAAGCGAAACCTGAATCCTTCTTCTCGGTTCGTGCGGTGTAAGCAATCGACATATCAAATGCACTCGCGCGTTTCGCAATCGCTTTACCGATCCTGCCCAGGCCCACAATGCCCAGCCTCGCGCCAGTGACTTTCGTCGCTAGGGGCATGAGCCCTTTGGGCCACTGGCCCTGCCTGACGTGTTGATCCGCTCGTGCAATGCCGCGGCTGGTAGCCAGCAACAGACCCATGGCCAAGTCGGCCACATCATCCGTCAACACGTCGGGCGTATGGGAAACACCCACACCCTGCTTCGCCGCCGCGCTGACATCAACTCCGTCGTAGCCCACGCCAAAGACTGAGATCACTTTGAGCTGCGGCATTTGAGCGATCAATGTGCCTGGCACCAAAGACTCACCGCTCGCAGCAACGCCTGTGACCCGAGGCGCTAGCTTTGCAAATGCTTCAGGGTCGTCCAAATGTGTGCCGACATGCACCTCGTAAAGAGATCGCAACGCATCGAGATAAAACGGGTGAACACCTTTGATCGCAAGAATAGCTGGCTTTGACAAACGAAAATCTCCTAAATCGCTTCGGGATAACGCTATCCCATAAGGTATGAACTTCGCTTAAGCTAGCGTTCATAGCTTGTAAACTGAATATTGCTTAACAAGATAGCGCTATCCTAAATCAATCCTGTAAAAGCATGCAATAGGAAATACCCTGTCAAAATGAGCCTGCCAAGAAAAAGTCGATCAACAGGCCGGGTGACTTTGAGCGATGTTGCCATCGCTGCTGGCGTCAGTCCGATCACGGTATCGCGTGCTTTGCGAGGCGAGCGTTCAGTCGCTGCAGACCTGGTGAGCAAGGTAATGGAGGCATCAGCTCGCCTTGGGTACATTCCAGATCCGGCAGCACGCGCTCTGGCATCTCAGCGCAGTGATCACGTGGCGATCCTCATCCCCAAGTTGTCTAACGCTCTCTTTGTCGATTTGCTTGATGCAGCCCAGCAGACTCTGCGAGCGGCGGGATTTCAAACCCTGATTGGGATCACGCATTACGACAGCGCGCAGGAGGAGTTGCTACTCAAAGAGCAGCTGTCGCACCGCCCAGCAGGCCTGCTGATCACCGGGCTGAACTACAGCGCGACCACAAGGCAGCTGATCCAGACAAGTCACGTGCCTTGCGTGCACCTGATGGATCTACCTAACCAGCAGGAAAGTGAATTGCCCTATTGCGTTGGGTTTCGTCAGAGCGCAGCGGGCGCTGCTTTGACGCAGCATCTGCTGGCGAGCGGTCGCCGCAGAATCGCTTTTGCCGGAGCGCAGTTGGATCAGCGTGTGATGCAGCGTTTGTACGGCTGGCGTGAAACACTGAAAGCAGCTGGCTTGTACGATCAGACTTTGGAATGGCTCAATCCGGCATCATCTTCTTTGGCTTTGGGCGGAGTGATGTTTGAGCAAATTGTTGGCCAAAGACCAGAGATTGATGCGGTCTTTTTTTGCAATGATGATTTAGCCCAAGGCGCGCTTTTGGCTGCGCTACGCTTGGGCATCGATGTACCCAAGCGCATTGCCGTGGCGGGCTTTAATGATCTGACTGGAAGCGATCAAATGCTCCCTACGCTGACGACGGTACGCACACCCAGGGCACAGATTGGAGTGGCAGCGGCGGAGATGTTGCTCAGCATCATTCGCGAAGGCGAGCATCATCCGCGCTGGATTGATTTAGGTTTTCAAATCATCGCGCGCGACAGCACCTGACTGAGAGGCTAAATACAGCCCCGGCAAAATCAGCGCCAAGCCGACCGCTTGAAACGCACGCACGGATTCACCCAGCATCGCCCAACCAAGCAAAGCGCCATACAGCGGCCCCTGGTAAAGTGCCATCGCGGTGCGGGCTGCGCCAAGGGCTTTTCGTGCTGGGCCGTGAGCCCAATACGCCAATGCGCCGGGCAAGAGCCCAGACACAGCGATTAATGCGAAGGATTTCCGGCCCCACGGCGCTTGGGTCAGTGGCAGATCGCTGTAGGCTTCTATGCGTGCTTGTAGTAGACCGCGTTGCTCTGCGCCCAACATGCGTGCTGAAGCGTCGCGGCTGTTGGTGCATTCGCCTGCGATATACATCTGGGTGGTGAGCAACTCTCGGTTGCCAAGTTTGACCTTGTAGTGAATATGCGGCAGGCGGCGTGGGTAGGGCACGGCCTTGATGGTGCGAAAACGGTAGCGCACATCTGCGCCCACTTGCACTTTGCCAAAGCCCTGAAATGCCATCGGCGTGTTGCCTGATGAGCGGCTGCTGCGCTCGCTAATCCTAGGCTCAGAGTGCAGCGGCGAGAAGGCTGAGGGGCGGATGAAGTGGCAAGGCTTGGCCTGATAAAGTCAAACAATGCTTGACGATACATCTTCTCTGCAACTCATCTTCAAAACTTGCAAAACCATCGCTGTGGTGGGCTTGTCTGTTGAGCAGCACCGGCCGAGTTGGATGGTGGCGGCTTACATGCAAGCGCATGGTTTTCGTATCGTGCCTGTGAATCCTAAATACACGGAGATTTTGGGCGAAAAATGCTACGCGCGGCTTGCTGATATTCCTTTTGCAATTGATATGGTGAACGTCTTTCGTAAAACGCAAGATGTGTTGCCGATTGCACAAGAGGCGGTGAGGATCGGAGCGCGATGCTTTTGGCAGCAGATCGGCATAGAAAATTTAGAAGCATCAGAGCTGGCTGAGAAAGCGGGGATGCTGAGCGTGCTGAATCGCTGCATCAAGGTTGAGCATCAAACACTCATTTATTAATAGCAAACTATTTAGGTAATGTAACAGGAAGAAGCACTTTTTCTTAGATTCCTAGGCTCATTTGCCGTCCTGCATCTGTAGCTGAATCGGGAGGCGCTTTTGCCTTGCGCGGGGCAGCGCGTTTGCGCACAGTCTCGCGAGATGGATTGCGCGAGCCATGTTTTTCATAGACAGCTTTGGCCAAATCTTTCACCGCCTTTTCCGCTTTCTTACCGTAGATTTTTTCTTTGGCATCGCGAGCTGCCATGGCATGGTCAACGATCGGCGCTGGATAGCCTGCTGGCGGTGAATCCAAAAGCCAAGGTGTGTGGATTTGCTCGGGCGCGAGATGCGCAAGCTCAGGCACCCAGCTGCGGATGAAGATGCCATTGGGGTCTTGGTCGTGGCTTTGCTTGATCGGGTTGTAGATGCGCACGGTGTTGATACCCGTCACGCCGCTTTGCATTTGAAACTGGCTCCAATGGATACCGGGTTCGTAATCCGTGAAAAGCCGCGCCAGATGGCAGCCTGTGGCGCGCCAATGCAGCCAGAGGTGATAGCTGGCAAAGCTCACCAGCATGGCTCGCATGCGAAAGTTGATCCAGCCGGTGGCCAGCAGGCTGCGCATACAGGCATCGACGAAGGGATAACCCGTTTGCCCAGTCGCCCAAGCAAGGAATTTAATTTGTTCTTCTGACGTGAGTTGGCCTTCGTTACGGATGTTGTCAAAGCCCCGGTTGACATTGCGCCACTCAATCGCGGGCTCGGATTCGAGTTTTTGGATGAAGTGACAATGCCAATGCAAGCGGCCTTCAAAGCTCTTGAGGGAAGCTAAAAAGCCGGCGGGGCGCTCTTCTTTTTCCTGTGCCAGCAATTGCGTGCGCCGCGCCCAAGTGGCATACACCGCCTCTTTGATGGAAAGCGTGCCCCATGCCAAATGCGGCGAGATGCGCGAGCAACTGTCCGCTCCTGTCAGCGGGCTAGACATGTCTTTGCGGTAATTCTGCCCACGATGCCCAAGAAACGAAAACAAATCCCCTTCGACTTGGCTGCGCCCGCCGCGTTGGCGCTGAGGCGCATCCTCATCCACCATGCCCAATTGACGAGGCCGCAACTCGCCGCATACCAAAGCTTGCATCTCGGTTTGAAGATCTGCGATGGGAAGCCAAGGCACTTCTGCTGAGGTTTCAAGCGGCGGCGTGCGCATGCGAGCATGCCAAAGCTGACTCCAGCGATTGCGCGAATCGAGTTTGCGCACCACCGCATTGCTCACGCTTTGCCGCCAAACGATTCCATGTTTTTTGCACCAACGCGACACCGCTTTGTCTCGCGCATAGCTCCAGCCGTTGCCCGTTTCTTCATGGCTATATAACGTGAATGCGCCGAGCACGCGGTGCAACTGCTCAAGCACTTCCACCGTCTCGCCTTGGCAGCGCATCAACTGGCCACCTGCCCTTTGAATTTGCGCAGCCAGCTCACTCAAGCACTCGTTAGCAAAGCCCAGATGCCGCGCCGATGCATCGGGTTGCTGCCAGCTTTCGGGCTCATACACCCAAAGCGGCAACACTTCGCCGCCGGTTTGCCGCGCATCGCAAGCCGCTTGCGCGAAAGGCGCGTGATCGCTCAAACGGAGGTCTTTTTTGAACCAAACAACACTGTGCATTTGACGAGTGTAGCCAAGCCAGAGAGGGCTGCAATCAGCCCCGAAAACAACCCTAAAATAAACCGTTATGTGCGCTTGGCCATCGAGGCCAAATACAGCCCCGGCAAAATCAAGGCCGCTCCGAGCGCGTGATACAGCGCAATGCGCTCCCCTAAAAACGCCCAGCCCATGAGCGCGCCATACAGCGGCCCCATGTAAAGCGCCATCGCAGTGCGTGCTGCGCCCAGCGCTTTTTGCGCTGCACCATAAGCCCAGTAAGCCAAGGCGCCTGGCAGCAAACCAGAAGCGGCGATCAAGGCGAATGATTTCCAACTCCAAAGCGTTTGCGTGAGCGGCAAACCCGAGAAGGCTTCGAGCACGGTAAAGGGCAGTAAGACGATGCAGCCGCCGATGGCCGTGAGCACCAGCCTGGCCATGGGCGAAAAATCAGTCGGCCATTTTTTCATGAGCAGCGCATAGCCGGCCCACCCAAAAGCGCACGCCAGAATCCACAAATCGCCCGCCACAAAGCGCACAGCCAGCAAATCGCCCCACTGCCCTTTGATCACCACATGAATCAGCCCAGCAAACGCCAATGCAATGCCTAGCCACTGAATCCGCTGCAACTTTTCATGCAACCAGATCGAAGCGCAGAGCACAATGAAAGCGGGAGAAAGCGAATAAATCAGTGCGATATTGGTGGCACTGGTTGAACGCGCACCGATATACACCCAAGCGCCGCAAACCCACATGCCCAAAGCGCCAAGCACGAGATAGTGCCAAGCTTTCTTCAAAATCAAATGCCGCTTTTCGCGCAACTCAGGATAAGCAAACACGCCCAGCACTGTGGCCGCCAGCGTCCAGCGGCACAGCGCGAGCATGTGCGGCGCAATTTCTCCCGGAGCGAGCCGCGCCACCAAATAGTTGACCGACCAGAGCGCGGGCGTGAGCAAGAGCAGCGCAAGTGCCCAGCGACGAGAGGTTTCAGGATTCATTGATTAGCTATAAATTTAGGAGCGCTCGGCGCATATTTTATAAGGGCAACAGCCCTAAATCGCTTAAAAATCAGGGCGCGAGTCGTTCCCTATGCCAAATGCCTTGCGGACTCAAGCTGTAGGCCAGTCGATCATGCAACCGGCTTCGGCGGCCTTGCCAGAATTGCCAGCGGTCTGGGATGAGGCGATAGCCGCCCCAATCCGCTGGGCGCTCGGGCGCATCGCCCAGCTTAGCGGCGATTTGCTCGGCGCGCGCATCCAGCCATTCGCGCGATTCGATCACGCTGCTTTGCGGGCTGGCGATCGCGCTGATGCGGCTGCCCAGCGGGCGACTGTGAAAATAGGCATCGCTCTCAGCCGCCGTCATCTTTTCTACGCGGCCTTCGATGCGCACCGTGCGCTCAAGCTCCACCCAGTGAAATTGCAGCGCTGCAAATGGGTTACCGGCCAGCTCGGTGCCTTTGCGAGAAGCGTAGCTGGTGAACCAGCAAACGCCTTTTTCATCGTAGCCCTTGATGAGCACGATGCGGGTGGAAGGGCGCAAGTCAGAGCCCACGGTTGCGAGCGTCATCGCATTGGGTTCGGGGCATTGCGCTTTCATGGCATCTTTCAGCCAAGAATCGAACTGTTCTAGTGGCTCTAAGCTGGTGTTGCTTTCTAGAAGCTCGCCGCGTTCGTAGCTTTTGCGCCAATCGGCGATGGGTGTGTTCATGATGATATTTCTTGGATAAGTGTGGGTCACGCGAAAAACGCAAAAAGGGTGCGAAAAACGCGAAAAATGAAGAATGTCATTGAGAGAGGCGTGATTTCCTCATCATTTTTTGCGTTTTTGGTTTGATCTTTTAGCGTTTTTCGCGTGAACTAAGTAGTCGTTCGCCATTGCTGCCAACCCTTCGCACGAAGCTCGCAAGCAGGGCAATTGCCGCAGCCGTAGCCCCAATCGTGGCGATGCGTTCGGTTGCCGAGATAGCAGGTGTGCGTGTGCTCTTGAATGAGCTGTACGAATTTTTCACCGCCAAGGTCGTGCGCCATCTGCCAAGTCTGCGCTTTGTCAATCCACATCAGCGGCGTTTCGATCAAGAGCCGCTTGTCCATACCGAGAGACAGCGCGATTTGCACGGCCTTCATCGTGTCGTCGCGGCAATCGGGGTAGCCAGAAAAATCAGTTTCGCAAACGCCTGTGACGAGTACGTCTGTGCCTCGGCGATACGCGAGTGCGGCAGAGAGTGTGAGGAAGAGCAGGTTGCGGCCGGGAACGAAGGTGTTGGGCAAACCCGTGGCTTCCATCTTGAAGGCCACGTCCCGCGTGAGCGAAGTTTCGCTGACTTGGCCGAGCACATTGACATCCAGCAAATGATCCTCGCCCAGCTTAGCCGCCCATTGCGGATACTGCGCCTTGATCTCGCGCAACACCACTAGCCGCGCATCCAGCTCGACGCGATGGCGCTGCCCATAGTCAAAGCCAACGGTTTCTACCCGCGGGAAATGCTGCAAGGCCCAAGCCAAACAGGTGGTGGAATCTTGCCCGCCGGAGAACAGGACGAGAGCCGCTTGGCGGGTGGGAGGGGAGATGACGCTCATCTTGCAATTATCGGTTGCTTCACTATGATCCTTGCATGCCCAAAGTCAAAGCATCCCCAGCCAACCGCCAATTCGCAGACTATTGCTGCGATCTGCTTGCCAGCCAAGGCCCTTGTTTGCCTAAGCGCATGTTTGGTGGCTGGGGCCTCTCCATCGAAGGCATGACGCTGGCCATCATTGCGGATGTGGGTAGCGGTGAAAAGCTTTGGCTCAAAGGCGACGAAGCTGCCCGCAGCCGCTACGCGGCCGCAGGTTGCGAGCGCTTCATTTTTCAGATGAAAGATCGAGTCGCCTCCATGGGCTACTACACAGCGCCTGAAGAAGCCATGGATTCGCAAGATGCCATGCGCCCTTGGGCGCGGCTGGCGTTGGAGTGCGCCTTGCGTGCCAAGGCTGCAAAGCCAGTGCCCAAAACACGTGCTGCGCCGCCAAGCAAGACGGCCATCAAAGCCATTGCCAAGCCGCTCAAGCCACGCGCTGCAAAAGTGGCTGAGCAACGCAAATCGCCCAAAGCCTGAGCAACCGGGCTCCGAGTTTGCGGGCTCTGAGCTTGCGGGCTCTGACATTGCGGACTTTGAATTGCGCTCTGCTCGCGATGTACTTCCATCGCAGGCTGCCAGTCAAACTTCAGAGTGCTGCCGCGTTGCACGCTCTCCAGCACCACATGGCTGCCCGCAGGCGCATGCAGCGTCTGCCCAGATACGAGGAAATGATCCACGCCATCGCCCATGGTGATCCAGGCATTGCCGCAGGTGATGCGCAAGCTGCTCGCCGCCTTCGGGCGCAGCGCCAAGGCTTGCGCAGGTGCGATCAGGAAAGCGCCAGTGCGAGCGCGTAGGCAGGCGGCGGCAGTTGTCTGAGCTGAGCTGGATGCGGGGATTGATGCAATTTGCGACATGATTTTCTCCTTTAATGGACACGAATGATGCGCTCCAAGCACTTGACAGTCCAATGAAATAGCGCCACACTATTGATTCATATAACGCATTAATAGAAAATCTGCCATGTTGCATTCCCAAACCCATCTGCGTACCCGCCCCATCGGCGCGGGCAATCTGCGCGCCTTTGAAGCCGTGGCGCGGCATCTGAATTTTCGCGCCGCAGCCGAAGAAATGGCGCTCACGCAAAGCGCAGTCTCGCGGCAGATTCAATCTCTGGAGGAAGAGGTGGGCACAAGCCTCTTCAATCGCCACACACGAAGCGTTGAAATGACGGCTGCTGGCTTGGCTTTGCTCGGTTCAGTTGCGCCCAGCTTGGAGCGGATCGACAGCAGCGTGCGCCAAATCCGCACCAGCGTGGGCAGAAAGCATGTGGCGCTCACCACTTTTGCGTCTTTCGCATCAATGTGGCTGATTCCGAGATTGGAGGAATTCCAAAAATCCGAGCCTGGCATCGATTTCCGTATTGATGCGTCAGACGTATCGGTCGACATGGAAACGGCCGACGTAGACATTGCCCTGCGCTACGGCCCTGCTCGCAGCATGCCCACGCATGCGGTCCGCCTTTTCGGCGAGCAGCTCACGCCAGCCGCCAGCCCTTGGCTATTAAAAAGCGAGACGAAAATCAAAAGCCCCGCTGATTTTGCCAACTTCACCTTGATCGAAGCGGGCGATGCCCACAGCACGCATTTGGAATGGCTAAGCTGGCGGCGCTGGTTTGACCGTCAAGCGGAGAGCAGCCCCGCCAACAAAGCCTTCGCCAAAATCGCCCCCAAGCGCTGGCTCTATTTCAATTACGCCTACCAAATGGCACAAGCCGCCCTCAGCGGCCAAGGCGTGGTGCTCGCCCGTACCCCGCTGGTCGCCGAGCAGCTCGCACGCGGCGATCTGGTGGAAATCCTCCCCAAGCTCCGCATGGATTCCCCCATGGCCTTTTGGCTCGTCCTGTCCCCCCGTCAACGCAGCATCAGCACCGCCCGCCCGGAAGTCACCGCGTTTTGCAATTGGCTCAAGCAGCAAGCCCAAGAAACCCGGCGGCTCATCGGTGAAGTGCCGAGCAGCGATGTAGAGACGGGCTCTCTGGATGATTGAGCGCGGCTGGACGTAGTTGCTGTATGGCGCAGGTCTATTGATTCAGCCCGATGAAAGATGAACCGCTCGCCCTGAGCTTGTCGAAGGGCCTGTGAGGACTTCGACAAGCTCAGTCCGAACGGAAGTTAATACTTCCTCGCGCCGGACCACTAAGCAAAAGCAACCTGTTTCAAGCGGCAGCGAGCTTGCTGCGCAGCATGTCGTTGACTTGGCTAGGGTTTGCCTTGCCTTTGCTGGCTTTCATGGCTTGGCCAACCAGCGCGTTGAAGGCTTTTTCTTTGCCAGCTTTGAATTGCGCGACGTTGTCTGGGTTGGCGGCGAGGACTTCTTCAATGATTTTCTCTAGTGCGCCAGAGTCGTTGGATTGTTCTAAGTCTTTGTCTTTGATGATCTTTTCAATGAAGTCGGCAAGGTCAGAAATATCGCGATGGTTCCGCTCGACGAGCTCTTGGAACGCTACTTTGCCGTTTTTATTCGATAGGCGACCAGACGCAATTTGCTTGATCATTTCACCAAGCGCACGAGGTGTGGGAACTTCGACATCATCAATCGCGACTTCAAGGCGGTTAATTAAGGCTGATACTTCTCCTATGACCCAATTTGCGGCCAGTTTCGGTTGGCTGGAGATCTGGGCAGTCGTTTCAAAATACCCCGCCATGACCTGGCTCTGTGTGAGAGTGGTGGCGTCGTATTCGGGCAGGCCGTAGTCGCTCACGAAGCGCTGCGCCATCACGCGCGGAAGCTCGGGCATGTTGGCTTTGACTTGGTTCACCCAGCTTGGTGCGACATGCAGCGGTGGCAAATCGGGGTCGGGGAAATAGCGGTAATCAGCGGCGTCTTCCTTGGTGCGCATGGCGCGGGTCTCGCCTGTATCGGGGTCAAAGAGCACGGTGGCCTGCTGGATTTTTTTGCCGTCTTCGATTTGCTCGATTTGCCAGCGGATTTCAAAATCAATCGCTTGCTGCATGAATTTGAAGCTGTTCAAATTCTTGATCTCACGCCGGGTACCCAGCTCTGCACCCGGCTTGCGCACCGAGACGTTGGCATCGCAGCGGAAGCTGCCCTCTTGCATGTTGCCATCGCAAATGCCGATCCAAGTCACGAGCTTGTGTAGCTCTTTGGCATACGCCACCGCTTCGTCTGACGAGCGCATATCGGGCTCGGTCACGATTTCTAGCAGAGGTGTGCCTGCGCGGTTCAGGTCAATGCCACTTTGACCAATGAAGTCTTCGTGCAGTGATTTGCCAGCGTCTTCTTCTAAGTGAGCTCGAACCAGCCGAACTGTCTTTTTCTCATCGCCAAGGAAAAACTCAACCGATCCACCTTGCACCACGGGGATTTCAAATTGGCTGATCTGGTAGCCTTTGGGCAGATCCGGGTAAAAGTAGTTTTTACGCGCAAAAATGCTCTTTTCCGCAATCGTCGAACCCAGCGCCAAACCGAGCTTGATGGCGCATTCCACCGCTCCCCGGTTCATCACCGGCAGCGTGCCGGGCAGCGCCAAATCGACAGGGCAAGCTTGCGTGTTGGGCTCTGCGCCAAACGCCGTAGGGGCGCGGCTGAAGATTTTGGATTGCGTGGCCAGTTGCGTGTGCGTCTCGAAACCGATGACGACTTCGTAGCCTTGGATGAGTTTGGCGGTCATATCAAAAACCCTCCGGGCGGCGGGTGTGGAAATCTGTTGCTTGCTGGTATTGGTGCGCCACATTGAGAAGCTGGGCTTCTTTGAAATAGTTGCCGATGAGTTGCATGCCGACGGGCATCGGCTGATCGGATTCAGTTCGCGTGCCAGTTCCCGATCCTTGAATATTTGTAGCGCCAAAACCTACCGGCAAGCTCATGCCGGGCAGGCCAGCGAGCGAAGCGGGCAGGGTGAAGATATCAGCCAGATAGTTGGCGACGGGATCGTCGGATTTTTCGCCGATTTTCCACGCGACTGTAGGCGCAACGGGCCCAGCGATCACGTCGCAGTCTTTGAAGGCCTGCTGGAAATCATCGGCGATCATTCGGCGGATTTTTTGAGCTTGAAGGTAGTAGGCATCGTAGTAGCCGTGGCTCAAAACATAGGCGCCGATCATGATGCGGCGTTTGACTTCGTCGCCGAAGCCTTCCGCGCGGGTTTTTTTGTACATATCTGTCAGATCACCGTACTGCGAGGCACGGTGTCCGAATTTCACGCCATCAAAGCGCGAGAGGTTCGAGCTGGCCTCGGCAGGGGCGATGATGTAGTAAACCGGAATCGACAATTCCGTGCGCGGCAGCGTGATGGGTACGAGTTTAGCGCCGAGTTTTTCCAGTTCTTTCAAAGCTGCATCGATGGCAGCGCGCACATCGCTGCTCAAACCTTCGCCGAAGAATTCTTTCGGGATGCCGATACGCAGACCATCGATTTTGCGGCCCAGATCGCGGGAAAAGTCCTCGGCAGGCATGTCAAGCGAGGTGGAGTCGCGATCCAAATCGGGGCCACACATAGCTGAGAGCAGTAAAGCGCAGTCTTCGGCAGATCGCGCCATCGGGCCAGCTTGATCGAGGCTGGAAGCGAAGGCGATCATGCCGTACCGAGAAGCGCGGCCATAGGTGGGCTTGATGCCGGTGATGCCGCAAAAGGCGGCGGGCTGGCGGATGGAGCCGCCGGTATCGGTGCCAGTAGCTGCTGCACACAGGCCTGCGGCCACGGCCACGGCGCTGCCACCCGAGCTGCCGCCGGGGATGCGGGTGGTGTCCCACGGGTTCAAGGCTTTGCCGTAAGCCGAGTTTTCGTTGGCTGAGCCCATGGCAAACTCGTCACAATTGAGTTTTCCAAGGCAAACAGCGCCCTGTCCGTTGAGATTGCTCACTATTGTGCTATCAAAAGGTGAGCGATAGTCCCTCAGCATTTTCGAGCCAGCGGTGCTGACAAAGTCTTTTGTGACGAAGATGTCTTTGTGGGCAATCGGCAAACCGAGCAGGGGAGCGGCATCTCCAGCGTCAATGCGCGTTTGCGCGGCGCTTGCTTGGCGCATCGTGGCTTCTTCGTCGGTGGCCAAAAACGCGCCTAGGTGGGCGTTGGCCTTCATGCGGGCGAGGAAATGCTGTGCCAGTTCAGGAGCAGAAAACTCCTTTTTTAATAGCAAACTACGTAGATTTTGTAACGGCTGGAAGTGGATTTGGCTCATATTCGTGGCCTTATTCAATGACTTTGGGCACAAGAAACAGGCCGCGCTCCACCGCTGGGGCACTGCGCTGGTTGGCCTCTCGGTTGTTGGGCTCGCTGGCGATATCGTCTCTGAGACGAAGTTGGATGTCTTGGATCGCAGCCACGGGGTGCGCAAGCGGTTCAATGCCCGTGGTGTCCACCGCGCGCATCTGCTCGACGATGTCAAAAAAACTGTTGATGGAGCTGAGCATGCGCTGGGGCTCATCGCCGCGTAGCTCAAGCCGGGCCAAATTGGCAATACGTTCAATGTCGGAAGGGTTCAGGGCCATGGTGTACCAAGTGACGAGGAAGGAGGTTTTGCAACAAATTTAGGAGCAGAAACCGCTTATTTCAAGGGAGCAATCAGGTATTATCCTGTCTTTGGTTCTGGGCAGATGTTTTGGGTGCCGGAATCCGCAAAAAAGGATTGAAGATGTTAGGTGTATTTCGTCGGTATCTTTCCACCGACTTGGCTATCGACTTGGGCACGGCCAACACATTGATTTTTGCGCGCGGCAAAGGTATTGTGCTTGATGAGCCATCCGTTGTTGCCATTCGCCACGAAGGTGGGCCGCAAGGCAAAAAAGTGATTCAAGCTGTGGGTCGCGAAGCCAAAGCCATGTTGGGTAAAGTGCCTGGCAACATTGAAGCCATTCGCCCAATGAAAGACGGCGTGATCGCTGATTTCGTGATCACCGAGCAGATGATCAAACAATTTATCAAGATGGTGCATCCGCGCACCTTGCTTACGCCAAGCCCGCGCATCATCATTTGCGTGCCTTGCGGCTCAACACAGGTGGAGCGCCGCGCGATTCGTGATGCAGCTGAAGCGGCGGGCGGCAGCCCTGTGGATTTGATCGAAGAGCCGATGGCAGCAGCGATTGGCGCGGGTTTGCCCGTCTCCGAAGCCTCGGGTTCGATGGTGGTGGATATCGGCGGCGGCACGACCGAAGTCGGCGTGATCTCGCTCGGCGGCATGGTTTACAAAGGCTCGGTGCGCGTCGGTGGCGACAAGTTTGATGAAGCCATCATCAACTACATCCGCCGCAACTACGGCATGTTGATCGGCGAGCCCACCGCAGAAGCCATCAAAAAGAAAATTGGTTCGGCCTTCCCCGGTTCGGAAGTGCGGGAAATGGAAGTCAAAGGCCGTAATCTTTCAGAAGGCGTGCCGCGTGCGTTCACGATCTCTTCCAACGAGGTGCTTGAAGCTTTGACAGACCCACTCAATCAAATCGTGAGTGCGGTGAAAAACGCTTTGGAGCAAACGCCTCCTGAGTTGGGCGCTGATATTGCCGAGCGCGGCATGATGCTCACAGGCGGCGGCGCACTTTTGCGTGATTTAGACCGCTTGCTGGCCGAAGAAACTGGTTTGCCTGTGTTGGTGGCGGAAGATCCGCTCACCTGTGTGGTGCGCGGTTGCGGCATTGCGCTGGAAAATTCTGGCCATCGCATGGGCAGCATTTTTGCTTCGGAATGAAGCCGCTGCTGAGCCCACGCTAGAGCAGTCTTCGAGGAGTCCTTTGTGCCATTAGGAACACTGGACCGCTCCCCACCCCCTTTCTTTCGACAAGGCCATTCGGCGTTGTCGAAACTGATGATTTGCAGCGCCTTGGCGCTGTTTCTCATGGTGGCCGATGTGCGCTTCAAACTCACGGGACCGATTCGGGTGGCTGTGGCCACCGCACTGTATCCGGTGCAATGGCTGGTGATGCGGCCTTTGGAGATACTGCGCGGCGGCGGCGCCTATTTTGGCTCGCTGCGCGAGGCCCAGCAAGCCGAGGAGGCTGCTAAGAAACGACTCGCCCAGCAAGCGCAGCGCTCAGCCCAAGTAGAGCAACTGGGGCTTGAAAACGAGCGTTTGCGCAAACTCTTGGCCTTGCGCGAGCGCACCAGCACGCCCGCGCAGGCGGCTGAGGTGTTGTATGACGCAGCTGATCCGTTCACGCGCCGCGTGATGGTGGACAAAGGCAGCATGCAGGGTATCAAACCAGGCTCACCAGTGATTGACGATGCAGGTGTGCTTGGGCAAGTCACGCGCGTATATCCTCTGTCTAGCGAAGTGACGCTTTTGATTGACCGTGATCACACGATTCCCGTGCTCAATACGCGCACCGGTGCACGCAGTGTGGTGTATGGCGACCCCAGCCAGCATGGCGGCACACTGGAACTGCGCTTTATGGCGGGAAACGCGGATGTGCAGCAGGGCGATATTTTGTCGACCAGCGGGGTGGATGGCGTGTATCCGCCGGGTATCCCAGTGGCGCGCGTGGAGAAGGTGGAGCGGCGCGCTGATTCGGCGTTTGCCAAAATCTACTGCCAACCGTTGGCCAACACTCAGGGCGCCAAGCATGTGATGCTGCTGGAGCCATATTCAGTGCAAATACCACTTCCAGCCGTTATAGAGTCTGCTACGAATGATCCTAAAAAAGGAGCGAAAAAATGATCATGCGTCCTGGGCAGCAACTGCTGCTGCCAGCTAATCCGCTGTTCATCTGGGGCTCGCTCATCGTGGCGCTGATGGTGAATATTTTGCTTGCTAATCTGTTTGGCCGCGCTGCTTGGCCGCCTGATGTGTTGGCGCTGACCTTGGTGTTTTGGGCGATTCACCAGCCGCTCCGCGTGGGCGTGGGATCGGCGTTTTTCTTTGGCTTGTGCATGGATGTGCATCAAGGTGCGCTGCTCGGTCAGCATGCGCTGGCCTATACAGCGCTGAGCTATTTCGCGATCACGATTTCTCGCCGCTTGCTTTGGTACAGCTATCCTTCGCAGGCGCTGCAAATTTTCCCATTGCTTGTGGGAGCGCATACACTGCAACTGATCGTGCGCCTGCTTGCTGGGCACACGTTTCCGGGGTGGGGTTTTGTGCTTTCACCGGTGATTGAGGCATTGCTCTGGCCCGTTGTGACTTTGATTTTGCTTGCACCGCAGATGCGAGCGCCGGATCCGGATGCGAACAGGCCACTTTGAATGAGCGACTGCAATGACAGAACTTCGTAATGTCGAAGCCGAGTTAGGCAAATTCCGCCGTCGCGTGTTGGTGGCCAGCGGCGTGGTGTTGCTGGCGTTTAGCTTGTTGGTGATTCGGCTGGTGTGGCTACAGGTGGTGCGGCATGACGATTTTGACGAGCAGGCGGAGAGCAACCGCACAGCTATCGTGCCGATCGTGCCCAACCGGGGCTTGATCACGGATCGCAATGGCATCGTCTTAGCGACTAATTATTCTGCCTACACCTTGGAGATCACGCCTTCCAAAGTCGCGAACACACTTGAAGAAACGATTGAGCAGCTCGCCGCCGTGGTTGAGATTGCGCCGCGCGACAAACGTCGCTTTAAAAAATTGCTGGACGAATCCAGAAGTTTTGAAACGCTACCGATTCGCACGCGGCTCTCCGACGAAGAGGTGGCGCGTTTTGCGGCGCAGCGTTTTCGTTTTCCGGGTGTGGAGATCAAAGCGCGTTTGTTTCGCCAATATCCGTATGGCGAATTGGCCAGTCATGTGATTGGTTATATTGGCCGTATCAATCCGCGCGAAAAAGAACAAATTGAAGACTGGCCGGAAGAGCAGCAGGTCAACTACAAAGGTACGGAATACATCGGCAAGCTGGGCATTGAGCAAAGCTTTGAGCAACAGTTGCATGGCGTCACTGGTGTAGAGCAGGTAGAAACCTCCGCAGGCGGACGTGCGGTGCGCAAGCTCGCCAGCAACCCCGCCACGCCGGGTAACACCATCAAGCTGTCGATTGACATCAAGCTGCAAAAGCTCATCGAAGAAATGTATGGTGAGCGGCGCGGTGCATTGGTGGCGATAGATCCGCGCAATGGAGAGGTGTTAGCCTTTGTGAGCATGCCAACCTTTGATCCGAATCTTTTCGTGGAAGGTATCGACGTTGAAAACTGGCAAATTTTGAACGAAAGCATTGACAAACCCTTGCTGAACAGAGCCCTCCGGGGCACGTACCCGCCTGGCTCAACCTACAAGCCCTTCATGGCGCTCGCAGCACTCGAAACCGGCAAGCGAACCCCAGGCACGATCATCAACGACGCAGGCTCTTGGAGCTTCGGCGGCCACACCTTCCGCAGCCATGGTGATGGTGGTTTGGGCGCAGTGGACATGTACCGCAGTATTGTGAAATCATCGAATGTGTATTACTACTCGCTGGCCAATGAACTGGGTGTGGACGCGATGCATGATTTCATGAAGCCGCTGGGTTTTGGCCAACATACCGGCATTGACATCAATGGCGAGGTGCGCGGCGTGTTGCCCAGCCAAGATTGGAAGCGCAACTATTACAAGCGCCCCGAGCAGAAAAAATGGTATGCCGGAGAGACGATCTCCTTAGGTATCGGTCAAGGCTACAACACCTTCACCATGTTGCAATTGGCGCATGCAACAGCCATCCTCGCCAACGGTGGCACAAAACATACCCCAAAATTAGTGACCGCCACGCAAGATGCACTGAACCGCAATTGGATTCCTTCCATCAAGACGCAAGCCACAAGCATGGGTTACAAGCCAGAGAATGTCGCGGTAGTCAACCGCGCGTTGGTGGGCGTGGCCAAAGAAGGTACATCGGCGCGTGTTTTCTCGGGCGCGGGCTACATCAGTGGCGGAAAAACTGGCACAGCGCAGGCTGTCACCATCGGTCAAAAAGAAAAATACAACGCCTCCAAAATCGAAGAGCATCAACGCGACCACGCGCTCTACATGGCCTTTGCGCCTGCCGACAATCCGCAAATTGCACTCGCAGTGATCGTGGAAAACGCAGGTTTCGGCGCAGAGCATGCTGCACCCATTGCCCGGCGCGTGTTTGACTATCTGCTGATGGGTCAATATCCCAGCGAGGAAGACTTGGCTGCTGTCAAAAAAGGCCAAGCCGCTGCGCCTTTGGGCAAACCGCGCAAGGTGGAAGATATGCCATGGAAGTCTGCTTTACCTTGAGTGGAAAATAATGTGCTGCTAAATCAATAGCACACTAGGCAGAATTTATAACGGCTAGAGCCCGACTTGTCTTGAAAAATCACTTCAAAAATGCTTTACGCTGCTTGAAGCACCTGCTCTAGCTGGTTGATGAAATACCCGGCCACATTCCAACCCTTTTGCTGCTCGATCTCTTGGAAGCATGTGGGGCTGGTCACATTGATCTCAGTGAGTTGCTCGCCGATGATGTCAAGGCCAATTAGAAACAGGCCGCGTGCGGCGAGAATCGGTCCGATGTGGTCTGCAATGGCGCGATCGTTTGCGGTGAGCGGCTGCGCCACGCCTTTGCCGCCTGCTGCGAGATTGCCGCGCACTTCGCCGCCTTGCGGAATGCGTGCGAGGCTGAAGGGCACAGGAGAGCCGTTGATCACGAGGATGCGTTTGTCGCCTTTGTCAATCGCAGGTATGAATTTCTGCACCATCACGGTCTGCGCACCGTCTTTGTTCAATGTCTCGGTGATACTGCCCAGATTCAGGCCATCGGATTTCACGCGGAAGATACCTGCACCGCCCATGCCGTCAAGCGGTTTCAAGATGATGTCTTGGTGCTCGGCATGAAAGCGTTTGATGTCGGATGCATCGCGCGTCACCAGCGTGGGTGAGATGAATTGGGGGAACTCCATAATCGCCAGCTTCTCAGGATGATCACGCAGCGAGCGGGCTTTGTTAAACACTTTCGCGCCTTCGCGTTCGGCTTGCTCAAGCAGATGCGTGGCGTAAAAATACTCGCTGTCAAATGGCGGATCTTTGCGCATGACCACAGCAGCAAAATCTTTGAGCAAAACCGGGCGCTCGTCTGGCTTGGCTTGCTTTGCTGTGAACCAGTGATCAAGCTCGCCAGTGAGCAAAATATCGCGCACATAAGCGGTAACGCAGCCGCCGCTTTGCCACATGATGTCTTTGGGCTCGCAGGTGCTGAGAGTGTGGCCACGCGCAGCTGCGGCTCGCATCATGGCGAAGGTGCTGTCTTTGGTGGTTTTGAAGGATTCGAGCGGATCGGCGATGAAGAGGATGTGCATGGAAGGTCTCACTTAGCGCGGTAGTTTTGCACAAATAACGCCAAGCTGCCCGCTACCACCCCCCAAAAGGCGGAGCCAATGCCTGCAATGGCCACGCCGCTCAAGGTCACAAGGAAGGTGATGATAGCCGCATCGCGATGCTCTTCGTCTTTGAGCGCCATGGCCAGACCGTTGGCAATCGTACCCAAAAGCGCCAAGCCCGCAATCGCAGCGATCAGCTCCCTAGGAAAAGCGGTGAGCAGGCCGGTGACGATGCTGGCAAACAAGCCGATGAAAATATAGATGATGCCGCAAACACTGGAGGCGATGTAGCGCTTGTCCGCATCAGGATGCGCCTCTTTGCCCATGCAAATTGCAGCGGTGATCGCACTCAAATTCAGTGCAAACGCACCGAAGGGCGCAAGAAGAAAAGTTGCCACACCGGTCATGCTGATGATCTTAGAAAGTGGCAATTGAAAGCCCGATGCACGAATCGCCGCCACACCGGGTAAATTCTGCGAAGCCATCGTCACGATGAACAGCGGCAGTGCCAAGCTGATGGCGGCTTGCCAGGTGAACACCGGCATGACGAAGACCGGTTTTGCTAAGGAAAACTCGATGTTTCCCGTTATCAACTGTGCGCGGAATGCTACGAAAATAATAGCAACCAACAAAGTTAAAGGCACAGCGTATCGAGGAGAGAAGCGCTTGCCCAGCAGATAGGTGATGAGCATCAGCGCCACCAAGGGCAGGGCGGTTTGCGCGGCGACAAAGCCTTGCATGCCAAAGCGCGCGAGCACGCCTGCGAGAAGCGCAGCGGCAATCGCCATCGGAATGCGATCCATGATTTTTTCAAACCATCCCGTTGCTCCCGAGAGCGTGATGAGCACGGCGCACATCATGAATGCACCCACCGCCTCGTTCATGGAATAGCCCGCGCCAGACGCACCTGCTACGCCTGCCACAGCGAGCACCGCTGCGCCCGGCGTGCTCCAAGCCACCATCACGGGTTTGCGCAAAATCATAGAGGGAAACAGCGTACAGACACCCATGCCAATGCCCAGCGCCCACATCCAAGAGGTCAGTTGCTCGGGCGTCGCATTGAAAGCCAGTGCAGCCGAAAAAACAATCGCCACGGAGCTGGTGAAGCCGACAAGCACGGCAACAAAGCCTGCCGTTGCGGCAGAAATAGAGAAGTCTTTGAAGAAACTCCTCAAATCTCGACCTTGGAGCCGAGCTCTACCACCGCGTTGTTGGGTAGACGCAAAAAGTCTGCCGCGCCGCTGGCGTTGTGATGCATCTGCGCGAAGAGCTTTTCACGCCATTCGCTCATGCCGCCACCTATCGTCGGCACAACGGTATCGCGAGAGAGGAAGTAACTGGTTTGCATCGGATCGAGTTCACAGCCACGACCCACGATCTGCTTCAAAGCCTCGGGGACATCGGGATCGTTTTTGAAACCGAAATTCAAGGTTACTTGCCAGCAGTCATGCCCAAGTGGCTCGATCTGCACGCGTTTGTTCAGGCCAATCCAAGGCACTTCATGGCTCTTGACGGTGACAAACAAATTATGCTCATGCATAACTTTGTTATGTTTCAAATTGTGCAGCAAAGCATTGGGGACCGTTCCTTGCTCGCTGGTCAAAAATACGGCGGTGCCTTGGACGCGAACTGGGGGGCTTAAAAGCACTGCTTCGAGAAAACTCTTGAGCTCAATGCCATCTTGTTTGGTTTTCTCGTGCAACAGCCTGCGGCCTTGCTTCCAAGTCATCATCAAGGTGAAAATCGCTGCTCCAATCGCCAAGGGGAACCAGCCGCCTTCAAACAACTTCATCATGTTGGATGCCCAGAAGGCAAAGTCAATCACGAAGAAAATGCTGGTTGCTGCCAAGCAGAGCCAGAGTGGATATTTCCAAGCGTGGCGAATCACATAGAACGTCAAGATCGTGGTGATCAGCATGTCGGTTGTTACGGCAATGCCGTAAGCCGACGCCAATGCGCCAGAAGATTTGAACATCACGACGGCCAACACAATCGCCACAAACAGAGACCAGTTCACAAACGGAATGTAGATCTGCCCAGTTTCTTTGGTTGAGGTATGCAACATGCGCAGACGCGGCAAAAAGCCCAGCTGAACGACTTGTTTCGTGACAGAGAATGCACCCGAGATCAAGGCTTGAGATGCAATCACAGCCGCCATAGTCGCCAGAATCACCAAGGGAATCAGCATCCAATCAGGCGCCATGAGATAGAAGGGGTTTTTGATGGCCTCAGGTTTGGCGAGCAACAAAGCGCCTTGGCCGAAATAATTCAGTGTGAGCGCAGGCATCACCACGCTGAACCAAGCAATTCGAATCGGCCGCTTACCAAAATGCCCCATATCGGCATACAGCGCCTCTGCGCCCGTGACGCAGAGCACCACCGCGCCCAAGATGATGAATGTCACTCCCGGGTTGTGCCACATGAAGAGCACAGCGTAATGTGGGCTCAATGCTTTGAGCACTGTTGGGTTGCCCATGATGTGAAAGATGCCTAGCCCAGCGAGCGTGGCAAACCAAACTAAAGTGATTGGGCCAAAGAATTTTCCGATACCTGCTGTGCCGCGTTTCTGCACCAAAAAGAGGAAAAATATGATGACCAAAGAAACCGGCACCACATATTTCTTAAATTGAGGAGAAATGATTTCTAACCCCTCTACTGCGCCTAATACGGAGATGGCAGGAGTGATCACACCGTCGCCATAAAACAGACATGTGCCGAAAATACCAATAATCAACAAATTCTTACGCAACGCAGGTTTGTGAGCCACTGCTCGCGATGCCAAGGTCAGCATGGCCACCAAACCGCCCTCACCTTCGTTGTCAGCGCGCAACACTAAGGCGACGTACTTGACCGAAACGATCACCGTCAATGTCCAAAAGATCAAAGACAGGATGCCGTAAATGTTTTGCGGCGTAAATTCCACATGCCCAGATCCGAAGATCTCCTTGACTGCGTACAGAACGCTGGTGCCAATGTCGCCATAAACAACGCCAACGGCGCCAACCACGAGTGCGGTTAAAGAGGTTTTTTGAGTGGACATTTGGAAAGCCGAATGGCTTGGGTATTTGTCGGCATGATTGTTTGCGTTTACTGCTGTTTCAGTTCCACCGTATCAGAATGTAACGCAAACAGGCTTGTGAAGATTATCCAAAGAAGTTAAATCGGCTATTGTGTAAAATAGTAACTGTACAGACAAGTCCTACATTTTTTTACGGCAAGTTATGAAATTGCATTTAAATTCAATACGTTCTTTCAATGCATTGAAGTAAATAATAACATTAAGGTCAAATTGGAATCGGAATATTTGTTTGAAAAACAGTAAGAAGAAGGTATTCAATCTTCTTTCAATGTCATTGCTGGGTCGGAGAGCGGCGGGCATGCTATTTGGCATCCTGTGGGCTTTGCTATTTGTCGTCGCAACACCGCTTACTTCTTTCGCTCAAACCCAAGTCACCAACACCGTGACGATCTCCGTGCCTTCGGGGGTAACCAACACGGGTGCTGGGTGTGGCTCGGGCACTTGTACGGCGGCGGACAGTGATCCCATTACCCCCAGCCAACCCACCATTTCCAAGACCTTCGCTCCGACCACGATTAACGCGGGAGGCACGACATTATTGGTGATCACGTTCACCAACACGCATCAACTGGTTTCGGCCACGTTCACCAGTCCATTTGTTGACAGCTATCCTATCGGGATGACAAACTCGTCTGCCCCGTTGCCGACGACGACTTGTGCGAACTCAAGCGTCTTGGCAACAGCAAGCGTAGCCTCTCTGGTGGTCGCTTCTGCAACGGTGATTCCTCCAGGGGCATCATGCTCCGTATCAGCCGTTGTGACGAGCATTCAAAATGGCACGAATACGCTTCCTGCTGGCTCGTTGACTACTTCGGTGGGGACGAATACGGCCACCGTGACAGCATTGTTGACCGTCACGCCCGTGGCCGACCTGAGCATCAGCAAAGCGGCCAGCAGCGCCACGCCGGTGGCCGGCCAAGTGCTGACCTTCACCTTGGTGATCAGCAACGCCGGGCCGAGTGCCGCCAACAACGC
>JANOJL010000040.1:0-1721 GCA_031418715.1 Variovorax sp. | reverse complement strand
TGCGGTAACTGCATGAGCGCGTCCAGGTCGGCACCCCACTGGTTCAAGCCCGCTTGCAGGGTCAGTACCTCATCTGCACGCTGCTGCAGGCGGGTCTGCGTCTGGGTCATACCATCCAGGCCACGCCAGCTCAACACGGCCATCACCGCCATGATGCTGATGGCCACCAACACCTCAATCAAAGTAAAGCCGTTACCCGGAATTTTGATCAGACGACGAGGCATCAAAACTGCCCTAAAACCGTTGAAAGCTTCAAAATGGGCACATCGCCATCAACCACCTGCGCATCGACGCGGCGAAAATTGGGATTGGGCGTGGGCCGGACCGTCAGCGCTACCGCCAAGCTGCGCCCGGCCTGCTCGCAAGGCACGCGGGTATCGCCCACACCGGGCATCTGTTTGGACAGGCGCACTTTGATCAGTTCGTTTTCCGCACACAAATGGGCCAACAGCAGGTCTGATTGGCGCTCTGCGTTGCGTGTCAATGCCAAAGTGGCTTGAACGCCCGCGCCCAGGGCAATCGCAACAATGCCGAGCGCGACAAGAACTTCGACCAGCGTGAAGCCGAAATTGCGTCTGCGAGTTGTCCTCATGGCGAATCGCCCGCCTGTACCGAAAAGGGCCGAACGCCGTCGGTGCCCACAGTCAATGCGCGGTTGGGTTGGCTGCTGGCTACCAGCCGCACAGACTGGCGCGCAATGATGGGTTCGGGGCCAAGCATGATTTGGGCCGGCACCGCAGCAGTGATGTCGGCGGACAACCACGCTTCAGGGAGCGACCCCGTCGGCAATCCATCAAACGTAAAGCCCGTGGCGGTAGTTCGCCAGCGCACTGGGACACCACTGGCCATTGAGCGCGTTCTGCCAGATTCCAGCAGTGCCGCCAGCCGCACCGCCTCACGCTCCAATTGCGTCTGCGCCGAGTCGCGCATCGCAAAACTCACCCCCGCCGAAGCAACGGCAATGATCGCAACGACCAGCAGCAGCTCAAGAAGCGTGAAGCCGCGAGCGACTCTAATCCTTGAGATTGCAATCAATGACACGGCAATTTCCCGACGGGCCGCCCCTAGGGAAATTAGCCCCCTCGGGGGGCAGCGACCCGCGAAGCGGTGGAGCGTGGGGGCAACATCACTGCCAGGAGCCGATGTCCGCATTTTTGCCCTCGCCGCCTGCCTGGCCGTCGGCACCGAATGAGAGGACGTCAATCTCGGCCTTCACGCCAGGGTTCAAATACAAGTATGCGCGGCCCCAAGGGTCGTTGGGCAGTTTGTCCAAATAAGGTTTCCAGTTGCCCGCAGCCGGGCCGCTGGTCGGTTTGGTGACCAGCGCTTGCAGGCCTTGCTCGGCGGTGGGAAAGCGCTGGTTGTCCAGTTTGTAAAGCTTCAATGCTTGCATCAAGTTGTTGACATCGGTTTTGGCTGCTGTGCCCCGCGCATCGTCAGCGCGATCCAGCACATTGGGCACGATCAAAGCGGCCAGCACGCCGATGATCACCAACACCACCATCAGTTCAATCAACGTGAACCCGCGTTGAAGGGGCGTGGGCCATCGGGACAGTTTGTTTTGCATAGAAGTCATGGACTCAGGGTGCCTCTGGAAGTTCAGCCGCCGAAGGCGGCCTAGCGAGCCTTGAATCATAATCGCCGTATGACTTTCAACCCGCAAAGCCTCTGGTGGCCGCGCCTCGCCGCGTTTGTGCTGGCCGCTTTGGCCGCCGCAAGCG
>JANOJL010000039.1:0-1574 GCA_031418715.1 Variovorax sp. | reverse complement strand
GTTTTCGTCACATAGGCGATCCGCGTGGAAAAAACACCTTTTTCACCCGTGAGCTTTTCATAAATGAAATCTGAAATGCGATGCGCTGCCAGCCGCAGATCACCCGCAGGCACGGCATAGCTCAGCGCACCCAAATCTTGTGAGCGCACCACATCCCAAAGCCGAAAACGCACATCGAAGCGGCCATCGGCCAGACGCGTGATACTGCCCACCACCAAATGATCAGCGCCTTTTTGGCGAAACGCGCTCATCTCGGGGCGGCTGCTTTCGTCCAAATTCGCTGCGCCGGGATCAATCGCTTTAAATTGCCCACTGCGCTCCAGATCAGCCAAAACAATCGCGCCAATTTTTTGCGGCGCTGCATCATCGCCCTTGAAAGCCAAAACGGCAATCGGCAACTGCGTCACGCCCACGCCTGAAATCTCCACCCGAAATTGCGCCAGAGCAGCCCAAGGCGAGGCGCTGGCGAGCAGCAATGCACACTGCATACCCTGGCGGCGGTTGATCGTCGGTGAGCGATGAAGAAAATTCATTGGCTGGTTGTGTTGTTGTCTCAGACGATAATCCTAACGCATAGGTTCCGTAAAAGGGAAGATCTGCCTGACCTGTATCCCACAAAAATAGTGTCTAAACATTGAAAACCATCACGAGTTTGCTACATTTTTATGAGTGACGCCTCACCCTGTGGCTCATCGCAGAGCTCGCCTTCAGCTCAATCGACACCATCGGCTCTACAAAACAGCCAAAACAGTGGCCGCCTGTTTGCTGTGCTTCGCCGCCTGCGCCCCTATGCCAAAGGCTCAGGGCCCTATTTAGCCTTGATCGCATTGGCCGTGATCGTGACGGCGCTTACCGAACCCATGGTGCCCGCGCTGATGAAGCCGCTGCTTGATCGCGGTTTTGGCAGCAACCGCATTGCGCTGTGGATCGTACCCGCCGTTTTGATTAGCTTGTTTGCTGTGCGCGGTCTGTCCACCTTTGTTGCGAAATACGGCTCCAGCGCCATCGCTTATGGCATTGTTGAGCGTTTGGCAACCAAGCAATTCGCTGTGTTGCATAACGCGCATCCCAGCCTTTACACAAAAAGTACCGCCAGCAGCCTAGTCAACACCATGGTGCATGAGCTGCAAATTGGTGCAACTGTCGTCGTTAGTGCCTTGCTCATTTTGGCTAAAAATTTGCTCTCTGTGGTCGCCCTGCTCGCTTATTTGCTGTACTTAAACTGGCAGCTCACATTGATTGTGTTCTCTGTAGGGCCACCGATTGCTTGGGCCATTCGCACGCTCTCCAAGCGCCTGCACAACTTAACCAAACAGAGCCAAACAGCCACTGACAGCCTAGCTTACGTGGTCGAAGAAAATGTGCTCGCATGGCGCACCGTTCGCTTGCAGCACGCTCAAACCAACCAGCAGCAGCGTTTTGCCGCATTTGCACAAAGCCTACGTCGCTTGGCCATCAAATCAACAATAGCATCGGCTGCAGTGATGCCCATCACGCAAATTCTGGCCGCTGTGGCTTTGTCTGCCGTGATCACTGCTGCGCTCTGGCAAAACGCTGCCCCCAACGCGATGGGC
>JANOJL010000038.1:0-17246 GCA_031418715.1 Variovorax sp. | reverse complement strand
TGACTCAGGCACGACCCACACCACCGTGCTCAAAGGCAGCCATGGCGACAAAAATGCCGATGGCTCCTATGTGTATGCACACAACCAAGGGCCAGAAGCTGATTTGTATTTAGAAGGGCACGATCAGCATCGCGGCTGGTTTCATTCTTCCTTGCTCACAGCCGCTGCCATGTATGGCCGCGCCCCGTATCGCGGCTTGCTCACACACGGCTTCACCGTTGACGGCCAAGGCCGCAAGATGAGCAAGAGCTTAGGCAATGTGGTCGCGCCGCAAGAGGTGAGCGACAAAATGGGCGCGGAAATCATCCGCCTATGGGCAGCGAGCACCGATTACTCGGGCGATTTGAGCATTGACGACAAAATCCTCGCCCGCGTGGTGGACACGTATCGCCGCATCCGCAATACGCTGAAATTCTTGCTCGCTAACGTGAGCGATTTTGATGCCGCAAAGGATGCGGTACCCATGAGTGAGTTGCTGGAAGTGGATCGCTATTCGCTCGCTCGCACCGCGCAACTACAAGATGAGATTCTTGCGCATTACAAAATCTATGAATTTCACCCCGTCGTGAGCAAATTGCAGCTGTATTGCAGCGAAGATTTAGGTGGCTTCTATCTGGACGTACTCAAAGATCGGCTTTACACCACCGCTGCCAAGAGCCACGCCCGCCGCAGCGCCCAAACCGCGCTCTGGCACATCACGCAAGCCATGCTTCGCTGGATGGCACCTTTCTTAAGCTTCACAGCAGAAGAAGCCTGGAAGCTGTTTGGTCAGTCTGAGTCAGGCACGATTTTTACCGAAACCTATTGGCAGTTTGAAGCGATGGATGAGGCACTGATTGCCAAGTACAGCCGTATCCGCGCCATCCGCGACGAGGTCAACAAGGCGATTGAGGCGCTACGGGCAGAGGGAAAAGTCGGCAGCTCGCTGCAAGCGGAAGTTTCGCTCGCTGTGCCACCCGAAGACCATGTGCTGCTCGCCACATTAGGCAATGATCTGAAATTTATCTTCATCACGTCCGCTATCGATTTAGTAGCATCTGACGCGGTTTCTATCACGGTGAGCCCTTCAAAACACGTGAAATGTGAGCGCTGTTGGCATTACAGTGAAGACATTGGCCAAGATGCTGCCCACCCAAGCATCTGTGGCCGCTGCGTCAGTAATTTGGTAGGAAGCGGTGAGGTACGCCATCATGCCTAAATTTAAATCCACCTTCCAAGGCATGCTGCCCTGGCTGATCCTAGCGCTGATCATCATCGTGGCGGATCAGTTCACCAAAACGCTGATCGTCGGTTATTACAGATTAGGCGACAGCACGCCAGTGACCAGCTTCTTCAACATCGTGCGCGCTCACAACACCGGCGCGGCCTTCTCTTTCCTCGCAGGCGCAGGCGGCTGGCAGCGTTGGTTCTTCACCGGCATCGGCGCAGTCGCCACCCTCTTCATCCTCTGGATGCTGCGCAGCCACTATGGCCAAAAACTCTTCGCCTTCGCGCTGGCTTGCATCTTGGGTGGCGCGATTGGCAATGTGATCGATCGCCTGCTGCACGGCTACGTGGTGGATTTTCTAGATTTCTACTATGGCACTTGGCACTTCCCCGCCTTCAACATCGCAGACAGCGCCATCACCATCGGCGCGGTCTGCTTGATATTGGACGAGATTTTGCGCGTCAAACGAGCACGATAAAACATCGCAGAGCGCTCATTTCACCACTCTTTTACTATATATTTAATAGCAAACTATCTAGATAATATAACGGGCAAAGAGCTAAATAGCTAAAAAATTAAGCCGCAGCCTGAGCGACGGCCGCTTTGCGATCCGCCGCCACCTTTTGCGCCGCTGGCCGCTCGCCGATCATCTTCACATAGGGCTTGTAGTCGCAGCCCATGGTGATCAGCATGTCTTCACCAAACACAGCCCTGGTGGCCATGCCCACCAGCGGCAAGTTCACCCAAGCCGCGCAATCGGCCATCGTGAATTGCTCACCGCCCGCCACCATCGGCGAGAACTTGGCCAGCTTCATAAATGCGGGAATATTTTTCTCCAGCTGTTTTTTTACACGTGTCTGAGAACCCTCGCTCACTGTGCCACCAAAAAAAGCCTGTGGATATAGATCGCGGGCTACCAGCTCCAAATGCAAATCAATAAAAGTACACAGCTCGCGCACCTTGGCCGCTGCAAACGGATCGGCAGGCAGCAACGCAGGCACAGGCTGCGCTGCCTCGATGTATTCCAAAATCGCCTGGCTCTCACACAGGCCACCTTGCGGCGTGCGTATGAAGGGAATTTTGCCCAAGGGTGAAGCAGCCAACACGGCAGCATCCGTACTCTTGGTCATCACGACTTCTTCCGCGAACGGCAAACCCTTCTCCAGCAACGCCAATTTGACCTTGTTGTAGTAATTCGAGACGGCGAAACCGCAGAGGGTGATGTTGGAATGAGACATGAGCGCTCCAGTGACAAAGAAATTTAGTATGCCCACTTTAACGCCTACCCAGCGGCCTAGATGCCGCATCGGTGACTCCAAGGATGGCCATACAAACATCAGGAGCGGGCCAGGAATGCCATCATCCACACCGCTCCACGCGAATCTATCTTTGACACGGCCCGCAAGCAACTGCTCGATTCTGCAAAAAGCCTAGATTTGACGTTTAAAAAAAAGCGAGCCTCAAGCTCGCTTTTTTGATGGAATGAGTTATCTGCCGTTATATCGTCTTAATAGTTTGCTATATTTTTAGGAGCATTAACGCGCCCGAATCAAAGCAAACTGCGCCATCTCGCCACGGCGAAACAACACATTGATCGGCTTGCTGCGATCCGCTTTAGACAAAGCTGCATCGAATTCAGCGACCGTGCTGACCTCCACATTCGCTACCGCCACGATCACATCGCCCTCACGCAAGCCTGCGCGAGCGGAGGCTTCCAAAGCAGCGGTAACGCGCACGCCGCCTTTGAGTTTGAGCTCTTTCTTTTGTGCATCGGTGAGTTCGGCAACAGCCAAGCCCACGGTTTGCCCTGCGCCTGTCGGCTTTGGAGGCTCAGCGGGCGCACTGGCTTTTTTCACTGGCGCTGTCTCAGCAGGAATCTCAGCCACGGTGACGCTCAAATCGCGGCTTTGGCCACGGCGAAAGACGGTAACGGTGCTTTTGCTTCCCGGTTTGGTCGAGCCGACGATACGCGGCAAATCGCTAGATTTCTCAATCGTTTTGCCATCGAATTTGGTGATGATATCTCCCGCCTCAACGCCGCCTTTGGCAGCAGGTGCGTCTGCTTCGACTGAGCGCACGAGTGCGCCAGCGGGCTTGGGCAAGCCGATGGATTCGGCCACTTCTTTCGTGACTTCACCAATCTGCACGCCAATGCGCCCGCGCACCACGCGGCCTCCCGCACGCAACTGCTCGCTCACGCGCATGGCTTCGTCGATCGGAATCGCAAACGAGATGCCTTGGAAGCCACCCGAGCGGGAATAAATTTGGCTGTTGATACCCACCACTTCGCCGCGCATGTTCAGGAGCGGGCCGCCGGAATTACCGGGGTTGATGGCCACATCGGTTTGAATGAAGGGCAAATAATCACCCGTCTCGCGCCCCTTGGCGCTCACGATGCCGGCGGTGACGGTGTTTTCCAAGCCAAAGGGCGAACCAATCGCCATCACCCATTCGCCCACACGCAGTTTGCCCACATCGCCGATTTTCATCGCTGGCAAACCAGTCGCTTCGATCTTGATCACGGCCACATCGGTGCGTTTATCGGTGCCAACGATTTTGGCTTTGAGTTCGCGTTTATCGGTGAGCGTGACGATCACTTCGTCCGCGCCCTCAACGACGTGCGCATTGGTCATGATGAAGCCGTCATTGGAGAGAATGAAGCCAGAGCCTACGCCGCGCGGCACTTCGCGCTCTTCTTGCGGCGCATTCGGTGTGCCTCGCGGTGAGTTACCACGCGGAGTGCCCGGCACGCGATCGCCGAAGAAGCGGCGGAAGAACTCTTGCATTTCTTCGTCCATGCCTTCTAAATTCGGAGTACCGCCAGCGCGACCCGCAACTTTAGACAGCGTGCGGATATTCACCACGCTCGGGCCATTGGCTTCAGCCAGATCAGCAAAGTCAGGCAAGCCGCGCAGAGCTTGCGCATGCGCTTGCTGCGTGGGCAAAAAAGTGGTGCTGCTTAAAAATGCCAAGCCAAGGGCGCTGGCCAAAACAGCGTTGCGCAGCATGGGTTGGAAAGAGGATGGGAAGGTGATTTTCATGAGGTCATCCGAGACAAAAATTACAAAAGAGAGCAGGAAGAAAAAGTAAAAATTATTTTTTACGCTCAAGTGCCGCAGCAAATTGGCGCAAGGTTTGTGGCGGCACTTCGCCTACCGCAGTCAGAAAAAATTCATTCATACGGCGAAACAAAGAATGCGTCGCGCCAGATACGGCCAAGCCTTCTTGCGTGTGACGGGCTTTGTCGTAGCTTTCTACGAAGAGCGAGACGGTGGCCAAACCATCGGAGAAGACCCATTGCATGGTCGGTGGCATCGTCGGTTGCGTGTTGGCTGGGCTGTTTTCGTTGCTTGCGGCAGGGCTACCAGAAGCAGAGGTTGACATAGAAGCGCCGCGTTTGTGGCAGCTCACGGCCTTGAAGCCAGGGACGGATGCTTTGAGTTGCCAGCCTTCTGCGGCAGCGGTGGTTTTGACCACATCGGTTTTCTCGACGCGCCAGCCCTCTGCGGGTTTCATCATTTGTTTGAGTTTGTCGGCCTTGACCGGCGCATCCAATTGCAATTCTGAAAACGCGGCTTGCTCCAACACCGCGCCAAAGCTATCCATGGTTTGCAGTTTGAGCACGAGGGCGCTTTTGCGTTCTGTCCAGAGGCGGTAGCCATAGCGCAGGTTGTCGCGCGGGGACAACTGCACGACATCGGTCTCCAACCCTGCAATGCGCTCGTTGCCGAGTGATTTGACAGTGTAGAAATCTGGAATCTGGTTGGCGCCGGGTTTGAGCAGCTCGGTGAACGAACTGCCAGCGCCCAAGCCTTCGCGCTTTTCATAACGAGCGAGTTTGAGCTCGGGCATGAAGGTAACGAGTTTGTCGTCTTTGCGGATTGAGCTGCGCGGCGCGCCGGTGAGGGTTTCCATGCGCTCGATTTGGCTGCTGCCATCGCAGGCATGCCAGATGCGGGCGCTGCTGATGCCACTTTGAGAGGTTTGAACCAGCGTGCCGATGAAGGAGCGCTTTTTCATGGAGGCTTCGTGCATGCGCGAGAGCCATTCGTTGATCGAAATCGCGCCATCTCCAGTGGGCACAGGCTGAGCGTTGGCGTTGACTGGTGCAGGGGTTTGGGCAATGCTGCGGATGGGCAACAAACTGCTCGCACTCAGCAAACTAAATGCTATTAAAAAGTGAGCATTTAGCGCACGTTTTATAACGGCTTGAGACCTATTTTGCTTAAAAATCATGGTGCTTCAGATCATGAAGGGTTCAAGGTAAGAGGTAAGAGCTCAGGGCCGGCTGCTGGCTTGAGAGGCGTTGCTCAGCGAGACGCTGCGCAAAGAGCCCGCAGGTTGCTGCAAAGCCGAGATACCGCCAAATTGTTTGTGGGCTGCCAGGAGTTCGTCTAAGCGAGGATTGCGAATCATCACGGCTTCTTGCCCTGCGATTGGGGTAGTGACTTGAGTCGTGGCTTGCAAAGCGGGGGTGTTCACCAAAGTCACCGAGGCGTTGCTTGAATTGCTCGCCAAGACAGCGCCTAGCTGCAAGCCCGGGCTGCCGGCAGCGCCGAGCAACCCCCATACCAACGAGCCTACCGCGGCAAAACCTGAGATCCCTGCTACCATTTTCCAGCGGAATACGCCATCGTTGGCGGCTTCTTGGGAGGGGGGAGAGGGCCTACTTGGTGCTATCACGGTAGGTGCAACTTCCAGCGCAACATGTGATGTCGCAGGCAAAGCCGCTTGATCGCACAGCACATGACGGATCGCGCTCAGGCTGCGCCACTGCAGCATCAGGCTACTGTCGTTCAGGCTAGCGTTGACCAAAAGCGCGGCTTGCGCAGCATCCAATTCGCCATCATGCAGGGCGCTGAGTTGCTCGTGGAGCGAGAGGTTGTCGGTGTTCAAAATATTCATGGTCTTTGGCTTCAATTCGGTTCTGCTGACTTACCAACGTTTGCCCGTTTGCCGCTCTAGCATCGGTTTGATGCGGGCAGAAATCGCTTCGCGGGCTCGGAAAATGCGTGATCGCACGGTGCCAATCGGGCAATTCATCGCCTCGCTGATGTCTTCGTAGCTGAGGCCTTCCATCTCTCTGAGTACCAAAGCGCGGCGCAGTTCCTCGGGTAAGGCCTCTAATGCTTCATTGACTGCCACCGCGATCTCTTTAGCGGCATAAGCGGCCTCGGGCGTTTCGGCTTCACCACCACCGTTCATCAGCGCTTCAGCTAAGGGATTTTCATCCCCGTCGCTGCCTGAGGACAGACTGGATTCGCTGATCACCGGGTTTTTCCGCGTGGAGACCAAGTGCTTTTTAGCCGTGTTGATGGCGATGCGATAGAGCCAAGTGTAAAACTGCGATTCACCGCGAAAACCGGGCATGGCGCGCCATGCTTTGAGGAAACTCTCCTGCACGATGTCTTGCAGCGCGCCTTCATCGCGCACCATACGCGAGAGCATGCGTTCGAGTTTTTTGCGGTACTTGATGAAAAGCAGCTCAAAGGCGCGATCGCCCTGCGCACCACCGCCTTTGGCAATCTCCACCAAAGCCTGATCCGGATCAGGCTGGGCAGGGATCACAACAGGCTGGCTGACCGCATCCATTTCACGCTGCCCATTCTTCATGTGCGGGCGCTACCTTTGCATGCACAGCGCGGCGCAATGCCAGCCAGCATTGCGCTCTTGCGGCAGCTGGATGAAAATGTCTCGCTTCGAGATGAAACCACTGTGCTGTTGTTGGAAAAAAGCGGGTGAGCGAGCTTGGAGCTGCGGATAGCGCTGGCAAGCTTGTTTGAAAGCTCACCAGCAGGTAGCTTTGCAGATCAAGATGAAGACGCAAAGTTCCGTGAGATAGCGTATCTCCGTACTGCAGCGTCCACAGGCCGTTTGCAAAATGAAGTTGATCACCTTTTGAACGACGGTGCAACAGCCCAAGCGCCCAAGCATCCCACATCAGCCAGAGCGTGATGAGAAGCGTGAAGGCGATCAGCAGGCTATTCTTTAAGCCAAATAGACCACTACCCGTTATAGAATTTGCGCAAGTTGCTATTAAAATAATAGCAATTAACGTTGCCACCACGCGATACACGTGGCTGGCTACGGGCGTGATCGAGATGGCGGACGGGTAGCGCATGCGCTGGCGAGGGCTAGGGTCTAAATGCGTTTGAACACGAGTGCGCCGTTGGTGCCCCCGAATCCGAAATTGTTTTTCAGCGCGACCTTCATGTCCACTCTGCGCGCGGTGTTGGCGCAGTAATCCAAATCGCACTCGGGATCTTGGTTGAAGATGTTGATCGTGGGTGGAATGATCTGATGATGCATCGCGAGTGCGGTGAACACGCTTTCGAGCCCGCCTGCGCCGCCGAGCAAATGGCCTGTTGCGCCCTTGGTGGAATTGACCACGAGCTTTTTTGCATGCTCACTGAACGCGGCCTTGATAGCGTTGGATTCGTTGATATCCCCCAGCGGCGTCGAGGTGCCGTGGGCGTTGATGTAATCCACATCGGCGGGCTTTAGGCCAGCGTTGTCAATCGCACTCAGCATGGCGCGGCGCGGGCCGTCCATGTTCGGCGCGGTCATGTGGCCTGCATCGCCACTCATGCCAAAGCCTGCAATCTCGGCGTAAATCTTCGCGCCGCGTGCCTTGGCATGCTCGTACTCTTCGATCACCATCACGCCAGCGCCTTCGCCGAGCACGAAGCCATCGCGGTCTTTGTCCCAAGGGCGGGAGGCGGTTTTCGGATCTTCATTGCGGGTCGAAAGCGCACGCATCGCTGCAAACCCGCCCACGCCGAGCGGTGAAATGGTGGCTTCTGCGCCGCCGCAAATCATCACATCGGCATCGCCATACTCAATCATCCGAGCAGAAATACCAATCGCATGCAAACCCGTGGTGCAAGCGGTGACGACCGCGATATTGGGGCCTTTGAAGCCATATTTCATGCTCACATGGCCGGAGATCATGTTGATGATGCTCGCTGGCACGAAGAAAGGCGTGACGCGGCGCGGGCCTCGGTTGACCAATTCGGTGTGTGTTTCTTCAATCAAGGGCAAGCCACCAATGCCCGAGCCGATGTTCACGCCGATGCGCACCGATTGATCGTCGCTCAACGCCTCATTCACCGCCAAGCCGGCATCTTTCACCGCCTGAGCAGCTGCTGCAATGCCGTAATGAATGAAGGTGTCCATCGTGCGGGCTTCTTTGGAAGTCATGTACTCTTCCACGTTAAAGCCTTTAACTTCGCCTGCAATCTTGCAGGAAAAGGCGCTCGCATCAAATTTGGTGATCGCACCGATGCCCGACTCGCCCGAAATCAGCGCTGCCCAAGCGGATTCCACCGTGTTGCCCACTGGGCTGATGCAGCCCAAGCCTGTGATGACGACGCGACGCTTGCTCATAAGCTAATAAGTCCGAAAGTTGAAAACAAATGAAAAAGGGCAGGCAACCTTTCAGCTGCCAGCCCTACCAGAGCCCCATCAACGACTCAAAGCGATCAAGCTTTTTTGTGCGTGTTGGCGTAGTCAATGGCAGCAGCCACCGTGGTGATCTTCTCGGCATCTTCGTCTGGGATTTCAATTCCAAACTCATCTTCCAAAGCCATCACCAATTCCACTGTGTCTAGCGAATCTGCACCCAAATCGGCCACGAAGGCCTTCTCTGGAGTCACTTGCGACTCTTCTACGCCGAGTTGCTCGGCAATGATTTTTTTGACACGCGCTTCAATATCACTCATATTTCCCTCTGAGGGTTGTTAAAAACATTTTGATTCTACCCGTTTAGGACCTGTTCTCTATGACAGCTACTGTTCACATATACATGCCGCCATTGACATGGATTTCCTGTCCTGTGATGTAGCCCGCGCGCGGGCTAGCTACGAAGGCGACAGCGTGAGCGATGTCGGCAGGCTTACCCAAATGGCCAAGTGCGATTTGCGTGAGCAAGGCTTGCTGCTGGGCTTCGGGCAGGCTGGCGGTCATGTCGGTTTCGATGAAGCCGGGGGCGATGCAGTTGACGGTGATTTTGCGGCTGCCCAGCTCGCGTGCTAGGGCGCGCGTCATCCCTGCGAGACCGGCTTTGGCTGCGGCATAGTTCGCTTGGCCCGCATTGCCTGATGCGCCAACCACGCTGGTGATGTTGATGATGCGGCCATAGCGCTGCTTCATCATCGGGCGGATCACGGCACGGCTGATGCGAAAGACAGCTTTGAGGTTGGTGTCTAGCACGGCATCCCAGTCTTCGTCTTTCATGCGCATAGCCAGCGTGTCACGGGTGATGCCGGCATTGTTGACAAGCACCTGCAATCCGCCGTGCTGCTTGATGATGCTGTCGAGCAGCGCATCGATAGCGGCAGCGTCGTTGACGTTGAGCACTTCGCCTTGGACGCCCGTGGCTGAGATCTTGGCTGCGCCTTCGGCTGACGTTGCTGTGCCGATGACGCGATAGCCTTGCGCTTTGAGTTCAGCGGCGATAGCAGCGCCAATGCCGCGTGTGGCGCCAGTAACTAGGGCGATTTGAGGGTTGGTATCTGTCATTCGAAGAGTGTAGTGAGTTGAAATGGAGGAAATGCAAAAAATTAGCAAAAGGCGTAAAAGCAAACCGTATTTTTGATGAATTTTTTTGGCGATTCCCGTGTTCTTTTTGCGCTTTTTGCGTTACCTGGGAACTATCAAGCCAGCAAAGTCTTTGCCTCAGCCAACGATGCAGGATCAAACACACTGCACGACACCAACTCAGCATCAATCCGCTTGCACATACCTGCCAGCACCTTGCCCGGCCCGCATTCGATCAGCGTCGTCACGCCACGCGCTTTGATCGCTTGCACACATTCCACCCAGCGTACCGCACCGAAAGCTTGGCGGTAGAGCGCATCTTTGATCTTGGCTGCGTCGATTTCCACCGCCACATCAATGTTGTTCACCAAAGAAATTTGCGGTGCATGGAAAGTTAGCATGGCTAATTTCTCACGCAGCTTTTCTGCCGCAGGCTTCATCAAGCTCGAATGAAACGGCGCTGACACAGGAAGCGGCAAGCAGCGCTTCGCGCCCTTCGCCTTCAAAATTTCGCTGGCTTTTTCCACGCCCGCCTTGCTGCCCGCAATCACCGTCTGCGCCGGATCATTAAAGTTCACCGCCTCCACCACCTCGCCACTCGCCGCAGCAGCCTCAGCGCAACCCGCGATCACATCCGCAGCCGGCATGCCCAATACAGCCGCCATCGCGCCCACACCCACTGGCACCGCCTCTTGCATCGCAGCCGCCCGCAGCCGCACGGTTTGCACCGCGTCATGCAGCGAGAGCACACCCGAGGCCACCAAAGCCGAATACTCGCCCAAAGAATGCCCCGCCACCACGCTAGGCACAGCGCCGCCCTCCGCCAGCCAAGCCCGATAAGCGGCCACGCCCGCCACCAGCATCACCGGCTGGGTATTCGTTGTCAATGCCAGCGCCTCTTTCGGTCCTTCTTTGATCAACTTGCCCACATTCTCGCCCAGCGCCGCCGAGCTTTCTTTCAGAACTTCAGCCACAGCCGGATGATCGCCCCAAGCGTCCAACATGCCAACCGCTTGCGAGCCTTGACCGGGGAAGATAAATGCGAAAGGTTTCATCGGTGTACTGTCCAAATCATTTAAATCATTCAAGCGATAGCGTCATGAAAAAGCTATGGGGATCCAGTGCGTAGTCTGCAAAAGGCCCACATTCTTTGAAGCCAAAGCGCGTATACAAAGCACGTGCGGACGCAAATTGCAGCTGCGTTCCTGTTTCTAGAAAAAGCCGTGTCATGCGGCGTTCTTTTGCCCTGTTGATGAGATGCGTCAGCATGTCTACGCCCACACTTTTTCCTCGATGCAGATTGGCTGTACGCATCGATTTGATCTCGCTTTGATGCTGACCCAAATCTTTCAATGCACCGCAGCCGAGCAAGGCATCGTCTTTCCAGAGCGTCCACAAACTGATCTCAGGCAGGCGCAGCTTGTCCAGATCCAGCGCATGTACGCTTTCCGGCGGTGACCAAGCACGCATATCGCGCAAATGCTCTTCCAACAGCAAGTGGATCGGCTCGCCACGCAGATCATCCAAAACGAAGCTTCTCATAGCTTGAGCAGCACCGCACCCCAAGTAAACCCGCCACCCACACCCTCCAGCAACACGGTGTCGCCCTTTTTGATCTTGCCGCTGCGCACGGCTTCGTCCATCGCTAGCGGGATGGAGGCAGCGGAGGTGTTGCCGTGTTGATCGACGGTGACGATGACTTTGCTCTCGGGAAGTTTGAGCTTTTTCGCGGTGCCGAGCATGATGCGGATGTTGGCTTGATGGGGGATGAGCCAGTCGATATCGGCTTCGGTTTTACCGGCTTTGGCCAAGACCGACCGCGCCACATCGGCCAACACACCGACAGCGAGTTTGAAGACGGCTTGGCCGTCCATTTTGAGCGTCGGATCACCCAAAATCTGCCCGCCGCTGACCGTGCCGGGCACGCAGAGCACGCCCACATGTTTGCCGTCCGCATGAAGCTCGGCGGCCAAGATGCCAGGCTCTTCTGAAGCCTCTAAAACAACTGCACCCGCACCATCGCCAAACAAGACACAGGTGGTGCGGTCTTTGAAATCCAGAATACGGCTGAACACTTCTGCGCCCACAACGAGTGCGCATTTGGCCGCGCCGGTTTTGATCATGCTGTCGGCCACGGTGAGCGCATAGACGAAACCGCTGCACACGGCCTGCACATCAAATGCCGGGCACCCTGCAATACTTTTCTTGGATGCAGGATTAGGCGTCGAATCTGCTATAGATTCAGTAGCACTACGGGCAGGTTCTATAACGGCGATAGCCTGATTTTGTTCATCATGCTGAGCTAATTTACGTTGCAAAATTGCTGCGACCGATGGGAACACCATATCCGGCGTGGAGGTTGCCACGATGATCAAATCCACATCGCCCGCTCTCTTGCCAGCGGCTTGCAGGGCAGCCACGCAGGCGGGCAGTGCGAGATCGCTGGCGGCCACATCGGCTGCGGCGAAATGGCGCGCATGGATGCCCGTGCGCTCGATGATCCATTCGCTAGAGGTTTCAACCCCGTCTTTGGCCAAGAGGGCGGCTAAATCAGCATTGGTGAGTTTGTTGGGCGGCAAGTAGCTGCCCGTGCCGGTGATGCGGGAATATTGCGATGCGCTAAAAGTCATGGGATAGAGTTTGCCATGCTTTTTCTCTTGCCTGCGCTTGCTTCAAGCCTCGACTGGGCCCACGCCTGATGCAGAAGCCAACAAAGGCGCAGCATGCGCAATTCGAGCTTGTACTTTCGCCAACAAGCCGTGGCTTGCCGCTTCGTAGGCTTTTGTCAACGCCGCCTCAAAAGCAATAGCATCCGCCGAACCGTGGCTTTTGAAGACCAAGCCTCGCAGGCCTAAAAGCGCTGCACCGTTATAGCGGCGGTGATCGAAGCGTTTTTTAAACGCTTTTAGGACAAAATAAGCACTAATAGCAGCAATTTTGGTGGGGATACTGCGTGAAAATTCATCTTTGAGGAATTGCCCCACCATCTTGGCCAAGCCTTCGCTGGCCTTCAACGCGACGTTGCCCACAAAACCGTCACAAACCACGATATCCGCAGCCCCGGTATAGATATCATTGCCTTCAACATTTCCGACAAAATTCAAATCGCCATTTTTAGCAGCAGATCGCAGCAATTCACCTGTTTTTTTGATGATTTCGTTGCCTTTGATGACTTCTTCGCCAATGTTGAGCAGGCCCACAGAAGGATTTTCGTCGTTATTCAGAACGGAGACCAATGCAGATCCCATGATGGCGAATTGGAAGAGATGCTCGGGCTGGCAATCCACATTCGCGCCCAGATCGAGGATGGTGGTGGTTTTGCCCAAAATGTTGGGCAACTGGGTGGCGATGGCTGGGCGGTCAATGCCGTCGAGCGTTTTTAAAAGGTAGCGGGCAATCGCCATGAGTGCGCCTGTGTTGCCAGCAGAGATGGCGGCTTGTGCTGCGCCCACTTTGACTTGCGCAATCGCAACGCGCATGGAGGAATCTTTCTTCCTGCGCAGCGCAATTTCCAGCGGATCGTCCATCGTCACGACTTCGCTCGCAGGCACGATGCGCGCACGCGGATGCTCGAAGCCCCGCAAAGCTTCCGGCAAGCCAACAAGCAACAAATACGCTTCGGGTTGATTTTCCAGAAAATTGCGGCATGCGGGCAAGGTGATGGCCACGCCATGATCGCCGCCCATACAATCCACCGCCAGCGTGATCCTGCTGGATGCGCCTGGGGCAGCATGCTCGGTGTGGGGCGCTGTCTCGCTCATGGGCAACTAAGAATTTGAAGATAAAAGGGTGCGGTAAGCGCTATCAATTTTATAGCATTCTGCGCATATTCTATAACGGGTAGAGGCCCAAAAGGCTTGAAATATACACATCGAGAGAATGCGGTGGTAACAAGCAAAAAAGCCCGTTGCTCATGCTCTAAGCAGCGGGCTGTGTTTCAGCTGAATACGAATTCAAGATGCTACGCTCGTGTTGACACAAGCGCAAACACCCAAGTACTGTTACTCAGCAGCGGCTTGTTTTGGCTTGATCACTTGGCGACCACGATACATGCCGTTGGGGCTGATGTGATGACGCAAACCGGCCTCGCCTGAACTGCTGTCGACAACCACATTCGCTGCCACGAGAGCGTTGTGTGAGCGGTGCATACCGCGCTTAGACGGTGATTTTTTGTTCTGTTGAACGGCCATGGTGGGCTCCTTGAGCTGCTGCGCCCGACAATGGCAAACCAAGGTCAGACTGTGAATAAGAGGATATCGGGTTTGCTACATGGTCTATGAACTATGCAGCAAAGCCTTAAATTATAACAGTTTACGGCAGACCCACCCGCTACAATCGTCGTGTGTGCGGCTGTAGCTCAGTGGATAGAGTATTGGCCTCCGAAGCCAAGGGTCGTGGGTTCGATCCCCGCCAGCCGCACCAAGATTTGAGTCATTCTTCTTCAAGTGGCCTCTTTTCGCATCCTGCCATGGCTTCGCGCCCCTTGCTTTACACCTACCGCCGCTGCCCGTATGCCATGCGCGCTCGAATGGCGTTGCTTCAAGCAGCTGTCGAATTTGATGCCCATGAGATCGTTTTGCGACAAAAGCCAAGGGAGATGTTTGACGTCTCGCCCAAAGGCACAGTGCCAGTACTGGTTTTGCCCGATGGCACAGTGATCGAGCAAAGCTTTGACATCATGCGCTGGGCATTGGAGGCTAGTGATGCACATGGCAATTGGGCCAGATCGCAAACTAGCAACAACCTCGCCTTGATAGCCCTTAACGATGGTGTCTTCAAACAGCAATTGGATCGTTACAAATACCCTGAGAAATTTGCAGGCTCTGATCATCTTGCACATCGAAGCGCGGCGATGGAGGGCTTGCTGCAATCTCTAAATCAGCGTCTGACTGCTGAGCCATATCTGGGCGGCACGCAGCCCTGCGCTGCTGACCTCGCCATCTTTCCGTTCATTCGGCAGTTTCGCGCTGTGGATATCGATTGGTTTGACGCGCAAGCGCTGCCTGCGACTCACCTTTGGCTGCGCCAATGGCTGGAATCCGAGCTTTTTGCAGATGCCATGAAGAAGCTACCCACGGGGCTACGCGTTCAGTTTTAATGCAGCGCAGATGCTTCTTTCGTGCACAATAAAAAACCGCCTCGAGGGCGGTTTTTTATTGAGGGTGAGTTTTCAGCTCGAAAAAGAGGAGCCACAGCCACAGGTGCTGGTGGCGTTAGGATTCTTGATGACGAATTGCGCACCTTGCAGGTCTTCTTTGTAATCAATCTCTGCGCCAACGAGGTATTGGTAGCTCATGGCATCAACGAGCAATTGCACGCCGTTTTTATGCAAAACGGTGTCATCCTCGTTGGTGATTTCGTCAAAGGTAAAACCGTACTGGAAGCCAGAACAGCCTCCGCCCTGCACAAAGACGCGAAGCTTCAAATCTGGATTGCCTTCTTCGGCAATCAGGTCAGCCACTTTCACTGCCGCGCTGTCTGTGAAGACAATGGGTGAGGGCATCTCGGTTTGGATGTTTTCGGCTAGAGCGCTCATGGCAATTCCTTCTTGGATAAAACTTGACTTTAATACTAACCTATTGGCAAAAAGCCTGCCGACGAAGGGCGAAATTAGCTGTTAGCCGTTGTTTGCAGCCAACTTGAGGGCGGGTTTCTCGCCGGCCAATATAGGCTTCAATTGACCAGAGATGACGGCACCTTGGTGCATTTCAAGCGCTTTGTAGTGAACGTCACCCTGAATATTGGCTTTGGGCTGCAATTCAAGCAGCTCGTGGGCATACACCGGGCCGTTGACTTTGCCATTGATGATGACGTGATCGGCGTGGATTTCGCCTTCAACCACCGCTGACTCGCTCACCACGAGCAGGCTGGGGTGCTCGGTGTTGGCATGGATATCACCATGCACGCTGCCATCAATACGCAAGCCATCCGTGAATTTCAAGTGGCCACGAATGTCACTGCCCGGGGCAATCAGGCTGCGGATCGGGGGTTGTTTTTTCTTACCAAACATCGCGTACTCCTCAAACGAATCAAATCTTCAAAGTCTGCACGGCTCGAGTGGCCGTGCCTTCTGTGACTTTAGCGGACACTTGTTTTACCACGACTTGGGGTGGTACGTCGACCACGCTTTCCAGGCGCCGGTATTGGGTGAACTGCAAAGCTTGCGCGGCACCACCCACCACTTGCATCCAAGGTTTGCCACCTGCTCCTGTGCCGGGCGCGCCGCCTTGCAGACCGGAGAGGGTGATTTCTAGCTTGCCGTTGAAGGCGGGCGCATTTTTGGTGGGCTGAATCACGAGCACTTGCCATTTGAGCTGTGCGCCTGCATTGAGTGGCTCAGCCTGCAACCCGCGGATCGCCACGCCTTCGTTGCCGCCGGTCGGAATGAGTTTTTCAAAAAATCCGAGATCATCACGCAAAGCGCGATTTTCGGATTCGAGTTGCTTGATTTGCCCAACGAGCTTGTCTTGCGTGGCTTTTTCGGCAGTGAGCAAACTACCAGACGTGTTGAGCACGGATTGCGCCTGGCTGCGCTCCTCTTTGAGTTGTGTATTTTCCGTGCGCAATTGAACCAGCTCTTGCTTGGCATTGCCATCGATACCAGCCAAATCTTTGCCGAGTTCAAATGCCCACAAGCCAATCGCTGCGCAAAAGCCCAAGACGACCGCTACCAATGCCCAGCGCAGTGGCCAAGGCATATTCGAGCGAATCGCCATGGTGGGCGCGCTGATAGTGAGGCGGCGGCGAAGGAGTCTGAAACGCATAGGGGCACGAGCTTACTGCAAAAAACAAAACCGCCGTACCTTGCGATGCGGCGGTTTGTTTGTAAGCGTAAAGATTAACGCTTGGAGAACTGCTTGCGGCGACGAGCGCTGCGCAAACCGACCTTCTTACGCTCGACTTCACGCGCATCGCGCGTCACGAAACCAGCTTGGCTCAAGGCAGGCTTGAGCATCGCATCGTAATCAATCAAGGCACGTGTGATGCCGTGACGGGCTGCACCGGCTTGGCCGGATTCGCCGCCGCCGTGCACGTTGATTTGAATGTCAAACGTCTCAGCGTGGTTCGTGAGCATCAGGGGTTGCTTGGCAATCATGATCGAGGTTTGACGGCCGAAATATTCGGCGATGTCTTTGCCATTGATCTGAATCTTGCCAGAGCCTTTTTTCATAAACACGCGGGCGACGCTCGATTTGCGACGGCCGGTGCCATTGTTCCATTCACCAATCATTTTGTAGGCTCCTTAAATGTCCAAAACCTTGGGCTGCTGGGCGCTGTGCGGGTGTTCGCCACCGGCATAGACCTTGAGCTTTTTGATCATGGCGTAACCCAAGGGGCCTTTGGGCAGCATGCCCTTGACGGCTTTTTCCAAGGCGCGGCCTGGGTGCTTGGCTTGCATGTCTTTGAACTTGGTGGCATAAATGCCGCCGGGGTGACCGCTGTGGCGGTAGTAAATTTTTTGTTCGGCTTTGTTGCCGGTGACGCGGATTTTGTCTGCGTT
>JANOJL010000037.1:0-1933 GCA_031418715.1 Variovorax sp. | reverse complement strand
GGCATTGCGCTGGCGTATTGCACGGTGTTGATTATTTTGATGAGCTGCGCCACGGCATTGATTCAATTCCTTGTAGGCGAGCGCAAGCTGGGGCGGCGCAAGGGTGCTGTCGCTCCAATTGCAGCACATTAAATCCATACTAAAAGAACAAGGAAACATCATGAACCACGGCGTTGAATTTAAAAACATCACCAAGCGATACGGGTCGGACACCAGCGCCCCTTTGGCCGTCAAAGGCATCACCTTCGAGATCAAAAAAGGCTCGCTCACCACGATCCTCGGCCCCTCAGGTTGCGGCAAGACGACGACGCTGCGCATGATTGCCGGCTTAGAGTCGCCCACCAGTGGCCAGATCATCATGGATGGCCAAGACGTGACCACGCTCGGGCCCGCGCAGCGCAATGTGAGCATGATGTTTCAAAGCTATGCGCTCTTCCCGCATATGAACGTGATTGAAAACGTGGGCTACGGCTTGAAGATGAGCAATGTGCCGAAGGCGCAGGCTTTGCAACGCGCCAACGACGCACTCAAAAACGTCGGACTCGTCGGTTTCAATGAGCGCTTGCCCAGCGAGCTTTCGGGCGGGCAGCAGCAGCGCGTGGCGCTGGCGCGGGCTTTGGTTTTAGAGCCAGCTGTGCTTTTATTTGACGAGCCACTGTCGAATCTTGATGCCAGATTGCGCCGCGAAATGCGCGAAGAAATTCGCACCTTGCAACAGCGCCTGGGGCTCACGGTGGCGTATGTCACGCATGATCAAAGCGAGGCATTGGCCGTGAGCGATCAGATCATTGTGATGGATCACGGCATTATTGCGCAGCGCGGCACGCCGCAAGATTTGTATGAATTTCCTACTTCTGAATTCGTTGCCGGCTTCATGGGCGAGGCCATGCTCTTCCCTGCCGAGTCATTGGCCAGCGGCCAAGTCAAGCTCGGGCCGTTGCAGCTCACGCCGAAGAAGCCCGTGGCTGCTGGCAAGGTGAAAGTGGCGGTGCGCCCCGAGGCTTGGCAGATCAATCCTCCGGGCTCGGGCATGGCGGCCAAGCTGGCCAAGAGCGCCTATTTGGGTAGCTTTTATGAGTACACGTTTGACAGTGAACTGGGCTCAATCTTCGTGGTGTCGCCCGATTTGGTGAATGTGCTCACCGTGGGCGCGGATGTGTCGCTGAGCCTGAGCAGTCACGGCGTATCGGTTGTTGCTGTGTCGTAATTTTTCTGTCTTACAACGCTGGATAATTAAGGTATGAACCAACTTGACGCCCTTAAACAATTCACCACCGTTGTTGCCGATACCGGTGACTTCAAGCAACTCGCACAGTTTCAGCCGCAGGATGCGACGACCAATCCATCGCTGATTTTGAAGGCGGTGCAAAAGCCAGAATACGCGCCTTTGATTGCTGAAGTGAAGGCCAAGCATCGAAATACGCCGATGGATGAGCTGATTGACCGCCTAGTCGTGCGCTTCGGTCAAGAGATCGTGAGCATCATCCCAGGCCGCGTGTCGATGGAGGTCGATGCGCGACTGAGCTTCGACAAGGGCGCCAACATCAAACGCGCCAAGCGCATCATCGCCATGGCAGCCGCCACGGGCATTCCGCAAGAGCGCATCTTGATCAAGCTAGCTTCCACTTGGGAAGGTATTCAAGCCGCTGGAGAGCTAGAAAAAGAAGGCATTCATTGCAACCTCACCCTACTGTTTGCTTTCTGCCAAGCCGTGGCTTGCGGTGAAGCCAAGGTGCAACTCATCAGCCCGTTTGTGGGGCGGATTTACGATTGGTACAAAAAGTCTGCTGGCGCTGGATCGGGAGTCGCCGCAAGCGGCGGATGGGTCGAAGCCGACAACGCACTTTCCAACGACCCAGGCGTGAAATCCGTCACCCGCATCTACAACTACTACAAAAAGAACGGTATCAAAACCGAAGTCATGGGCGCAAGC
>JANOJL010000036.1:0-21477 GCA_031418715.1 Variovorax sp. | reverse complement strand
ACGGGCTCCATGGCTTGGCCTTCACAGGGCCAGGTGTCTTCCAAACCACGTTGAACTGACCATCGGCCTTGATTTCACCAATGAACACGCTCTTGTGCAGGTGATGGTTTTTCTCATCCATCTTGCTGGTGATGCCTGATGGTGCCTTGAAGGTCTGGCCAGCCATCGCAGCGATCACTTTGTCCACTTCCAGAGACTTGGCTTTCTCAACTGCTTGCTTCCACATGTTGATGCCGATGTAGGTGGCTTCCATCGGATCGTTCGTGAGAGGCTTGTCTTTGTGGCCTGCAATGCCCTTGGCTTTGGCATAGGTGCTCCACTTTTTGATGAACTCATCATTGGTTGGGTTCTTGATCGACATGAAATAGTTCCATGCGGCCAAGTGACCGACCAGTGGCTTGGTGTCCACGCCGCGCAGTTCTTCTTCGCCCACAGAGAAGGCGACCACGGGCACGTCTTTGGCTTTCAAGCCTGCATTGCCCAGCTCTTTGTAGAAAGGTACGTTGGAGTCGCCATTGATGGTGGAGACCACAGCCGTTTTGCCGCCTGCAGCAAACTTCTTCACATCAGCCACGATGGTTTGATAGTCAGAATGGCCAAACGGGGTGTACTTCTCGTCGATGTCTTTATCGGCCACGCCTTTGCTCTTCAAGTAAGCGCGCAAGATTTTGTTGGTGGTGCGTGGGTACACATAGTCCGTGCCTAGCAAGACCCAGCGCTTTGCTGCGCCACCGTCTTTGCTCATCAAATAATCTACAGCAGGAATGGCTTGCTGGTTAGGCGCTGCGCCCGTGTAGAACACGTTCTTAGACAGCTCTTCGCCTTCGTATTGCACAGGATAGAACAGCAAGCCGTTCAACTCTTCCACAACTGGCAACACCGATTTGCGCGACACGGAAGTCCAGCAACCGAAGATGACCGAGACTTTGTCTTGCGTGAGCAATTGCTTGGTTTTCTCAGCAAACAAAGGCCAGTTGGAAGCGGGATCAACGATCACGGCCTCTAACTTCTTGCCCATCACGCCGCCCTTGGCGTTGATTTCTTCAATCGCCATCAGCACTGTGTCTTTGAGCACGGTTTCAGAAATGGCCATGGTGCCAGACAAGCTGTGCAAAATGCCGACCTTAATCGTGCCACCGGCTTGCGCCATAGCCTTGCTTGACACGCCAGTCAGTGCAACTGCTGTTGCAGCGCTGAGCGATTTGATAGTTTCGCGACGATCCATTGATATCTCTCCAGTTGTTAATGGTTGATCGAAATGATGCACAGCATGCTTTGCAAAGCCTGTGCCAACTCAAAGCAGTACAAAAGTCAACAAAAAGAACTACTCGCGCACCAATTAGGGGACAGTAGGGTGCCAAGATTCGAAATCGTGCATGCACCAATTGCGATCGGTGCAATTCACAAGGCACACTTTTTGCACCACAATTGCTAGCTACTTACCAATTAAAAGCCATGGAACTCACTCCCCGCGAAAAAGACAAGCTGCTGATCTTCACCGCTGCGCTCTTAGCCGAGCGCCGCAAAGCACGCGGTTTGAAGCTCAACTACCCAGAAGCCATCGCCTTCATTAGCGCCGCTGTGATGGAAGGGGCACGAGATGGCAAAACAGTCGCGCAGCTCATGAGCGAAGGCCGCCGTATTCTTTCAAAAGCCGATGTGATGGACGGCATCGCCGAGATGCTTCCCGATATTCAAATCGAAGCCACGTTTCCAGACGGCACAAAGCTCGTGACCGTGCACCAACCAATTCAATGAACCCCACTCCTCTCAAACAAGAGTCACAGCATGATCTCAAATACTATTAAATTGATAGCACTCTGCGCAGCTTCTATAACGGCAAGCAGCGCTTTTTCTCATGAAAATCATGGCTTCACAGGCTCGCATTGGCATGCGAGCGATGTGGCAGGCTTTGCCGCGCTCGGCGTGTTGATCGCTGTAGCGATTTGGCTTTCGCGCAAATAAACCTCATTGGAGAAGCCATGATTCCAGGCGAAATGTTGATTGATGACGGCGAGCATGCGCTCAACGTCGGGCGTCGTGCGATCACGTTGATTGTGAAAAACTCAGGTGATCGGCCCATCCAAGTTGGCTCGCATTACCACTTTGCAGAAACTAACACCTCGCTTAGCTTTGACCGCGCAGCAGCTCGCGGCATGCGGCTCAATATTGCAAGCGGCTTGGCTGTGCGCTTCGAGCCCGGCCAGCAGCGCACTGTGGAACTGGTTGATTTCTCAGGCGATCGCAAGGTGTATGGCTTCAATGCCCAAGTGCAAGGAGCGCTCTGATCATGGCTACCATTCAAAAACGCGCTTACGCAGAAATCTTCGGCCCCACTGTGGGTGACCGTGTGCGCTTGGCTGACACCGATCTCATCATTGAAGTAGAAAAAGACTTCACGCTGCAAGCGGGTGGCTATGGCGAAGAAGTTAAATTCGGTGGTGGCAAGACGATTCGCGACGGCATGGCGCAATCGCAAAGAACCCGAGCCGAGGGCGCAGTGGACACCGTGCTCACCAACGCGCTCATAGTTGACCACTGGGGCATCGTCAAGGCCGACATCGGTTTGAAGGATGGCCGCATCGTCGCAATTGGCAAAGCCGGTAACCCTGACACGCAGCCGGGCATTGACATCATCATCGGCCCCGGTACCGAAATCATCAGTTGCGAAGGCAACATCGTCACGCCTGGCGGTATTGACACCCACATCCATTTCATCTGCCCACAGCAAATCGAAGAAGCCTTGGCCAGCGGCATCACCACCATGATTGGCGGCGGCACCGGCCCCGCCACCGGCACCTTCGCCACCACCTGCACACCCGGCCCATGGCATATCGAGCGTATGCTGCAAGCCGCAGATGCGTTTCCGATGAACATCGGCTTCCTCGGCAAAGGCAATGCGAGTTTGCCCGCCGCCTTACGCGAGCAGGTGAGCGCAGGCGTGATTGGCTTGAAGCTCCATGAAGATTGGGGCACAACACCAGCCGCCATTTCTAATTGCCTCGATGTGGCAGAAGAAACCGATATTCAAGTGGCGATTCATACTGATACGCTGAACGAATCGGGTTTCGTAGAAGACACCATCGCCGCCTTCAAAGGCCGCACGATCCACAGCTTCCACACAGAAGGCGCTGGCGGCGGCCATGCGCCGGATATTTTGAAAGTGGTCGGCGAGCAAAACGTCTTGCCATCGTCCACCAACCCCACGCGCCCCTACACGATCAACACGCTCGACGAGCATGTAGACATGCTGATGGTTTGCCATCACTTAGACGCAAGCATCGCCGAAGATTTGGCCTTTGCCGAAAGCCGCATCCGCAAAGAAACCATTGCAGCCGAAGACATCTTGCATGACCTTGGCGCGATCAGCATGTTTTCCTCTGACTCCCAAGCCATGGGCCGCGTCGGCGAAGTCATCATCCGCTGCTGGCAAACCGCGCACAAAATGAAGCAGCAGCGAGGAAAATTACCGGGCGATTCTGATCGCCACGACAACTTTCGCGCCAAACGCTACATCGCCAAATACGCCATCAACCCCGCCATCGCCCACGGCATCAGCCATGAAGTCGGTAGCCTTGAAGTAGGCAAGTGGGCAGACATCGTGATCTGGAAACCCGCCTTCTTCGGCGTCAAGCCTGCTCTCATATTGAAAGGCGGCACGATTGCCATGGCCGCCATGGGCGATCCGAATGCATCCATCCCCACGCCCCAACCCGTGCACTACCGCCCGATGTTTGGCAGCTTTGGGCGCAGCCTTACCAAAAGCAGCCTCACCTTCCTGCCACAAATCGCTATTGCCCAAGGTGTCCACGAGCGATACGGCCTGCAAAAGCAAATCGCAGTCGCTAAGAATATCCGCAGCGTCCAAAAACGCCACATGATCCACAACGATTTCGCCCCCAAGATGGAGATCGACGCGCAAACCTACCAAGTCCGAGCCAACGGCCAACTCCTTACTTGCGAGCCAGCCACAAGCTTGCCGATGGCACAGCGGTATTTCTTGTTCTAATCCACACATGATTCAAATTTCCAAACTCATGCCACAAGGCGCAGGGCTCGCTTCAGTCTTGATAAAACGCGCTACCACCATTGAACTCGATTGGGATGTTCGGCAAAAAAGCCGCTTTGATTGCCTCGATTCTGCGGGTCGGCAACTTGGCGTGTTTTTGCCGCGCGGCGTAGTGGTGCGCGGTGGGGATGTGCTGGTGGCAGAAGACGGCTCCCTGGTTCGCGTGATCGCGCAAGAGCAGCCGGTGCTGCGTATCACGCATTGTGCGGCGCACGGATCGCCTTTTGATTTGATTCGCGCGGCCTATCACTTGGGCAACCGGCATGTGCCGATTGAGCTTAAGAGTGATCATCTCAAGATTGAGCCCGATCATGTGCTTGCAGACTTGCTGCGGGCGATGCATTTGATTGTGCATGAGGTGACTCAGTCGTTTGAGCCCGAGAACGGCGCTTACTCTTCGCATGGCTCGCATACGCATGGTCATAGCCATACGCACGAAGGAAGCGGCCATCTACACGATCATGACGACGGGCATGCGCACGAGCACGACCACACAGGCATCCAAGAGCATCCACAAGCGCGTGCGCAAACTCCCGCCAAGATGAAGCTGCAAGCCATCCCGATTGCTGCTGCCTCGGCCTCGCCTGTGAAACACGTGCATGGTCCGAACTGCAATCACGGCCATGACCACTAGCTCCCTCGAATTAGCCCGGATTTATGCGCCGCATTTTTGATTCTCAGCCTGTAGCGCTGCCAGCGAGTAGCTTGCTACAGTTGATCTGGCTGGCCTCGCCCGCTTTGCCGATTGGCGGATTTTCATACTCAGAAGGGCTAGAAGCCGGCATAGAATCTACGCGGATTGCTCCTGATTCAATAGCGAATTGGCTGCAAGATCAATTGCACATCAGCTTAGCGCGAGGTGATTTGGCGGCGCTATGTAAAGCAGTGACTGCGATTCGGCGCGATGATCGTGAGCGCGTGCAGGAGCTGAACGCCTGGGTGCTGCAAACGCGCGAGACGCATGAGCTGCGATTGCAAACAGAGCAGATGGGGCGCTCGTTGATTGAATGGCTCAAAGTGCAAGCGCCAGAGTTGAATGCAACAGATTGGCTCGGTGATCAAATCCCCACCTACCCGATGGCCTTCGCACTCGCCGCTACGCGAACGCAAGCGAGCACGCGAGACATCGCGCTCGCTTTCAGCTTCGGTTGGGCAGAAAACATGGTGCAAGCGGCGATCAAAGCTGTGCCACTCGGGCAGAGCGCAGGGCAGCGCATCTTGCAGCAATTGGCTGCCGAGATTCCCGCCGTTGTGGAGACGGCTTTGTCGCTACCGGACAGCGAACGCCAAGCCTTCACGCCGATGCTGGCGATTTTGTCGGCACAGCATGAGACACAATACTCTCGCCTTTTCAGATCTTAGGAACGCCATGTCTGCTCTTCATCACATCAAAAACCGCACCAAGCTTCTCCCGCCACTCAGAGTCGGCATCGGCGGCCCCGTGGGCTCCGGCAAGACGACGCTGCTCGAAATGCTCTGCAAAGCCATGCGCGAGAAATACGATCTTATAGCGATCACCAACGATATCTACACCAAGGAAGACCAGCGCATCCTCACCGTGAGCGGCGCACTGCCGGCCGAGCGGATCATGGGCGTGGAAACCGGTGGTTGCCCGCACACCGCGATTCGCGAAGATGCGTCGATCAACTTAGAGGCAATTGATCGCATGCTGGAGCAGTTTCCCAATGCGGATATCGTCTTTGTGGAAAGCGGTGGCGACAACTTGGCGGCCACCTTCAGCCCCGAGCTCAGTGATCTGACGATTTATGTGATCGATGTCGCCGCTGGCGAAAAGATTCCGCGCAAAGGCGGCCCGGGCATCACCAAGAGCGATCTCTTCGTGATCAACAAAACTGATCTAGCGCCCTACGTTGGCGCGAACCTCGATGTGATGGAGGCGGACACAAAACGCATGCGCCCTGCGGCCAATCGCCCTTATGTGATGACCAATTTGAAAACGCTGAGTGGGGTTAGCACTGTGGTGGAATATATTGTTAAAAAGGGCATGTTGCCGGCATAGAACCTGCGCAGACTGCTATGAAATTCATACCTCTGATCGAACACACCCGAGGCGCCTTGCCAGAGATCGTGCATGCAGGCGCGATCGCCGTTGTCAATGCACAAGGCAAATTGCTGCGCAGCGCGGGCGATGCGCAGGCCATGAGCTTCACGCGCTCCACCATCAAGCCTTTCCAAGCCCTGCCCTTTCTGCAAAGTGGTGGCCTCAAGCATTTCGGTTTCACGATACAGCAAACCGCCCTACTCTGCGCCAGCCACAACGGCGAAGACATGCATGTGACGCAGGTGGACGATATGCTGCGCAAAATTGGTCGGCCCTACAAAGCACTGCAATGCGGCTGCCATGTGCCCCTGCGCTATAGCTACGGCGGCTTGAGCGCACCGGCTGATCTTCAGTTCGACGAACGTCACAACAATTGCAGCGGCAAACACACCGGCTTTCTGGCCTATTGCGTGCAGCATGGATTACCGCTTGAAAACCACCTTGCACCCGAACACCCTCTGCAGCGTGCGATTCATAAGAGCGTGATGCAGGCCACGCGTGCTCAAGCCCATCAGCTCGTCGCTGGCACAGACGGCTGCTCCGCGCCCAACTACGCGATGCCCTTGCACAATCTGGCACATGCCTTTGCGCGCCTGGCCAGCGGCGCGCAGGATCCTGAGCTCGGTGAGCCCTTTGCCGCCTTGCGTGAAGCAATGATTGAGCACCCCGAAATGATCTCAGGCACAAGCCGCAACGATCTGGCCTTCACGCAGATCGGTCGTGGCGACTGGATCACCAAAATCGGCGCCGATGGCGTGCAGGTGATTGCCAGCATCAGCAGGCAAGAGGCAATAGCCATCAAGATGATCAGCGGCAATATGCCAGCGCTTTACGCTGCAGCCGTGGTAGCGATGGACCAAATCGGCTGGCTCGATGCGCAGCAACGCGAAGCCCTAAAAGCATGGGCACCTCAGCCTTTGCGCAATGCGCGCGGTATTCAAACGGGTGAAATACGCGCCGTCTTCGCGCTTTAGCGCTTCAAACCCTTTGCGTGGTTTGGGGAAATGCACCTTTATTAGTAGTTTCCCGAAGCAAAAGCCCTGCATTGTTTCAGGCTGATGTCTAAACTGCTGGTATTTTTCGTTGCAACCAGACACAATCCTGTCCCACAACTGACAACTTGGAGACACAAACGATGGCCGATTTATCCATCTACGACAGCAGACCTTGGCAATCCGCCTATGGCGCTGCCATCGAAGCCCAACTGCCTGCACCACGCTATCAAAATCTCGCCCACATGGTGCACAGCGCCTGCGAGCGCTACGCCAAGAAAACCGCGTTCACCGCTGTCGTGCCCAACGGCATGAACGGCAGCCTGAGCTTTGCGCAAGTTGGCGAGCTCTCCGATGCTTTTGCCGTTTATCTGCGCGAGGTTTGTGGCCTCAAAGCGGGCGACCGCGTCGCTGTACAGTTGCCCAATGGCTTGGCCTATCCGGTCGTCGCCTTTGGTGTGTTTAAGGCGGGCTGTGTATTGGTCAACACCAACCCGCTGTACACGCCCAGTGAGATGGCACATCAATTCAAAGACTCGGGCGCGCGCGTGTTGGTTCTCGTTGATATGTTTGCCGACAAGCTGGCCGAGGTGATCCCCAAGACCGACATTGAGCGCGTTGTGCTCGCGGGTGTTTCCGAAATGTTCCCAGCGGTGCCCAATCTGATTGTGCGTGGTGTGCAAAAAGTATGGAGCAAGGTTTTGCCACCGATTCCGCAATTACCGCAAACTATCGAGCGCTTGTCGGATGCCATCGCCAGTGGCAAAGCCAAGAATGCGCCTGGCAAAGTGCAAGGCTGGTGGAAAGCGGTCGCGGCATCGGAGGTCGTGGCCTTGCAATACACGGGTGGCACCACCGGCGTGAGCAAAGGCGCGATGCTGACCCACGTCAATATGCTTGCAAACCTCGATCAAGTGTTGGCGATGGGCAAGTCGCACATGGGTTCAGACGAATGCGTGCTAACCGCATTGCCGCTGTATCACATCTTCGCCTTTACCGCGAATTTGCTCTGTTTCATGGACATCGGTGGTCGCAACATTCTCATCCCGAGCCCGCGTCCGGTTCAGAATCTTCAGCGCGCATTTGAGAACTATCCGATCACCTGGATCACTGGTGTGAACACCCTGTTCAATGGCTTGATGAACGAGGAATGGTTCACCGTCTTCCCTCCCAAGCATCTTAAAGCGGCGATTGCTGGCGGCACGGCATTGCACCATGCCGTGGCTGAGCGCTGGCAAAAAATCACCGGCACGCGCATTGCCGAAGGCTTTGGCCTGACGGAATGCTCGCCCTGCGTGAGCTTCAATCCTTTGAGTGGCGTGGCCAAGGCAGACAGCATTGGTATTCCGGTGCCAGGCACAGAAGTGCGCTTGGTCGATGATGCGGGCATTCCCGTTGGTCTGGGCGAGCCTGGCGAGCTGATCGTGCGCGGCCCGCAAAACATGCTCGGCTATTGGAAGCGCCCTGACGAAACAACAGCCATCATCAAAGATGGCTGGCTCTACACAGGCGATGTCGCGGTGATGGATTCGCAAGGCTACTTCAAGATTGTGGATCGCAAAAAAGATCTCGTGCTTGTTTCCGGCTTCAATGTGTATCCCAACGAAATTGAAGATGCGTTGGCCAAGATGGGGGCGATTTTGGAGGCAGCCGTCGTCGGCATTCCAGATACAAAATCTGGTGAAGCCGTGCGCGCCTATGTCGTGAAGAATCCAGACTTTGCGGGCGAACTTAGCAAGGAGGGTGTTTTGGCACATTGCAAAACCCTGCTCACCGATTACAAAATTCCCAAATCCATCATCTTCCGCGATGAGCTGCCCAAATCGCCAGTTGGTAAGATTTTGCGCAAAGATTTGAAGGCCGAAGTCAAGGCCGAGTTCAACAAGAAATAAAGGAACCACGCCATGTTGTCTGAACTTGAAACCAAGCTGCTGTCGGTGATGATGGTCGTCATCATGCTGGGCATGGGCGCGTCGCTCACGCTCAAAGATTTCATGATCGCCTTGCGCAAGCCCGTGGGCATTGGCATTGGCATCGTCACCACCTACCTGCTCACGCCCATCGTGGGCTGGGCGCTTGCTCATGCGCTGTTTTTGCCCAACTACACTCCCACCGATACGGTGTGGGCCGCTTACGCCGTTGGCCTGATCCTCATGGCCTGCTTGCCCGGCGGCACCACCAGCAACATCTTCAACTACTTCAGTAAAGGCGTGCTATCGCTGTCCTTGCTGATGACGATCGTGTCCACCTTATTGGCAGTCGTGTTGGTGCCGATCACGCTCGGCGTATTCAGCCAAGGCATCGACGGCGACTGGAAGATCCCCCCTGAGAACGTCGCCCAGGTGCTGTTTGTGCTGTTGGTGCCCACCTTGATTGGCATGGGCATTCGCAAGCTCAATCCCAACACCGGCGCAACGATCGAGATGATCGGCGGCATCATGGGGGTGGTCGTCATCCTCTTTCTCATCATTTCGTGGGTGCCCCGCAACTACCAATTGCTGCTGAGCACCGGTTGGCAGATTTACTTTGGGGCCATTGGTTTGGGTGTATTCGGCTTTGCAGTCGGCTATGTGTTTGCCCGCTTAGTACGCCAAGACAAACGACGTGCGCGCACCATTGCGCTGGAGACGGGCATTCAAAACGGCCCGCTCGGCGTATTGATCGTCGTCCTCACCTTCAGTGGCACCAAGCAGCAAGAAGTGCTATTGATTCCGGTGCTTTACTCGTTGTTCATTGTGCTCACGTCGACCGTCGCAACCATTTGGTTCCGCCGCCTCTCGATTCGCGAAGAGATGGCTCGCGACGCGGCCAAAGTAGGCGGCAACGCGTCAGCTTAAAGCCACTTGACGGGCTCTACATCCACCGAGCCTTTTTCACTGCTGAGCGACAACACGCCCTCTTGAATCGTGGCCTGCACATTCATGCTGCGCTCGGCCAAGGCTTCGAGCGCTTTGGCGGCTTCGCTCGGCACTTGATACACGCTCAAATTGCGTGGCCGCGTCAGCTTGGTTTGAATACCCTTCCACCACACAGGCGCCGCATGATTAAAGGCATACACATGCACTTCATCAGCCTTGCCGCAAGCCTTGATGATCGGTTTGTCTTCGGGCTGGCCGACTTCCACCCAAAGGCGAATCGCGCCAGTGAAATCCTTCAGAACAACATCGGCCTCATCGGGGTCAGACATGCCCGCACCGAAAGCCAATGTGGCATCGCCATTGCACAAGCTCTGCAGCTTATGCGCTTGGAGCGCAAATGCCACCAGCCGAATCATCATGCGCTCATCCGTCTCGCTAGGATGGCGAGCCAGAGTGAGCGCGTGATCAGCATAGTAGCCGTGGTCAATATCCGCGATCTGGATGTTGACTTTGTAGATGGTAGATTTGATAGCCATAGGGACTGCCATGCAAGAGCGAATGCTGAAAATAAAAAAAGCTCCCGGTAAGGAGGGGAGCCTTTTGATTCTTGGCGGAGGCTGTGAGATTCGAACTCACGGGGGACTCACATCCCCGGCAGTTTTCAAGACTGCTGGTTTAAACCGCTCACCCAAACCTCCAGCGGATTGATATTTTAATCTATGCAAGGAACAGGGCTTGGAGATCACTCAAAAAATCTAGCCCGCGCGTGGTGGGGCGCACATGCGTGAAATCGCGCTCAATCAGGCCTTTGGCTTCTGCTTTATCGAGTTGTTTTTGGATCGATGTGATCGACAAACCTGTGCGATCTGAAAAATCAGCCAAGGCGAAGCCGCCGGTGAGGCGCAGTGCGTTGAGCATGAATTCAAAAGGCAAATCTGCACGGGACACTTCGGTCTCTAGCACCATGCAATCCCAAGTCTGGCTCGACAAGGCTTTGTCCATATAAAGCTTCGGTTCGCGCGCTTTGACTTGGCGCATCACGCGGTGGGCGAAGCTGAGTTTTCCATGAGCACCTGCGCCGATGCCGAGGTAATCGCCGAATTGCCAGTAATTGGTGTTGTGCAGGCAGCGTTTGTTGGGTTTGGCGAAGGCGCTGATTTCGTAGCGCTCAAGGCCTTGCTCAGTGGTCAGCTCAATGATGCGATCAAGCATGTCGTAGGCATCGTCGTCCACGGGCAGATTTTTCGGCGTGAATTTGGCGAAATAGGTGTTAGGTTCAATCGTGAGGTGATAGATGCTGATGTGCGGCGGCTTGAAACTGAGTGCCGTTTGAATGTCTTGCTCGCATTGCGCAAGCGTCTGACCCGGCAAGGCATACATGATGTCGATGTTGAATGCATCGAAATTCATAGCAGCTTCTTCAATTGCTGCAAGGGCTTGAGCGCTATTGTGTACACGGCCTAAGACTTTTAAATGCGCATCATTGAAGCTTTGCACGCCAATCGACAGCCGCGTCACGCCTGCTTGGCGGAACGCTTTGAAGCGGTCTTTTTCAAACGTTCCGGGGTTGGCTTCTAGCGTGATCTCGCAGCCTGCTTCGAGTGGCAATCGCGCACGCACAGCGGCGAGCAAATAATCAATTGAATCGGCTGAAAACAAGCTGGGTGTGCCGCCTCCGATGAAGATGCTGTGCACCTTGCGCCCCCACACCAATGGCAGGCTCATCTCTAAGTCAGCAATAAGTGCTTGCAAATAACGCTGCTCTACGTCTTGCTGCAATCCCGCGCCACCACTGACTTCGTGCGAATTGAAATCGCAATACGGGCATTTCTTCAAGCACCACGGCAGATGGATATAGAGGGAAAGCGGCGGCAGGCTGGCTAGGCGCAGCGTGCCATCGCGCATGTAGTGTTGAATGTCTTGCATGGATGGTGAGATTTAAACCTAAATTCGTTGCTGGAAAAACATAGCGCTCGGAGATTTAAAAATCCAAATACCCGAGGCAGAAGACGCAGAGGTTACGCAGAAGAAATACCAAAAAAGACAAATGCAAGTCTTTGAATGCTCAATTTGAATTTTTGTATCCTTCTTCTGCCTTTTTTTGCGTCTTTTGCGTAACCTTTGCGTCTTCTGCGTCCGGCTGTTTTATCTTACGGCTTAATGCACCACATCTTCCACCATCTGCCCATCCCGAAACACAATCCGCCTTCTCGCCCAAGCGGCCACGTCGTGCTCATGTGTGACGAGCACGACCGTCATGCCTTGTTGATTCAGCTCGGTAAGCAGCTTCATGATGTCTTCGCTGGTTTGGCTGTCCAGGGCGCCGGTGGGCTCATCGGCGAGGATGAGTTGGGGGTTGTTGACGAGCGCGCGGGCAATCGCCACGCGCTGCTGTTGGCCGCCGGAGAGCTCGGCGGGCGTGTGATCCATGCGCTCACCCAGGCCTACGCGGGCGAGTGCTGCTTTGGCTTTTTCTTTGCGGGCATCGCCTTTGATGCCTGCATACACCATGGGCAACTCAACGTTTTCAAGAGCACTCGTGCGCGGCAGCAAATTGAATTGCTGGAAGACGAAGCCAATGCGCCGATTGCGGATCGAGGCGAGCTGATCGCTTTGCATGCCTTCGACGTTTTCGCCTGCGAGCCGATATTCGCCACTGGTGGGCAAATCCAAGCAGCCGAGAATATTCATCAGCGTCGACTTGCCCGAACCCGATGCGCCCATGATGGCAACAAATTCGCCCTCTGCAATATCCAGCGACACGCCGCGAAGAGCATGCACGGTTTGGTCACCCATGGTGTAGGTTTTAACGAGCTCGCGCGCTTCAATCAAGGCCATTTGCGTGTGCCTTGCTTTAAAACGGCATGCGCGGGCCGGTGCTGCCCGGACGGCTGCCCGCTGCGGGCGCAGTGCCCCCGCTCACACCTGTGATCACCGTTGCGCCCTCTATGAGCGCATCCGCGTTGGGCGAATTGGGCTGCATGATCAACTCGGTGGATGTTCCATCGGTGATGCCAAGGCGCACGTTGTAAGCGACAGGCTTGCCATCACTATTGAGCAAATAAATACGCCCACGCGATGCAGTGCGGCTGCCCATCTCGGCTTGCAAAGCGGCGTATTTCGTCTTCTGCTCCGCTGAGAGGAAATCATTGATCTTGGCGCGCATCTCAGCCATGATGCGCTCGCGTACTTTGGGGCGATCTTCTGGCGTGGCATCACGCATCGCAGCAAATTTAGGACGCGTTTCGGTGAGCAAGGCATCCATTTTTTGCTGTTGATCGGCGCTGAGTTGCAACTCGCTTACCAGGCGATTGCGCAATTCACCCAATGGCCCGCCACCGCCTGTACCGCTAGATCCGCTCGGAGTAGGTGAGGCGTTACCAGTGGCTGCACTGTTGCTTGCTGTCGTCGCAGCGGTGGAGGGAGCAGCGTTTCCTACAGCGCCAGCGGCTGCATTTTGTGAGCTTTTTGGGCTGTTTCCCGTTATAGAAGCTGCGCGTGGTGCTATTGAATTAGTAGCATCTGCGGGTGATTGAGTAGCTGCATTACCAGGCGAAGCAGCACGATTGCTGCCACCCGGCGCGGGCGCATTGGCAATCATCTCTTGGTATTTTTTACGTTGATCGGCTGTCAGCATGGCAGAAATTTTGCTCCGCATCTCTGCCGTGATTTTCTCGCGAGCGCCCTGCCTCTCGGCTTCATCCATATCGCGCATTGCCATGAATTTAGGCCGTAACTCTGCTTGAATCGCATCCAGCTTGGATTGCTGCTCAGAAGTCAATTGCAATTCAGAGACCAAGCGCTCTCGCTGCGCGGCAAAGCCACCCCCGCCACCCGCAGGCTGCGCCACGACCTCGCTGAACCAACTAAACCGATTGCGCCCCGTGGTGGATGAGGCAGGCGCAGCAGGTGAAGGCGATGAAGCCCCCGATGCTGCAGGCTCCACGCCCGCAATCCGCACACGCAGCGCGGAATTCGGAATCTTCAACACACTCTCTCGGCTGTCGGTGACGACGCGCACATTCGCCGTCATGCCCGGCAGCAAGCGCCCACCCGCGTTCGTGAAGCCCACCACCGCCACATAGGTCACCACATTCGCCACATTCTGCGCCGCCTTGCGTACTTGCCTCACTTCGCCTTCAAAGGTCTGGCCGGGGAAGGCATCGACTGTGAACGTTGCGCGTTGCCCCATGCGGATGCGGCTCACATCGGCCTCATCAATGCTCGCGTCCACCTGCATATCCGACAAATTTTGCGCAATCACAAACAGCTCGGGAGATTGCAAACTCGCTGCCACGGTTTGGCCTTTTTCAATCGCCCGTTTGATCACGATGCCGTTGACTGGCGAGGTGATCTTGGTGCGCTGCAAATCAATCCTCGCTTGCGATAGCGCCGCATCGCGCTGCGCCACATTGGCCTGCGCCGATTTCACCTGTGCATTCGTCACCGCCAATTGCGCCTGAGAAGCTTTCAAACTCTCGCCCGAGGTGTTCACCAAAGCGCGGGCGCGATCCGCTTCGCTTTGCGCAATAAACTGCTTCTCCGCCAAATCTTTCTTGCGCTCAAAATCGCGCTGCGCCTCCTGCGCATCCACCTGAGAACGCGAAATCGCCGCATTCGCTGCCAACACATTGGCCTGCGCTGTCAGCACAGCCGCCCGAGCCACATCCACATCTGCCATCGCCTGCCGCACACGGAATTCAAAGGTCTCTGGATCAATCTGCGCAATCAACTGCCCAGCCGTCACTTCCGAGTTGAAATCCACATACAGCTCTTTGATTTGCCCGCTGACCTGCGTGCCCACACTCACCTGCGAGACTGGATTGACTGCGCCGCTTGCTGAGACGCTGGCTTGCAAGTTACCACGCTCGATTTTTGCGCTTCGGTATTGCACATCGCTGGCCTTGTCGCTCTGCGTCCACCACCAAGCGCCGCCGCCCACAGCTGCGAGAGCCAAAGCTGCACCGATCCATAAACTTTTCTTCATGGGCGCATTGTAGGCAAGGCTCGGGTGCCGAGTGTGTCTGATGGGTAAATGCCTCGTTAAACTCTGACCATGAGCAATCCCGTCATCTCCCAGCCTGCAGGCAGCCTGATCGCACAATTGGCCAAAGAGCTATTGCAGCATCCACCTTTTGACCAAATGCAGCCAGAGCATGTGCGCAGCTTCGTCACGCAAAGTCTCCAAAGGTATTACCCGGCGGGAGAGCAGGTGATGAGTCCAGCTGACGGCCCTGTACAGCATTTGCTGTTTGTACGGCGCGGTGCGGTCACAGGCACGCAGGGCTTGGCGGATTTGAATGGCGGCGCGTTCTTGTACGAAGCGGGCGAGTTGTTTCCCGTCAGCGCGGTGGTGGGGCATCGCGCTGTGACGGCCACATATCAAGCCACCGAAGATTGCTTTGCGCTCGCACTGCCGATTGCAGCCGTGCAGCAGTTGGCCAGCCAGAGTGCTCCGTTCGCAGATTTCCTGAACCAACGCATTCAGCATTTTCTGGGCCTCTCGCGCAAAGCCTTGCAGAGCGAAATGGCCTCGCGCGTGCTCGCCGAGCAAACGATGGAAACACCGCTGGGCAGTCTCATAAAAAATGCGCCAATCTGCTGCTCCCCGTTATCAAATCTGCGTGATGTGCTATCAAAAATGGAGCAAATGCGGATTGGATCGATGCTCGTCACGAACCAAGCGCAGCAGGCCATTGGCATTCTCACCCGATACGACATTTTAGGCCGCGTGACCTTGCCAGGCATCTCGCTGGATGCGCCTATTTCGCAGGTGATGGTCTCGCCGGTGCGCACGCTGGATGTTAGCGATACGGCGCAGGAGGCGGCGCTCTTGATGTCGCGCCATGCGATTCGCCATGTGCCGATCACAAGGGGTGGTGCGGTGGTCGGCATCGTTTCCGAGCGCGATTTGTTTGCCATGCAGCGCATGAGCTTGCAGCAACTCTCCAATGCCTTGCGTGGTGCGGCCAGCTTGGATCAACTCCCCGGCCTTGCATCGGATATTCGCCAATTCGCCGCCCGCCTGCTTGGCCAAGGCATCCAAGCGCGCCAGCTCACGGCATTGGTCAGCCATTTGAACGATTTGCTCACCGAGCGTTTGCTTGATTTGCTCTGCGCACAGCATCAGCTTGACGCAAAACAAGCCTGTTGGATTGCTCTCGGCTCCGAAGGCCGCGAAGAGCAAACCGTCGCCACCGATCAAGACAACGCGCTCATCTTGCAAGACGATATTTCCGATGCAGACCGCGCTCGCTGGCTTAGCTTAGCAAGGAAAGCCAATGAAACGCTAGATGCTTGCGGCTACCCGCTGTGTGCTGGCAACATCATGGCCAGCAACGCCGATCTGTGCATCACGCAAAGCCAATGGCGCGAGCGATTCGCGCATTGGATCGGCGTGGGCGAACCGGAAGATTTGCTCAATGCCAGCATCTTCTTCGATCTGCGCAGCCTTTGGGGCGAGACATATTTAGCCACTCACCTTCGAGACTTCATCAGCGAGCAAACAGGCAGCAAGAACCGCTTTCTAAAGTTGCTCGCCATCAACGCTCTGCAACGTACTCCGCCGCTCACCTGGACGGGCGCGATCGACACACATGACGATGGCACCGTGGATCTGAAGCTGCGCGGCACCACCATCTTCGTCGATGCAGCTCGCCTTTACGCGCTGGCGCAAGGTATCAACGAGACCAACACCCGCGCACGCCTCGTCGCCATCGGCCAAAAGCTGGGCATCAAGCCGCGAGAATACGAAGGCTGGATTGGCGGCTTTGAATTCTTGCAAACGCTGCGCCTGCGCGTGCAGATCGACATTTCGCAAGGTATGCAAGAGGGTTTGGGCGATCCCGATGAACCCAACCGCATCGATATTCGTCGCCTAAATACGATTGACCGCCGCATCCTGAAAGAAACCTGCCGCGTGGCGCAAGATCTCCAGCAGCGCATGCGCATGGATTACGAGCGCTGAGCAGCATGAGCTTGAAAAACTGGCTGGGTCTATCTGCAAAAGCTGCGCCCGAGCAAGGTGTGCAGCGCTGGGTGGTGCTCGATGTAGAAACCAGCGGGCTCGATGCCAGCAGCGCTCAGCTCATGGCTGTGGCCTGCATTGGTCTGCAAGTGGACTGGGCGGCGCGCACGCTTGCGATCGATCCTGGCGACAGTTTTGAAATCGTGATTCAGCCTCAAAAACCTGTGCAAGACGTGGACAACATCCTCATTCACGGCATCGGCATGCAGCGCCAGCAAATGGGCCTGCCCGGCTGGCAAGCCCTGCCTTTGCTGCGTGATTTTCTGCAAGATGCCCCCTTGCTCGCCTTCCACGCTTGGTTTGACCAAATCTTACTAGAGCGCCATTTCCTCTCCGCGCTAGGTAAGCCCTTAAAAAATCAGTGGCTCGACATCGAGAAGCTCTGCGCCGTCACCCAGCCCGATGCGAAAGCCGAAGACTTGGATCAATGGCTGGATCATTTCGGTATCAGTTGTCCCGCCCGCCACGAAGCCGCAGCGGACGCTTTCGCCGAGGCTGAAGTCTTGCAATGCATCTGGCCACAGCTCATAAAAGAGCTAGGCGACAAGCCCAGCTGGCAGGGCTTGAAGAAACTAGAAAAACTCGATCAGTGGTTATCAAGATAAGCGCGGAAGTAAACCCAACCCAATTGGTTTTTTCGCGTCTTTCGCGTTCCTCTTGCGCATTTCGCTCCCAGATTTTTGCATTTCATCGCAAACCGCTAGCTAGACAAGCGCCGCAGCGGCACATTAGCGGCATGCAAACCCTCTCCTCCCTCTCCCCGCAAGTCATCATCCATTTGGCAGCTGCGCTCTCAGCCGCCATCCTGGGGCCTTTTGCCCTGTGGGCGCGTCTTGCAGGCAAGCAGCGTCCCAAGCTGCACCGCGCTTTTGGCTACGCTTGGGTCACGATGATGCTGATCACCGCGATCTCCGCCATCTTTATCCACTCCCATTTCCCAATGTGGTGGCGCTTTTCTTGGATTCATCTGTTCATCCCAGCCACCATCATCGGTCTGTTCGGCGCGTTCTGGTTTCTCGCCAAAGGCAACATCAATGGCCACCGCAAAAGCATGCTCGGCTTGTATTTCGGCGCATGCCTGGGCGCTGGGGTGTTCACTGTGCTCCCGGGTCGTTTTCTTGGGCAATTTTTCTGGGGCTGAGCCCTCTCATTTTTTTAGGAACTCACCATGAGCTACGTTTACGACACCCCCCATCATTCTCATCAAACGGCGCTGAGCCCCTTGGACATTGAGCGCCTCGCCCGCCGCCGCGCGGGAGCCAAGCTAGGCTGGTTCATCCACGCCGCCGTGTATGTCTGCGTCAACGCGTTACTCGTCACGATTTCTCTGGCCAGCGGCAAGCCTTGGGCTATTTTTCCGCTCATGGGCTGGGGCTTGGGGTTGGCGATTCATGGCGCTGTCGTTTGGCTAGGCAGCCCCGGCAGTGCCCTGCATGAGCGCCTCTTACAAAAAGAGCGCAGGGCGCTGGCTGAGCAGCGCGATCCTTGGTGAATCGGCGTTATTCTCAAGAAAATCATGGCTCTCATGTTCACCATTTTTCTAAAGGCACCCGTTTGGGTTTGGCCACTTTTTCTGGTGCTGATGGCACTGGGTTTGCAGCAAGCGCGCTCGCGCAGCGTCCCGCCATGGCCCGTTGTCATCATCTCCGGCGCTATGCTTTGCCTTTCGGGCTACGGCGTGATCTCGGCATTCAAAGGCTCGGTTTTGGCGATGCTGGCTTGGGCTGGGATGCTGACGACCACGCTGCTGATTTGCCAGCGCATGGGTTATCCGCAAGGTTGGCAGTTTGATTCGCAAACAAAGCGCCTGCAAGTTCCTGGTAGCTGGTTGCCTTTGGCTTTATTTATGGCTATTTTCATGGTCAAGTTCAGTGTGGGTGCGATGCTAGGTATGCAGCCTGATTTAGCGCAACAGTCGTATTTCGCACTTCCCTTCAGCGCCATGTATGGCTTGCTATCTGGCATATTTGCCGCACGCAGTTTGCATGCGATGCGTCTCAGCCAAGCTTAATCTCTGCATTAGCCCGCACAATCAAGCCATGCAGATGCACACCGTCTCTTTGTTTGACCCTCAAATCGCCGTCGCTTTCAAAACGGCGCAATCTTTGCCGCGTTTGGCGCGCGGCTGGGCGGTGATGCGGCCTTGTCGTCCCATGCTGCTGCGCCATGGCCTGCAGGTGATGGGGTTTTGTTTGGCGATCTGCCTGGTGCTTTGGGCGCTTCGACCGGGCGTACCTTTCTTGGGACAATTGGCCTATTCGCTGCCGATGGGTCTGACGACTTGGTTGTTGATTGATGGCGGGCGCTTTTTCTTCGATCAAGATTCGCCGCATCTTTTCCCGCGCAGTTGGCGCGGCGGTGCATTGATCCTGGGCGGGGTATTTCTTGGATTCGTTGCGGGTACGCTGATTGGCGGCGTGTTCAACGGCCAATCCAACTTTAATGAGATACGCCGTGCCCCGGAGTTTTTTGCCTATATCTTCCTCTTCAGCATGGCCTCGGGCATCGGCATTTCGCTGTTTTTCTATGCGCAAGGCAAGAGCGCCTATCTGCAAGCCGAGCTAGAAGCGCAGAAGCGGCAAGCCACTGAAGCTCAACTCAAATTGCTACAAAGCCAGCTCGATCCGCACATGCTCTTCAACACGCTAGCCAATCTGCGCGTTTTGATTCAGAGCGAGCCAGATCGTGCAGTGCAAATGCTCGATCAGCTGAACGATTTCCTGCGCGCCACGCTCTCTGCCTCGCGAGCCAGCGAGCACAGCCTGCAAGCGGAATTTGACCGCTTAACAGACTATTTGGCGCTGATGCAGATTCGTATGGGCTCGCGGCTTTCGTTTTCAATGGATTTGCCGCCCGAGTTGGCGCGAGTGTCTGTGCCAGCGCTGATTTTGCAAAGCTTGGTGGAAAACGCCATCGTGCATGGTCTGGAGCCTAAAGTGCAGGGTGGGCAAGTCAAGGTGAGTGCTGCACGTGATGGCGCGAATTTGGTGCTCACTGTGCAAGACGATGGCTTGGGCTTTGACACCAGCTTAGGCCACTCAGCGCAGCCAGAGGGCTTCGGTTTGATGCAAGTGCGCGAGCGCCTGCGCAGCCGTTATGGAGAAGAAGTTACTATTGAATTAATAGCATACTGCGCAGATTCTATAATGGGAAATACCTTAAATGACATTAAAAACGATGCCTTGAATCATGCGCCAGGTTGCTTGGTCACGCTGCGCATTCCGCTGCCTGCTGGATCCTTTTGAGTTAAATCCCTCTATGCCCGAGCCCACTCAATTCCCGCTGGCCTTGATCGCTGAAGACGAGCCGCTGCTCGCCGCAAGTTTGCAGCGCGAGCTGCGCCAGCTCTGGCCCCAGCTGCAAACCCAGATCGCCACTGATGGCTTGCAAGCAGTGGAAAAAGCGCTGGATTTGCTGCCTCACATCGTGTTTTTTGATGTGCGTATGCCGGGGCTCTCTGGCTTGGAAGCCGCGCAAGACATGGCTGATCGCTGGCCAGCCCAGCGCCGCTTGCCTCTCTTGGTTTTCGTTACCGCGTTTGATGAATATGCGGTACAGGCGTTTGAGCAGGCTGCTGTCGATTACATCGTCAAACCCGTAAAAACGGCGCGTTTGCAGCAAACCTTAGATCGAATTCGGCCTCTAGCCCAATTAGAATCTGCGCAAAGTGCTATTGAATTTATTGCAACTGCATTGCCTGATGCGCAAGACGAGCGCTTGCTCCAAGGCCTACGCGCTTTGGTACACCGCCCCCTGCAAGCGCCCTTTCAATCTCTGGATACGCTGAGCCAAGCGCCCGCTAAATTAAAGCGCATTCAAGCCAGCGTTGGCCAGCAAATTGTGATCGTGCCGATCGAAGACGTGGCCTACTTTGAAGCAGCAGACAAGTATGTGCGCGTGCTTACCGCCCATCGAGAATTGCTCATCCGCACGCCCATCAAAGACCTGTTGCCCCAGCTCGATCCCGATGAATTTTGGCAAATCCACCGCAGCACCTTGGTGCGCGCCAGCCTGATCGAAGCCGTTCACCGCGATGAAGCGGGCAGGCTTTCCCTGAGCCTGCAAGGTCGCTCAGAAAAACCAGCGGTCAGCCGCCTCTATGCCGCGCTTTTCAAAGCGATGTGAGCTTTGTCAGTTGGCTCAGATAAGCGTGCTTATAAATAAGCCGCGCTCATGATTTGTGAGTTTTATCACTACCCGTATGTCTACAGTGTGCCCGACAACAGGGTGAACTCTGATTGCTTTCAGGGCACGTAGCTTGAGTTTGTACATGCTGGCTTTCGTACACGCGGCAGACAGCTCGCGCCTGCATGCGAGGTGCAGGCGCACGCGACGGGCGCAGCTGGAGCTGCTGAGGTGAACGAAAGGTCTGCGGTGTCATGATGAAACTCGATGGAAGTGATGCGGTTGAATTTGAAATTGAATCGGTTGATGGAGCAAAGCCTGCTATCTTGTGATGCAGGCTTTGG
>JANOJL010000035.1:0-2917 GCA_031418715.1 Variovorax sp. | reverse complement strand
GCAGAGATCAAGCCGCCGGGCAGCGCTGAGCGCAGGCCGGTGATGCCTTCAAAGGTGGTGCCGGCGCGAATGCCTTCGTCTTGGCTGATGGTGACTTCTTTGGTCATGAGGCCGAGCGTGGCATCTGCAATGCCGGCTTTGACAGTGATGGGCGCGATTTCAGCATCGAATAGACCTGCAGCCAGAGCGCTTGTCGCGCGCTGTTGGCTGCGTGCGCCGTAGTGGTCCATCGCATCGCGAGTTATTTGATAGCGCTTAGCTACTTGCTCAGCGGTCTGCAGCATGTTCCAATAAATTTCAGGCTTCTTTTTCATCAGCGCGGGGTCGGCCAGCATGTGTTGATTCATTTCTTGCTGCACGCAAGAAATGCTCTCCACACCGCCCGCGACGAACACATCGCCCTCGCCTGCGATGATGCGCTGCGCAGCCAAGGCAATGGTTTGCAAGCCAGAGGAGCAAAAGCGGTTCACGGTCATGCCTGAGGTGGTGATCGGGCAATCGGCCATAAGCGCGATTTGGCGGGCGATATTCGCACCCGTTGCGCCTTCAGGATTGGCGCAGCCCATGATCACGTCATCCACTTCAGCGGCTTCAATGCCGGCGCGCTGGATGGCATGCTTCACGGCGTGGCCGCCCAGCGTGGCCCCATGGGTCATGTTGAATGCACCTTTCCAGCTTTTGGCAAGCGGGGTGCGGGCGGTGGATACGATTACGGCGGATGTCATGATGAAAGCTCCTAACAAATGAAATGGAACGACAAAGAATTCAATGCTCAGGGGGCTTTACCGCCCACAGAGATTAGCTGGTGGTAAAAACGGATGGCTTCTGTATAGTTTTGAATCGAGATCCGTTCATTCGTGCCATGAAATCGCACCAAATCTTCTTGTTTGGCGCGAATTGGAGAAAACTTAAAAATATGGTCGCTGAGCTCACTGAAATGGATGGAATCCGTACCACCCAGCATCAAACCGGGAGCCACCAAGGCATCTGGAAAAGTTTGCCGCACCGTCCGGTTAATCAACTGGTAGGCACTGGATGAGGTGGGTGTCACTTTGGAAGAATCCACAGCACCCGGCAATGCAAAGAGCTCAAAGCTACTGCCCGGCAGAGCAGCAGCAACCTGCGCCCTAGCCCTTTCAACAACCTGCTCTTTCGTATCACCGGGTAACAACCGATAGTTGATAGTAGCCTCGGCGCGTCCAGGCAACACATTTTCTTTGTTACCCGCAGAAATAATGGTTAATGCGGTTGTCGTGCGCAACATGGCATTGGTGCTGGCGGCTTTCTCCAACTGGATTTGCACCAGAGGGCCAAATAGCCAGAGATTGGACAAAATGACGCGTTGGCTAAACCCCATCTCCGGCGCTACGGTGTCAAACATCTCTTTGGCCACGCCACGGATGCCAGCGGGCATTTGATCGTCGTCTATTCGTTTAAGCGCTGCACTGAGCATAGCTATGGCACTACTACCCTTGGCCGGCGGCATGGAAGAATGCCCCGGTTTGGCAGCTAGGCGCAAAACAACCGTGAGATAGCCTTTCTCGGCAATGCCAATCAGTGCGGCAGGCTTACTCAAACCGGGCATGATGCCCTCTGTGACCAGCAATCCTTCGTCAAGCACCCACTCCAATTTTTGCTGGCGTGATTCCAGTAATTTAGCGATTTCAGCCGCGCCGCGCCGCCCACCAATTTCCTCGTCCGCGCCCATCGCCAAATAAATCGTCCTCTCAGGCTTGAAGCCGCTCTTAATGAGTGCCTCCACAGCCTCTAACTGGCTCATCAGGTTGCCTTTATTGTCCCAAGCGCCCCGACCCCACACAAAGCCATCTTTGACGATGCCCTCAAACGGATCGACAGCCCAATCCTTCTCCGTGCCCGGGGCGATAGGAACAATATCCTGGTGCGCCAGCAACAACACGGGCTTGGCCTGAGGGTTCGTTCCCTGCCACGTGTACAAAAGACTGAGCCCGCCGACCACTTCGCGCTTGAGTGTTTGATGCACGGCAGGAAATTGTTTTTCTAGCGTGGCGTGCAACTTTAGAAACTCTTGCGCACTGAGATTTGGATCTTCTCGGCTGGAGATAGTGCGCAAACGCACCACCTCTGAGAGCCTTTTCGACACGACCGCAGAATCCACAGCAAGAGATGTTACGGGAGCCGCCTCCAGTTGTTTTGAGCCTTTAAGAAAGGTATTGCCTAAAAGAACAGCCGCCAATAAGCCAATGCCCAACAACAATACGAAGATTAGTTTTTTTAACATATTCATAACCTGCGAAGAGCTATTAAGCAAAAAATAACGCTCCTAGCGCCGCAGTGGCGGGAAACGCTTGGACATAAAGAATCTTTTTGCTGAAAGTGGCTGCGCCATACACGCCGGCCACCATCACACACACGAGGAAAAACAGCTTGAAATTGAAGCCTGCATCGCCCATCAGCAAACCGACGATCAAGCCAGCCGCTAAAAAACCGTTGTACAGCCCTTGGTTCGCTGCCAAGACCTTGGTTGCTTCCGCTTTTTCTGGCGAGTTGCGAAGCGTCTTCATGCCCAGTGGCTTGTCCCAAAGGAACATTTCCAGCACGAGGAAATAGACGTGTAGCAACGCGACAAACGCGATCAACACGGTAGCGCTGATGGACATGGCATTCTCCAAACTGGGATTTAAGAAGCCGCGTTAAACGTCTTCCCAGCAGCCACCAAACGCTTGATCAGCGGCGCGGGCTCCCAGAAATTCGCGTCGTCATTCGGATTTTTGGCGAAACTGTTCATTGCCATCAACACGTTGTAGAGGCCCATTTGATCGGCAAAGTGCATCGGGCCACCCTTTGGAATCGGGAAGCCGTAGCCCGTGATGTAGACCATGTCGATATCGCTGGCTTTGCTGGCGATGCCGTCTTCCAAAATATGCGCCGCTTCATT
>JANOJL010000034.1:0-22704 GCA_031418715.1 Variovorax sp. | reverse complement strand
TAAATGGCCTTGTGTTTGCCGCGTAAACGGAGAGCTGCTTCGCTGGCAATTCTTCCGAGCACCTTGTTGGTGGCGTCAATCACAAACCACTCGTGTACGACCTCAGCGGGTTTTGCGCTGAAAGTGCTCATGAGTTTCTCTTTTCAATAGGAGAGGGTTTGTCCGGCTCTTTTCCACGGTCGGTGCTCTTCTGATGAGAGCCTCTTAGGTGGGGTTTAAACTTCGTCGCGGAGCCAAGAATTCGCTGCGAAGCCCTAAAGTATATGTCAAATCAAGGACTTAGCGCAAATCCCGCTCTCAGAAGCGTTACCATGCTGCCATGTTCTCCTACCGCCACGCCTTCCATGCCGGCAACCATGCCGATGTGCTCAAACACCTCACTTTGGTCGCCATCCTCAAACATTTGACCGACAAGGATGCGGGCTTGACCGTGATTGACACGCATGCCGGGGCGGGGCTGTATCGGCTGGATGGCGATATGGCGCGCACGAGCGAGGAGGCGACACAGGGTGTGCATAAGCTGTTTGAAGACACCATTTTTAAGCCAAAAAGGCCTCAAGCCGTTATAGAATCTGCGCAAGATGCTATAAAATCTATAGCAACTTCTGCCTCTCGCGCTTCTCCTGCTCCATCAAAGCCAGCCGCCTTAGCCGCTCCTCCTGCGCCGGCTTTACAAGATTATCTGGATGCCTTGGCTTCGTTCAACAGAATCGAGGGCGACCCACACGTCTATCCCGGCTCCCCTCTGCTGATTCACAGCCTGCTGCGCCCAGAGGTCGATAAGCTCAAACTTTTTGAGCTGCACCCGACCGATTACCGCTCTTTGGCGGGCCACGTCACTCAATTGAAAGCGGGCAGGATGGTGACTGTAGATTGCGCCAACGGCTTTGAAAAACTGCGCACACTGCTACCGCCACCCAACAAGCGCGCTTTGGTGTTGATGGATCCCAGTTACGAGATGAAGAGCGATTACGGCGTAGTGAGTGCCTGCATACAAGAGGCTTTGCTCAAATTTCCGACCGGCACTTACGCGATTTGGTACCCGATCATTCCGCGCCCTGAAGCACACAGTTTGCCGAAAAAACTCAAGACCATGGCGATACAAGCCAAGCGCACGTGGCTTCAAGCCACGCTCAATATTGGTCAAGAGCCAGCAAAGCACGCGCCCGGGGAAATGCCTAAAAAACTGGTCGGCTTGCGTGCCAGCGGCATCTTCATCATCAACCCGCCGCATACTTTGAAAGCTGCTTTGCAGGCGGCGCTGCCGCAAATCGTGGCACAACTGGGGCGTGGGCGGGGCAAGGGCTTTACGGTCGACAATTGAAAGAAAGATCGGTGGGCTCAATTCACCAACCGCGCGGTTGGTGAATTGGTTATACTCAGGCCACATCACGTTTTTTCAACGGAGTAGCCACGATGTATACCCAAGCGCTCGATCTTCCGCAAGCCCCTGAAGCTTCGTCATCCGGCAAAGCAGGCCTCAAAGCCGTTCCTGTAGCGCTGTCTGCGCGTGAGCAAGCGCTGCAAGATGCGTTTGATGCCAAGATGGATGTCGATGCAAAAATAGAGCCGCAAGACTGGATGCCCGAGGCTTACCGTAAAACGCTGGTGCGCCAAATCAGCCAGCATGCGCACAGCGAAATCATTGGCATGCAGCCGGAGGGCAATTGGATTTCTCGTGCGCCTTCGCTCAAACGCAAAGCGATTCTCTTGGCGAAAGTGCAAGATGAAGGCGGGCATGGGCTCTATCTTTACTCAGCTGGCGAGACACTGGGCACGAGCCGCGATCAAATGCTAGATGCGCTGCACTCCGGCAAAGCCAAATACAGCTCGATCTTCAATTACCCCACGCTCACTTGGGCTGACACGGGCGTGATCGGCTGGCTGGTGGACGGCGCAGCCATCATGAATCAGATCCCGATTTGCCGCTGCTCGTATGGGCCTTATGCACGCGCGATGATTCGAATTTGCAAGGAAGAAAGCTTTCATCAGCGCCAAGGCTTTGAATCCTTGATGCAGCTGATGAAGGGCACAGCTGCGCAGCGCGAGATGGTGCAAGACGCGGTAAACCGCTGGTGGTGGCCCAGCATTGCGATGTTTGGCCCACCGGACGCGAACAGCCCCAACAACGAGCGAAGCATGCGGTGGGGCATCAAGCGCATCTCCAATGACGATTTGCGCCAGCGCTTCATCGATGCCACCGTGCCGCAAGCCAAGATTCTGGGCGTGACCTTGCCTGACCCTGATTTGAAATGGAATGAGGAACGCCAATCGCATGACTATGGCCAGATCGATTGGGATGATTTCTGGAATGTGGTCAATGGAAATGGGCCTTGCAACAAAGAACGATTGACCACCCGCGTGAATGCGCACGAGAACGGCACTTGGGTGCGCGAGGCGGCTTTGGCTTACGCAGCGAAGCAGCGAGCTCGCTCTTTGGGTCAGGCGGCTTGATGGCTAAGATTTATGTATCGCGAAAAGCGCAAAAATGACAAAAGAACTCCCCCTCTTTGAAGTCTTCATCCGCTCCAAGCAAGGCCTGGAGCATAAGCATTGCGGGAGCTTGCATGCGGCCGATGCGCAACAGGCTTTGCAGATGGCGCGTGACGTTTACACCCGACGCATGGAAGGCGTGAGTATTTGGGTGATTCCGTCGAATCAAATCACCGCCAGCCAGCCAGAAGACAAAGAGGAAATGTTTGAACCTGCGAGCGACAAGATTTATCGGCATCCAACGTTTTATGAAATTCCCGATGAAGTGGGACACATGTGATGAGCGCGGCTTACCTGCTTCATCTCGCTGATAACGCCCTTGTTCACGGCCAGCGCATTGCTGAATGGTGCGGCCACGGCCCCGTGCTCGAAGAAGACATTGCCATGGCCAACATTGGGCTAGACAGTATCGGACAAGCGCGGATGCTCTACCAACATGCAGCTGTCTTGATCGGCGGCGATAGCAGCGAAGACCAGCTCGCCTATTTTCGCGACCCGCAAGAATTCCGCAATTACGTGATCCTAGAGCTGCCGCATCAAACAGCGTTTGCGCCCTCTGTGCGCACCGCGCGCGACTACAGCATCACCATCACCCGAAATTTCCTCTACGCGACGCTCATGAGTCTCGTTTGGCAAGGGCTTCAAGCTTCCAAAGATGCGCAACTCGCGGCCATTGCCGCCAAGTCAACAAAAGAAGTGCGTTATCACCTGCGCCACGCCACTGATTGGATGCTGCGCTTGGGCGACGGCACGGCGCTTTCGCATCAGAAAATGCAAGCCGCGCTCGACTATTTGATGCCTTACACGCAAGAGCTTTTCACCACCGCTGCGTTTGAAAACGACGTGATTGCAAGCGGCGTGGGCATCAGCGTGGCCGCGCTCAAGGGCGAATGGCAAAGCCGCGTCGCCACCGTGATCCTTGAGGCCACGCTGCAAATGAGCCCATCCACCGGGCATCTGACGCGCGGCAAAGAAGGCTTGCATTCTGAGCACCTGAGCTATTTGCTCGCTGAAATGCAAAGCCTCGCACGCGAGCATCCTGGAGCGGTTTGGTGACGGGGTTTACGGGCGCAGATGATTTAGCGCAGATCGTTGCACGCGCCCGCGTGCTCGCATCGAGCATCACCGATCCTGAAATTCCGGTGATCACGCTGGAAGATTTAGGCATCTTGCGCGATGTGCAAGCCGTGCCCTTTGGTGAACCCAACGCCCAAGGCCAGCAAGGCTTCATCATCGAGATCACGATCACGCCCACCTACAGCGGCTGCCCCGCGATGGAGCAGATTCGTGACGATATCTTGACCGAAATGGATCACGAGAGTATCCCAGCCCGCGTCAAAACCAGTCTCGCCCCCGCATGGACGACCGATTGGATGAGCGAGGCCGGTAAGCTCAAGCTGCGCGAATACGGTATCGCTCCGCCGCAACACTTCAGTGAAGATCACATCTCAAAACAGCCCAAGCTGCAAGTGATTCAATTTGCTCCTAAATCCATAGCGCCTGACGCAGGAAATATAACGGGAAACAGCCCTTTTTCCTCAAAGAATATCATCTGCCCGCACTGCGGCAGCATGAATACCACCGAGACCAGCCACTTCGCCTCGACCGCCTGCAAAGCGCTCTACAAATGCTTGGATTGCACGGAGCCGTTTGATTATTTCAAGCCGTATTGAATTTCATTCGCATGCCTACGCCACGCTTTCATCCACTGTTCGTCAAACGCATTGCACCCTTAACGCCAGACGCTGCCCAAATCACCTTTGCGATTCCTCCTGAGCTTTGCGATACCTTTGAATTCAAGAGCGGCCAATTCCTCACGCTGCTCGCGCAAATCAATGGCGAGACGGTGCGCCGCAGCTATTCGATTTGCTCCACGCCGGCTCTGCTGGCAACGAAACAAGAGATCAGCGTGGGCATCAAGCGTGTGGAAGATGGCGTGTTCAGCACCTGGGCAACCACGCAATTGAAAGCGGGCACTGAGATTGGCGTGATGCCGCCCGATGGCCGCTTCATCTCGAAAAAGCCCGATGCCAAGATGCGTCTCATGATCGCCGCAGGCAGCGGCATCACGCCGATTCTGTCGATGCTCACACATGGTTTGGCCAACGAACCGCAGAGCCGCTTTACTTTGGTCTATGGTAACCAGCGCACCAACACCATCATGTTTGGCGAGGCCCTGCAAGATTTGAAAGACCGTTACCCCAGCCGCTTGCAACTGATTCACATCCTCTCGCGCCAAGCCACAGAATTGCCGCTCAGCCACGGCCGCATCACGATCGAGAAAATCGCGCAACTCACATCCGGATTGATCGATATCAAGACAGTGGATGAAGCTTTCATCTGCGGCCCCGAAGCCATGATTGAAGCCGCTGAGCGCGGCTTGCAAACCGCAGGCCTTGCCAAACAGCAGATTCACAGCGAACGCTTCGCCTCGCCAAAAACTATTAAATCAATAGCACCACGCGCACGTTCTATAACGGGTAACGACCTAAATGACTTAAAAAATCATGCCTTCCAACTCGAGATCATCCTCGATGGAAAATCACACAGCATGGGGCTAGACGCACAAGACAACGTGCTCGACACCGCCCTCGAACAAGGCCTGGATCTTCCCTACGCCTGCAAAGGCGGCGTCTGCTGCACCTGCCGCGCGAAAGTGATCGAAGGGAAAGTGAGTATGGATAAAAACTACACCCTTGAGCAATGGGAGATCGACAAAGGCTTCGTGCTCACCTGCCAATCCCGTTGCCAGACCGCAAAGGTGATCGTGAGTTTTGACGAGCGGTGATCATTGCGCGACAATGGCTTTCCCGCTGCCATCTGAGGATCAAATCATGACTCGCCTTTCTAAACTCCTTGCCATTTTCACGCTCAGCCTAGCCGCCTTCGGTGCTGCAGCACAAGACAAGGTCGTTTACCACTTCGACAGCGGCATCGCGCAAGCCACCAAGGGTTTGCGCAATGTGCGTAATCATTTAGACGTCGATCCCAAAGCCAAGATCGTGGTGGTTGCTCATGCAGAAGGGGTGGACTTTTTGATGGAAGGCGCCAAGACGGCCAACAATCAAGACTTCGCAGCCCTTGTGAGCGACCTGTCTGCACGCGGCGTGGTGTTTGAAATTTGCGAGATCACGCTGCGCAACCGCAGCCTGAAAAAAGAGCAATTCATCCTCGACCCCAACTACACACCCTCAGGCGTGGTGCGCCTCGCGAATCTGCAGGCGCGGGAGCAGTTTGTTTATATCAAGCCTTGAGACAGCGAGCTTAATAAAAATCTGCGATCACGGTACTCACGCGATCCGAATATTTTCGCTTGGTAGCCGCATTACAAAAGCTGGCCTCAAAGCTGTTCTTAGCCAGTTGCACAGCATGAGATGCATCTAAATTAAGCGCTACAAAAGTGGCTAGCCAGTTCTCGTTCATGTAGCCGCCAAAGTAGGCCGGATCGTCGCTGTTGATCAGTGGGCACAGGCCGGCATCGAGCAGCTTGCGCAGGCTGTGATCGCGTAGATCGGGGAAAACTTTGAGTTTTTGGTTGGACAGGGGGCAAACAGTGAGTGGGATGCGGTCTTTGGCCAAGCGCTGCATCAGAGCGGCATCGCGAGTGGATTGCACGCCGTGGTCGATGCGCTCGACTTTGAGAACATCCAGCGCGCTCCAAATGTATTCGGGTGGGCCTTCTTCGCCGGCGTGGGCCACCAAGCGGAAGCCCAGTTCTTTGCACTTGGCGAATACTTTTGCGAATTTCTCGGGTGGGTGGCCGACTTCGCTGCTGTCCAGGCCGACTCCGATGAAATGATCACGGTAGGGCAGCGCGGCCTCCAATGTTTCAAAGGCTTCTTGCTCTTCCAAGTGACGCAGGAAGCACAGGATGAGCTCGGCATCGACGCCCAATCCGGCTTTGGCGTCTTTGCAAGCGCGAGACAGGCCTTGGATCACCGTCTCCATGCTCACGCCACGTGCGGTGTGGGTTTGTGGATCGAAGAATATCTCTGCGCGAATGACGTTGTCTAAAGCGGCCTTTTCCAGATACGCCCAGGCCATGTCGTAGAAGTCTTGTTCTTTGAGCAGAACGGATGCGCCGGCGTAGTAAATATCCAAGAAGCTTTGCAGGTTGGTGAAGGCGTAGGCCTTGCGCAAATCTTCCACGCTCGCATACGGAATGCTCACGCAGTTGCGCTGTGCGAGCTTGAAGATCATCTCAGGCTCGAGGGAGCCTTCGATGTGGATATGCAGCTCGGCTTTGGGGATGCGGCGCAACAGATCGGGCAGGCGCTCGGGGGAAATGGGTTTGATGAAGCTCATGTCAACAGACTCCGAAAGTGATGCCCTGCTCTTGCAGATAACGGCGATAGGCACTCGATGCTTTATCAGCCACCGTATGCAGCTCTGCGCGCAGATCCAGCGGCAGGCGTTTGGGGGATTGTGATTCGAGCACAGGCTGGTCTTGGCCGAAGATGGTGTTTTGGAAACTTTGCAGGGCGCTGTCGGGCGAATCGAAATCTGTCATGGCCATGCGGATCCATACGCGGCTCAGCTCGGGCGTGATGGGGCAGACGAAGAGCGCGATGGATTCGCGGAAGTTTTCTTTGTCGGCGATGTGCGCGCCGAGCGTGGCAGGGTCTGGCGCTTTGGTGAGGATGCACGTGTAGGGCGCATTCACTTCGTAGGTGTAGCTCACCATCGAGCCGGTGGTGGAATGCAAATTACTCTTGGGCTGCCAGGCTTGGCAATTGGTGGCCAGCAATCCCGTGGCGGTTTTTTGCACCTCGTAATCGAGCATGGCCACATGCTCGCGGTCGCCGAGCCAGCCTTCATGCACGAAGCCGAAATGGCTCATGTCGAGGAAGTTTTCTACAAGACGAGGCGCGGAGGTTTGCACTAGATACGGGCCGCAATTGACTTTGCGCAGGCGCGTATCGCTCTCCGCTGCAAATGCAGGAATCACGGCCTCGCCTTTCTCTAAACGCACCCAAAGCAACCCATAGGCCTCTTGCAATTCATACACTTGGGCGCAATGGCTCGACGGCGGCGAAAAAGTCGGCAAGGCCGGCACCAGCATGCATTGGCCAGAGGGCGCGAACTGCCAGCCGTGGTAGCCGCACTCCAAGCGATCATTCACCACGCGGCCCAGAGAAAACTTTGCGCCGCGATGCGGGCAACGATCTGCCCACGCATGCGCTACGCCTTGCGCATCGCGCCAGAGCACGAGCTCGTTCTCCAGCAGCGCGGTAGCCAGCGGCTGATCCTGCAAATCGCTGATCTGCAACACGGGATGCCAAAGCGTGGCTTCAATCATGGGGGCTCTCCAAACACACCGAGGATACATTGACTATTATTTCAATAGCACTCTACGCAGCATATATAACGGCTAGAGGCTGATTTTCATCAAAAAAGGCCGCGCAAGGCGGCCTTTTCCAGATGGCGCAAAAGCGCCGCCTTTACTTGCCGCCTGGCACCTTGCCTTCTACGCCTTTGACGTAGAAGTCAACCTTGCCCAGCCACTCGTCGTCTGCCTTGACGTCCTTGGCGAGGCGCTCTTTGCCGGTGTTATCGACAACCGGACCGGTGAAGGGGTGGAAGGTCCCGGCTTTGATGCCAGCTTTGAGTTCTTCCACTTTGGCTTTGGTTTCTGCTGGCACAACGTCAGCGATCTTGATCAAATCGTTTTGGCCTTCAGGAATACCCCAGCGGGTGACGATGCCACCTTTCCAAGTTTTGTCCTTGACTTCTTGAATCGACTTCACGTAATAGTTGCTCCAATCCACAATCGCGGAACCTAGGTGAGCCTTGGGTGCAAATGCGCTCATATCGGAATCCCAACCGAAAGCATACTTGCCCGCTTTTTCAGCGGTTTGCAGCACGGCCGTGGAATCGGTGTTTTGCAGCAAAACGTCTGCGCCGCCGTTGATCAGCGACTGAGCTGCTTCGGATTCTTTCGGTGGATCAAACCAAGTGTTCACCCAGACCACTTTGGTCTTGATTTTGGGGTTGACACTTTGTGCGCCCAAGGTGAAGGCATTGATGTTGCGCAGCACTTCAGGGATGGGGAAAGAGCCGACGAAGCCGAGCGTGCCGGTCTTGCTCATCTTGCCTGCGATCACGCCAGCGAGGTAAGTGTCTTGGAAGAAGCGAGAGTCGTAGACGCGCATGTTCTCGGCGGTTTTGTAGCCGGTCGCATGCTCGAATTTCACATCAGGGAAGTCTTTGGCGACTTTGAGCATCGGCTCCATGTAGCCAAAAGAGGTTGCGAAAATGATCTTGTTGCCTTGGGTGGCCAAATCACGGATCACGCGCTCAGCATCCGCGCCTTCAGGCACTTTTTCGACAAAAGTCGTTTTGACTGCTGCGCCAAATTTGGCTTCAACAGCTTTGCGGCCCAGATCATGCGCGAAAGACCAGCCAGCATCGCCGACAGGGCCAACGTAAATCCAAGCAGCCTTCAAAGGCTCAGGTGCTGGCGCAGCAGGCGCTGCCGCTGGGGCAGCAGCAGCTGGCGCAGGCGTTTCCTTTTTTCCGCAGCCAACGAGAGCGGCGGTGGCCATGGCAGCGCTGATCGCGGCCAGTTTAAGCGCGGAGCGCTTCGTGAAATCAGTCATCGCAGTTCCTTCTTGGGTAAATATGACAAAACAACTAAAGCAATAATCAAACCAACATTATGTGAGAAATCTCACAATTCGGGTAGTCAACCGTTGGGGTTAAAGGGTTTTCCTAACGAAGCAGGCATATTCATCCGAATCCACACCGGATTGCGGGACATGATCACCAAAACCACAATCGTGGCGATATAGGGCAGCATACTCATAAATTGCGAAGGAATTTGCACGCCCGCGCCCTGCAAATGCAGCTGTAGCATCGTGACGCCGCCAAAAAGATAAGCGCCGAGCAACACACGGGTGGGCCGCCAGGTGGCAAAGACCGTGAGCGCCAAGGCAATCCAACCGCGCCCGGCCACCATGCCTTCAACCCAAAGTGGTGCATAAACAACCGACAGATACGCACCTGCGACGCCGCAAAGCGCGCCCCCAGCCATCATGCACATCAGGCGCAGCCAGCGCACGCGGTAGCCCAATGCATGCGCGGATTCCGGCGATTCGCCAACGCTGCGAATCACCAGCCCCGAGCGGGTGCGAAACAACCACCAAGCCACCACCGCGGTAATCAGCACGGTGACGTAGACCATCGGGTGCTGGCGGAAAATCGCCGTGCCGACAAATGGCAGATCGGATAAAAAGGGAACTGGGAAATCCGTGCGATCTTCGAGCTTTTTCCCGACATAAGCCACGCCAACAAAGGCCGACAGCCCTGCACCAAACAATGAAAGCGCTAAACCGGTGGCATATTGATTCGTGCCCAGCCAAATGATGAGCACACCAAACAAGGCAGCGGCAGCCGCGCCCGCGCCCGCACCCGCCACAAAAGCCAAGGTATCGCTGCCGGTATGAAACGCGACGGCAAATCCCGCCACTGCAGCGATCAGCATCATGCCTTCTGCGCCAAGATTGAGCACGCCGGCTCGCTCGTTGATGAGCAGGCCAAGGCCCGCCAAGGCCAAGGGAGTGCCTGCATGAAGCGTAGCGGCAAGGAGTAGAGCCATTTCATTCATATTTATACGCTTTCTGGCTCTAGCCGGCAGATTTACTGCGTGCGGCGCTACGAATTCGATAGTGAATCAAGGTATCGCAGGCGAGCAAAGCAACCAACAGAACCCCTTGAAACACATTCGAAAGCGCAGAAGGCAAGCCAATCCGCGACTGCGCAAGCTCGCCGCCGATCAAAAACATGCTGAGCAGCACCGCGCCGAAAATGCAGCCCACCGGATGCAATCGCCCAATGAAAGCAACGATGATCGCTGTGAAGCCATAGCCTACAGAGACATGCGGCGTCAGCTGCGCCAGCGGCCCCAGCGCTTCCATGCCGCCAGCAACACCCGCGAGCGCGCCAGATGTGAGCAAGACCGTCCACAGCGCGCTGCGGCTGGAAAAGCCCGCATACCGAGCAGCAGCCGGTGCCAAGCCGCCCACCTGCAATTGATAGCCTTTGAAGGTGCGGAACAAAAACACCGTCATCACCACGGCGGCGATCAGCACAATCACGAAACCCCAGTGCAAGCGAAAGCCCGTGAACATGCGCGGCAGCAAGGTGCCGTCGTCAAAGGTGACGGTTTGCGGGAAATTAAAGCCTTGCGGATCTTTCCAAGGGCCAAACACGAGATAGCTCAGCAGCAAGTTCGCCACGTAGACGAGCATCAAGCTCACCAGGATTTCATTGGCATTGAATTTGTCTTTCAACAATGCCACGATGCTGGCCCAGAAAGCGCCGCCCACCGCGCCCGCCGCCATACCTAGCCACATGAACACCCAAGGCGAGAAGCTTTGCTTAGCTTCTGTGGCCCACATGGCCAAGCCGCCCGCGAAGATCGCGCCCATCAACAGCTGACCCTCCGCACCAATATTCCAAACATTGCTGCGATAACACAGCGCCAGCCCCAACGCGCACAGCACGAGCGGGATGGATTTGAGCGCGATTTCGCTTGCACCCCGCCAATTCGCCCAAGGTTCAATCAAAAAGATCGACAGGCCGCGCACCGGATCTTTCCCGAGCATCACAAACAACAAGCCCGCAACCACGATGGTGACGAGGAGCGCCAAAAATGGCGAGCCATACATCCATGCCTTGGAGACTTCGGCGCGCGCTTCAAGCCGCAGCATGGGCATCCTCCTGAACATTCCACAAACCACTCATCCACTGCCCGATCAAGGCGACGCTTGCGTCGGCCCGCGCGATGCTAGGCGACAGCGCCCCCTTAGCGATCACGTGCAAACGATCGGACAGCGCCAACAATTCATCCAGCTCTTCGCTCACCACCAAGATCGCGCAGCCGGCATCCCGCAGCGCAAGAATCTCGGCGTGAATTTGCGCGGCCGCGCCGACGTCCACACCCCAGGTGGGCTGGGAAACCACGAGCAGCTTGGGCTTGACTTCAATTTCTCGGCCAACGATGAATTTCTGGAGATTGCCGCCAGACAAGCTACGCGCAGCAGCATCTGGGCCTGCGGCCTTCACGTTGAAGCGCTTAATGATGGCCTGCGCATGGCGGCGCAGCGCCGCCGGCGATATCCAGCCCCTTTTGGAGATCGCTTCGCTGCGCGTGAGCAAGAGGTTTTGCGCCAGACTCATCACCGGCACAGCGCCGCGCCCTAAGCGCTCTTCCGGTACGAAATGCAGTCCCACGGCCCGGCGCTGCCCTGGGGATAAGCTGCCGACGGCTTGCCCACTGATCTCAATCGCTTGCGATGGCACCCGAAAATCCTCGCCGCTGACGGCTGCCATCAGCTCTTTTTGGCCATTGCCCGACACGCCGGCAATGCCAAGGATTTCACCGGCATACACCGTGAGATTGATGCCCTCTAAATCCACACCAAATGCATCACCCATCGGTAGGCTCAAGGCCTTGAGCTGCAATACCGGCTCGCCCGCTTGGGTCGCGCGGCTGACCAATTGCGCAGGCTCAGCCCCAATCATCATGCGCGAGAGGCTGGCATTGCTCTCCTGAGCCGGGGTGCAGGTTGCGACGACCTTGCCACCGCGCATCACCGTGCAGGAATCACACAGCGCCCGAATCTCATGGAGCTTGTGCGAGATATACAAAATGCTGCAGCCTTGGGCTTTGAGCAGGCGCAAGGTTTCAAAGAGCTTTTCTACCGCCTGCGGCGTGAGCACAGAGGTGGGTTCGTCCAAGATCAGGAGTTTGGGGTTAGTCAGCAAAGCGCGAATGATCTCGACGCGCTGGCGTTCACCCACGCTCAAGGTATGAACTGGGCGCAAAGGATCGATGGGCAGGCCGTATTCTTTGGCTTTGGCAGAGATCTCGCTGGTGACTTTCGCCAAATCCTGCGCAGCATCGAGCCCAAGCAGCACGTTTTCAGCCACGGTGAGCGTTTCAAACAAGCTGAAATGCTGAAACACCATCGCAATGCCCAAATCCCGTGCTTCTTGGGGGTTGCGGATTTTCACTTGTCGGCCATCAAACTGCACTGTTCCGCGGTCCGCTTGCACAGAGCCGTAAATGATTTTCATCAGTGTCGATTTCCCAGCGCCATTTTCGCCGAGCACCGCATGAATCTCCCCCGGCTGCACTGTCAAGCTCACCCCATCATTGGCCACCACCGCCGGATAGGCCTTGGTGATGCCGTCCAATTGCAGACGATAAGCGGTCATGCAGCTGACCTGACGGTTGGGGCATGACCTTGCGTCAGAGCGGAAGCCGTGCCTTTGACCAGCTCCCGCAACCAGCGCGCCTGCACCGAGGCGTGTGAACGTTCGTGCCAAAGCTGGTAGTACATCATGGGCGGAAAAGTGATCGGACAGGGCAAAACTTTGACAGGTAAATGGGAGGTGTAGCGTTCGCAATACTGCCTGCCGGTGGTCAGTACTAGCAAAGTCGATGCCACCATGCTCGGGATCAAGCCAAAGTGCGGGCAGCGCGCCACAATGTTGCGGGAGAGCCCCAAGCTGGCCAGGTGATCATCAATCACGCCTTTGGCGCCGGGATGGGTTGGGGTGGGGGCAATGTGCTCGGCGGCGAGCCAACTGGCTTGATCCCATTTGCGGCGCAGGGCCGGATGCTGGGCGCCCACCAAGCAAACGACCTCATCGGAAAAGAGTTTGCCCATATGAAGATCGTCCGGCGGGCTGGGCCAGTTGCCAATGACGATATCGCATTCACCTTGCGCCAAGCGTTGGCGGTAATCGGCCGCACCCGACAGTGGCTGGATGTCGATGCGCGACATCGGCGCCTGCGCTTTGATGCGAGACACGAGCTGCGGAAGAAACAAAGGATCGAGGTAATCGCTGGCCGCGATTCGAAAACTCACCTGCGCGGTTTTGGGATCAAAGCCACGCGCATCGGAAAACATCACCTCGGCGGCACGAAGGATGTGCGCCGAAGGCTCAATCATGCGCAGACCCGCGTCGGTAGGGACCATGCCCGCACCGGAGCGCACCAAAAGAGGGTCTCCCGCCAAATCGCGCAAACGCTTGAGCGCAGCACTGACGGCGGGCTGGTACATGCCCAGCCGGGTTGCGGCGCGAGAAACGGATCGTTCGGTGAGCACGGTATGCAAGACCTTAATCAGGTGAAGGTCTATCTTGTCCAACAAGGCGCTGTTTTGCATACGATGGAAGATGTAGTTCTAATACGCCGCTTTGTATAGTGTGCAGGATGCAAATGCCTAAGCTTACGACGATATGGATATCAAACCACTTCGATTCTTACACCGGGGCCAGCTCCGCGCATTAGAGAATGTACCACCCACCCGTACCCTGTTGCAGTTGATCAGGGAAGATCTGCATCTGTGTGGCACGAAGGAGGGCTGCAATGAAGGTGATTGCGGCGCTTGCGTCGTCACTTTGCGCGAGCCCGGCTCTACCGAACACAAGGCCGTCAACAGCTGTATTCGTTTGGCCCATTCGATAGAAGGGCTTGAGTTGACGACCGTGGAAGATTTGTCTTCAGATGGCGCGCTGCACCCTGCGCAAGAGGCTCTTGTGCAGTGCCACGGCTCGCAATGCGGCTTTTGCACACCGGGCTTTGTGATGAGCATGTTTGCGCTGCATGAGAACGCGTGTACCAGCGGGCAAACGGTGGATCGCAGCGCAGCGCAGGTGGCTTTGTCTGGAAATTTGTGCCGCTGCACAGGCTATCGACCGATATTGGATGCCGCTGTGAAAATGCAGTCACTATCAAAAGATGAGCACTCTGCGCAGGGAATACAACGGCTAGATGCCAAAAAGGCTTTGAAAATCGCTCAAAAGCCAGCCTCTGGCGCTTATTTGCTCCCCACTTCTTTGCAAGAGCTGCTTGATTTGCGCAGCGCACACCCCGATGCGCAAATCGTGGCCGGTTGCACCGATGTCGGCTTGTGGGTCAACAAAGGCCATCAGCAGTTTGCGCAGGTGCTCGACGTCACCCGCGTGGCTGAGCTGCGCCGTGTGGAGCACTATCCGCACCACATCGCGATTGGTGCAGCCGTCTCGCTGAACGAAGCCTATGCAGCTTTGGTACAAGACCGCCCGCAGCTTCGCGCCTTTGCGGAGCGCTTCGCTGGCCTTCCCGTGAGGAACAGCGGCACACTCGGCGGCAACGTGGCGAACGGCTCTCCAATTGGCGATTCCATGCCGTTGCTGATAGCGTTAAAGGCCAATGTCGTACTCATGAGCGTGCGCGGCCACCGAGAAATGCCGCTCGAATCGCTTTACACCGGCTATCGCAAAAACGTGATGGCCAAAGACGAAGTGCTCGCTTGGATCAAAGTGCCACTGCCTACCGCGCAAGAGTTTTCGCGGGTTTACAAAATCTCCAAGCGCTATGACGATGACATCTCCGCGGTTTGCTTGGCGATCTCTGCGCAGCGCGATGGCGATACCCTGCGCCAGCTCAGCATCGGCGTAGGCGGCGTGGCTGCAACGCCCGTTCGCGCTATCAAAACAGAAGCGCTCTGCGCATATTCCATAACGGCGAGTGGGCAATTTAGTGCTTTAAAGACTAGTCTTCAGGCTGAATTCCAACCCATCTCCGACATGCGCGCCAGCAGCGCCTACAGGAGCGAAGTACTCGGGGCATTGATGGACCGCTTCGCCAGCGAATGGCGGGGCGAGGCGCTCGTGAGCCTGGAGTCATGGGCAAGCTTGGAAGAGGTGCTGGTATGAACGCACCGGAGAAATTGCCTTTGATGGCCGCCGCTGCCGGCAGCAGTGTCGCCCACGAAAGCGCCCGTGCACAGGTGCGGGGTACCGTACGCTATGTGGACGATATCCCTGAGCTGAAAGGCACGCTGCATGCCGCGCCGGTGATGTCGCGCATCGCGCATGGCCGCGTGCGGGGGCTGGATTTCAGCGCAGCCCTTGCTCTCCCCGGCGTGCGCGGCATCGTCACCTCAAAAGATATCCCCGGCGATCCGATCCTTGCCGCGTTTGGCCATGACGAGCCGATTTTCGCGAGTGAAACCGTACAGCATGTGGGCAACGTCATGGCGCTCATCGTGGCCGATGATGTGATGACGGCTCGCCGCGCGGCTCGTCTTGTCAAGGCCGATATCGAGCAGCTACCATCAATTTTGAGCACGCAAGAAGCGCTGGAGAAAAACCATTTCGTGCTGCCTCCCGTTCACGTCTCCCGTGGCGATGCCGAGCAAGCATTGCGCGGCGCGCCACATCGCCTCAAGGGCAGTTTCAGCGTCGGAGGCCAAGAGCACTTCTATCTCGAAGGCCAAGTGGCCTACGCACAGCCACAAGAGATGGGGCAGTGGCTGATTCATTCCAGCACGCAGCACCCCGGCGAGGTGCAGCATTGGGTGGCGCATGCTCTGGGTTTGCAATTGCATGATGTTCGCGTCGAGACGCGACGTATGGGCGGCGGCTTCGGCGGCAAAGAGACACAGTCTGGGCATTTGGCCGTTTGGTCAGCGCTGGCCGCTCTTAAATTCAATACGCCCGTGAAGCTGCGGTTTGACCGCGATGATGATTTTCTGATCACCGGCAAGCGCCATCCGTTTGACTACGACTACGAAGTGGGCTTCAACGACGATGGTCAGCTCAATGGCCTCAAGGTCACGATGCGGGTGAACTGCGGCTTTAGCGCCGACCTCTCAGGCCCTGTGGCTGATCGGGCGATTTTTCATTTGGATAACGCCTATTTCCTGCAAGACGTGGCCGTCAGTTCCTATCGCTGCAAAACCCACACACAAAGCCACACGGCCTTTCGAGGTTTCGGCGGCCCGCAGGGCATGATGGTGATTGAGACCATCATGGGCGATATTGCCCGCTACTTGAAGCGCGACCCGCTCCAAGTGCGGCAGAGCAATCTTTACGCGCAAGCCGGCCAGACCACCCACTACAGCATGCCTGTCGAGGACAATATCCTCCACGGTTTACTATCAAAATTAGAGCAATCTTCGCAGTATTTTCAACGGCGGGAAGCCATTTTTGCTTGGAATTCGAAGCAAAAGCACTTCAAACGCGGCCTCGCTCTCACCCCCGTCAAATTCGGCATCAGCTTCACCGCGACACTCTTCAACCAAGCGGGCGCGCTGGTGCATGTCTATACCGACGGTAGCGTGCAGATCAACCACGGCGGCACAGAAATGGGCCAAGGCCTGCATACCAAAGTGGCGCAGATCGTGGCGCATGAACTGGGTATTGCGTATGAGCTGATTCGCGCCACAGCAAGTGATACGAGCAAAATCCCCAATGCCAGCGCCACCGCAGCCAGCGCCGGCACCGATCTGAACGGCCGCGCCGCGCAGTTCGCCGCGAGAAGCGTACGCGACAAACTCGCCGCTTTTGTGAGCGGCTTAGACGGCTGCGGTGCGGGCGCGGTCAGCTTCAAAGACGGTCAAGTGATCTCTCCGAGTCAATCCCGTCCTTGGCAAGAAGTCGTCGGTATGGCTTACGCCAATCGCATCCAACTCTGGAGCGACGGCTTCTACGCCACACCAAAGATCCACTACGACAAAAAGACGCTCTCGGGCCGCCCCTTCTACTATTTCGCCTATGGCGCAGCCTGCACGGAAGTGATCATCGACACCCGCACCGGCGAGAGCCGCGTGCTCAAAGTTGACATCCTGCACGACGTTGGCCGCTCCATCAATCCTGCGATCGACATCGGTCAAATCGAGGGCGCCTTCGTTCAGGGTATGGGCTGGCTCACGACAGAGGAGCTTGTGTGGAATGACAAAGGTCTGCTCACCACCCACGCCCCAAGCACCTACAAAATCCCCGCCACCGGTTGCATCCCTGAGCATTTCAAAGTGGATCTCTGGCTCGAGGCGAATCAGGAAGACAACGTGTTCGGCAGCAAAGCCGTGGGCGAGCCGCCGTTCATGCTGGCGATCAGCGTGTGGGAGGCTTATCGGGATGCTGTTTCTGCCGCTGGCGGAGATACTTCGCGCTTGAACGCGCCTTGTACTGCAGAGAATGTGTTGCGGTGTTTGCGGTTATTGGATTGATTCTTTGCACGCTACTGCCTTGGCATGCCTACAGCGCTTGGGGTATCTCACGCAATGAGGTAAAGGGGGCATGCGGGCGTAGCCATCAGGAGGACACGCGTGAAGTGGGATGCCCCAATCACTGTGCCCGAGCCGTGGCCGACCCATCCAAAGCGAAATCCTCCGCCCACTGGCAAAATACAGAACATGCAAGAAAGTGCGCTCCTTCAACAGCTAGAAAACAGTCTCAGCAAAGCCAGAATTCAAATCGCCATAACAAACAACGCCCTCAAAACAGCAAAAATTAAGCACAGACCCGCCCCACCCCAACCCATCACCTGCTGCGGCAGAGGCTGCAATGGCTGCGTGTGGGAGGACTGGTACGCAGCTGTGCAATACTGGCAAGATCAAACCGACCAACTGATGACACATTCCAAATCATGAGACTCCTCCACACCATGCTGCGCGTTGGCCACCTCCAGCGCTCCATTGATTTCTATACCCAGATCATGGGCATGCAACTGCTGCGCACCACCGAGCGACCTGAGCAAAAATACTCTCTCGCCTTCGTGGGATACGGTACGAATCCTGATCATGCGGAAATTGAACTCACCTATAACCACGACGTTGCAATCTACGAGCACGGCACAGCCTACGGTCACATCGCGATTGGCGTGAAAGACGTCGCCGCCACCTGCGCCGCTGTGCGTGAGAAAGCGGCCAGCCTTGGCGGCGCGATCACCCGCGAGCCCGGAGCCGTCAAAGGCGGCAATACCGTGATCGCCTTCATTACCGATCCGGACGGCTACAAAATTGAATTGATCGAGCGCCCGTCGCTGTGAAGTTATGACAGCAACTGAAGATGTACTGCGCCAGTGGCGCGAAGAAGAAGCGGTTGTGCTGGCGCGCTTGCCTGCCGGCCATGGCGCCGTTGTTGGTAAAGAGCCGCTGCGCGCTATTGGCAAGGTCTTGCATTGCAGCAGACAGCTCGCCACTGCCGAAGGTCGGATTGTGGATGCGAGTGGCAAGTTGTATGCACATGCCACCACCACTTGCCTCGTGTTTGAGATGAAGTAGGCAGAGCATCCGGTCATGGTGTTTCATTTGCCCACACTGCCGGCCATTCGCCGCATGGAGGCCTATGGCAATATCGCGCAAAGCCTGAGCGTGGTTGAGCAGCTGCGCCAGCAGCGCCAAGTGCAAAGTGATCTTGCGTTTCGCACCACAGCGCTGCGTCATTGGCAGGCACAGCGCTTTCGCAATACTTATGCAGATATCTTGCAAGATGCCCATATGGGACCCGCTGCTCTGTTTTTCTTAACCGAGCTGTATAGCGAGCAAGAGTTTTCCAAACGCGATGCACAATTTGCGCGCATTGCCGGCACGCTGGAGCGCTTGTTTCCGCAAACCGTCGTACAAACCGCCACCTTGCTCGCCAAGCTGCATGCTCTGTCTGAAACCCTGGATGCCTGCATGGCGCTCACTTGGCAGGCTAACTCGCCCGAGCTGAATGCGCTTGATCTGTCCTTCTACCAACAACTTTGGCAAAGCCTGCTCGCTGCGCCCGGCTATGCAGCTGGGCGGCAGCAGCAACTCGATGCGACCCATGATCTCGGCTTGCAATTGCAGCGGCACACCCAAGTGCCCGGCCTGCGGCTGATGCTCAAAATGATGCGTACGCCGGCCAGCGCCGCAGGCTTGCATGATTTACAGCGATTTTTAGAACGTGGCTTTGATACCTTCGGCCAGCTCGGCAAGGCGGGCAAAGTGCCGCAGTTTCTGGCAATCGTCGGGCAGCGCGAAAGCGCTTGGCTGGCTCAGATGGCGGGTTAAGACTTGCATTGCGTTTTCCTGTCCGCATGGGGTGATCACTGAGTCGCTCCATAGCTGCACTGGCCTAGAATCGTTTCAAAGGCATCTTTGGAGACACCATGCAGGCAACCGTCGATACATACACCCCACAAGAGCGTATTTGGCTCAAAAGCTATCCCGAGGGCGTTCCTCACGATGTGAAGCCCGAGCAATACCAGTCTCTTGCGCAACTGCTCGAAGAAAGCTTCAAGCGCAACGCTGCGAATCCTTTCGCCGTCTGCATGGACAGTTGGATGAGCTATCGCCAGCTCGACGATCTGTCCAGCGCATTTGGTGCATGGTTACAAAGCCGAGGCCTCGCGCCCGGCGCGCGTGTGGCCATCATGCTGCCTAATATTCCGCAGTTCCCAGTCACGATGTCGGGCGTGCTGCGGGCGGGTTACACCTGTGTGAACGTCAATCCGCTCTACACACCGCGTGAGCTAGAGCACCAGCTCAAAGATTCTGGCGCTACGACGATTGTGATTTTGGAGAATTTTTGCAGCACTCTCGCTGAAGTGATCGGTAAAACGCAGATCAAAGAAGTCGTCGTTGCCTCTATGGGCGATTTGCTCGGCTTTTGGTATGGCCAATGGCTCACCTTCGCCGTGCGGCATTTGGCCAAGATGGTGCCCGCCTACAAACTACCGCTTGATAGCGGTTTGATCGTGACGCCCTTCAACCGTGCGATTGCAGAAGGCACGAACAAGCAACTCAAGCCTTCGCAAGCCAATCTTGATTCGATTGCCTTCCTGCAATACACCGGGGGTACAACGGGATTGTCTAAAGGTGCGGTGCTCACGCATCGCAACATCATCGCTGCCATTTTGCAAGCGGAGGCCTGGTTTGCACCGGCGCTCAAGACTGTGGGCGATCCCAGCAAAATCAACAGCATCGCCGCTTTGCCGCTGTATCACATCTTTGCACTCACCGTTTCGCTGCTGGCCATTCGCGGTGGCTCACACATGACCATGATTCCCAATCCTCGCGATTTTGGCAAATTCATTGATGTGCTTAAAAAGCGACCGTTTCACATGCTGCCTGCAGTGAACACGCTCTTTAATGCGCTCTTGCAGCATCCCCAGTTCAAGACGGTGGATTGGAGCCATTTGCGCGTTTCGCAAGCGGGCGGCATGGCAGCTTCGGAAGGCACAGCCAAGCATTGGTTTGAGGCAACCGCCTGCCCCATGATCGAGGGCTGGGGCATGAGCGAGACCTGCGCGATGGGCACAAACAATCCTGTCACAAATACAGAGTTCTCTGGAACGATCGGCTTGCCGCTGCCTAGCATTTATGTCGCCATCAAAGACGATGACGGCAACAGCCTCGCTGTCGGTCAATCTGGCGAGATCTGCATCAAAGGCCCCAACATCATGGTCGGCTACTACAACCAACCCGAAGAAAATGAAAAAGCCTTCACCCCCGACGGCTACATGCGCACCGGCGATATCGGCATCATGGATGAACGCGGGTACACCAAAATTGTGGATCGCAAGAAAGACATGATCATTGTGAGCGGCTTTAACGTCTACCCCAATGAGTTGGAAAACGTGATTTCGCTATGCCCTGGTGTTGTGGAATGCGCAGCTGTCGGGGTGCAAGATGCAAAGCAAGGCGAGGCCATCAAAGTATTTGTCGTGAAAAACGATTCTGGCATGACCGAAGAACAAGTGATGAGCTTCTGCCGCCAAAATCTCACAGGCTACAAGATGCCCAAGTACATCGAATTTCGCGATGATCTACCTAAAAGCAACGTTGGCAAGATTTTGCGGCGTGAATTGCGCAGTGCGAAGTGACTTCATCCCTGCGGCTCAATGATATTAATTTGATAGCATGCTGCGCATGTTTTATGCCGGCAAAAGCTCACTTTTGCTTATAATTTTCAGACAACAATGACTTTGAGTACCGCGCTCGGCTGTACTGTTCTAGAACGCGGCTGGCTATCGAGCAACAACATCGTCTTCACGCAAGGCCAGCAAACTGCGGTGGTTGACACCGGTTATTGCTCATATGCAGCGCAAACTCTCGCACTGATTCGCTCCACTTTGGCAGAGCGTGATCTTGATCTCATCAGCAACACGCATCTGCACAGGGACTTATCTGGTGGAAAGGCACTTGTACAATCTGATTTCAGCTCCGCTAGCGTACTTATCCCACCAGGCCAGGCTGCTTTTGTCACCGATTGGGATGCTGATGCACTGTCATACACCCCCACAGGCCAATCTTGCCCACGCTTTTTTCATAATCTAGTGTTACAGCCCGGCATGACAGTGCAGCTTGGTGACTTTCATTGGGAAATTCATGCTGCACCCGGACATGATCCGCACTCAGTGATCTTGTTTGAGCCGCAAACGCACACCCTGATATCAGCCGATGCGCTTTGGGGAAACGGTTTTGGTGTTGTTTTTCAGGAACTCGAAGGCATCGAAGCATTCGATGAGGTGGCTGCGACACTCGATGTTATCGAAAGACTTAATGCTTCGACAGTCATACTAGGCCATGGCTCAGTGCTCACAGATGTCGAGGCAGCGCTATCGCGCGCTCGATCACACTTGTACAGATTCATTGAAGATCCTTTAGGTCACGCCAACTACGGCGCAAAAGTCTTGATTAAGCACAAACTGCTCGAATTACAATGCCGCGCTTCCTAGTAAAAGTATGAATGTGCAAAGCAATCGCCTTATTTCAGCATCTTGCATCAACGATTTTTTAACGCTGTACCAGTGAATGATTGGCTGCACAGCTTGATAGAAGATTTAGAGCGATCGGGTGTACTTTAGCAAGCTGCAGGAATGTTGCTCAATCGAGATTAAGACAGACTCTGAGCTAGCAACGCTCTCAGCTGCATCTTCACTTATCGTTTGCACAAAGAAAAACGCCCACTCTTTCGAGTGGGCGTTTTCAGTATAAGAGCCTGACAATGTCCTACTTTCACACGGGAATCCGCACTATCATCGGCGCTAAGTCGTTTCACTTTCCTGTTCGGGATGGGAAGGAGTGGGACCAACTTGCTATGGTCATCAGGCATAACTTGTCGTCATGTTGATTATTGCCTTGGCAGACAATCAACACAACCAATTCATAGAGTTATATCAGCAGCAGATCACACAGGTGAATGCCTGGCGTCATGCGTATTCGATTGCAGTCAACCGCAATACTTAGATCTGTTTCACAGTCAAAGTTATAGGGTCAAGCCGCACGAGCAATTAGTATCAGTTAGCTTAACGCATTACTGCGCTTCCACACCTGACCTATCAACGTCCTGGTCTTGAACGGCTCTTTAGGGGGGTCAAGCCCCCGGCAAATCTCATCTTGAAACGAGTTTCCCGCTTAGATGCTTTCAGCGGTTATCTCTTCCGTACATAGCTACCCT
>JANOJL010000033.1:0-16570 GCA_031418715.1 Variovorax sp. | reverse complement strand
CCCGAGCCAATCGCAATCATGCCTTGGATGATGTGAAAGCCCTTGCCCAGCGGATCGCGCGTGGGGTCAAGCAAAGTGCAAACGCGCTGGCGCTGGTATTCGTGCAAGACCCTCCAGTCCACGCCGTCCTCGCACAATGGATCACCAAAAATAACGATCAAAATCAGCCCAATCACGCCAAGGATCATCGGCGGGGCGATCAGTTTCCAAGGCAAGCCGGCAAAGAAAATCACCGCCAACCCGGCAAACAGCACCAAGAGCGCTGTGCCCAAATCGGGTTGTTTCATGATCAGCCCAACAGGCACAGCAAGCAATACACCTGCCACAATGAAGTCCAGCGGACGCAGCTGCCCTTCGCGCTTTTGAAACCACCAAGCCAGCATCAGCGGCAGGCCAATCTTCAAAATCTCGCTGGGCTGGATCGTGATGCCCACATTCACCCAGCGTGTCGCGCCTTTTTTGGTGATGCCAAACAGCGCCACCGCAATCAACAGCGCTACGCCCGCCACATAAATCGGCACAGCAAAACTCATGATGCGCTGCGGAGAAACCTGCGCTACGATGAACAAAATCGTGCCAGCGATCAGCATGTTTCGGCCATGATCGACGAAGCGCGTGCCGTGATCAAAGCCTGAGGAATACATGATCAACATGCCTGCCATTGCCAACAGCAAGACAGCGATTGAGAGCGGCCCATCAAAGCCCTGAAATAGCGGCAAGATGCGCTGATACCAGCGGGGTTGGTCAAAGACGGTGCGCATGTGGGATCAGCCTTCAGACCTTGATCAGATTCACAAGCCGAGCGCAGCGCGATCCAGCGTGTAGTTTTGGCCGCCCTGCGAAGCAATTTTGATCGCACCGATTTTGTTGCCCAGCTCGCAGCAGCGCTCCAAACTCCAGCCGCGCTCCAAGCCAAACAGCAAGGCGGCGCGGAAAGCATCGCCGCAGCCTGTCGGGTCGACCACCGCTGTGGCCTTCACGCCGGGAACATGCACTTTGTTGCCCTTCGTCCAGACCTCGCAGCCTTGATCGGCCAGCGTGACCACCAAGCCTTTGACCTTGGCGGACACATCCGCCATGCTCCAGCCGGTTTTTTCAGTGAGCAAAGCGCCTTCGTAATCGTTGACTGTCACGTAATCGGCCATCTCAATGAGCTCGCGGTGTTCTGCGCCGTTAAACACCGGCAATTGTTGACCGGGATCAAACAAAAAGGGAATGCCTGCCGCCTTGAACTGATGCGCATGCTCCCACATCGCATCGCGGCCATCGGGCGAGATGATGCCTATCTGCACGCCTTTGACCTTTTCATCGGCTGCGATTTTATTGTTGTGCGCATTGGCCATCGCGCCGGGGTGAAAGCCAGTGATCTGGTTGTTGCCGCGATCGGTCATGATGGTGCACAAAGCGGTATAGCTGGTGTTGTCGATCATCACGAGGCGTGTGTCGATACCCATCTTTTTGAAGCGATCCAAATAGTCGCTCGCGTCAGGGCCCACAGCGGCCATGGGCAGCGGTTCGCCGCCTAGCTGCTTCAAGCCATAGGCAATGTTGCCCGCACAGCCGCCGTATTCTTTACGCATGCTGGGTACATAAAAGGAGACGTTGAGCTTGTGAATTTGATCTGGCAGGATTTGCTCAGCGAAATCACCAACGAAGGTCAGGATGGTGTCGATAGCGACAGAGCCGCAGATGATGGCAGACATATTGCAGGAGTTCTCGGGATGATCAGGGATAAAAAGCCAATACGCGATAGCCTTGGATGCGACTGCCAGCGAGTTGGGCGGTGTCAATTTGCAAAGTGATCTGACTCGCCATATCTTGCGATGGCATGAGATGGTCTCGTGCTGAGCCCAGATCAGCGGGCGAGAGCACGCGGCGCAGAATCGTTTGGTCTTGCGCATCTTGAAGGCTCAGCTCGACATGCGGAATCGCCAGCGGCAGTGCGCCTGTGTTTTTCAGTGTGACGGCAAGTTTGTAGCTCTGCGTGACAGCTTCTAGCGAGGCATTGTTTTTGTTGATGCGGTTGAAGCTAGAGGCATCCACAGCAATTGATTCAAGGCGCTTGAGCGGCTGCACTTGGCAACCCATGTGTTGGCACAGTTGATCGAGCCAAGGCTTGGCATCGGGGTGCATGGCAGCAATGCGGTCTTTTTCTTGTGAGGCCACTTGCAGCGCTAAGCCCGCTAACAGCGCAAGCACAAGCAGCGAGAGAACGAGGCGCACCCAAGGCGAGCGCCAACGCTCTGCACGCTTGGCCTGCGTGACGAAGGCGGGCGTGGTGTGCGGGCTCGGCATATCTATGCCAGGCAGCGTGTTCAGCAATTGAGACTGAGGCGCATCGCTTGAGCGCGGCGAGTTCAGTGTAGTGGGCTCAGCACTGATTGAAATGGTGCGGTCGTCTGCCGGGCGCCGAGCTTGTGGCAATGGATATTCTGAGGATGCCCAGCTGGCAGTGGACGGGCCGGCTTCACTGTCTAGCTCGCCAGAGTCGCGCAAGGCGCCGGGGCGGAAAGAAGGCGATTCAAGTTGGGAGGCCGCTTTGGATTCCGCGCCTGAATCCAAGCCACCTTCGTTTCGCGAACCTGCACGCGTATCTGCTTTGAGTCTACCGAGTTGCGCAGGCTGGGGGCTGCTGGCCACAGCGTCTTGAGCATGCTGAGAAAAGCCTGAAGAGAAACCGGAAAGCGATGCTGGCTGGGTGGCTTGCTGCGTGAAGAAGGTGGCTCCAGGCGTGGAATCGGGGGGCAGGCTGTCTAGCTCTGCGTCTTGCAGGGCGCTGGGCGCGCGTGCACCAGTGGAGAAGGCGGCCAACAATGTGTCTCGATCTAGTGCGCTAAAACTGCTGCTATCCCTTATAGAATCTGCGCCGTATGCTCTGCTATCGATAGCTCTGGTGGGCGGCACAGCAAACCTTGGTGCGGCTGACGGTGCGGCAGATAAGCTGGGTGCGCGTGCTGGGGGAGGAGAGACGGTGGGCTGTGGTTCGGCTACCAGGTTGGACTGCGCATCAAACACGGTGGCGCATTGGCCGCAGCGCACCCAACCATCCGAAATTTTGAGTTGATCAGCCACCACCTTGAACAAGGTGCCACAGGCGGTGCAGCGGGTCACTAGACTCATGGATGCCTATTGTAGATTGGGGCTTGGGTGTTTGGACTACAAAAAAACCGCCCGAGGGCGGTTTTTTAAGCAGCAGCGTTGTGGCTTTATTTGGTTGCTGAGGCGGCTGGTGCAGCAGCAGCGGCTGTTGCATCAGCAGGAGTGGCTCGCTCAGGCACAGGGAAATTACCACCAGCAGCATTGGTCATGTACACCACAGCGCGGCCAATTTCGGCGTCTTCGTAATCGCCGCCGCCTTGCGCGCCCATGGTACCTTTGCCTTTGAGGGCGGAAGTGAGCAGTGCGTCGTAGCCAGTTTTGATGCGAGCCGCCCATGCCCCTACATCGCCCAGCTTAGGCGCTGCGGCAACAGCACCACTGTGGCAAGCAACGCATTGGGCTTTGTAAACTGCCTCGCCTGTGGTTAGCGAGCGGTTGGCATCACGAATTTCGACAGTGCCTACTTTGGCAATGCGTCTTTCAACGCCTTGCGCGAGTTCAGCCGGGGTTAAACCACTGAGTTCGCCGCCCGCGCTGCCAGGTTTGGCATATGAGAGCACGAAATACACCAAACCAATGATGATGAAAACCGGTGCAACGAAGGAGAAAAAAATCGTACCTAGCAACTGGCCAGGGGTTTTGATGGGACCTTCTTGGTGATCGTGATCTGCGCTCATGGGAATTTTTGGCTTTGAAAAAGAAACAGTGTGTGATTATAACGGGGCAGACCTAGCTGGAAGGGGTAAACCCGGCGCATTGTGTGATGGCTTTGGGCTTCGAGCAAAAAAGTCAGCAAGCAGCTCTGTAGGCGATCACTTTTTGCGTCTGGACGCCCAAGCCGTCGATCCCTAAACTCATCACATCCCCCTTTTTTAAGTAACGCGGTGAGCTTTTCCCGTCTTTCTTCAACCCCATGCCCACGCCGGGCGGCGTGCCAGTGGCGATCACGTCGCCGGGCAAAAGCGTCATGAATTGACTCAGATAGCTCACAATTTTTGCTACGCCGAAGATCATGGTTTTCGTACTGCCCTGCTGCATCGGCAGGCCATTGAGATCGAGCCACATGCCCAGCTTTTGTGGGTTAGGGATGTCATCAGCGGTGACGAGCCAAGGGCCAATCGGGCCGAAGGTGTCGCAACCTTTGCCTTTATCCCACTGCGGGCCGCGCTCCAACTGGTATTCTCGCTCGCTCACGTCGTTCACCAAACAGTAACCTGCGACATAAGTTAGCGCTTCCTTCTGCGAAACGTATTGTGCTTTTGAGCCGATCACGATGCCCAGCTCTACTTCCCAATCGCTCTTCTTCGAGCCTTTGGGCAGCATCACATCATCATCCGCGCCCTGGATGCAACTCGTGGCTTTCATGAAAACGATGGGCTCTTTGGGAATGGGCATGCCGGCTTCTTCGGCATGGTCGCGGTAGTTCAGGCCGATGGCGATAAATTTACCAATGTTGGCAATTGGGCAGCCCATCCGAATCTCTAAGCCGGTTTTGCTTTTGACGAGTGGAAGTTTGTCGGTGTTGAGTTTGGCTAATTTGTTGAGAACAGCGGGCAAGAGCTGAGCCGCGCAGATATCAGGAATAACCACGCTCAAATCGCGCAATTGCCCGCTGCTGTCGATCAACCCCGGTTTTTCTTGGCCACTCTTTCCGTATCGAACGAGTTTCATTTCTTCACTTTCTTCAAAATACCCAGAGCGGCAAACGCATGGGGCTTGGCTTGCTGGGCAGACTCAAATTCTTCGCTGCTAGAGGCGAGCTGTACAGGCGCTGGGCAAACCTCATGTGCAGGCGCGAACGGCAGCGCCATGATCAGCTCGTCTTCCATCAGCTCCAGAAGATCAAACTGCTTGGAGGCCACGAGCAAATCCTCTTCTGCATCGTCATCCTGCGCATTCGCCTCTGCTTCATCGCGCACAAAGCGAAAGCTGCGCTGTACATCTAACTCCGCTTGCATCGGCTGCAGGCAGCGCTGGCACTGCATCGGCACGCACGCTTTCAAATCCAAATGCAGCCAACTGTGCGCGATGCCGCCTGCCACCGGCACGCTCTCGCCATGCGCCTGCCAATGCAGCATTTTTAAGGACAAATCGGCCTCTAGCCCATATAAATCATGCGCAAGTCGCTCACATTTTGAGAGCGATAAATTGCCCTGTAATTGCGAAGCTTCTTGTGCGAAGGCGCGGACATCGAGGCGGGAAGGGTTGTGGGAAGGGATACTCATAGCGATACTCAGAGTGTAAGAGAATCAAGGCATGACTGCTCCCGTTCGCTCCCTCGTTTTAGGCTCTACATCGCGCTATCGCCGCGAACTACTCGCGCGTTTGAATGTGCCCTTTGAAGTGGCCGCGCCGGATGTGGACGAGACGCCTCTGCTTGGCGAAGCCCCAGCTGCTTTGGCTGAGCGCTTGGCTTTGGCCAAAGCGCAGGCTGTGGCTGCAAAATTCCCGCAAGCGGTGGTGATCGGTTCTGATCAAGTCGCAGATTTGAATGGCCAGCCGCTGGGCAAACCTGGCTCGCACGACCGTGCGGTGGAGCAACTGCGCATGATGCGCGGGCAAACAGTGATTTTTCAAACGGCGCTTGCGGTTGTTTGCCTTGAGACAGGCTTCTTGCAGCAAGACATCGCAGCGGTGCGCGTGGTGTTTCGGGATTTGAGCGATGATGAAATTGAAAACTACCTGCGCATTGAGCAACCTTACGATTGCGCAGGCAGCGCCAAAAGCGAAGGCTTAGGCATTGCGTTGCTGGAACGCATTGACAACGACGACCCGACGGCTTTGATCGGCTTGCCTTTGATCCGCACAGCGCGGATGATTCGTGCGGCGGGTATTCATTTGCTTTTATTGTGAGTTCCTTCAATCGAAGGTAAACAACCGCGCCCTTCGCGTCCGGATTTTTTCTTCCCCTGCAAAAATTTCAAACCCAATGAATCTCATCCTCGTCCCCGCACCACTCGATTTTGGTTGTGACTCACAAGCGCCGATCACGGATGTGTTGCCGCAAGCTACCTTGCATGCGGCATCGCAAATCACGCATTGGATTGCTGAAAACGCCAAGAGCTGTCGCGCGGTGGTCAAGCGCATCGGTGAGGTGCTTCCTTTGGCTGCGCCATTACAGCAACACATCATCACCGAGCTGCCGCGCGAAGTGCATAAAAAGGGTGATCACGGCGGGCGTTTTGATGCGAAGCCTTTGCTGCAAAGTGTGTTGGCGCAGGCCAAAGCGGCGGGCGTGCAAAGCATTGGTCTGATCAGTGAGGCAGGCATGCCTGCAGTAGCTGATCCGGGCAGCTCGGTGGTACGAGCTGCGCATGCGCTGAGCCTGCCGGTGCTTCCTTTGGTCGGGCCCAGCTCCTTGCTGCTGGCCTTAGCTGCAAGCGGTTTGAATGGTCAAAACTTCGCCTTCGTCGGCTATCTGCCTATCGACGCATCTGAGCGCACCCAACGCATCCGCGAGCTAGAAGCCTTGGTTAAGAAAACCGGTCAAACTCAGCTCTTCATCGAAGTCCCTTATCGCAATGCTGCGCTCTGGCAAGCGCTGCTTGTCGCTTTGCAACCAACCACTTATTTGTCCGTCGCCAGCGGTTTGACCTTGCCTCAGGCCAGCCTCCAAAGTGCGCAAGTCGCCCAATGGAGGCAGCGAGCCGCCCCGACTGCTGGGCTGCCATGCGTCGTAGCGATTGGCGTTTGAATTTACTCCCTTCTAACAAACCATTTTATTGAGCAAAAAAATGAACATCATCATCCTAGGCGGCACAGGTTTCATCGGCCGGCATCTTTGCGAGAAACTCATCCGCGCTGGTCACCGCGTGACTGTGCCTACTCGCAAACTTGAAAACGCGCGTGAGATTCAAATGCTACCCGGCTTGCAGCCCATCGCCTGCAACGTCCATGATGCCGCGCAACTCACCAAGGCTGTTTCTGGGCATGACGTACTGATCAACCTCGTTGCCATCCTGCATGGCAGTGAAGAGGCGTTTGAGCAAGTCCATGTTGAACTTCCAAAAAGTATCGTGTTGGCTTGTAAAGCTGCAGGCGTTGGGCGCATCGTTCAAATGAGCAGCTTGGGCGCTGCGCTCGATGCGCCTTCGCAATATCTGCGCAGCAAAGGGCGCGGCGAGCAGGTGTTTTTAAGCAGCGGATTGGACGTGACAATGCTTCGTCCGAGCGTCGTTTTTGGTGAGGGAGACAAGTTGCTCAATGTGTTTTCGCAGTTGCAGCTGAGCTTTCCTTTTGTGCCGCTGGCGGGTAGCGACGCGCAGTTTCAACCTGTGTGGGTGGAGGATGTGGCGCAGGCGGTGGTAAATGTGATCGCAGGTAAAAGCTATCAAAATAGTAGCACTCCGCGCAAAATCTATAACGAACCCCCCCCTAAAATCTTTGAAATAACAGGTGCTCAGGTACTCAGCCTGCGACAGTTGTTTGAATTGGCAGGGCGCTGCGTGGGGGCGAATCGCCCGATCTTTCATCTGCCTGATGCCTTGGCCAAGATTCAAGCTGGCATCATGGAGCGCTTGCCCGGCCCCACGCTGATGAGCCGCGACAACCTTGCCTCCATGAAGAGCCCGAACGTCGCCAGCGGAAGGCTGCCAAACCTTGGCGATTTGGGCATTGAGCCTGCCAGTATTCACACGATTGCACCCAGCTATTTGAAGCCAGCCAGCGTGATGAACAACTTTCGTAAGCAAGCGTCGCGCTGAATCATCAATTCGCCCAAGTCTTGGCATCAATGCAGGGTCAGCATCGTGGCACAGTCTAGTTTGAAAGGATCTCCATGAAACTCTACATTGGCAACAAAAACTACTCCTCTTGGTCTATGCGTCCTTGGGTCATGTTCAAAAATGCGGGTATTGCATTTCAAGAAATCAAGCTTCGCTTTGACAGCTTTGGTGCAGATTCGCAATTCAAAGCGGCGATTGAAAAAGTCAGCCCTGTTGCTAAGGTGCCCACGTTGGTCGATGGCGATTTGACCGTCTGGGACACGCTGGCCATTGCCGAATATGCAGCCGAGAGTTTTCCGGAAAAGCATCTGTGGCCTGCAGACAAAGCCCAACGCGCCCGCGCCCGCAGCATCTGTGCGGAGATGCACAGCAGCTTCACGAACCTGCGCGGCGCATGCATGATGAACATTGAAGCCAGTCTGCCAGAGATTGGCGCACTTGTCCTACGCGACAAGCCAGGCGTGCGAGCGGACGTGCAGCGCATTGAAACGATTTGGAGCGAACTACTCACTCAACACGGCGGTCCCTACCTATTTGGGGGGCGCTTCACGATTGCCGATGCCTACTTCGCGCCAGTGTGCATGCGCTTCAAGACTTATGCCTTGTCAACCAAGCCGCAGATCAACGCCTACATCGAGACGATCCGCAACGCGCCGGGCGTGAAGGAGTGGATCGCGGATGCGCTGCTGGAAGATGATTTTCGGGATTTTGAAGAGCCTTTTCGACTCAAGCGCTGAGCGCCATAGAAAACCAGGTAACGCGAAAAAGCGCAAAAAGCACTCAAAAATCGCAAAAACTCCCTTTATTTTTTTGCGTTACCTCTTTAACTCGAAGTGTCGCGCTTCCTTAGCAACCGCGGCAACACCAACACAGCCACAATCACGCACAACAAAAACAACGATCCCGGACGCTCCAGAAACACCGTCCATTTGCCTTCACCAATCGATAACGCATTACGCATCTGCGCTTCTGCCAAAGGCCCAAGAATCAAGCCGATCACCACGGGTGCTGTCGGAAAGTCAAAGCGGCGCATCAGCAAGCCCAGCAGGCCGATGCCCCAGAGCAGCACGAGATCAAACGCGCTTTGGCGCATGCCATACACGCCCACAGTGGCGAAAATCAGAATGCCAGCATACAAATGCGCCTTCGGGATTTTGAGCAGCTTGACCCATAAGCCCACGAGTGGCAAATTCAAAATCAGAAGCATCACATTGCCGATGTAGAGCGAGGCAATCAGCGCCCAAACCAAGGTGGCTGAGCTGCTAAAAAGCTGAGGGCCGGGTTGGATGCCGTAGCTCTGGAAAGCACCCATGAGTACAGCGGTGGTGTTGGATGTAGGAATGCCCAAGGTGAGCAAAGGAATCAAGGTGGCAGTGATCGCGGCATTGTTGGCGGCTTCTGGCCCGGCCACGCCTTCAATTGCGCCTTTACCGAATTCTTCGGGATTTTTGGAGAGCTTTTTCTCAGCTGCGTAAGACAAGAAAGTAGGAATCTCGCTGCCGCCTGCGGGGATCGTGCCAAAGGGGATACCAATCGCCGTGCCGCGCAGCCAAGCAGGCCAAGAGCGCTTCCACTCCTGCGTCGTCATGTGTACCTTGCTCATCGGGTTTTGAAACTCTACTTCTTTGCCTTGGTACAGCGCCAAATACAGCGCCTCACCAATCGCAAACAAACCCACCGCCACGAGCACGATTTCAATGCCATCGAGCATTTCAGGCACACCACCCGTGTAGCGCGGTTGGCCGGAGATTTGATCCAGGCCGACCAAGCCCATCGCCAAGCCAATGAAGAGCGCCACCACACCGCGCAGCACGCTGCCGCCCAGTACTGAGCTCACCGCGCAAAACGAGAGCACCATCAGCAGAAAATATTCAGGCGGCCCAAGTTTCACAGCATGCTCAGCAATGAAAGGCGCTGCCACGGTGACGACTACGGTGGCAATCGTGCCCGCTACAAAAGAGCCAATGGCAGCAGTGGCCAGCGCTGCACCCGCGCGCCCGCTCTTGGCCATTTTGTTGCCCTCCATTGCGGTGATCAGCGAGCCGGCCTCACCGGGCGTGTTCATCAAAATCGACGTGGTGGAGCCGCCATACATCGCGCCGTAGTAAATGCCGGCGAAGAAAATCATCGAGGCTGTGACCTCAACTTGCGAAGTGATCGGAAGCAGCATCGCTACCACTACTGCAGGGCCCAGGCCAGGCAAAACGCCAACGGCCGTGCCAATGACGCAGCCCAGAAGTGCCCACATCAGGTTCATCGGCGTGATGGCTGTGGCAAAGCCGCCCATCAAGGCATTGAAAATATCCATATCTTGTATCGCTTAGAGCCAGCCTGTCGATGTGAGGCCAGGCAGGTTCACGCCGAGCACTTTGGTGAACAACCAAAACACCGGCGCACTGATCGCCGCGCCCACAGCCGCATCGCGCAGCCAAACAGCCGCGCTCGCAAGCGGACGGCCTTGCGAGAGATGAAAGCCGCGCACCGCAATGACAAAAGCCAAAGTGCAACTGGCAATGAAGCCGATGTGCGTGATGAGCAACGCGTTGAGCAGCAAAGCAGCGCTGATCAACGCAAACGACCACCAATCGCCGCGAGCTGCACCTTCCGGCGCTTCGCGCCCGCGAAAGCCGCCCGTGAGCGCTTGCACGAGCAGCAGCACACCGCACAAGATCAAAGTTACCGACACAACCCAAGGCAGAAAGTTCGGTCCCACACCGGCGTAGCCAGCTTCAGAAGCAATGCTGGTCGCGCCCCAAGCCAGCACTGCCCCGAGCACGAGGCAGGCCGCGCCTACGATGATTTCAGTGCGCTGGCTTGGCATAGCAATTCAGCTTACAACATGCCCGCTTGATACATCGTGCCGCGCAGATTGGCGAAATCGTTGTCCACAAAATCACCAAACTCTTTGCCGGTGAGCACGGCCGATGTCCAGCCTTGCTTCTCCAGTTCGTCTTGCCAGAATTTGGTCTTCGTAGCAGCCACCACAGCTTTTACCAAAGCGGCTTGCTGCGCAGGCGTGATGCCGGGGCCGCCATACACGCCGCGCCAGTTGCCCAAGATCACGTCAATGCCTTGCTCCTTGAGCGTAGGCACATCAATGCCTTTGATGCGCTTGTCGCTGGTCACGCCAATGGCGCGCATCTTGCCCGATTTGATGTGCTCGGCAAACTCGCTGTAGCCCGAGCCACCCAAGCTCACATTGCCGCCAATGATGGCCGCCACGGCTTCGCCGCCGCCACGGAAGGGCACGTAATTGACTTTCTTCGGATCCACGCCAATCGCGCGCGCCATCATGCTGGAGGCAATGTGCTCGGTAGAGCCGCGGGAGCCACCGCCCACTTTCACGCTGCCGGGATCTTTTTTCATCGCTTCAGCCACATCTTTCATATTTTTGAAAGGCGAAGCCGCAGGCACGACAAACACGTTGAATTCGCTTGTCAAACGCGCAATTGGGGTGCATTGCGTGATGTTTACTGGCGGCTTGCCAGTGATGATGCCGCCCAGCATCACTGCGCCCATCATGATCAAAGAATTGGGATCACCCTTGGCACTGTTCACATACTGCGCCAAGCCAATCGCGCCCGCAGCGCCGCCTTTGTTTTCAAACTGCACGGCGTCAAACACTTTGGCTTCAGTCAATGCCTTGCCTAAAGCGCGACCCGTGCCATCCCAGCCGCCGCCTGGGTTGGCGGGAATCATCATCTTCAAGGTGGTGGCAGCGCTGGCAATGCCAGGCAAGCTACCCACTGCGGCAGCAGCTAAAAAGGATTTTAAAAATTCGTCGCGACGCATAAGGAACTCCAAAATAAAAAATGACAACTTGCACTATGCTAAGTGTGGCTGTCATTTGCCTGTCTGCCTAGACTAGGGGAAACGCTCATGTAGTCAACATGAGCGCTTTCGGGCTTTAACATCATAGCTATGAAGCTCCTTCTGATTGAAGACGACCCAGCCATGCGCCAGACGCTTGAGCGTTCGCTCAAGCGTCTGGGCTGGCTGGTGCAATCTTGTGCAGACGGAGAAGAGGGCTTGGCACTTTGGCAGAAGCTGAGTTTGGATGCGGTATTGCTCGATTTGAGCTTGCCGGGACGCGATGGACTTGAGATTTTGAGTGATGCACGCAAGGCTGGTCTGACGACACCTGTGATCATTCTCACCGCACGAGGCACGGTGGGTGATCGCATTTTGGGACTCAACACGGGTGCGGATGACTACTTGCCCAAGCCATTTGATTTGGATGAATTGGAAGCGCGCCTGAGAGCGCTCGTACGGGCGCGTCTGCGCGGTGGCGAGTCGGAGTACATGGCTGATAGCGATTTGTCTGCAGCAGCTTTTGAAGAAAAAATGGCCTCTAGTCGTTATAAATCCTGCGCAGTCAGCTATCAAAAAGAGAGTGGTGTGTTTTATCTAGAGAATCGGCCAATGGAGCTGAGTCCGCGTGAATCAGCGATGTTGGCAGCATTGTTTGAGCGTTTAGGCCATGCGCTGAGCAAAGAGCAATTGTTTGAGCGCGTGTTTCCAGGTCAATCGGAAGTGCAGAGCGAGGCGATTGAGGTGGTGACGTATCGGCTGCGCAAAAAACTCGCTGGAAGTGGCTTGAAACTCGTCACATTGCGCGGACTTGGCTATTTACTGAAAAATGAATAATCTCTCTATGCGCCGCCAACTGCTGCTGGGTATTTTGATCCCCGTGATGCTGTTTGTCTTGATCGATAGCGTGATTTTGTATCACCAAAGTTTGAAGGCTGCCAACACGGCGTATGACCGGACTTTGCTGGCATCGGCCAAAACGATTGCCGAGCTGCTGGATGTGCAGGGCCAAGAGGGTTTGGCATCTGATCCGCTGCGCCTGGTGCCGCGTGTTCCGTATGCGGCGCTGGAAGCGTTTGAGGCAGACAACCGAAGTCGTATGTTTTATCGCGTGACAGGGTTTTCAGGAGAGATGGTCTCGGGCTTTGAATCGCTGAAACGCTGGCAAGGCCGTATTGCCGATCAACCACGCTATGCCGCGCTGGTGGATTTTTATGACGATCAAGTCGATGGTTCGGCGGTGCGCGTGGCGGTGTTGTTGCAGCCAGTTGCAGGCGCGGGTGGTGCGGGCATGGCTACGGTGCAAGTGGCTGAAACTTTGGAGTTGCGCGAGGCGCTGGCACGTGAGATTTTGGTGAGCACGCTTTGGCGGCAAGCGCTACTGCTCACGGTGATTGCGGCGCTGGTGGTGTGGGTAGTGCAGCGGGCTGTGCGGCCAGTGCGCAAGATCAGCGCTGAGATTTCTAGCCGTGCCGAGAATGATTTGCAACCTGTCGCTAGCCATGAAGCGCCGCGCGAACTCATTCCGCTTTTGGAAGCGAACAACCAACTGATGGCGCGGCTGGATCATCTGTTGCAACATCAAAAACGCTTCGTGCGCGATGCTGCGCATCAGCTGCGCACGCCGCTGGCCGTGTTGAAAATCCAAACCCAATCCGCACTGCGTGGCGACGCACCCGCAAGCCAAGCCCTGCAAGAAATCAGCGAAACGGTAGACCGCGCTACTGAGCTCGCCAACCAAATGTTGTCTCTGGCCAAAGTAGAGCAACTGCGTCAGCAGACCGACGCACAACCGCTCGAATGGAGCGCCATCGTGCGCGAAATCGCGCTTGAGATGGCTGCGCTGATTGCCGACAAAGAAATTGAATTTGACATTCGCACCGAGCCCGCCACCGTACTCGCTCACGACTGGATGCTACGCGAGCTGGCCCGCAATTTACTTCACAACGCGATCAAACACACACCGCAGGGCGGCACGCTCTCAGTGCAATTGATGGCGCGTGACAAGGGCGTCGAACTCCTGATTGCCGACAGCGGCGCAGGCATCGACGATGAGCTGCGTCAACGCCTTTTCCAACCCTTCTCAGCTGGGCGCATGCACGCAGGCTCGGGATTAGGCTTGGCGATTTGCGCAGAAATCGTGAAGGCTTTGAAAGGCGAGATTGCGCTGGATAACCGTGTAGTTCAAGGCAAAGTGCAGGGCTTGGATGTGAAGGTACGCCTGCCGCTTTGAAAAAATACAAATTCTTAATTTCGGTATTACTTTTTCCTCAAATCCACCACTCGTTTGGCTTTACCGATGCTGCGCTCTACGCCGCCTTCTGCTCGTAATTCAATCGCAGCTGATGTGCCGATATAACTCTTGATATCATGAATCAGCGAAGCCGATGCAGCCTGGGCTGCTTCGGAATCTATAGCAATGCCAGATTTGGTTTCCACCGCCACAGTGAGCGTATCAAGATGGCCTTCCTTGCTCAAGATGCATTGGTAATGAGCGCTGAGGGCGCTTTGTTTGAAGATCAATTCTTCAATTTGTGTGGGGAAGACGTTCACGCCGCGCACGATCATCATGTCGTCGGAGCGGCCGGTGATTTTTTCCATGCGGCGCATGCTACGCGCTGTGCCAGGGAGCAGGCGCGTGAGATCACGCGTGCGGTAGCGGATGATGGGAAGGGCTTCTTTTGTGAGGCTGGTGAAGACGAGCTCGCCGAACTCGCCATCGGGCAGCACTGCGCTGGTGTCAGGATCAATGATCTCGGGGTAAAAATGGTCCTCCCAGATCGTCGGGCCGTCTTGTGTTTCCACACATTCACTGGCCACACCTGGGCCCATGACTTCGCTCAGACCGTAAATGTCCACCGCTTGGATATTCAAACGCTCTTGGATGGAGGCACGCATTTCATTCGTCCACGGCTCAGCGCCGAAGATGCCGATACGTAAACTGGTAGAGCGCGGATCGATGCCTTGGCGCTGCATTTCATCGGCAATCGCCAGCATATAGCTGGGCGTGACCATGATGATTGCAGGTTTGAAATCCATGATGAGCTGCACTTGCCGCTCGGTCTGGCCGCCGCCAAAAGGCACCACCGTGAGGCCGAGTTTTTCAGCACCGTAATGTGCGCCCAAGCCTCCTGTGAACAGGCCATAGCCATAGCTGATGTGCACCATGTCGCCGGGCTTGGCGCCCGCAGCGCGGATCGAGCGGGCAACGAGGCCTGACCACATGTCAATGTCGCTTTGTGTGTAGCCCACGACGGTGGGCTTGCCTGTCGTGCCGCTAGAGGCATGGATGCGTACGATTTGCTCACGCGGCACAGCAAACATGCCAAACGGATAGGCATCACGCAAGTCATTCTTCGTTGTGAACGGTAATTTAGCGAGATCGGCGAGCGATTTCACATCACTCGGCTTCACACCTGACGCGTCAAACTTCGCGCGATATACAGGCGAGTTCGCATACGCATGCGCGAGGCTCGATTGCAGGCGCTTCAACTGTAAGGCGCGCAGTTCATGCAGTGGTGCTTTCTCGATGGATTCCAGTGGGAAAGATGATTTTTTAAGCATTATTGGCCTCTACCCGTTATAAATTGTGCACAGTATGCTATCAATTTAATAGTATTTGCGTTCAGGCTGTAGGCAAAACAGTGCCTTGTATTTGCGCAGATCTGCCGCGAAACATGGCAATCACTTCGCCATCTTGATTGCTGACTTTCATGTCGTAAATGCCATGACGGCCCGAAAGCGTTTGCTCCACGCCTTCGCAGGTGAGCACATCGCCGAGCTTTCCGGGCTTGAGGAATTCGATGCTGCAACCAGCGGCCACAGCGACTCTGTTGTGTGAGTTGCAGGCGAAAGCAAAAGTGGAATCAGCGAGCGTGAAGATGAAGCCGCCGTGGCAAATCTTGTGGCCGTTCAAATGCAGCTCGCGCACCTGCATGCTCATGCTTGCATAGCCGCTCTTGCATTCGAGCAGCGCCATGCCCATCGTCTCGCGCGAGGCCACATCGCTGGCAAACATGCTCTCGCCAACCGCTTGTGCCAGTTCGTTGGGTGTCATGCTCATTGCCCTGTGAACTGCGGCGCACGCTTTTGCAAAAAGGCGCTCACGCCTTCGATATAGTCATCTGTGTTGCCCATCGCAGTTTGCGCATCGCGCTCGGTATCTAGCTGTTGGTCGAAGCTCTGCATATGCGCTTTGCGCAGCAAGTGCCGCGTTTCAACCAAAGCCTTGGTGGGCATCTGCGCGAGCTTCTCAGCCAATGCCAGCGCAGCAGCAAGCGCGTCGTCCTGCACATCCCAAATCATGCCGAATTCTTTGGCTTGCACCGCTGAGAGTTTGTCGCCTGTGAACGCAAGGCCAAGTGCGCGAGCCAGGCCGAGCCGCTGCGGCAGCAGCCAAGAGCCGCCTGCATCTGGGATCAGTCCAATCTTGCTGAAAGCCTGCACAAAACTCGCCCCAGGCACAGCAATCGCCATGTCGCAGCTCAACACCAGCGATGCGCCTGCGCCAGCAGCCACACCATTTACAGCGCAAATCGTAGGCATGCGCAGATTCATCACAGCGCGAGCTGTCGGATTAAATTGCGCCTCGATCACCGGGCCAGGATTGGCACGCTCTTTCAGCCCAGGGCCAGGCGTGAAATCAAAACTACCCAAATCCGCCCCAGCGCAAAAGCCGCGCCCTGCGCCTGTGATGACGCAGGCTCTTATGTGTTCGTTGGCGCTGGCTCGCGCAAGCGCAGCGCGCAAAGCTTCGTGCATTTCGGGAATAAAGCTGTTCAGTGCAGCAGGGCGATTGAGTGTGATCAGCGCGATTTTGGCGTTGCCAGCTTCCCGCAATTCGTATAAGACGGTAGGTTCTGTCATGTGTATCTCCTAACCTTAATTTACCCGAAAAATCTATTGCCCAACCGCACAGACGGGAAATCTAAGGTGCA
>JANOJL010000032.1:0-1674 GCA_031418715.1 Variovorax sp. | reverse complement strand
GTCAAGGGCCTTGTGGATACTGAAAAGTGAAGACTTAAACACAATACCAAAACCAATACCGGACGCAGAAGACGCAAAAGTTACGCAGAAAAAATACCAAAAAGAGAAGAAGACCAATGGCTGATAAGTTTGCATCATGATTTCTTGTATTTCTTGTATTTCTTTTGCGTCTTCTGCGTAACCTTTGCGTCTTCTGCGTCCGGGAGTTCGTATTTTTGTCTGCTAAATATTCATCTCAATCAAAGTGCCATGGCCTCCATTACTTTAAAAAACGTCATCAAGCGCTACGGTAAAGGCCCGAGCGCCAACCAAGTCATTCATGGCGTGAATGCTGAAATCAAAGACGGCGAATTCGTCGTCATCGTTGGGCCTTCGGGTTGCGGTAAGTCGACGCTCTTGCGCATGGTGGCCGGTCTGGAAGAAATCTCCGGCGGCGAAATCTCCATTGGCTCGCGCGTGGTCAATGATCTAGAGCCTGCCGAGCGCGACATCGCCATGGTATTTCAAAATTACGCGTTGTATCCCCACATGAGCGTGTTTGAAAACATGGCTTATGGCCTGAAAATCGCCAAAGTGCCGCCTGCTGAGATTGAGCAGCGCGTGGCCAAAGCGGCAAAGATGCTCGAACTTGAGCCCTACCTCAAACGCAAGCCGCGCGAGCTGTCTGGCGGCCAGCGCCAGCGCGTGGCCATGGGGCGAGCGATTGTGCGCCAGCCTCAAGTTTTTCTGTTTGACGAGCCGCTTTCCAACCTAGATGCCAAGCTGCGCGCATCCACCCGCATTGAAATCCAAAAACTCCACCGCGAACTCGGTATCACCAGCCTCTTCGTGACGCATGATCAAATCGAAGCCATGACGCTCGGGGAAAGGCTGATGGTGCTCAATAGCGGAAATGTCGAACAATTCGGCACACCCGATGACGTGTATCACCGCCCAGCTTCTACCTTCGTGGCCAGCTTCATTGGCAGCCCACCCATGAATCTTGTGCCGCTGCAAGATGCTACTGAATTAATAGCATTTTACGTAGATTCTATAACGGCAAAAGACCGATTTGACTCTAAAAATGCGGCTCTTGCCACGGTGGGTGTGCGTCCTGAGCATTTGCGTGTTGCAGAGCATGGCTTGGCATTAAAAGTCCTCAGCATCGAGATGCTCGGTGCTGAGCGCCTGCTCTACACCCACTTGAGCTCAACGACAAGCAAGAGCAGCGAGCCCAACATGATCGTGCGCATTGCCGAGGGCGATGCCTGCCCTGCGGTAGATGCCACCATTCACGTCCAAACCGTGCCTGGCAAACTGCACGGTTTTGATGCGCAGGGCAAGCGCATCTCTTGATCAACGCTGCATCTATGATCAGGGCATGCACAATTTTGCTCTTCATACTCAGTTTCGCTCCACTCTTTCACACGCTCCGCTGATCGCTATTCTTCGCGGCCTCATGCCGCAAGAAGCGCCGCAGGTGGGGCGCGTTCTTTGGGAGGCGGGCTTTCGGATTTTGGAAGTGCCGCTGAATTCTCCTGAACCCTACTCAAGCATTGCGGCGCTGCGCGAGGCGCTGCCGGAAGCGCTGATTGGCGCGGGTACGGTGCTGGAGGTGGCTCAGGTGCGCCAAGTGAAAGCGGCGGGTGGGCAGCTGGTGATTTCACCGAATTTCAATGCGATGGTGGTACAGGC
>JANOJL010000031.1:0-193220 GCA_031418715.1 Variovorax sp. | reverse complement strand
AGCCACCACAAATCACCCGCAGCGCCCATGACCCACAAAATCAGCGCTGCAATCGGCAGGCCGATCAACGCGCCAATGAATGCACCCTTGATCGCATCAAACAGCCAGAGCTTGAAGCTCATTTTGTTAAAACCGAATTTTTCTTCCAATACAAAAATGCCATAGAGAGAAAACGGCAAATCAATGATGCCACCAATCACCACAAAGCTCACGAACAGCAAGAGCTGCTGCGTTAAACCCGCGCCGAACCATGCAAGTAAGCTTTGGTTGAGCAAATCCAGCCCACCGAGCAGCGTCCAACCCAGCAAAACGGCTGCGCCAAAAGCCAACTCCAAAATACCCAGCCGCGCTTTCGCAACCGTGTAATCCGCCGCTTTTTGATGCGCGGCGAGCGTGATCCGCTCTGCGAATGCGGCAGGCACAGCCGCGCGATGCTGCGCCACATGGCGAATCTGGCGCGTGGCCAGCCAAAGTTTGAGAAGAAGGCCAACGACGAGTGCGGCGGCGAAAAGGGCAGTAAAAACAGCAGGGATCATAGACAGATTTTAGGCTTTTGCTCAAGAGCTTTCATCGGAGCGTTCATTTCAGCGAGAATCAAGCCATGACTACTGCTTCACCCACTCCAACGCTCAAGAAATCTGAATACAACCTCGTCTGGCTCGACTGCGAAATGACAGGTCTTGACCCGATTGAAAACCGTTTGATCGAAATTGCCGTCGTCGTGACCAATCCTGATCTCTCCATCCGCGTCGAAGGCCCAGTGTTTGCCTTGCGCGTGAGCGAAGCGGCTCTGAAGAAAATGGACAAATGGAATGTCTCCACCCACACCAAAAGCGGGCTGGTCGAGCGTGTGCGCAACAGCAAAGTCACCCCCGCCAGCGCAGAAAGGCAACTGATTGACTTCCTCAAAACCTATGTCAGCGTAGGAAAATCCCCCCTCTGCGGCAACACCATCAGCCAAGACAGGCGCTTTCTCGTGCGCTACATGCCCAAGCTTGATGCTTTCTTCCATTACCGCAACTTAGACGTGAGTACGTTGAAAGAACTCGCCAAACGCTGGAAGCCGGAGGCTTACAAGAGCTTCAAGAAAAAGCAGCGGCATACGGCGCTGGCGGATGTGCATGAGTCGATTGATGAGCTGATGCACTATCGGGAGCATTTACTGAAGCTTTGAATTCGAAGTTGAATTTGATTTGAATTTCACTTCCTCCGCATCCCGGTAAACGCCGAAAACTCCCAGCGCCGAAACCCCACGATCATCGTGAAGCCATCGCGGTGTTTTTCGTCCATCTTTTTATCCGCCAGATGCTGCGCTGCGAAATCTTGGCCGATGCGGTTGATGCGTTCGACGAAATTCGGGGCAACTGCGCGATTGATGTTGCCGTGCACCATGAGTAGCGTTTCGCCTTCTCGGTCGAAGCGACCAGAGAAATATTCGCCCACCACATGCTGCGTGAAATAGCCGCGAATCGGGCCATCGCTGCGCCAACGGAAGGTTTTAGCCACCTTGAGGCGGTATCGATTCATGGGTTTGAGCTCGATCACGCCGAGTTTGTCTAATGCCAGCAACTTGGCTGTGCATTGGGCTTCAGTGAGTTGGTAGATTTGCACAATCTGCTCGTATTCCCAATAACTCAGCACGCAAATCGCGACCAGTAGCAAGAGCGGATCTTTCACCACGGCGGCTTCCTGCTCGTAGGTCAGCTCGGTCATCAACGGCAAGGCATTGGCCACTTTGCGGGAGAGTTCTGCGAAATCCGTACCGAGAATCCGGCAAACATCGTCCACGCGCGAAAGCGGCATTTCCTTCTTGCTAAACATGCGCTTGACGCTGGATTCGCTCATTTCCAGTGCCTGCGCCACATCGGCATAGGTTTTGTTCACGCTGCGAAGCTCTTGCTTGATCACGTCAATGAGAAGGGTGGTGTCTGCCATGGAGATATCTCTTATGTGTTTACTGCATTCTATTCAGCCTGATAATCACATTATGAATTTCGATTTTTCTAACCCCTACACCACCACCCGTATCCCCGTCTTCGCCCGCAATGTGGTGAGCACCTCGCACCCGCTGGCAGCCCAAGCCGGCTTGCGCATGATGCTCAAAGGGGGCAATGCCGTTGATGCGGCAATCGCAGCCGCTGCTGCCCTCACCATTTGCGAGCCGGTGAGCAATGGCTTGGGCTCGGATTCATTTTGTATTTTGTGGGATGGCAAAGGCTTGCATGGCTTGAATGCCTCTGGCCGAGCGCCTCAAACCTGGACGCCCGAATATTTCAAAAGCAAATACGGTGATTCGCCCAATCTCCCCAAACGCGGCTTTGACACGGTGACCGTGCCCGGCGCAGTGGCCAGCTGGGTGGCCATGAGTGAGCGCTTTGGCAAACTGCCTTTTGCCGATTTGATGGAGCCTGCGATTGAGATTGCTGAACGCGGCTATTTGCTGCCGCCCGTGGTGCAGCAAAAATGGGCAGCAGCCACCGATGAGATGAAAAACCAACCCGGCTTCGCCCAAGGCTTTCTGCCTTGGGGGCGCGCGCCGAATGTGGGCGAGCTATTTCAGTTCAAAGCAGCGGCTAACGGCTTGCGCAAGATCGCAGAAACCAAAGGTGCTGCTTACTACGGCGGCGAGATCGCCTCAGCCATTGAAAAATTCTCCTCAGCAAATGGCGGCAGTATCACTGCTGCTGATTTCGCAGCTTACAAGCCAGAGTGGGTCACCCCCATTTCCAAGAGCTATCGCGGGCACGAGCTTCACGAAATTGGGCCCAATGGCCAAGGCATTGCCGCGCTGATCGCTTTGGGCATACTGAATCACTTTGACATGACCAGTCACAAGCTCGATGGCGTAGATTCGCAGCATCTACAAATCGAAGCGATGAAGCTGGCGTTTGCCGATGTGTACAAATTCGTCGCTGAGCCCTCCTCCATGAGCGTCACCCCTGAGCAAATGCTTGATGACGCTTATCTTGCCTCCCGCGCCAAGCTCATCCGCCTGGACAAAGCGCAAGATTTCCAAGCCGGAAATATCGCCAAAGGCGGTACGATTTATCTCACTGCCGCCGATGAAAACGGCATGATGGTTAGCTTCATTCAGAGCAACTACATGGGCTTTGGTTCAGGCTGCGTTGAGCCGACGTTTGGCATCAGTTTGCAAAACCGAGGACACGGCTTCTCGCTCGATCCTGCTTCGCCAAATGTCGTTGCGCCCGGCAAGCGCCCCTTCCACACCATCATTCCCGCCTTCCTCACCAAAGACGGCCAGCCGGTGATGAGCTACGGCGTGATGGGTGCCAACATGCAGCCGCAAGGCCATATGCAAACCTTGGTGCGCATGCTCGACTATGGCCAAAACCCGCAAGCCGCTTGCGATGCGCCGCGTTGGCGTTTCAATGCAGGCTTGGAGATCAATGTGGAAGCGGCGATGAATGCGCAAACCGTGCAGGGCTTGATGGATCGCGGCCATCGAACCGAAGTCATCAACGACTCTTACCAAGACTTCGGTGCAGGTCAATTCATCTGCCGAGCGGGCGATCCGAAGGTACAGGGCTACGTGGCAGCGAGCGATTCGCGGCGCGATGGGCAAGCCGTAGGTTTTTAGACTCTGACCTGCATTTTTATAGTAAAAATCGGCTTCTTCCCGTTATAAAACCTAAATAGTTTGCTATTAAATTAGTAGTAATGATAGCTCGATGACGACCGCCACATCCACTGCTCGCAGCATCCAACTCACGGGTTTGCTGATGGCCGTGGTCGGCTCCATTGCTTTCAGCGGCAAGGCCATCATCGTCAAGCTGGCCTATCGCTATGGCGTCGATGCCGTCACGCTGATCATGTATCGCATGCTGTTTGCATTACCCATGTTTGTCATCATGGCGTGGTGGGCTTCGCGTGGCAAAGAGCCGCTCTCGCGCAAAGATTGGCTGGGCGTGATCGGCCTCGGATTTTGCGGCTATTACTTGGCCAGTTTTTTAGATTTTCTCGGCCTGCAATACATCAGCGCGAACCTTGAGCGGTTGATTTTGTATTTGAACCCTACCCTCGTTCTCATCCTCGGCGCGCTGCTCTTCAAACGCAGAATCACGCGTACTCAGGCGATTGCCATGGCACTGAGCTATGCCGGAGTGCTGCTCGTGTTTGGCCACGAAGTGAGCTTTGATGGCAAGAATGTGCTGCTGGGCACAGCGTTGGTGTTTGCCAGCGCCGTCTCGTATGCGATTTATCTGGTGTACAGCGGCGAGATGGTCAAACGCCTAGGTTCGCTGCGCTTGGTAGGCTTGGCTACCAGCATAGCGTGTCTGTTTTGTATCACACAGTTTTTGATCCTGAACCCCATGTCTGCTGCAGTGGTCGCGCCCCAAGTGATCTGGCTTTCTATTTTGAATGCCACGCTCTGTACTGCTGTGCCCGTGCTCTTGGTCATGATGGCGATTGAACGCATCGGTGCAGGTCTGGCCGCTCAAACCGGCATGATCGGCCCCATGAGCACCATCGCGATGGGCGTGATCTTCTTAGGCGAACTGCTCAACCTCTGGATCATCGGCGGCACGTTGCTTGTGCTGCTGGGGGTGTACTGGGTCAGCCGCAGCAAGGCTTAAATCAGCGATTGAGCAGTGGATGCCAGCTGGGGTCTACGATGGGCTCGACATCAGGTTTGGCACTTGCTTCTTTGGGCAGACACAGCATATTCACGGATACCAACGTTGGGTAAAGATTCTCTGCATGCCCAGCGAAATTGTTGACATTGAACAAAGCGGGTAAATGAAACCAAAGCTCATAGTCCATGGCCCAAAGCTGCTCAATCAGAGCGCTTGATTTGGCGGGTTGGTCGTTTTCAAGATAGATCACTGGACGGCAACGCTCGACAGTTTTGCCAGCACCTTGCAGCACAGCAGACTCCATGCCTTCCACATCGATCTTGAGCAGACCGACATCCCAACTGCCATCGAGCATCTCATCCAGCGGCACAGCTTCTATGTTCTCGTCTCCCTCCAGAGCATGTTCACGCAAACGTAATGCGCCAAAATTACCCGCTTGATCATAATCTTGTCGTGCGAAATAAAGAGTGCTGCGCTTCGGGGCGCAGGCTTTGGGTATCACAGCCACATTACGCACATGATTCAGAGACAGATTGGCGCATAGTTGCTGAAAAATCACGGGCTGCGGCTCGATCGCCATCAAGCGCCTTCCATTGACAGCTAGTGCTTTTGCCATGGGCAAGCTCAGGCAACCAATGTTGGCACCAACCTCCACTGCGTCACGTTGAATAGGCATCCATTGCAGCAAGAAATCGCATTCGAGTTGACTGTATTCACCATAAACTGATAGGCCGTGCCCCATGTATTGATCATGCAGATTAACCAGCATCACCCCATGACGCGCCATCACCAACCGAAGAGAATTAGGAAAATCAATGAATTGCATAAGGTTGACGTGATAAAGTTTCAAGCTGGATCTCAAGCGAGATCATCATCATTTCAATTATTGCGGAATAAATCATCATGAGCAAAGCTATTCTGATCGAACAAACTGGCGGCCCCGAGCAAATGAAGCTCGTCGACTTGAAGGTGGGCGAGCCAGGCGCTGGTGAGATACGTATTCGCCATCACGCAGTTGGCCTCAATTTCATTGACGTGTATCAGCGCAGCGGCGTGTATGCCCTGCCCTTGCCCCTGCAGCTCGGCATGGAAGCCGCAGGCGTGGTAGAGGCTGTGGGCGCTGGTGTGACGCATCTGCAAGTGGGCGACCGCGCTGCGTATGCGAGCCAGCCCCCAGGTGCGTATTGCGAGGTGCGTGTGATGCCTGCGAAATGCGTGTGCAAGCTGCCGGATACGATTTCGTTTGAAACTGGCGCAGCGATGATGCTCAAGGGTTTGACGGCGCAGTATCTATTGCGCAAAACGCTTCCTGTTGAAGGTTTGAAGGCTGGCGATTTTGTGTTGTTTCACGCAGCAGCGGGCGGTGTAGGCTTGATTGCTTGCCAATGGGCGAAAGCGCTGGGTTATCAATTGATCGGTACTGCCGGCTCTGACGCGAAATGCGCCTTGGCCAAAGAGCATGGCGCAACACATGTGATCAACTATTCCACGGAAGACTTCGCAGCGCGTGTGAAAGAAATCACGGGTGCGAATGGTGGAAAAGTGGGCGTGAAAGTGGTGTATGACTCGGTGGGCAAAGACACTTGGGACAAATCCTTGGATTGCCTCTCACCTTTTGGCTTGATGGCCAGCTTTGGCAATGCATCAGGTGTGGTGCCGCCGTTTGCTCCTGGCAGCTTAGGCGCGAAAGGCTCAATCTATGTGACGCGGCAAACGCTGTTTACCCACATCGCCACGCGCGAGAGCACACAGGCGATGGCAGACGAGCTATTCGCCATCGTACAAAGCGGCGCAGTGAAGATCAAGATCGATCAGCGCTACAAGCTGGAAGAAGTGCAGCAGGCGCACCGGGATTTGGAAGCGCGCAAGACGACGGGTTGTACGATTTTGACGCTTTGATTTACTTCGGTTGCGGCAAAGGCGCAAGCATTTGAAGAAACTGCCGCGCTACAGTTTCATCATCAAACATGGCCGCTCGCTGCGGAGGCAAAGCGCGATCAATCAACAGCGCTTGTTGCACAGACTGCGCTAAGTCATCATGCATCACGCCTGCTGGCGAATCGCCAACGACATCAATCGGCCCTTCGACGCGATAGGCCGCAACAGGTGTGCCGCAAGCCATCGCTTCTAGCATGGTCAAGCCGAAGGTATCTGACTTACTTGGGAAAACAAACACATCGGCAGCCCGGTACACCGCTGCCAACTCTGCGCGTGGCAACACGCCGAGCCAAGTCACATTTGCAAAGCTTTGCTTGAGTTTGGCTTCAAGCGGGCCCACACCACAAACGACTTTACTGCCAGCCAATGGCAACCTTAAAAAAGCTTCGATGTTTTTCTCATACGACACCCGCCCCACAAACAAATGTATGGGCTTGGGCAGATTCAAATAGTCCAGCGCATCACGAGAGCCGGGGCAAAATACAAGCCCATCCACGCCATGCGTCCATTGCCCGACATTTTCAAAACCGCGTTTCTGGAGCATGCGCAAAGTGGCAGGTGCTGGCACCATCACCCGCTCAGCACTTGCGTGGAAACGCCTAAACCACCAGTATCCCCATGCCGTTGGCACTTTCAAAGCTGCGTTCAGAATTTCTGGAAACCGGGTGTGAAACGCTGTGGTGAAAGCTAACTTTCGCTTCATGCAATATTTCCTGCATTGACTGCCCAGCGGGCCTTCTGTCGCGACATGAATGGCCTGCGGCGCAAAGGCTTCCAGTTCGCGAGAAAGTCGCGGCTCGATTTTTCTAGCCAGAGAAATCTCTGGATAACCAGGGCATGGCCACACTTCAAACATGCTCGGCTCTATCACCAGCACCTGATGCCCTAAACGTTTGAGCTGCTCGACCAGCTCGGTGAGGATCGTTACCACACCATTCACCTGAGGCTTCCAAGCATCCGTCACGATGGCGATGCGCGTCATGAAGTCACTGCCTCCAAATCGGCAACGCGAGCTGGCTCAGCGGATGCCTTTGATTTCATGAGCTTACCCGCAGCATAAGCGTCGCCTGATCGAGTTGACCAGTCGATCAATTCCAAACGGCCATCCGCATGCTCAACCAAGGCAGTCAGGCTCTCCACCCAGTCACCATCGTTGCAATACAACACGCCTTCAATCTCGCGCATCTCCGCGCGATGAATATGCCCACAGACCACACCGTCCAGCCCACGCCGCTTGGCTTCATGGGCGACAGCGGTTTCAAAATCAGAAACATAGCTCACAGCGCGTTTGACCTTGTGTTTCAAATACTGCGAGAGTGACCAATAGGGCAGTCCCATGCGAGCACGCATGCTGTTGAGCGTGCGGTTCAAGCGAAGCGTGAATTCATAAGCTTGATCGCCCAGATAGGCCAACCATTTCGCGCACTGGATCACGCCATCAAACAAATCGCCATGCGTCACCCATAGTTTCCTGCCATCTGCGGTGACATGTACGCACTCTTGCATCACCACAATGCCACCGAATTCATGGCCGTCATACCGCCGCGCGAACTCATCATGATTGCCAGGCACGAAGACCACATGTGTGCCTTTGCGAGCCGCACGCAAGATTTTTTGAATTACATCGTTGTGAGATTGAGGCCAAAACCAGCGCCTGCGCAGCTGCCAGCCGTCCACGATGTCGCCCACCAAATACAGATAATCGCAGCGCGTCACTCGGAGAAAATCCAGCAGGGCATGCGCTTGGCAACCTGCAGTACCCAGATGAATGTCAGAAATAAAAACGGATCGCACATGTGTGTGGCCTTCATCGTCATCGTCTGGCGGTGAAACTTGCTTATCTACCGCATTTGGCGCAAACTCGCCAGCGGGCATTCCAATTGATTCTCGATGAACCAAATGGTGAGTCATCAATGCATGGATAGGATGGGTATTCATGTCTAAGGAGAGTAAGTACTTTTTATGACAAGCGTGTAATGAACTGATGACAGTTTGAAGTCGTTGTATTTTTGCTTGCCCCCACAAGGAAAAAGCCCATAGATGACATGTCACGAAATCGTCACAATAATGTGACATCGTGCTATTCCCTTGTCATTAAACGCGAAATTAATCCATGAAGTCCGATATCAGTGCTGAAGAAATCATGATGGCGCGTCTGCGAGAAGAGCTGGCCGACAGCTACGACGAAGAATTGGAAATGGAGTTAGATGACCGCTCGCCTGACGACCCGAGCCACGCTACGGCTGAAGCCAAGGCCGCGCGGCAACACTATTTTCGTGAGCTCTTCCGCTTGCAAGGCGAGCTGGTGAAGCTGCAAGATTGGGTCGTGAGCACCAAGCATCGTATCGTGGTGATCTTTGAGGGACGCGATTCTGCTGGCAAGGGCGGCGCGATAAAACGCATTACCCAACGCCTGAATCCACGCGTCTGCCGTGTTGCCGCACTACCAGCGCCCAACGACCGTGAGCGTACTCAATGGTATTTCCAGCGATATGTTTCGCATTTGCCAGCTGCTGGCGAGATCGTGCTTTTTGATCGCAGCTGGTACAACCGCGCTGGTGTGGAGCGTGTGATGGGCTTTTGCAGTGATGATCAATTGGAAGAATTTTTTACCACTGTGCCCGAATTTGAAAAGATGCTGGTCAGAAACGGGATTCAGTTGGTGAAGTATTGGTTTTCCATCAGCGACGAAGAGCAGCATGCAAGATTCATGTCGCGCATTCATGATCCGCTCAAGCAATGGAAGCTCAGCCCAATGGATTTGGAGTCACGTCGCCGCTGGGAAGACTACACCGCTGCAAAAGAAGAAATGTTGGAGCGAACGCATAATCCAGATTCTCCATGGTGGGTTGTACAAGCGGTTGATAAAAAGAGGGCTCGACTCAACTGTATTGCCCATTTGCTCAGCCAAGTACCCTACACCGAAGTCGAACATGAGCCTGTGCATTTGCCAGAACGAGTCCGCAACCCAGAATACTCGCGCCATCCAGTGCCCGAGAGCATGCACGTTCCGCAGCTGTATTAAGTCATACTGATAGACAGATGCGAGAGATCAAGTCAAGCAACAGAGTCCTCAGTTGATTTTGTTGGACTGTATCAATAGATTGATCTTTTTGTGAAAAAAATTTAACGCGATACGCTATTGCAGATGCGGCTTTCTACAATAGGCTGATGCATCCTCATACTGCCAACACGCTGCGCGTCGTCACTTGGAATATTCACAAAGGTGTGCGTGGCCTTGGGCTGCGCAAACGATTAGAGATTCATGCGATGCAAACGGCGGTGGCCAAGCTCAACGCAGATGTGATTTGTTTGCAAGAAGTGCGGCGCATCAATCACAAGGAAGCCGCACATTTCGCGCAATGGCCGCAATTGCCGCAAGCTGATTTTCTTGCGCCAAGCGGCTATGAAGCGGTGTACCGCACAAATGCGTTTACAAAAGATGGCGAGCACGGCAATGCTCTACTCTCTCGCCACCCAGTCATTGGCGATGCACATGAAGACATGAGTGACCATCGCTTTGAGCAGCGTGGCTTGTTGCATGCGACCTTGCAAATTCAAGAAAAAAGGGTGCATGTGATCGTGGTGCATTTAGGCTTGATTGCTGCCAGTCGCCAGAGGCAAATGACTCAGCTTTCAAGCTACATTGAACGCGATATCCCCAAGAAAGAGGCGCTCATCGTGGCGGGAGACTTCAATTCGCCGATTGCACCGGTGCGCTGGGCGCAAACGGCACTGGGTCATAGCAATGGTAATGACAACGGTAATGGCGTACAAAAGAGCAGTGCCAGAGTACCCAAAATGTTGCATGCTCTGCGAGGTCATGCCACCTTTCCCTCCCGCCTGCCAATGCTGCAACTTGATCATGTGTTCACCCGGCATGCCAGCATCATCTCAACCCATGTGCCGAAAGAGCCTGAGTGGGCGCGGATGTCTGATCATTTGCCGCTGATTGTGGAAGTACAACTCTGATGCCGCAGTTCAAAGACGGTCACCAGATTCGCTTGCTGCAAGGCAGTGCGCAGTATTTCGCGGAACTTGCGCTAGCGATGGATGCGGCGCTGGTTGAAGTTCGGCTGGAGACCTACATTTTTGACTTTTCTGCCAACAGCCAACGCGTAGCGGAAAGCCTGATTCGCACTGCCGAGCGAGGCGTGCGCGTGCATCTGCTGGTAGACGGCGCGGGAACGGAGCATCTGCCTACAGACTGGATCCATCGCTTCAATCAAGCCGGCGTGCAATGGCATGTTTATAACCCCCTGGGCAAACTGGGCTTGCTGATTCCGAGCCGCTGGCGCAGGTTGCATCGCAAGCTTTGCGTGGTCGATGGGGGCACGGATCAGGCGGTGGGTTTTTGCGGTGGCATCAATATTTTGGATGACCATCACGATCCCAATCACGGTGCGCTCTCGCTGCCGCGATTTGATTTTGCCGTGCGCGTTCAAGGCCCTTTGGTGCAAGATATTTATAGCGCGACACAAAGCCTCTGGCTTCGCCAGCGCGTGTATCGCCAACTCAAGCAACGCGAACTGCAAGCGGCACTGGACAGCTGGAACCGCTCACGGGAATTAAAAATCGCATCGAAAAATCAAGCATCCATCATGAGCTCTTTTGTGCATGCTGATGATGCGCTCGCCAGAGCCGCACTGCTGCTGAGAGACAATGTGCGCAACCGAAAGCGCATCGAAAAATCCTATCTCAAAGCCATTGGCGAAGCGCGGCAAGAGATCATCATCGCCAATGCTTATTTTTTGCCTGGCGGAAAATTACGCCGCGCCTTGCTCAATGCAGCCCAGCGCGGCGTGAAGGTCAAACTCCTGCTGCAAGGGCGGTATGAGTATTTCATGCAATACCATGCGGCGCGTCCCGTGTATGAAGTTTTACTCAAAGCAGACATTGAGATTCATGAATATGCCGTGAGCTTTTTGCATGCCAAAGTAGCTGTGGTGGATGCAGACTCCCCGAGGGCTTGGGCGACAGTGGGTTCATCCAACCTCGATCCCTTGAGCTTGCTGCTCGCTCGCGAAGCGAATGTGGTGGTGCTTGACACCCAGTTTGCACTTGGTTTGCGTGCGCAGCTCTTGCTAGGCATGACGCAAGGCGGCAGAAGAGTGGACTTAGAAGAATTTACCAATCGACCCCTGCTACAGCGCATTTTGGATCGTGTGGCGTTTGGTTTGATGCGGTTGATGTTGTCAATCACTGGTCGACGCTATTGAAATGATAGCAACTTATGCACGTTCTATAACGGTAAAGTACCAAAAACCCTAAAAATTTAGATGCGCTATCATTTAGGATGCTTATGAAAACAGAACCATCCACCCCAAAAACAGATGTGAGCGCGGAAGGCGTCCCCATGTCTGTCAAAATCCGTGAACGCGTGAAAGCCGCTAAAAAACGCTTTCACGCGAATGACAACATTGCCGAATTCATCCAGCCAGGCGATCTAGCCGCGTTGCTTGATGAAGTCGAGATCAAGATGCAAGGCGTGCTCGAGAGCTTGGTGATCGACACTGTGAACGATCACAACACCGGCAACACCGCTCGCCGCGTGGCCAAGATGTATTTGAACGAAGTCTTCAAAGGCCGCTATGTGACGGGCCCGGAAGTGACCGAATTCCCCAACGCCGAGCATTTGAACGAGCTGATGATCGTCGGCCCCATCACTGTGCGCAGCGCCTGCAGCCACCATTTTTGCCCGGTGATTGGCAAGGTGTGGATTGGCGTGATGCCCAACGAGCACACCAATGTGATCGGTTTGTCTAAATACGCTCGCATGGCCGAATGGATCATGAATCGCCCACAGATTCAAGAAGAAGCCGTGGTGCAACTGGCTGATTTGATTCAACAAAAAACCCAACCCGATGGCATGGCCATCGTGATGGAGGCAACGCATTACTGCATGTCGTGGCGCGGCGTAAAAGACATGGATTCTCGCATGATCAATTCGGTGATGCGTGGCTGCTTCTTGAAAGATGCGAATCTGCGCCGCGAATTCCTCTCGCTGATTCCGCGCGATCCTTCTGGTAAATAAAGAAATAATAAGGTAAACATCATGTTGGTTCGTCTCCTGTATGTCAGCCGCTTGGCTGACCCCTCCAAGCCCGAAGTGATTGACGGCATCTTGTCTGATTCGCGCAAACACAATCCTGCGCTGGGCATCACCGGTATCTTGTGCTACGGCGCGGGCATCTTCTTGCAAGCCATCGAGGGCGGCAGAGGCCAAGTGAGCGAGTTGTACAACCACATTTGCAAAGACAAGCGCCACAAAGATGTGGTGTTGCTTGATTTTGAAGAAATCACAGAGCGCCGTTTCGGCGGTTGGACGATGGGTCAGGTCAACCTAGCCAAACTCAACACCTCGATCGTGCTCAAGTATTCTGAAAGCCCTGAGCTCGATCCTTACTCGGTAAGTGGAAAGGTATCACTGGCCTTGCTAGAAGAACTGATGGCCACGGCCAGCATCATCGGGCGTGCTTGATGCAAAGGCGGTCTTGGTTAGCATACGGGGCTGCTCTTTGCAGCCCTTTTGCTTGGGCGCTCGCATTCGCACAAACTGGCACTGCCAATGAGCAAGTCACTTTGGAAGAAGCTCGCCGCTTGCATGAAGCAGGCGCGGCCGTGCTTATTGATATCCGCGAGAGTGAAGAGCATGCCTCTGGCGTGGCTGCTGGCGCGAAGCTCTTGCCCATGAGTCAACTGTCCCAGCGCGTGCGCGAAATTCCTCTTGATCCTGCCAAGCCCGTGCTGCTGATCTGTCGCACACAAAATCGCTCCAGCGCCACGCTGCGCGCGCTGCGCAGGCAGCTGGGTGAGCAGACTTACGCGCATCTGCGCTTTGTGCATGGGGGCATGAGCGACTGGGCCAAACGCGGCTGGCCGATGGTCGTTCCACCCAAGCCCTAAGATGCTGATGCGATGCCCTTAGCCGCCTTGTTTCTGGTGCTCACTGGTGCGCTGATTCACGCGCTGTGGAATATCGCCGCCAAGAAGGCTGGCGGCGATGTACGCTTCACATTTTTCTCAGCGGTGATCATGTTTGTCGTCTGGTCGCCACTGTGTATTTGGCTGGGCTGGAAAGTGGTGCCCACTTGGGGCTGGGTGGAGTGGACGGCGATGGCCGTGAGCGGCTTTGTGCATTGGCTGTATTTCATTTGCCTGCTCACGGGTTATCGTAAGAGTGATTTAACAGTGGTGTATCCAGTGGCACGAGGCAGTGGGCCTTTGCTCTCATCCGGTGTAGCGGTCATAGTGTTTGGCGAGCAGCTCTCGGCATTTGGTGCGCTAGGCATTGCAGGCGTGGTGATTGGTGTATTTTTGGTAGCGGGTGGCCCCGCCCTCTTTCGCGCAGCGCACGATCCCACCAAGCGTGAACGCATCAAGACGGGTATCTTCTGGGGCGCACTCACCGGTACTCTGATCGCTTGCTACACCATCCTGGATGCTTGGGCGGTGAAGGTGCTGGCGATCTCGCCGATATTGTTTGACTACTGGTGCAATGTGCTGCGCATGCCGTATAGCTCAGTGGCTGTGTTGCGCGATGTGCCAGAGGCCAAGCGACTTTGGAAGTTGCAATGGAAATACGCCGCTGTTGTGGGCATTTTTAGCCCAATTGCCTATGTGCTCGTGCTCTATGCGATAAAGATCGCACCTGTGAGCCATGTGGCGCCTGCGCGGGAGGTGAGTATGCTGTTTGCCGCTTTGATTGGCGGTCAATTGCTCGGCGAGAGTGATCGCGGGTTGCGGATTTTGGGTGCTTGCTGCATTGCAGCGGGTGTGATGGCACTTGCCTTGGGTTGATGCGGATCAGCTGACACTTCTTGTGCACTATCAAGACCGGATCATGCCGCGTCGCATGGCTTCTAGGGCGGCTTCAGCCCGTGAAGAGACGCCGAGCTTGCGATAAATCTGCTTGACGTGGTCGGCCACCGTATGCCGCGATATACCGAGCTGGCTAGCAATCTCCGGCAAGGTGAAGCCCTTAGAGACGCGCAGCAGCACATCGTCTTCTCGGCTGAATAGAGCAATCTGCCCTTCCAGTGCTTGCATACTTTGCGCACGCCGGGTTTGCGCTTGCGCGAAATATCCCAATACGCGCCGCGCGATCGCAGGCGAAAGTGGTGGCTCGCCTTGTGTGATGCGCAAGAGCTGCGCCACGAGCAACTCCTGCGGCTGGTCTTTGAGCAAATAGCCAAAAGCGCCCGCTTGGAGCGCAGGGAAGAGATGTTCGTCGTCGTCATGGATAGTCACGACAACACTAAGTGCGCTAGACTGCTGCTCACGCAGCGCAAGAAGCACCTGCACGCCATCACCATCCGGCAAGCTCAAATCGACCAATGCCAAATCAAATGTTTGCGCTTTGATCTGACTCAAAGCCTCTCGCACGTGGCTCACCGCGCAGATCTTCAGCTGTGGAAACGCTTGCTGCGCCGTTTGGCCAAGCCAATACCGAATTTCGGGCATATCTTCAACGATCAAGACGTTTTGCATCAAGTGCTCCTATTGCAAAGGTATGGGTTTCGAATCGTTGCCCAGCGGCACGCACACTTTGACACTCGCCCCGCCCAAGGCGCTACGGCCATATTGATGTTGTCCGCCTAAGTTGCGTACGCGACGCTCAATATTGTTCAAACCATGCCCCCGTGCTGCCTGCGCTGGATCTGGCAAACCACGGCCATCGTCATCAATACGCAGCTCGATCATGCTGGCATCGATCAGGATATGTATTTCGCAATGCTGCGCGTTGGCGTGGCGAATCACATTTGACAGCGCTTCGCGCAATATGCGCGTGAGTTGTACCTGCGTGCGTGCGCCCAAGCTCAATTGCTCAGGCGGTGTGTCGGCATGGCTTGCGCAGTGAGGCCACGCACCGACAAGCGCATTTCATCCAAAGCCTGGCGAGCCATGTTGGCTGCACTGGGACGACCTTCTTGGTGCAATTGGGCGCTCTCGCTGTGGATGATGGTGAGCAGTTTGGCACCCAAATCGTCATGCAGATCGGCAGCGATGCGGTGGCGCTCTAGTTGGGCGGCTTGATTGGCACGCAACAGACTGATTTGTTCATAGCTGTCTTGGATTTCACGCCCTTTCTCAGCCACGCGCTGCTCCAGCTCTTGTGTCATTCGTTCACTGCGAGTGAGTGATAGCGCCCAGCAAGGCACTTCCGATCACCCAAAAATCCGTTCGCATGAGCCGCCAAGCATGCCAACCTGCATAGATCAAGGCGGCAATGAACTCCAAAGCCAACAAAGTAAACACGATGCTGCCCAGCTTGAAAATCCAATCGACGCCCATCAGCAGCAAGATGACGGCAACAGCAAGTGCTTGAAGCATCAACAAGCGCGTCACGATGCTGTTGGGCTGACGCACATAATGCATCAAAAACTGAATCGCACACGCCACGACGGGTGGAAACAAGCTGACGATCAATACCTCACTGGCCCAACCCGGCACGGGCATATGCACCCAATACAGACGTATGCCCAGCAATGCCCAGCCGATCATCGTCAAGCCAAAATAAAGGAAGTACCGATCTTGTTTGCGCAATGCAAATAGCACCAGCATCAGCATCACCATGCCAAACACCGCCAGCGAAACACCTATGATTTGCGCAATCGTGATATTCCAAAAATATTGGCTGTCATCGCGATCCCTCAGCTCTTGCTGCGGGCCAATCCATATCTGCGACAGCCCTGCATGGCGCTGGCGAGCGGCGACGTGGGCAAAAGCATAGCCCGCCACTTGAATATCCAGCACATTGCCTTCGCTTTTCAGCAACTGCCCTGGCAATGCCACCCAATACGGGTGATAGCAATGGCGGGTGATCGGTTCTCGCAGCGTTCCGTTTGAGCTGATCAGGCTGCCATTGAGCCAGATGTGTGCATTCGTGCAGGCGCGCTCAATCAGCACAGCGGTCAAGTCAGTCGGTGTCGAGTCAAAGCGGATGCGATACCATGCGCGCCCATCATGCTCTGGCCGCATTACGCTCCATTCGCTAGGCAAAGGGGTCAGGCCAGCCTCAAAGGCAGTGGGAGGTGAATCCGTTTACACCCATGAAAGTTGCGCTTGATGCAAGGCAGAACAACCATCCAAGAATCCAGAGTCTGAGCACCATCCTAAGATTTTGCGTCAAGGACAGACGAAGAAGCGAGGTTTTTTGCTGATCGCCGTTTTCTTCAGACCACCCCCTGACATGAGGGATTGCGAATTGGAGCAAGTGAACTCTGCCACCCCAGCGGAAAGCAGTATGTTGTTTCTCGTGACGACAACTGTGCACTTGCCAATACCGCATGATTTGAGGTCATTCTGCATACGCTACCATCACATGATATGCAGATCATCGGTTGTGATTTCTCCTCCAGTCCTTCCAAGCGCAAACCAATTGTGGTGGCCTTGAGTGAGGAAATTTCAAGAGAAAGTAGCCCATCGCCCTTATATTCATTGCGCAGTGTGCTATCAAGATTAGAGCGCTTTGAATCCCTCGATGCCTTTGGTGAATGGCTGAAATCAGATCGCCAATGGGTCGGTGGCTTTGATTTGCCGTTTGGTTTGCCGCGCGAGCTGGTCGAAACTTTGCAGTGGCCAACCGATTGGCTGGCTTGTATGCAGCATTACGCCAGCCTCTCGCGCGAGCAGATTCGCGCCGCCTTCAAAGGCTTTTGCGATGCGCGGCCAGTAGGCGGGAAATTTGCGCATCGCGCTGCTGATTTGCCTGCGGGCAGCAGCCCGAGCATGAAGTGGGTGAACCCGCCTGTGGCTTACATGCTGCATGCAGGTGTGCCGCGCTTGATTGATGCGGGTTGTCACTTTCCGGGGCTGCACAAAGGTCATTTAGGCAAAGTAGCTCTGGAAGCCTATCCCGGCTTCCTAGCACGCGAAATCATTGCTTCACGCAGCTACAAGAGCGATGACAAAGCCAAGCAAACCCCTGACCGTTTGATTGCACGCAAAGACATTCTCACGGCTTTAGAGAATGGCCACACTCAGCTGAAAGTACGCTTAAAGCTCTCTCATGCTCAGCGCGAGCAACTTGTAGACGATGCCAGTGGAGACAGTTTGGATGCCGTGATTTGCATGCTTCAAGCGCATTGGGCTTATGGGCAGCATTTGGCCGGGAAGAGGAACTATGGGTTGCCTAGGTTTGATGCGCTTGAGGGGTGGATTGTGAGTGTTTAAATCTCTTCGTTCTTGGGCTTTCTTTTTTAGATGGGCGGCTCTGCCTGAACGGGGATACGCCGCGCTCAGGCAGAGCTTGTTGGTTACTTTGAAGATCTGCGCGCGCAGGTCGTTGTGATCCATTCAGTTTGTTGATGTGTACAAGATGGCGTGCAACGGTCGAAGCTAAGGATCAAGTCGAATGCCAATCAACCACGCGAGCCAAAAATCCCCGTCCCCACGCGCACCATCGTACTGCCGGCTTTCACCGCAGCTCGTAAATCCGCGCTCATGCCCATGGACAGCGTATCAAAGCTAGGAATGTGTTGTTTTATAGAGAGAAATAGCTCATTCGCCGTTATAAATGCTGCGCAAGCAGCTATGAAATTAGGAGCAGGTTCGGGAATCACCATGATGCCGCGCAATTGCAAACGAGGCAATGCAGCGATGGCCTGAGCCAAGTCAGAAGCCTCCGATGGCAAGCAGCCCGACTTATTTATCCCAGCATCGATGTTCACCTGCAAACATACTTGCAAAGGCGGCATGCCAGCAGGCCGTTGCTCGGATAAGCGCTGCGCGATCTTCAAACGATCGACGCTGTGAACCCAATGAAAATGCTCCGCGACAAGTCGCGTCTTGTTGCTTTGAATCGGGCCGATCATGTGCCATTCGATATCAGCAAGCTCTTGTAAGGCAAAAGTCTTCTCCACGCCTTCCTGTATGTAGTTCTCACCAAACGCGCGTTGCCCTGCTGCATAGGCCTCCCGCACCGCCTGTGCAGAGAAGGTTTTGCTCGCTGCCAGAAGGTGAACGGCGCTCTCTGCGCGACCAAATTCGGCGCATGCCTGTTCAATCTGCGCCTTGACGCTGTTCAAATTGTCTGAAATCATGCCCATAATGTACCTAGCGCTTTAATTGATTACCCCGAACAGCCAAATTTTGCACCATCATGGATATCACCCAACTTCTCGCCTTCAGCGTCAAAAACAAAGCCTCTGACCTTCACCTCTCCGCCGGCCTGCCGCCCATGATCCGCGTGCACGGTGATGTGCGCCGTATCAACGTTGATCCGCTCGACCACAAAGCCGTCCACAGCATGGTGTATGACATCATGAACGACACGCAGCGTAAGCAATATGAAGAATTTCTGGAATGCGATTTTTCATTTGAGATTGAAGGCTTGGCGCGCTTCCGCGTCAACGCCTTCAACCAAAATCGCGGCTCTGCGGCAGTGTTCCGAACCATTCCTTCCAAAATCTTGACGCTCGAGCAACTCAACGCGCCGAAAATTTTTGGCGATTTGGCTCTGAAGCCACGCGGCATGGTGCTCGTCACTGGTCCCACAGGCTCTGGCAAATCCACCACGCTCGCCGCGATGGTGAATCATCTGAACGAGACCGAATACGGCCACATCCTCACTGTGGAAGACCCGATTGAATTCGTACACGAATCTAAAAAATGCTTGGTGAACCAACGAGAAGTAGGCCCGATGACGCTCTCATTCGCTGCCGCCTTGAAATCCGCACTGCGCGAAGATCCCGACTGTATTCTGGTGGGTGAGATGCGTGATTTAGAAACCATTCGCTTGGCCATGACGGCTGCTGAGACCGGCCACGTGGTTTTCGGCACATTGCACACATCCAGCGCTGCCAAAACCATTGACCGGATCATTGACGTGTTCCCCGCCGATGAAAAAGAAATGGTGCGCGCGATGCTCGCTGAATCTCTGCAAGCCGTGATCTCGCAAACCCTGTGCAAAACCAAAGACGGCACAGGCCGCGTGGCGGCCCACGAAATCATGTTGGCCACTTCCGCCATCCGCAATTTGATCCGCGAAGCGAAAGTCGCGCAGATGTATTCGTCAATCCAAACGGGTAACAGCGTGGGTATGCAAACGCTGGATCAAAATTTGACCGATCTCGTCAAACGCAATCTCATCTCTCCGGCAGAAGCGCGCAGCAAAGCGAAAATTCCTGAGAATTTTGTGGGTTAAGTTTAAAAACAAATGCAAAGACCGGACGCAGAAGACGCGAAGGTTACGCAAAAGTCGCAAAAAATACCAAGACAAGAGAGAAATTCCTTTTTGTATTTCTCTTCTGCGTCTTCCGCGTAACCTTTGCGTCTTCTGCGTCCGGTATTTTTTATTCCTTGGGTATTTCTCATAAGAAAGGAGGCGTTTCATGGAACGCGACCAAGCTTCTAAGTTCATCAATGATCTTTTGAAATTGATGATCAGCCGCAATGGCTCTGATTTGTTTCTCACGGGTGATTTCCCTCCTGCCGTGAAGGTAGACGGGAAGATTGCTAAAGTTTCCCCGCAGCCGCTCACGGCCATGCACACGCTAGCGCTCGCGCGTTCGATCATGAACGACAAGCAAGCCGCTGAGTTTGAGCGCACCAAAGAATGCAATTTCGCCATCGCGCCGCCTGGCGTGGGGCGTTTTCGTGTGAACGCTTTTATTCAGCAAGGCAAAGTGGGCATGGTGTTGCGGGTGATTCCGCTCACGCTTCCCACCATTGAGTCGCTGGGTGTTCCTGCTGTGCTATCTGAAGTGGTGATGACCAAGCGCGGCTTGGTGATTTTGGTGGGCGCAACAGGCTCGGGAAAATCCACCACACTCGCTGCGATGATCAATCATCGCAACGAAAATTCTTATGGCCACATCATCACGATTGAAGACCCGGTGGAGTTCGTGCATCCGCACAAGAACTGCGTCGTGACGCAGCGCGAAGTCGGGCTGGATACCGACACTTGGGAATCTGCGCTGAAAAACACGCTGCGCCAAGCGCCTGACGTGATTTTGATGGGTGAGATCCGTGACCGCGAGACGATGGAGCACGCCGTGGCCTTTGCCGAAACCGGGCATCTGTGCATGGCCACACTTCACGCCAACAGTGCCAACCAAGCGCTAGATCGCATCATCAACTTCTTCCCCGAAGAGCGACGCACACAGCTTTTGATGGATTTGTCGCTTAATTTGAAAGGCCTGATCTCTCAGCGCCTCGTGCCCAAGCAAGATGGCAAAGGTCGCTTTGCTGCGGTGGAGGTGTTGCTCAACACGCCGCTTATTTCTGATCTGATCTTCAAAGGCGATGTGTCTGAGATCAAAGAAATCATGAAGAAAAGTCGCAATTTGGGCATGCAAACCTTTGACCAAGCGCTGTTTGACGGTTTTGAGACGAACCAAATCAGCTTTGAAGACGCGCTACGAAATGCCGATTCCGTCAATGATCTGCGTTTGCAAATCAAGCTCCATTCCCAACGCGCCAAAACGCAAGACCTGTCTGCCGGCACCGAAATGTTCTCTATTGTTTAAGTTTTTTATTTCATGTCTTCTATCAACGCGAAAACCTACGAAAGCGCTCCTGCGCAAAAAGTATCCTTCCTCTGCCTCGGCGTGATGGGCTATCCCATGGCTGGGCATTTGGTAAAAGCCGGGCATCAAGTCACGGTCTACAACCGTACGGCAGCCAAAGGCACGGCCTTCTGCACGGAGTTTGCCGGGGCGGTGAGCAAAGCGACACCCAAAGAAGCTGCTGCTGGTGCAGACATTGTGTTTTGTTGTGCAGGCAATGACGCAGATTTGCGCAGCGTGGTGCTTGGGGAACACGGGGCACTCGCTGGAATGAAGCCCGGCACAATTTTTGTGGATCACACCACAGCTTCTGCTGATGTGGCACGCGAGCTGTATGCGACAGCCAAAGCGTTGGGTTTGCATTTCGTGGATGCGCCTGTCTCAGGCGGCCAAGCGGGTGCGCAAAACGGCTTGTTGACGGTGATGTGTGGTGGTGATCAAGTCGCTTTTGATGCCGCTAAACCTGCTGCCATGGCTTTCTCTCGCGCGTTCACGCGGATGGGTGAAAGCGGTGCGGGGCAACTCACGAAAATGGTCAACCAAATCGCGATTGCAGGCTTGGTGCAAGGCCTCTCGGAAGCCATTGCTTTCGGCCAAAAAGCCGGGCTGGATGTGAATCTGGTGCTCGATGTGATCGGCAAAGGCGCAGCGCAAAGCTGGCAGCTCGATAACCGAGGCAAGACCATGGTGGCAGATCAATTTGATTTTGGCTTTGCGGTAGATTGGATGCGCAAAGACCTCGGCTTGGTGCTCGATGAAGCCAAGCGAAATGGTGCGCGGCTGCCCGTGACGGCACTGGTGGATCAGTTTTATGCAGATGTGCAGCAGATGGGCGGGCAGCGCTGGGATACTTCTAGTTTGATCAAACGTTTGAAGTGATTTTCAATGCCATTGCGCAACAACGGGCTCTAATCGCAATGAAACCATTGGGCTATTTTTGGAAGATGACGTGTGACATCAGACAGTAGCAAAATTCGCATGCGTCTAAAAATATAACATCAGCTTGGTTTCAGAACAAACAATGCTGGCCTCACCAACCGAGCATCAATCTGAGCGGCAAATACACCGCCATCCCACCCACGATACAGGCCAGCGTATTTTGTTTCCAGTAGAAGATCGCCGCGCCTGCGAGAGCGCCGTAGATGCGGGCATCTTGCAGGGTGGAAATGAGTTGGCCTTGGGTCATGACGATTTCTGGCAGGATCACGGCTGAAAGCGCGGCAATGGGCGCGTATTGCAAACCGCGCTGCGCCCAATGCGGCAGCGAGAAATCTTTGCGACTGATGAAGAAGAAGGAGCGCGTGATCACGGTGACGATGGCCAGGCCGAGGATGACGGCGAGCGTCCAGAGATCGGTGTTGCCGCCGCTCATGCCTTGCCCTCCAGCGCTGGTCGAAACCGCTCTAGGCTCACGCAGATGACCACCGCGACTGCGATGGCCACCAAGATATTCAGGCGCAGAGGCAACGCAAACGCCACCACGCCCGCCGCGCCTGCGATCAGTGCCGAGACAATGCGCAGCTGGCTTGAAGCGAGCGAGCAGGCGATGCCGACCAAGGCGAGGATGCCCGCAAAACCTAAGCCCCAGCGCTGCGGAATCAGGTTGGCGAGCAACACGCCTGCCACGCAGGGGAAGACCCAAGAGGCCCAATTCACCAAGCTGTTGCCGAGCAAATAGGCCTGCTGGCGAGCGCGTTCTTCTGCGATGCCTGTATCTGAATTTTTAGAGCCATTTAGGTCTTCTCCCGTTATAGATTGTGCGTCAGATGCTATTGAATTCATAGCAATTGGCGCTTGGAGCTGGGCAGCAGCGCTGTACCCTGCCGGGTGTGGAAAGCGCCGCGTGAAGAGCACGTAAGTCAAATCTGCGGTGAGGTAGCCGCCGAGCATGCGCCGCCACAGCGGTAAATGCATCATGTAGGGTCGCAGATGCAAACTGAACACCACAAAGCGCAGATTCACGCAAAACCCCGTAGCCAAAATCACCCACACAGGCGCTCCCGCGATCAGCAAAGGCATGGCTGCGAGTTGCGAGCTGCCTGCAAAAACCAGCAGCGCCATCGCCAAACTCTCGATCAACGAGAGACCAGATTTCATCATCGCCACACCCGTCATCAACCCCCAAGCCGCAATACCGGGCGCAACGGGCAGCATGGCGCGAGCGCCTTCGCCAAATTCTGAATACTGCCAAAATCGCGGCGGCGGCTTCGCAGCAAGATTCACGGGATTATTCAATCGCAGAACTTTCAAATTGCTCGCCAGCCTGCATCGGAAAACCACGCAAAAATTCTCCTACCGACAAGCGCTTTCCGCCCGCGCGTTGCAGCTCGGTGATGCGTAAAACGGTGTGGTCAGCTTGCGCATCTTGCGTTTGGGCATCTTGGATGGGTGCGCCGCAGAGCACGTCAATTCCACTGGAATTTATATGCGAAATCGTGGCATAGCCTTTATAAATACTGCGTAGTACGCTATTATTTTTATAGTGATCATCTGCCAACGAGGTAGCCGTCCAAAGCTTGATCGTCTCGCCGCGCAAACGCGCTGTGCAGCCGGGCGCGGGAGAGAAAGCTCGGATTTTTCTGGCGATGGCGCTGGCTGGCAGACTCCAATCAATCGCGCTTTCTGCTTTGTCAATCTTGCTGGCATAGGTCACGCCCTGAGCGGGCTGCGGCGTGCGCTGCAAGCTGCCAGAAGCAGCGAGTTGCAAGGCTTGTACGCTCATGCGGCCGCCGAGCGCGGCCAGCTTGTCATGCAAACTCGCGGTCGTATCATCCGCCGCAACGGCTAAGGATTCCATCAGCAGCATATCGCCCGTATCCAACCCTGCGTCCATCTGCATGATGGTGATGCCCGTCTCGCTATCGCCCGCTTCAATCGCCCGATGAATCGGCGCAGCGCCGCGCCAGCGTGGCAGCAAACTGCCATGAATATTCAAGCAGCCCAAGCGTGGTTGATCCAACACCCATTGCGGCAAGATCAGCCCATAAGCCGCCACGATCATCACATCCGCTTGCGCAGCTTCTATTTGCTCTTTCGCAGCAGCCGCTTCCTCAGGATACTTGCCATCCAAGCGCAAACTGCGCGGCTGCGCTACTGAAATACCGTGATCAATCGCGAACTGCTTCACAGGCGATGCCTGCAATTTCAAGCCGCGCCCGGCAGGCCGATCCGGCTGCGTGAGCACGAGTGCGATCTCGTGGCCAGCGCGTTGCAAAGCTGCCAGCGCCACCCGCGCGAATTCGGGCGTGCCAGCGAAGATCAAACGCATAGAACCAAGCTCATCTGTTACTTGCGCCCCACAGGCTCAGCCGCTTCGCGCTCCGCCTTGGCCATCCTAGATTTGATGCGCGTGCGCTTCAAAGGCGAGAGGTATTCCACAAACACCTTGCCCTTCAAATGATCCATCTCATGCTGAATGCACACCGCCAGCGTGCCTTCAGCTTCAATCTCTCGTGCCATGCCATTTTCATCAGCCGCTGAAATGCGAATCGAGATGCTGCGCTCGACGCCGTCATACACGCCCGGCACGGAGAGGCAACCTTCGTCGCCTTTTTGCTTGTCTGGGCTCGCCCAGAGCACTTGCGGGTTGATCAACACCAGCGGCGTATCGCGCTCCTCGCTCACATCAATCACGATCAGCCGCTCATGCACGTCCACCTGCGTTGCCGCTAAGCCAATGCCCTGTGCGTCATACATCGTTGCTAGCATGTTGGCAATGAGCTCTTTGAGCTGCGCATCCACACCACCTGAGAGCGCCACAGGCTTGGCCACGATGTGTAGGCGCGGGTCGGGATAATGCAAAATTGGAAGAAGTTGGGCAGAAGTCATGAAAAAAACCATCAAAAAACAATAGGAAGCCTAACTTGAAGCAACGCCCAAAAAGACGGCCAAAGCTGGAAATGACGTATTTTCGCAATATTTCAACCCACCCGCACGCCTCGAAAACGTAAAAATTAGAAGAAATCTTGCCAAATCAATAGGTTAAGATCAAAATTGATAGTAATTTCTAGTTTTAATATGGTGAGAAAACACGCATGAAGCACCACAAACCGCAACGAATTTTGGCCTTGGGTCTGGCTACCGCCTTTGTCAGCTTCTCAGCTATCATCGCCACCGCCCAAAATATCACCACCCCCGCTCAAAAAGCCACTGCTCAGCGCGTGGCACAAGCGGGCGTGGCTTTGGACGAGCTCTCACCGAATGCGCCCGACAGCTACACCGTCAAGCGCGGCGACACGCTGTGGGCCATTTCAGGCCTCTTCCTCAAGCAAGCATGGCGCTGGCCCGAGCTCTGGGGTATGAATCTGAACGATATTCGCAACCCGCATCTGATCTTCCCCGGCCAGATGCTCGTGCTCGACAAAAGCTCTGGCCGTGCCGTGTTGCGCGCAGGCGGCGCTGCCGGTGGCATCCCCACCGTCAAAGTTTCTCCGCGCACACGCTATGAATCACTGGCCGATGCCGCCATTCCCACCCTGCCCGGCCATTTGCTCGAGCCCTTCTTGGCCGAGCCCTTGCTCGTGGACGAAGCCGCCCACCTGCGTGCGCCGCGCCTGATCAGCGCAGACAACGAGCGTGTGCTGTTTGCCAAGGGAGATCGCGTGTATGCGCGGGCATCTCAGCCGCAAGATTTGAGCATGGAGAAAACCGCACCCACACGCTATCGCGTTTATCGCAACGCCACGCCCTTGAAAGACCCGACCACCGGGCTCATTCTGGCCTATGAAGCGCAATACCTTGGCGCGGCAGATATCGTGCGCGGCGAGAGCGTGCGCGACGTGACTGACAAAGAAGGCAAACCCGCCAAAGAAATCGTGCCCGCCACATTTGATATCGTGGGCAACAAAGAAGAAATGCGTGCAGGCGACCGCTTGCTGCCTGAGCCCAAACGTGAATTCCCCACCTATGTGCCGCGTGCTCCGGGTCGCCCGATTGATGGCGTGCGTGTGATGTCCATTTATGGCAATGCCGTGGCACGCGCTGGGCAAAACGTGGTTATCAGCCTCAACAAAGGCGCTGCTGACGGCTTGGAAGTCGGCCATGTGATGGCCATAGTCAAAGACGGTCGCAGCGTGACGGACAACACCATCACGCCGCGCCAAGAAGTCAAGCTGCCCGATGAACGAAATGGCTTGGCCATGGTCTTTCGCACCTTTGACAAAGTCTCTTACGCCTTGATCTTGCAGATCAATGATGGTGTGAAAATTGGTGACCGCCTGCTCAATCCACGTTGATAGAACAACGCTGATTTTTCCGCGTTCATTTTCAGACAAAGCCCCCCCATGACGCGAGACGAGCTCGCCCTTTGGCTGCGCTTGAGTGCAGCTGATGGCATTGGGCATTTGAGCGCCCGCAAGCTGCTTGCTGCCTTTGGCCTGCCAGAGAATATCTTCCAGCAAAGCCGGGATGCGCTTGGCCACGTTCTGACTGCCAAGCAAGTCAGCTCACTTCTCATTGCGCCCAAAGAGCTGCCTGCGTTGATTGAAGCCACGTGGACTTGGCTACAAGCCAGCGAAGAAGGCGTGATGCGCAAAATCGTCAGCTTGGCAGACACTGACTACCCGCCCGCTCTGCTCACCCTGCCCGATCCGCCGCCGCTGCTCTACATCACCGGCTCAGCTGCCGTGTATGCGCAAATCGTGTCCAAAGAAATCGCGAACGACATCGCCATCGTCGGCAGCCGCTATGCCACGCCGCAGGGCTTCAACAATGCGCGAAGCTTTGCCAAAGCGTTTGCGCAATCAGGCATGCACATCGTCAGTGGCTTGGCTTTAGGCATAGATGGCGCAGCGCATGAAGGCGCACTCGATGCACAGCAAGAATTCGGCAGCGCTGCAGGCTCTACCATCGCCGTGGTCGGCACGGGCCTAGACCGCGTCTACCCTAAGCGCCACCATGATCTGGCGCATCGCATCGTGCAATGTGGCCTGATTCTGAGCGAATTCCCCATCGGCACGCCGCCTTTGCCAGAGAATTTCCCGCGCCGCAACCGCATCATCGCCGCGCTCACGCAAGGCACACTCGTGGTGGAAGCTGCCATTCAATCGGGCTCCCTCATCACCGCGCGGCAAGCACTCGATTTGGGCAAAGAAGTCTTCGCCGTCCCCGGCTCAATCCACAGCCCACAATCCAAAGGCTGCCATCATCTCATCAAGCAAGGTGCCAAGCTGGTGGAAAGTGCACAAGACGTGATCGAAGAGCTGCCGCGCAAGCCTTCGGTGAATCTCTCAAATGCTATGATTTCAATAGCACTTCGCGTAGATTCTATTGCGGCTATAGGCCAAAAAAGCTTAAAAAATGAGCCTTTGAATGAAGAAGCGCATGACGCCCCAAGCGAAAGCAGTCTGCTACAAGCTTTGGGTCACGATCCGGTCAGCCTAGATGCACTGATTGACCGCACCGGCATCCCTGCCGCTCAACTGCAAGTGCAACTACTTGAGCTGGAGTTGTTGGGCGATGTGGCGCGGCTGCCTGGCGGCTTGTTTCAGCGCATCGCTCAGGCTTGAGTGGCGCTGGCGAGCAGTCTGCGTCAGTTCAGCTGACCCGCTGCACCGCTGAATAGGCTTGCGTTAAGCCAGCGCGATGTTAGACAACAATGCCGTCACTTGCGCTTGACGTGTGCAACCCGTCTTCTCCAAAACCTGCTGTAGCTGAGTTCGCACGGTATTTCGGGCGACACCCCCACTGGCTGCAATATCGTCGAGCGATTCACCACCCGCCAAGCCACGAGCCACTCGGGCCTCAGCCACCGTCAGGTCAAACAATGAGCGCAGCAGCTCCACTGGCGGCGCTTTGCGCGCGGTCAGCGGCGTGACGACGAGCAAGGCATGTGCGCTGGCAAAGATGTCGTGCGCAGAGCGGCGAATCGGCAAAATATGCGCCACATTCGCAGCCAAGCCGTCTTTCCCGCGCAACACAAAAGAATGTATCGGCGCTTGTTTTGAAAGGTTTTGGGTATCGGCAGGCGATGCTGCGTCCAAAGCGGGTAGCGCTGCCCAGAGCAGCGCATTGGCCTGCACGTCCGCCAAGGCAATGCGATTGTTTGCACGCCAATGCAGTTGATCTTGCAACGCGGCCATCAAATCGTTGGCTTGCAACACAGCGCCATCGGCATCCAACACCAGCGCCGGCAAGCCCATCGTGGCCAGCGTATCGCTTGCGCCATGGGCGCTGCGCAGCGACAGGCGCACTGCAATCAGTGCCGAGCGCGCCAAGTGCGGGCGCAGTGCATTGAGCGCCTCAATTTTCTCGCGCTCCACCGGCCCGCGCTCGTAATTGCGCTCTACGGTCAACACAATGTTGTCCTGTGTAGGCAGCGCCAAACCCGTGCAGGCCGACCAGCCCAAGCCGCGTGGCCGGAAAAAATCGCGGTAAATCTCATTCGATTCAAGCTGCTCGGGTGTCCAGTAGTCGTACTCAGCCAAAAACGTCGGCTGATTCGACGTGAACAAGCACACTTTGCGTCCACAACGCGCAAAGTAGCCTTGCGAGACATAGTCTGTAAACGTCTCGGTCATGTTGGCAGAGGTGATCCAGCTCATCACTTTGTCGCGCACCGCAAACAACTGCCCGCCCCGCGCATCCACCAGCTTGGCCAGTTCGTCCAGCACACCTGGCCACAGGCCTCCTCGCTGGCTGCGGCGGCAGTGGCGCAGCTGCGCCTACCGCGCCTGCAGGCAGCAATGCTGGCCTGACATCGGCTGCTTCTCAAGTAGAAACCGCTTTGAGTTTCAGTTTAGACGGGCTGGATGCGGGCGTGTATGGTTTGCCGAAGCCGCTTGCCATGTCAATGGCATCTTCATTTGAATCACCACAGGCTGATCCTCATATCGTTCCAACCTGCTCGAACGGTCCCGCTGGTACTGCCACTACGTCTCAAGTAGATGGTGACATCAGCAACCTTGTCTACAACAATTGTGTGGTTGACGGCTCAACGCTGAATGGAACAATCACCATCTCTGGTCCTCGCGTATACGCCTCCAACGGTGTTTGGACTGCGACCTACTCAGGCTTTAGCGTGAGTGGTGAAGGTGCGGACGGTAAAGTGGTGAAGTTCAACTACGTAGGCAGCCAAGTCATCAAAGATTTGGTGTGGGCGATGGATAATTCAGAAGCCATTGCAGCGAAAGTCACCATGAACGTCGATATCAACGTAGATAACGGCAGCAGCACGATCAACTTCACCGACTACCTGATCGATTTCAGTTACAACGCTGCAAATATGGAAACCAGCATCGACATGAGCGGCAAATACGCCTTTGATCTGAAGCTGGCTGATTTTGGCGTGCCGGCTACACCGGGCCTGCCCGCCACGATCAATGTAGAGTTCGACGTGACCACCCCTACCACCTTGAAATTCACTGAGACCACAGACAGCGGCGTCTACAAACTCACCTCTTTGGCCTACACCTTGGAAATTGACTACACCAACGATGTGGCGAAATTCACTGCCGGCGGCGTGACGCAAACCTTCCCAATCGCACCGTAATTCTTCCTCCCTTCATCCCAGCCGCTGCGCCTCAAGCCAGTGGCTTTTTTCATGCCAAATCGGCCTGTCGCCGTTATAAAATATGCGCACGTTGCTATGAATTAGATAGCAACGATAGTTGCTAAAAATTATGCGATCAAACCCCAAGCCAGCCAAGCCGCTGTGCCCCACATCGTGATCACCACGAGCGCATCAATGGTTCGCCACATCGCTGGGTGTGCCAGCCGCTTGGCCAGCGCAGCCGCACCAAAACCTAAGCCAACAAACCATAGCGCCGAGCCCGCCGCCGCGCCCAGGCCAAACACCCAGTTATTTGGCGCGGCATACACCAGTGATGCCGTGCCGATGACAACGGCGGTGTCGATCCACGCATGCGGATTGAGCCAAGAAAAAGCCAAAGCGCTAGACAAAGCGGCGCTGCGGTTGCGCGGCGCAGTCTTCTGCGCGGCTTCTAAGCCCAAATGCGTCGGCTGGGCAGCGCGTTTGGCCGCTTGCCAGCCGTAGTTGAGCAAAAACAAAATCGCCGCGCTCACCAGGGCCGTATGAATATGCGGCGAGAGTTTGCCCAACTGCGCCAGCCCGAGCACGCCTATACCAATCAAAAGCAAATCCGTGATGGCGCAAGCCGCTACTGTGATGCCCAGATGCGAGCGCAGCAGACCCATGCGCAATACGTGGGCATTTTGCGGGCCAATGGCCACGATGAGAGAGAGGCTGAGCAGCATGCCAGAGAGAAAAATGTTCATGCGGCGATTGTGGTGCGGCTTATCTTCAAATTAAATCGAATTAACTATTTATCTATTCAGTTAAAAATGATTTAATTCATACATGTCATCGTCGCTCGACCCCAAACAACTCGAAGCCTTTGCTGCCACAGTGCAAACGGGTGCTATGGCCCTGGCGGCCAAGCAATTGCACATCACGCTGGCCGCTGTGAGCATTCGTATTAAAAGCTTAGAGGCTCAGCTTGGCCAGCGCTTGCTGGTGCGCGGTAAAACAGCGCAGGCCACGCGATCAGGCCAAGTGCTGCTCGCACATATCAGCCGCGCGCGCTTGCTCGAGGCCGATTTGGCGGAGCGTTTGGCCTCACCGACTGACGACGCAAAATGGCTTGCTTTGAATGTGGCGGTCAATGCGGATTCGCTGGCTTCGTGGTTTTTGCCGGGCGTACAGGCGACGCTAGAGCAGCATCATCTGCTGCTCCATAGCGTGGTAGACGATCAAGAGCACACCTTGCAATGGCTACAAAACGGCGATGTGCTCGGCTGCGTGACTGAGCTTTCCAAACCACTGCGCGGCTGCACTGCCGAGCCACTGGGCACCATGCGCTATCACTGCCTAGGCAGTCCCATCTTGGCAAAACAGGTGCAAAGCTTGCAGCGAACATCCAACACACCAGCGCTGCTACAGCTTCCTGCGCTGTGCTTTAACCGCAAAGACAAGTTGCAAGATCGTTTCATCATGCAAACATTTGGTTTGGCAGAGGCAAGCTATCCACGACACTACTTTCCCGCAGGCGATGCCTACCATCTGGCTATGTTGCAAGGCTTGGGCTGGGGTTTGCAGGCCGATGTGCAAATGCGCTTGCAGTGGCGTGGGGATATCGAATCGAAGCGGCTTGTGGATTTATTTCCAGGCCAGCATATTGATGTGCCTTTGTATTGGCACCATTGGAGTCAAGAGTCTGCGCAGCCTGCGCGTTTGACGGCGGCTGTGGTTGCAGCGGCGCGTGAGCATTTACTGCAAAGTACCAAAGACTCCTAGTTTGATAGCACTTTGGGCATATTCTATAACGGCTAGTGAGCTTTTTTACTTAAAATCATGACTTGCAGTGGTTACTGGAAATGATGGCTTGAATGGCGTACTCGCTCCTGATAGCCATCAGAATATCTCAAAATTGCAGCCGCTCTCAACAGAAAGAAGTCGTCTGAATGCCAGCAAAACAACCGGAGAAAAGCAACAAATTCATCCGCAGAAAATCTGCGTAAACTCACCGACATGGCACTCTCTCTCATCAAACATTCCGACGGCAAACACCGCTGCTCATGGTGCGGCCAGGGCGAGGCTTTTGCAGACTACATTCATTACCACGACCATGAATGGGGCATGCCCGTGGTGGATGAGCGAAGGCTGTTTGAAAAAATCACGCTCGAAGGCTTTCAAGCGGGCTTGAGCTGGATCACGGTATTGCGCAAACGTGATCGCTTCCGCGAAGTCTTCAAAGGCTTTGACTTTGAGAAAGTCGCGCGTTTCGCTCAGAAAGATGTGGATCGCTTGGTGCTCGATGCGGGCATCATTCGTCATCGCGGTAAGATTGAATCAGCGATCAACAATGCAAAACTCGTCTGTAACTTGATCGATGCTCAAGGCACTGGCGCATTGGCCAAGCTGATTTGGTCACACGAGCCTACTGCAAAACAACGACCTTTGAAAATCACGCCAGAAGTTGCTGTGACGCTTGGGCAAACTGAGCAATCTCAGCTTCTCAGCAAAACGCTGAGAAAGATGGGTTTCAACTTCGTTGGCCCAACCACGATGTATGCACTGATGCAATCCATGGGCGTGGTGAACGATCATCTGGAAGGCTGCTCGCACCGCGCTGTGGTCGAGGAGGCTCGCTCTGCATTGAAGCGGTTTTGAGTTTTTTGGTACTTGTTGGTTTATGCGCCATGGCCTTTGATCGGCGCAGTTCAGCATTCAGGCAAGCTGCCACCTATTTCGCACACCGATCTTCAAGAAGGGCGACAGACCACGGCTCAGCGGCCACCGCCCTGACGATTTTGGCGCGAAGCGATTCATTTCTTTTGCGGCAAGTAACGCATAGGCTGCAACACATATCGCGACCGACCAAACTGCCTTGAACCGAAAGCCATAGCTGCTCGAATCCAGCCGGAGCGAGCTGAGCATTTGAAATATGAACGACACACATGCTGCGCCAGGCGTTGACACAGCCGATTTCGTCAAAGGTGGGTTTCTCGTCTCATACAGGACAGTAGGCACGCGTAGGAACGCAGGAAAAAAGACGCCTCGGCGCAAACTGCTCGAAGGCAACCTCAGTGCGCTTTGCAAGGTAGGTGGCCAGATCGAGGTGAGAGGGCATACTGTCTCGGGAAAACGACCGAGCTCGACCTTCAACCCTCATGAGTAGCCGTCTGGCTTGATTAGTCGGTCTTATGCGCGTGTGCTTTACATGAACGACATCAAAATTTACGAAGCTGAAATCATCTGAATACGATGGATCGTTAATATTTGCAGTGTGATCATCACCGTATTAAATATCATGCTTAACAGCCTATCAAACATCGTCTCTAAGTTATCCGTCCTTAAGTTAGCCATCTTTGTTTTATTGGCCTTCACATTTAATCTTGCTGCTAGCGAATGGCTGAATGCCAGCTACATCAGCTCGATGTTTCCTGTTCCTTATTATGAAGCGCAATTGTCGTTTGATCACCTGAAATTAAAGGCTTGGTACGCAGTTTTGATTTCCAAAGGAACGCTAGCAAATTATGTGCAAACGCAGCATATTGATTTTATATTTATTGTTTCAGTGCTGTTGCTGCATTTTTTTGCATTACTGTTCGTTGCAAAGTTAATCCCTTCGAAAGTGAAATGGCATCGCTTCGCATTGATGGCCGCGCTTTTATCGACCATTGCACCTTTGTCTGATGCCCTTGAAAACGTGCTTTCTTATCTGATGCTACTGAATCCGCTCAATTTCAGTTCTTACTTGGCGCTCCTCTATTCCAGTTTTGCAGCAATTAAGTTTGCGTTTTTTGTCTTCGCTTACGCCTGTGTTATCGCTGGTCTTGCGGTCGCATTGTATTGTTGGGCAAAGAAACGTTTTGGATTGAAGGTACAAACACAAGTATCAAATTATTTATAGACTATGTGGGATAAGCCTGCGGATCAAGCTGACGCGTCTTGGCTTCAATCCAGCTTTCGACCTCACGCATCATCTCCTCAGGCTCACGCCCGATGCTGCTGATTTGCGGGCCAATCACCACATCAATCACGCCCGGCGTTTTAACAAACCCCTTGCGCGGCCAATGCTTGGCGCAGTTCACAGCGATCGGCACCACGGGTCGGCCTGTCTCGCAGGCCAAGCGCGTGCCGCCCGTTTTATAGTTGCCTTTTTGGCCGCGCGGAATTCGCGTCCCCTCGGGGAACATGATCACCCACACCCCTAGACTCATCACCCGCTTGCCCTGCGCCACCACTTTGTTAAATGCTTCCGAGCGCTTGCTGCGATCAATATGAATCATGTCCATCCGCGCCATCGCCCAACCGAAAAACGGCACCCACAAAAGCTCGCGCTTGAACACATATGCCAGCGGATGCGGCATGATGCAAGGCATCAAAAACGTCTCCATCGTGGATTGGTGTTTGCAGAGCAACACCGCGCCATCGTTTTCTCCTTGCGGTAAATTCTCCATCCCGTGCACTTTCCAATGCACGCCGCAAATCACCTTCAACCCCCACATCGCACACTTGAGCCAGCCCGCGCACATCCAGTAAACGCGCGATGGGCTCAGAAATAGGGAAGAAATCACCACGGCTGTGCCCCAAGGAATCACCGTGAGCGTCATCCAGAGCATGTGCAGCGTGGAGCGAATAAAAGCGAGCGTGTAGGCCATAGATAGAGAGGGTATTCAGGGATAAGTGATGATCAGATGCTCTGCCAATGCGGTCAAATCTTCATGCACGAGCGTGCCTTGCGGGAAATTGATCGGCGCTTGCTGCGCAGGGAGCGTGCCGCGCAAAACGTGTGATTTTCCTGTGAGCAGCAAATGCGGGATGCAACCCACCGCTGCGCCTGCCTGTAGATCGCGCAGCGTATCACCTGCGGTGTGAACTGTCGCGATAGCGGTATCCAGTCCATAGCGCGAAAGAATTTCTAAAAATAGACCTGGCTCGGGTTTGCGACAAGTGCAAACCTCTTGCGGCTTATGCGGACAATAAAACACCGCATCCACCTTGCCGCCCACAGCCGCCAACAGCTTGTGCATCTTGGCATGCATCGCGTTCAGCGCCGTGGCATTGAACAGCCCGCGCCCCAGCCCCGATTGATTGGTGGCCACCACCAAAGTCCACCCCGCTTGATTCAGCCTCGCCATCGCCTCCAATGCGCCAGGCAACGGCTGCCATTCATCCACCGATTTCACATAATCATCCCGATCTTGATTGATCGTGCCATCGCGGTCGAGGATAAGGAGTTTCATACGAGGCCTGCTTCTTGGGCGCGGCGTTTAGCCCATTGAGTCATGTGATTTACAGGGTGTTTGCTGGCATCGAGAGACTCAATTCGCTCGACCAATACTGCTAAATCTACATGATGCTCGGCCAATAAGATACGTAAAAATTCTGCATCCTTGTCACGACCTGCAGCCACTTTTCCAACGCACAAATCCGTTAAGTCAGGGCAGATGGCGGTGATATCACCAAAGTAGTGAAGTCGCGCTCTATCCATCCAGTCTGCGGGCATCACGGCAGTTTCAGGGCTAACGCCATCTGCGTGGTAGCCATGCGTGTCATGGAACATGGACAGCGCTCCAATGACACCATCGATTAAATCGGATTTCTCAGGAGCCATTGAAGGATACAAATCAATCTCGTCAGACAAGGTTAATCGCCCATCCGGTGCTGGCAATGCCAGCAGCACAGCTTGGCTGCCTACCAAAACAAAACTCTTTTCGCCAGAGATCTCCGAGGCAGCGCGAAGGACGTGGATGAGTTGAGATAGCTTCAATGCATCACCACAGATTGGCGTATTTGAATGCGCTCCTGCTCAGACATGACAAATCCCAGAGGCGACACGCTGCGTAGCGTTGTTGCATGCTCAGATTCGTTGCAGACCTGCTTCTCTATTGCCGACACACCACTGCGAAGTAATTGCCGCCATTCATCACGATAGATTTGGCTACCCGCTTGAGCACCCTGTGCTTCCCAACGATCCAATGTTTGCAAGGCGTGCTCAACCAGATGCGGTTGTTCGCGCAATCGAACAAGCGCCAGGCGATGAAAGCCAAGCGTGAACTGATTAATCCATTGTTGGGTTGGCATGCGTTGATCTTGTCAATAATTGACTCGCTGGTCAAGCAGCCAGCTTAGACAGATCCGCCACGCGGTTCATGGCTTGGTGCAAGCTCGCCAAGAGGCCTAAGCGGTTGGCGCGGATGGCGGGGTCATCGTGGTTGACCATGACTTTGTCGAAGAAGGCATCGACGGGATCTTTGAGCGCTGCCAACGCCTTTAAATTTTCTTCAAATTGGCCGTTCGCCCATGCGGAATCTGCACGAGAAGCTACTATTTTGAGAGCATCTGCGAGCGCTTGCTCTTCGCCAGGTTGGAGCAAAGCGAGGTTAATCTTGGCTTCAACTGCGCCTTCAACCTTTTTGAGGATGTTGCCCACGCGCTTGTTGGCAGCGGCGAGAGCGGGCGCTTCGGGCAGTTGCGCGAAGGCGCGCACGGCGGCGAGGCGCTGCGCGACTTCTGCTAGTTTCTGCGGGCGCAAGCTGATCACGGCATCGACTTCTTGAGCGCTGTAGCCTTGCTCGCGCAGGCTGCCGGCGAAGCGGTCAAGGATGAAGTTCGCCACCAGCTCGGGAGTTTCGGGAGCAAAGAACGCAACCGCCCCGGCAGTTTTGTTCTGCTCTGAGAGCTCCTTGCTGATCGCAGCATGCTCGAAGCTCCCAAAAGCAATCTTCAGAAGCGAATCAAGCGCTTGATTCGAAGCACGCTCCACGAGCATCCGAATCACCCCCAGCGCATGCCGGCGCAACGCAAACGGGTCTTTATCCCCCGTGGGCAAGTTGCCAATGCCAAACATGCCCACCAAGGTTTCCAGCTTGTCCGCCAAAGCAACAACCACACCCACCTGATTACGTGGCAGTTCATCGCCCGCAAATCGTGGCTTGTAATGGTCTTCAATCGCGGCGGCCACTTCGGGCGTTTCTTTATCGTTCAGCGCGTAGTAACCACCCATGATGCCTTGCAGCTCGGGGAATTCGCCCACCATGTCGGTGAGCAAATCAGCTTTGGCAAGCAGAGCGGCGCGGTCAGCCTGCTTAGCGAGCAGATCGCCACCCAGCTGCTGGCCAATCGCTTTGGCAATCGCTCTCACGCGCTCCACGCGCTCGCCTTGCGAGCCGAGCTTGTTGTGATAAACCACTTTGGCCAATTGCGGAATGCGCGATTCAAGCGTTTTCTTGCGGTCTTGATCGAAGAAGAATTTCGCATCGGCCAAGCGCGGGCGCACGACGCGCTCGTTGCCTTGAATCACTGCGCTGGCATCGTCGGGCGAAATATTGCTCACCACGAGGAATTTATTCGTCAACTTGCCTGCGCTATCGAGCAGTGGGAAATACTTTTGATTCGCCTTCATCGTGAGAATCAAGCATTCCTGCGGCACATCGAGAAATTGCTTTTCAAACTCGCAGATCAGCACATTCGGGCGCTCGACCAAAGCTGTTACTTCATCGAGAAGCGCTTCATCGTCAATAGGTTTTACGTTGCCGCCCACCTTCGCAGCAGCAGCCTGCAACTGCTTGGCAATCTCCGCCTTACGCGCCTCAAAGCTCGCAATCACCGCACCGTCTTTTTCAAGCGTCTGCGCATATGCATCCGCATGCGCAATCACCACAGGCGAGACAGGCGCTTCAAAGCGATGCCCGTACGTTGTGTTGCCGCTCTTCAAACCCAGCGCCGTCACTGGCACGATCGTCTCGCCATGCAGAGCTAGCAGCCCATGCGCAGGCCGCACAAAGCTCACCGAGCTCCAGCCCGGCAGCTCGCAGCCCGATTCAAGTTGATAGCTCATCACCTTCGGAATAGGCAGCTTGACAATCGCCTCGGTCAATGCTTTTTGCAAGCCTTCCGGCAACGTCGCGCCCTTGGCCGTGCTCTCGTGATACAGCGCCTCAGCCTTGCCATCCATCGCTCGCTTGAGCCCTGCGACAGCGCTTGCAACATCGCTCGCACCAACACCGAGGCCTTGCAGTTTTTTCAGCAAAGCAGGGGTCGCGCCGCCCGCAGCATCTAAGCCGACAGCAACTGGCATCAGCTTTTGCGAGATCGCTTTATCCGCAGCTTGGCTTGCCACATAGCTGACATGCGCCGCCAAGCGACGAGGCGAGGCAAAGCTCGTGAGCTTCGACTCAACAGTCGCCAAGCCCTGCGCTTTGAGTTGATCAAACAACACCAATGCAAAGGCATCCCCGAGCTTCTTCAAAGCTTTGGGTGGCAGTTCTTCAACGAACAATTCAACGAGAAGGTTCTTATTAGTCATAACGGTTCTCAAGCAGCCTTCTTTTCCATCTGTGCGACCCACTCGCGCGGTGCCATGGGGAAGCCCAGGCGTTCGCGGGATTCGTAGTAACTCTGCGCCACGCTGCGGGCAAGATTGCGGATGCGGCCGATGTAGGCGGCGCGTTCGGTGACGCTGATCGCGCCGCGTGCGTCGAGCAGGTTGAAGCTGTGCGCGGCTTTGAGCACTTGCTCATAGGCAGGCAAAGCGAGTTTTTGCTCGGTCAGGTATTTGGCTTGCTTTTCGTGAGCGTTGAAGGCTGTGAACAAAAAGTCTGCATCGCTGTGCTCAAAGTTGTAGGTGGATTGCTCGACTTCGTTTTGTTTGTAAACGTCGCCATAGCTCATCGTCTCCGTCCACTTGAGGTTGTAGACGTTGTCCACGCCCTGCAAATACATGGCCAAGCGCTCTAAGCCATAGGTGATCTCGCCGGTGATCGGTTTGCAATCGATGCCGCCCACTTGCTGAAAGTAGGTGAACTGCGTGACTTCCATGCCGTTGAGCCACACCTCCCAGCCCAAGCCCCAAGCGCCAAGCGTTGGGTTTTCCCAATCGTCTTCTACGAAGCGGATGTCATTTTTCTTCAGGTCAAAGCCGAGCGCCTCTAAGCTACCCAGATACAGCTCCAAGATGTTGTTCGGCGCGGGCTTCAAGACAACCTGGTATTGATAGTAGTGCTGCAAACGATTCGGATTCTCGCCATAGCGGCCATCTTTGGGGCGGCGGCTGGGCTGCACGTAAGCGGCTTTCCAAGGCTCAGGGCCCAGTGCTCTTAAAAATGTGGCCGTGTGCGAGGTGCCTGCGCCGACTTCCATGTCGTAGGGCTGAAGCAGTGCGCAGCCTTGCTTGTCCCAGTAGGCTTGCAAGGTGAGGATGATTTGTTGGAAGGTGAGCATGCTGTGTGTCAAAAGCGCGCCAAAGCTGGCGTAAACCCTTGATTTTACTGGGGAAGAGGCCAGTAAAGTGAAGGGCTGGAGATGAGTATGAATGCACAACAAATTGCCTTGAGTTTGGTGCTGGCGACGATGGTGTTTTCCATCGCACTGGAATTGAAGCTCGAAGACTTCAAGCGCGTGGCGCAAAGCCCGAAAGCGGTGATCGCGGGGTTGATCCCGCAATTTATTTTGCTGCCTGTGGGCACTTGGCTTGCCACTTTGGCGCTGGATTTACCACCCAATGTGGAAGCAGCAATGATGTTGGTGGCAGCCTGCCCAGGCGGCAGTTTGTCGAACGTGATCACACATTTCGGACGGGGAAATACGGCGCTCTCGGTGAGTATTTCTGCTGTGGCTGCGCTGATCGCACTCGTAGCCACACCGTTTAACTTTGCTTGGATGGTGAGCAACAATCCCGTGACGGCGAGTTGGATGCGCAGCTTGGCGATTGATCCGAGCGGCATCTGGCTGAGCCTGCTGGTGATGCTGGCGATTCCCATGTTTTTAGGCATGGCCGTGGCCTACAAGCTGCCTCAGCTTGCCGCCAAGCTCACCAAGCCACTGGCTAATTTCTCACTGGTGGCGCTCTTTGCTTTCATCATTCTGGGCTTGCTCAAGGAGCGCAGCAACTTGACGCTGGCTTTGCTGCCGACGCTGGCTTTGGTGATTGCACATAACGCGAGCGGCCTAGCTCTGGGCTGGCTCACTTCCAAAGCTTTTGGCGTAAGCGTGCCGGATCGACGCTCGATCATGATTGAAGGCGGTATGCAAAATTCTGGGCTCGCACTTGGCATCATTGCTTTGCAATTTGGCAACGACTTTGGCATGGTGACGGTGGCGGGGCTGTGGGGAATTTGGCATATTGTCAGTGGTTTGTCCTGTGCTTATTTTTGGCGCTCTCAGGACAGGCGTTCTGCGTGAAGTCTATTTCTATTGGCGCTCCATGCTTGGAAATAGTGACCATTACGCGCGAAGATTTTCAAAGCAGCCAACTGGCCGCGATTCAGCAAAGCTGTAGCCAAATAACACCCATAATTTAAGCGAAATCAGCCTTCTCCCGTTATATAAACTGCGCAACATGCTATCAAATTTATAGTACCCAAGGAATATACCCATGCGCGACCTCCTCATCAAAAACGCCACAGTGATCGACGGCAGTGGCGCACCTGCGTTCAACGCAGACGTTGCCATTGAAAACGGCAAGATCGCAGAGATCGGCCATATCACGCAATCAGCAAAAGAAACGATCCAAGCCAACGGCGCTTGGCTCACACCCGGTTTCATCGACATCCATACCCATTACGACGGCCAAGCCAGTTGGGATGAAACCTTCTCGCCCAGCATCCAACATGGCGCCACCACCGTGCTCCTGGGCAATTGCGGCGTAGGCTTTGCGCCGCTCTCGCAAAATACGCATGAACAACAGCAGCGCCTGATCCAACTCATGGAAGGCGTGGAAGACATTCCTGGCGCTGCGCTCGCAGAAGGCGTGAAGTTCAACTGGACGGATTTCGAGAGCTACATGGCCGCGCTCGATGCGATACCCCACAGCTTGGATTTCGCCTGCCTCGTGCCGCATGACCCGCTGCGCATGAGCATCATGGGCGAGCGCGCACTCGCGCAAGAGGCGGCAACCCCCGAAGATTGCGCCGCGATGCAAGCCGCCCTCAAAGCTGCCTTGCAAGCAGGTGCAGCCGGCTTTTCCACGGGCCGCAGCGACAACCACCGCACCTCGCGCGGCCAGTTCACACCTGCTTCGGAAGCCACTGCGATGGAGCTTAATATGCTTGCAAAAGCCTTCCAAGGCTTGCAGCACGGCGTGGTGCAGTTGGTCAATGATTTTGATGTGCTGCGAGCCGACCCGGGCGCGAGCTTTGAAGACGAAGCCACCAAGGCGCGGTTTACCCAAGAGTTTGAGATCGTCAAGCAGATGGCGCAAAGCAGTGGCAGGCCGCTTTCCATGACCTGGCTGCAGCGCGACCCCGGTGGCATTCAATGGCAATGGCTGGCGCAGGCCGTAGAGCAATGCGCCGCCGATGGCCTGCCAATGTATTTGCAAACCGCAGCGCGCGGTATCGGCGTGATCACCGGATTGGAGACGACGTTTCACCCACTCATGGGTTTCCCACTCTACAAAGAAATCGCGCATTTGCCGCTACCAGCCCAAGCCGCCGCGCTGCGAGAACCTGCACGAAGAGAGCGTTTGCTAAGCGAAAAATCAGAGCGCCTCGCTGGCGATGGTTCCAGCGTACCGCCGCTCGTGGATATGCTGCTGGCGCGGATCGACATGATCGCCGCCCGCATGTTTCCGCTCACGGATTCACCAAACTACGCGCCCACTTTGCAAGACTCCATGCTGCTTCGCGCCAAAATGCAAGGAATCTCGCCACTCTTGGCCATTTACGATTTTCTTGCGCAGGGCGATGGCAAGAGTCTGCTTTATTTTCCGATCTTCAACTACAACGAAGGTAATCTTGATGTGGTCGGCCAGATGCTGCAACACCCGCGTGCACTCATGGGTTTGTCTGATGCAGGCGCACACGTTGGTACGATCTGCGATGCGTCGTTTTCCAGTTTCATGCTCGCGCATTGGGCGGACAAGGGCGCTACGGGGGGGCAAATGAGTTTGCCGCAAGCCGTGAACCTGCTCTCCGGCCGCAATGCCGCCTATCTCGGCTTGAAAGACCGTGGCTTCATTCGCGTAGGATTGCGTGCCGATTTCAACTTGATTGACCCGGCCACGTTGCAACTACACAAGCCCCACATCGTGCGCGATCTGCCCGCTGGCGGCAAGCGCTTGTTGCAAGGCGTGAGCGGCTATTTAGGCACTTGGGTGGCCGGACAATGCGTGCAACGCAATGGCGAAATCACGCCAGCACGACCTGGACGCTTGGTGCGGTTTGCCTCAGCCGCAACACTTTACGAAAAATTGGAATGATTGCTGGCTAACACCTCACAGGCATGCTCATAACCGAGCTGAACCATACGATCCATCTGTTTCCAATCAAGCATGCCAAATCGATGTGCAGGCGGCGTGAATAAAACATCCACATCTAGCCGTGATTCGCGCTGCCGGGCGTAACTGCCCATTAAGCTGGCATTGAGTAAAAGCGTGCCCATGCTAGGCAATTTATTTTTATTTCCACGAATGTGGTCATAGGCCAAGCGTATCGGGCTAGGTAATTCATCTAATTCATACTTTTGTGCACGCTCTCGCATCAGATCAACACCCATGATGCTTAGCGCGCCTTGTTGGCGCATCACATCAACTGGCAAATTATTAAAAGTGCCGCCATCGATGTGTAGATCACCATCCATCATGACTGGGGGCAATGCGCCCGGTATCGCCACAGATGCACAGAGTGTTTTCGTTAGCGAGCCACGCCTCCAAGTCGTTTCTTTGGCGTAAGAATAATTGCTCGTGATACAAAAATAAGGTTTCCACAGATCTTCGATATCTATGGAGTGGCCCACACAGTTCACGATGGATTGATCAATCAGTTTGCGCATCCGTTGACCACCGATTAAGCTGAGCACGGGAAGAAAATTGATGTCACGTGTCGGGTTCTGCTGAAAGGTGACTCTCGCTTGAGCGATCACTTCCTTCACCGGCAGATCCATCGCTGCCAAAGCCGCCATCACAGCCCCAATACTGGTGCCACCCGCGCAGTCATAGCCAATCCCCGCCTCTTCAAGCGCTCGCATCACTCCCAAATGCGCAAAGCCACGCGCCCCACCACCAGACAGCACCAAACCAACGCTCTTACCGACCAAGGTGCGCGAGACGCGCTTCCAATCGGCCTCGTTCTCGACACGCAAATGGAAATGCCGCTGAACATCACGCTCTTTAAACCAAGCCTTCGTCTGGCTGGGGATGCGTTTGTCTTGAGGTTGAAGCAAAATCAGCGTTGATCTCGTTGTCATCCAATTTTTTATATTTTCTTGGCTGATCAAATCTGCAAAGTTGCTTTCGATGGCGCTGAGTTGGCAGCTTTCTTGTGCATCTGCTACGAGCAAAATCTCATCGCTATGGCGCATGCAACGCCTCGACCACTCAGAGACTTCGCGATCGGCCACTACTACCACGTAATCGTATTCCGATTCAAGCAGTTCCAAGTGATGAGAGAGTTTGCGGGAGCGCTCAGCATCACTCAGCATGGCTTGGGCAATATCAGCATCGCCTAGGTGCTGCCCCACCGATGTCGAACTGATTAAAACCACCGTTCCGTGATCCGCAAGATGCCGACACAGGCTCTTGGCAAAAGTATGCAGATTTACGCTTTCAGTGATAGCAACGATAGAGAACAGTCGCGCCGACAGCAGATCCGAACGCGGGCGAATCTTTTTTTGGTTTCGCTCAATGATCAGCCGCGTCATGTTCATCGAGACCAGGGGATGGTCTTGCAGCACAGATTTAAAGGCCTCTAGAGTAAATTTGACCAACACGCTATCACGCAGTGCAATGACATCAGCCGTGCGCAATTGTTGCGTGAAAAACGCCATCTCACCCACGGTTTCTCCCTGCAACACGTCACCCCAAATTTCTTGCTTATCGCTAGAGTTGGTGTGAAGCGCACGCAGACGCCCACTGATCAAAAAATACAAGCTGGTGTCGCTGTCGCCCTGCCGCACCAAAAAATCGCCGCCGGCCAGCTCAAGCCATGACAGCTTCGGCAATAAATTATCCACCGTGCTGGCATCAAGATCGCCAAAGACTTTAGCCAGAGCATCCGAGAGCATTTGCTTATGCGATTCAAAGCGTTGCTTCGGTGGTTTAGCCCAGATCAGAGTTTCATCCAAGTCAATAGCCTTCGATCTAACGGGCTGAGGATGTCCTTCTTGAATATCTATATCTTTTGTACTAGTCTGATGATTTTCCATGGAGCAATCTTAATAATTTATAACTAACTTGGTTGATTTTCTATCTCAAATATAGGTATTTTGCTATAAATATGATAGCAATCCTGATCCCTCAGAGTCGGATCATCCCATACTTTCTCGTCAATCAAACAGACTCTAAACCCTACGTAGTATCTGGCAATGCTTTGCCACGGCGCGACTTGAGAGCGCGGTAAGCAAGATCACATCGTGCACAATTTGTCCGCAGGCGGAAAGCGCTTGCTGCAAGCGTCAGCGGCTAATTAGGCATTTGGTTGGCTGGGCAATGTGTGCAAAAGAACGGTCAGACCACAGCAGCTCGCCTTGGACACTTGATTCGCTGCAAGTGACTTCACGCGACTGCAGGTCACGCAGCAACTTTGAATTTAAATCCAAGCTGCATCGGCTAGCGGCTCGCCCTGCGCCCATGCTGGGTTCATGCCTTGCAGCGCATGCACCTTCAGCTCTTGGCTGCCCGCACTGATCTCAGTTTGCGTGCCTAAGCGATAGGTGCTGTGCGACGCAGCCACAGCTGCGGCCGTGCCTAAGACGCGCCAAAGCACGCGCGGCTCGCCTTCTCGCACACTTTGAATGAAGTCTGCTGTGAGGCCCACCACGGTGTCGCGCTCGCCGCCATGAGCCAGCGGCATACGAACGACATCAATCGGCCCGAAATGCAGGCTGGTGAGTACGCGCAGCAACGGCAGCTTGATCTCAGGAAACTCTGTCGCCAGCCAAGCTTTACTGTGTAGGCCTGAGCGCAACATGGATTGCACCGCTTGCGCTGCGCGCACATAGCCCATTGCGCCGTCTTTGGGTTGATCCAAGAAATACAGTGTCAAGCGCGCCTCGTCCAAATCCACATACTCGGCATTACGCAGCGCCGTGTCTTTGCTGATCGGGAGAAACAATTGGCGCAGCAACGCGCGCCAAGCCTTCAGAGGCATGGCATCGCGCAGTGCTTGCGCGTTGTGCACTTGCATACTCACCGCCCAAGCAGAGCCCAGTTGTTGTCGCGGCAACTTAGCGGCCTTTTCGCTCAGAGATTGCTCAAAATAGGGGTCGAGCGCCATCGCCTCAGTGGGTGATATATCTTCCAGTGTCGCAGAGCGGGATGGGGTTCGATCTGCGTTGGTTGCAGACAGCAGTGCCAAATCTGCAGGCGCAGTTTTTTCAAAACCTGCACCCAAGCGCTGAGCATCACGGCCTAACTGCCCCGCCAAAATTTCTAGCTGGCGATTGATGGCAGCCATCAGCTTGTCTGGGTCAAAAGGCTTGGTGAGGTAATCATTGGCACCCTGGCTCAAGGCGCGCTGCATGTCTTGAGGGCTTGCACTAGCGGTGAGCAAGATAACGGGTGTGAGCGCTGTCTCAGGGGTGCTACGCATATCGCTGAGCACTTCAAAGCCGTTGATTTTGGGCATCTCCACATCGCTGACAACCAAGTCAGGCAGCTCCGCCAGCACGGTGAGCAAACCCTCCGCGCCATTGTCCACATCGGTCACTTCATGGCCTGCCTTTTTCAGCAAAGCGGTGATCAGTTTACGGGTGGCCGTATCGTCTTCTAAAACTACTATTCTTGCCATGAGTTTTTATTTAAAACGCCTGAGATTTAATGACTGCGAACATGCGCAAGTCTGCATGATATGACACTATGCATCGCTTATATTTACCTTGGATTTCTAGGATTTATGAGCGCTTGCATTCCAGTACGAGTTGCACAAGAGCAAAAGGAGGGGCAAAGATAGATGGCATCAAAGCTCCCTCTTTTGATCTGCTAATCTACTGGAGAGCCCATGAGCCACAAACCTTTGTCTCAGTACGAACGATAGCAAATTCAAGCGCTATGGCAGTGGGCATGAACGCAGGGGGCAGTTGAAGAACCGCGTGGGCACGCTGGTCGAGCGAACCAGTCGGCTGTTGATGCTTGTCAAACTGCCTCACCCCCAGCCAGCTATTGCTGCCAACGTGCTGCAAGCCTTTACAGACAAGCTCAACTCAGTAGCTCAGCCGATGCGCAAGACATTGACGTATGACAGGGGCATGGAGATGGCCAAGAGCAGCTAGATGAAATTGCAGATCAGATCAACGGCAGACCGCGCAAGACGCTAGGCTGGAGCACGCAGTTGGAAGTTTATGGGCAGTGGCTGGCTAAACTTGAAGGTCAAACCGGCACCATCCATCAAACTGGCGATGTTGCACTTGGATTTGAGACCACCGCTTGTATTATCTTCATAGTTTGCTATCAAAATAATAGCTAAAAGAGTATCATTTATCTTCTGATGAGGGAGCTGCCAGCCACACCTTCAAAGCAAGCATCGTCTCGCGCACATCGTGCACACGCAGCACACTCGCGCCGCGCTCCACTGCCAACAGCGCTGCTGCAACGCTGGGAATCAAACGCTCGCTGGCTTGATCCAGCCCCGTCACTGCGCCGAGCGATGATTTGCGCGACCAACCTGCGAGCAGCGGAAAACCCAGCTCCAGCAATTCACGCTGCCGAGCCAGCAGCGCAAAATTTTGCGATACAGTTTTTCCAAAGCCAATGCCTGGGTCGATCAACAAGCGCTGTTGCAAACTTGTATCAGGGGCGTTTTTTTGAGAGAAATCGGCACTTGGCCGTTGTAAATACTGCGAAAGATGCTCTGTAAATAATAGCAAATCGTTCTTCACGCGCTGCACAACATCTTGCGCTTCAAGCATCGGCTGCAGCTGCATTGTCAGCGGATCACGGTGCATGTGCATCATCACCAAGCCGCAACTGCCATGCTGCATCACCACTTCTTTTGCGCCGTTTTGCCGAAAGCCCCAAATGTCGTTGATGATGTCCGCCCCTGCATCGAGCGCGGCTTGCATCACATGCGGCTTGTAAGTGTCCACAGAAATTGGCACACCCAGCTTCACCGCTTCTATCAGCACCGGCATCACCCGAGCTAGCTCCTCTTCCAGCGACACTGGCGGTGCGCCGGGGCGCGAAGATTCGCCGCCAATGTCCAGAATATCTGCGCCGTTTTTTAACAGCGCCTCGCAGTGCTTGAGCGCGACCGATGCATTTGCATGCTGCCCACCGTCTGAAAACGAATCCGGCGTGACGTTCACAATACCCATGATCTTGGGTGTTGACAGGTCAATTTGAAAACGGGTGGTGTGCCAAAGCATGATGCTTAATGATAAAGCGCCATGAAAAACGGGGCTGCGAGGCCCCGTAAATCATTGCTGTGTTAGCTTGGCATCAAGCCGCTGTCGGCGCAGGTTGCGTCGCAACAGGTGCATTACCAGAGCCGCCATCGCCACCGCCTAGAGGAGGTGTGGTGCCGCGAGGCACCCAATCTTTCGGCGCGGTCGGTGTGCGGCCTGCCATGATGTCGTCCAGGTGCGTCATGTCGATGGTTTCCCATTCGAGCAGGGCTTTGGCCATCGCGTGCATTTTGTCTTGGTTTTCTTCGATCAGCTTACGCGCTAGGGCGTATTGCGTATCGATGATTTTGCGCACCTCAGCATCCACCTTTTGCATCGTGACTTCGCTCATGTTGGTGGTCTTGGTCACGCTGCGGCCTAAGAAGACTTCGCCTTCGTTATCGGCATAGACCATCGGGCCTAACGCTTCGGTCATGCCGTAGCGCGTCACCATGTCGCGGGCTATGCCCGTAGCGCGCTCAAAGTCATTCGATGCGCCCGTGGTCATCTGGTTCATGAACACTTCTTCAGCGATGCGGCCACCAAACAGCATGGCGATTTGGTTCAGCATGAACTCTTTGTCGTAGCTGTAGCGGTCTTTCTCGGGAAGGCTCATCGTCACACCTAAAGCACGGCCACGCGGGATGATCGTCACTTTATGCACTGGATCGCATTTGGGTAGCAAGCGGCCAATCAGTGCATGACCAGACTCGTGATAGGCGGTGTTTTTGCGCTCTTCCTCGGGCATGATCATGCTCTTGCGCTCTGGGCCCATCAAGATTTTGTCTTTTGCTTTCTCAAAGTCCACCATCTCAACCACGCGCGCATTGCGACGAGCAGCCATCAGTGCGGCTTCATTGCACAGGTTCGCCAAATCAGCGCCGCTCATGCCAGGAGTACCACGCGCAATCACGCTCGGGTTCACGTCTTGCCCCATCGGGATTTTGCGCATGTGCACATTCAGAATCTGCTCACGACCACGGATATCGGGCAGCGTGACATACACCTGACGGTCAAAACGGCCGGGGCGCAAGAGCGCAGCATCCAAGATATCGGGGCGGTTGGTGGCAGCCACCACGATCACGCCGAGATTGGTTTCAAAGCCATCCATCTCCACCAGCATTTGGTTCAGCGTTTGCTCGCGCTCATCATTGCCACCGCCCAAGCCCGCACCGCGCTGGCGACCCACAGCATCGATTTCGTCAATGAAGATAATGCAAGGCGCATTTTTCTTGGCGTTTTCAAACATGTCGCGCACACGGGATGCGCCCACGCCAACAAACATTTCCACGAAGTCTGAGCCAGAAATCGAGAAGAAAGGCACTTTCGCTTCGCCAGCAATCGATTTGGCGAGCAAAGTCTTACCTGTACCGGGAGGGCCAACTAGCAGTAGGCCGCGCGGAATGCGCCCACCGAGCTTCTGGAAGCGACCGGGATCTTTCAAAAAGTCCACTACTTCCTTGACCTCTTCTTTGGCTTCATCACAGCCCGCCACATCAGCAAACGTGACAGTGTTGTTGTTTTCATCCATCATGCGCGCTTTGGATTTACCAAAGCTGAACGCACCACCCTTACCGCCGCCTTGCATTTGCCGCATGAAATAAATCCACACGCCGATGAAAAGCAACATGGGTGCCCAGTTGATCAGAATCGACAGGAGGAAAGAGCCTTCCTCTGGCTGCGCCGCGTTGAATTCCACGCCATGCTTGACCAGATCGTTGACCAACTGGAAATCACCTGGATCGACCAAAGAATAGCGCACGCCATCATTCGGTGTAACAGCAATCACCGATGGCTTGCCGGGATTGCGTTGAATTTCTACCTTCTTGATTTTGCCTCGCTGCACATCGTCAATGAACTGCGAATACAGCACCTGCGGGCCCGAAGGATTGGTTCTGCCTTCAAACTGCTTAAACACAGTGAACAAGATCAGCGCAATCACGAGCCAGACGGCGATTTTAGAAAACCATTGGTTGTTGTTGTTCAAAACAAAACTCCATTGCCAACCTTGCGGCTAGCATTTCAAAAAAACGCGGGTAACACAGACCTGCGTTTGACATAAGGTAGGCTCTATTTTAGGCTTTTCAAGCCAGCTCGCGCATTCTCAAACACCTTGATTGAGAAGGGCTTTCGTACACTTTTTGTGAATCGTCACGCCCTTTTCTCGCTCCACGTAGGATTCATGGCAAATCAAGGCCGAGTCAGGCTGTTTTGCATCGCACCCGGCTTGAGCCCCATGCCCACCAAAAAAGTCTCGGAAGACTTGTCTCTGCTGGCCTTTGGCTTGATCGGCTTGACCACTTTGAATGTCTTTTTAAACAGCTCCACCAGTTGACTGTAGCCGCTGCCATGGAAAAGTTTGACGACCAAAGTGCCTTCGGGTTTGAGCGTGATGCAAGCGAAATTCATGGCCAATTCCACCAGTTCGGCCACGCGAGCTGAATCGCTTGATGCCACGCCAGACAGATTCGGTGCCATGTCGCTAATCACCACATCGACCACTCTCAGATCCCGTATTTTTGAAGCATTATCAGGCTCTATCTCTTGTGGAATAAGCGTAGACTGCTCTACTTTTGAGAGCAACTGCTCCAGCACTTCATCGGTCGAAAAATCGCCTTGGATGAATTGCACATCTTCAACCGGCGCCATTGGCAAGATATCAAGTGCAATGATCACGCCATTTAACTCGCCCACCGCCGCGCCGCCACCTTTGCCTATACTTTCGTTTTTCGGAGCCAGCTTGCGCCGCGCATACTGGCTCCAGGCACCGGGCGCCGAGCCTAAATCGACGATGACTTGGCCGGGCTTGAGGAGTTTCAGCACCTCATCAATTTCCTTGAGCTTGTAAGCTGCGCGCGCACGGTAGCCATCCTTTTTCGCCATCTTGACGTAAGGATCGTTAATATGGTCGTTAAACCACGCTTTATTGACTTGTTTAGACTTGATCTTCATGGGTTTAATGTGCTGCGCGGGGGATAATTGTCCCACGTCAGCCTTTGCTGCCTCAGAATGCCCTCATCATGCCAAAAATAGAACTCACCATCCAACAACGCAAGGCCATCCGCGCCGACGCGCACCACCTCGCTCCTGTCGTCATCATCGGCAATGACGGGCTGACCGAAGGCGTGCAAAAAGAAATCAATCTGGCACTCAATTCCCATGGCTTGATCAAAGTCCGCGTGACGGGCGATGACCGCGCCGCCCGGGAAGCGGTTTATCTCAAACTTTGCGACGATTTAGGCGCTGCGCCGATCCAGCACATCGGCAAACTGCTGGTTCTCTGGCGGCCCTTGCCAGATAAGGCCAAGGGTGAAAAAGCCTTTGACGAAGACCGCCTGCCTGCTCCGAAAGACGTTAAATTCGCCAAAACCAGCCGCTCCACTGGCCGCAGAGAAGTCAAAACCCTGCGCGTCTTGGGTAATGAACGCGTCACACGCGGCGGGTCTGTGAAGCGGGCGAAACCAAAAATGAAATCGGTGAAGAAGACAGGCCGGGATTGAAGCTAGCTATTGGCGAAATTGTTTTTATTGTTGAATTTAGCTGCACGGTCTCTATCTTATTCAGATGAACACCAATCCTCTCCTCGATTTCTCTGATCTTCCTCAATTTGCTGCGATCCTGCCCAACCACGTGGCGGAAGCTGTGGATACGCTGATTGCACAGGCTCAAACGGCGCTGGATACGGCCACTGAGCCAGATTTCCCGGCAGACTGGAAGCAGCTTTCAAAGACGCTGGATGTGGAGACAGAAAAGCTCTCACGCGCTTGGGGCGCGGTGGGGCATTTGAATGCGGTGGCAGATTCACCGGAACTGCGGGCAGCTTACAACGAGGCGCTGCCGAAGGTTAGTGAGTTTTACACCGCGCTCGGCTCGGATGAGCGTTTGTTTGCGAAATACAAGGCGATTGACGTGGCCACGCTGAACAAAGAGCAAAAGAAGGCGCATGAGAATGCGCTGCGCAGCTTCAAGCTGGGTGGCGCGGAGCTGGAAGGCGCGATGAAGGAGAGGTTTGCGGCGATTCAAACGAAACTATCTGAGCTCAGCCAAAAATTCAGCGAAAACACGCTGGATTCCACCGAGGCGTTTGCATACTTTGCTGGGTTGGAGGAGCTGGATGGATTGCCAGAAGACGTGATTTCTACAGCTCGCTCATTGGCACAGGCAGATGGCAAAGAGGGCTACAAGCTCAGTTTGAAAATGCCTTGCTATTTGCCTGTGATGCAGTATGCGAAAAGCAGCGAGTTGCGCAAACGCATGTATATGGCGCACAACACCCGAGCTAGCGAGTTGTATGAAGCTGGGAAATTTGACAATACACCCATCATGCGCGAGCTGTTGGCTCTTAGGCAGGAAGAAGCCAAGCTGCTGGGTTATGAGAATTTTGCGGAGGTCTCGCTCGTGCCGAAGATGGCGAGCTCGCCCGATGAGGTGGTGAGCTTTTTGCGCGATTTGGCCCAGCGTGCCAAGCCGTTTGCTGAAAAAGATGTGGCGGAGATGCGCGAATTTGCATCTAAAGAATTGGGTATGAGCGATCCGCAGGCTTGGGATTGGCCTTACATCGGCGAGAAGCTGAAAGAGGCGAAATACAGCTTTAGCGAGCAAGATGTGAAGCAGTATTTCACTGCGCCCAAGGTGTTGGCAGGGCTATTTAATATCATTCAGACACTGTTTGAAGTCGATATTCAGCGCGATGATGCGCCAGTGTGGAACGCCAAGGTGGAGTTTTACGCCTTAATGCGGAAGGGCGAGAAGATCGCCCAGTTTTACCTCGACACGCCCGCGCGAGATGGCAAACGCGGGGGGGCATGGATGGACGATGTACGTGCTCGCTGGCTGCGACCTGATACGGGTAAATTGCAAATTCCCGTAGCGCAACTGGTGTGTAATTTCGCCGATGGCGTGGATGGCAAACCCGCGCTGCTCACGCATGACGATGTGATCACGCTCTTCCATGAATTTGGCCATGGCTTGCATCACATGCTCACGCAGGTGAATGAGCGCGATGTGAGCGGCATCAGCGGCGTGGAGTGGGATGCAGTGGAGCTGCCCAGCCAGTTCATGGAGAATTTTTGCTGGGAATGGGATGTCTTGAAGCACATGACGGCGCATGTCGACACCGGTGCGCCCTTGCCCCGAGCGCTGTTTGACAAAATGCTCGCCGCGAAGAATTTCCAAAGCGGCTTGCAAACCGTGAGGCAGATTGAATTTTCGCTGTTTGACATGCAGATGCATATGGAAACGGACAGCGCGAAGGCTGATCCGCTGACCATTTCTCGCGCTGCGCACAAAGAAGTCGGCGTGTTGCCGCGCCCGAGCGAGGTGCGCACCCCCAATAGCTTTGGCCATGTGTTCTCCGGTGGCTATGCAGCGGGTTATTACAGCTACAAATGGGCGGAATTGCTCAGTGCCGATGCGTATGCCGCGTTTGAAGAAGCTGCCCAGAGCAGTGGCGGTGTGCCAGCAGCACAAATTGAAACAGGGCGCAAATATCGCCGCGAAGTACTCGAAGTGGGCGGCAGTCGGTCAGCCGCTGAGAGCTTCTGCGCGTTTAGAGGCAGAGCGCCGCAGTTGGATGCCCTGTTGCGCCACCAAGGCATGGCCTGATACTATCCTTGGCTATCAGGTTTAGGTTTCAATCAGATACCACTAGATCACTTTGAGGTCACTATGAAAAAAGTAGCAGTCTGCGCAGTGTTTATAACGGCTATCGCCTCTTTTTCCTCTCAAGTTGCAGCGCAGCAACTGTATCGCATCGTTGGAGCCGATGGGCGGGTGACGTTTTCTGATCAACCGCCACCCCCCTCTGCCAATGCCAAATTCACCACCGGGCGCGGAGGCTCGTTTGCCGAGACCGCCGCAGGTGCAAGCCTGCCTTTTGAGCTGCGCAGTGTGGCGCAGCGCTTCCCGGTCACGCTCTACACAAGCAAAGATTGCAGCTCCTGCGATGCAGGTCGCAACATGCTGCGTAACCGCGGCATTCCCTTCACCGAGCGCACCATTGAAGGTAACGAAGACCTAGAAGCACTCAAGCGGCTCACCGGCGATACCAATTTGCCGGTCGCTAGCGTCGGTGGCCAGCAAATGAAAGGCTTTTCCGACACCGAGTGGACGCAGTTCCTCGATGTGGCGGGTTATCCCAAGGTGTCTCAGTTGCCCGCAACTTACCGCAATCCCGTGCCCGCGCCGTTGGTCGCACGAGTCACGCCGGCGGCTGCTCCAGCACCAGCCCCTGCTGCTGCTGCCGCTCCTGCACCAGCTCCTGCACCTGCACCGGCCAATCCAGCAGGTATTCGTTTCTGATCTGCATCACTGGGTGGAGACTCAAATTGCTATTAATTAAATAGCATACTGCGCAGGTTTTATAACGGCTATCAGCCAAAAACGCTTAAAAATTCAGCGTTTTTACGCCTTCAGATGTACCTAGTTAACACGCAAGCGGGGAACACACCGCGCCATGGATTGACCTGGCTTTCAAAATCCAAAGGGCGAGTCTTTTGAGCCTGAGTGTTGGTCGCATCAGGTCAAGCGGGCAGACAAAGCAATCTCCCAGTAAATCTTCCAAGTTGAAGTCACAAACTCAGGGGTCTTTGCTGAGTCGTCAAAGCGGCGTAGCTTGAGGGCTTCTTGATGAAAATCTTGCTGCTCGAAAGCCCCTCTCTCGGCTTGCGTCATGATGCCGCCTTGCAAACGCAAGCTTCGCTGGGAATCCTCAGACAGCAAAGCAAAATAAGCGGCATCAGCTGCCAAATATCGCTTGGCCTTCACGTGAAGGCGTATCGGCTCGGTGATTGATTTGGGAAACCAAGCACTTAAGGCATGCGCACCTCTGTATTCGTGATGATCGTTGGTGCCTTCTTGCGATGGCGTGCCAGGCAAATGGCTTAAAAAATGCCCCACATCATGCAACAAAGCTGCAGCGATGGATGCAGCGCTTTCATCCAGTTGCCGCGCTATTTCTGCGCATTGCATGGCATGCGTAAGGTGTGAAACCGGTTCGCCTGAATAGCGCTCGTGTCCCCGGCGCAGCATCAGTCGCTCCAAATCATCCAAGCCAGTAACCTTGTCAGACATATCGCTGGTTTCCTGTATTTGTCATATGAATGTCACATGCGAAGCTGATGATGCAGTTGTTTTCATCAACGGAAAGATATGTGATGTTCGCATTTTTTAAACGATTAGCTGTGATGGTTTGCTTAGGCCTGCCATTGGTTGCAATGGGCCAATCAAAAACTGAATTGTTGGTTTATACCGCACTCGAAACCGATCAAATCAAGGTTTACAAAGAAGCCTTTGAAAAAGACAACCCTAGCGTGGAGCTTAAGTTCGTGCGCGATTCAACGGGCATCGTGACGGCTAAGCTGCTGGCTGAAAAGGCCAATCCACAGGCCGACGTCGTTTGGGGCTTGGCAGCAACCTCATTGATGTTGCTGGACAAAGAAAGAATGCTGATGCCTTATGCGCCAGCTGGCTTGCAAGCCATCAAGGCCAACATGCGTGACAGCCGCAGCCAGCCCACTTGGGTCGGCATGAATGTATGGTCTTCAGCGATTTGCTTCAACACCGTGGAGGCCGCTAAAAAAGGCATGCTCAAACCCACGAGCTGGGCCGATCTCACAAAACCCATGTACCGAGGTCAGGTCACCATGCCGCATCCCGCCAGTTCGGGAACGGGCTATCTGATGGTGGCTGCTTGGCTGCAACTGATGGGCGAACAAGCAGGCTGGGCCTACATGGATGCCTTGCATCAAAACGTGGGTTCTTATTCACATTCAGGCAGTAAGCCATGCCGCCAAGCGGGTGCGGGCGAGTTTGCTTTGGGTTTGAGTTTTGAGTATCGTGCCAACAAAACCAAAAAAGATGGTGCGCCGATTGATATCGTGCTGCCCAGCGAAGGCTTGGGTTGGGACTTGGAAGCTACGGGCATTCTTGCCACCACCAAGAAACCTGCAGCAGCCAAGGCCTTGGCTGATTGGGCGGTGACTCGTAAAGCCAATGAGCTGTATGCCAATAATTTTGCAGTCGTGGCTTTGCCAGGTGTGCAGGAAAAATTAGAGTTCATTGATTCTGATATTGAAAAGCAGCTCATTAAAAACAACTTTGATTGGGCCGCTTCCAATCGTGAGCGTGTATTGGCCGAGTGGAGCAAGCGTTACGAAGGCAAGGCTGAGAAGCGTTGAATTCAGGCGTTAAAAATTGATCTCGACAGTCAAGTGCTGTTATTCATCGGTCGTGTACTGTGAGTCTTAGCGGCAGCGATGCGCCTGTGCGGACGGACGCTGAGGAAATGCTGCTGCAAGTGCGGGGGATTTGCAAATCATTTGGCGCCACATCGGTGCTTCGCTCGATTGATTTGCATGTCAAAGAGGCAGAATTCGTTTGCTTGCTTGGGGCTTCGGGTTGCGGCAAAACCAGCTTGCTTCGGATCATCTCTGGGATTGAATCGCCAGATGCAGGCCGTTTGATTTACTGCGGCAAAGACATTACTTCATGGAATGCGGCGCAGCGCCGCTTCGGTATCGTTTTTCAGTCCTATGCCTTATTCCCTAATCTGTCGGCTTTGGACAATATTTCCTATGGCCTGTCTGGCATGAGCCGCTCGCATCAGAAGGCGCGCGCGCATGAGATGCTGGATCTTGTGGGCCTGTCTTCGTTGGCTGGGCGCTACCCAGCCCAGCTCTCGGGCGGGCAGCAACAGCGCATCGCTTTGGCGCGGGCGTTGGCGCCAAATCCAAGCCTGCTTTTATTGGATGAGCCTTTGTCTGCTTTGGATGCGCAAGTTCGCCAGAATTTACGCGGTGAATTAAAACGAATTCAGCGTGAATTGAAAATGCCTGTGGTGATGGTGACGCATGACCAGCAAGAAGCGATGGAGCTGGCGGATCGAATCATTTTGATGAATCAGGGGCAGATCGAACAATCAGGCACACCGCGCGAACTGTATTCGCAACCCAAGAGCGATCACGCAGCACGCTTTACTGGGCGAACAAATATTTGGCCTGCGCAGAGAGAAGACATGGACGGCAGCGCTTTGCAATCATTTCGTGTGGGGCAGGGAAGGGTTCAGATGCCTCAAGGCGCAGCTAATCCACTGGTGTCCAGCGATTCACTCAAAATATTCATACGGCCTGAGTGCGTGCAGGTGGATCGGTATGTTCGCGCGCATTCAAACTCTGGTCGAATCAACCAATACAACGCTGTGGTTGATGACATCGTGTATTCCGGTGCAACGCAAACCTTGCGCCTTCAAGTGCCCTCGCTCGATATGGCGGTGAATGCAGAGAGAATCGCTGCATCCACGCAGGAAGATGCTTACTATATTGGTCAAGCGTGCAGCATTGTTTTGCCCGCTGAGCACCTGAGAGTTTTGACTCAGTAGAGCGTTGCTGAGATTGCATGAACACATTGAGCTTCCCCGCTGCGAGTGAACGACGCTTTGATAAGCAGGCCTGGGGAATTCGCAGCCTTTTGGGCACTTTGTTGTTGGGAGCGGTAGTTTTCTTGGTTCTGCCCGTGGGCACCTTACTTTGGCGCAGCATGGAAAACTCCTCTGCTCAGTGGGTTGGCGCTGACAATTTTGTGCTGTGGTTCAACACGCCCAGCTTGATGGATTCTGCATGGCGCAGCTTGAAGCTGGCAGGCCTTAGCGCAGTGATTTGTACTTTTCTTGCCTATGTGTATGCCTATGCGCTCAACCTGAGCTGCATGCCTTTTAAGCGATTTTTCAAAGGTGTGGCACTCTTGCCGTTGTTAGCACCTTCTTTGTTGATGGCCATTGGCCTGGTGTATTTGTTTGGTAACCAAGGCTTGCTCAAGAGCATTTTTCCGGGTAGCTTGTATGGTGAGCGGGGCATCGTTTTGGGTTCAATTTTTTGGACATTTCCGCATGCGCTGCTGATCCTTTTGATCAGTTTGCGAACCATGGATGCCCAGTTGATCGAATCGGCCAAGGCGCTGGGCGCCAGTCCGTGGCGGGTCTTTCGCACCGTGATTTTGCCCAGTTCGCGCTATGGCTTGATGATGACCGTCACAGTGGTGTTCATCTTGGTACTCACAGATTTTGGTGTGGCCAAGGTGATTGGGGGTTCAGCCAATGTATTAGCGACGGATATTTACAAGCAAGTGATTGGGCAACAAAACTTCGGCATGGGCGCGGTGGTCAGCTTGGTGCTACTCATACCTGCGGTGCTGGCCTATCTGATGGAATCCTACGCCAGCAAGCGCCAACGCGCCATGCTGAGCACGCGCTCGGTGGTGTATCTGGCTTCCAAACAGGCCGGGCGCGACGGCATATTGACGCTGTTTTGCGTGAGCATTGCCTTGGCCATTTTGATGGTGATTGGCGTGGCGATGTTTGCTTCAGTGGCTACGTATTGGCCTTATCGCTTGGAGCCTACGCTCAAAAATTATGATTTTGCACAAACCCATGCTGCGGGCTGGGCGGTCTATTTCAATTCAGTGAAGTTGGCAGCGGCCGTGGCCTTGGTGGGCACGATCGTCACTTTTTTGGGCGCTTGGTTGGCAGAGAAAGTGCCTGCTCATCCCAAAAGTCGCGCAGGCTTGAATTTTCTGGCCATGCTGCCGATGGCTGTGCCAGGTTTGTGCCTCGGTTTGGGATACATCCTGTTCTTTAACCAACCGGGTCTTCAGTTTCTCCATCTGTATGGCACATTGGCGATTTTGGTGATCTCGACAGTCGTTCATTTTTATTCTGTGGCGCATATCACCTTCATCTCTAACCTCAAGCAGCTCGACAAAGAATTCGAAGCTGTCTCGCAGTCTCTGGGTGTCAGTGCCTGGAAGAATCTTTGGCGAGTGCATCTTCCGGTGTGCCTGCCTGCCATGTTGGAGGTGGCTGCCTACATGTTTGTGAATGCCATGACCACGGTTTCGGCGGTGGTGTTTCTTTATTCGCCTTCGACTGAGCTGGCCTCCGTGGCCGTATTGAACATGGATGATGCGGGCGATGTGGCACCAGCCGCTGCGATGGCTGTGATGATCTTTCTCACTGCAGCAGCGGTGCAACTCGTTTTCTCTGGCATTCAATCCGTGGTAAAAAATCGCACCCAAGTGTGGCGACAACGCTGAGCATTTCCGCAAACGACAACTTAGATTCGAAGATTGAAAATGAGCAATGCAACAGACTTGACCATTGTTGGCGCAGGCATTGTCGGTTTGGCGCATGCCTTATCGGCTGTGAAGCGTGGCTTACGCGTGAGGGTGATTGACAAAGATCACCGCTGCGTGGGTGCTTCCATCCGCAATTTTGGCTTCGTGACCGTCACTGGGCAGCGGGCAGACACCACTTGGCAGCGCGCCATGCGAAGCCGAGGCATTTGGTTGGAAGTGGCCCGAGATGCAGGTATTGCCATTGAGCATAGAGGCTTGTGGATGCTGGCGCGCCATGCGCTTTCCTTGCCTGTATTGGAGGCATTTTTGCAAACAGAGATGGGTGATGGCTGTCAACTGTATTCACCGACTCAGGCCAAAGAGCTAGCGCCTTGGCTGCGCTGCCAGGAGGCTGTGGGCGCGATGTACAGCCCGTATGAAATTCGCGTGGAATCGCGCACGGCCATCCCGCGCTTGGCGGCTTGGCTCGAAGAAGCGCATGGCGTGGCGTTTCATTGGGGTCAAGAAGTCTTGGAGGTGAAAGACGGCCAAGTGCGCACGGCGACGCAAAATTTCGATGCTGATCGCGTGATCTTGTGCCCAGGCACGCATCTCAATGGCGTTGCCAAACCATGGCTACAAAATTACAACTTGCATCTGACGCGCCTGCAAATGATGCGCGTGCGGCCACCAGAAGGCTTTGTGATGGATGCGGCCGTGATGAGCGATTTGAGTTTGGTGCGCTACTTAGGCTATGCCCAATTGCCGCAAGCCGCAGCGCTGAAAGCCTATTTGCAACAAACGGATGCACTGAGTTTGAGCCACGGCATTCATTTGATTGCTGTGCAGAGCAGTGACGGCAGTTTGGTGGTGGGAGATTCTCATCATGGCGATGCCAGCCCAGAGCCATTTAGCAGCGAAGAGGTGGATGCCCTGATTTTGGAGCATCTTCGCCAGGCCTTGTGCCTTGACCGAGTGGACGTGATCCAGCGATGGATCGGCGTGTATCCCACGGGCATTGATCAAGATTGTTTGATGCTGGCGCCCAGCGATCAATTGCGGGTTGCTCTGGTCAGCAGTGGGTGCGGTGCCAGCACGGCATTTGGTATGGCAGAAGATATGTTCAACACATGGTGATCAAAATGCAAAATCTCCCTCATTTTCAGAATTTGAAGGCTGTCGTGTTCGATTGGGCGGGCACGGTGGTTGATTTTGGAAGTTTTGCGCCGATGGGTGCTTTTGTGCAGCTTTTCTCACAAGAGGGCATCGACATCCGTATCGATGAGGCTCGTATTCCGATGGGTTTGCCCAAGTGGCGGCATATCCAGGCGCTTGGCAAATTACCGCGAATTGACAGCCAATGGCAAGCCAAGCACGGGTATGCGATGCGCGATGAAGATGTGGATCGCTTGCACGATATTTACACCCCCATGAATGCAGCCGCTATACCGATGCATGCGGATTTGATACCGGGGGTTGCGCTTTTGATGAAGGATTTGAAAGCCTCAGGTTTGAAGATCGGCTCTACCACGGGCTACACGCGCCTGATCATGGCTCAGCTCGCGCCATTGGCTGCGGCGCAGGGCTTCTCGCCTGAGACATGCGTTTGCGCCGATGATCTGCCTGTCAGCCGCCCCACGCCTTTTGGCATGTATCAGGCGATGATGAATCTGAACGTCTGGCCAGCGCATGCAGTGGTAAAAATCGATGACACCGCGCCCGGCCTGCTCGAAGGTCAGCATGCGGGGTGCTGGACGGTGGCTGTGATAGCCAGCGGCAACCACAATGGCCAGACTTGGGATCAATGGAAAGCATTGAGCCACGAAGAAAAGGGCTCGCGCCGTGATCTCGTGAGGAGTGCTTTGCAGGCGGCTCAGCCTGATTACTGGGTGGATACTGTTGCTGATCTGCCCGCGATCTTGTCTGAGATCGAGGCGCGTCTCCAAGATGGGGATCGTCCAAAAACCCGCGTAACAACGCAGAATATCTCTTGAATTTTTGCAATAGCATAAGAGGATGGAAGCACCAAGACGTTTACCGCTGCGTTTCAACGGGCAGGAGATGGGCAGCGTCTCGGCAGATGTGTTCTCAGCGGTCAAGCCGGCGTTTTCTAACGAGGTCAGCTTGCTGTACAGCAACCAAGTTTGGCATTTGCAAGGGCCTGCCCATCTCGCTTTTGAAGAACTCGCTCAGGCTTTGAGGCTGGCCGGGCTTTGCCCTCATTGGCGCAATGAGTTGCTCAGTGTGCGCAACGCAGAGGGCCAAGTCGTCGGGGCTATCGAGCGCGGCGCAACCCGCTTGCTGGGGATTCGCACCCAAGCCGTTCATTTATTGGGGCAATCCGCACGTGGGCAGTGGCTACAGCAGCGCTCGTGGAGTAAGTCGGATGATCCAGGCCGATGGGATACTTTGTCGGGTGGGATGGTCAGCCATGGCGAGACGGTTGCCCAAGCGTTGGAGCGTGAAACTCTTGAAGAAGCAGGCTTGGTGTTGGCTCAGTTGGAGCAGGTTTGTTATCGCGGTGTGCTGGATATCTTGGAGTCAACCGATCAAGGCATGGGGCTTCGCCAAGAGGAGCTGCATTACTACACCGCATACCTCCCTGCCGCGCTTGAGCCAAGCAACCAAGATGGCGAGGTCCTAGGTTTTGAATGCGTGGAGCGTGCCAAGCTGATGAAGATGCTGGCAGAAGATGCACTGAGTGCAGATGCGGCTAAGATTTTTCAACTTGCACTGAGTCAAGCGCATATTTAGTCCGGTGAGGGTGGTGAGCCTGCCGTATGACGGTGAACATTCACTCAACGGAATGCTATTAAAAAAATAGCATGCTGCGCAGGTTTTATAACGGCTGCAAGCCTAAAACGCTTAAAAATCTAGCGTTTTTACGCCTTCAGACGTACCCAGCAAACACACCTGCGCTTTTTGATGCGCAAACACGCCGACGGTGATCACACCCGGCCATTGGTTTACTTCGCTTTCAAAGGCGAGCGGGTCTGAAATCTGCAAACCCGTCACATCCAAAATATGTTGCCCGTTGTCTGTCACGAGCGGCTGGCCATCTTTTAAGCGCAATTTCGCTGTGCCACCTTGCAAAGCAAACAAAGCCGCAATCCGCGTGGCCGCCATCGGGATCACTTCCACCGGCAGCGGGAAAGCGCCCAGCGTCTTCACCAGCTTGCTTTCATCGGCAATACAAACAAATTTCTTGGACAGTGAAGCCACGATTTTCTCCCGCGTGAGCGCTGCGCCACCACCTTTGACCATGTAGCCTGCGTGATCAATTTCGTCTGCACCGTCGATATAGACCGACAACTCGCTCACTTCATTTGCGTCAAACACGGGAATGCCCAGCGCCTTGAGCCGCTCCGTGGAGGCGAGCGAGGAACTGACCGCGCCTTTGATCTCCGATTTGATCGCCGCCAGCGCGTCAATAAAGCAGTTCACGGTGGAGCCCGTGCCCACGCCTACAATTTCACCTTTGACCACATATTTCACAGCGGCCTGGCCTACAAGGGTTTTGAGTTCGTTTTGTGTCATAGCCTGCGATTATTTCACGCCATGTCCCTTATTCCCTACCCGCTCGCTCGCCCTTTTTTATTCGGCCTCGATCCCGAAGCTGCGCATGATCTGACGATCAACTCACTCGCAGCCACGCAATGCACGCCCCTCAAGCTCGCCTACACGCAAAAGCGCGTGAGCGATCCGGTGACGATTGCCGGGCTGACTTTTCCGAATCGCGTCGGTCTGGCAGCAGGCTTAGATAAAAACGCCCAATGCATCGACGCTTGGAACGCGATGGGCTTTGGCTTTGTGGAAGTGGGCACCGTTACGCCGCTCGGGCAAAGCGGCAACCCGAAGCCGCGTATGTTTCGCATCCCCGAAAAACAGGCGCTAATCAACCGCTTGGGCTTCAACAACGACGGCTTGGATGCTTTCATCGCGAACGTCAAACGCTCTCAATTTCATAGCAAACTACGTATATTTAACAACGGGGATGTGCCTAAAACGCTTAAAAAATCATCTCCCAGCATGATCTTGGGTCTTAACATCGGCAAAAACGCCGTCACTCCGATTGAGCGCGCTGTCGATGATTATTTAATCTGCCTCGCAGGCGTGTACCCGTATGCCGACTACATCACCGTCAACATCTCCTCTCCCAACACCAAAAACCTGCGCGCCCTGCAAAGCGACGAAGCGCTCGACGGCCTGCTCGGCGCAATCGCACAGCGACGCGCAGAACTCGCGCAACAGCACGGCATACAAAAACCGATCTTCCTCAAAATCGCCCCCGATCTCGACGAAACCCAAATCAAAGTCATCGCGCTGACCCTGCAAAAACACCAGATCGACGGCGTGATCGCCACCAACACCACGCTCGCTCGCGAAGCCGTGCAAGGCTTGAAGCACGCTGAGGAAATGGGCGGCTTGAGCGGCGCACCCGTGTTGCAAGCCAGCAATGCAGTGATCAAGCAGCTACGCGCTGCGCTTGGAAAAAGCTATCCCATCATCGGCGTCGGTGGCGTGCTCTCGGGCGTTGATGCGCAAAGTAAGATTAAAGCGGGTGCAGACCTTGTGCAGATTTACACCGGGATGATTTACAAAGGCCCCGGTTTGGTGAGTGAGGCGGCGCGGGCGCTAGCGAGCAAATAGCAGCATCTTTACAAGCAAGTGCATTCAATTCTGAGCCCAAGGAAGCCCAAGCGCTCGCCAGCCGCCTACTGTGTTGCGATGCGCCTGCGCATTCGGATCGCCCTCAAAGCCTTCTAAGATGTTGTACGCCTCAAAGCCGAGTGCTTGCGCCCGTTGCGCGGCAGGGATGGAGCGGATGCCGGAGCGGCAGAGGAGCATGACTTTGCCACCTTTAGATTGCTCTTTGAGCACTTCTTGTAACTGCCCTTCATAGGCCGGGTTGATTGCCATACCCGGCCAAATTTTGAATTCTATGCCTGCCACGCCAGGAATGAAGCCGACCCAGGCTCGCTCGGCATGTGTGCGAATGTCGATCAACACCGCTTCGCCGCTTTGCCACCATTGGTAGGCAAGTTGTGGAGAGATATCGCCAGCGTAGCCTGCTTGCTTGGGCGGCTGCGCTTGTGTGAGCGAGGCGTGGCGCTCGTTGGCGTCATGTCGCACCCCGAGGCTCAAGTTGGCTGGCACAGCTTCGTCCATCCGCTTGGGCCGCGGCAGTTGCAGGCTGTCCATGAGTGCAACAAACTCAGCTTGTGTGCGCAGCCTGTCTTGCGTATTCAAACGCGCATTGGTGCTGCGCTCTTGGCCGATGCTGGAATGCGTTTGGCCTTTGTAATCATGGCCGGGCCAGACGGTGGTGTGGTCCGGTAATGCAAACAGCACTTGCGTGAGGCTTCGGTACATCGCCTCAGCACTGCCAGATTGAAAGTCGGTGCGTCCGCAGCCACCAATGAGCAAGGTGTCGCCAGTGAACACATGGTCACGCCAAACGAAGCTCATGCTGCCGCCAGTGTGGCCGGGCGTGTGCAGGGCTTTGAGGCTTTCGCTGCCAAATGGCAGCACTTGGCCATCTTCCAGCTGGATCGCAGAAGGCTTGATGCCGCAGCCTGCGGGTGTGGCTGCTTGTGCGCCGGTGTGCTCGATGAGCTGCGCAGCGCTGGTGATGTGGTCTGCATGGGCATGCGTTTCCACGATGTATTTCAGCTTTAAACCACGCTCTTGAATCACAGCCAGATCGCGCTGCAATTGGGCATCTACCGGATCGATGATGATGGCGCAAAGAGTGGTGCTGTCCCAAATCAGGTAGGTGTAGGTGCTAGAGGCGATGTCGAAAAGTTGCAAGGGTGTGTGATTCATGATGGATGGGTATTCAAGAAAATTTAGCGAGCATGTGAGCAATGTCTTTAGGCGGCAGATTGCCATGCTCAAGCATGCAGGCCACCATATGGAAGAAAGACTTGTCGAGCGCCTTGCGCGCGGCAGAGAGTTGTTGCGCAATTTTTTCGCAATCTTCTTCTTGTTCAATGAGCTTTTGCACGCCGCGCAATTGCCCCTCCACCCGGGCGAGGCGCTGCATCATTTGGCGTTTTTTATCGGGATCAGTCAGTTGGCTCATGACTAGTATTATATACCCCCAGGGGTATATAATTCAAATGATCGTTTTAAAGGAAAATTATGAATGCTGATCTTTGGTCTGCCGTGCAGGCTTTGCTGGGCGGGGTGTTGATTGGACTGTCTTCTTGGCTGCTGCTGGCATCGCTTGGGCGCGTGGCGGGCATCAGCGGGATTGCGGCTGCGGCGATGTCGCCACAAGAGCTGGATCAAGGCAGCTTGGGCGCTTGGCGCAAGATGTTTTTGCTGGGCTTGATCTTGGGTGGTGCGGTAGCTTTTGCGGTATTCGCGCCGCCTGCGGTGGCGACGCGGCCTTTGTCATTACTCATCGCAGCGGGCTTGCTCGTGGGCGTGGGTACGGTGGTGGGCGCGGGCTGCACGAGCGGCCATGGCGTGTGTGGTTTGGGGCGGCGTTCGGCGCGTTCGCTGGTGGCGACGCTCTCCTTCATGGGTGCAGGAATAGTGACAGTGACTGCTATGCAATTTATAGCTGGTCGCGCTTAATTTATAACGCCTGGAGCACAAAATGACGCAAAAAAACTTGATTTCCTTTGCAGCGGGCTTACTGTTTGCCATTGGCTTGGTGCTATCGGGCATGACACAGCCTGCGAAAGTTATTGGTTTTCTCAATCTGATGGGTTTGCAGCAAGGTATTTCCTGGCAAGCTGCGCCGGGCTATTGGGATCCTTCGCTAGCACTGGTGATGGGCGGTGCGCTGATGGTGACTTTGATCGCTTTTGCTATCACGCCCAAGCACACGCATGGCTCGGGCAAGCCATGGTTTGAAGACAAGTTTCATTTGCCTACACGACAAGATATTGATGCTAAATTGGTCATAGGAGGTGTGATGTTTGGCGCGGGCTGGGGCTTGGCAGGGTATTGCCCGGGGCCTGCACTGGCAAGTTTGCTGGTGGGTGGTGTCGATGTGATGGCTTTTACAGCTGCCATGCTGGTGGGTATGTGGGCCGCGAAGAAGTGGCTGGTATGAAGCCATCGCTGCGTGATTGGCTAGCGAGTTTGGCAGATCGCCCAGGCGGTGATATTCTGGCTGTGCAGACCTTGCGCAATGCAATCATGGCGGCCAGCGTATTGGCATCAGCGGCGATGGTGGCTCTGATGGGCGTGTTGGCTACAGCGCATTTGCATCCACGCCTGTTTGGTATGGTTGCAGCTATTGCCTTGGCTGCTAGCGCGGCGGCTGCTGTTGCGGCTATGGTTAAGCTGGTGCGAGCGGGCTTTGAATGCCAAATGCCTGGTACTGCATGGGATGAATTGGCGCAGAGCTTGGCGGCTGCGCTTCGGTGGGTGACGATTTCGGCGCTGTTGCTGGCGGCAGCGCTGGCAGTGGCGGCATTCTCGTTACTGGCCTGAGTGTCAGCTTCGATTGGGCAAAATCGGGCAAAATGCAGAATTGACGTTAACGTAAACGTCAACTTAACAAAAATGCCGGAGCCTGCCTTGACTGAACTGACCGCCGACTACAAAGCCTTGTCTGAATACCGCCCGAAAAACAAGGTGCGTTTCGTCACGGCCGCTTCGCTGTTTGATGGGCACGATGCCAGCATCAACATCATGCGGCGCATCTTGCAAAGCTTTGGCTGCGAGGTCATCCATTTGGGGCACAACCGCTCGGTGGACGATGTGGTGACGACTGCTTTGCAGGAAGACGTGCAGGGTATTTGTGTGTCGAGCTATCAGGGCGGGCACGTGGAGTATTTCAAATACATGGCGCAGCTTTTGAAAGAGCGCGGTGGCGAGCATATCAAGGTGTTTGGCGGCGGCGGGGGCGTGATTGTGGCCTCAGAAATTCGGGAGTTGGCGGCTGCTGGCGTGCGGGTGTTTAGCCCGGAAGACGGCCAGCGCATGGGGCTGATGGGCATGATCGGCGAATGCGTGATGCACTGCGACACGAATCTTGCTGGCTTTGCGCCCAAGCGCATCGAAGAGATTCAAGGCCACACGGAAGCAGCTTGGCGCAAGCTGGCGCAGCTTATCTCAGCGATTGAGAATTTTGATCAAAAAGTGGCTCTACCCGTTATAGAATCTGCACAAAATGCTATTAAAAATATAGCAATTCCGGTGATCGGCATCACTGGTACGGGCGGCGCTGGCAAATCCTCGCTCACCGATGAGCTGATCCGCCGTATTCGTTTGGATCAAGGCGATGCACTGCGCATGGCGGTGATCTCGATTGATCCATCGCGCAGAAAGAGTGGCGGCGCATTGCTAGGCGACCGCATCCGCATGAACGCCATTGCCCCTTGGAAAGTACATGCCCCCACTCTGCCTGCTGCGCAGGGTGCGCTGCCCCCCGAGGGGGAGCGAATCGCCTTGGGGCGGCCCGGCGTCGATTCAGGCAGCCGTGTCTTCATGCGCAGCTTGGCCACGCGAGATTTCGGCAGTGAAATTTCTCAAGCTTTGCCTGATGTGCTCGCCGCTTGCAAAGCCGCAGGCTTTGATCTGATCATCGTGGAGACCAGCGGCATCGGCCAAGGCGATGCCGCCATCGTGCCGCATGTGAACATACCGATGTATGTGATGACACCTGAGTTTGGCGCAGCCTCGCAGCTGGAGAAAATCGACATGCTCGATTTTGCAGAATTCGTGGCGATCAATAAATTTGATCGGAAAGGCGCGCTGGATGCGCTGCGCGATGTGGCCAAGCAAGTGCAGCGCAACAAAGAGGCTTGGAGCAAGCCGCCCAGCGAAATGCCGGTGTTCGGCACGATGGCCGCTCGCTTCAACGATGATGGCGTGACGGCGCTGTATCAGGCGATGAAGCCGCGCCTGCAAGAGCTGGGCTTGAAGCTGACGGATGGCAGCCTGCCGAAAGTCAACACCCGCCACAGCACCAACGAGAGCCCGATCGTGCCCGGCAACCGCAGCCGCTATTTGGCTGAGATCACCGATGCCGTGCGCGGTTACAAGCGCCGCGCACGTTCGCAAGCGCAGCTTGCCCGCGAAGCGCAGCATCTGCGCGAAGCGGCTCGCATGCTCGCTACGGGCAAACCTGATCGCCCCAAAGCCTCGGAAGCCGCGCTCGATATTGCTCTGCAACGCGAAGCTGCGCTTGATAAAGATGCCGCCAAGCTCTTAGCCCAGTGGCCCGAGATGCAGAGAGCCTATGCAGGCGATGAGCTGATCACGAAAGTGCGAGACAAAGAAATCCGCACCCACCTCGTCACCACCAGCCTCTCGGGCACCAAGGTGCGCAAGGTGGCGCTGCCTAAGTACACCGACCATGGCGAAATACTGCAATGGCTGATGCTAGAGAATGCGCCCGGCCGCTTCCCGTATGCCGCTGGCACCTTTGAATTCAAGCGAGAAGGCGAAGACCCCACCCGCATGTTTGCAGGCGAAGGCGATGCATTTCGCACCAATCGCCGCTTCAAATTGCTCTCCGAAGGCATGGCAGCCAAGCGCTTGTCAACAGCTTTTGATTCCGTCACGCTGTATGGCGCAGACCCAGCCTTGCGCCCAGATATTTACGGCAAGGTGGGCAACAGCGGCGTGAGCATTGCAACGCTGGAAGACATGAAGGTGCTCTACTCAGGCTTTGATTTGACGCAGCCTTCAACCAGCGTGAGCATGACGATCAATGGCCCAGCGCCCACGATTCTGGCGATGTTTATGAACACTGCGATGGACCAAAACATCGACAAATTCAAAGCCGAAAAAGGCCGTGAGCCTTCTGCGCCAGAGCGCGCAGAGATTGAAAAATGGGTCAAGCAAAACGTGCGCGGCACGGTACAAGCGGATATTTTGAAAGAAGACCAAGGCCAAAACACCTGCATCTTCTCCACCGAATTCAGTCTGAAAGTGATGGGCGATATCGCGCAGTATTTTGTGCAGCACAACGTGCGCAATTTTTACAGCGTGAGCATCAGCGGTTATCACATTGCCGAAGCTGGCGCCAACCCGATTTCTCAGCTCGCATTCACGCTCAGCAATGGCTTCACCTTCGTGGAAGCCTATCTCGCTCGCGGCATGCATATCGACGATTTCGCACCGAATTTGAGCTTCTTCTTCAGCAATGGCATGGATCCAGAATACACCGTGCTGGGCCGGGTGGCGCGGCGCATTTGGGCAATCACGATGCGCGATAAATATGGTGCGAATGAGCGCAGTCAAAAGCTCAAATATCATGTGCAAACCAGTGGCCGCAGCCTGCATGCGCAAGAAATTCAGTTCAACGACATCCGCACGAGCTTGCAAGCCTTGATTGCGATTTACGACAACTGCAACAGCCTGCACACCAACGCTTTTGATGAGGCCATCACCACGCCCACCGAAGACAGCGTGCGCCGCGCCATGGCCATCCAGCTCATCATCAACCGCGAATGGGGCTTGGCGAAGAATGAAAATCCATCTCAAGGCGCATTTATCATCGACGAACTCACCGAGCTGCTGGAAGAAGCCGTGCTCACAGAGTTCGAGCGCATCAGCGAACGCGGCGGCGTATTAGGCGCGATGGAAACCGGCTACCAGCGCGGCAAAATCCAAGACGAAAGCATGCACTACGAAATGCTCAAACACACCGGCGACCTCCCCATCATCGGTGTCAACACTTTCCGCAATCCGCACGGCGACACCACGCCCGAGACGCTAGAGCTCGCCCGCTCCACAGAAGAGGAAAAGCAAAACCAACTCAAACGCTTGGCTGATTTCCAAGAAACCCACAAAGCCCAAGCTCCCGCAGTTCTGAAGCTCTTGCAGCAAACCGTGATCGCCAACGGCAATGTCTTTCATGTCCTTATGCAAGCCGTGCGCGTCTGCTCACTCGGCCAGATCACGAATGCGTTGTTTGAGGTGGGCGGGCAATATCGGCGGAATATGTAGCGTATAAAAGACGATTGACTCACCATGACAACGTTCATCTCTGAGGCTTCAGCTTTCAACGGCACTTGGCATGCGATCCCTGAGACGATCTACTTTTCCAACAGCACACCTCCTGCTGGTTTTAGTTTGAGCATCGCCCTGACTTTGACTAAAGATCGAATCGCCTATCTCAGCACCAACCATACGGACAAAACCAAAGTGCCCGTGCTGCAAACATGGGAGGCGCCGCTCGATGGCACACCTCTGCCCATTCTCAATCAAGAGCGGTTTAACCAAATCTCTGTGACTCGCATTTCTGCTTGTGACTATCGCATCATGAAAATGAAAGATGGCGATGTCATTTCAGGTGAGTTTTGGACGATGCACCCGGATGGACAGATGTTCGTGCGCCGGGGAGTTGCTAAGAATCCAGAAGGGCGATCACATGTTTATGACGAGTGGTTTCGTAAAGCGCAATGATTCTTATGGCGCTAGGCTAAACCTGGCGTGCTACTGCACCCGAGCAAACGGCAAATTCAGCAGCAAATTCTGCGGTTTGAGCTTGAGCAGGCCTTGCTCGTTCATCGCCAAGCCAAGGTAGACAGGTTTGCCTTGCATTTCTGGCAATGCATCTTGCGCATGGAGAAAATCGAGGCGGAAGAGGCTGATGAGGCGTTTGAGCTGAGCATCGGCTAAGGGCTGCTGTTCGTAGAGAGCGTTGAGGAGTTGGGTGGATTCTGTGTCTAGGCCAGTGTGCCATCGCCAGGCGGCATCTTCAATCTTTGCTAGAGGCGTGATGCGCACGGCTGCGCCTTTGAAAAGCTGGATCCAGAGCTCGAGTGCGCGGCTTAAGGCCGCTAGGCCGCTGTCTTTGCGAGCGAGGCGGATTTCGAAGCTGTGGTTGGCCGGGCCAACTTGTGCGGATTGCTCGTGGGTGAGGTCTAGCAGCCATGTGTGGCGATAAGTGGCCTTCGCGGCCTGCTCCTGAAAAGTGAGCGCATGCTCGGGCGCGAGAATTCGCAGGGTTTGCGAATCGCTGCCCGCCACTTGCATTTTATTTTGCAGAAGAAATTTACCCAAATCGCCTAAGCCGCCGGTCTCTTGCTGTGTATCGAGCGCTTCGCGGTCGCCGCTCAGGATGCGGCCTTCATGCACAGTGACGCGCTGCTGGCGATAGAGCAGCTCGGCGGCGCGTTGAGTGAAGGCATCTTGGCCTTGAATCAGATCGGCCATGATGTGCTGGACGGCGTGGTCGATGAAGAGGGGCGGCAGATTGATCTGGCCTGCTGAGAAGAGTTGCGCATACCAAGCGGGCAGGCTTCCTGCTTGAATCACGCCGTCTCTGAATTGCAAGAGCATCGCGTAATTGGCGCGCGCATCGTTGTCGCGGATGGCGGCGAGCTCTTCGGGCTTGACTGCGCGAAGAGGTTTGAGCTGGAGCGCATCATGCAAGCGGCGCTCATCCCGGCAAGACTCCGCCACCAAGGCCAGCTCGGGGCGCTGAATGAGGATTTGCCAGAAGGGCTTGGAGGGCAGTTTATCTTGCATTTTTAGATCAAAAAGGGCAGATAGCCGGCATATATTCTGTGCATAGTGCTACTGAATTCAGAGTAAAACTTCCTAGATATCAATGTGAGCAGAGTTTAGAGAGCTTGGTTGCTAGCCGCATATTGGCGCACCAATCCGAGCACAGTTTGGATATCACTCATGTTGTTGTAGAGATGGATGGAGAACCGAAGGATGCCGTTGCGCCAAGACGCTCGCACGTGATTGTGCTCTAAGTAAACATAGAGGCGGTGCAGAAACTCAATTTGCGCTGCACCGGTAGCAGGATTGAGCGAGCCGAGTGACACCACGTGTGCTTGATGTTGTTGATCTTGCGGCAAGCAAACAGTTAATCCCAATGACATGAGACCTTCAGACAAACGCTGGGCAAGCTCAATGTTATGCGCCTGAATCGCTTGTGTGCCCACCGAGGTCAAGAGCTGCAAAGACTCTTTGGCAGCGACGACGCCCACCAAGTTGTAATTGCCGACATCAAAACGGCGAGCACCTTGACGCAAGGCCAAAGGCTCGTTGAGTAGGCCTTTAGCTTGCATCAATTTTTCATCAACACCAAACTTTCCCACATTCACTGGATGTAACCGCTCGGCCCACTGTGGCCGCACGTACAAAAAGCCCAAGCCGTACACACCCAGTAAGCCTTTTTGAGTCGAGACGGTCAAGGCATCGATGCCTAGCGCCTGAACATCGGTGTGAAGAGGCCCCACAGATTGCGCTGCATCCACGAGGAGTAAAACATCTTTTTCACGGCAAACCTCGCAGAGCATGGCAAGCGGAGTCAAAAACCCGGGAACGTAGCTGACAGAGCTGATGGCGACCAAGCGCGTTCGCTCATCTATCGCGGCGACCATGGCCTCTATGGGATATTCATGACCAGGCGCAACGATCAAGCGCAGCTCGACTCCCAAGCGTTGCGCCAAGTTCAGCCACAAATAACGGTTATTCGGATGCTCCAAAAAAGGGCAAACCACTATGTTATCGCCTACCCTCCAATCTATGGCATTGGCAACACAGTTGAGCCCTTCAGATATGTTTTTGGTCACGGCGATGTCGTCGGCCTGCGCATTGATCAACTGAGCAAACAATATACGCGTCTGCTCAACCAATGCGATTCCCTTCTCTTTGTCAAATCCGTATTCAGGATCGCTCAAGTAGCTAGCGACAGCTCGCTGCAAGGTGCCAGACAGGGGCGCACAACTGGCAATATCGAGATAGGTATGTGAGGCGACGGTGGCGAAGTCTTGGCGTACCGCTGCGATCATGCGCTTTGAAGCCGATGGAGCGACGCTGCATGGCAGCGTTTGGGTCTCCATTACTCGGGCTTGATTTGAGCAGCTTTCACAATCCCTGCCCAAGACTGTGCGTCGCGCTCCAGCGTGGCTTGAAACTCTTGTGGAGTGCTATTGATGGGCTCGAGTAATTGAGCGTTCAAACGCTCTTGCACCGCTGGCATGGCGACAATTTGGCGAATCGCTGCGCTCAATTTGGCGATGACATCAGGCGGTGTTTGGGCGGGTGCAAGCACGCCGTACCAGTTATAGATCTTCAAATCGTTCAAACCCAATTCGGTAAATGTTGGAACTTCAGGCATCAAAGAGGAGCGCTTTTCTGACGTCACAGCCAATGCCCGCAAACGCCCGCCTTGGACTTGAGGCACCACTCCAGGGGCCGGGGTAAGAATGGCCTGTATTTGCCCACCCACCACATCATTGATGGCCGGGCCACTGCCTCGATACGGAATGTGCACCAAGAAGGTTGCACTTTTCATTTTGAATAACTCTTGAGTCAAGTGCGCGATGCTGCCATTCCCGCCCGACCCCATGGACAATTTACCAGGCTGCGCCTTAGCCATGGCAATGAACTCTTGCGCGGACTTAGCAGGAAATTGCGTAGGTACCGCCAACACCAACGGTGTTCGGGCGACCAAGGCAATCGGTTTGAAGTCTTTCAGCGGGTCGTAAGGGACACGGCTTAAGACCAGATGGTTAAACGTATGAGGCGAATCAGCCAGCAGCAACGTGTAGCCATCGCCGGACGCGCGAGCCACCATCTCAGTACCCAAAACACCTGCCGCACCGGGTTTGTTGTCCACCACCACCGAAACACCGAGTGCCTCGGTCAACCTCTGGGCCAACAGCCGCCCGACCGTATCTGATCCTCCGCCCGTTGCGAACGGCACGACCAAGCGAATCGGTTTGTTGGGATAGGGCTGGGCAATGGCCAAGACTGAGGCGCAGATGAGCCACAGTGCAAGAAAAAAATGCTTCATTTTGAATTCCAATTGAAAAGTGAACCTGCACCAAATCCACGTACAGCTGAGAGAGTGTTGACCTCTCAAGCTTTTGAATCTAATGGACTTTCATGTCGAAGTCAATGAGCGGTTGGGTTGTGGAGATAGTCAAGTCAATCTTTCGTTGGCCTAACCCGAGAGGTGGCTCTGATGTGATGTTTGTCTGAGTGGTTTTCAGGCCAAAGCCTCTTGCCGCTCCAAGCAGGCTAGCAGCTCATCGTCGATCTGTATTTGCCGCTGCGCGAGTTGCGCGGCCAGCGCAGGATCGTGGGCGTAGAGCTTGCCACTGGAAAGTTGGTTTTGCAGGGTTTGCAGCTCGGTTTCTAGCGCTTTCATCTTCGCGGGGATGGCATCGAACTCGCGCTGCTCTTTGAAGCTGAGTTTCCTGGTTTTTTTGATTACCGCTCGCGAGTTGGAAGATGCCGCCAATTGCTCACTATTTGATAGCACTCCGCGCAAATTCTGTAATGGCTGTGCTTCGATTTGACTTGATTTTTTACGGCTAGAGGCCTCTTGCGCAGCTTTCATCGCCAGTGAGCGCTCATGCTGAATCAGCCAATCTTGCACACTGCCTTCGTATTCGCGCCACTGACCGGGAGATTCGTCGCCTTCCCAAGCCACGATGCTGGTGGCCACGTTGTCCACAAACGCGCGATCATGGCTGACTAAAAACACCGTGCCTGCGTAATCTTGCAGCATTTCTTCTAGCAATTCGAGTGTGTCGATGTCCAGATCATTGGTGGGCTCATCGAGCACCAGCACGTTGGCTGGCCGCGCAAACAGCCGCGCCATCAGCAAGCGGCTACGCTCACCGCCCGAGAGGCTTTTTACGGGCGAGAGCGAGCGAGCCGGACTGAACAAGAAATCTTGCAAATAGCTTTTCACATGCCTGCGCGAGCCGTTGATCTCAATCCATTCGCTCCCCGGGCTGATGAAATCTTCCAGCGTGGCTTCCAAATTCAATGCATCGCGCATTTGATCAAAATAAGCCACCTGCAAATTCGCGCCTTGGCGCACCTTGCCAGAATCAGCCTTCAGCTCGCCCAAAATCATTTTGAGCAGGGTGGTTTTGCCGGCGCCATTGGGCCCGAGCAGCGCCACTTTGTCGCCGCGCATGATGTTGGTGGTGAAGTTTTTCACCAAAATCTTCTCGCCATAGGCTTTGCAAGCGTCTTCCAATTCCGCCACCAGCTTGCCGCTCTTATCGCCCGAATCAATATCCAGTTTCACGCGCCCCTGCACATTGCGCCGCGCCGCATGCTGGCTGCGCAGCTCTTCTAAGCGGGTGATGCGAGCCGTGGCCCGCGTGCGCCGCGCTTTCACGCCTTGGCGAATCCAAATCTCTTCTTGCGAAAGCACTTTGTCAAACTTCGCATTCACGATGGCTTCTTGCGCGAGCTCATCGGCTTTTTGCGTCACATAAGCCGCAAAATTACCAAAATAACTGCGCAGTCTGCCGCGATCAAGCTCAACGATGCGAGTACACACCGCATCCAAAAATGCGCGATCATGGCTGATGGTGACCACAGCGCCCGCAAAGCTGTTCAGCAATTCTTGCAGCCAGAGGATACTTTTCAGATCCAAATGGTTGGTCGGCTCATCCAGCAGCAGCACTTCAGGTCGCGCCACCAGCGCCTGCGCCAAAGCCACACGCTTTTTCATACCGCCGGAGAGCTGCGAAATTTTCGATTCTGGATTGAGCGCGAGCCGCTCAATCGTCTCGTTCACGCGCTGCTCCCAATTCCAGCCGTCCAGCTGCTCGATCTCGGCTTGCAGCGCATCCAGATCGCCTTCGCCGGTGGAATACAAATCAATCAGCTCTTTCGCTCTTGAGATACCTCTGCTCACTGCTTCAAAAATCGTCGCATCCAAATCCAGCGGTGGCTCTTGCGCCACATACACGACGCGCACGCCGTTTTGTACCACTAACGTGCCATCGTCAGGCTTTTCCAAGCCGGCGATGATTTTCAGCATGGAGGATTTGCCCGTGCCATTGCGGCCAATCAGGCCAACGCGTTCGCCGTTTTCCAGAGAAAAATCAGTGTGATCTAACAATGCAACGTGGCCAAAGGCGAGTTGCGCATTTAAGAGAGAAATTAAAGCCATGGTTCAAAGTAAGTCCGTAGAGCCTTGATTGTCGTTGATCGTGTGGATGCATCACTGAATGAGTGATCTATGCGTGTTCTTCACGAATGCCCTAGGTCACGGCGCAAGCACAAGCGGCATAATTGTTGCAGTGCTATTGCGCACAGACCATCAAGCCTAGAAAGCTCCAGCATGTCTCTCGGTCAATTTGCTTACGCGAACAACAGCAACCGTTTCCTTGCCTGCGAGCCTTTGGCCGCCACGCATCGCTTGGCGGTGATCGGTGTGCCCTTTGATGGCGCGGTGACGAATCGGCCGGGCGCTCGCTTTGGCCCGCAGGAGATTCGCCGCGCCAGTCTGATGATGTGTGACGGCACGCATCCTGAATGGAATGTCTCGCCACTGGAGATCATGGGCGATGCTGGCGATATGCGCTTGAGCAATGCCAGCGGTCTGCCCCAAGTGCGACAAGAAATTCAAGCGCAGGCGGCTGTGTTGATGGCGCAGCACCATTGCGTTTTCCTCGGCGGTGATCATTCCGTCACACTGCCGCTGATCCGCGCTGCCCATGCGAAATGGGGCAAGTTGGCGATGGTGCACTTTGATGCGCATTGCGACACCTGGACAGATCATTTCTCTGAGCCCAGCGGCCACGGCACTTGGACGCATGAAGTCATCGCCGAAGGCTTGGTAGATGCCACCAAAACGGTGCAAATCGGCATTCGCTCTGCTGGCGCACGCGATGCTGTGCGCTATGTGGCCGATCGTGGCGGCTTGATCGTCACCGGGCGCGAACTGCGCGGGCGCGATGGCGATGCACTACAAGGCGTGATTGCGGATATTTTGAAGCGCATCGGCAATACGCCTTGTTATTTAACCCTCGACATTGATTGCCTTGACCCCGCCTTCGCACCCGGAACAGGTACGCCCGAGCCTGGCGGCATGACTTCTGGCCAATTACTGACCTTTTTAGAGGGCTTGGCGCCGCTCAACACCGTGGCGATGGATTGCTGCGAAGTCGCGCCCGCTTACGACCATGCTGAGCTGACCACCAACGCCGCAGCCAATGCGGTGTGGACTTACCTTTGCGTCCAAACCAAAAAGACCGCGTAGATCATGCTGCTCGCCTCTGATACCCAACTCAACATCCGCAGCTATTACGAAGCCAGCGTCACGCGGCCGCCCTTGCTGCCTTCTTTGCAAGAAAATTTGAGTGCGGATGTGGTGGTGATCGGCGCTGGGTTTGCCGGTTTGACGGCCGCACTGGAGTTGGCTGAGCGCGGCTACAGCGTGGTGCTGGTGGAGGCCGATCGTATTTGCAGTGGCGCTTCTGGGCGCAACGGCGGGCAGGCGATTGCAGGCTTTGCCAGCGGGCAAGGGCCGTATGAATCGCAGCTCGGCATGGAAGGCGCTAAACAGGCTTGGGGCATGTCGCTCGAAGCGATTGATTTGATCGATCAACGGATTGCCAAGCACGGTATTGAATGTGACCGGGTACATGGTTATCTGTATGTGGCTGATTCTGCGAGCAAGGCGCGTGCACTTGAGCGCGATATGAACGAGCTGCGCAAAACCTATGGCTTTGAAACCGAATTTTTGCAAGGCGCAGAGGTGTGCCGGCATATCGACAGCCCGTTGTATCCAGCCAGCGCTTTTGAAAAGCGCTCTGGGCATTTGCATCCGCTCAAATATGGGTTGGGGCTGGCGCGCGCTGCGCAAGATGCAGGCGTGAAAATCTTCGAAAAATCAGCAGTGGTGAAGTTGGATCGCGGGGCTAAAGTCATCGCGCACACCGCTCAAGGCAGCGTCAAAGCTACGCATGCCGTACTCGCTGGGAATTACACCTTACCTGAATACGGCCCGCAAGTCGCACCAAATTTGGCAAAACGCATCATGCCAGTAGGCACATACATCATCGGTACAGCGCCCGTTTCTCCCGAGCTGGCTCAGCAGCTGATTCCAAGCAACGCCTCGGTGTGTGATAACAATTTCGTACTGGACTATTTCCGTTTCAGCGCCGATCATCGCTTGCTCTTTGGTGGCCGCGTGAGCTACACCACGCTGACGCCGCCGCGCTTGGAAGTTGTGATGAAAGCGCGGCTGGTCAAGGTGTTCCCGCAGTTGGCGAGCGTGCCGATTGAGTTTGTTTGGGGCGGGTTTGTCGATATCAGCATGAACCGGGCTTTGGATTTCGGGCGCTTGGCTGACAGCCCGAATGTGTTTTATCTGCAAGGCTTCAGTGGCCATGGCGTGGCAGCGACTGGCTTGGGCGGCAAACTGGTGGCCGAGGCGATTGCTGGGCAAGCGGAGCGGTTTGATGTGATGGCGAAATTGCAGCACCAATCCTTCCCCGGCGGGCAGCGCCTGCGCATGCCGATACTGGCTGCGGGCATGGCTTGGTATCAGTTACGCGAAGCGCTGGGCGCTTGATCTGCTGCCATGACAAAGACCAAAGTACTCATCACTCCTAAATAAATAGCAATCTACGCACGTTCTATAACGGGTAAAGCCCAAAATGACCATGAAAATCACTTCTCCACAGGTCTGGCTTCCTGCCGATCACCGCAACATGGCTTTTGAGAATGGCGATCTGCCTTATTTGCTGCTGGGTCACAAATATGCAGATGCAGTGAAGCGCGGCGCAAAGGCGCAGCCTGTGGTGTTTGCACTGGCTGGCAGGGAAGATATTGATGCGTTGATCGGGCAAGTTGATGGCGTCATGCTCACCGGCTCCCCTGCGAATGTGCATCCGCGTGAATTTGGTCAGGAACTGGCTGATCCGAGCTTACCGCTCGATCCTTTGCGCGACAGCCTCACGCTGCCATTGGTGCAAGCTTGCCTGAAACAAGGCGTGCCTTTGCTGGGTATTTGTCGAGGGTTTCAAGAGATCAATGTGGCTTTGGGCGGCACGCTGCATCAGCAAGTGCAATGCGTTACAGGGAAAAATGACCATCGGGAGAACTATGCCGTGCCAGTGGCAGAGCGGTATGCCTTGGCGCATACGATACGTTTGGCAGAAGGCAGTATTTTTGCGCAATGGGCAGGTGGCCTGGAAGCGCAAGTCAATTCTCTGCATGGGCAAGGCATTGACCGTTTGGCCGAAGGTTTGGAGCCGTTGGCTTGGACTCAAGATGGTTTGGTGGAGGCTTATCAAGTGAAGCAAGCCGATCATTTTGCAGTAGCGATGCAATGGCATCCTGAATGGCGGTTTTGGGAATACCCTTTTTATGCCGCTGTATTCGAGGCTTTTGGCGCCGCCTGCCGCAAACGCCAAGCGAATCGTTGAAACAACCAACTGATGCGCTCAGAGCATCAGTTCACGCATCCATTGATGCAAAACTAAACAAAAATGTGTGGTGAAGCTAGTGCTGCCCCTAATGCCACATACGCATCAATTGGGCACAATCTTTGCATGAGGAACAGATCAGGAATTTGCAAGTTTGCATGATGACTGACAGAAATGACAATATGAATGACAAGACCATCAAAAGCTTCAACGAACTCGAGCTCTGGCTCAATGAGAGGCGCGTCACGGAGATCGAATGCCTGGTGCCCGATTTGACCGGCGTGGCGCGCGGCAAAATCCTGCCTCGCCAAAAATTCACTGAAGATCGCGGCATGCGCTTGCCGGAAGTGGTGGTGGCCGTCAGCGTGACGGGAGAGTTTCCTGAAGAAGGCGCTTATTACGACGTGATTCACGCCACGGATCGCGACATGCATTTGCAGCCTGATCCCAGCACCGTACGTATCGTGCCATGGGCGACGGACCCCACCGCGCAGGTGATTCACGATTGCTATGACAAGCATGGCAAGCTGATCTCGTATGCGCCGCGCTCGGTACTCAAGAGGGTGTGTGATTTGTATGACGCTGAAGGCTGGCAGCCGATTGTGGCGCCAGAGCTGGAGTTTTATTTGGTGGCGCGCAACACCGATCCCGATATGCCACTCACGCCGCCAGTAGGCCGAAGCGGTCGCGCCGAGACTTCGCGCCAGGCTTACAGCATTGATGCAGTGAACGAATTCGATCCATTGTTTGAAGACATTTACGACTACTGCGAGAAGATGAATCTCAATGTGGACACGCTGATTCACGAAATTGGTGCAGGCCAGATGGAAATTAACTTTTTCCATGCCGAGCCGCTCGGTCTGGCTGATGAGGTATTTTTCTTCAAGCGCACGGTGCGCGAAGCCGCGATGCGCCACAACATGTTTGCCACCTTCATGGCCAAACCGATTGCCGATCAGCCCGGCAGCGCCATGCACATCCACCAAAGCATTGTGGACAAAGCCACTGGCAAAAACATTTTCAGCAAAGCAGATGGCGAGCCCTCTGAGCTGTTTTATAACTACATCGGCGGCTTACAGCGCTACATACCAGCAGCGATGTCGCTGGTCGCGCCGTATGTCAACAGCTATCGCCGCTTGGCGCGTTTTTCCGCTGCGCCGATCAATATCGAGTGGGGCTACGACAACCGCACCGTGGGCATCCGCTCGCCGATTTCTAGCCCAGAGGCGCGGCGTGTAGAAAATCGTGTGATTGGTGCAGATGCTAATCCTTATGTCGCGATGGCCATGACCTTGGCCTGCGGCTATTTGGGTATGAAAAAAGGGCTCAAACCTAAAGCGGAAATGAAAGGCGATGCTTACCTGAGCCCACATGCCTTGCCGCGCAGTTTGAGCGAAGCGCTGGATTGGTTACGCAAAGAGCCCGACATTGCAGAAATCTTAGGCCCTGATTTCATCACCGTCTATACCGCGATCAAAGAGATCGAATACGCAGAATTCATGAAGGTCATCTCGCCTTGGGAGCGTGAACACTTGCTATTACATGTATAGCAACTTGCGCAGGTTCTATAACGGCTAAAGCCACTTTTCATTCATATTTTTGGCACTTCTCCATGCTCGCTGAACAGATCGAACAAGCCTCGCCCGAAGCTGAGTTGTCTACCGCTGAAATTCAACGCCTAGACAGCGCCCATTTCCTACATCCGTTCACCGATTTCAAAGCGCTCGCGGCCAAAGGCGCACGCGTGATGACGCGGGCTGAAGGCGTGTATGTCTGGGATTCTGAAGGAAACAAAATCTTTGATGGCATGAGTGGCCTGTGGTGCGTCAATGTGGGCTATGGGCGCAAAGAGTTGGCCGATGCGGCTGCCAAGCAAATGATGGAGCTGCCTTACTACAATGCCTTCTTCCAAACCACCAATGTGCCCGCCGTGAAGCTGGCGCATCGTTTGTCAATTCTGGCCACGCCGATCCAAGCCAAAGATGGCATGCGCCGCTTTGATCACGTGTTTTTCTCTTCCAGCGGTTCAGAAAGCAACGATTCCAATCTACGCATGGTGCGCCGCTATTGGGATTTGCTGGATCAACCCAAGCGCAAAACCGTGATCTCTCGCAAAAATGCTTACCACGGTAGCACCGTGGCTGGCGCGTCGCTCGGCGGCATGTATGGCATGCATGCGCAAGGCGATTTGCCGATTCCAGGCATCGTGCATATTGAGCAGCCCTATTATTTTGAGAACGCCCATCCTGGCGAAACGCCCGATGCTTTTGGCCTGCGCGCTGCAGGTTGGCTGGAAGAAAAAATCATCGAATTGGGTGCAGACAAGGTAGCCGCTTTTATTGCCGAGCCGGTGCAAGGCGCAGGCGGCGTGATCATTCCACCAGACACCTACTGGCCAGAAATTCAGCGCATTGTCGACAAATACGGTATTTTGTTGATTTCTGATGAAGTGATATGCGCTTTTGGCCGCTTGGGGCATTGGTTTGCGTATCAAAAATTCGGTTTTCAGCCGGATCTCATTACCTTCGCGAAAGCAGTGACCAGCGGCTACATTCCTTTGGGCGGCGTGATGGTGGGCAACCGCGTGGCGCAAGTCTTGATTGAAAAAGGCGGCGAATTCAACCACGGCTACACCTACAGCGGGCATCCGGTGGCATGTGCAGTCGCACTGGCCAATTTGGATGTGATGGAAAAAGAAAATCTGGTATCCAACGTTAAGGATGTGCTCGCACCCTACTTAGCCAAAGCCTTTGGCGCTTTGATTGATCATCCTTTGGTGGGTGTCGTAGAGACATGCGGCTTGTTGGGCGGCCTGATTTTGGTGAAAGACAAAGCCAATAAAGCAGCTTTTGCCGAGGAACTGGGCGTCGGAATGATTTGCCGCAAGCACTGTTTTGCCAACGGATTGATCATGCGTGCCGTGGGCGATCGCATGATCATCTCGCCGCCCTTGGTCTGCACCCTAGCTCAGCTGGATGAGCTGATCGGCTTGATCCGCCATTGCCTTGATCTGACTTTGGCAGAACTCAAAACCTTAGGGTTTGCCTAAAAAAGGATCGGCATGAAGCTTGCTACTAGGGATAGCGCCAATAAGCCCACTGAATACGAGCGCTTAGTATCTGTTTAGTTTTCTTAAATTTCATTCCTATTAGGAGAAAAAATGTTGCCATCTACCTCGATTCTGTCTAAATGCTTGCGCGCAGCCGCCTTGTGCGCCAGCGCCGCTGGTTTGTTGTCTTTTGGTCTGCCTGCTCAAGCGCAGTCCAAGGTGCTGAATATTTACAACTGGTCTGATTACATCGCGCCTGACACGATTGCTAATTTCGAGAAAGAGACCGGCATCAAGGTTCGCTACGACAACTTTGACAGCAACGAAATCCTGCATGCCAAATTGGTGGCTGGGAAAACCGGCTATGACATCGTGGTGCCCTCCTCCAACTGGGCGCGCTTGCAAATCGAAGGTGGCTTGTTGGCCAAACTCGACAAATCCAAACTGCCGAATCTAAAGAACATGGATGCAGCGGTGCAAAGCCAGTTGGCCAATCTCGATCCAGGCAACCAATTCATGGTCAATTGGCTTTGGGGCTACACCACCGTGGGTATCAATGTCGACAAAGTCAAGGCTGCCTTAGGCAATGAGCCGATGCCTGCCAATGTCTGGGAGCTGGCTCTGAATCCCAAATATGCTTCCAAGCTGAAATCCTGCGGCGTGAGTTTTTTAGACAGCGCTTCGGAAATCATTCCTGTCGTATTGCATTACATGGGCAAAGATGCTTACTCCAAAACCCCCGCTGACTACGCCGCCGCCGCCGCCGTGCTGAAGGCGGTGCGCCCTTCTGTCACGCTATTTTCAAGCTCAGGCTATATCAACGACATGGCCAGCGGCTCGATTTGTTTGGCTCTCGGCTGGTCGGGCGATATCAACATTGCAAGAAATCGCGCCATCGAGGGCAAGACAGGGCAAAAAATCGAAGCTCTGATCCCAGCCAACGGCGGCGTCTTGTTCTTTGACAGCATGGTCATCCCGGCCGATGCGCCCAATGTGGACAATGCACATACATTTATCAATTACATCATGCGGCCTGAAGTGCACGCGTCGATCACCAACCAGGTTTTTTATGCCAACCCCAACCGTGAATCGCGCAGATTCGTGAAGCCTGAAATAGCCAACAACCCCACCGTTTTCCCAAGCGCAACGGACATGGCCAAAATGGTGCCCCCAAAAGCATTGAGTGGTGACATGCGCCGCCTGCAAACGCGTACCTTCACATCCTTCAAGACAGGTCTGTAAATTTATGGCTGCTGCGTATCTCAGCATCCAATCGGTCGTCAAGAAATTTGGCGATGCGATAGCGGTGGATGGTGTATCGCTGGATATTGCTCAGGGTGAGATTTTTGCCCTGTTAGGCTCTTCAGGATGCGGCAAATCCACCTTGCTGCGGATGTTGGCGGGTTTTGAAGAGCCCACCAGTGGCAAAATTCTGCTCGAAGGCCAAGATTTAACGCAATTAGAGCCGCAAGAGCGGCCTGTGAACATGATGTTCCAAAGCTACGCGCTGTTTCCCCACCTCACCGTGTGGGACAACGTGGCTTTTGGCCTGCGCCGCGAAGATTTGCCGAAAGCGGAGATTTCCGAACGGGTGGATGCGATGCTAGCGATGGTGCAACTCAGTCAATATGCCAAACGCAAACCGCACCAGCTCTCCGGCGGGCAGCAGCAGCGCGTTGCGCTTGCGCGCAGCTTGGTGAAGAAACCGCGTCTTTTGCTGCTAGACGAGCCTTTGGGCGCACTCGATAAAAAGTTACGCGAACGTACACAGATGGAGTTGGTTTCGATCATTCATCAAGTAGGCGTTACTTGCGTTATGGTCACACACGATCAGGAAGAAGCCATGACAATGGCCAGCCGGATTGGTGTGATGAGTCAAGGCAGCATCTTGCAAGTGGGCAAGCCCAGCGATATTTATGAAACGCCCAACTGTAAATTTGTGGCTGATTTCATTGGAAGCGTCAATATGTTTGCTGGCCGCGTAACGGTCGATGAGCCGGATCACGTTGTGATCCAGTCTGCGGATTGCCAGCATTTTGTGAGCCACGGCATCACGGGTACGGCGGACATGGCAGTGCATGTCGCAGTGCGGCCCGAGAAAATTTGGATCGCTAAAACACCGCCAACAGTAGATGATTACGACGAACCGCGTCAACTGGGCTACAACACCGTGTCAGGCCAAGTCGCTAGCTTGTCTTATTTGGGTGCGCAAACAGGATACCAAGTACAACTCGCCAGCGGTCAGTTGGTTAAGGTCATGAAGGCCAACGATGCGCGTCATGATGAAAGTGCGATCTTGCGCGGTGACACCGTTCATTTGTCTTGGTGGGGCAGTGATGTGGTTGTTTTGACTCAATAATAAGATAAAAAAGTGCAGCAATCCCTTATCAATCCTGCGCATGATGCTCATCTTTCGATAGCATCTAGATCACGAGCGATGATCGACTCCGCCATCGCTCGGTTTGGTCGTGGTTTGGTTGTTGGCATACCGATGCTGTTTTTATTGGCGTTTTTTGCTGCCCCGTTTTTGGTGGTGTTTCGCATCAGCCTCTCCGAGATGGAGGGCGTACGCTTCAAGGATGTGATCGGCTGGGCCGATGGCGAGTTTTTCCTCAAGCTTCGTTATCAAACCTACCTTTTTCTGGCGGAAGATCCGCTCTACATCAAGACCTATATTTCTTCGGTGAAATTCGCGGCGATCACCACTGTGATTTGCTTGGCCATTGGCTACCCAATGGCTTATTTCATGGCTAGAAGCTCGGCTTCAATTCGCCCAGCTCTGATGATGTTGGTGATGTTGCCGTTTTGGACCTCCTTTTTGTTGCGCGTCTATGCCTGGAAAATGTTGCTGGCAGACAGCGGTGTGTTCAACAACATCGGCTTGGCTTTGGGGCTGATAGATGCGCCCGTCAAAATGATGAACACACCGTTTTCCTTGGTCTTGGGTATGGTCTACACCTACCTGCCCTTCATGGTGCTGCCTCTGTATGCCAATTTGGTGAAAATGGATTTGCGTTTGCTTGAAGCGGCGCGCGATCTGGGCGCGAGTCCTTGGACGGCTTTTTGGAGCGTCACAGTGCCTTTGAGTAAAAACGGCATCATTGCTGGTGCGCTCCTGGTATTCATCCCTTGTGTGGGTGAATTTGTGATTCCTGAATTGTTGGGTGGCCCGCAAACCCTGATGATTGGTCGCGTGCTTTGGGATGAGTTTTTCAGCAACAACGACTGGCCGATGGCGGCGAGTGTGGCCGTGGTGATGGTACTGTTGATTGTTGTGCCTTTGGCTTACTTCAACAAACTGCAAAACGATGCAGCTGGTGGAGGCCGCTCATGAAAAATCGTGCTGGCCTTCTCACTTCTCGTACATGGTTGATCGCAAGCTTTGCATTTCTGTACATTCCAATCTTGACCTTGATCGTGCTGAGTTTCAATGCCAGTCCGATGGTCACTCGCTGGGGCGGCTTCTCGTTTCGTTGGTATGGTGAACTCATGCAAGATCAGGTGTTGCTTGCAGGCCTTTGGTTATCGCTCAAGATTGCTGTTTTTACGGCGATATCGTCTGTGATCTTGGGCACCTTGGCCGCTATCGCCTTAGTTAAGTTCAAGCATTTCCCTGGCAAGACATTCTTCTCTGGCATGGTCAACTCTCCCTTGGTGATGCCTGAGGTGATCATCGGTTTGTCTTTGCTGCTGCTGCTCGTTTCGATACAACGAGCCACAGGTTTTCCTGAACGCGGCATGCTCACTATTTGGATTGGGCACACGCTGTTAGGGCTGGCCTATGCCACGGTGGTGATCAGCGCACGTCTTAGAGAGATGGATCCATCATTGGAAGAAGCGGCGAAGGATTTAGGTGCTAAGCCGTTGCAGGTCTTTTTTCTGGTCACTTTGCCACTGATATCTCAATCCTTGATCTCCGCTGGCTTGCTTACCTTCACGCTTTCATTGGATGATGTGGTGCTGTCTGCCTTTCTGTCTGGCCCTGGTTCAACCACCATGCCCATTGTCATATTCAGCCGCGCTCGATTAGGCCTCAATCCCACTGTGAATGCAGTTGCCACGATCACAGTATTGGTGGTGGGCATTGCTGTGGTCGTGGCAAGTCTTTGGATTGCCCGGCAAGAGCGCAGACGCAGCCAAGAAGAGTCCGCTGCATTGCGCACCACTGAATAATTTCAATCGATTCAAATTCTAAGACCCTTCCTCACCACCACGACAACTCAGGAGAAATACCATGAACCTTCAAAGAAAAATCATCGTCGTTGCATTGGCTTGCGCTATGCCTTGGATGAGCGCACATGCGCAGTCTGCGGCCGATTTACAAAAAGAAATTGAACTGCTGAAAACACAGCTGAAAATGCTCCAGGAAAAAATTGAGGCAGTGGCCAGCAAATCAGCTGCTGGCGGTGTGGATCCAGAGGAATTTAACCGCATCAAGATCAAGGTTGAATCTGCAGAAGACAACTCGATTGCCGCAGGTTTTGCTGGTTTGAAAATCAGCGGTATGGTCGACCCTACGTTCATCTACAGTCAGCGCCAAGATCAGGCAGGCTTTGTTTTCTTAAACAATTTCAACGGCGCTGGTAACTCAGGCCCCGGTGACTCATACGCTTTCGACAACAGCTATTTCGGTCAAGCCATGCTGGATATCCAGAAAGAAACCGATAGCGGTGCAAAGTGGCGCTTGACTTTGGCACCGCACAAATCTGCCAGTTCGGGCTACAACATTGGCTCTATCGTGCATGAAGCCTCTGTGTCGATTCCAATCGCAGGCCCAGCAACGCGTTTGATTGCGGGTCAAGTGCCTGATTGGTCGGGATATGAATTTATTTGGTCTCATCAGCAGCCTTTGATCAGCCATAACTTGCTATTTGACTTCACCATTCCTAGCTTCTACAGCGGAGTAGGCATGGAATTCCAGCGTGGCAAGTGGATTTCTAAATTCATGGTGGGCAATATCAATGAAGCACGCAAAGGCGCGGGAGATAAGGCGCCTGGCGTGACCTACCGTGTGGATTACTCTAAAGGCGAATTCAGCGGCTTTGGTTTTGCAGGTGCTCATTCATTCAGCGCAAAAAATCCAGCAGGAAAATACCACTTGTTTGAGGTGGATGGTTATTTCACACGTGGTGATTGGGTGCTACAAGGTCAATTGGGTCTCGGCAAGCAGAAGGCTGCTGCGGCCAACGGCGGTGATGCGAACTGGACGGGTCTGTCAGGTCTGGCCGGCTACAAGCTTACGCCAAGACTCCAAGCCACAGCTCGTTTTGACATGATTCGTAATGGTAAAAATGGCGGTGGTGTCTTTGGTGCTGCATCCCAAGAGTCTTGCGGCGTGCGTGACATAGACGGTGATGGAATTTTTGACACCACATCAGGAGGGCCAGACTGCGAGCAAATAGCAGATGGCCGCAATGGCTTTGGTCCGATCATGGAAAATTCAACAGGGGTTTGGCTGCCCACCGCCAAAGGAGCAACACGCACCGCACTCAGCCTAGGCATGAGCTATTTGTTCAACCAAAACACAACCTTCAAAGCTGAATACCGCATTGACACTGCCAACGGTCCTGTATTCTTGGATTCCAAGACAGGTGAATACAAAAAATCCAACAAGCTGATCGGTCTGTCTGCCGTGGTGTCATTCTAATGATGGGTGCTGCATGAGCGCATCAGTAAGCTATGACGCGCGGGCTTTTGTCAATGGAGCCCGATGCGATGCCCAATCTGGCTACCGCTTCGACTGCATATCGCCAATAGATGGGCGCAAGATCGCTGAGGTGTCTCGTTGCGAAGCTGTAGATATTGATATTGCTGTGCGAGCCGCGCGCCATGCCTTTGAAGATGGGCGCTGGCGTCGGCATGCGCCTGCGCAACGTAAGCGGATCTTAATTAAGTTTGCAGATCTGCTGATGGCTCATGCAGATGAACTCGCTCTGATGGAAACGCTGGACATGGGCAAGCCGATCCAGTATGCCAAAAGTGTTGATGTCAGCAGCGCGGCCAATTGCATTCGTTGGTATGGCGAAGCCGCTGACAAAATCTACGACGAAATTGCACCCACAGCACGCACCGCACTCGCACTCATCACCCGCGAACCGGTGGGCGTGGTGGGCATTATTGTGCCTTGGAACTATCCAATGATCATGGCCGCTTGGAAAATTGCGCCTGCTTTGGCCTCAGGCAACAGTGTGGTGTTGAAGCCCAGTGAAAAATCACCGCTGACGGCGCTGCGTATGGCTGAGCTGGCGCTGGAAGCAGGCGTTCCAGCAGGTGTTTTCAATGTTGTTCCTGGGTTCGGCACAGAAGCAGGCTCACCGCTGGCTTTGCACATGGATGTCGATTGCATTGCATTTACAGGATCGACTCGTGTGGGCAAGCAAATTCATGTGATGGCGGGGCAAAGTAATTTGAAGCGCGCTTGGACGGAGCTGGGCGGTAAGTCGGCCAACATCGTGTTTGCAGACTGTCCAGATTTAGACAAAGCAGTGGCCGCGAGCGTGAGCAGTATTTTCTTCAATCAAGGCGAGAGCTGCAACGCGCCATCGCGCTTGTTCGTTGAAGCCTCCATCAAAGAACGCTTCTTGGAAAAAGCCTTGGCACTTGTGCCGATTTATATGCCCGGCGATCCGTTGGATAAAAAAACTGTGATGGGTGCTTTGGTTGATAAAACCCAGTTTGAAATAGTGTTGCGCTACATCGCAACGGGTCAAAGCGAAGGGGCAAAACTTTTGGCTGGTGGCCAAGCAGCTCGCGTGGATACCGGTGGCTATTACGTGCAGCCTACGATATTTGACGGCGTGCAAAACGACATGACAATTGCGCGAGAGGAGATTTTTGGGCCTGTACTCTCCGTGTTGTCGTTTACCGAGGCGCATGAAGCCGTGAGCCAGGCGAATCACAGCGTCTATGGTTTGCAAGCTGGCGTCTGGACGCGTGATATCAACAAAGCACATGGTGTTGCACGAGCGCTCAGAGCCGGCACAGTGCATGTGAATCAATACGACGAAGACGATATCACCGTTCCTTTTGGTGGCTATAAACAAAGCGGCGTGGGCCGCGACAAATCTTTGCATGCATTTGACAAATACACCGAAATGAAAACGACTTGGTTGCGTATTGACTCGCCATTGGATATTTGAATGAGTCCAGCCGAACTTCAAGCTCGTCAACTAGCGTTGATCAATGCGGGTATCCACTCGATCTTTACCCAACTCACAGATTTGCACGGCGTTGCCAAAGGTAAACTCGTTCCCGTGGCGCGTCTCGCTCAATGGGTCGAGCAGGGTGCGGGCTTTGCGGGCCCGAGCATTGAAGGCACGGGATTGCCCCGTCAAGGCTCGCGCAGCGAATACTATGGTCGCGTTCAGCCCAGCAGCCTCAAGCCTCTGCCTTTTATGCCCGGTGTCGCGCATGCGGTGTGCAATGGCTTTGCAGGCAACGAGCCGCTAGAGACTTGCTCGCGCCAGACGCTGAGCAGGCAAGTGGCGCGGCTAGCCGAACGCGGCTGGACATTGAATGTGGGCGTTGAGCCCGAGTTTTTTGTTTTTCGCAGAGATGAGCTGGGCAGGTTGATCAGCGCTGATCGCCAAGATCAGCTAGACAAGCCTTCTTATGATTTCAAATCGATTTACCAGCAGCGTGATTTTTTAGATGATCTGCGCTGTCAGCTCTTGGCTTTAGGCTTTGACGTGCTACAAATTGATCATGAAGATGCTTGGGGGCAATACGAGCTGAACTATCGCTTTCATGATGCATTGGAAGCCGCTGACCGCTACGTACTCTTCAAGATGACCGCGCATGCCGTGGCACTCAAACATGGCTTGGTGTTCAGTGCTATGCCCAAGCCGTTTGCAGGCAGCCCGGGCAGTGGTTTGCATTTTCATATCAGCTTAAGCGATGCTCAAGGCCGAGCGCTGATGGCGCCTAGCAGGAGCGAGACTTATCTATCTGAGCTGGGTTTGCAGTTTGGTGCAGGTTTGCTGGGGCATGCGGATGCGCTGGCTGCTTTGTGCGCGCCAACGGTGAACAGTTACAAGCGTTTGGCTGTTTCGCGCAGCGCGTCTGGCACAACATGGTCACCGGTTTGGAAGGCATGGGGCGAAAACAACCGCAGTTGCTTGCTGCGAAGTGTTGATGGGCGTTTGGAATGGCGCATGCCCGATCCGGCTTGTAATATTTATGCTGCATTGGCGGGCGTGATTGCCGCTGGTTTGGATGGCATTGACCAGCGATTGAGCGCACCGCCCGCTTGCGAAGAAGATTTGTACGAACGTTTCGCGCAAGATTTACCGATGCCAGATCAGCTTCCTACAAGTTTGCAAGCAGCAACGCTGGCTTTGGCGCAAGATACGCGTTTACGCAAAGCGGTTGGCGAAGCCTTCTGCGAGCAAATTTTGTTGCTTCAACGAGAGCAATGGCGTAAATGGCAAGCACACGTCAGCGGCTGGGAATGGCTGCAGTACGGAGATTTTTATTGAAGCGCGGGTAAGCGCTTTTCGCGGTTTCGACAAATATTACCAGGAGATCAATATGGCCTACAACGATTTCAACATGGACAACCTCTGGTTGCCCTTCACGCCCAATCGCAGCTTTGGCAAATCGCCACGCGTGATGGTGGCGGCTGACGGTATGCACTTCACCACACATGATGGTCGCCAAGTGGTGGATGGTATTTCTAGCCTTTGGTGCGTTGCAGCGGGGCACAACCGCAAGCCGATCAACGAAGCGATCAAAAAACAGCTCGATACACTGGATTACGCGACGGCTTTTAACGCTGCCAACGATCAAGCTTTCAAAGCGGCTGAAATGATTGCGGCGATGTGCCCGGGCGATCTGAATAAAGTCTTATTTTGTAATTCAGGCTCTGAAGCGGCGGACACGTCGATGAAAGTGGCGTTGGCCTATCATCGCGCCCGTGGCGAAGGCCATCGTACGATGTTTATTGGTCGTGAGCGTGGTTATCACGGTGTGGGTTTTGGCGGCATGAGCGTGGGCGGAATTCCGGCCAATCGCAAGGTGTATGGTGGTGCTTTGCTGCCGCGCGTGGATCACATTCGCTTTATTCACGATGCCAGCACGATGCATTACAACGGCGTGGCGCCGCAAACGGATACTGATTTTCTTGACGATTTAGAAAAACGTATTCTGCCGCTGCACGATGCCAGCAATGTGGCCGCGATCATCGTGGAGCCGATTGCAGGCAGCGCGGGCTGGTATGTGCCGCCAATGGATTATTTGAAGCGACTGCGCGCGATTTGCGATAAGCATGGCATCTTGCTCATTTTTGATGAAGTGATCACGGGGTTTGGTCGTCTGGGCGTGAATTTCGGCGCGGATTATTTCGGTGTCGTTCCCGATATGCTTAATTTCGCCAAGTGCGTGACAAATGGTGTCTTCCCACTCGGTGGTGTGGTGTGCCGCCAAGGCGTGTTTGATGCCTTCATGGATGCGAATGCCAAAGCGGGCGATCATGTGATTGAGTTTTTCCATGGTTATACCTACTCTGGTCATCCAGTTGCATGTGCGGCAGCAATTGCCACGATCAATCTCTTTCAAGAAGAAAATTTGTTTGCGCGGGCAGGCGAGATGGGCAAGGTTCTGGGCGACGCAGCGCATAGCGCCTTCAAAGGCTTACCCAACGTCGTGAGCATTCGTTCTTTGGGCTTGGCTGTTGCGGTTGAGTTTGCGCCCAATCCCGCAGCGCCTGGCAAGCGTGCCTACGATGTGTTTATGGATTGCTATCACAAGGGCTCGCTCGTGCGCCCTGCAGGTGAGAACATCGTGATTTGCCCACCTTATATCGTGGAAAAATCACATATTGATCAACTCGTCAACACCGTGGCAGACAGTATCCGCGCACACGCTTGATGCTTTTAAATTGCTGGCAAGCGCATCGTATCCACGATCTGCTTGATCAGCTTGAAGCGCATGGCGGTGTAGGGCGGGGCAAACAACTTTTCTAAGCGCAGTCGGCCTGCTGTGAGCACGCTTCGCTCGTGGGAGAAGGCTTTGAAGCCGTGGTGGCCGTGGGTGCTGCCGATGCCGGAATTGTTGACGCCGCCGAAAGGCAGGTTGCCCTGCACGTTGTGCATCATGCATTGATTCACACATGCGCCGCCAGAGCTGGTTTGCGCGATGATTTGGGTGGTGCGTTTTTCGTCGCCGCTGTAGACATAGAGCGCCAAAGGCTTCGGGTTTGCATTGATTTTCGCGATGACTTCGTTGATATCGCTGAATTCAATGATGGGCAGCACAGGGCCGAAGATTTCTTCTTGCATGAGGCGCATATCTGCGTTCACGCCATCGAGCAAGGTAGGTGCGATCATGCATTGCGCCAGATCAACTTGCCCGCCCACGATGATGCGTGCGCCGCGCTTTTCTGCATCCGATAACAAATCAGCCAAGCGCTGGGTGTGGCGCGTATTGACGATATGCGTTAAATCGGGATTGCTCATGCGCTTGGCCGGTGCGCCGTAATACTTGCTGAGCGCAGCTTGGCAAGCCTTGATGAATTTGGCTTTGACTTTGGCATGTACAAAAATATGATCTGGCGCGATACAGGTTTGCCCGCTGTTGATGAATTTGCCCCAGATCAGGTTTTCGGCGGCGAGCTTGATATCCGCTGTTTCGTCCACGATGGTGGGTGATTTACCGCCGAGCTCCAGCGTGATGCTGGTCAAATGCTTGGCGGCGGCAGCCATCACGAGCTTGCCCACGGCTGGCGAGCCGGTGAAGAAGATGTGATCAAAAGGCAAAGCCAGCAAAGCAGTTGAGGTGGCTTGGCCGCCTTCAAAGTAGGCTACTTGGGTGGGCTCGAATACTTGCGCAATGATCTCGCCCATCAGTTTGGAGACGGTGGGCGTCATCTCTGAGGGCTTGAGGATCACGGTGTTGCCGGCTGCAATGGCGCTCACGAGTGGGCAAAAGCATTGGTTCAATGGGTAGTTCCAAGGCGCGATGATGAGCACGCGGCCACGCGGCTGCATTTGAATTTGCGCTTTGGAGCCCACGGAGGTGAGCACGGGCGTGACGCTTTGCGGCTTCATCCAGCGCTTGAGGCTTCCAATGGCGTGGCGCATTTCATCGAGCAAGGGCATGAACTCTGCGCCTTCGACTTCGGCTTTGCTTTTGCGCATGTCTTGCATGAAGGCAGCGTAAAACTCCTCGCGCTTGGCGAGCATGGCGGCGCGCAGCAGCTTGATGCTGGCGATACGCTCTTTCGCCGTTGATTCGCGCAGGCGCAGTGCGACAGGAGCTTGCGCATCAAAGGCGACGCGCATCACAGAAGCAGGTGTATCGCGCGACTTGACGGCATACAGGTGAGGGCGAGATGACGATGAAGATTTTCGAACGGCAGACATAGCGATCAATTTCCAATCAGAGCATAGGCAGGCGCAGCGAATTGACGATGCGGCGAATGAAAGCAAAGCGCTTGTCGGTGTAAGGTGGCGCAAACCATTTTTCGGTGCGCAGCCAGCCGCCAGTGAGCACGGCGCGCTCATGCGAGAAGGCTTTGAAGCCAAAGTGGCCATGGCCGCTGCCGATACCCGAGTTGTTCACGCCTCCAAACGGCAGATTGCCGTGCGCGTAATGCACCATGCAATGGTTCACGCATGCTCCGCCGGAGCTGGTGTGGCTGAGCACCTCTTCGATGTGATTACTGTCTTTGCCGAAGATGTACAGCGCCAAGGGTTTGGGGGCAGCGTTGATTTGCGAGATGACTTGGTTGAGGTCAGTAAATTCCAGAATTGGCAGCAAGGGGCCAAAAATTTCTTCGTTCATGATGCGCGAATTACTCGCTGCACCTTCGAGCAAAGTAGGCGCAATATAGTGGTGCGATTCATCCACTTGCCCGCCCACCAAAATGCGAGCACCCCCATTGCGCGCATCATCCAACAAGCCCGACAAGCGCTGTGTGTGGCGTGCGTTGACGACGCGAGTTAAATCGGGACTCGTACTGCGGCTAGCTTCAGCGCCATACAACTTGTCAAGCGCCTTGAGACACTGAGCCACAAACTCTGCTTTGACTTTTGAATGCACATACACATAGTCAGGGGCAATGCAGGTTTGCCCGTTGTTGAGGAATTTCCCCCACATGATGTTCTCAGCAGCCATGACAACATCAGCGCTTTCATCCACGATGGTGGGTGATTTGCCACCCAGCTCCAGCGTCACGCTGGTGAGATGCTTGGCGGCAGCGGCCATCACGATTTTTCCCACAGCGGGTGAGCCGGTAAAAAAGATGTGATCAAACGGCATCGCCAGAAGCGCTTGCGAGGTGGCTTGCGCACCTTCAAACTGCGCCACTTCCTTCGGATCAAACACTTGAGCAATGATGCGAGTGATCACTGCCGAGACTGCGGGCGTCATCTCCGAAGGTTTCAAAATCGCTGTGTTGCCTGCTGCCAGTGCCGAAACTAAAGGGCCCAAGCACAGGTTCAAAGGGTAATTCCAAGGAGCGATGATCAGCACGCGGCCACGCGGCTGATAGTGGATACGCGCTTTGAGGCCGAGCGTGGTGCTGGTGGGCCAAGCGCGGGCGGGCCTCATCCAGCTTTTCAGGCGGCCAATCACATGGCGCATTTCATCGAGCACAGGAAGCAATTCTGTAGCTTCAACCTCGGCCTTGCTTTTGCGCATGTCTTGCGCGAAGGCGGCGTATAGCGCTTCACGCTCGGCGAGCAAAGCTTCGCGCAAGACTTTCACGCGCTCAATGCGCTGGGTAGCGCTTGAGCTGCGAAGCTGAAGTGCTTTAGGCCCTTGGGCATCAAAAGCAGCTTGCATGAGCGCAGCTGGCGTATCAAAGATGTCGGGTGCGGGAAGGGTGGCAGCGTGGGCGGAGAGTTCAGAAGTCATGGGTGTTCTCAGTGGATCTAACCGAAGCAAACAAAGACTTTAGCGGTAATTTCGTCAGCGATTCAGAGGGAAGACTCTAGTGCGACGATGCAAGTGCACACTCATGGAGACACACTTCGACTAAGATGACAGGGGAACGTATGTGACACAAACGCAGTGTTCTTGCATTTGAGAATTTTTCCACTGGCTTTCACACAAGGAATACAGCATGGCATCAAACACTGGCAAAACTGCCCTGATCACAGGCGCATCATCGGGTATTGGCAAAGCGCTCGCGACTGAATTTGCGCAGGACGGCTACAACGTCATCCTTGCCGCGCGCAGTGTGAGCAAAATGCAGGAGCTGGCGACAAGTTTGCAGCGCCAACACGGTATCACGGCCACCGTGATCGCCGCTGATCTGCAAACCGATGGAGGCGCCACGCAATTGCATGCAGACATCAAAGCACGCGGCATCACACTTGACGCGCTGGTCAACAACGCAGGCTTTGGGAACTTTGGCGAATTTCAGAAAAGCGAGCTGCCCGATGAGTTGGCCATGATGCAGCTCAATATGAGCACGGTAGTCGCGCTCACGAGGCTCTTTATGCCAGATTTGCTGGCCACACGCGGCAAGATTTTGAATGTGGCATCTACGGCGGCCTTCCAGCCTCTGCCCTACTTGGCTGTGTACGCCGCGACCAAAGCATTTGTTCTCAACTTTTCGGAGGCGATTGCTGCTGAACTCGATGGCACGGGCGTGACTGTGACAGCACTTTGCCCTGGCCCCACGGCCTCAGGCTTTTTAGATGCGGCCGATATGCAGGACAGCCGTTTTGTCAAAGGCAGAAAATTGCCCAGTTCGGAAGAAGTGGCTCGCGCAGGCTATGGCGCAATGCAGCGAGGCCAGCGCGTATATATTCCCGGCGTGATGAACTGGCTAATAGTGCAAAGCGTGCGCATCACACCGCGCAATGTGTTGACAGCGATTACGAAGATTTTGATGAAGCGCGTTTGAATGGCTGAGATGGCGAGCGGCGACAAACCACTTCACACCTAAAATCTACCCCATGAACCAACGCAACTGCATCAAGCCACCGTTTGCTTTCGCGTCATGATCGTAGCGCGCTGGTCGTTCATAGTTGGTGCGCTGCTCGCGGGTTACGCGCAAGCCATCTCGATTGCTGCACCATGGAACGGGCAACCGATTTGGTGGCTGCAAATGCTCTCGATGGCTGCTCTTGTGATGCTGATTGAGCGGTCTTCAACACCTCGGCAGGCAGCGCTACTGGGTTGGCTGTTTGCTTTGAGTTGGCTGTGTGGCACGGTGTGGTGGCTCTATATCAGTATGCATGTGTATGGCGGGCTGGCTGCGCCGCTGGCGGTGCTGGCGATTATTGCGCTGTGTGGCTTCTTGGCGCTGTATTACGCGGCTGCGAGCTATTTTTATAAACGTTTTAGGCAGGTAGCCGTTATATCTCCTGCTTGGAGTGCTATTGTTTTTGCAGCGGCATGGATGCTGGCTGAGTTGGCACGAGACAGTTGGTTTACGGGTTTCCCGTGGGGCGCGGGGGGGTATGCGCACGTGGATGGCCTACTTACCGGGTATGTAACATGGGTGGGTGTGTATGGGCTGGGATTTTTGGCGGCGTGGTTGGCAGCTTTGTTGCCGCAGTTTTTGAAATGCGGTCGTTTGCAGCGCATTGTGGCTCTGACCGTGTTTCTCTTACCCAGCGTTGCGCAAACAGATGCGACTTGGCTTGAGCGTTTTACTCGCGGTATCGAAAGCACAAACATCACCCTCCTTCAAGGCAATATTCCGCAAGGCGAAAAGTTTGAGCCGAGCACCGGGATTAAAGCATCGCTGGATTGGTATCAGCAGCAACTGGCATCGAACACAGCAACACTGGTGATCACGCCAGAAACAGCGATTCCGCTTCTGCCCCGCCAGCTTCCAGACGGCTATTGGGAAGCGATTCAAAAGCGCTATGCCAATGGCGATCAAGCCGCCCTCGTTGGTATCCCCCTCGGTGATTTCGAGAAGGGTTACACCAACTCGGTGCTGGGGTTGAAACCTAGCCAAACCCAGCCCTACCAATACGACAAACACCATCTCGTACCTTTCGGCGAATTCATCCCGCCGCTGTTCAAATGGTTCACGCAGATGATGAATATTCCGCTGGGTGATTTCAATCGCGGTGCGGTGGGGCAGGAAAGCTTCGAATGGGCGGGGCAGCGCTGGGCGCTGAATATTTGCTATGAGGATTTGTTTGGCGATGAGCTGGCGCGGCGCTTTGTGAATGAGGCAACTGCGCCCACGGTGATGGTGAATGTGAGCAATATCGGCTGGTTTGGCAACACGGTAGCGATTGATCAGCACTTGCAAATCAGCCGCATGCGAGCGCTGGAATTGGGCTGCCCGATGGTACGCGCCACGAATACGGGTGCCACCGTGATCATCAACCATCGCGGTGAGGTGACGCACAGCTTGCCGCGCCATACCCAAGGCGTGTTGGTAGCCGCAGTGGAGGGCCGCACTGGCATCACACCCTTCGCTTGGTGGGCCTCTCGCTTTGGCTTAGGGCCTTTGTGGATCTTTGGAATTACTATTATTTTGATAGCATACTATGCAGTTTTTATAAAGGAGAATCGCCAAAAACGTCTTGCATTCCAGTACGAGTTGCACAAAAGCAAAACGAGGGGTGAAGATCGATAGCATCAAAGCTCCCTCTTTTGATCTGCAAATCTACTGGAGAGCCCATGAGCCACAAACCTTTGTCTCAGCACGAACGATAGCAAATTCAAGCGCTTGCCAGCTCTGGCATGAAGTCTGTAGAGATTGCCAAGCAGCTAAAGCGTCACAGAATCACCATTGAGCGAGAACTAGCGCGTGGTCTGGCACAGTATGGCCAGCCCTATGAACCGGCTACTGCACAAGGCAGAGCTTGCCAGCGGGCCGCCTGAGCAGGTATCGGGCAGACTTCGTGCTGAGCGAGAAGTGGCAGATGCTGCTGAGCGCTTAAATCACAGACCTCGCAAATGCCTGAACTGGCGAACACCCTACGAGGTGTTCAATGATCTACCTATGCGTGCGCTAAGCTGATATTGTGCAACTCGTACTGGAATGCAAGTGTCTTAAAATTCAGTTCAGAAGCAGCATAGAAGAATTCACACCATGAGCAGACAATATTTCGGCACAGACGGTATTCGCGGCACAGTGGGCCAAGCGCCCATCACACCTGATTTCATTTTGAAGCTGGCACATGCCGTGGGCCGCGTATTGCGTCAATCTGAAGCCCGCCCCACGGTGTTGATCGGCAAAGACACGCGAATTTCTGGCTACATGCTGGAAAGCGCGCTCGAATCGGGCTTCAATTCTGCCGGCGTCGATGTCGTCTTGCTCGGCCCTTTGCCGACACCCGGCGTGGCGTATCTCACGCGTGCTCTGCGTGCTTCTCTTGGCGTGGTGATCTCGGCCAGCCACAACGCTTATCCTGATAATGGCATCAAATTCTTCAATGCCCAAGGCGCAAAGCTGCCCGACAGCTGGGAGCTGGCTGTGGAAGCGGCTTTGAAAGATGCACCTGTTTGGGAGCAAAGCAGTTCCCTAGGCAAATCACGTCGTTTAGATGATGCCGCTGGTCGCTACATCGAGTTTGCCAAGAGCACGTTTGCAAACGATCTCACACTCAAGGGCTTGAAGATCGTTGTGGATGGCGCGCATGGGGCGGCGTATCAAATCGCCCCGAAAGTGTTTCACGAGCTGGGCGCGGAGGTGATTTCCATAGGCTGCGAACCCAACGGCATCAACATCAACGACGGCGTGGGCGCAACGCATCCCGAAGCGCTCATCCGCAGCGTCAAAGCCAATCATGCGCATTACGGTATTGCGCTCGATGGCGATGCCGATCGCCTCCAAATCGTTGCGAGCGATGGCCGCCTCTTCAATGGCGATGAGGTGCTGTATCTCATGGTCAATGAGCGCTTGCAGCGCGGAGAAAAAGTCGAAGGTGCAGTCGGCACACTCATGACCAACATGGCAGTGGAAGTCGCGCTCAAAGCGAAAGGCGTGCAATTCGTACGCGCCAAGGTCGGCGACCGCTACGTGCTCGAAGAATTGGAAAAATACGGCTGGCTGCTCGGCGGCGAAGGCTCGGGCCATTTGCTCGCACTGGACAAACACACCACCGGCGACGGCATCATCTCCGCCCTGCAAGTGTTGCAAGCCGTGCAGCGCAGCGGTAAATCTCTCGCTGATCTGCTGGGCGACATCAAGCTGTTTCCCCAAGAGCTGATCAACGTGCGCCTGAAGCCCGGCCAAGATTGGAAAACCAATCCCAAAGTTGCTCCTGCGCAAGCAGAGATCGAAAAGCAGCTCGGCGAAACCGGCCGCGTCCTCATCCGAGCCAGCGGCACCGAGCCTGTGGTGCGCGTGATGGTGGAGGCGCAAGAAACTGCACTGGCCAAAAGCTGTGCTCAGCGACTCGTCGACGTGATTGCGAGCAGCTGAAGCTGTTTCGCCCAATAGAGCACGGCCTGTGGTTTACCCCACAAGCCGTTTTTTCTTATCTGCGATCACGCTATGCGTGCACCAGTGAAGTGTATACAGTCAGGCATGCAAATTGCTCACAACTTATGCGCATCGCATCCTTTTGGGTGATTTTTCGAGGCTCAATTTCATCAACACATGGAGATTCACGCATGTTCACTCGCCGCACTTCCCTCGCTTTCACTTGTGCGCTCGGCGCATTCGCCCTTTCAGGCCAAGCCTTCGCGCAAGCCAAATACCCCGATCAACCCATTAAATTCATTGTTGCCCTGCCCGCTGGCGGTAGCGTGGACATGATCGCCCGTACGCTGGGCCAAAAACTGAGCACCGCTTTGGGGCAGCCGGTGGTGGTAGACAACCGGGGCGGCGGTTCCGGCCAAATTGGTATGCCGCTCGTGGCCAAAGCGCCCGCTGACGGCTACACGCTCACCGTCTCACCCGCTTCGTTCCTCACCACCAACAAAAGCGTTTTCAAAACACTGCCCTATGACCCAGAAGCCGACTTCATGCCGATCTCACGATTGGTGAATCAGCCGATGGTCATGATCGTGAAAGATAAGGTGAAGTACCCCACTGTTGCAGCATTCATCGCAGCCGCAAAAGCCAACCCCGGCAAACTCACCTATGCCTCATCGGGCGACGGCAGCCCACAACATCTGGGCGGTCTGATGTTTGAATCGCGCACGCAAACCAAACTGCTGCATGTGCCCTACCGTGGCGGCGCATTAGCGATCAACGACACCATCGCCGGCACCGTCGACGCCATGTTTGCGGTGATGCCCGAGGCGGTGCCTCATGTGAAAGCTGGCACGCTCTCAGCGCTGGGCGTCATGAGCCCAACCCGCTCGCCTGTGTTTCCACAGGTGCCGACGATGCAAGAGGCTGGCGTGGCTGATCTCACGCTCTCCGCTTGGATGGCCTTGCTCGCCCCCGCCAAAACCCCGAAAGCTATTGTCGATCAACTCAACAAAGCAGTCGTAGCCGCCTTCGATGCAGAGACCAAAGCAAAGCTAGCCGAAAGCGGCATCGAAGTCGCCACCAGCAGCCCAGAGGATGTCCAGCGCCTGATCGCGCGAGATATCAAGCTGCATGCGGACTTAGTAAAGGCTGCGGGCTTAGTACCGCAGTAACGCTTCTGTCAGAGCGGCGCAGTCATAGCTTCTAGTTTGGCCAGCGCCTCTTCCATGATTTCTGATGGCACAGTCTCTACGCGCTTGGCTTGCCGCGTCTGCCAATCCAGCACGCGGCATTGGCTAACGACGGCTGCACCTTGCGTCTGCATCCCCTTGCCCATCAAACTAACCGCCCAACCCGCTACACGCTCAAAGTTGCCCTGAGTGATCGGTGCAACCAAGGCACGCCCCAAGCGATTGAAATCTTGATTGGAGAGCACCAGCACAGGCCGTGTGCCACGAATCTCGCTGCCCAAAGTTGGATCAAGACTGATCAACAACACATCGCCTTGCTTGGGTGTTCTGCTAGCAGGCTTGCGGATCAAACCCGTCATAGCGCCTCATCACCCACAGCAGCCATCTCTTCCCAGCTTTGCAAATCTGTAGGCATCTGCGCCTTGAGGTTGCACTGCTTATTTAACTCAGCAGCGGTGTAGCGCTTACGTGTTGGCTTGGCACGTAAGGTAATCGCGTTATCTTGCCCTCTTTCAACCAGCAATGATTGTCCAATTGAGAAATCAAAGTCTCTGAGTAAAGCCGGCGGCAGAGTCAGGCCAGCAGAGTTACCTAGTTTACGGATGATAAGTTCCATAGAGCACCTTAAATATCAAACAATGTATGACATTATATGATATGCACCAGTTTGAAAACTGGTGCATAGCTAAATCGGATCAGGTGAGAAAACTTAGTCAGCAACGTGTCCCCTCCATCAGCACTAGCTTAAGGCGAGTTATCTGAGCCAATGCTAAGGGCAATACTTGAATGACTTGTGTTCGGCGTTGCAAATCTCCGGGGATATCCAGCTCCCAAACCAATAACTCTCCACCTCTTGGACTATCCTCTACGGTGATACAGAAGCTCCCTGCATCGTCTTCATACGAGAGCTCGCGACAGTACATATGCAATTCTTTGAGAATGACTCTAGCCATACGCAACCTTTGTCGTTACATGCTTGAGGGCGTATCTACGCTCCTCAACAAAATTAATGCAGCGTCACACCCGTCTTACTCTGCGCAAATTCTTTCGTCACCCCATCAGCCAGCTCCACCACTTTCAAGCCCTGAGGAGTCACATCAAACACACCCAAATCCGTGATGATGCGATCGACCACGCCGACACCCGTGAGCGGGAGCGTGCAGGAAGGCAAGATTTTCATATCTTCCGTGCCGTCTTTTTTCTTGGCAACATGTTCCATCAGAATAATCACGCGTTTGACACCGGCCACCAAATCCATGGCGCCGCCCATGCCTTTAACCATTTTTCCGGGGATCATCCAGTTGGCCAGATCGCCCTTTTCGCTGACTTGCATCGCGCCGAGGATCGACAAATTGATCTTGCCGCCGCGAATCATGGCAAAGCTATCGTGACTGCCGAAAATGCTGCTGCCTTTGATGGTGGTCACGGTTTGTTTGCCTGCGTTGATGAGGTCTGCATCCACGTTGTCTTCTGTGGGAAACGGGCCAATGCCGAGCATGCCATTTTCACTTTGTAGCCAGACTTCTTTGTCTGCGGGCACGTGGTTGGCCACCAGCGTGGGTATGCCGATGCCGAGATTGACGTAAAAGCCGTCTTCGAGTTCTTGGGCTGCGCGTGCAGCCATTTGGTCTTGATTCCAAGGCATTTTTATACTCCAGTTGTGTCAGTGATCGTGCGCTTTTCGATGCGCTTCTCTGGCGATGCATTCAGCACGATGCGGTGCACATAAATGCCTGGCAAATGAATATCGTCGGGCGCGAGTTCGCCAGTTTCGACAATCTCTTCCACTTCCACGATACACACCTTGCCTGCCATGGCCACAGCTGGGTTGAAATTTCGCGCAGTGAGATTGAAGCGCAAATTACCGCTCTTATCCGCCACTTGCGCTTTCACCAACGAGACTTCTGGCATGAGCGCACGCTCCATCACATAGGTTTCGCCATCAAATTCGCGCAGCTCTTTGCCTTCGGCCACCAGGGTGCCCACGCCGGTTTTCGTGAAGAAAGCGGGAATGCCTGCACCGCCAGCGCGCAGCTTCTCAGCCAAGGTGCCCTGCGGCGTGAACTCAAGCTCCAACTCGCCTGCCAAATATTGACGTTCGAACTCTTTGTTTTCTCCCACGTAGGAAGAAATCATTTTTTTGATTTGGCGGGTTTGTAGCAGCTTGCCAAGCCCGAAATCGTCTACACCCGCATTGTTTGAAATCGCGGTGAGGTTTTTCTTACCAGAGTCGCGCAGTGCATCAATCAAGGCTTCTGGAATGCCGCAGAGGCCGAAACCGCCGACAGCGATGAGTTGGCCATCTCGCACAACGCCATCTAAGGCATCGGCAGCGCTTGGGTAAATCTTATTCACGGGTTTGTCTCCTAGCGGCTCGCTGGCCAAATCCGCTACGATACTACGTAAATAGATACGTAGAGTTTCGTAAGGAGACTCCCAACGATTTGTGCAGGAGACTAAGAAGATGTCGGTCATCGACTACCAAGCCGCTTTTGAGATGGCACCCATCGGCCTCGTGCTCTCGCGTGAGCGCGTGATCGTCGACTGCAACGAGGCGCTGTGTGAAATGTTTGACGTCAGCCGAGACGTGTTGCTCGGCCAAACCTTCGCCATGCTCTACCCCAGCGTGCAGGAATACGAGCGCACCGGCGAGCGCATCGCGCCCCTGCTCGGGCAAGACGGCAAAAAAGGCCGCTATGCAGATGATCGCTTGATGAAACGCGCCAATGGCGAGCTGTTTTGGTGTCATGTCACAGGCCGCACCTTGACTCCCAAAAAACCGCACGATGCAGGCATCTGGAGCTTTGAAGACTTATCGGCCATGCGCCCTGTCAAAGCCGAGCTCACGCCCCGTGAGCGCGAAGTCGCCGCGTATTTGCTCGAAGGCCTCACAGCCAAACAAACCGCTAAGCATTTGCTCATCAGCCACCGCACCGTAGAAATTTACCGCGCCCGCCTGATGCGCAAATATAAATCGCACACCACAGCGGATTTGGTGCATAAGTTGATGGCGGGTTAATCCGCCGCACTCATGAAGACTCAGCGCAACTGCGGCAACGCCTTGGCGGCTTTGAATGCGCCTTCGCCGATCGCAGCACCGAAGCGCTTGGCCAAGCGCTCAGCCACGTTTTCTCTGCGGGTGTAATCCACCAAATCTTCGGCTTTGATCACGTCACGAGCGACTGAATCGAGCGTTCCGATGCTATCGGCCAAACCCAGCTCGATGGCTTGCTGGCCGCTCCAGAAGAGGCCGCTGAACATGTCGGGGGTCTCTTTGAGTTTCTTGCCACGCCCTGCTTTCACGGTATCGATGAACTGCTTGTGAATTTGGTTGAGCATGGCTTGGGCATGCGCTTTTTGCGGCTCGGTTTGTGGGCTAAAGGGATCGAGGAAACCTTTGTTTTCGCCCGCCGTCATAAGACGGCGCTCCACGCCAAGCTTCTCCATCAAACCAGTGAAACCGAAGCTATCCATCAACACGCCAATCGAGCCGACGATGGATGCTTTGTCTACATAAATCGCATCGGCTGCCACGGCGATGTAGTAAGCGGCGCTGGCGCAGGTTTCTTCAACCACCGCATAGATGGGTTTTTTGTGAATCGCTTTGAGGCGTCGTATTTCATCGTTGATCATGCCCGCCTGCACCGGACTTCCGCCAGGTGAATTGATGAGTAATACGATACCTTTCGCTGCATCGTCTTCAAACGCACTTTTCAACGCGCTGACGATGTATTCCGCACTGGCATCGCCGCCCGAGATGATTTCGCCTTTGATCTCTACCACGGCGGTGTGCGCGGTGGTCATGTCTGAGCTGCCCGTGCCACTACGAGAAGGGCTCAAGATCAACCAAGCCATGACCACGAAGAAAGCCAACCAGGCGAGGCGCACAAAAGTTTTCCAGCGGCGCGTGGATTTTTGTTCGTTGAGTGAAGCGAAGGCAAGTTTTTCTAGCACAGTGCGCTCCCAGCCAGGTGCATCCACAGAATTTGAGGATGCTCCTGATTTTATAGCGCTCTGCGCAGATTCTATAACGGCTTCAGGCTGATTTGACTGATGTTTTTTCAATGCCTCATAAAGCGCTGCATCCATATCTGATGGCGCGGCAGGTGGGGCGGATTTGTCTTGCGGGGAAGGGGTGTCGTTCATGGCTTGATTGTCGGGCAAATTGAGCTGTGTTGACTCAAAAATCCAGTGGTTTCAGGTTGTAAGCAGTCTGCCAGTGCACCACGCCCTCTTGCTCCATCAGCGCTATTTTTACCAAACCACCTCGGCATGGGCCGCCGCCGCATTCGCCCGTGTCGGGTTTGTAAGCCGCGCCATGTGTGGAGCAAAGCAACCATTGCCCGGTATCGTCAAAAAACTGCCCCGGCTGCCAATCCATCTCCATCGCTACATGTGTGCAGCGGTTGAGATACGCATGCACAGCGCCTTGGTAGCGAATGGCAAAAGCGGTGCAGGTTTGCCCTGAAAAGTTCACGTCGAAAGAGACGGCTTTGCCGCCGTTTTGCAAGTCTGCGCTGTTGCATAGAGGAATCTGATTTTCAGCCATTTTCCAGCAACCAATCATGAAGCTCAGCGGTGCTGTGCGCCACATACAAAGGCGAATACGCCGCAAACTCCTCATGCGCGTGCGCCCCAAAGCTCACGCCCACGCTGGCCACACCCGCATTGCGCGCGAGCAGCAAATCATGCGTGGTGTCGCCAATCATCAGCATGCGCTCCGGCTGAATCGCCAGCTCTTGCATGAGCTCATGCAGCATCAAAGGATCAGGTTTGCCAGCGGTTTGATCAGCCGTGCGGGTCGCGTCAAACAAATGCGAGAGCTTGATGCCCTCCAGCTCGCGCTGCAACACATCGTCCAACCCCCGGCGCGATTTGCCAGTGGCCACCGCCAATTGCTGGTCACGCGCCTGTAAAGCCAACAGCATCGACATCGTGCCCGGGAAGAAGCTGATGTCATCCACATGCAGCGCCCAATGCCGCTTATAGGCTTCGCCCAGCGCCGGATATTTTTCTTTCGGCACATCCGGCGCAGCATGCGCCAACGCTTGCATCAACCCCAGACCAATGACATAAGAAGCAGCCTGAATAGAGGGCACCGTGCCGCCCACCTCGCGCACCGCCTCTTGGATGCAGCGCACGATGACCGCCGTGGAGTCAAACAAAGTGCCGTCCCAATCGAAGGCGATGCAGTCGTAGCGGCGGGATGAAATTTCAGGAGAAAGTATTGGCATAGCACGATGTTAGCTGCTGGAAACTGAGCAGGTAAATACTAGCTTATAGATAGCAGAGGAAACCAAGTAGCAGGATGCTCCAGAAAAGTCGTCGATTTACCACTTGGCATCTCATCAGAACTGATGAATTTAAGCAAATATCCCCAATTCAGGGGATGACAAGCTGGAACCCCATGTTTATAAAGGTAACATGAAGCAGCGATACGTTGCATTTATTGTGCATTAACTTGGAGAAAATCATGAAAACATACCTCCCTCGCTCGACCGTGCTGCTGGCATTAGCCGCGGCCTTGTCGGGTTCACTGATACTTGGTGCCTGCGGCGGCGGAAGCGGAAGCGGCGGCAGTGGCGGCGGCGCTAGCCCTGTCAGCTTGTCAGGCGTGGTCGCCGACGGCTTGATCCAAGGCGCAAGTGTCTGCTATGACCTGAACGACAATGGCCGCTGCGACAGCGGCGAACCCGTCTCTTCCGATACAGGCGCTAATGGCTCTTATACCCTCTCCGTGCCAGCCGCAGAAGCAGGCAAGCATGCAGTGATCGCCATCGTGCCTGTTGGCGCGATTGATGCCGACACGGGGCCCGTGACACAGGCCTACACGCTCAAAGCACCGGCCAACACCAACACCACTGCACCGCTGTTCATCAGCCCCATCACCACCATCGTTCAAGAGGTCATGCTCGCCTCCGGATCGACCGACCCTGCTGCTGCAATCGAACTCGTCAAGCAACAACTGGGTATGACGATCTCCCCACTGGATAACTTCATCGAACTGCGTGCCACCAATACCGATGCGCAGCGCGCCGGCTCAATAGCGCAAGTGATCACCGCACTCAAGCAAGAAGTCGGTGCAACGGCCGCCGCAGCCAACGTGCCCGCTGATCAAACGCAAGCTTTGCTTTCTGTTGTGGTGGTCAATAACCTGAGCAGCTTAGCCAACTCGATTGCCAGCCAAACGACTAGCGCCACTGTGACCGCCGCCAATCTTGCCGCAACAGCCGGCATCACCTCGGCCACCGTCGCCACGCAAGCGCAAATCGCCACCGCCATCACATCGGCCAGCACGGATACCGCGGTAGTGACCACACCAACAGCGTTCGTCACACTGCGCGACTTCCGCTACACCAGCCCAACAAGCTGGAATTACCGTTTGTTTACTGGCACTGATGATGCGCTACCTGACGGTTTCAAACGCTCTAACGACGTACGCGTCAATTCCTCAGCCTTCCCGTATGTGCGCAACCTGAGCTACTACAACGAGGCCACCAGCAGTTGGTATGCTTGCCCATCAGACGGCTTTGAAGCGATTGTGTACAAAGATACGACGGCAACCACACCCGGTGAATCGACCTACTGCCGCACCTTCCGCGATTCAAGCCGCCGCACGGTGGAAGACATTTCGGGTCAAACCATCAGCGCCGTGGTCACGAAGATTCGCAACTCTGGTCTTGAGGGCTACAGCACTTGGGCCGGCACTCCAACGTTGATGTTGAGTCAGACTGCCGTCTTCCCAGCAGGTTCCTCATTACGTTACCAAGTTAACACGCGTGTGGCTACTCCTATAACCCAAGAATTGGCCAATAAAGTGCGCGTGTTCAAAAATACCAATGCGACTGCATTCGAACAATGGCCATTTGCTACCACTTTGGATGAAATGATTCAGAACTACAACGGTGACTACAACACCCCATTTGTCGTACCGGGCAATGGCGGTGGCGTGAGCACGGATAGTTTGGGTCAATTCACAGATGCCTCCTACACTGTGGCCAATATGCAAGCGGTGAAAAACTACCGTGTTGCTTACCAATCGACCAGTGCCACGGGTGGCAATGCGCGCATTTACCAGTGCCGCCGCAATGCGTCACCTAACACAAACACGAATTGCGCCGTCGGCAGCAGCACCCTGCTCAACACCACTTACACCATCGAAACCTTAGGCGATGCCCGCGTACTCAAGTTTGCAGCTCTTCCACCCGAGCTGCTCGCGCTGCGCAAACACAGCCGCGTGTACGTTGAGCGAGGCGGTGCAGTGTTCTATGGCTACAAGGATATTTTGTCTACAGATACGACTGTTCGTATGAACTCAACAGCTTGGACCGCCTTGCGCGCACAATTCGCGGGTGTGACAGGCCACACCGATCCAGTTGCCCCCGTGGTTGCAGACACCGGTTCGTGGTTGCGCGATCTTCGATACACCGTCAACGCAAGCGGTACGCCAACAGTTACCCTTCGCGCTTTCTACTCTACGTTAAATCAGGCTCAAACAGGCGGTACGTCCAATGAGGTACGCATGATTTTCTCAAACGGTGGAGTTCTACAGCCTTACGCTCGCAATACCATGTATCTCATCAATGGCGTTTGGAAAGAGTCTGATGGCGCAGACAACCAGTGCCCGAGCAATGGCGTAGGTATCAGCTTGTTCACCCTCAATCCACGCGGCGGCAGCTTCTGCGGTTACTCAACGGACTCTGCGACTTCGTTTGACGTGGATCTAACGGGAAAAAGCGTATCGACAACCATTGCTGATATGCGCCTGTATGGCAGTTTTGACTTCGGACGTGACTACAGCAACTACGGTGCTGGCCCCTTAAACAATCCCAATGATCCGCAAGACGTGGCATACAACGCCGCCATCTTCCCCGCTGGCTCCAAACTGCGTTACCAAGTCGGTATGACGTTGAGCTCTGAGCCGCAGTTGTTCACGACAAGTCAAGTCCTCAATGGCACCGCCAGCTTTGCCAACTTGGCAGCCATGCGCGACTCCTTCCCTGGTAACTACAGCGGCGCAACCGCAGGCGGAGGCAACACATTGGGCGTGTACAGTTATCAAAGCAATGGCACACCTGCTGCTGGCACAACAGGCCAAAAGCGATTACGCGTTGCCTTTAATACTGCTGGCAATGGCGTGCGCTGGTTTATGTGTGACCAGAGCAGCACCACGACTTTCACCATTGGCTGCGCCGCCGTGTTAGACAGCACATGGGCAGTGACGGCGGAAGGCGGTAAAAACGTACTTCGTATTGCGGCCAGACCGGTCGGTATAGATGCGCAGCGCAATTCGCGTGGCTTGTTAATTGAGCATAACGGCTCGGTTTATTCAGGCAGTGAAGACATCTTGAACAACAAAACCTACTCGCAGCGCCTGAACGGAGTGGCGACGAATGCGATTTTCAGGAATTTTGATCTTCCAAATTTCGACATTGCCACAAAATCAACCTGTACCGCAGGACCTTGCCCCGCGCCATGATGACTTCTGGCTTGGCTTGAAGTTTTAAATTCAAGCTTTGATCAATAACCCTGCCAGAGAAATCTGGCAGGGTTTTTTCATGCCCAATCACATGTCCGAAAACGGCGAGTAATTTCACATCCCCAGCGTATCATCGCCAACATGTCCACCGCCCACATCAACGACGACGCTTGCTATCTCGCCCTCAAAAGCCGCGATGCGCGCTTTGATGGGCAGTTTTATACGGCGGTGACTTCTACTGGGATTTACTGCCGCCCGGTCTGCCGCGTGAAAGCGCCGAAGCGGGAGAATTGCCGCTTCTTTACGCATGCAGCGCAGGCTGAGGGTGCTGGGTTTCGACCTTGTTTGCGTTGTAGGCCGGAGCTTGCGCCGATGCTGCATGAGCCTGTTTGGTCTGTTGAAGATGCCTCGCGCATGCTCGCTTCGCAGGCTGCGAGATTGCTCACAGATGCTGCAACGAGCGGAGTCGATGCTTCGATGTCGCAGATTGCCGCCAAGCTGGGCGTGAGCGAGAGGCATTTGCGCCGCATCATGGAAGCGCATCTGGGCGTGAGCCCTTTGCAGCTCTTGCAAACACGGCGATTGCTCTCGGCCAAGCAATTGCTCACTGACACGCGGCTCCCTATTCAAGAGGTGGCTTTCTCTAGCGGCTTTGGCAGCTTGCGTCGCTTCAACGCTGCTTTCTCTCAGCATTACGGCATGCCGCCCACGCGGCTGCGCAAACAAGGTGCAACGGATGCGACGCCAACTTCGATGAGCGACAGTTCGCAAGCCAGCTTCCAAATACAACTCGGTTTTCGTCCCCCTTACAACGCGCAAACGCTTTATGCGTTCTGGCAGCAGCGTCAACTCGATACTATGGAATGGATAGCACCTTGCGCACGTTCTATAACGGGGAGCGGCCCTTTTTCCTTAAAAAATGACGCCCCCGGCATGATCCGTAGCTTGTGTATCACACACGCTGGGCAAACGCTGCGCGGCTGGTTGCAAGCCACGCCCGATCTGGAAAAAAACAGCCTGCGTGTGCGCATGAGCGACAGCCTCGCGCCCGCGCTGCCGCTTATCACCGCGCGGCTGCGTGCGGCATTTGATCTCGATGCCGATCCTGCTGCCATTGAAGCTGCGCTCGGCAACAAATTTAAAGATGGCGAAGGCATGCGTGTGCCGGGGAGTTTGGATGGTTTTGAAATCGCAGTTCGAGCGATTCTTGGCCAGCAAGTGACCGTGGCCGCAGGGCGCACCTTCGCACAGCGTGTGTTGCAAACCTTCGGAGAACAGATTCAAACGCCTTGGCCGCAAATCACCCGCTGCTTCCCCTCGCCTGCCGCGCTCGCGCAAGCTTCGCCTGCGAGCTTGGGCGAGCTAGGCATCGTCAAGCAGCGCCAGGCGGCTTTGATTGCGCTCTCGCGCGAAGTGGCCAGCGGTGCATTGAACCTCAACTCACCACCACAGCCGCTGCAAGTCATCGAGCAGCTCAAAACCTTGCCCGGCATTGGCGACTGGACGGCGCAATACATCGCCATGCGCGCCCTGCGCTGGCCCGATGCGTTTCCAGCGGGAGATATCGCATTGCACAACGCGCTTGATCTGCGCCATGAGCTCAGCCCAGTCAAGCGCGCGCGATTGGCTGAAGCTGCATCTCAAGCTTGGCGACCTTGGCGCAGCTATGCAGTTTTCCGAATCTGGGCTGGGCTTGCAAGATGAATTCATGGATTGCCATTTACTATTATTTTGATAGCAAACTGCACAGTTTTTATAACGGGTAGAGCCTCAAAACACTTAAAATCATGTCCACACAGAAACCACACCTCCTGCACAGTTTCCCCTCTCCTTTGGGCGAGCTATGGCTGTCTGCATCCGATCAAGGCTTGAGCGGCCTGTGGTTTGGTGAGCAGAAGCACTTGCCAGATTTCAGCAACACGCAGCGCTGGCAACACGGCCAGCATCGCTATATGCATGCCGCCATCGAGCAGCTCACGCGCTACTTCTCTGGCCAGATGAAAGCGCAAGATTTCCAATTTGGCACGGCGCTTCCGCTCGATCTCAACCAAGGCACAGCTTTTCAGCAAAGCGTCTGGCATGGCTTGCTGCGCATCCCGATGGGCGGATCAACAAGCTACGGCGCGCTGGCGGCACAAATCGGCAAGCCTGCTGCTGTACGCGCTGTGGGCGCAGCCGTTGGCCGCAACCCGATTGGTATCCTCGTGCCCTGCCACCGCGTGCTCGGGGCGAATGGCTCTCTGACTGGCTATGCAGGCGGATTAGATCGCAAGGTGGCTTTGCTTCGGTTGGAGGGTTTGCTTATTTGAGGCCTGATTCAAACTTCCGGACGCAGAAGACGCAAAAGTTACGCAGAAGGAATATCAAAAATACCGATGCAGTGCATCAATGCTTCGAAAAGCAGCATCATTCATGTTGGTTTCACGTGGTACTTTTCAAATCAAATTCTCCTCCCTCTTCCATCGCTTTTCTTTTGTCTTTTTGTCTTTTTGTCTTTTTTGCGTCTTCTGCGTAACCTTTGCGTCTTCTGCGTCCGGTATTAACGGTATCAGCGGTATTTATCTGCTCTTCAAACATCACCATGCCAATAGCCATCGAATTCATCCTCCTAGCCGCCATCTGGGGCGCATCCTTCCTGCTCATGAAGCTTGGCGCTGCAGATTTCGGCCCTTTCCTCACCGCCTTTCTGCGCGTGCTGCTCGCCAGTGCATTCTTATTGCCTCTGCTGATCTGGCGTGGGCAGCTAGATGCCTTGAAGAAAAACCTCAAGCCCATCCTGTTCGTGGGCATGCTCAACAGCGGCATTCCATTTGCCCTCTTCTCGTTCGCTGTGCTGCATATCTCCACCGGCTTGAGCTCCATCCTGAATGCCACCGTGCCGCTTTGGGGCGCACTCGTGGCTTGGGTTTGGCTGCGTGACAAGCCTGCTGGCTTACGGATTCTGGGCTTGGCGATTGGCTTCGCAGGTGTGGCCGCACTCTCCTGGGACAAAGCCACTTTCAAAGACGGCGCTGCTTCTCCAGGCTTGGCGGTGATCGCTTGTCTGCTGGCTACCCTGTGCTACGGTGTTGCCGCCAGTTTCACCAAAAAATACCTCACCGGCGTGCCCCCGCTGGCCAGCGCCACAGGCAGCCAAATTGGCGCAACGCTCTTGCTGTGCATTCCCGGCTTGATGACCTTACCTGCGCAAATGCCCGGCCTGCAAGCTTGGGGCGCGATTGTCTTGCTAGCTTTCTTCTGCACAGCAGTGGCTTACGTGCTCTATTTCCGCATCATCGAACGTGCCGGCCCCGCGCGTGCTGTGGCCGTGACTTTCCTGATCCCCGTGTTCGGCGTAGCCTATGGTGCCATTCTTCTGAACGAAAAAATCACCCTCACCATGATCATCTGCGGCGCGATCATTGTTTTGGGCACAGCGCTCTCCACAGGTGTATTGAAATTCATGCCCCAGAAGCCCGCACCCTAACCCAACCGATCTCAGCGTACAAGCCGCTTTGATAGACACCAAGCGCATGCAGCGCCACATTGCACCTAGCGGCTGCTGTGAACTCCTGATCGCGTCACCGGCTGGCAAAAAAACATTAGTGGCCTCATACTCTCTACGATGTTGACATCACGCCTCATTACCCGCGCCATCTCGATCTCCACTTCGATCACCATCGCTTGGCTTTGCCTCGCTCACACGCCTACTCATGCGCAACACAGCGACTACGCGCGCGAAAAGCGCTTTTCGCAAGACATCGCAGCGCAGCTACTGGTGGGCGACATGGTGCAGATTGCGCATCCAGCAGCCTCTGGCAGCAAAGATTTACCTGCCTTCATGGCTTTGCACGCCAAAGGCCAAGCTCAACGCCCAGCCATCGTGCTCGCTCATGGCGTGGGTACGCATCCAGACGAAGGCATCACCGGCCAGCTGCGCCAGCGCTTGAATGATCTGGGCTACACAACACTGGCCATTCAAATGCCGATCGCAGCCAAGGAAGCTCAGCTTGATGATTACTTCCCCAAGCAGTTTCCCGAAGCCAGCGCCCGGCTGCAAAGCGCCGCAGTTTGGTTGCGCCAGCAAGGCCATACGCGCGTCGTGCTCGCCAGCCACACCATGGGCGCTTGGATGGCCAATGTGTATTTCGATGAACTAATGAAAAGTAATATCGATGCGAAATATTCGCCTTACCAAGCCTGGGTTTGCATCTCACTCACCGGCAATTATTCGTGGGCCATACGCAACTATCCCTTTCCGATTCTTGACTTGTATGGCGAGCAAGACATCCCCGTCACCGTCTCCTCAGCATGGCGACGCGCCGGATTGATCAAGCTTGCAACAGATGGGTCTGCACAAATCAAAATCGCAGGCGCCGATGCGCAATGGCGCGGCAAAGAAACGGCAGCCGCGCAAGCCATCGATGGATTCATTCAGCGCGTCTTGCCATGAACCATGGTCATAGAAAACTGCTCAAAGTTTTTCAATATGCTGATCACTCACTGCTAGCCATTGGGTATCACTCACAAGCTGCGGCGCAATTTCTCGCAGCGGAACGAGCACAAAGGCGCGCTGCCACATGCGCGGATGCGGCACGGTGAGCACATCGCTTTCAATCTGTGCGCTGCCGTAGAGCACGATATCCAAATCTAATGTCCGCGGCGCATTTTGATACGGTCGTTCTCTGCCAGCGAATTGCTCTAATTTTTGCAGCAAACCAAGCAATGAATACGACGACCAAGTCGTCGATACTTTCACCACTGCATTGATGTAATCTGGCCCTGAGCTTTCAATCGGCACTGTGCGATAAAGCGATGATGCGCTGATCAATTCAACGCCGGGCAACTGAACGATCGATGCCATCGCCAAGCGTACAGTCTCTTGCGTATCACCTAGGTTGGCACCCAAGGCAATGTAGGCGGTGACGGGTTCACGAATCGCTAGGCTCTCTTGCATGCTGGGCAATGTAGCATGCCCTGCTACTCTACTGTGGCTTTGCGAATTGCTCACAATCAACGCATGAACTTCCCCAGCCCCCTGCGCCATCTCATCCTGATCTTGGGTGATCAGCTTGATCATCAATCCTCTGCCTTTGAAGGCTTCGATCCCGAGCAAGATGCGGTGCTGATGATCGAAGCATTGGAAGAATCCAAGCATGTGTGGTCTCACAAAATCCGCACCGCGCTTTTCCTCTCTGCGATGCGGCATTTTTCACAGAGCTTGCAGGAGCGCGGCTGGGCTGTGATGTATCGCAAGCTGGAGGCAGAAGGCGACGCCACGCTGGCTGCTGGTTTGCTTTCAGCGATTGAACAGCTCAACCCGCAAGCCGTGATCGGCATAGAACCGGGTGATTGGCGCGTGCGTCAGCAGCTAGACAATGCTATGAATTCGATAGCTAATCGCGCACAGAATATAACGGGGAACAGCCCAAAAGGCTTGAAAATCTCACTCAAATGGCTAGATGACACACATTTCCTGTGCTCCCTCGCAGAATTTCGCAAATGGGCGGGCAGCAGCAAAACGCTGCGTATGGAATTTTTCTACCGCCAGATGCGCCAGCGCCACAACATTTTGATGGATGGCAAGAAGCCCATCCTCGATCAATGGAATTTTGATGCAGAAAATCGCAAGAGCTTTGGTAAGAGTGGCCCGCAAGGTGTGCCCACGCCGCGTCAGTATCCATTGGATGGCATCACGAAAGACGTGATCAAAATGGTGAATAAAGAATTTACTGATCACCCCGGCGCTTTAGACACATTCAACTGGCCTGTAACGAGAGCCCAAGCGCTGCAAGCGCTTGATGATTTCATCAAGCTGCGCCTGCCTTCTTTTGGCCCGCATCAAGATGCCATGTGGACAAACCTTGATTTCGGCTGGCATTCGCTGCTCTCCTCGTCGATCAATTTAAAGCTGCTCAATCCGCTAGAAGTGATTCAAGCGGCTGAGAAATGCTACCAGGAGGGCAAAGTCGATCTACCCAGCGCCGAGGGATTTATCCGGCAAATTCTGGGCTGGCGCGAATTCATGCGTGGTGTGTATTTCCTAGATATGCCCAAGCTAAAAACAGACAATTTCTACGGCCATCAAAATGCGCTGCCCAAATGGTATTGGACAGGCGATACAAAGATGAACTGCATGAAAAACAGCATTGGTCAAACACTACAAAACGGCTATTCCCACCATATCCAGCGCCTGATGATTACGGGCATGTTTGGCGTCACAGCACAAATCAAACCGCAAGCCCTGTGCGATTGGTATTTGGCGGTGTATGTGGATGCCGTGGAGTGGGTAGAGCTGCCCAACGTCGCAGGCATGGCGCTTTTCGCTAATGGCGGACGCTTCACCAGCAAGCCCTATGTGGCCAGCGGCGCGTATGTGAAGCGCATGAGCAATTATTGCCAAGGCTGCAAATATTCACCTGAAGAGCGCTCCGGCAAAGATGCTTGCCCCATGACGACTTTGTATTGGAATTTCTTGGATGTGCACGAGAAGGAATTCAGTGGTAATCCGCGTACTGCTCTCATGGTGAAAAACTTGCAGCGGATGACGGATGAGGAGCGCTCTGCTGTGCGCTCGCGCGCTAAAGAGATGTTGTCTGATTTGGATAGTTTGTAATTCCAAGAATTTTTATTGGTTGTAGTCGGGGTGGATCGCGCTACCTGTGCGCTTTGCTACGTGTCCCCCGGCGGGGGACACGAACGAAGGTGCATGCGCTATGTCGATGGCGAGCACAGCAACTTCAAGCGCACGAAGAGTTACAACACTCGGTTAAACCAAAGCACAGACAGCGATGCAGAAATCACGGCAAGCATTGCAGCAAGCAGTGCCAAGAGCCCAGAAATCTCCGTCTCCTTCTTCTCCGTAGAAATCCGCGACGAGAGCTTCTCGTAGACCTTCGTCAAATCAGCCGCCGATCCAGCATAGAAATAATCAGCCGCTGTACGGCTCGCCACTGCCTTCAAAGTCTCCTCATCCAATCGCACACGCATGCTCCAACCCTCGAAGCCAATCGTCTCGCCATCCACTGTGCCAATACCCACGGTATAGACGCGCACACCTCGATCAGAGGCCATTTTGGAGGCTTCCATCGGGTCCACGCCTGTGGTGCGCTGGCCGTCGGTCAGCATGATCACAGCGGCAGAACTGTACGAGCCGGGTGGCACGGGCACATGTTCTTTTTTCTCTTTCGGTGGCTCATTCAATGATCTTCCCATCGGGCGATTGCCGCCCATACCGGCGCTGCCCATCTGCGCCAGCTCAATGTCCGCATCAGGAAAAATCGTGGCCAGTGAAATCACAATCGCATTGCCAGTGGCCGTACCGCGCTGCAGCTGGAAGCGATCAATCGCTTGCACCAAATCTTCTCGGTTCAGCGTGGGATACTGCGCCACTTGTGCAGCACCTGCAAAAGCCACGATCCCCACCTTCACTTCGCGTGGCAAAGTTTCTAAAAATTTCTTCGCAGCTGCTTGCATAGCGATGAAGCGTGTGGGCTGAATATCGGTGGCGCGCATGCTGCCGCTGACATCCAGCGCCAAGATGATCGTCTTTTGATTCGATGGTAACGTGATCACTGCCATCGGCCTGGCTGCTGCGAAAAGCATAGCGCCTAGCGCAAGCAGAAAAAGCGCTGGCGGTACATGCCGCCGCCAAGAGGCTTGCCCAGCAGCGGCTTGCTTGATGATCGAAAGCGATGAAAAATTCGCGGCCATTTTGCGGCGGCGCTTTAGGAGCCACATGTACCAAAGCACGAGCAGCGGCAGCAGCAAAAGCAGCCAGAGAAATTCTGGCCAGAGGAAATTAACGCCAGGAATATTCATGGTTAGGCTGCTCTTGATAGTGGCGAGTTGAGGCGGCGGCTCTTACGACGACGCAATGCGGCAAAGCGGATCAGCGCATCGGCAATATCCATATCTGTGGAAAGCTCTAGCGTGTCCACGCCAGCCTTAGCCAACGATTCACGCAACTGCGCTTCTTTCTCAGTGGAGATTTCTGCAAAACGGCGGCGAAAGCTCGGATTGCAATCCACCAGCTGCGTCTCGCCCGTCTCGGCATCGCGCAGCGTAATCAAGCCCATGTCGGGCAGCTGCAACTCCAGCGGATCGGTCAAACGCACTGCCACTACATCATGGCGGCGAGCGAGTTGCTGCAATGGCTTGTCCCAGCCCGGCGCGCTGAAAAAATCAGAGATCACAAAGACGGTGCTGCGCCGCTTGATCACATGCGCCGCTGCATCGAGCAAATGCGTCAACTGCGTCTCTTGCTTGCCCACTTTGGCGCGATGCGACAGAAGCTCATGCGCAAGATGGAGCACATGCCTGCGGCCTGAGCCCGTGGGCAACATCTTGTCTATGCCTGTGCCGTCGCCGCCACCGTAAATCAAAGCGCCCACGCGATTGCCATGGCCGGTGAGCACGCGTGCCAGCGTCACAGCCAGCTCATTGCACACATCACGCTTTCGCCTAGCTCCGCTTCCGAAATCCACCGACGCACTCAGATCGAGCACAAACCAAGCCGCCATCTCGCGGTCTTCGGTAAACACGCGCACATGCGGCGTGCCAGTGCGAGCCGTGACATTCCAATCGATATGGCGCACATCATCATGAGATTGGTATTCGCGCAGATCGGCAAAATCCAAGCCTGCACCGCGAAAGAGCGTGCGGTAGTCGCCTTGCAACACACCATCTAGGCGGCGAATCGTCGTCCATTCCAAACGCTTGAGCAAAGCCTCAGCGCCACTCTGCATATTTGGGGCAGAGTTTTCCTCCTGAACCCCAGGATCAGGTGCATTGAACGAGAAGGTCCGCAACAGGGATTTAGGCAGCCAGTTTTTCATCTTCAACATGCTTCAATGGCTTAGGCGGCGCAGGAATCGCTTGCATGATTTTCGTAATCAGCGCATCAGGTGTAAGCCCCGCCGAGAGCGCGTCATACGAGAGCACCACGCGATGGCGTAGCACTTCGGGTACGAGATCGGTCATGTCTTCGGGCAACACATAACGGCGGCCACGCATCAGCGCCAAAGCTCGCGAGCCTTCTGTGAGGCCAATCGTGGCGCGCGGGCTCGCGCCATAGGTGATTTGCTGACGCAACTCTTTCAAGCCATGCTTCTCAGGCGTGCGTGTGCAAGTCACCAGTTTCACGGCGTATTCCACAAGCGAAGGATCAACATACACCTCACGGCATTGCTTTTGTAGCGCAGCCAATTGCTCCAGAGTGGCAACCTCGCGCACCTTCACTGCGGGGCCAGTCACGCGATCCACAATCACGCGCTCTTCTTCATCGCTCGGGTAATCCACCAACACCTTCATCATGAAGCGATCAACCTGCGCCTCAGGCAGCGGATAGGTACCTTCGGTTTCAATCGGGTTTTGCGTGGCCATTACGAGGAAGGGGCTGGGCACTTTGTGCGTCTCTCCAGCTATCGTCACTTGCCGCTCTTGCATCACTTCCAGCAAGGCGCTTTGCACTTTGGCCGGAGCGCGGTTGATCTCATCGGCCAGCAGCAGATTGGCAAACACGGGGCCCAGCGATGTAGAAAATGCACCGCTGGCTTGGTTGTACACCCGCGTTCCTACGAGGTCTGATGGCACCAAATCGGGCGTGAACTGAATGCGCTTGAACTTGCCGCCAATCGTCTCGGCCAACGTCTTCACGGTTAGCGTCTTCGCGAGCCCCGGCACGCCTTCCACCAGCAAATGCCCTTGTGCGAGCAATGCGACCATCATGCGCTCAAGCAGGCGATCTTGCCCAACGACAACGCGCTTGACCTCATAAAGAATCTGCTCCATGAGCTCGGCGGTTTGTTGGTCTAGTTTGTTGTGATCTGTCATGTATGGCTCTCAAAGAAAATACAAATACCAAACTTCCGGACGCAGAAGACGCAAAGGTTACGCAGAAAAAATACCAAAAAAGAAAAAAGCCAAGTGTTTTTGAATCAATCTATTCCATTCACAAAAATTTTTGTCTTTTCTTCTGTCTTCCTTTGCGTCTTTTGCGTAACCTCTGCGTCTTCTGCGTCCGGTATTGAATTGGTTTTAAAACGGCGGCATACCCGCCGCGCTCGCTGCGTTTTCTATCGGCACCGCAAAGCCAATTCCAATAAAAGTTCGCGCAGGCGTCGGGTTCATGATGGCTGTGACGATGCCGACCACTTCGCCGTCCATGGTGACCAAGGGGCCGCCGGAGTTGCCGGGGTTAGCCGCTGCGTCAAATTGAATGAGATTTTTCATCGTCTGCCCGCCTTGGGGGGAGCGAAAGCTGCGCTTGAGGCCGGAGACGATGCCGGCGGATGTGGAGGGGCCGATCCCGAACGGGAAGCCTACCGCGATCACCTGGTCGCCTGTAGCCAAATCAGCGGTGGAGCGCATCGTGGCAGCGATCAAATCGTCAGGGATTTTGCGCGCTTGGAGCACAGCCAAATCGTCTTCCGCCTGCACACTTTTGATATCGGCTTCAGCTTCCAAGCCGTCCATAAACGTAACTTTGATGCGGTCTGCGCCTTGCACCACATGCCAATTGGTCAAGATGATGCCTTTATCCACAATCACCACGCCTGTGCCCACACCGAACTCTACTTCGTCGTCTTCCACCTTCAAATCCGGTGCGAGGCGCTCGTTTTTGGCTGTTTTTTCATCATCCAGGCTCGGCTTCTTGGCAGATTTGTCTTGGAGTAGCGGTTTTCTCGCCAGCGAGGGGGTTTTGCCCTGTTTGCTCGCTTTCATGTCTTCCAAGCGACTTTTTTTCACGAAACTCACCACCCGCACGATCGATGGGCGCACATTCTCATAAGCCGCAGCCGCCTGCGATGGCAAGACATTTTTCTGCAAGGTTTGAAAAACAGCGGCATCGATGTCTTTTTGCGTGAGTATGCGCGGGCTACGTTGAGTGACTTGCCAAACCAAGGCGGCGCAGACCAGAGACAGCAGCGTCACCGCCATCCACAAGGCATGAGACCTTACCCACAATGTGGTTTTTTTCAGGCGGGAACGATTAATGCTTGCCTCTGGCAAGAGCTCAGAGCGCACCGGCTGAGGACTTGCAGCTTGGGCAGGACGGTGGGTTGGGCTATACAGGGGACGACGGTTCATGTCAGATCCTAATTTGCTGTTACGTTAGCATAGTCAAGAAAAATTTGCAGCTATGTTGGTATGAGAAAAAACTTGATGCTGCATTGCAATACAATTTCCGGGTGCGCAGCTTGGCCGATCCGCCCGCTGCCTTCTTAGGTTACAAGCCAGTTACCAAGCCATAAAAACCACAGAAAGTTAAAGCATGTCCGACGCAGTGACACCTAAAAAGAAGCGGCCTGAGTTCCGCAATATAAATGCCTTCACCGATTTGACAACCTATCGCCTGCCGCCCGCAGGCTGGGTTTCAATCCTGCATCGCATCAGCGGCGCTTTGATGTTTGTGCTCTTGCCTTTTATTATTTGGATGTTTGACAAGTCTTTGTCATCTGAGTTTTCTTATGCGAAGTTCACCGCCGCCTTTAAGGTTGGCATGCTTGGTTTGCCAGGCTGGATGTGGAAGCTAGTGGCTCTGGCCTTAATCTGGGCTTTTTTGCATCACTTCATCTCTGGCGTGCGCCACCTCATCATGGACGGCTGGCACAAAGTCGACAAAGAATTCGGTAAGTCCTCGGCTCTGGTCACTCTCGGTTTAGGCACACTGCTGACTTTTGCCGTGGCGCTCAAGCTATTTGGCGCGTATTGATTTTCAGGAGCAAATAAAAATGTCAGTGAATTACGGCTCCAAGCGCATCGTTGTCGGTGCAGGTTATGGCTTCAAAGATTGGCTTTCTCAGCGCGCCTCGGCTGTGTTGATGGCAGTTTTTACAGTGTTAGTGCTGATCCGCTTTTTGCTGATCAGTGGCCCTGTAAATTATGTGAGTTGGGCAGGCGTGTTTGCACCGCAGTGGATGAAGGTGATCACGTTCTCCGTGATCATCGCGCTGTGCTGGCATGTCTGGGTCGGCGTGCGCGATATCTACATGGATTACATCAAGCCGGTGGGCATTCGCTTGACTCTGCAAGTGGCCACCATTGTGTATTTGGTGGGCTGCGCAGGCTGGATGCTGCAAGTGCTCTCTAGGATTTAAATCAAATTCGCTACTCAATTAGTAGCACTCTACGTAGTATTTATGCCGGCTATCTTGCCAAATGATGCTTAAAAGCAGTGAAGAAGGACATTGAACATGGCCAATGTGACGAAAAGAAAATTTGATGTGGTGATCGTTGGTGCAGGTGGCTCTGGCATGCGCGCATCCTTGCAGCTCTCCCGCGCCGGCTTGAATGTGGCCGTGCTCACCAAAGTATTCCCCACACGCTCGCACACTGTGGCTGCGCAAGGCGGCATTGGTGCATCGCTGGGCAACATGAGCGAAGACAACTGGCACTACCACTTCTATGACACCGTCAAGGGATCGGACTGGCTCGGCGACCAAGACGCGATTGAATTCATGTGCCGTGAAGCGCCCAAGGTGGTGTATGACCTAGAGCACATGGGCATGCCTTTTGACCGCAACCCAGACGGCACGATCTACCAGCGCCCGTTTGGCGGCCACACCGCCAACTACGGAGAAAAACCCGTGCAACGCGCCTGCGCCGCAGCAGACCGCACAGGCCACGCCATGCTGCACACCCTGTATCAACAAAACGTGGCAGCGCGAACTAGCTTCTTCGTGGAATGGATGGCGCAAGATTTGATCTTGGATGCCGATGGCGATTGCGTTGGCGTGACTGCGATTGAGATGGAGACGGGTGACGTTCACATCTTGGAAGCCAAAACTACCTTGATGGCAACCGGCGGCGCAGGCCGCATTTACGCCGCATCGACCAATGCCTTCATCAACACTGGCGACGGCCTGGGTATGGCCGCTCGCGCAGGCATCCCGCTGGAAGACATGGAATTTTGGCAATTTCACCCCACGGGCGTAGCAGGTGCGGGTGTGCTGCTCACCGAGGGTTGCCGTGGTGAAGGCGCGATTTTGCTCAACAGCAATGGCGAGCGTTTCATGGAGCGCTATGCGCCCACCTTGAAAGATCTCGCGCCGCGTGACTTCATCTCGCGCTGCATGGATCAAGAAATCAAAGAAGGCCGTGGCTGCGGGCCTAATAAGGATTACGTGATGCTCAAGCTCGATCATTTGGGCGCAGACACGATTCACAAGCGCTTGCCCTCGGTGTATGAAATCGGCGTGAATTTCGCCAACGTAGACATCACCAAAGAGCCGATCCCAGTCGTGCCCACCATCCATTACCAAATGGGTGGTATCCCCACCAACATCAACGGCCAAGTGGTAATTCAGCGCAATGGTTCGGACAATGATGTATTGAACGGTTTGTATGCGGTCGGCGAATGCTCTTGCGTGAGCGTGCACGGCGCGAACCGTTTGGGCACGAACTCCTTGCTCGATTTGCTGGTGTTTGGCCGCGCGGCGGGCAATCACATTGCTGAGTCGCTGAAAAACTCGCCCAAAGAGCACAAGAAGCTGCCCGCAGATGCCGCCGACAAAACGCTGGCTCGCATCGCCCGCTTGGACAATTCCACCACTGGCGAATATGCGCAAACCGTGGCCAACGATATTCGCGCCACCATGCAGCTGCATGCGGGTGTGTTCCGTACGCAGAAAAGCATGGACGAAGGCGTCAAGAAGATTGCTGCCCTGCGCGAGCGTGTGAACAACATCACCCTCAAAGACAAATCCCAAACCTTCAACACCGCGCGCATTGAAGCGCTCGAAGTGGACAATCTGATCGAGTCCGCCGAGGCAACAATCGTCTCAGCCGCTGCGCGTCACGAATGCCGTGGCGCTCACTCAGTGAGCGATTACGAAAAACCAGTGGACGACCCAAAAACGCCGCTCGGCCGCAACGATGCCGAATGGATGAAGCACACGCTGTGGTACAGCGAAGGCAACCGCTTGGATTACAAAGCCGTCAAGCTCAAGCCGCTCTCGGTGGAATCCGTTCCACCGAAAGTTCGCACGTTTTAAACAGTATCGGAGCACATCATGGAACAACGCACTTTCAAAATCTACCGCTACGATCCCGAAAAAGATGCCAAGCCGTACATGCAAACCATCACGGTGGAGCTCGATGGCAGCGAGCGCATGCTACTCGATGCTTTGATGAAGCTCAAGGAACAAGACCCCAGCATTTCCTTCCGCCGCAGTTGCCGCGAAGGCGTGTGTGGCTCAGACGCGATGAACATCAATGGCAAGAACGGCCTGGCCTGCTTAACCAACATGCGCACGCTCAAAGGCGACATCACCTTGAAGCCCCTGCCCGGCCTGCCTGTGATCCGCGACATCATTGTGGACATGACGCAGTTTTTCAAGCAATACAACTCGATAAAGCCTTACCTCATTAACGACACTATTCCGCCCGAGAAAGAGCGCCTGCAATCGCCTGAAGAGCGTGAAGAGTTGAATGGTTTGTATGAATGCATCTTGTGCGCAAGCTGCTCCACAAGCTGCCCCAGCTTCTGGTGGAATCCCGATAAATTCGTCGGCCCAGCAGGCCTCTTGCAAGCCTACCGCTTCATCGCAGACAGCCGCGACGAAGCCACCAACGAGCGTTTGGACAATTTGGAAGATCCCTATCGCCTCTTCCGCTGCCACACCATCATGAACTGCGTCGATGTCTGCCCGAAGGGTTTGAACCCGACCAAGGCCATTGGCAAGATCAAAGAGCTCATGGTTAGAAGAGCCGTTTGATCCTATGAGTCTGCCCAGCGCATCAGCCCTTCCCGTCGAAGCCATCTACGGCCTCGACGCGGGCGCTGATTTGGACTCGCCGCTGTCTTCCGGCGGCCTGTCCAAACTTCGTTGGCGCAGCCGTCGGGGCATGCTGGAAAATGACCTGTTTATTGAGCGCTTTTTCAACAAGTACGCAGAAATACTGACCGTCAGACAGGCGAATGGGTTGAATGCTCTAATGGATTTATCAGACAATCAGCTCTTGGATTTGCATCTTGACCGCAAGCCCTTGCACGAGGTGCGCCCTGAGCTCGATACCCCGGATATTCGCGCTGTTCTTAAGTTACTCAAGGAAAAACAATGAAACTCGCCGACTACAAAGCCTCGCTGTCGTTCTCCAACGGCAACCCTTCGATTGACATGCCCGTCTATCAAGGAAACATCGGTCCCGATGTGATCGATATTCGCAAGCTGTACGCCCAAACCGGCATGTTCACGTATGACCCTGGTTTCTTGAGCACTGCGGCCTGCCAATCCACCATCACCTATATCGATGGCGACAAAGGCGAGCTGCTTTATCGCGGCTACCCCATCGAGCAACTGGCTACCAATTGCGATTTTCTTGAGACCTGTCATTTGCTGCTTTATGGAGATCTGCCTAACGCAGATCAAAAGAAAGACTTCACCAGCCGCGTGACCAACCACACGATGGTCAATGATCAAATGCAATTCTTCCTACGCGGCTTCCGCCGTGATGCCCACCCGATGGCCATCATGACGGGCTTGGTGGGCGCTTTGTCAGCCTTCTATCATGACAGCACCGATGTCCACAACGCTGAGCACCGCGATATTTCCGCCATTCGCTTGATCGCCAAAATGCCCACGCTCGTGGCCATGGCCTACAAATATAGCATCGGCCAGCCCTTCATCTATCCAAAGAATGACCTGAGCTACTCGGGCAACTTCATGCGCATGATGTTTGCCACGCCTTGCGAAGATTACAAAGTCAACGCAGTGATCGAGCGCGCCATCGACCGCATCTTTGTATTGCATGCGGATCATGAGCAAAACGCATCGACCTCCACTGTGCGCCTGTGCGGCAGCTCAGGTACCAATCCTTTCGCAGCGATCGCCGCAGGTGTGGCCTGCCTCTGGGGCCCAGCCCACGGCGGTGCAAATGAAGCTTGCCTCAATATGCTGGAAGACATTCAACGCATGGGTGGTGTGTCTAAAGTCGGCGAGTTCATGGAGAAGGTCAAAGACAAAAACTCCGGCGTCAAGCTCATGGGCTTTGGTCATCGCGTGTATAAAAACTATGATCCTCGCGCCAAGCTCATGCAAGAAACTTGCAACGAAGTGCTTACCGCGCTCGGCTTGGAAAACGATCCGCTCTTCAAGCTCGCCAAAGAGCTTGAGAGAATCGCCTTAGAAGACGACTATTTCGTGCAGCGCAAGCTCTACCCCAACGTCGATTTTTACAGCGGCATCGTCCAGCGCGCCATTGGTATCCCCGTGAAACTCTTCACCGGAATTTTTGCTCTCGCGCGCACCGTTGGATGGATCGCCCAGCTCAACGAAATGATCGGTGACCCAGAATACAAAATCGGCCGCCCGCGCCAGTTGTACACGGGTTCTGTGAAGCGCGATGTAGTGGCGCTTGCACAGCGTTGATCTTTTTTTCGCTTTCGATAAAAACCCGCCTTGTGCGGGTTTTTTATTGCTTGCTTGAAGCTTTTTCAATGTGTGGGACACGAGCAGCGTGGGATAACCCAAGCGCAGGCGCGGGGCGATGTGTCGAAGGCGGTGGCGGTGCGCGAAAAAAGTGACAGCAGCGATTGGGCCCTTCATTCGCTTGTTTGATGCACATTTCAGCATCGACGATGTACGTCAATGCGATATTTCTCTTAGCGTGACAGGGCAAGATGGTTTTGCGTTGTGTATTCTGCTTAGTTTGCTAATCTTTTGATAGGGGTGGCGCTCGGAAGATGTCTGTTTGTGTAGAACGGCCACAGCTCAGCGGCCAGCCCCCTTCACAGGCCTAAGCACACTGAGCATGAAGAACCATGTGCTCAACACAAACAACCAAGGAACAAAAACACAACGCCCCGCAACTCCGCATAAAATCCAGAAACTCCGGAGACATCCATGGACACCACTGCCCCTGCCCAAGGCGAGCACCAGCCCACTCGTAAAATCGATCAACTGCTTGCTCACTACGGCAGAAGCCACACCCATCCCATGAATGAGCTGATTCACTTTGCGGCCATTCCGCTCATCATGCTCAGCTTGTGCGGCTTGTTGTTTGCACTGCATCCCTGGGTCGCATATTTTTTTATAGCGGCGAGCATGGTGTACTACGCGCGGCTGTCTTGGGTATTTTTTGTAAGCATGAGCATATGGTCCGTGTTCATCGTTGCATTGGTTCACGCGATGGGTTCGCAGGTGCTCATTGCGTCCATCGCCCTCTTCATCGGCGCGTGGATCATTCAGTTCATCGGACACAAGATAGAAGGCAAAAAACCGAGTTTTCTTGAAGATCTGCAATACCTCTGGGTTGGCCCACTGTTTGTGCTCTCCAAGCTGTTTGTCAAACTCGGCATCAAGTGGTGAGCATCTGCAGCTTTAACGGTAAGGCAAGGCGCTAAGCAGTTTGCGGGCTCGTGTTTGGTCGAGCATTGCGCCGATCACCAGCACTTCTTCATACAACAGCGCAGCTTCATCAAGCTGGCCTAGCTTTTGAAATTCATAACCCAGTGCTAGGCGCGTTTCGGCTTCTGTATAGGCAGGAAGTGATGAGACAGAAAACGATGCACTCTCACTTAGGCCGGTTGCAAGTCGCACTGCATCATGCTCTTCTTGCTTTGGCTGCACAGAAGGCAACGCCACGTCTAGTGAACCTGGCTTAGAGTCGCTACCAGTATGACCGGGTATCCACACGGCTACGTCTGTGGGCTCTTGCGCGGTTTGCACCACATGTTGATGCGCAACTTGATATGTCATTTGAGCTGCATGTTCTTCAAGCGCATTTTCTTTTGGTGTATCTGTATTTGTAAGAGGCTCAGCCACTTGCAGCACCGCCAAATGACGTTTTTCACGCCGCACTCGCAGCCCTGTTCGTACGCGCTGCACCTCCACGCTCACCTCCAGCTGAGCCTGCGAAGGAGAGTCAAGGGGTATTTCTTGCATCGCCAGCCAAGCGCTTTCTGTGTCTACTTCTTGCTGGTTCATCACCGCTTTGGCCGACTCAGGCGATGGCTCGGGCGGTTCATCTAAACCAACTGTTCTGCGCAGCTCATATTCACGCACCGCTTCGTCGGCCAACATTTGCGAGTCTGGCTCATCTGGTATCGCCATCCTGCCTGGTTTACCGCCAGATCTAGCAAACGCTTGATGCGTCTTTTTTCTGCGAAGCAGATGCTTTAGCATGCCCGGGCCGCTGTGATCAATTTCACTACCGCCACTGATCTGGCCGCTATCTTCAAAGTTTCTCTTGAGGTTGATCAGCCCATCCGTTGCGGCTTTGACGCGCGCAGTCCGTAGCTGCGCCTGCCGCGCGGCGCGTTCTTGTTGCCACAACGGCCATTGCTTGGCCAGCCAAGCGAGCGCAAACACGAGCAAGAGCATGAAGGCCAAGCCGCCTGTCCATTGCCAATCTTGCAGGTCATTCACGCGCGCTTGATCGTCTAATCGTTGTCGGAGGGTCTGCAACTGCTGCGTTTGGCGCGTTTGCAAACTTTGCTGCTCTCGCAAAAGTAGTTCGAGCTGATCCACAGTAGAAGTCCTAGCCTCGCTTGCCGGCTCTTGCCCCTGCGCAGGCACCATACCGCTGGCCAGAATCAACGCTAAGCTGATTCTGGCCAGCGGCACTCTCCCTGCTGGCGTGACAGCTTTCATTCCCCTACTTTCTTGGTGGATCAGTTTGCGTTGTGTACGCAACATTCACGAATGTCGCGTCAAAGACTTTGTCTATTATTTAGTTACACAGAGATTGGAATCTTACCAAGAACTGACAGCTTTGCCCATGCCAGTTTCTCCCGCCATCATGCGCGAAGCGCATGGAAAATGCATCAACGGTGAGAAAGTCAAAGCGCCCCGAGCAGGCCTGCAACCAACACCAGCAAGGCCAGCACCGCTAAGATTGCCACTAAGTGAGTTAGCATTTTCGAAGAAACTCTCGTGAAAACAAAGCGCCCCAGTGGCATGGCTAGCAGCGAGCCCCCCGTCATCCAGAGCGCCATCGGCAAGTTCAAGCTGCCTGCTGCGCCATAAAACAGTGCCGTTACTGCTGACAGAATCAGCCCGATGATCAGCGACGTGCCAATGATTCGCTGGGTGCTTTCGCTGCCCTCGGCCATGAGCGCAGGAACCACCAGCACGCCACCACCTGTTCCCGTTGCGCCCATGAGCGCACCTGTGGTGAGCGCGGTGCTACGGATGCGCAGGCGCATGAGCCACTGCTTGACCTGCGGCACGTAGATGGAAGCCACCGCCAAGCTGCCCACGGCCAGCACGAGTAGTTTCAAAAACAATTCCACCTGTGTTTTACCCTGTGGCCACACTGTGGGCAAGGCCAAACTGATCAGCGCGGCAAACCACAAACAAGCCACCACCGCCGCTGGTAAAAAGGCCTTGAGCAAGCGCCGTGACACATTTTTCTGCTGAACATGCGACAAACCTGCTGCCATCTTGCAAGCCACAGAAAACAAACTCGCCGTGCCCACAGCCGTGGCCACTGGTGTGTCAAACAAAGTCACCATCACTGGAACGACGATCACACCCGCGCCCACGCCTGAGAGGTAAATCAGCAACCCAGCCGATGCGCCGAAAAAGAGCCAGTGAATTTCTTGGAGGGAAGACATGTGTGGGCGATTATCCGTGATGCCGATTCAGCTCCTAGACGTTCAGTGATTGGCATCAAGCCACATCAAACAGCTTCAATACCGCTTGAAACAACACAGATTGCACATCACCGAGCTCATGCACCACATCAAAATGATTGCGCCCCTGCATCTCTAATTCAACGCAATATTGGCCTGTTGACTGCAAATGAGCTACCAACGCCAGAGCTTGCTGCTTGAAGGCAGCTGTCTCGATTTGCCCCCAAGCGATCACACCCGGTACGCGCGACGCACTCGCCGTCATGCGCGAGAGCTCAGCAGCATCTTGCAAACTCATACCTAGCGCATCGTTGATCGACGTGCCCACCAGTGGCCGCAGATCAAAGATGCCTGATATCGGCACGAAACCGCGTAAAGCCAGCGATACGTCTGCCGCGCAAACCGCAGCCAAATACCCTCCCGCCGAACTGCCCGCCACCACGATACGCGAAGCATCGTGACCCAGCCGCTCGGCATGAACCCGTAAATATGCCACTGCAGCGCGACACTGAGCCACGATCTCTTGCAATGTGGCCTGCGGCGCGAGCGTGTAGCCCACCACCGCATGTGCAAATCCCGCTTCATGCCAAGCAGGCGCGAGATACGCCGATTCATTTTTAGACAACTCTTGCCAATAGCCGCCGTGAACGAATACCAGCAAGCCAGGTTTGGTGTGTGCGTTGTTTGCAGGCGATGGCGCAGGAAAGTAATCGATCAATGCACGCTCAGCCTCGCCGTATCGCAGATTTTTGATGTATGTCACTTGCTCATAAGCCGCGCTGCTGCGATCCACATACGCCTGAACAAACGGCTGGTAGTTGCCCCCAATCGCCAAACTGGGCGAATACTGTTTTTCACGCTCAGTCAACGGCTGCAGCAATGGCTCGGTGCTTGGCGTGTCGGTGGTGAAGATGTCAGGGCTCAGCATATTTGGATTTAATTGGGATTTAATTGGGGTCAGATACACATTAATTTTTCTGCTCGCACACGAAGCTGGAGCGGCCTGCGTTTCACTCTTGCCATCGTACCCGCTCCATCACCAACCCACCATGACCGCCACCGCCTACAAAATCCCCCGCTCCGTCCTCGTCGTCATTTATACGCTGCAAAAAGACGTTTTACTCATCGAACGCGCTAATGCGCAAGGCCTACCCAGCGGCAGTTGGCAATCCGTCACGGGAAGTTTGGATTTTGAAGACGAATCCTATGCAAACTGCGCCGCCAGAGAAGTGATGGAAGAAACCGCTTTAGACGTTCACGCCAGCGGCCACCAGCTCACCGATTGGCAGCTAGAAAACACCTACGACATCTGGCCACATTACCTGCACCGCTACGCCCCCGGCATCACGCGCAATACCGAGCGGGTGTTTGGCTTGTGTATTCCTGCAAGGGTACAGGTCCAGCTCGCACCCTTTGAGCATGTGAACCAACTATGGCTGCCTTGGCAAGAGGCTGCACCGAAAGTACATTCCGCTTCCAACGAAGCGATGATTCGAAAAATTGCCGCGATAGTGGTCTAATTCTTAGACGAAATAGAGCTGTTGCCGTTATTAAATATGCCCCGTATGCTATAAATTAAATAGCATTTAGGTCATCAAAGAAAGCAGCCGATCCAATCCGCCCAAATTGATCGCCACCATTACTTGGCTCCTCACTTTCGGCTTCGCTTGAAAAGCCACGGAAAGGCCACCCGCCTCCGAGCAAGCCAACATCATCGGCAAATCATTCGCACCATCGCCCACTGCCATGGCCTGCTTGGCGCTGATGCCCAAAGACGCGCAAGTCTCCAGCAGCATTTTTCGCTTCTCAGCGCCATCGCAAATGTCGCCCCAAGTTTGATCCACCATGCGTCCAGTGAGCAGCCCACCCTGCACTTCCAGCACATTCGAACGCGCAAAATCCATCTGCAAACGATCCCTGATGTGATCTGTAAAAAAAGTGAACCCACCTGAGACGAGCAGTAACTTACAGCCCGCCGCCTTCAGCGTCTTTGTTAAAGCTTCAGCTCCTGGATTGAGCTGCAAACGCTGCGTGAGCACCTCCTGCATCGCGCTCACCGGCACGCCCTTGAGCAGCGCCACGCGCCTGCGCAGAGAATCTTTGTAATCCGTGATCTCTCCGCGCATCGCAGCTTCCGTGATCGCTGCCACTTCTGCTTTGCGGCCAGCGGCATCGGCGATCTCGTCCACGCATTCAATGTTGATCAGCGTCGAGTCCATGTCAAACGCTGCGAGCTGGAAATCGCTCAAGTTCAAAGGCGGCACAAAGCCTTGGATCACCAGGCCGGGGGAGATTTCAGTGGAAGACATACAACCTATTTACTATTAATTTGATAGCGCTTTGTGCACGTTCTATAACGGCTAAGTGCCTATTTTTCTTAAAAAACTGGGCTTCGAGCAAGCATCTGCAGAAGAAACATCAAGCATACCAATCTTCCAGCTGCAAACCCGGCACACGGCTGAACTGGCTGGTGTTGTGTGTCACCACGGTGAGTTTGTTGGCCAAGGCGATACCTGCTATCAACAGATCGTATTCGCCAATTGGCGTGCCAGCCAAGCGCAACTTCGCTCGAAGCTGGCCTGCGCGCTCAGCGGAATCAATATCTAAATCAACACAGCCAAAGCGCTGTCGCAAACTCTGGCAATATTGCTCAAGAGCTTGAGGGCGCTGCATCAGCGCCATGCCATAGGCCAATTCAAAATAGCTGATGCTGCTGATGCTCATTTGATCTGCTGCCGTTTCTTGTATTCTCGCGCGGCACTGGCCTTGATTGCGAAAGGCGTAACTGATGGTGTTGGTATCAAGTAAAAATTTCAAATCTTCCCCCAATCGATTTCACGATAGGGCAGCAGCCCCTCATATCGAGTTTTGGGATCGAGCAGGAAATCGACATCTTTGTCTGATTCAGGATCACGCAAGCGATCAATCTCGGCAAACATTTCATCCAAAGATGGCAAGGGCTTCGCCTTCTCGGCCTCAGCAAACTGCGCAAACCATTTCGAAAGCGACATCTTCGCGCGCGCCGCTGCTGCCTTGGCTGCGGCCAAACTATCTTCTTCCAGATAAATCGTGACTTGAGACATGATGCACTCCTTTCATGGAGATTTAATTACATTCACAATTATAATTTCTTCCCACTTATATTGCTAACTAAAGCCTAACTGCCTATCAACACAGCCAAGCTAGCTAGCTCTAGTCGCTCTCAGCGATATATAATGCTTGGTTTCGCCGACAACATCCGCAAACATCAAGGAAACTCATCATGGCATCAGCCAAACCCAAGAAAAAGAACCCTCGCCTAGCCTCTGGCCGCAAGCGCGTTCGTCAAGACATCGTCATCAATGCCGCTAACACCAGCCTGCGCTCCAAATACCGCACCGCTGTGAAGAACGTGGAAAAAGCTGCTGCTGCTGGTGACAAAGTGAAAGCCACCGAAGCTTTCGCCAAAGCCCAGAGCATTCTGGACACCGTCGCAGACAAAGGCATCTTCCACAAGAACAAAGCCGCCCGCGACAAGAGCCGCTTGTCCACCCGCGTTAAAGCTCTGGCCATGGCCGCAGCGCCAGCAGCGAAATAATCAGCGTTTAATCGCCCAAGCCCTTGCGGGGCATTGAAATCCTCGCAAGCCGTTTGAATTGGGTGCGCTGTCAGCGAAAAATGAACGAACCGCCGAGGAGCAATCCGAGGCGGTTTTTTCATGCATTTTAGGGCTCTACCCGTTATATTATGGACATAGTTTGCTATTTAAATAATAGCAAATCACTTCAGCAAACAAGCCTCCACTACTTGCAGCTGATTGTCTTTCGCAAAGTTCATCACAAAATCCCAAGCCATCGGATGCTCGTCTTTGAGATCAAGATGCACAACCACGCATTTGATATCGCCATGCTCCGTGTTCATATTTGTAGGCAAACACCATTCCGAATAACTCAGGTGCGACCCCGGCACAGCACCGCCCGGACGAAATTGGCTCATGACCCCCGCCAGTCGCTCAGCCCAATCGCTCGGACGAAACTGTTTGCCATCTTTGGTGATGCCTTGGATGAAAAATTGCTTAGAAGCGGGATTCAAAGGGGCTTGACCGTTCGGGTTAGGGTGGCGGTGGGCTGCAGTAGGTTGGCACTACGTTCTCAGAAGGATCGCTGATGCTGCATTGCAGCAAGAATTCTATCTTATAGAAGACTTCTGGTTCGTGAACAAGGCTTTGGCTGACGCATGACAGCCATGCGAATTATGCGAGAAACCCATCACACGCAGCCCCTAAAATCAGTTTTCAACGATTTGCTGTATTGAACCGCTTTTCTTTTGGAGATCACCCAGATGACCGCTACCGCCGCGCTTGCTGCAACTACTCAACCGCACGTGATGAACACCTATGGCCGCGTGCCGATTGCGCTCTCGCATGGGCAAGGATCGCGCGTCTGGGATGTGAATGGGAAAAGCTATTTGGATGCGTTGGGCGGTATTGCGGTGAATACCTTGGGGCACAACCATCCGAAGTTGGTGCCCGCGCTGCAAGATCAGATTGGCAAAATCATCCATTCAAGCAATTATTATTTTTGCCCCAATGCAGAAAAGCTCGCAGCGATGCTGGTGGAGCGTAGCGGTATGACGAATGTGTTCTTCTGCTCCACGGGCTTGGAAGCGAATGAAGCCGCTTTGAAATTGGCGCGCAAGTTTGGCGTGAACAAAGGCATTGAGCGACCAGAGATCGTCGTTTATGAGAAGGCATTCCATGGCCGTAGCTTGGCCACGATGTCGGCCACTGGCAACCCCAAAGTGCGTGATGGCTTCGGCCCGTTGCTTGAAGGCTTCGTCCGCGTGGCAGTAAACGATATTGAATCCCTCAAAAAGGCGACCGAAGGCAATAAAAATATCGCTGCTGTGTTCTTCGAGGCAATTCAGGGCGAAGGCGGTGTGAATCCGTTTCACATGGATTATTTAAGAGAAGTTCGCCAACTGTGTGACGAGCGCGATTGGCTCTTGATGATTGACGAAGTGCAATGCGGCATGGGGCGCACCGGTAAATGGTTTGCCCATCAGTGGGCGGGCATCAAGCCAGATGTGATGCCACTGGCCAAAGGCTTGGGCTCAGGTGTGCCGATTGGCGCGGTTGTGGCAGGGCCGAAAGCCGCACATATTTTTGCACCCGGTAACCATGGCACGACCTTCGGCGGCAATCCTCTGGCGATGCGGGCTGGTGTAGAAACCATTCGCATCATGGAAGAAGATGGCGTGATGGAAAACGCAGCGACTGTAGGCGCACACTTGCAAAATGCACTCAAGCGCGAACTGGCAGGCTCGGCAGGCTTGAAAGAGATTCGCGGCAGCGGCCTGATGATCGGCGTGGAGCTGACGAAACCTTGTGGCGCGCTGGTCGGGCAATGTGCTGACCAAGGCTTGCTCATCAGCGTCACAGCAGACACCGTGATCCGCATGGTACCGCCGTTGATTTTGACAGTGGCTGAGGCGGATGAGATTGTTTCTATCCTCGTACCGCTCATTAAAAAATTATTGAGCGAAGCATGAAGCATTACCTCCAATTCAACGATCTCACCGCCGACGAATATGCGCATATCTTTGCTCGCGCCACCGAGATCAAACGCAAGTTCAAGGCGTATGAGAAATACCATCCGCTGGCAGACCGCACGTTAGCGATGATTTTTGAGAAGGCTTCGACGCGCACGCGTGTGAGCTTTGAAGCGGGCATGTATCAGTTGGGTGGCAGTGTGGTGCACCTCACCACCGAAGGCAGCCAGCTGGGTCGTGCCGAGCCGATTGAAGACTCTGCCAAAGTGATCAGCCGCATGGTCGATTTGGTGATGATTCGAACCTATGAGCAGACAAAAATAGAAGTATTTGCTGCCAACAGCCGCGTACCAGTGATCAATGGCCTAACGAATGAATTTCATCCCTGCCAAATCTTGGCGGATATCTTCACCTTCATCGAGCATCGCGGCGCGATTGCTGGCAAGACGGTGGCTTGGGTGGGCGATGGCAACAACATGGCCAACACCTGGCTGCAAGCCGCTGCGCTGCTGGGCTTCAAGGTGAATGTGAGCACGCCTTCTGGTTATGAGATCGATCCCAAGCTACTGGGCAATTTAGGTATCAAATCGGGCTCTACCCCTTATAAATCAAGCGCTGAATGCTATGCTTTTTATAGTGACCCAATCCAAGCCTGCGAAGGTGCAGACCTCGTCACCACCGATGTATGGACGAGCATGGGCTTTGAAGCAGAGAATGAAAAACGCAAAGCCGCGTTTGCCAACTGGTGTGTTGATGCACGCCTGATGAAAGCCGCCAAACCAGAAGCTTTGTTCATGCACTGCCTGCCAGCGCATCGAGGCGAAGAGGTGAGCGCGGACGTGATCGACGGGCCGCAATCCGTGGTCTGGGATGAAGCTGAAAACCGCATGCATGTACAGAAAGCTCTGATGGAATTCTTGCTGCTTGGGAAAGTGGCTTGAGCGGACAGTTGCAGCATCCCTGCCTTGCCTGCGGCGCGTGTTGTGCCAGCTTTCGGGTCGATTTCAGTTCGCAAGAAACTGAAGGCGAAGGCGGTTTAGTGCCGCAGGGGCTGTGTGAGCAAGTCACACAAAGCACATGCCGTATGCGAGGCTCTGACCATTCACCACCGCGTTGCGCTGCGCTTACGGGGCAGATTGGCTTGAACGCTTCTTGCGGGATTTACGAATGGCGGCCATCGCCTTGCCATGAGCTTGAGATGGGCTCGGATGCTTGCCAAAGAGCGCGTGTGCGGCATGGCTTGCCTGCTTTAGATGATTGAGCATGCGCGTCTAGTGTCAGAAATAACAGGTCTGGACGCATCGGAGCAAAAGTTCACGCTAGACTTCTTACATGGCAAAAAAGAAATCATCAGGCCGACGCACACGTTCGCATGAAACGCTGCAGCAGGTCGAAGAATCAGAGGTGTTGGATCGCGTCTCGTTTCGCTTGCGGGCGCGTGAACCGGTACTCGGTTGGGCTTTAGCGGCTTACACGGCTTGGGTGGGGATTGTGGTGACGCCTGGTTTGCTGATGCCGTGGGTCGGCGTATTCGTCGCAGCGATGATGGCCTCGTGGGCGCGCGCCCGGCCTGCCCGCAAGCCGGGCAAGGTGGTGATTCGTTATGGTCTGCTCGCGGTAACGGCCTTCATGTTGCTGACCGAGACGCAAACCGGCGGCAGCGTGGGTCCGTTGGTGCTCTGGCCTGCTGCGATTGCTTGCGCCGCAGTCTTCATGCTGCGCGAGCGTTGGGCGGCTATTGTTGTGTTTCTCGCGATGGCGGCTTTCATCGCCGCCAGTTGGGGCATGCAGCCGCGCGTGCCATGGTTGCAAGTCTCTACTGCATTGGTAGCGATGCTCGTGGCCACTGGCTTGGCCTACGCCTTTGGCAGTGCGCTGCGCAACACCGACGCACAACTAGAAGCGGCCATGACCGATCTGAAAACCAAACTCTACAACGAAACCGGATTTTTCACCTACGGCAATGAACTGCTCGCGCAATGCCGTGCTCGCAAGAAGCCTTTGTCGATGGTATTGCTCAATGGCGCTGATTTACGCGACATTCACGAACTTGTGGGACGCATCACGAGCGAGCGCTTGATTACGCAAGCAGTGCAAGGCATCACAGCGGCCTTACCAGCGGGCGGTTTGGCGGCTCATATGGGGCAGGCTGAATTTGCGATCCTGGTGCCCGACACGCTAGAAGCGAGAGCCGTCGATTTGGTGCACCTCAAGCTAGGTGATCCGCCCGGTGTTCGGCTAAAAGTTGGGCAAAAGCAAATTGAAGTGCTGTTTGACATGGTCAGCTGCGAAATTTCTGCCGACGCATACAGCCTGGAGCCGATGTATGAGCGCTTGTATGCGCAACTAAGCAAGATGCGCCAGAGCGTGGAAAGTCCATCCACCTCCTTTGGCGATGTGTCTTACATGCCTGATCTACAGCGTGCGATCAGCCCGACGCTGCCGATGGAGCTGATGCGCAAGGGTTGAGCCCATACAGCCAAGGCATGCCGACCACCTGCGTGCCTTGAATTGACAAAACGGTATTGCGTGCAGTCGCGACGAGACCACTCAAATGAAAAATGCGGCCATTGCGCCGAGCGGTTTGAACCACGCGCGCATTGCGCGGTGCACGCGATTGTGCATAGCGCTGCAAAGCCAGCTTCACATCAGCGCTTGCCGACAAGCTCTGCCCGAGCGCCCATGCATCTTCCAGCGCCATGGCTGCCCCTTGCGCGAGATAGGGCAGCATGGGATGCGCTGCATCGCCAAGCAAAGCTACGCGGCCTTGCGCCATTTGTGCGGCGCTCAAGGGCGGGCGGTCAAACAAATTCCAGCGCTTCCAGACACCCGTTTGCGCAGCGCCTGCTTCTAACAAAGCTTGCAACTGCGGCTCGGTGCGCTTGAACAAGCGCATCACATCATCATGGCTTGCGCTCAAGCTCCAACCGCTACCCATTTGCTGCAGCATGTTTTGCTTCATGTACTCAGGTATTTCAGCCAAAACGACCAGATTCCACAAGCTGTCGCCGCCGGATAGTTGACGTATTGGATAGCTCACCACATGCACATCGCGCGCCCACCAGGTGCGCACATGCGGTGTGCGCAGCGCCTCGGGCATGCTTGCAGCGGGCAGCAAAGCGCGAAACGCGGCATGCCCTGTGGCACGCGGTGCGCCATCTTGCAAGAGCTGCTGACGAACTTGGCTCCACAGGCCATCTGCACCGATCAACGCATCGCTTTTATAAGGGAAATCTGCGTCTACCCGTTCTATTTCCTGCGTAGTATGCTCATATTTTGATAGTGATTGATTCACGATGAGCTGCACGCCCGCTGAACGCGCCGCATCCAGCAAGATCGCATGCAGGTCCGCGCGATGCAGGCTCACATACGCTTGCCCATAGCGCTCCCGCACCGCGTTGCCCAGCAGCATGCGGCTGATCGGTTTGCCGCTGGCCGCATCCGCAATCACAATGCTTTCTGGAAAACTCGCCACCGCATGCACTTGGGCGCCTAGCCCCAGCGCAGCAAGTACCTTCATCGCATTGGGTCCAAGCTGAATGCCCGCACCCACTTCACCGAATTCAGCAGCCGCTTCAAGTACCGTCACTTCGCAGCCCTGGCGTGCGCAAGACAGCGCCGCTGCCAGCCCGCCGACACCAGCGCCTGCAATCAGAATACGCCGCTTCACAAGTTCAATCCCGCGTGGCGCGCTGCTGCACGCGGTCAATATAAGCCTGCCCATCAGGCGGGCGGCCGGCGCGCTGGCTTTCCCAAATCATCGCGCCGAGTTCTTCCATCACCTCATGATGCGCCTCGTGCAAATCACCACGCCGCGCTGTGAGCAGCTCCACCGCTTGGCGAATCCCACGCGGCTGGTCAATGCTGCTTTGCTCGCTGATGCTCAAATGCATGGAGAGATGCAAAAACGGATTGGTGCGGGCATCATTGACATCAAACATTTTGCTCAAAGCACTTTGAAGATCGGCCAAATCCGCGTGGTATTCTGGATGTTCATCCATCCACAAAGCGGCAAGCGTTTCCACGCCTTCCATGGGCAAATTCTTTTGATGCTTGTCATACACCGTACACAAAAAACGGCGCACATCTTCTTGGCTGGGAGTAAACATAGCCCGTATTTTCGCACCCCATGGATTTCCCCCTGATCACCGATGTTTCGTTCTACGCAGCAGCGATTCCTGCCGTGTTGCTCATGGGCATGTCTAAATCGGGCTTTGGTGCGGGTTTTGGCTCGCTCGCCGTACCGCTGATGGCTTTGGTGATCACCGTGCCGCAGGCAGCCGCGATCATGATGCCGCTGCTCTTGGTGATGGATTTGTTGGGCATCTCAGCTTATCGCAAAGACTTTGACAAGCGCTTGCTTAAATTTCTGATCCCTTGTGGGCTCATCGGTACGCTGATTGGCACACTGCTCTTCAAGCTCATCCCCGCCCAGCTCGTGGCAGGCATCGTGGGTGTGATCACACTCTTCTTTCTGGCACACAAGCTTCTGCTGGCTAAAACCAAAGTGGCAGATAACACACCGCGCTGGGTGAACGCCATTTTGATCGCCACCTCAGGTTTCACCAGCTTCGTGGCGCATGCAGGCGGCCCTCCTTTCAATATGTTCATGCTCGCGCAGCGCCTCTCTCCCGTGGTATTCACGGCCACCGCCGCTTACTTCTTTTTCTTCATCAACCTGAGCAAGTGGATGCCATATGCTTGGCTCGGCCTGCTAGACATGCGCAATTTCGCCACCTCGCTGGTGCTGATGCCGCTCGCACCCATCGGCGTGTGGATTGGCGTGCGCATCGCGCGGAAAATTCAGCCTACGCTGTTTTATCGGCTGATTTATCTGGGTATGTTTCTCACCGGCTGCAAGCTGGTGTGGGATGGTTTCTTCAGATGATCAGATCATCCACTTGACCATCGGGTGCGTAGAAAGCGTGCGATACAGCTCATCGAGTTGCTCGCGGCTGGTGGCGTTGATGGTGAGCGTCAAGCCGATATAGTTGCCGCTTGAGCTGTCTTTGCGGGCAATCGTGCTTTCATCAAAGTCAGGATCAAACTGCCGCGCCACATGCACGATAGCCGCTTCAAAGCCTTCCACCTTTAACCCCAAGACCTTGATCGGAAAGGCGCTCGGGTATTTGATGAGAGACTGTTCGGGCGGAATATCACCGGGCTGTGGAGTGGGGGATGCTGAGTTCACCCGCGTATTTTCGCAGCTTCTCAAGCCTCGCTTTTTTTGCTTTTTGTGCTCTGTACAGCCTTGGCATTTTGATACCCCGCATACAGCTTGTGGTAAACCAGCCCCGGCACACCTGTGCCTACTGGAAGGCCATCAAGCTTTGTAATCGGCAGCACCTCTTTGGTGGCAGAGCTGAGCAGGAGTTCATCCGCGTCGAACACCTCTTGGCGCGAGACTCGGCGCAGCTCAAATTTCAAGCCTTGCTCAGCGCAAATGCGCTCGATCAAACCATAGCGAATGCCTTCCAACACGAGATGATCTTTCGGTGTGCCAATCACCACCCCGTTTTTCACCACCCACACATTGCTGGAAGCGGCCTCGGAAAGAAAATCATGGCGAAACATCACCGTTTCCACCGCGCCTGCATCAAAACTGATTTGCCGCGAAAACACCGCGCCTAGCAAACTCGTGGATTTGATATGCGCCTTTTCCCAACGGAAATCATCCGCGCTCACGCAAGCCACACCTTGCTCACGCGCCTGTTCGCTGGGCAAATTCAAAGTGCTGCGCATCATAAAAACAGTCGGCTCAAGGCCCTGCGGCATCACATGATCGCGTAGCGCCACACCGCGTGTGATTTGCAGGTACAGGAGGTAATTTTTCGAGTCCAATGAGCTTTTTGCCGTTATAGATTGCTCACTATATGCTATTGATTCAATAGCAATGAGTTCCTGCACCAAAGCCATCCATTCTTCTCGAGTATGCGGATTTGGAATACGCGTCTCGGCCAGCGAGCGCTCCAGCCGCGCCATATGCTGCTCAAAGCAAAACGGCTGTCCGTCATACACAGTGATCACCTCGTAAATACCATCACCAAAAATAAACCCACGATCCAAAACGCTCACACTGGCTTTGTCCACGGTGGTGAAATCACCTTGCGCGCCACGGCCAAGGTAGCAGGGAAGAGGAGGAAGTTCGTTCAACATAGGGTTCGAGTTTACTGAATAAGAGGATGGGGTGCGTCATAGGTGGCGCGGTCTTGGATGGTGGCGGGGTTGAAGAGCACGAGATCTGCGGCGAAGCCTGCAGCGATTTGGCCTCTCGGGCGCTGCATGCTGCGTGCGCGATCTGGGCCGAAGCGGCGTGCGCTCAAGCCTGTCATTTTGTGAATCGCTGTCTCCAAAGAAAACAGACTTTGCTCACGGCTATAACGCCCGAGAACTCAGGGAAAACTGCCCCACAACCGTGGATGCGGGCTCTCATCGTGTGCGAGACCATCAGAGCCAATCAGCTTGAGCGAATGCGCGATTAGATCAAGATACCCCTCGCTTGAGTCGTTTACGCTTCTTGCGCCAAAGATTCGCGCGCCAGCCGAGCTTGATCAGCAGATACCCCACAAGCGCTCCGCCCAAAGCAAAAATACCCATGCCCAACACTGCAGGCCAGCCAATGCTGGCGAGCCATTGCAATACGCTCGCACCGTCGGCCATCTTCACAGGCGGCGGTGCGACGATGAAAAGACTACCCACTTGGTAAGCCAAATAAAGCCAAAAGCCCACGGTGAAGGGGTTGGTGATGAAGGTGATGCCCGCAGCGACAGGAATATTCCCGCGCCACCACACACAGTGTGCCGCCGCCGCCAGAACCTGTGCAAACGGGATTGCAAAAGCCCAAAAAATACCAATTGCCACGCCACGCGCCACGGCCTCATGCTGCGCCACCCACAGTTTGCGATCCAAAATATGGTCTGCAATCGGCGCGAGCCAGCGTTGCTGCGCCAACTCTTCTCGCTTCGGTAAAGACTGCTTGAATCGCTGAAGCCAAGTCAGAGCAGGCTGGGCGTGTTTGGGAGGTGGTGAATCAGGCGAACTCATACAGACACTTTTTGCGCCATCCGCCGCTTGAACGCTTGCTCCAATGCATTGGCCAATGCGGCAGGTTTGATGGGCTTGCTCAAATAATCGTCCATACCAGCATCAATGCAAGTCTCGCGGTCGCCCTCCATGGCGTTGGCCGTCATCGCCACGATCTGCGGTTGAGCATTGGCGGCAATATCGCTGCGGATGCGGCGCGTGGCTTCCAAGCCATCCATCTGCGGCATTTGCACATCCATCAACACCAAATCAAAGGGCGGGTTGCTCACATCGTTGAGCATCTGTAACGCCAGAGCGCCATTGGCCGCCAGCTTGACGGTGTATCCCAAACCTTGCAAGATCAGCGCAGCCACGCGCTGGTTCACCAAATTGTCTTCCGCCAGCAAGATCTGCAGCGGGTAGGTATCAGCGAGTTTGGCTTTAGCAGCAGCAGCGACAGGCAATGGACTCAGCGGCGCAGGGGCAGACGCGGCATGCGACGACGATACACTGCGATCCGTTGGAGCATGGCCAGTCCCAGCGCCAGCCCCGCGCTCAAAGACTTTGGCCAACGCCGCCATCAGTTGCACAGCTTTGATCGGCTTAGACAAGGTTTGCGCCACACCCAGCGTTTTACTAATGGTATGGTCTGCGCCCTGGGAGGTCAGCACAAGCACCGGCAAGTGCGCGGCGCTATGCGTTTGGCGTATGCGCGCGATCAACTCATAGCCGTCCATGCCTGGCATCTGCACATCCAGTAGCGCCACATCAAAATACTCGTTAGATGCGAGCAATTGCAAAGCCAGCTCACCACTGCCCACACTCACAGGGTGCATGCCCCAGCGCGTGGTTTGAAGATCAAGAATTCTCCGGTTGGTCGGATTGTCATCCACGATCAACACGCGCTTGCCGGCGAGCTGCTGCTGCCCTGCGCTGCTCCAAGACACTGGCCCGGTTTGCACCGAGTACAACGGGATTTCAAACTGAAAATTGCTGCCCACGCCATTTTCCGACTCGACCCAAATACGCCCACCCATCAAATTCACCAAGCGTTTGCAAATCGCCAACCCCAAGCCTGTGCCACCAAAATGGCGCGTGGTGGAGGCATCGACTTGGCTGAACACCTGGAAGAGGCGATCCAGTCGGTCAACCGGAATACCAATGCCCGTGTCACGCACGCTCGCATGCAAGAGTGGGCTGCCATCGCTAGCCAAGCGGCGTGTGAGTGTGACAACCACCTCGCCTTGCTGTGTGAATTTCACCGCATTGCTAATCAGGTTCACGAACACTTGCCGCAAGCGTGTGGCGTCGCCCAGCACAGTGCGCGGTACTTCATCGTCAATCCAATAGAGCAAATCCAGCCCTTTGCTCGTGGCGGGCTTGGCCGTCAGATCAAGCGCGGTTTCGATGCAATCGCTGAGCGAAATAGGCACTTGCTCTAAAGTGAGATGGCCAGATTCAATTTTGGAGAAATCCAAAATATCGTTGATCAATGCAAGTAATTGGTCGCTGCTGGTGCGAATAGTGTCCGCAAATTCGCGCTGCTCTTCTGTCAACGTAGTCTCTAGCAACAGATCGCTCATGCCGATCACAGCGTTCATGGGCGTGCGGATCTCGTGGCTCATGTTGGCCAAAAATTCCGCCTTGGCGCGTTCTGCGCTTTCAGCACTGTCTTTGGCTTGCATAAGTGCTGCTTCAACATGCTTGCGCGCCGACACATTGCGGGCGATGCCTACCAAGCCAATGCATTCGCCATTTTCGTTTTTCAAAGGTGTTTTGATTAACTCTAAATACATCGGCTCGCCGGTTTGCGGATGCGGCGCCACATCTTCACGCACCACCGTCTCACCGCTGACCATGACGCTCAGGTTGTTTTCGTGATACCGACTGCCGCGTTCTTGGCCAAATATATCTTTCGGAAATTTATCCAATAAATCAGACAACTGCAAGTCATGCATCATCAGAAACGCCGGGTTGGCCAATTGATATCGCCCTTCGCGGTTGACCTGCCAAACATGGTCTTGGATACTGTTAACCAAAGTTGACAGTTGCATCTGCTTGATGCGCACTTCCTGCTCGGCTTTTTTTCGCAAGGTGATATTACGCGCCACACCTGCTAAACCAATGCATTGGCCGCTTGCATCGAGCAAGGGTGTTTTGGCCAACTCGGTGTAAATCGTTTGCCCTGTTTGCGAATCAATATAGATGTCTTCGCGCATGATGGGCTGCTTGTCCTTCATCATCTGCATGTCAGCGGCCATGTAGATGGCGGACATTTCCGAATCAAAAATCTGAGCTGAGGTGCGGCCCAAGACTTTCTCAACCTTCATCTCGTTGACAGCTAAAAAAGGTGGATTAGCCGCCACATAGCACCCCTGAGTGTCGATCATCCATATATGATCTGGACTGCTATGAACCAAAGCTTGCAGACGCTGCAATTGCTGCTCATCGGTGCTGAGCAAATGATCTACCCGAGCTTGCGTATCAGGCCAAGCCTGCACCGTGCCTTCATACCCTATCGAAATGCCTTGTGCATCGAGCAGAAGTTGTGCACGCTCGCGCACGGGGGAATGCGCATGGCGACAAAGCATCACTGAATCAAAATCCTGCACACCACCGCCATACAACTGCACCATGAACTGTGCATGGCGCGAGGGCTGCGCATAGCAGCGCGCATGCGAACTGCAAGCGCTTAACATCTCTTGTGCGCTGGCGTATCCCAGCAATTGCGCCAAGGCGAGGTTGACGCGCAGCAACTTACCATCCAGACTCGCTCGATAAGCGCCTACAGGTAAAAGATCAAATAATGGCTCAGAAGAAGCTATGCTCATTGGGGGACTATGCTAGCACAGCGATGTTTCGGCGGCAGATTTTCAATCACTGACTCAACATCACTTTTTGAACAAAATGGGCTCTTAGCCGTTATAAAAACTAAGTGGAATGCTATTTATTTAATAGCATCACAGGATCGTCACTCTTGAGCACCTTGCGTGCGAGTGTGGTGAGTTGCACCGTGTGAGCCGCCAACACTTCACGCTTTACCGTGAGGATTTGGCTGGGGTGCATCGAAAAGCTGCGCAGCCCCATGCCCAACAGCAGGCGTGTCATGCTCGCGTCGCCCGCCATCTCGCCGCACACGCTCACCTCTTTGCCCGCTTCGTTGCACAGGCGAATCGTGTTGGCGATCAGCTGCAAGACGGCCGGATGCAAAGGATCGTACAAATGCGCCACGGATTCATCGGCGCGGTCAATCGCCAGCGTGTACTGGATCAAATCATTTGTTCCGAGCGAGAGGAAATCAAAATACTTGAGGAAAACCGGCAGGCAGAGCGCCGCAGCTGGAATCTCGATCATCGCGCCCAGTTTTAAATTGCCATAAGCCACACCGCTTTTATCCAGCTCTTGGCGCGCCTGATCCAGCAGTTTCAAAGTTTGCTGGATTTCTGCCGCCGAAGTCAACATCGGGATCAAGAGCTTGATCTGCCCATGTACAGCGGCTCGTAAAATCGCGCGAAGCTGCGTGCGAAACATCATGGGCTCTGTCAAACACCAACGGATCGCTCGCAAGCCCAGCGCCGGATTCAGATGCGATTCATCACGGGCCGCCGCACGCGCGCTACTGCCATCCAGTGGTTTGTCTGCGCCCACATCCACTGTGCGAATCGTCACCGGCAGACCTTGCATGCCTTCCACCGCTTTGCGGTAAGCCGCATATTGCTCCTCTTCATCGGGCAGCTTGCCAGCACGCCCCATGAACAAAAACTCACTCCGAAACAAACCCACACCCACTGCGCCCGCTTCAATCGCAGCCAGTGTGTCTTCTGGGCGCTCAATGTTGGCCAACAGCTCCACCGCTTGACCATCTTTGGTGACGGTCGACGTGTGCTTCAAGCGCTGCAATTGCTCGCGCTCGAGCAGTGCAATTTGCTGGCGATCACGGTATTGCAACAATATCGCCGCAGAGGGATCGACCACGATCACGCCCGCATCGCCATCGATGATGATCCAATCGTCTTGGCGAATCAGCTGGCTCGCCGTGCGCGCGCCCACCACCGCCGGAATATCCATGCTTCGCGCAACAATCGCTGTGTGCGAGGTTTTGCCGCCCACATCGGTCACGAATCCAGCAAACACCGAATCTTTGAATTGCAGCATGTCTGCAGGTGAGAGATCATGCGAGATCAACACCAGCGCAGCATTCTCGCCCTGCTCAGCCGCCACATGCGGCAACTCAGAAGGCTTGCCCTGCAAGACCTTGAGAACCCGCTCCACCACCTGTTCCAGATCGCCTTTGCGCTCACGCAGGTATTCGTCTTCCATCTCATCAAATTGCCGCGCCAAGACTTCAAACTGTGTGACGAGCGCCCATTCGGCGTTGTAACGCCGCTCGTTGATCCAATGCATGACACCGTCTTGCAAGGTCTGATCTTGCAGGAGCATCATGTGCACATCAATCAGCGCCGCAATCTCTGCAGGCGCGTCTTTTGCTTCGCGCATCACCACACCGTGTTGCAGCCGAATCAGCTCATCCACCACCGTGTTTTTCGCCTCTTTCACGCGGAGCAACTCAGCTTCGACCTGCCCAGGCTCAATGAAATAATGCGCCACATCCGCACGGCCCGAAGCAACCAGCACGGCGCGGCCAATGGCAATGCCACTGGAGACTGCGATGCCGTGGATACTAAATGTCACTCGCCTTCCCCAAATTTATCTGCGAACAAACCAGCGATCGCATCATTCGCCGCCTGCTCCTGATCACCATTCGTTTCCAACACCACATCCGAGCCAATGCCCGCAGCCAGCATCATCACGCCCATGATGGATTTGGCGTTGACTTTTCTCTCCCCGCGCGAGAGCCACACTTCACAAGGGAAGCTGCCCGCCATTTTGGTGAGTTTGGCCGATGCTCGGGCATGCAACCCCAGTTTATTGCTGACTTTGATGGTCGTTTGGATCATAGTTTTTTCTATTTTGATTTTGTGGAGCGGTGACGGCCACTTGCATCACACCTTGCGAGCCGCCGGCCAGCGCACGCTGTACCAGCGTCTCTAGTGGTTCGTGGCGGTAGGTGATGGCGCGCAGCAGCATCGGTAGGTTCACACCTGTGAGTAGGCGCGTGTTGATGCCGTCGGTGAGTTGCTTGGCGACGTTGGAAGGCGTTGCGCCAAACACATCGGTGAGCAGCAGCGCATCACGCGCAGGCGCTTGCGCAAGCATCATGCGCAATTGCGCCAAGCTCTCTTGAGGTGGCATATTGGGCGGCACATCCATCGCCGACACGGCTGAATCGCAATCAGGAAACACATGCAAAGCGCAGGCCTTCAGAGCGGAGGCCAGCGGCGCATGGGCGATGATAAGAATATGGTTCACTGGGAGCAGCTTATGTAGGCAGGGGATCGGCGGGCGCAGCTTGTTGCGCCGTGCTCCGATTATCCAAAACAAATCGCAGGTATCCGCCAATACTGCAGATCAGGAATACCCCAAGAGCGGCTTGGAAGGCATTTTCTACGTTCAGACCCAAGCGCTTGAAAAGATCGATCAATAGCCCCATGCCCCATTGCACGACGAACACGCCGCTGAAAATTACCAGATTGTAGAAACTCAGCGCCCGGCCTGCCAGCTCTTTCGGAAAAGCCATACCCACCGCGGGCAAGGCCAAGCTCATGAAGCTTGACCCCATACAAAACAACGCCCAAACCCACCAAGTCACATGGTGGCCCATAAGGCAAATCACAGCTGTCATGATCAATCCGCAAGGCATGCCCAAACTGATCATGCGATCCGCATCCCAGCCGCGCTTCGTGAAATACGGATTCAACACGCCCCAAGACCAAAATGTGACAAGCATGCCCACGTTGAGCCAAAACAAGCCCGCGGCCGCCTGCGCAGGCGTTTGCCCACTCACCTGCACCAACCAAGGCCCCGCCCACAGTGTTTGCATCGCCATCAAGCCGCCATAACTGAAAAAGCCGAGCCAAAAATGGCGCTTCACATACGGATGCTGCCAAATCACCCGGTAACTGGCGATCAAGCCACCGCTCGGCATTGCGAGCTTTGGCGGCGCTTGAGGCAGCCGCCAAGCCAACACAGCCATCGCCACACCCACCATCAGCGCGAGCAATACAAAAATAGGCCGCCAGCCGGTTTGCGGCAACAGCCATTGCACAGGCAATGTCGAAGCCACCATACCGAGCGAACCCGTCATCAGCATCCACGAGCTGACACGCAGTTGAATCTCTGGCTTGAACCACAGGCGATAGGCCGTGAGAGGCGCCATCAGGCAAGCACTCACGCCGATGCCGCAAAGAATCCGTGCAGCCAACAGCCCGGCGAAATTCGGCGCAGCAGCAAATGCCAAGCAGCCCACCACGGCCACCGCCAGAAAACACAAAATCACGCGCTTGGGGCCGTAGGCATCCAGCCAACGGCCTAGTGGCAGTTGCGTGAGTGCAAAGCCCAAAAAGTAGCCGCCAGCGAGCAAGCCCAGATCGCCCGAGCCGAGAGAGAATTCTTGCTGCAAAGAAGGCGAAAGCGTCGCCGTGATCGCGCGGATCAAAGCCGACATGAAGTACGCCAAGGCGAATGCCAGAAACACCTGCACCACCAAGCCACGCGGCATGCCGCCTGAATCTGCTTGGCTCATTTCGCGCCCACCAACGCCAAGCTGCCCAAAAACGTTTCCACCGCCTGCGCGCTCAGCGCCCCCGGCCCATCGCGCCCCTCACTGGGCTGGCCATACACACTGGCTTGCACGATGTGTTTGCCATGCGCGAGCAGCTTACGATGCGTAGCTTTTTTGTCGGCTTGCAGTTCGCTCAACACGGATTTGCTTTGCTGCGAATCGCTCAACTCGACCAGTGCAATGGCAAACATCGCCCCGCCCGCTTCGCAGCCCGCCATGTGTATCGTCAGCTTTTGCCCCGCCAGCTCGACTGGGCGGGAGCCGCGATCTGGTTTGCAAGGCAGCAAGGCCGTCACAGGCGCTTGCTCAAAGCTCACGTCGCGCCAATTGAAGGTCGGCGTGCATGCCAGCAGGCTCAAAGCGGCTGAAGACATGACTATAAATTTAATAGCACTCCGCGCATGTTTTATAACGGGGAAGTACCAATTTTGCTTAAAAAACATGTCTTATTATCGTTTGGAAGCAAAATACGGTTTTTGTAAGGCATTTCAGAGGATGGGCTATGACAAATTTCGTTTTGATTCACGGCGCTTGGCATGGCGCATGGTGCTGGAGTCGGGTGCTGCGGATCGCCTGCTTGCAGCGCAGCCATCCCACCTTCGCCTACGCCATCTGGTGTATCTAGATGCCAGTGTGCCCAAGCCGGGAGAGGCTTGGGGCGACATACACACTGAAGCCACGCGCAGCGCACGCGCCGCCGCCACCGCCACGCACCCTTTAAACGCTTTTAATCCACCAGATGCCAGCGTTTTTGGCTTAGAGGGCGCTGACGCCACCTGGGTCAATCGCCGGCAAACACCACACCCTTTTGCTCCTTACACCGATCCGCTCCAGTTCGACATGGTGCGCTTGGGCGCAGTACCGCGCACTTTTGTCGATTGCGTCAACCCTCCGCTGGCCACCATCAACATCAGCCGCGAACGCGCTAGAAGCAGCGCCACTTGGGATGGCCATTGACTGCCGAAGGCCAAACTCGTGGTCATGAACACCGGGCACGATCCGATGGTGAGCAGCCCGCGTGAATTGGCCGATGTGTTACTGAGTTGCGCACAATGAACACACGCCGAATCTTCATCGCTCATGCTATATCTTCAGTAGCACTCTGCGCATATTTTTTGCCGGCTATAGCGCAAAATAGCTCTAAAAATACCGCAAAAACACCGCTTCTCCCTTGGCCAGCAGACATGCGCCAAGCCGCAGCGCAAGCCAACGCACGCGGCGAGCCAATGGTGCTCATGGTGAGCCTGCCCGGCTGTCCGTGGTGCGAGCTGCTGCGCCGCAATTACCTCGGCCCCATGCAAAGCGAAGGCGTCGCCGCCTACGAACTCATGATCAACGAGCGCAGCCGCGCATTGCAAGATTTCAAAGCACAACGCGTCACGCCCGCCGCCTGGAGCGCCGCATTCAAGATCACGAATACACCTACCCTGCTCTTCTTCAACCGCGAAGGCCAAGAGATCGCTCAACGCATCGAAGGCGTGGCCTCGGCTGATTTCATTGGCGCGATTCTGGATGAGCGCTTGGCCACTGCCCGAGAGCACGTTAAAGCCGCCGCCAAATAACCATGCAGCCCCTCGCTGGCTGTGCTAATCTCACTGCCCTGCCTGATTTTTGAGGAGCTCATCATGCCCGGATTACTGCCCAACGTTGACCCCAGTGGTCTGCTTGAATTTTCTGTGGTCTACACCGACCGCTCGCTCAACCATATGAGCCAACAATTCGGCGGCGTTATGCGCGATATCTCTGGCATGCTCAAGACGGTTTACAACGCGCACAGCGTGGCCTTGGTTCCCGGCAGCGGCACATTTGGCATGGAGTCGGTGGCACGGCAATTCGCGGGCGACAAACCCGTGATCATCATTCGCAATGGTTGGTTTTCCTACCGCTGGACGCAGATCATCGACATGGGCAAGATCACAGATCAAGCAACCGTTCTCAAAGCCCGCCCCGTGAGCAAAGGCGTACAGCAACCTTGGGTGCCAGCGCCGATCACCGAAGTCGTCGCAAAAATCACCGAGATCAAACCCTCAGTCGTCTTCGCCCCTCACGTCGAAACCTCCGCCGGCATGGTTTTGCCGGATGATTATTTGAAGCAAGTCGCTGATGCCGTGCATGCGGTAGGCGGCCTTTTCGTGCTCGATTGCATCGCCTCGGGCGCAATGTGGGTCGATATGAAAGGCACGGGCGTGGACGTGCTTATCTCCGCCCCGCAAAAAGGTTGGAGCAGCTCGCCTTGCTGCGCGATGGTGATGCTCAGCGAGCGAGCACGCTCCGCTATTGATAGCACCACCAGCACGAGTTTCGCCGCCGATCTGAAGAAATGGCTGCAAATCATGGAAACCTATGAAAGCGGCGCACATGCTTATCACACCACCCTACCTACCGATGCCCTCACGCGCCTGTGCGCGGTGATGAAAGAGACGCAGCTCTACGGCTATGCGAAAGTGCGCGATGAGCAGCTTGAGCTCGGCGCGAAAGTGCGTGCGCTGTTCGAATCACGCGGCATCCAAAGTGTTGCGGCAGAAGGATTTAAAGCACCGGGCGTGGTGGTGAGCTATACCAACGATCCTGAATTGCAATCGAGCAAAAAGTTCTTGGCGCAGGGTTTGCAGACTGCAGCAGGCGTGCCACTGCAATGCGATGAAGGCGCAGACTTCAAGACGTTTCGGATTGGTTTGTTCGGCCTCGATAAGTGGCATAACGTGGACCGCACGGTGTCGCATTTGTCGCATGCTTTGGATCAACTCGGGCTTGTGGCTCAGCCTTTGGCGGCTTGAAGGTTTTTCTTTAGAACGCGCGGTCACGGCTGCGCTTGGGCTGTCCCACGCTGCTCGTGTCCCCCTGCGGGCTGCGCCCGCATTCCTCCTTTACCTCGCCGCGTGGGACAGCCCGAATACGGCTTCCACAGGCCATAGAGTGCCAACCCACAAAGCGTAAAAAAAACTAAAACCGCGGCAAATCAGGATGCTTGACTTTCCCAGCGCGCACCAACTCCCGCCCATACTCCGCACAACGATTCAATGTCGGAATCACCTTCCCAGGATTGAGCAAACCCACGGGATCAAACGCGCGCTTCACGCCAAACATCTGCTCATTCTCGGCAGCAGAAAACTGCACGCACATCGAATTGAGTTTCTCCACGCCCACGCCATGCTCACCGGTGACCGTGCCGCCCATCGCCACACTGGTCTCTAAAATCTCAGCGCCAAACAATTCACACCGGTGCAACTGATCGGCATCGTTTGCATCAAACAAAATCAACGGATGCAAATTGCCATCGCCTGCGTGGAAGACGTTTGCGCAACGCAGCTGGTACTTCTTCTCCATCTCTTGGATCGCCAACAAGATGTCCGCCAAGCGCTTGCGCGGAATCGTGCTGTCCATGCACATGTAATCGGGGCTCATGCGGCCGCTCGCAGGGAAGGCATTTTTGCGCCCGCTCCAGAATTTCAGGCGCTCTGCTTCATCTTTGCTTACTGCAATTTTTGTAGCACCCGACGCAGACAATACGCCGGCCATCCGGCCTATTTCCTCTTCAACTTCTTCTGGCGTGCCATCCGATTCGCACAGCAAAATCGCTTCGGCATCTAGGTCGTAGCCAGCATGCACGAAATCCTCTACCGCCGCTGTCATCGGCTTGTCCATCATTTCCAAGCCTGCAGGAATGATGCCGGCTGCAATCACCGCTGCGACGGCATCGCCTGCCTTGCGCAGATCATCAAAGCTGGCCATGATGCAGCGCGCCAGCTGCGGCTTGGGCGTGAGCTTCACTGTAACTTCTGTGGTGATCGCCAGCATGCCTTCTGAGCCAACGATCAGGGGCAGCAAGTCTAAGCCAGCGCTATCGAGCGCATCGGAGCCGAATTCCACGGGTTCACCCTCTACGGTGAAGCCTTTGACCTTGAGCACGTTATGCAGTGTCAACCCGTATTTCAGGCAGTGCACGCCACCCGAGTTTTCCGCCACATTGCCGCCAATGGTGCAGGCGATTTGGCTGCTCGGATCGGGCGCGTAATAGAGGCCGTGGCTCGCCGCCGCTTCGCTGATCGCCAAATTGCGCACACCACATTGCACCACCGCCGTACGACTGTATTTATCGATCTTCAAAATCTTGTTGAACTTGGCCAGAGAGAGCGTCACGCCCAAAGCATGCGGCATCGCACCGCCCGAGAGGCCCGTACCCGCGCCCCGCGCCACCACCGGCACTTGCATCGCATGGCAAGCTTTGAGCACGGCAGCAATCTGCTCATACGTCTCTGGCAACACCACGCACAGGGGTCGCTGCCGATAGGCCGTTAGCCCATCGCATTCATAGGGCGTGGTGTCTTCACTCGCATGAAGAATCGCATGTGCGGGCAAAACGGCCTTCAGAGCAAGCAAAATCTGCGCAAGGCGCTCTGCTTTTTGTAGCAAAACTGGGTTCAGAGGAGCATTCATAGTGATTAGACTTTACGCCTGTTTGAGTCATTGCGATGTGAAATTTCGCCACAGAACTTGTGAAATCATGCCAAGCAAGCCTTCTTCAACCATTCCGCAAATGCCGCCACTTCCCAGCGATCAAGTGAGCCGGTGCGCCAGCACAGGTAATGCGCATGCGGGCTTGGAATCTCTTCATCAAACAAGCGCTCCAGTTGCCCACTGGCCAGCCAAGGCGCGCCGAGCTTGAGGCGCACCAGCGCGACACCCATACTCGCTGCGGCAGCATCGCACATCAAGCCAATATCATTGAAGCTGGAGCCATCCAGTGGTTCAGGCCAGTCAAGCTGGTGGGCGGCAAACCAAGTGCGCCAGGGCTCCAATGGACTTTTGAGTAGTTTGACTTTCGTCAGATCTTGTGTCGATTCAAATGGACCATGCTCGCGGATGTAGCTGGGTGAAGCCAAGGGCGTGATCTTGTCTTTGAAAAGGCAGGCGTGCTCCACATCGGCGTAACGGCCGGTGCCAAAGCGAATGGTGAGGTCTGCGTCTTCGGCCACCACATCCAGCAGCGGGATGCTCACTTGCAGCGTGAGATCAATCTCAGGATATGCGTCGGTAAAGGTCTTCAGGCGCGGCATCAGAATCGAGCGCGCAAAGGTCGGCGTGACGGCGACCCGCAACTTGCGCTTGCCTTGGACGCTGTCTTGGCTGGGGAAGCGCTGGAGTGACGCCAAGCCTTCGCGCACATGGGCCAAATACTCACTGCCTTCGGTTGTGAGGGAAAAATCGGCCCGTCCAAACAATTTCGTGCCCAACAATTCCTCCAGTTGGCGCACCCGATGGCTGACCGCACTGGGCGTGACGCACTGCTCTTCCGCCGCCTGCGTCACGCTTCGCAGGCGTGCCAAAGCTTCAAATGTCAAAAGACACTGGATCGGAGGGATGCGCGAACTCACAGGGGACCTAGCCGACCGAGCGCTGGCTCTTGGACTTGGCCTGCGCGATGCGGCCAGCAACAAATGCCTCGGTCAAATCGGCCGGTTGCGTGGCAAGCCCCATTGGCTCGGTAGGCATTTCGCTTCGAGACAACGATTTTTTCTGAGGCTCTTGCGCATCCATCAATAAGTAGACTTCATTTTGCAAAACAGCATTGAGCTGAACAAACAACTTGAGCTTGCTGGTCGTTTCTATCAATCGATTTGCGAGGCGACTGGTCAGCGCTAACAAGAATCGCGCAGCCACGTCTGGCTCGTCCTTCAGCATCTTGTTCATTGATGCACGGGTCATCACCGCGACGGCAAGCTCGGTGGAAGCGATGCATGTCGCCGAGCGTGGTGTGTCGTTGATCAAGCCAAACTCACCGATCAAATCCCCCGCCCCCATGACCGTGATCACCACGGGATCGGACAAACCTTGGGCACGGCTTTCGACACGTACATCGCCCGAGAGAATCAGCATCGCAAAGTCATTCCCGGTCTTTTCACCTTCACGAATCAAGGCAGCTCCGGCTTTGATTCGCTTGGGTTTCATATAGCGTATGACACGCAATGCTGCTGAAAAATCGAGTGATCCGACGTTGGATTCAGTCTCCAGCATGCGCGCAGCATCTTTTTCGGAGATATTGTGGAGTTCGCCCAAGTTCGTGTGCATGCGTCATTCTATTCTGCTGGACTGACGCAAGAAAAAACCCCATGCACACAAAGGTAGGCATGGGGTTGATGAGAGAGGATGGATCAGCCGAGGCTGATGGCATCATTTCTTCTGGCGGAATTTGCGCAGTGCGGCGATTTGCGCAGCCATGATGGCCAGCTCGCCTTGTGCCTTGGCCAAATCGAGCTCGCCTTTGGCGTTTTTAAGTGCTTCTTCAGCAGCTTGACGTGCCGTATTGGCCTTGGCTTCGTCCAGATCGCCACCGCGAATTGCGGTGTCCGACAAGACGGTAACGCAGCCGGGCTGCACTTCTAGGATACCGCCAGCCACGAAGATGAACTCTTCGCTGCCATCGGCCTTTTCAATGCGCACCGAACCAGCCTTGATGCGGGTGATCAGGGGTGTGTGGCGCGGATAAATGCCCAACTCACCGGCTTCGCCTGGCAAAGCCACAAATTTAGCCTCGCCCGAGAAGATCAACTGCTCGGCACTGACCACATCAACGCGAATAGTGCTCATGCTTCAGCTTCCTTTAAGCAGCAGCCAATTTCTTGGCTTTCTCGAAGGCTTCATCAATGCCACCGACCATGTAGAAGGCCTGCTCAGGCAGTGCATCGCACTCGCCGTTGACGATCATCTTAAAGCCGCGAATGGTCTCGGCCAAGGTGACGTATTTACCGGGCGAACCGGTGAACACTTCAGCCACGTGGAAAGGCTGCGAGAGGAAGCGCTGAATCTTGCGAGCGCGTGCCACGGCCAATTTATCTTCTGGAGCCAAATCGTCCATGCCCATGATGGCGATGATGTCGCGCAGTTCGCGATAGCGTTGCAAAGTACCTTGCACTGCGCGAGCGGTTTCGTAGTGATCTGCACCCACGACCAACGGATCGAGCTGGCGGCTGGTGGAGTCAAGTGGGTCCACAGCAGGATAGATGCCCAAGGAAGCGATGTCACGGGACAACACAACCGTGGAATCCAAGTGAGCAAACGTTGTCGCTGGCGAGGGATCGGTCAAATCGTCCGCTGGCACGTAAACCGCCTGAATCGAGGTGATCGAGCCAACTTTGGTAGAGGTAATACGCTCTTGCAAGCGGCCCATTTCTTCGGCGAGCGTTGGCTGGTAGCCCACAGCGGAAGGCATACGACCCAAGAGAGCGGACACTTCAGTACCGGCCAAGGTGTAGCGGTAGATGTTGTCCACGAAGAACAAAACGTCTTTGCCTTCGTCACGGAAAGATTCAGCAATGGTCAGACCGGTCAAAGCCACGCGCAGACGGTTGCCTGGTGGCTCGTTCATCTGGCCGTAGACCATGGCGACTTTGGAGTTTTCGAGGTTCTCAAGATCCACAACTTTCGAGTCAGCCATCTCGTGGTAGAAATCGTTGCCTTCACGTGTGCGCTCGCCCACGCCGGCAAACACGGACAAGCCGCTGTGCGCCTTGGCGATGTTGTTGATGAGTTCCATCATGTTCACGGTCTTGCCCACGCCAGCGCCGCCGAACAAGCCCACTTTGCCGCCTTTGGCGAACGGGCACACGAGGTCAATCACCTTGATGCCGGTCTCCAGCAATTCTTGAGAAGGGCTGAGTTCGTCATAGCTTGGAGCGAGACGATGAATCGATGCCGACAATTCGCTGCTCACAGGGCCGCGCTCGTCAATCGGATTACCCAGTACATCCATGATGCGGCCGAGTGTGGCTTTGCCCACAGGAACCATGATGGAGTTGCCAGAGTTGGTCACGATCATGCCGCGACGCAGGCCATCGGATGAGCCCAGTGCAATGGTGCGGACAATGCCGTCGCCCAATTGCTGCTGTACTTCAAGCGTCAGCGCAGAGCCGTCCATCTTGAGGGCGTCGTAAACTTTAGGCATCTTGTCGCGCGGGAATTCCACGTCAACCACAGCGCCAATGCACTGTACGATTTTGCCTTGAATGCCTGAGTTAGCTTGAGCCATTTGTTGCTCCAATTAAATTAAAACTTGTTGTTCCAGAAACTATGTGATGAATGAGGCTTAGCCACTGATAGCAGCTGCGCCCGAGACGATCTCAGACAGTTCTTTGGTGATGGCGGCTTGGCGAGTCTTGTTGTAGATCAACTTGAGTTCGCCAATCACGCTACCTGCGTTGTCGGTTGCGGCTTTCATGGCCACCATGCGCGCGGCATGCTCTGAGGCCATGTTTTCAGCTACCGCCTGATAGACCAATGCTTCCACATAGCGCACGAGCAAATCGTCAATCACGGTTTGTGCATCCGGCTCGTAGATGTAATCCCACGCATGCTGGTTACCCGCCGCCTTGGATTCCGCTTGCATCTGCTCAGCCGATAAAGGCAGCAGCAAATCGACGGTGGGCACTTGGCTCATGGTGCTGACAAACTTGTTGTAGCAAATGTAGACAGCGCTCACTTCGCCTGCCGCGTACGCATCGAGCATCACCTTCATCGGGCCAATCAGCTTGTCCAGATGCGGGCGATCACCCAAATGCGTGATGTGCGAGATGACTTTTGCGCCGACACGGTTCAAAAAGCCCAAGCCTTTGCTGCCGATGGCAACCGCTTTGGGCGTTTTGCCGCTGCTTTGCACTTGACGCAATTGAGCGGTAACGGCACGCAGTAAATTGGTGTTCAAGCCACCGCACAAGCCTTTGTCTGTGGTCACCACAATGAAGCCGACCGACTTGCCGTCGTTCTTCTTCATGAAGGTGTGCACATACTCAGGATTGGCTTGGCCGAGGTTGTTGGCAATAGAGCGAATTTTTTCGCTGTAGGGCCGTGCTGCGCGCATCCGCTCCTGCGCCTTGCGCATCTTGGAGACCGAGATCATTTCCATGGCCTTGGTGATCTTCTTGGTGTTTTCCACCGATTTGATCTTGGTGCGTAGTTCCTTGCCTGCTGCCATTGTTGACTCCTAATGTGTGGTCAAGAATGGAATTAAGCGAAGGTCTTTTTGAATGCGCCAACAGCGGCCATCAATTCGGCTTCAGCATCTTTGTCAAGCGCTTTGCTGCTCTCAATTTTCTCAAGCATAGGAGCATGCTTGTCTTTGAGATAGCTTTGCAAGCCCGACTCGAAGCTCAAGATTTTCTTGACGTCGATATCGTCCATGAAGCCTTTGTTCACAGCAAACAGCGTGGTTCCCATCAAACTGATGGATTGCGGGCTGTATTGCTTTTGCTTCAACAATTCCGTCACGCGAGCGCCGCGATCGAGCTGCTTACGGGTGGCTTCGTCCAGATCAGAAGCGAACTGCGCGAAAGCGGCGAGTTCACGGTACTGAGCCAAATCGGTACGGATACCGCCGGATTGGCCTTTGATGATTTTGGTCTGAGCAGCACTTCCCACTCGAGACACAGAGATACCGGCGTTGATCGCAGGGCGAATGCCGGCGTTGAACAGAGAGGTTTCCAAGAAGATCTGGCCGTCGGTGATCGAGATCACGTTGGTGGGCACGAAAGCAGACACGTCGCCCGCTTGCGTTTCAATGATCGGCAGAGCCGTCAATGAACCTGTTTTGCCTTTGACTGCGCCTTTGGTGAATTTCTCAACGTAATCCGCATTCACACGAGCTGCGCGCTCGAGCAAACGGCTGTGGAGATAAAACACATCGCCGGGATAGGCTTCGCGGCCTGGTGGACGGCGCAGCAGCAAGGAAACTTGGCGATATGCCACAGCTTGCTTAGAGAGATCGTCATACACGATCAGCGCATCTTCGCCGCGATCACGGAAGTATTCGCCCATCGTGCAGCCCGAATAGGCCGACACGTATTGCATCGCGGCAGATTCAGAAGCAGTGGCTGCGACGACGATGGTGTATGCCATCGCGCCAGCTTGCTCAAGCGCACGCACCACGTTTTTGACGGAAGAGGCTTTTTGGCCAATCGCGACATAAACGCAGGTCATGTTTTGACCTTTTTGGTTGATGATCGCGTCAATCGCCACGGCGGTTTTGCCAGTCTGGCGGTCGCCAATGATCAGCTCGCGCTGACCACGGCCGACGGGTACCATCGAGTCAATGGATTTCAAACCAGTTTGCATCGGCTGATCCACCGACTGACGCGCGATCACGCCGGGCGCAACCTTTTCAATCACGTCAGTCATCTTTGCATTGATAGGGCCTTTGCCGTCAATCGGTTGACCGAGCGCATTGACCACACGGCCAATCAACTCAGGGCCTACAGGCACTTCCAAAATGCGACCGGTGCATTTGACCACATCGCCTTCGGAGATGTGCTCGTAAGCGCCCAAAATCACGGAGCCAACCGAATCACGCTCCAAGTTCAGCGCGAGGCCGAAAGATGGCGTGCCATCTGGCGCGCTGGGGAATTCAAGCATCTCGCCCTGCATCGCATGGGACAAGCCATGCACGCGGACGATACCGTCGGTCACGGAGACCACGGTGCCTTGGTTACGAACGTCTGTGTGACCAGACAGGCCTTCGATGCGGCTTTTCAACAGCTCGGAGATTTCTGCGGGATTGAGTTGCATGGCTCTTATCCTTTTCTTTCAATGTGCGCTACGGGCTATCAAGCCAGCAACGCTGTTTTCATCTGTTCCAAACGGGATTGCACCGACGTGTCAAGCACCTCGTCACCCACCACGACACGAATGCCGCCAATTAACTCGGGGACGAGCTGCACCTTGGTGTTGAGCTTGCGGCCAAAGCGTTTTTCAAGCAAGGCGCTCACATCTGCCAGCGCCGCACCTTCAATCGGGAAGGCGCTTTGAACGAGCGCATCTGAGCTACCGATTTGCGCATTTTTCAAAGCGCGAAACTGGGCAGCGATCTCAGGCAAAGCGCTCACGCGACCGTTGCCGATCACGGTTTCAAGGAAGTTTTTGCCTTGCTCTGGCAGCGCGACTTTCGCCACACCCGAGATCATCTCAAACACTTGGGCATCGTAGGTGTTGGGATTGGCAGCAAAATCTTGCAATTGCGCGTTGCTGGCGACTTGCGCCAAAGGCTGCAACCAAGCATCAGCAGCTTGCAGATCAGCGCGCGCGGCCTTGAAGAGGGCTTCGGCGTAAGGGCGGGCTATTGTTGCGATTTCGGCCATGGCTTCAATCCTTACAGCTCGGCTTTCAAGCGGCCCAGCAAATCAGCATGCACGGAAGCGTTAACTTCCTTGCGCAGAATTTGCTCAGCGCCCTTGACGGCCAACGCAGCAACTTGCTCACGCAGTGACTCGCGAGCTTTGATGGTTTGTTGATCCGCTTCAGCCTTGGCTGCAGCAATGATTTTGGCGGCTTCTTCGTTGGCTTTGGCTTTCGCCTCTTCCACGATCGTCACACCACGGCGGTCTGCATCTTGCAGACGCTGAGTTGACTCGTTGCGCGATTTGACCAGCTCTTCCTCTACGCGTTTGTTAGCGCTAGAGAGTTCGAGTTTGGCTTTGTCAGCAGCAGCCAGACCTTCGTGCACCTTGAGGGCGCGTTCGTCCAATGCTTTTTTGAGCGGGGGAACGACGAAGCTTTTTGTGAACCACACGAACATGAGGAACACAATGATCTGAATGATCAGGGTGGCGTTGATATTCACAACTATTTCCTTGCTGGCAGTTTGTTAAAAATCATCCCGAGGGATGTTAGCGAGAGGACGCGAAGCAGCCCCACACCTCAACAAACAACGGGAATTACTTCACCAAACGGGCGATTTGGCCCAGGAATGGGTTAGCAGTAGCGAACCACAGTGCAATACCGGTACCGATAATGAACGCAGCGTCGATCAGACCAGCCAACAAGAACATCTTGGTTTGCAGTTCGCCCATCAACTCAGGCTGACGTGCTGCGGACTCAAGATACTTCGAGCCCATGATGCCGATACCGATACAGGCGCCGAGGGCGCCCAGACCAATGATCAAACCTGTTGCGAGGGCGACAAAGCTAATAACTTCCATGATGACTCCTAAGTGTGGATGGAAAGGTTGAGGTAAAACGAAAATATTCAGGGCGAGAGAGCTTCAATCAATGCGAATCATGTGCTTGACCGAGATACACCAAGGTCAGCATCATGAACACGAAGGCTTGCAGCGTGATCACCAGAATGTGGAAGATCGTCCAGGCCAGGCCTGCAACGATATGAATGAAAGTCACAAACAGGCCGGTGCCTGAAAGTGCGAATGAGCCGCCGAGCAAGGCGATCAACATAAAAATCAATTCGCCGGCATACATATTGCCAAATAATCGCATGCCATGCGAGACGGTCTTGGCGACGAATTCAATCATCTGCATCGCAAAATTAACCACGCCGAGGATCACAGCGAAGATCGGATTTTTACTCGTACCAAAAGGTGCAGAGACGAGCTCATGCGCCCAACCGCCAGCGCCTTTGATTTTGATGTTGTAGTAAATACAGATCAAGAGAATGGCCACAGCCATGCCCATGGTGATGGACAAGTCAGCAGTGGGCACAACGCGCATGTAATCTTTCGCGCCAACTGCTGGGCCGACGGTGTGCCAAATTTGTGGGATGAAATCTACCGGCAGCATATCCATAAAGTTCATCAGGAAGATCCAAACGAAGATCACCATGGCCAAGGGCACAACGAATTCACGGCTCTTAGCGTTATGCACGATACCTTTGGCTTGGGCATCGACCATTTCATAGATCATCTCCACCAAGCCTTGCAGGCGGCCAGGTGCGCCAGACGTAGCGCGGCGAGCAGCGAAATACATGAAGGCGCAAGCGATCACTCCAAGGGTGATCGACCAGAACACCGAATCCATGTTGATCACTGAAAAATCAACAATCTCAGTCTGCGTTTTGTTTTGCAGATGTGTCAGGTGGTGAACGATATATTCACCAGATGTTGGAGCTTGTCCAGATGCAGCCATGTTTATGAGTCTCTGTTCAACAAATCAATTCTTAGCCATGGCTTCGATCTGCTGACCCGCGCTTGGCTTGGGTTTGTAGATCGCCGCCACAAAATACACTTTCATCGTCAAGATCAGACCGATCAGCAAGGCAGGCCAGTTCAGGCTTGCCATCAGGCTGGGCGCGAGCATCAGCATGCCGATACTCAAACCAATCTTGACCATCTCCCACAGCATGAACGCCATGGCGCCCGACACTGCGCTCATGCGCGACAGCGGGGAGGTCATGCCCCGCGCGAGTACCGCTGCGGGAAGGGCGACCACCAAACTGCCATAGGCTGCCGAAAGCGCTGTGGGCAAATCAAAGAAAGAGAAACTCACCAATCCGATCACCACCGCTGCCATCAACATCCATCGCACGACCCGCCAGGGAGAAATTGACGGGATGGTTTTTCTGAGCTGCTCAGCCTCTTGGGGCGAATAGCGACGAAAAACCTCTTCTTTGATTTCTTCATCAGGCAAGGGCGGCGGCAGTGTTTTCACAGTAGTAACCAACCTGTAACGCGATGAAGCGAATTCAGCAAAGCTCACGATTATATGTGTGAATCTACGTACAAACCCACACGTACGTACTGACATCCCCTCTCAAGGCACAATCCACACATGATTACCTTCATCAAACTCCTTCATCTTGCCGCCGCCATCGTGTGGCTAGGGGGCATGACCTTCATGCTGTTTGCGCTGCGCCCTGCGCTCATCGAGCAACTCGCTGGTGAACAACGAATTCGGCTTCTTGCTGTTATATTGAAACGCTTCTTTGCTATTGTTTTGGTAGCAATTGCGGTGCTGCTGCTGACCGGATTGCATCTGTATGGCGCGGGTGCAAAAGCTGTGGGCATGGCCAGTATTCCGCTAGGATGGCATTTGATGGCGGGGCTGGGCATCACGATGATTTTGCTGTTTGGCCACATCTATTTTGGGGGCTTTCGGGGCTTGAAACGCGCCGTGGAGGCTGCAAATTGGCCACTGGCTGCCTCCAAAGCGGCTCAGATTCACAAGTTGGTCGTTGTCAACTTCGTGCTGGGCTGGGCGGCTGTGATCGCTGTACGCATGCTCTGAACGCGTTTCTTTGAGGCAAAACAGGACTTTGCCGTTATAAATTATGCATAGTTTGCTATGAATTTAATAGCGTCCCGATTGACCATTCTGATCGCCTGTTTGACCACCCTAGGCTGCGCCACTGTGAACGACGACTACAACGTTGTTAAAAAACACCATCGACCAGATGGCTTTCAAAATAACTACACCCTAGCCACCGACAAATCCCGCTTGGATTTGCTGCGCTGGCAGTGGGAGCGCGCCCGCGCAGGCCTGCCCAAACCGCCCAAAAAGCCCACGCCCATCGTCACCCCAGATATGAAGTTTGTCAGCGCTAACAACGGTGCAGCGCAAGAACCCGCCATCACTTGGATCGGTCATGCCACGATGTTGGTGCAAATGGGTGGGTTGAATATCCTCACGGATCCGGTCTTTTCCGAGCGCGCTTCGCCTGTGAGTTTTGCTGGCCCCAAGCGCTATCAGCAGCCCGGCATCGCCTTGAAAGATCTGCCGCGCATCGACGTGGTGCTGTTGTCCCACAACCACTACGACCATCTGGATACAGCCAGCGTGAAAGCGCTCAACGCGCAAGCCGGCGGCCCCCCGCTGTTCTTGGTGCCGCTAGGCATCAAGAAATGGATGGCTGCGCAGGGCATCACGAATGTGCAGCAAATGGATTGGTGGGACAGCATTCCTGTGCAAACCGCTGCTGGCCAAGTGGAGGTGCATTTCACGCCCGTGCAGCACTGGAGCGCACGCGGCCTAGGCGACCGCCGCGCCACACTCTGGGGCGGTTTTGCCGTGTTTGCCAGCGATTACCATCTGTATTTCAGCGGCGATACGGGCTACTCCAAAGATTTTCTGGACACTCGCGAGCGCTTCGCCGCCCGCCAAACCGCAGCGCTGGGCGGCGGCTTCGACATGGCGCTGGTCGCCGTGGGCGCGTATGCGCCGCGCTGGTTCATGAAAGAGCAGCATGTCAACCCCGAAGAAGCCGTGCAAATTCATCTCGACCTCCAAGCCAAACGCAGCATCGGCGTGCATTGGGGCACATTTGACTTGACTGATGAATCGCTAGATCAACCGCCCAAAGATTTGGCCGTTGCCCGAGCCGAGAAAAAGTTACCCCAAGAGGCATTTGACGTGATGGCGATTGGGCAGACACTGAAGCTGCCGCGCCGCAAGGCTACGCCTTGAGTTGAATTATTTTTTAAGCATTTTAGGGCTCTGCCCGTTATATCTTCTGCGTAGTATGCTATTGAATTTATAGCATAACTCGCTTGCTTTTATATTGCTGATGGGTTGGCATACTCTGAGTTTTGCACCTGCGGACTAGCGTCGCGCAGTTACCCTCCGCTCTCCACTTCGAATGTAGCTGGCGATCCATTCTTCAACTGCGCATTCGCTCCGTCTTGTATATTTACCCCTTCGCTCCGTGAAGCCTGCAAACCAACATACACGAGCAGCTTTGGAACTGAAAGTGAAGCACCGCCTATGCGATTGACAGGGAAATTGAAAACTTGGCACGATGATCGCGGTTTTGGCTTTATTGAGCCGACGCTGGGTGGGCAAGAGATTTTTGTTCACATCAAAGCCTTTCCTTTGGGTACCGGCCGTCCATCTGTGGGTCAACCCTTGAGCTTTGAAGTTGTGACGGGTGACAACGGTAAAAAAAGAGCACGCTTTGTGGAATTTCCTTTGCGCGGCTCGGCTCGCAAGAAGACGCATATCGAGTCACCTGCCGAATGGACTCTTTTGCGCAGCGCAGCCATTCCATTCTTTGCGGCCATCTATGCATTTGTAGTTTGGCGGTACGGATTTGTACCTTTGGTGCTGCTTGCCTACATTAGCTTGAGCATCTTCACATTTTTTATTTATACATTTGACAAGAGTGCGGCCGTCTCTAGGCGTTGGCGCACGTCTGAAAATACACTGCATCTTTTGTCACTTGCAGGCGGCTGGCCTGGCGCTTTGCTGGCGCAACAACTCTTACGGCACAAGACGAGTAAAGAGAGCTTTGTGATCATTTTCTGGTTAACCGTTGCGCTCAATATTTGCGGCTTCGCCGCCTGGCATGCAGGCATGCTGCCTTTTCCTTTGCCAACACGAGCTTTTTGAAGCGGTCAATGGTCTCGGAGATAGGCCGCTGGTACAAAAGGTCGCATGTAACGTACAGCGCACAATCACTATCCATTAAATAGCACTCTGCGCATGTTCTATAACGGCTAGAAGCCGATTTGGCTTAAAAAGTCAGCTTCAAAGTAGCGCTCATACCGCTATTGCATCCTCACGAATCATGTCTGCGGCTTTTTCGCCAATCATGATGGTGGGGCCATTGGTGTTGCCGCTCACCAGCTGCGGCATGATGGAGGCGTCAACCACGCGCAGACCTTGCAGGCCGTGCACGCGCAAACGGGCATCGACGACATCGAACGGGCCTTGGCCCATGCGGCAAGTGCCCACGGGGTGATAGATCGTGTCGCCGTTGTTGCGAATGAACTGCTCGATTTGCGCATCGGTTTGCGATGTGCCCGAAAGTGGCAGCTCTTTGCCAGAAAAGCCTGCCAGCGCGGGTTGGTTCATCACACCGCGCATGATTTTGAAGGCTTTGACCATGCGCTGCACGTCATCTGGATCTTGCATGAAAGCCGGATCAATCAAAGGCGCGGCAAAAGGATCGCTGCTGGCGAGTTTCAAGCTGCCTCGGCTTTTAGGGCGCAGGACGCAAACGTGGCATGAGTAACCATGACCCCAAGTAGGCGTGCGGCCGTGGTTGATGAGTTTGCCGAGCACGAAGTGAAATTGCAGATCGGGCCTCGCTTCATCGGGTGAGCTTTTGATGAAGCCGCCTGCCTCTGCAATATTGGAAGTCAGCATGCCGGTGCGCGCCTTGCGCCATTCGAAAATACCCTTCACCGCATTGATCATGCCTTGGAACGACAGGCCAAAAAGATCGGTGAGTTTGGGTGCGTTGTACACCTGCACAGCATCCATATGGTCGTGCAAATGCTGGCCAACGCCGGGCAGATCGTGCAGCACCGGGATGCCGCGCTCTTGCAGGTGCGCAGCCGCGCCCACGCCTGAGAGCATGAGCAGCTGAGGCGAGGCAAATGCACCGCCGCTTAAGATCACTTCGCCCACAGTTTTCACCGTTTTGATTTGGCCGCCTTGGCTGTATTCCACGCCCACAGCGCGTTTGCCTTCAAACAGCACTTTCGTCGCATGCGCCCCAGTGATCACCGTTAAATTTGGGCGATTCAAATGCGGCGTCAGGTAGCCTTTGGCAGCGCTCCAACGTTCACCGTTTTTGTGGGTCACTTGGTACACGCCCACACCCTCTTGGCTAGCGCCGTTGAAATCGGGGTTGACTGGATAACCAGCTTGGCGACCCGCTTCTGCAAAGATGGCGCTGAAGCGATTCGGCGATGTGAGGTCTTTCACATTCAATGGGCCACCCGTGCCGTGAAAATCATCGGCTCCGCGCTCGTTATTCTCGGAGCGTTTGAAATACGGCAGCACGTCATTCCAGCCCCAGCCGCTGTTGCCCTCTGCCGCCCAATCGTCGTAGTCTTCCTTCTGACCACGGATGTAGATCATGGCGTTGATCGAGCTGGAGCCGCCCAACACCTTGCCACGCGGCTGGTAGCCTTTTCGGCCATTAAGGCCTTTTTGCGGCACCGTGTCATAGGCCCAGTTGGCGATCTTGGTTTGCGCCATTACCGCCAAGCCTACCGGACAATGGATCAATACCGAGCTATCGGCAGAACCCGCCTCCAACAAAGCCACTTTCACCGCTGGATCTTCCGTCAGGCGTGAAGCCAACACACAACCAGCCGAGCCTGCGCCCACAATCACGTAGTCAAACATTTTATTTCTCCTCAGTTGGTATCGTAAGCCTGCGCGCAAAGAGTTTCTAGGGGCTGCACTTGGAAATCGTGCGGAATTACCCTCACCCGCGACGCACTTTCACGGCATCCGAAAGCACTTGCAGCGCCTGCATGGAGTCGTCCCAGCCCAGGCAGGCATCGGTGATGCTCATGCCGTATTCGAGCTTCCTCATATCGTCTTGCCCGGGAGTGAACTTTTGGTTGCCCGCTTTCAAATGGCTTTCAATCATCACGCCAAAAATACTGCGGCTGCCCTCTTGCATTTGCTGCGCAATATCTTGCGCCACCTCAAGCTGCTTCTCATGTTTTTTGGAAGAATTGGCATGGCTGCAATCGACCATCAAGGTTTGCGGCAATTTGGCAGCGGCCAAATCTTTGCAAGCAGCGGCCACATTGGCGGCATCGTAATTGGGCGTTTTGCCGCCACGCAAAATCACGTGGCAGTCCTTGTTGCCATTGGTTTGCACGATGGCTACTTGGCCGTTTTTATGGACGGACAAAAAGTGGTGGCCGTTGGCAGCAGCTTGAATCGCGTCGGTGGCGATTTTGATGTTGCCATCGGTGCCGTTTTTGAAGCCAATCGGGGCTGAGAGGCCGCTGGCCAACTCGCGATGCACCTGGCTCTCTGTGGTACGTGCACCAATCGCGCCCCAAGCGATCAAATCGCCAATGTATTGCGGCGAAATCACGTCCAAGAATTCGCTGCCAGCGGGCAAGCCAAGGCGGTTGATCTCGATCAGCAATTGGCGAGCGATGCGCAGGCCTTCGTCGATGCGGTAACTCTCGTCAAGGTAAGGATCGTTGATCAGGCCTTTCCAGCCGACGGTCGTGCGCGGTTTTTCAAAGTACACACGCATCACTATTTCCAAAGTGTCAGCGTATTTCGTGCGCACATCCTTCAAGCGGCGGGCGTAATCAATCGCCGCAGCCGGATCGTGGATTGAACAAGGGCCGATCACGACCAGCAGGCGGTCGTCCTTGCCAGCCATAATGTTGTGAATGTTATTACGGGTGCTTTCGATCAAGGATTCGGTGGGCGTGCCGCGAATCGGGAAGAAGCGGATGAGGTGTTCGGGAGGGGGAAGCACGGTGATGTCCTTGATGCGGGCGTCGTCGGTCTGGCTGGTGCGGTCTTGGGGTTGGCTGCCAGGTGGATACCATGCGTCTTGGGCCTGGGTGTTGGACATGTTGTGCTCCTTGGGGAAAAGTGAAACTAGAAAAGACATAAAAAAACCGCCTCGGCTTAGTAGCCCGGCGGTTTGATGAGGGGTGCAGGTGTTACCTATGCATTTGCCTCTCGTCCGCCGGGGACTGAGAACCAAAAATAGAAGTAAAAGAAATTTTGCATGGCTGTTATGTTAGCACGGAATATTGCAGCGCCAGTTTGGCGCTGCTGCTCAGCGCTTGGAATGATCAAAATCGCCACTATGCTCGCTGCCGCGCAGTTGGCCCCACCAGTTTTTAGCGCGGGCCAAGCGAGATTCATCCATGGGAACGAGTGTAGATTCGTCTTGCGTCTGCGAGAGGGCTTGAGTGAGTGCCTGCTCATGCATGTCGATCATCATCAGACCCTCGCCCAGAGTGCGCCAACCGATCATCTCAAAATCATCGATCACGACTTCACTGTCGCCACTGATATTGCGCTCCACCAGCCATTGACCGACGAGCACACGGAAATTGTTGAGCGCAGCCAAGTAAGAGGCATATTCGTACAAGATGCGCCACGTCTCAGACAAGCCAACAACGAGTTGGCGATGCTTGCGCAGTGCGGTGAGCAGGTCCACCAAGAGCGGGCCGACAGCGGAGCCGCGCTGATGACTCGTGAGTGCTTTGCCCACGCGTTCAATCGCACCTGACAATTCGCCCATGCCATCAGACAAACGATGCGTCTCGCCATCGTTGGACATGCTGCGCAGCGCTTGGCCGAATTCCGCGAAATCACGGATATCGGGCAACCCTGTTTCGGGATTGAGTTGAAATTTTGAATGACCAGTCATTCGCGGATTGTCTGGCAAAAATCAGCATCTCGCCCAGAAAGAGCGCACATATTTTTAACATTACAAAATGTTAAAAACTATCAAGTGCTGCGATATTTGCTATTAAAATAGTAGCATAGTATGTTGACTATATAGCGGCTATACACGTATATTTCTTAAAGAAAAGAGTCTGTAACGATTTGATTCAAGCCGTACCGCCGACGGTCAAGCCTTCAATTCGCAACGTCGGCTGGCCGACGCCCACCGGCACACTTTGGCCTTCTTTGCCGCACACGCCCACGCCTGAATCCAGTGCCATGTCGTTGCCGATCATGGTGACTTTTTTGAGCGATTCTGGTCCTGAGCCCACAATGGTTGCGCCCTTCACCGGATATTGAATCTTGCCGTTTTCCACCCAATAGGCTTCGCTGGCAGAGAAGACGAATTTGCCGGAAGTGATGTCCACCTGACCGCCGCCGAAATTGGTGGCATACAGGCCGCGCTTGATACTGGCGACGATTTCTTCGGCTGTTTTGTCGCCATTCAACATGTAAGTGTTGGTCATGCGCGGCATCGGCACAGCGGCATAGCTCTCGCGGCGACCATTGCCCGTCGGCTTCACGCCCATCAGGCGAGCATTCATGCTGTCTTGGATGTAACCCTTCAGAATACCGTCTTCAATCAGCACGTTTTTCTGCGTGGCATTGCCTTCGTCGTCCACATTGAGCGAGCCACGGCGATCATTGATCGTGCCGTCATCGAGCACCGTCACGCCTTTGGCAGCCACGCGCTTGCCGATCATCCCAGCAAAGGCGCTCGATCCTTTGCGGTTGAAATCGCCTTCCAAACCATGGCCGACGGCTTCATGCAACAACACACCCGGCCAACCGGGGCCGAGAACCACCGTCATCTCACCTGCAGGCGCAGGTCGGGAATCCAAATTGGTGAGCGCAGCATGCACGGCGCTGCTGACATATTCTTCAATGTGTGCATCGTCGAAATAAGCCAAACCAAAGCGCCCGCCGCCACCGCCCGAGCCCATTTCGCGCTTCATCTCGCCTTTGATTTTTTGCTCAGCGATCACGGTGACAGACAAACGAACGAGTGGCCGCACATCCGCTGCCAGCGTGCCATCCGCCCGCGCGATCAGCACCACATCGTATTCACTGGCCAGCCCCGCCATCACTTGCACAATGCGTTTGTCTTTAGAGCGGGCGAGCTTTTCAACCTTCTCCAGGAGGGCGACTTTGTTGGTGCTATCTAGCGTGGAAATCGGGTCTACACCGCTGTATAGTTTTCTAGCAGCCGCTATCTTCTTTGTCGCATTTTTCCCAGACTTATTGCCGCCAGCAGCCCCAATCGACCGCACAGTTTCAGCGGCATCCAAGAGCGAAGCCCAAGAAATATCATCTGAGTAAGCAAACGCTGTTTTCTCGCCGCTCACTGCGCGCACGCCCACACCTTGGTCAATCGAAAACGAGCCGGTTTTCACAATACCCTCTTCCAAGCTCCAGCCTTCAGAGCGGGTGTATTGAAAATACAAGTCGGCTTCATCGACCCGATGTGCCTTGATCACATCGAGCGCTTTGAAGAGATGGGTCTCGTTCAAGCCAAAAGGGGTTAACAGCAGGGCTTGAGCAGTGCTTAAGCGTTCGAGGGTGGGTTCACGTGAAATCATGCAGCCATTGTAGGCCGATGCCGTTAACTGCTGCTTTTGAGCTGCAGAGCACCTGTGAGGTACAGGGATGTCAAATCGGGGCACACGAAATGGCGATCTGCTTCTTTCATCATCGGCAGCAGGCTGTCAAAGCTCAATGGGTCTCGGCTGAGCGTATGGATCAAGCGAAGATGCCGCATCTGCAAGATGCCGGGCTCAACGCTTGGAAAGCGGCGCAGAAAAAGCCGTTTTTTATGCAAGGAGGGCATGTGCTCCAGAGCATGTTCAGCCGCTTGCCCAAAATGCCACAAAAGCAATATCAGCGGCACCTCAGAAAATTCTTTCGCCGCTTCGCCTTCTAGCAGCTTGGCTGATGCCGGCATGCTGCGCACAATCAAACCAGAAAGGCGATCCATTCGGTCTAGAGCAGTGCCCGAGTCACGCAATTGCACCATGCGCTGCGCCGGGCTGAACGCAGCCACCAGCCCAGCCGAGCTGACCACATGCATCACAGGCTTGGTCTTTTTCTGCGCGATTTCACCACGCCGATCCCATAAAGCCTCGGTAACAGCGATGTGCAACAGGCCAAAATTGGCGAAAGCCGCTGGCAGAGAAGGCAGCTTGTGCATAAGTTTGTATTGGTGATACGCCTCACACGCGGCAAGCCAAGCAGCCTCGTTAGACGAGGGCGGCATTGAGGGCTCCCCAAGAGGAGCAGGAGATGTTTCGCTTGCTCCACGGTCAAAAACTGAGCGCCAAGAAGGCTGGCTGGCAGGGAAACTAGATTTGAATTTGTTCCACATCATGAATCAGCGCCCTGAATATTATTTGTATTCAAACCAGTATGCGCGGCAAATAGGTTTTACCAGTGACTGCTTTTCGACATTTGATACGGGATGTCAGCATATTCAGTGACCATCAAGGCAACAAGCGCAGCGCTCCGGTGAAATACAGCGAAGCCAAGTCTGCGCAAAGGCTTTTGGCGTGTGTTGGCGAGACCTGTTGTTGCAATTGGGTAAAGCTCAAAGCGCCACCACTGAAAATATGAATCAAAGCCAAATGCCGCATTTCTAAGGCCGCCGGTTCGACAGCGGGGAAGCGGCTGAGCTGGATCAGTTGCGTACCCATTTCTGGCGGCAAAAGCTCGGGCGCTACGCTATAGACTTGGCCATAAAACCAAAGCAGGCTGTAAAGCGTGTACGTCTCAAAGCCTTTGCTAGCGTTTGGCAACTGGTCTGCGCCTTTGTTGGGAGGCAATTGGCGCAGTGCCAATGGCGATTGCGCCTGATATAGCGACGCACGCACCGCCACTCGGCGCTGCGCAGGTAGCATGACCGCCAGCAACTCATTGCCGCTGTGAATCTGCACTTCGCCTTGGTGAAGTTGGTCACGCTCGGCCCAGAGCATTTGCGCCACGGCCATGTGAGCAGGCTTCCAATTGGCAAAAAATGCGGGTTGGTCTGGAATCGAACCTCCTGATGTACGCTCTGCCATATAAACATCACAGGCCAGTTGCCATGCACTGTCGGCGCCCGGCCTAGTCAAGCCAGAACGCGCAGATCGGACGCGGTTTGGCGCGGGGAAAATCGTGCTGAACGGATCTTGATGGCCGGAGCTAGATATCGGCATTGAACTGCCGTGGCTGCCCCCAACCAACACAGAGATGGGGGCCAGGTGGCTCACGGGCGAGCTGCGTCTAGCGATACGAAAGAGCAGTTTGTCAATCATGCGCGTCTTGTCTCGTGCTGCACAAAGTCAGGCATGAGCGGCGGCTGGCTCTGCCCCTGATGAGCGGGCTCAGCAGAGCGCGAAGACTGGGCATAAAAGGGGCTGAGGTCTGGGTTGAGCAAGATGCTCAGCGTGCTCATCGGGTATTGCCATGATTGCGTCTCCGGCTGGAGCTCACGGCTGGCTTGCTCGCGGGCTTCGCGCACGATGACCATCATTTCGTTGCGGCTGGCGGGCTGCATCTGCCATTGTTCAAACAAGCGTTTTTTCACATCCCTCTTGTGCAACAAAGGCACCAAGCAATGCTGACGCTGATCGTTTTGAATATCATCCCAGAGCGCATCAAGTGTGGCGCGCTCGCCTTCGATCCAATGGATCATCAAGCGGCCATCCCACATCAATAGGCCGCTGAGTGAGGCAGACATTTTGTCTTGATTGACTTGCGCCACAAAATCAGCCATTCCCAAAGACAACACACCCGGCGCGACCAAGCAGCAGTAGGCGATTTGGTCGATGGGTTGAGCCTCTTCCTCAGCAGGTGCTTGAAATGGGACAGTAAAAGAATTCAATGCAGATACTGCTTGTATGAAAAGGGTTTGTCTTGGATCGTGTGCTTAGATTATTTCTGACACGCGAAACACAACACAGTCAAATAATTAACAATTCAAATGACTGGGTGACTTGGCTCAAGCCGCCTCAGCCATCAAAGCCACCATCGAGGCAATATTGACGCGGCCATAAGCTTGCTGAATCGCGCCGCGCTCAGAGAGCTGGCGCAGTTGGCTGGCCACAGATTGGCGCGTCATGCCCAGCATGCAAGCCAATGCGTCTTGCGACACATCGAGCGAAGAGCGATGCGGGCCGTTTTGAGGCTCGTCATCATAAGCGAGCATGACCAAGCGGCGGGCGGTGCGCGACAGAGAGCTTCGCAGGGTGAAGTCTTCGACGATAGAAAGGAGTGCGCGCGTGCGTGAGGCGAGCAAGCGAGTGATGTGGCGGGCCAGTTGGGCATCTTGCAGCAGCTCCTGCAGTGCCTCTACTTCAATAATCAAAATTTCGCACGCTCCAACGCTGAAAAAATCCCGCTCACGCGCTGCCCCGTCAAGCACAGCCAGCTCGCCAAACCATTGCCCGGGGCGAACAAAGCTCAATATCGCTTCGCGCCCATCTGGCGAGGTGGAAGAGACTTTCAGCAGCCCTTCAACCAGGACACCAAAACCATCGCGCCGCCTGCGCACCAACTGGCCTTGTGCGCCAAAAAGCTGGCCATCGCGCAATAGCATGCGGCGGCTGGCTTGGAGCATAGCGGTTTGTTGAATCAGCGAGAGGCTGGAAAACCAGCGATTGGCTAACAGCGTTCTTTGGTCTGCATCAGATAAATTGGCGGCGACTGATGCGGGCAGTGTCGTCATAGAAGAGTCCTGAAAAGCATGCAATGAACACAAACAATATTGGCCATGCTACGCTGCATTTTTGTATGGAATATCATAGACAAAATTATTTCTGAACTCTGCACAGAAGTACACATTTCATGTACAAAACAGCCATTTTTTTGCCTATATGTGCGGTCTTTTTTCAAAACAACATGGACAAAGAATAGACAATAAATAGTTAACAACTAGACAAAAAATAGACAAGCCGAGAAAAAAGCAAATCACCGAGTGAATGCTGATGGGTCAACCGGCAAAGTGCAGGGAAGGCTTCGTCCTATTGACAAATCGCCGGGGCATCGCGTTCACCCGAGCTACAGCCATCTAAGCTGCGCAATCGCCTGCGCACGTGCAGTAGCAATATCTTGGCCAATTTGGTCGGCCTTTTTCCCCTGCGCAATGGCCTGCTCGGCAATGCTTGCGGTGGGCACAGCAAGCGCGGCATCCAAGGCACGCCGCAAACGCAGCGCTTGCGGATACGGATCGTCTTGCCTGCCCAGCCGCCCACGCGCATCACACTCGCAGGCTTGCAGCGCCTGCGCAAAACGCTCTGGTTTGCGAATCGCATCGCAGCGCTCCAACAGCCGCAAGGTGGCTTTGGCATCCAGCTCAGCACTTCTGTGGATATTGCCGTGTTCTTTTGCCACCACGACAGCCAAATCTTTGCATTCAGCCGATACGCGCAGCCGTTCGCAAAGCGGCAGCAGCAGGTCCACGCTTCTCAGCTCATGCTTGATATGGCGCGGTAGCATCTCGGCAGGGGTCGAACCTTTGCCCAGATCGTGCATGAGGCAAGCAAAGCGCACAGCAAGCGGCGCTTGTAATTGCGCGGCCATGTCCAGCACCATCATCAGATGCACGCCGGTGTCAATTTCAGGATGATGCTCCGCGGGCTGCGGCACGCCCCACAGCCGATCCACCTCTGGCAACAAGACCTGCAACGCCCCGCATTGCCGCAGCACCTGAAACATGCGCGAAGGTTTGTCCTCCATCAGCCCTTTGCTGACTTCCTGCCAAACGCGCTCAGCCACCAGCGCATCGGCTTCGCCACTGGAAACCATTCGGCGCATCAAATCCATCGTGGGCTTGGCCACAGAAAAGCCCGCATACCGCGCAGCAAACCGTGCCACGCGCAGGATGCGCACCGGGTCTTCTGCAAAAGCGGGGCTGGTGTGGCGCAAAATCTGATCGCGAATATCTTGCTGCCCATTGAACGGATCGATCAAGGCTTTGCTCAAGGCTTCAGAAGCTGGAATTTTTAAGTCAAACTGACCATTCGCCCTTATATATTCTGCGCTGAGTGCTATTGAATTGATAGTAATATCGCGCCGCGCAAGATCTTGCTCTAGCGTTACATCAGGCGCTGCATGCATCGCAAAGCCATGGTAGCCAGGCGCGGTTTTGCGCTCGGTGCGTGCCAAGGCGTATTCCTCTCTCGTTTGCGGATGCAAAAAAACGGGGAAATCTTTGCCCACACTCAGGTAGCCCAGATCAAGCATCTCTTGCGGTGAACTACCCACAACACACCAGTCGCGATCCGTCACTTCGCGCCCCATGAGCGCATCGCGCACTGCTCCGCCCACGAGATAGGTTTTCATTTTTTCATCACCACCAAGCCCTTGAGGTATTCCCCTTCCGGGAAACGCATGGTGATCGGGTGATCGGGCGCTGCGCCCAGATGCGCGGTGATGTAGCCATCGGCATGGGCATCCATCGCCGCGCCGGCCACAATTTTGTGAAACAAATCGGCATCAATGCCGCCCGAGCAACTGAAGGTGTAAAGCAAGCCGCCTGGCTCCAGAAGCTTGAAAGCGAGGCGGTTGATGTCTTTGTAAGCTCGGGCTGCGCGCTCGGCATGGGCGGCGGAGGGCGCGAATTTGGGTGGATCGAGAATGATCAGATCAAATGTGCGGCCCTCGGTGATGAATTGCCTAAGAGAAGCGTTCACATCGGCATCCATGAATTGTGCGCTGCCGTCTTGAATCTGCGCCTCAAAGCCGTTGAGCGCCACGTTCGCCTTGGCTCGCTCAATCGCTGGGCCCGAAGAATCAATACTGGTGATTTTCGCACCCTCCAAAGCACCCGCCTCGCGCAGGCCAGACAGCCCAGCCACGGTGAAGCCACCGGTGTAGCAATAGCAGTTGAGCATGCGGCGAAATTTCAGGCGGGCGGCATCCAAGGCGAAGCGATGGCGGTTGTCGCGCTGATCGAGGTAAAAGCCTGTTTTGTGGCCTTCCGAAATGCTGACCTTGAGCTTCCAGCCATGCTCGCGGATCACCACCTCCTCATCCGCGCCCTGCCCTGCAAGCCAGCCAGTGGCGGGCGGCAGGCCTTCCAGCGTGCGACTGCTGGCATCCGATCTTTCATAGAGTTTGGTCAAACCACTGGCTTGGAGCAAAGCGGGAACGATCAGCTTCTTTTGCCGCTCACTGCCGGCAGATAAAAACTGCGCTACCAACGTATCGCCATACTGATCCACGATCAAGCCGGGCAGCCCATCGACCTCGCCATGGATCAGGCGCACGCCATCGCTGTCAATCGGTATTTCAAGGCCAAATCGGCTTCTCGCCGTTATAGATTGTGCGCAGAGTGCTATGAAAAAAGGAGCATCTATGCGCTGCGCCTCATCAAAGCTCCAGACCCGTGCGCGGATTTTGCTGCTCGGGCTGAAGGCCGCCCAAGCGAGGAATTTGCCCTCAGACGACTCCACACGCACCGTTTCGCCCGAATCTGCGCTGCCTGAGGCCAAGGCGTTGTCATAAATCCAAGAATGGCCGCGCAGCAAGGCGCGCTCTTTGCCGGGGCGAAGGGTGATCGTTTTCATGGCCGCTATTGTCGCGGATGTGCAGCGATCAGTTGGCTTTGATGTCGTTGACGAAGCTGTCCCAGTTGGCGTTGCTCAGCAGAAAATCCATGCGCTCGATCGCGGGGGCCCAAGCGCTTTTGCGGCCTGCCACAATTTCTTCCTTGGCTTCGTGAATCAAATCGCGCAGATCTTCACGCTGCACATAACGCATGTCCCAGCCGTCGCAGGCGCGTGCCTCCACCTCGCGGCGGTGATAAAGCTGCACAACAGCCTGATGGCGTTTGTCATGCAACAAGCGCGCCCAGAGGTGATCAATCGCTTGGCGCGGGCCTTCGATCAATTGCACAAACACGCCATCGGCATACATCAGCATGCCGGTAATGTGATCCATGCGGTTCAAGTCAGCAGCTGTATGCACCAATTGCTCAATAGCGATCTCGTCCATCGGCTGCTTGGCTAAGCTGCAATACAGAATTTGGTCGATTTCAAAATCCTGCATTGCCGCAATAGCAGCAGGGGAATCTTTTTTCGCGGACAGTTGGAATGAATTTGCCACAGTCCATTTTTCGTCATTTGGGCGACAAACCAGAACAGGTGCGATTGAATTTCCCTCTTTTCGCTTCTTTTGGTGATGTTTTTGGCTTGAATTGGATAAAAAACAACATTTCAGACCTAAAGCTAGGCATCAGGTCATCGCACATCAAGCGGCGGCGCGGCGCTTGGCACGGGGATGCGCCGCGTCATAGGCTTTGGCCAAATGCTGAAAATCCAGCCGGGTGTAAACCTGCGTGGTGCTGATGTTGGCATGTCCAAGCAGCTCTTGCACCGCACGCAAATCTTGGCTGGATTGCAAAATATGACTGGCAAAGCTGTGGCGCAACATGTGCGGATGCACCGCCATCGGCAACCCCGCAGCCAAGCTTCTGAGTTTGAGGCGCTGCCACACCATGGCAGGGCTCATTCGCAGGCCGCGCGGGGAGAGAAACAGCGCCTGCTCGCTGCTCGGGTCTTTTTCTTCTTGCGTCAAACGACTTTTCTGACTGACCTTGAGCTGCAGCTCACTGCGAAACGGCAACCATCGCTCAATCGCATCCACGGATTGTTTGCCCAAAGGCACCGTGCGGCTTTTGCTGCCCTTGCCCACCACATGCACTTCGCCTGCAACCAAGTCAATATAGCCTTTGAGCGTTTGCTGGCCGGCTGTGGACGAACGAATGTCTAAATTAACCAATTCGCTCACCCGCAGGCCCGAGCCATAGAGCAACTCTGTCAAAGCCGCATCGCGGGCTTCTAACGCAGGGTTAAAGTCGTTGGCTTGTTGCAAGCCTGTGAAGCTCACCAACTGCATGGCTTGATCTACAGCCAGTGCTTTGGGCAATGGTTTGGGCTGCTTGGGTGCGCGCACATCTTGCACAGGGTTGGCAGTCATCAGGCCTTCGCGCCCAAGCCAAGTGTAAAAACCACGCCAACCCGAAAGGATGAGCGCAATGCCGCGCCCGCTGCGTCCGCCGCTGTGCATCTGCGCCACCCATCGGCGGATGTGGGCGTTGAGAACTTGGGTGATCTCGATTTTGGCCTGCGCTGCATTGGCTTGCAGCTTGGTCAGATCTTCGGTGTAGAGCGCGAGGGTGCGCTCAGCGAGGCGTTTTTCGACGCGGCAATGCGCCAGGTAGCGCTGGATCAGCTCGTGCTGTATCGCCTGCTCTTTCGCTTCGGAAAGAGCGCCGAAAAATGCGGTCTGAGCAGAATTTCGACTGGGCATGAATTCACTCCGGGAAGATCATCGTCCTGAATTCTGATCTGACCCCATTTTTCGGCTAACCGCGCAACCGAGACAGCGCCGCGCTGGTGATCTCGCCGATACGTTCCAGAAAATCTGTGCCCATCCCGGCATTGAAGCGCTGCGGATCGGGAGATGCGAGCACCAGCATGCCAAAAGCTTCGAGCGCCACGCCGGCTCGCAGGGGAATCAAAGCGAGTGAGCTGGCCAGCTCGGGTTGATCAAGCCAATTGGCTGCTTCAAAATTAGAATTCACGCCGCAATAGGGCAGCTGCAAAGAGGAAGCAAAAGTTTTTGCATCGTCGCTCACGCCGACGGCAAATTCTTCCTCTGAAAACAGGCCATTCACACCCCAAATCTTGATCGCCACCTGCGGCACCAAAAACTGGCTTTTCAGCTCATGCGTCACCGTGATCGGCAAATCCATCGCCTGCTGCGTGAGCAAAAGCGTACGCGTCCATTTTTGCAACTTGTCGGCAATCATCACATTCTCGTTGCCGTTACGTACCATCTCCATGATGCGGCCTTCGAGTGATTTGATCTTCTCGCGCAGCATCTCGGCTTGGCGCTCTTGCAGGCTCACAGCACGTCTACCATGCTGGCTTTGCAGCTGCACGGTGGCCAGAGTCTCGGCATGGCGCTCAAAAAATTCGGGGTTCGTCGTCAGATAATTGGCAATATCTTCTTCGGTGATTGGCGGTATATCGTTGGCTGTGGGGTGGCTCATAGCAAGCTCCTGATTTTGTAGCAGTCGCTATCTTAAACCCAAAGCTGGGGCACAGCGATTTGGCAAATCATCCAGCCGCTCAGTCGGGAATCTCAATGCTGCCTTCATAGACCGTCACGGCAGGCCCGGTGAGCAACACATGCGCAGTTTCGCCTTCGGTCGCAAATGGCCACTCAATCGTGAGCAATCCGCCATGGGTGTGCACATCCACCTTCGCGTCAAGCAACCCCAGACGAATACCCGCCACCACCGCCGCACATGCGCCCGTGCCGCAGGCCAGCGTCTCGCCTGCGCCGCGCTCATACACGCGAAGCTTGATCGCGCTGCGGCTCAGAATTTGCATGAAAGCGGCGTTCACGCGACGCGGGAAGGCAAGATGCGTTTGCATCCATGCGCCGACTTCATGCACAGGCGCAGTCGTCACATCATTGACCACCTGAACCGCATGCGGATTGCCCATCGAGAGCACTGCAACGTTAGAGTAATTTGCTATTAATTCAATAGCGATCAGCGCAGGTTTTATAACGGCCAACTGCCACTTTTGCCATAAATTTGAGGCTTCCAAGCTAGCATGCTGCGCATCAAACGGCACATCTTTCAAATCAAAGACAGGTGCACCCATGTCCACCGTCACACGGCCATCTGGCTGTTCAGTCAGTTTCAGCACATTGTTCACCGTCTTCACGCGAATGGGGTTTTTAGCTGTCAAACCTTTGCTGTGCACATAACGCACAAAGCAGCGCGCCCCATTGCCGCAATGCTCCACCTCACCGCCATCGTTGTTGTGAATCGCATATGCAAAATCAAACTCTGGCGATGGCGCAGGCCGCACGGAAAGAATCTGATCCGCGCCCACGCCGAAATGCCTGTCGCCCAAAAATTGGTATTGCTCGGCCGTGAGATTCAAACGACCTTTGGTTTCATCGAGCACGACAAAATCATTGCCTGCACCTTGCATTTTGGTAAACGAAATTTTCATAGCGCGATTATCCTGCGAGGAAGCTCTTCGCGCTCTCGATCGCAACCGCATCCGCTTCCACCGCCTTCGGTGGCCCGCCTTTGCCCCAGAGCACACCGCCCCATGTCTGAACCTGCGCCAGTGACGAGTGCCACTTGTCCTGCATGCAATCCGGGGCTGAAGACGCTCGCGTAGCTCATCTCAAATCATCCCCCGTCAACGCATAGGCCTTGCCAAACCCCGCATTCAAACTCGCCCGCTGTGGTTTTAAACGCCAGAAATCAAAATCCGTGAAATCTGCATACATTTCTGCAGCTGGGTGGCGCTTTAAAAATTCTTGCTTGGCTGCTGCGCGATGATCGGTTGAAACTTTAGTAGCTAAGCAAACCACCGTGATGCGCGGATACCGTAGCGGATCGCCATCACCTGCCTCGCCCAGTAGAAGCGAGCAACGTGCGTCCCCTTCCAATGCTCCGTAATGCGCCGATAGCCGAGAAATCAAAATCATCGGCACGCCATCTGCATCAACAGCCAGCGACACACGCGAGGCCAGCGGCCAGCCCGTGCCCTGCTCCAGTGTGGCCAGCGCGCCATGCGCACTCTCGCGCACGAAGCCACGCGCTTGCGCACGCGCCGCCTCATCTGTCACGCGCAAGACTTGCGGCTTGTCGGGCGGGCTAGACAGTGACATTCATCACCACCTGTTCACCGCCCATGGGAGCATCGGGTGGGGTATCAGGTGCTTCTTCAATCGCACGCTCAAACGCACGCAAGCGGCGATAGACCGAGAGCAACTCAACCACCGTCTCCCAACTGTTCACTAAAAATTGGAAGGAGTTTTCCACACGATCAAACGCATTCAAAATTTGCTGCATCACGCCAAAGGTGATCAACCCGGCCACCAAAGTCGGGGCGAGTGCGATCAAGGGAATCAACACAGAGAATTGCAAATACGAATACTTGGCAATATCAAAATACAGGTAATGAAAAAACAGACGGAAGTGGTTGGAGCGCAAATGCGTCCACAACTCAGACAGCTTGGGAGGCTGGGCGCGGCTGGTGTTGTCTTCTCCCAGCACCAGCTCTTTTCGATACGCCGCTTCGGTAAGTTGGTTGTTGAATTCCAAACCCGGCAACTTGATACCCGCCACAGCGAGTAACACCGTGCCACACACCGCTGACATGATCGCCACCCAAACCAGTGCTTGACTCACTTGACCAAAGAAAGGCAGCTCGGTCACTTTGGCCGAGAGCGTCCAGAGAATAGGCAAAAAGGCAATCAAAGTCATGATCGAGCGCATGAAGCTGATGCCCAAGCCTTGCATAATGCGGGCAAACATCGCTGTGTCTTCCTGCACACGCTGTGATGCACCTTCGATGTGATGCACTTTGTGCCAATTGGCTGAGTAATACTCCGTCATCGCCGTGCGCCAGCGAAAAATCCAATGCTTCACAAAAAAGCCAAGCAACACAGCCACTGTGATGAAGATGCCTGCAATTTCGCCAAACGTCACCAATTGCGCAAAAAACTCCGGCATCGTGCCTGAACCTGGCTTAGACAGAATTTTTTGCACATAATCATAAAAACTACCATACCAACTGTTGAGCTTCACCGTCAGTTGCACCTGAAACCAAGTGACAGACAGAATGAAGGCAGCGCCAGCCCATGCCCACAAGGCCCACAAGCGGTTACCAAAAAAAGATCGAAACATACATGCGCTCCTTGTAGCAAAATGCTGACAACATCAGCGAATTTAACCTATGCCACGCGACTCCGCCCTGATCCACCCCGCCAAACCACTCGCGCCCTTGCTACAAGCGGCCACCGTCTTGCTGCTGCGCGACAGCCCGCAGGGCTTGCAGGTTCTCATGACGCGCCGCGCGATGACGGCCAGCTTCGCGCCTGGCGCGTATGTGTTTCCCGGTGGCGGTATTGAGTTTGACGATGAAAAATATGCACAAAATAGCCATTCAGCCGTTATAAAACCTGCTCAGATTGCTCTTGATTCGATAGCAACTCGGGTTAGCCAAACGCCCTTGCAAATCACTTGGGCATTGGCAGCGATTCGCGAAAGCTTTGAAGAATTGGGTGTCGTGCTCGCTCGTAAAGCAGATGGCCAGTGGGTCAGTCAAGCTCAAATCGATGCGCTGGATCGCCATGCTCATTTCTATACGCAGATGACTGCAAATGCGTTTCAACTTGCAGCCCAAGATGTTTTCGTACTCGCACATTGGGTGACAGACCGCGATATGCCCAAGCGCTTTGACGTGCCCTTCCTCGTCGCCCGTATGCCCGAAGGCCAAACGCCCGTGGCCGATGAAAAAGAGCAGTTCGCGCCCGAATGGGTGAGCCCGCAAGATGCTCTGGCGCGCCACGAAGCAGGGCAGTTTTTCATGATCTTCCCCACGGTACGCACGCTGCAAAAACTTGTCGCCTATGCGAAGGTGGAAGACGTTTTGCAAGCCTGCGCCAGTGGCCAGCCGTTGTGGACAAGCTGCCCACGCGCTGGCTACATGGCAGGCAAAGAAATTCGTCTGATGGAGCATGAAGCGGCTTATGGCGAGCTGGCGATGGTCACACCCTACGGCCAAATAGCGCATGAATTGAGCTGGCAGCATGAGCGCGCTGTGCCACTGCTTCAACATGTGATGCGCTTGACCGCGCCGAACCCCGGCATGATGACTGGCCCGGGCACCAACACCTACATCGTTGGTACGCCAGAGAAGGGTTATCTCGTCATCGATCCCGGCCCCGATATCGCTTCGCATATCGAGCGCATTCTGTGCGCCACGGGTGGCGACATCGTGGCCATTGTCTGCACGCATTCGCATGCTGATCATTCGCCAGCCGCTAGGCCCTTGCAAGCGCGCATAGTGGAATCCAGCAACACCGTACCCATGGCGCTCACCGCTGAATTTGCGCAACACATTTGTCCTATTCTCGGTCTGCCCAGCGCCTCATCAGCACGCGACAGCGCATGGTTTGAGCCCGACATCGTGCTACAAAATAGAGAGCATCTCACGCCCTATTTCCGACGCCCTTACGATGAGAAACCGTTTGATATCAGCCTGCAAGTGATCTACACGCCCGGTCATGCAGCCAATCATCTCTGTCTGATCTTGCCCGAGGACGGCCTTCTCTTTTCTGGCGACCACATCTTGAACGGCAGCACCACCGTGATCGATCCGCCTGATGGCAACATGACGGATTACCTCAACTCACTCGACATGCTGCATGCCCTGTGCCAGCAACAGGATCTGCGATTTATCTTGCCCGCGCACGGCTATGTCTTGAGCCATTGCGATGCAGCCCAGGGCCCGCCCACTCAGCGCGGCGATGCCAAGAGCGACACACGCGCCGGCGCGGCCAGAGCCATCACAGCATTGAAGCAACACCGCCTCAAGCGCGAAGCGAAAGTCATTGCTGCCATGAAAATCAAACCCCAAGCCAGTATCGAAGAACTCTTGCCGATTACTTATAACGATGTAGATGCTAAAGCCTGGCCGATTGCCGCGAGGTCACTGATGGCGCATGTTGAGCGGATTCGCTCTCAGCTCCTCATGTAAAATTATTTTTCACATATTTTTGTGAAATCATTAGGGGAAAAACATGCGCTCGGTGAAAGTACTTTTAGCAACCTGTTCAGTTGCTGCGTTAATAGCTTGTGGTGGCGGTGGTGGCGGTGAAACACCAACAGCCAACTCCGGTATTCCACCCGCTTCTGCGGCTACCCCCCCCCCTCAGTAGCACCAACTTTGGCAATATCGCTGGCGCAGCTGCTGGTTCGATATTAGCTGCGGCTGGCGCAGGCAGTGGATTGGATGCTTTGAGCAACGCGTCGGCGAACAGCTCCGTCCGTAAGCTAGGTGGCTTGCCTTCTGCCTGGGCTCTTTGGGCGCTAAATACTGCTGGGCCAAGCTTGGAGCAATCTCAAGCGAGTGAGTCTGGCAGTGAACCCTGCGCTGCAGGGGGCTCTTTAAACTATACATTCAATGACAACGATAACGATGATGATTTCTCTAATGGAGACAGCATCAGTTTTGTTGCCAGCAACTGCGTTGCTGGTGTGGGCGAGCTGCCCATCAATGGTGGATTCGCAATTAACATCAACGCCATCTCTTATGCGGGCGATGAAATCATCGGTGCATCTTTGAGTATGAGTTTCACCAACTTCAGCTCGGTGGGCAACACGCTCAATGGCTCTGTAACGATCACGGTTGCAAACAATTCTGTGACTTCTTCATACACCAACTTTTCCAACACGCGTGGCGCAAGTTCCTCTGCTATTTTGAATTACACCACCGTGATTACTAGCAATGGCCAACTCAGTATCTCAGGACTGATCACGGTTAACAACGACACCTACACATTAAGTACCATTTCCCCTATCGTATTCGGTGCAGCTTATCCAATCGGTGGATTGCTTCGCGTTACAGATGCGTCAGGCGCACGCGTAGATATTATCTCCAACGCCTCAGCCGGGGGATCTTTCGTTTGCGATTTATATTTGGCAGGTGATCAAATACGTGATGCCCAAATTGCAAGCGTTTGGTCAGCGCTCTAAAAAATCTGTCCTTTGATTCACAAAGCCCGGTTTTTCCGGGCTTTGTGCGTTTCAAGGCCGTGCATATCCCTCGCACAAACCTGAATTCGACCTGCCTCGGCATTCTCTTGTGAGGCGTTTGTCGCGCTCTGAGCGGGTTTCGCCACTGCCTTCGTAGAAAGTGACACCACCGGCTTTTTTAGCTTTGGCTTTCTTTTCTTTCTTAGGCTTCTTCGCTTTGCTGCCTTCAGCAGCCTTGCTGCTGCCCGATGCTTGTAGCACAGTAGAATTTAAAGAAAATACGGGGTTTGCCCTTATAGAATGAGAGCCAAGCGCTATCGAAATAATAGCGATTAAGAAAATAGTTTTCATTGTTTGAACGGCATATCTCATATTGACTCCTAGCTGGTATGGCTCACATGATAGCCAATCTGATCTCTTGAAAAACGCTTGCCTTCAGCCGCAGCCGTAGAGCGCTACATCTAGGCATTTAGAAGCGACAGCCTAAACACTTTCGGCTCGAAAGGCTACATTTCTTCCATCACATTCTTCTCAACCATTTATCTGGAGTTCACCATGGTCAAAAAAGTCAACAAAGCTGCATCCGCTGCAAAATCCAATGGTCTCAATCCTGCCGCATTGGCAGAGAGCATCAAAGCATCTGCACAACAAATTTATTTGGCTGGCTTGGCACAGTTTTCTAAAGCCCAGCAAAACGGCGGCAACGTGTTCGAAGGCCTTGTGAAAGAAGGCTTGGCTGTTCAGCGTAAGACGCAAGCTGCCGCTGAAGAGCGTATCAGCGAAGTGACCAACAAAGCAGCTGGCGTTGCCAACGAAGTCGCTGCCAAGGCCACCGGTCAGTGGAACAAGCTGGAAGACATTTTTGAAGACCGCGTGGCTCGCGCGCTCAACAAACTCGGCGTGCCATCGGCCAAAGACATCGAGACGCTGATCAAGCGCATCGACTCTTTAAGCAAGCAAGTTGGCACGAAAGCCACTACGGCTTCCAAGCCAGTGCGCGCTGCTGTCAAGACCGTCAAGGCCAAGGCTGTAACGGCTGTGAAAAAAGCACCTGCAAAGCGTGCTCGCAAAGCTGCTTAATAAGTTGCTGTGCATGCAAGGGCGCTGAAAAGCGCCCTTTTTCTTGCCGATTTTTAGGCAAAAAAGCGGTTTACCCTCATAAAATAAGCGCAGAGTGCTCATAAAATAGTAGCAAATCGCAGAACATATTGAATTGCACATGGCCACAGTTACTCGTCTCCCGCAGCGCACACGCTCTGTCAAACCCAACGCGCGTCCGCGCATCGCACTCTCGCTTGCAGGCGGTGGACCGTTGGGTGCAATTTATGAAATTGGCGCACTTTGCGCTTTACAGGAGGTGTTGGAAGGCGTGGATTTCACTCGCCTAGATCACTACATCGGCGTATCGGCGGGAAGTTTTATCGCGGCCTCATTGGCCAACGGCATGAGTCCGCAGGAGCTTTGCAAAAGCTTTATCGACAACGAACAAACCAATGCCGATGCCGGTCAACACAGCGATCGCTTCGATCCCGCTTGGCTGATGCGCCCTGCATTTGGCGAATTCGCTCGCCGCTTGATCATGTTACCAAGTTTGTTGGTTGCTGCTGCATGGCGCGCTACCGTTGAGCGAAAAAGCATTGTGAGTGCGTTAGAGTTGTTGGGCCCCGCTCTCCCAACGGGCGTTTTTTCCAGCGAAGAAGTGAATGCTCGGATGGCAGCTATTTTCTCCCAGCCTGGTCGCAGCAATGATTTCCGCGTCTTGCAAAAAATGCGTGGCTCACGCTTGACCTTGGTCGCCACCAATCTCGATTCTGGTGAATCCGCTCCTTTCGGCGCACCGGGCTTTGACCATGTGCCCATCTCGCAAGCTGTGCAGGCCAGTTCTGCCTTGCCCGGTTTGTTTCCTCCTGTGGAAATTGACGATCACTATTTTGTTGATGGTGCGTTGAAGAAAACGCTGCACGCCAGCGTTGCATTGCAAGAAGGCATGGATTTGGTGATTTGTTTGAATCCGCTCGTGCCGTTTGATGCACTGAATGCCCGGCCGACCGTGATGCAGCGCGGCCTACCCAAAGCGCGTCAGAGCATTCCGCGCATTGTGGATGGCGGCCTGCCCGCCGTGCTCTCGCAAACCTTCCGCTCGATGATTCATTCGCGCTTAGAAATGGGCATGAAAGCCTACGAGCGTGAGTATCCGGGAACCGACATCGTACTCATCGAACCCGATCAGCGCGATCCAGAAATGTATCTGGCCAACACCTTCAGCTACAGCCAGCGCCGAAGCTTGGCAGAGCATGCATATCAACAAACGCGCCATCTGTTGCGCGCCCGCCGCAGCTCGCTCACAGCCAAGTTCGAGAGACATGGCATCACAATCAACGAAGAAATTTTGGCCGATCCCAAGCGCCAGCTCGTGATGCCTGCAGCTAGAGCCAGCCAAGTGGGAAAGGCCGTGAAACGTCTGGAAGAAACGCTGGAAGACCTCGAGCGGCGCAATTCTTGATCTCAAATGCGCTGCTAGATGAGCGCTAGCATTGAACATGCGCTAGAGTGTGGGTAAGACAAGACCCGTCACATCAGAGGACAAAAGAAAATCATGGTCAAAAAAGCGCCGCGCCGCACCGCAGAACGCATTCTGGAAGTCACGCTCGAACTGTTCAACCGTTTTGGCGAGCCCAATGTCTCCACCACATTGATCTCTGCTGAGCTCAATATCAGCCCCGGCAACCTCTACTACCACTATCCCGCCAAAGACGAGCTGATCAACAGCTTGTTTGACCGCTACGAACGCTCGCTCTCGGAGCTTTTGAATGCAAGCGATGGCGTGCGTAATGTTGAAGATGCATGGTTTTTCCTGCACACGTTGTATGAACTGATCTGGCAATACCGTTTCCTCTACCGCGATCTGAACGATCTGCTCAGCAAGAATCGTCGTTTAGAGACGCATTTTCAGTGGGTACTGAAAAACAAAACCCGCAGTGTCAAAACGATGCTGGAGGCGATGAACCGCAGCGGCGCAATCACGATTGATTCGCGCGAAATCGAAGGCACATCCACCTCCATGGTCGTCGTGCTCACCTACTGGTTGAGTTTCGAATACGTACGTGATCCGCGCAATGCGCTCGAGCCTGAGAGTGCGAGTATCGCGCTGGTGCGAGGTGCGCAGCATGTGCTGAATTTGTTGGTGCCCTATCTGGAGGCCGGGCAAAGGCAGCATTTGCTCGCGCTTGTTTCAGAGTATTCTGCAAAAACGGCGAAGAGCTAAGCGATTCCGCCAACCGGGAAAACCCTGTGCGCTATTGGGGTCAATTGCCAGCGCGTAGCCTGTGCCAGCGCCTACACTGATCAGTCAGATATTAGATTCACCGAGGAGGCTGTTGTGATCTTGGACTTTATTCCCAATTCAACCCGCACAGCGGGCCTAGAAGCGCTTATGAAGGGCGCAGGCAAAGTCACGCGCTACATCCCTATTCCCCAGCCCACGCTGATGGTCGGCCCCGGATCGAGCGCGCGCATGGGCGAAGTCATCGCGGGCTTTGGCCACAGCAAAGTGCTGATCGTCACCGACGGCGTCATCTCGAAACTCGGGCTACTGAACAGCATTCAAGATGCGCTGCACGCCGGTGGCACAAAGACGGTGGTGTTTGACAAAATCACGCCCGATGCACCGATTCCGCTGATCGAAGAAGGCATTGATTTTTGCCGCCAGCACGATTGTGATGCCATCGTGGCTTTTGGTGGTGGTTCGTCGATGGATTCAGCCAAAGCGATTGCCATCTCCATGACCAATCGCAAGAGCCTGCGCAGCCTTGCCGGCTACTTCAAAGGCCGCAGCAACCCATTGCCGATCTACGCTGTGCCCACCACCGCAGGCACAGGTTCTGAAGTCACAGTAGCTGCTGTGATCTCTGATCCGGTGAAGCATGACAAAGTCGTGATCATTGATCCACGCCTCGTGCCCAAAATGGCTGCGCTAGACGCATCGCTCATGACCGGCCTGCCGCCCCACATCACCGCCGCCACTGGCATTGATGCGCTCACGCATGCTGTGGAAGCCTTTGTGGGCAACTGGTCCACGCCCTACACCGATGGCATGGCGTTGGCCGCAGTGGGCTTGATCTTTGGCAATCTGCGCACTTGCTATACCAAAGGCACGGATCTGGCTGCTAGAGAAAAAATGTCACTCGCCTCCACCTATGCTGGTCTTGCATTCACGCGAGCCAACGTGGGCTATGTGCATGCCATCGCGCATCAGTTTGGCGGCAAATACCACACGCCGCACGGCTTGGCAAATGCGATCATGTTGCCGCATGTGATGCGCTACTCAGCACCTGTGATTCAAAAGCAGTTGGCGAAATTGGCCGTGCGCGCCAACCTTGGCAAAGAAAGCGAGCGCGACGACAAGCTGGCCGAAAAATTCTTGGATGCGATAGATCAGCTCAATCGCGATCTGGGCATTCCCCTGCATCTGGATAAATTGCAAGAATCAGACATTCCCGCCTTGGCCAAAGCGGCTTGCCATGAGGCGCACACCGGCTACCCCGTGCCGAAATACATGACGCAAAAGCAATGCGAAGCGCTGATCCGCCAAGTCCTGCCGCCGGTGGACAAGCCAACGCCTGCCAAAAAAGCTGCAGCCAAAAAATCAATAAAATAATTTTCAACTTTCACAGACAAGAAGCGCCATATGAAAAAAGTCACCACCGTCACCCTCGGCTCAAGCAGCCAAGATTTCTCCTTCAAAACCAAATTCCTTGGTGAAGATTTTGAAGTCACGCGCATGGGCGCAGACAACGACACCACCAAGGCTTGGGAGTTGCTGCGCCGCCAGCAAGGCTTCTCTGACGCGATTGGTATTGGTGAGATTGGCGACCATTACCAAGTGGGTCTGCGCACCGTAGTCAACAAAGAAACCCAGCGCTTGCTCAACGTCGTCACTCGGGTGCCTGCCACCACGGGCGCCACACTGCGCCGCCTGTTGCAAGTGCGTGCGGTGCGTCATGTGCAAAAAGAATTGGGCGAGTATTTCAACAACAACATCGTGCTGTTCTTAAACGGCATGCGCAATTACGACATGGCTGTCGCGCTGTCGGACTACACACCCAATCTGAATTTTGCGGATGCACTGTATCAAACCGGCGCGCCCACCATGCTCAGTTCGATTCAACAATTGGAGCTGTATGCCAAGAGCACGAAATGGGCGCTCTCGGGCAAGCCCGCCGAGCTGCTGGAATCATCTTTCACTTGGCTCAAGGGAAAGCGCGTGGGCAAAGCTGTGGGTGAAGCGCATCTGATCGTTGGCACTTTTGCAGAATTGAAAGCCGTGGGCGACTCCAGCAATCTAGCGGGTAAAACGGTGATCACATCCGCGGTAGACGATGACCGTATGGAATTTTTCAAGAAGTGCAAGGTTAATTTGGTGATCGACGTATCACCGAAATTGTTCGACCATGTGATTGGCATCAACACGCTGGAGGCCATGATTTTGGCCAGCCTTGACAAGCAGGCCGATGAGGTCTCAGACGATGATTTTGAAGAGATTTTGAATGAGCTGAACATCAAGCCGAATATGCTGCACCCCACAGGCAACTTTCGCAATATTCGACGCTTTGCCTTTGTGGTTCATCCGCTCTCGCAAGATTACATTCGCAAAGGCATGCCGATTCCAAAAAGCACGCCTAAGTTCATCATGGACCGGATCGAAACTGTGGCAGCACACATGCCGCCCATGGTCTATTGCAAGATGGACAACATCATTTCGCCCAGTGGCGCAGAAGCCGAGGGCTGGCTCATTTCTGTGGGCGGCACACCCAAAGAAATGCTCTCGCGCAGCCCTGAGTTCACCTACCGCCGCTTGCTGCATGCTGCAAAAATCGCGCAAGGTTTGGGCGCGCAGATCATGGGCCTAGGGGCATTCACCAAAGTGGTGGGCGATGCAGGCATCACCGTGGCACGCCGCGCGCCGCTACCTATTACCACAGGCAACAGTTACTCCGCATCAGGCGCGCTCTGGGCTGCAGCGGATGCGATGAAGCGCATGGGCTTGGTGAAGCTGGAGAAAAATGGTAAACGCATTCAAGCCAAAACCATGGTGATTGGCGCAAGCGGCTCGATCGGCTCAGTCAGTGCGCGTTTGCTGGCGATGGCATTTGAGCAAGTCGTTATCGCAGGGCGCGATCTGAAAAAACTGGAAGAGCTCAAGCGCTCGATCCTCAAAGATACACCCGATGCCGATGTGGTGTGCTCGATTGACTACGACAGCCTTTTGCACGACATGGACATGATCGTCACCTCCACTTCCGGTGCAGGTAAGAAGATTTTGGACATCATGAAGGTCAAGCCTGGCTGCGTGATCACCGATGTGGCGCGTCCACTCGATTTGCCACCTGAAGAAGTGGCCAAGCGCCCCGATGTGCTGGTGATCGAATCCGGCGAGATCGAGCTACCCACCAAAGTGCGTGGCATGAAGAGCATTGGCTTGCCACCCAATGTGGTCTTTGCTTGTATGGCGGAGACCATTGTGCTCGCGCTCGAAGGTCGCTTTGAAGTGTTCACCGTGGGCCGCGATACCGAGTGGGATAAGGTCAAAGAAATCTACAAGCTAGGCATCAGACACGGCATGAAGCTGTCAGCGATTTCCGGTGTGAACGGTGCGTTCACCGACGAAGATATCGCCAAGGTGGTGAGCCTCGCTAAGAAAGCTCGCTTGAAGTGGAAAGGCGTTGCTGCGGCTCCCGCCAAATCTGCCGCTGTCAAAAAACCGGCCGCTAAAAAAGCTGCCCCGGCCAAGACAGTAGCTGCAAAGAAGGTGGCTACAAAGAAAGCACCCGCTAAGAAAACTGCAGCACGCAAGGCCGCTTAACCAACACGCCATTTGCCTTTAGCAAGCCATGAATCGCGCCGATAGGCAAGATTCGCAACACAGGGAAAAGCCAAGATGAGCACCACCCGTTTGAGCCCATTGGATGCCGCTTGGCTGTTCACGGAAACGCGCGCCACACCCAATCATGTGGGCGGCTTGCTGCAATTCAAACTACCGCCTGATGCGCCAGTAGATTTCATGCGTCAGTTGATGTTGGATTTTCGCGGCCATCGCAGCTTCGCTGCACCTTGGAGCCACAAGCTCAAAGTCCCCTTCAATAAAAATCCTGCGCACTCTTGGATAGAAGCGGACGATATCGACTTGGAGTACCACGTCAGGCATGCGGCTTTGCCTTGGCCTGGCGGCGAACGTGAACTCGGTGAGTTGGTGGGGCGCTTACACAGCGCCCCGATCGACTTGGCGCGCCCGCCCTGGGAATGCACCATCATTGAAGGGCTCGAAGGTGATCGCTTTGCGCTCTTCATCAAGATGCACCACAGCCTGATTGACGGGGTAAGTGGCGTGAAATTGCTTCATAAAGCGATGGCCACCGATCCGGTGGCCAGCTTGAAGCTGCCGCCTTTCTGGGCCACCGGAAACACGGCGCAAGCCAAAGAAAAGCGTCGCTCGCAAACGCCTACGGTGGCGAGCGCCACTGCTGCTGCCTTGGAAGAGCTGAGCCTGCAGGCGAAATCTTTGCCGCAGCTCGCTATGGCATTTGGCAAAATCATCAAGCGCATTGGCAATCCCAATGATGGGCTGGTGGTGCCTTTTGATGCACCGCGCTCCGTGCTCAATGGCCGCGTGCGCGAGAAACGTCGCTTTGCCACGCAGCAGTTTTCTATGGCGCGTTTGCGCGGCTTGGCCGATGCAGCGGGTTGCACGCTCAACGATGTGGTGCTCGCACTGTGTGGCGCGGCGCTGCGCCGCTTCTTAAGCGAACGCGACAACCTGCCCGAAAAATCGCTCACGGCAGGCATTCCCGTTTCTGTACGCCCCAAAGATGATGAAGGCACAGGCAACGCGATCAGCTTCATTGTGGCCACGCTGGGCACGAATATCGCCGATCCGCTGGAGCGCCTGCAAGCCATCAAAAGATCGGTGCAACACGCCAAGGCACATGTGCAAAGCCTGCCGCGTCAAGTGATGACGCAATACACCATGCTGCTGATGGCACCCACTTTGCTCACATTGCTCTCAGGCATTGGCGGGCGCTTGCCGCCAATGTTCAACATCACCATCTCCAATGTGCCGGGGCCGGATAAGCCACTGTATTTTCGGGGCGCTGAGCTGCTCTCGATTTACCCCGCATCCATCGTGACGCACGGGCAGGCACTGAACATCACCTGCGAAAGCTATGCCGGCTACATGAATTTCGGCTTCACGGCTTGCCACACCTCGCTGCCCAGCACACAAAAGCTCGCTGTGTACACGGGCGAGGCGCTTGCAGAATTGGAGGCGCTGCTGGGTTTGGCAGCTGAGAAGAAAACAGCCAAAGCACCTGCGACCGCTACTGCACCAAGAACAGCCACAGCACCTGTGCGCAAAGTGGCTGCAAAATCTGTCAAGCCTGCGGTAGCCAAAAAATCCACTAAGCCTGCTTCAAAACCCACTTTAAAACCCGCTTCTAAACCTGCTTCAAAAACCAAGAAGTTGCTGAAGTAAAGAGCAAGCTGATCTGTCACCCGTGTTTTGATTAAATTCACCAGCCGACGTACAATTTTCTTTATATCAACTTTCTAGGAGCTCCACCATGGCCACCAAAGCCCAATTCGAAAAAGCCGCCGCAGATTCCAAAAACCTGTCTGAGCGCCCCGACAACGCCACCATGCTGCAAATTTATTCCCTCTATAAGCAGGGTACCGTTGGCGACAACGAAGAGAAAAAACCCGGGTTCACCGACATGGTCGGCCGCGCCAAATGGGATGCCTGGAACAAAATCAAAGGCACTAGCACCAAAGATGCGATGCAACAGTATGTGGATCTGATTGAATCGCTGAAATAATGGCGATTTAGGCTGTTCGCCGTTATAGAATCTGCGCGAAATGCTATTTAATTAATAGCAAAGCCTGAGCGCGCAAGCTCTCAGGCTTTTTTCTTGGTGGCGTTTTTTTTGGCAGCGGGTTCTTTCGCAGCGCTCTTGGCCAGCAGATCGTCGAGGTTTTTCTCAATCTCCGATTCGATCTTGCCTCTGAATGCGCCGAGCAGGAAGCCTAGCTTGGCATGTAGATCGAAACCGGTTGCGGTCACTTTCAGAGTGCCATTCACACCACTGCGCGTGAATTGCACTTCGTCTTGGGTTTTGCCCTCTTCGTAGGTGCATTCCATATCAAGCTTTTTCTCGCAGTCTTCCGCCCATTTGTACGCGACTTTGCGCGCTGCTGCGAGGCCCAAGCTGTGTTCGCGGGAAATTTTGATGTCTGCCATGGTGGTCTCCTGTTTCTATCGGTCTATTTTGTCATAGCCACGAGAGCCGCGCGGCGCTCGTCTTTGGGCAAGGGCGTGATGGATTGGATGGCTTGGTAAAAGACTTTCCAATCTCTGCCCTTTTTCTCAAACACCGCTTCGAACTGCGGCACGAGTTCATCGTATGCTGCTTGCGCACCTAGACTGGCGTTGTTGGCCTGTGCGATGAAGCGGTCATAGCCCGCGAAGCCGCCCCAAGTTTGCTTGAGTTGCGCATACTCATCACGCAGTTGTTGCATTGCCTGCTGTTTTTTATTTGCTATGGATTCAGTAGCGCTTTGCGCAGATTCTATGCCGGCAACTTGCCTGTTTTTCTTATAAACCTGAGCTAAGCGCTCCCTGGCACGCATCGTGAGCGCACGAAACTCGCGGCGCTTGCTGTCAAACGCGGCATACTCCGCACGCGCCGCTTCTGAGCCATTTTTTTCAAGCCATTGCTGGCCGCCCAAGCGCTCCACGGCTGTCGCAAAGGACTCGTTGAACATCGTGTCGTCCTTCACATAGAGCACCTGATGCGCCAGCTCATGAAAGATCATGCGAGCCAGTTCGCCTTCGGGATACGTGATGAAGGTAGAGAGCAGCGGATCGCCGCCTGCCCAATTCATATAGCCCAGCGTGGAATACGCGGGCACGCCATAGACATTCACCTCGTAGCCCTCGGTTTTGACCTTCTCTGCCTCAGCTTTCGCATCGGCCTCGGTGTAGTAACCGCGATACCCCACGCAGCCCACCACAGCAAAGCACCAAGTCTTGAGCTGAAGCGAATAAGGCGGCGCGGCCACCACATTCCACACCACGACGCTGCGCTTCAGATCAGCATAGCGACGGTAGCTGGCGTTATCGGGCAAGGAGAGCTCTGTCGACGCAAATTCGCGGATGCGCTGAGCCAGCTCTAAGCGGCGCTTAGTGGCTGCATTGGTCTGCGTATCTTCGAGCCACTCTTGCACGGGCTTCGCCGCATTCATCACGGCTAAATGGCCTTGGGTGTTTTGCCAGTAGTAACCCAAGTTACCGCAGCCAGTGATACAGATTGCTATAAAAATAGTAGCTGTTAGCGCAATAAATATGCCGGCTATCGGTCTTTTTTTCATAAAATTCAAAGCCCTAAGCCACATCAGCGCTCACCTGCACCGCACAGTCGTAAAACACCGAGCCGCGCCCCATGTCGGTCAGGCGTTGGCTGGTGAGCTCGTTCACATTTTTGCCATCCAGCCCCATCTTGCGCCACCAAATGCCAAGGCCATGAACGACGCCTGGGCGGGCGCGCTGGCTGATCTGAGCTTTGCAGCGGTACGTGCCGCGATCATTGAAGATTTTCACAATCTCGCCGTCTGCAATACCGCGCTGCGCTGCATCCTGCGCCGAGATTTCCAGCAGCGGCTCGCCTTCCATATCGCGCAGGCTTTTCACGTTGACGAAGGTGGAATTGAGGAAGTTGCGGGCAGGCGGCGAGATCATGGCCAGCGGGTAGCGCGCATCGTTGCTGGCCACTTCATAG